>JASBUG010000013.1 GCA_030148025.1 Flavobacteriaceae bacterium | reverse complement strand
TATTGCCTTTAACATAGGTAGCTATAAGAGTACCCTTATATTACCCTTATAACAAGTGTATTTTAGTGAAGTGGCTTGTTTTTTATATACTGTAATGCTTCCTTTTTATAATTTTCAGAAGTTGTTGACGCATCTAATTCTTACTTTAATTCTAGGTTTATTTTGTTAGCGAAAACATTACAAAGGGTCGACAAACCAATATTAGGAATTATCATCTTATCTCTTAATGCTTCAATCACCCCCCTTAATGCACCTTTTTTTCTTGGTGTTAAAATACTAGTGCCATTTAGCGTTATACTTAAATCTTCAAGTAACTGCAAAATATAATCTTGTTTGTTAGTTTGAGGAATAAGAGAATTGAAATCTTTCTTTAATTCTTTAGATGTTTTTTTAGATGTAGATGTGATACCACTTTTAAAATCGTTTAAAGCATTTGTTGTAGCTTCTTTAAATAATTCAAAATGATTGTTATAATGTTTCCAAACGTGCATTGCATATTTAGATAAATAGGTTTCTTCTTTGTATTCCATATAATTTGGAAACCAATACGTATCGTGATATAGTCTTTTAAATGCTTCAGCTCTTTTTTCTGGCGTGTGGGTTTTAAATTGATTTACTGATAATGTCAGATATTTATTAATTTCAAAGTCGTTTAATGGCTTGATTCTTTCATATAAGGATTTTAAAAACTCATTGTATAAGTCACCAGAAATGAAGTTATCAAAATACATAGGGTCAAAAGTGTATTTTTCCCATTCATCATCAAGTTTGCGTTTGTATTCTACTGCTTCTATTGCTAAACGTTTTTCTAACTCTTCTACAATAAAAACGTCTTTAGGTTCATCGTTTTGAAAGTTGCTATACATACTTATCTTTTTTAATTGATGTATTTATCTACTGCATTATCCAACTCACTACTTATAATTTTTGCATACACTTGTGTAATACCAATATCGGAATGATCCATAAGTTTAGAAACGTGCTCTATACGCATACCATTATTTAACGCTCTGGTAGCAAATGTATGTCGGCTAATATGAAAGGATAAATTAAAAGGTAGTTCTAATTCTTCACCCATTCTGCTCAAATACATATTACTCAATGAAATTGCTCTATTGGTTATTAAACTTCTGTGTTCTCTATCTTTAAAATATAACTCGTCAACTTTTGCAAATGGAAAAATTATATCGTTTTGCTTTTGGTCTTGGGTTCTGTATTTCTCTAAAATATCAACTGCTTTTTGACCTATTCTAATACTATGCTGTCTTTTCGTTTTTCTTATCGTCTTTGTAATTCTGTGGTTTTTACTATCGTAATGCTTCCATTGTAATTCGATAACATCGCCAAAACGTAGCCCTCCAGAAAAAACAGAAAAGATAAACATATCTTTAATAACTTGTGCTTTATGCTGTTGTGGAACCTCTAAATTGATAAAGGCTTCAAATTGTTCTTCGTTTAAATAACGTTTTGTAGTCTTATTTTTCTTTACTTTAAACTTGGTAAAGGGTACAAGCTCATTGGATATTAAATCTTCGCTTTTAGCCTCTCTAAACATTAAATTTAGGATTCTAAACGCATAATTTATAGTCGTGTTATTGTTGCCTAATTTAGAACTGCAATGCGAAGCATAATTTTTTAGGGTTGTTGCTGTAATATCATCAAACATTATTTCTCGATGCCCTATAAACCTTTCAAACTTTTCGATGTTGTTTTTATAGCTTCTATAAGTGGATAGCGTAACAGTATCTTTAAGCTTCTCACATCTATCATAAGCAAACTCAAAAAAGTTAATTAAGGGTTTACCCTTAATGGC
>JASBUG010000007.1 GCA_030148025.1 Flavobacteriaceae bacterium | reverse complement strand
TACACACCTACATTATATGTATATGCGAAGCTTCTACAAAGACATAAAAGCTTCAGATGAAGTGAAAGAAATTCAGGAGTATTATTTATCTCAGATCAAAAAGTATTGGTTGAAACGTTCATTATACTCAAAAGGATTAATGGCATTAGTAACTAACAGATTTGAAGATTCTAAAACAGCTGGTAAGATTTTAAAATCATTAAAAGAAAATAGTATTACTAGTGAAGAATTAGGCATGTACTGGAAAGAGAACACAAACTCTTGGTATTGGTATCAAGCACCAATTGAAACGCAAGCGTTAATGATTGAGGCATTTTCTGAAGTCGGTAATGTCATTTCGACAGAGCACGAAAGTGCGACGAGAAATCTTAACGATATTGACAATCTAAAAATATGGCTACTTAAAAACAAGCAAACTAATCGTTGGAAAACCACCAAAGCAACAACCGAAGCTGTGTATGCATTACTACTTCAAGGAAGTGATTGGTTAAGCGTAACTGATATGGTAGACGTAACGATTGGCAGCATTAAAGTTGAGCCATCAAAACTGGATAATGTAAAAGTAGAAGCTGGAACTGGTTATTTTAAAACCTCTTGGAATACAGAAGACATTAAACCTGAAATGGCTAATATAACGGTTTCTAAAAAAGGTGAAGGCATTGCTTGGGGTGGATTATATTGGCAATATTTTGAAGATTTGGATAAAATAACATCTGCCGAAACACCTTTACAATTAAAGAAAAAGTTATTCCTAAAAACAAACACTGATACAGGAGAACAAATTTCTGAGATCACTAAAGACACTCAACTAAAAATTGGTGATCTGGTTCGTGTGCGTATTGAATTAAGAAGTGATCGCGCCATGGAGTTTGTACATATGAAAGATATGAGAGCTGCAGGTTTTGAACCAGTAAGTGTATTATCGCAATATAAATGGCAAGATGGTTTAGGGTATTATGAAAGTACTAAGGATGCTGCTACTAATTTCTTCTTCGATTATTTACCAAAAGGTGTGTATGTATTCGAATACGACCTACGTGTAAATAATAGCGGAAATATGAGTAATGGTATTACTACCATACAAAGTATGTATGCTCCAGAATTTAGTAGTCATAGTGAAGGCGTACGAGTAAACATAAATTAAAAAAAGCGGCAAAAGCCGCTTTTTTTTATCTGTTAAAAGGATATTCGCTTATCCAGTTAAAGCCTCTGTTCATTAACAGAAAATCTTCTTTAGTTAGTCGTTTACTATTTCCTTTTATAGTATCTCCTTTAAAAAGAGTTTCAAAGGTTAACGTAGAATCGGTTTTAATATAATTAATAGTATACTGCTCTGTCGAATCTCTATAGCTAGTAAAAACAACCTTTTGTTCTATAGTATCGATTTCAGATTTAAAATTTAATCTAGATTTATCCATATTATAGATGTTAGCTCTACCAACACGTTCAAAAGCAATATAACGCCAACGTTCTTTTAAATTAATATTGGCTGGAATGGTATCTCCATTAATAGTAAAATGATTTACTTCAAATAAACCAAATAATGCTGGTTTAGGAGCTTTTGTACCATAACGTTTTTGAGAACTCGGTAAATTTATAAATGCCATAATCGTTATATAGCCTATAAGTAAACCTTTGGCAATTCTAGAAACTAGTTTTAAAGATCTGTCTCCTTCTTTCTCTGGTTGTCGAATTACTGACAAACTAACTGCACGATCTGTAAAGAAGAAAACACATAACTTCTTAAAGTCTCTTAACAATAAAAACGTAGTCATTAAAACTAAATGTGTTGATAATATTTTTACTGGAACATCATAAAAATAATTTACAGCCATTACATTGGCAGTGGTCATTAAAGTTATTATTAACCCAAAGGTCAAGGTTCGTCTAAACAATAATAAACCTGCAGCAACTTCGGCGATTCCCATAAACAAATTATATCCTTTTGAAAATCCTAAAAAGGTCCATGCTAATCCCATTGGAGATGAATCTCCATAAGGCTCAATTAACCTATAAAATGAAGGTGAAGGGAATTGTAACTTAACAACCTTAACCAAGCCATAGTTTATAAGCATTAATGCTACATAAAATCGCATTACCACTGTAAGCCAATAATACATCTTTGCGTAATTCGCTTTTTTTCTATCTAATAAAGACCAAATAACAGATCCAACTAGAGCTACAAAAAAGATGCATAGCACACTTACATAATCGTATGTTGTATCTCCACTACCATTAGTAAAAACAGTAATGTCGTATGAAAGATTTAAAATATTCTTACCTACCCAGGGAATGAATTTCTGTAGTAGCTCTGTTGGCCACTTCATTAATAAATTCCAGAAAGGAAAGGCGCCATTATTTTTAATAATTATAAAAAGAAGAAAATAGATAAAACTAAATCTAAAGCCAATGCGTTCGGCTATAGTCCATCGATTTGGAGTAATTGATGTTATTTGAGTCATGTTAGTGGTTTTTAATTGGTTATGAAATTACAAAAAAACTTCAGCTGTGTAGATATTGTATTACAATTTAGCAAGATTTACCTCTCTTTTAATAAGGAAATATCTCAAAATCAACCAAGTAGCTTAATTTATTCTTATATTTAAGTTATTACTAACTAATATTTTACATTATGAATTCAAAAGTTTTTATGGTTGTTAGAATACTTCTTGGCCTATTTATTCTCTTTTTTGGACTTAACAAATTCTTTCATTTTATGGATACAGGAGCAGATATGTCTCCTGAAGGCGGCGCCTATTTTGCCGCTCTAGCTTCTGCAAAGGTTATGACACTGGTAGCCATTGTTGAAATTGCTGCTGGATTAGCACTTATTATAGATAAATTTGGAGCACTTATGGCGCTCATTTTAATGAGCATCTCTATTAATGCAGTATTATTTCACGCCACATTAGAACCAGGAAGCATTGCTGGAGCTTTAATATTACTTGTTTTAAATATTATTGTGTTGTTCGGCTATAAAGACAAATATCAAGGTTTATTAAGTTAAAGAAAAAGGGGCCGAAAAGGCCTCTTTTAATTTTTTGGTAAACGCTTAGTTATTAAAGCTAACTGCCCCATATGATTTGCTTGATGCTCCATAACATGAAACCAAGCCCAATGATTGCTCATTCCTTTTCGTTTCTTTTTAAACCACTTATCGTCTTTGGTTTTTAATAGTTCTCTTGTTTTTTGCCTAACCTCGTTATAAATATCCAAATAATATTGTATTGGCTTTCCTTTAAGCTCCTCTCTAGCTTCATCACCTAAACTTAAGGCAACTTGCCACTTTTCGTTTTCCTCTTTGTTAAACATTCTTTTTTCAAAAGTAAAAACTTGATAATAGGCTTCGGTAGCTGCTAAATGATAAATAATGGCTCCTATTCTATTCGCATTGTCATCCAATAAAAAATCGGTTTGTTCTTGATCTAAATTCTTAACGATACGTTCAACTCGTCCTTTTAAATTATCAAGCATAGAAATCATATTCCCTATATCGTTAGAAAATCCATCTGGAGCTTCTATTACCGCTTGAGAATAAGTTGAAACTGAAAATGCTAACGCTAGCGTAATTTTGATAAGTGTTTTCATGTTGGTTTATTTTTTGTTCAATATAGAACAGGAAAAAAGAACCACATAAGCCCTTAACTACAGATTAACAGAGATTAAGAAATATTTAATACTTCGTTATTTTTTTTCAGGAGGATATTTAGACACTACTTTTTCAACAATTGCTTGTAGTCGTTGTTCGCGTTTTTCAGGTTGCGCATTTGGGTTAAAACTAGATTCACTAACTGCCTGCCAAAACAAACCTATACCATTTTCGTCTACAAACTCAAATACAATTTGTCTATTTATATTTGCTTGTCCTATAGGCACGCCTATTGAAATGCCACCACCAACATTTCTGCCTCCTCCGCCAACACCTACACCAACAGAACTTCTATTAGCCTCTTGAAATTCAGTGCTTCTAATATCAATAAAAAAATCGGGGTTTTCAGATAGAGACAAACCTTTGTTTTGTAATGACACATCTAAAGCGTTTAACAAGCGTTTAGTATCAAGTTCACTTAATCCCGTGTTTAAATCGGAATAGTAATTATAGGTTGTATATTTAGAAAAATCAGTTCGCTTCTCATAATCGTAATTAACATATATAGGAGCACAGGAAACTACTAGTAAAAGCAGACATATTCTAATTAATTTCATAGCATTGATTTTCCTATAAATTTACTTAAAAAGAGTAAGTATTAAAAGTAAAAAGGTGAAGTTTTAGGCATTAAGCATTTGCCATAACTTATCCTTAAGTTGTTGCAACCCTTGTTGCGCCACAGAAGATATAAACAAATAATCTACAGGTAGTTCATTATCGAGTTCTGTTTTCAACTCAGCTTTAAGCTCTTCATCCAACATATCGCATTTTGTAATAGCTATTAGACGTTCCTTATCTAACATTTCAGGATTGTAACGACGTAACTCATCAAGTAAAATATCGTATTGTTTTTTAATATCATCAGCATCAGCTGGAATCATAAACAACAAGGTTGAATTTCGTTCAATATGGCGTAAAAAATAATGGCCCAGTCCTTTTCCTTCAGCAGCTCCTTCAATAATCCCTGGAATATCTGCCATTACAAATGTTTGATAATCGCGATATTCTACTATCCCTAAATTTGGCTTAAGTGTGGTAAACTCGTAATCAGCAATTTTAGGTTTTGCAGATGTAATTACAGACAATAATGTAGATTTTCCAGCATTTGGGAAGCCTACTAACCCTACATCGGCCAATACTTTAAGCTCTAAGGTGATATACTTTTCTTCTAAAGGTAATCCAGGTTGGGCATAACGAGGTGTTTGGTTCGTCGGACTTTTAAAATGCCAGTTACCTAATCCTCCTTTCCCACCTTTACAAATAATGACTTCTTCGTTATCTGCAGTGATTTCAAACAGAATATTATTAGTTTCTGTATCTCTAACTACTGTTCCTAAAGGCACATCTATAAACACGTCTTGCCCATCTGCACCAGTACTTCTACTTTTTCCTCCATGTTCTCCATGACCTGCCCTAAAGTGTTTTTTAAACTTTAGATGATACAGTGTCCAAAGATTAGAATTCCCTCTAATAATAACATGACCTCCACGACCTCCATCACCACCATCTGGACCACCTTTGGCAATATATTTTTCTCTGTGTAAATGCGCAGAGCCCTGACCTCCTTTTCCAGAAGCCACATATACCTTTACATAGTCAACAAAATTTCCTTCAGTCATGTGCTTATATTAAGATTCCTGCATAAGCAGGAATCAAATTAATCATTTATTTTTAATTACAAGATTCTATAGTGCGTCTATAACCGCCCCTAAACGTACTGTAATCTCTTCAATACTTCCTACGCCATCAACCCCATAATATTTGTTCTGAGCAGAATAATAATCTTTTAATATGGCTGTTTTATTATAATACTCTGTAATTCTATTTCTAATAATAGATTCATCAGCATCATCTGCTCGTCCACTTGTTTTTCCTCTTTCCAATAAACGACCAACTAAAACCTCATCATCGACCTCTAGAGCAATCATAGCGTTAATACTTGAATCTTTGCTTTCCATTAATTCGTCAAGTGCTTTTGCCTGCGCATCGGTACGAGGAAATCCATCAAAAATAAAACCATTCGCATCGGCATTCTTATCTACCTCTGCGTTCAGCATTTTTATAGTTACTTCGTCTGGTACTAACTCTCCTTTGTCCATATAAGACTTAGCCAAAGTACCAAGTGCTGTTTCATTTTTTATATTATATCTAAATACATCTCCAGTAGAAATGTGTATTAAATTATATTTCTTTTTTAAGAATTCTGCTTGGGTTCCTTTTCCAGCTCCCGGAGGGCCGAATAAAACTAGGTTCGTCATGTGTTGTGTTGTCATTATTTGGTATACTTCAGGTATATCTCTTCCTAAGCCGTCATAGTCCAGTCCGAAACCAACTATGAACTTATTTGGAATTTTAATACCCACGTAATGTAATTTATAGTCTTTTTTATAGGCCTCTGGTTTATAGAATAATGTGGCTATCTTCAAAGATTTTACATTTTCATTTTTAAAAATTCTATGAACTTCAGAAAGCGTATTTCCAGAATCGATAATATCTTCAAGAATCACCACTGTTCTATCAGTAAGATCTTGAGTAAGCCCTATTAATCGCTGAATATCTTCGGTAGACTTTACACCTTCGTAAGAGGCGAGTTTGATAAATGTTACTTCACAGGGTTTTGGGTATTTTTTTACAAAATCACTCACTACCATAAATGAGCCATTTAGTATCCCTACAAACACAGGAATTTCATCACCCATATCTGCAGCTATATCATTTGCCATTTTTCCAATAGCATCATCAATTTCCTGGGCAGAAATAAAGGGTTTAAAGTATTTATCGTGAAGCTTTATCACTGAAACATTTTTTTGAAAGATGCAAAGATAATCAAATGATTAACGATTTACGATTTTTGATTTACGATTTTAAGCATTCATTACATTTTTAAATGTATTTTTGCACTGAAAAATGCATAAATTGAGTGAATTTCTAAAATGAATTACTTCTCTTCCAATTTTAAATTAGGCATTCTAGGTGGTGGACAACTAGGTAAAATGCTACTGTACAATACCCGAAAATTTGATATTTATACTTGTGTTTTAGACCCAAGTAATGAGGCTCCAAGCAAATTAGCCGCCAATGAGTTTTATCAAGGAGACTTAATGGATTTTAATACCGTTTACAATTTTGGCAAAAATGTAGATGTTTTAACCATTGAAATAGAAAATGTAAATGTCGATGCTTTGGAAAAACTAGAACAAGAGGGTATTAACGTATATCCTTCATCCAAAACGCTGCGTACCATACAAAACAAAGCAAAACAAAAATTGTTTTACGTAGACAATAATTTACCCACAGCACCATTTTCACGCTTTGCTTACAAAGATGAAATTTTAACAGCTATTGAACATGAGGTGTTAGACTTTCCTTTCGTATGGAAAAGTGCACAATTTGGTTATGATGGTACAGGAGTGAAAATTGTTCGCACTTATTCTGATCTGGATGACTTACCAAATGTAGAGTGTATTACAGAAACCTTAGTTCCTTTTAAAAATGAGCTTTCTGTTATTGTCTCAAGAAATGCTAAAGGTGAGGTGAAAGTTTATCCAGTAGTTGAAATGGAATTTCACCCAGAAGCAAACCAGGTTGAATATGTAATTTGCCCTGCACGAATTTCAAAAGACATTGCTACCAAAGCTGAACTAGTAGCTTTAAAAGCTTCTGCCGCTTTTGAACATGTTGGACTATTAGCCGTTGAAATGTTTCAAACTCAAGATGACGATATTCTTATTAACGAGGTCGCTCCAAGACCTCACAATTCTGGACATCATACCATAGAAGCAAGTTATACTTCTCAATTCGAACAACACGTTCGTGCTATTTTAGGATTACCGCTTGGAAACACTAGTAGTAAAGTTGGTGGAATAATGGTAAATTTGGTTGGTGCAGAAGGGCATACAGGCAATGTGGTATACCAAAATATTGAAGACATAATGGATATGGATGGTGTAACACCTCATATTTATGGGAAGAAACAGACAAGACCTTTTAGAAAAATGGGGCATGTTACTATCGTTCATGAAGATATTGCCGAGGCCAGAAAAATTGCCGAAGCAGTTAAAAAGAAAATAAAAGTAATTAGTGAATAATATGGCACAAGTAGGAATTATTATGGGAAGCAATAGCGACCTTCCAATTATGCAAGAAGCGATCGATGTTTTAAAGGGTTTTGATATTGATGTAGAAGTAGACATTGTTTCAGCACATAGAACACCAGAAAAAATGTTTGATTATGGTAAAAATGCTCACACTCGTGGTATTAAGGTAATAATCGCCGGAGCTGGTGGTGCTGCGCATTTACCAGGCATGATCGCGTCTTTATCACCTCTTCCCGTTATTGGTGTTCCTGTGAAATCGAGAAACTCGATAGACGGTTGGGATTCTGTATTGTCAATTCTTCAAATGCCTGGAGGCGTACCAGTTGCTACAGTTGCGCTTGATGGAGCAAAAAATGCTGGAATTCTAGCTGCTCAAATAATTGGAGCTTCAGATAAATGCGTTTTAGATAAAGTTTTAGTGTTTAAAGAAGGGCTAAAAACTAAAGTAATAGAGGCTGCTAAATCTATAAAACAATAAAACCTCGATGGAGAATCGAGGTTTTACAATTGCTATTAATCAACTATTTTTTTATGAGTCGTTAAGTACTCTATGAAAAAATATCGGCGAAGGTAACTAAATTTTAATTACAACCTAATTTTTAATAGTTAAATAACGTTAAATCAGACTGTTAGAGAGAAAAATATTACTATTATACAGAAATGTAATCATAAGTTTCTAATCAGTTCTAGTAAATAACTTACAACATAAATGAATATTTTAAATAAGCCCTTTTTAACATCATATAATACAGCTCCATTTTCAAAAATATCAGACGCAGATTTTCTACCTGCATTTAAAGAAGCTATTGATAAGGCCAAATCAGAAATTAATGCTATTGTGTCAAACACTGACAGCCCAACATTTCAAAATACTATTGAAGCATTAGATTTTTCAGGACAAGAACTGGATAGAATTTCTAGTATCTTTTTTAACCTGAACTCTGCCGAAACCAATGATGACATTCAAAAAATTGCGCAGGAAGTTTCACCGCTATTATCAGAGTTTAGTAATGACATTACACTGAACCAAGAATTGTTCGAGCGTATTAAAACCGTTTATGATTTAAAAGACACTTTAAGTCTTAATGAAGAACAAAAAACATTACTAGACAAACGTTACAAGAGTTTTTCTCGCAATGGCGCTAATTTAGAAACAGATAAAAAAGAAACACTCAGAGCCATTGATAAAGAGTTAAGTCAGCTTAAACTTAAGTTTGGTGAAAATGTTTTAGCTGAGACCAATAAGTTTGAAATGCTTATTACTAATGAAGCAGATTTATCTGGTTTACCTGAAGGTGCAAAAGAAGCTGCTAAACAAACTGCTGAAAGCAAAGACAAAGAAGGTTGGGTGATCACCTTAGATTATCCAAGCTATATTCCATTTATGACCTACGCCGATAACAGGCAACTAAGAGAACATTTATCTAAAGCATTTGGAAGCAAAGCTTTTAAAAGTGACGACTTAGACAATCAAGATATAGTACTTAAAATTGCTAATCTTCGTCATCAACGTGCGCAATTATTAGGTTATGACACACATGCACATTTTGTATTGGAAGAACGTATGGCAAAGACACCTAAGAATGTTGAGAAATTCTTAAACGAATTGCTAGACAAAGCTAAACCTGCTGCTGAAGAGGAATTTAAGAAACTTCAAAATTTTGCAAAGGAATTAGATGGTATCGAAGAACTTCAAAAATGGGATTCAGCCTACTACTCTGAAAAGCTAAAACAAAAACTATTCAGTCTTGATGACGAGCAGTTAAAACCGTATTTTAAACTAGAAAATGTTATTGACGGTGCGTTTACAGTTGCTAATAAATTATTCGATTTAAACTTTGAAGAAATAGATAACATCGATAAGTACCATGAAGATGTTTTAACCTATAAAGTAACCAATAATAAGGGTGATCTAGTATCTATTTTCTATGCCGATTTTTTCCCAAGAGCAGGAAAACGTAATGGTGCATGGATGACCTCATACAAACCTCAATATGTACATAATGGGTCAATGGAGCGCCCACATGTATCTATTGTCTGCAACTTTACTAAACCAACAAAAAGCAAACCCTCACTCCTAACCTTTAATGAGGTCACTACACTATTTCATGAGTTTGGTCATGCTTTACATGGTATGTTGGCTAACACTACTTATCCTAGTTTGTCTGGAACTAGTGTGTTCTGGGATTTTGTAGAGTTACCAAGCCAGGTAATGGAAAATTGGTGTTATGAAAAAGAAGCTTTAGAACTGTTTGCTAGACATTATGAGACTGATGAAGTGATTCCTATGGAATTGATTGATAAAATAAAAGCTTCTGCTACCTTCCACGAAGGTATGCAAACCATGCGTCAGCTAAGTTTTGGATTGTTAGATATGAGTTGGCACGGTCAAGACCCAACAAACATTACAAATGTTAAGGAGCAAGAAACAAAAGCTTTTGGCGCGACCCAACTCTATCCTGATGTTAAAGAAAACTGTATGAGTACTGCGTTTGCACATATATTTCAAGGAGGTTATTCTTCTGGATACTATAGCTACAAATGGGCAGAAGTTTTAGATGCTGATGCGTTTGAATACTTTAAAGAAGAAGGAATATTTAATAAAACGATTGCTGACAAGTTTAAAGATCATGTACTGTCTAAAGGTGGAACAGAAGATCCTATGACATTGTATAAGCGTTTTAGAGGTCATGAACCTAAACCTGAAGCTTTATTAAGACGTGCTGGATTGATAAAGTCATAAATTCAATTTATACACCATTGTTTTAAACTTATCATAAATTCTTTACAAGTAGTATTTTTATTTTATTTTTGAAAAGAAAAACTAACAACCATCTATGTCAAATCATTTGATTAATCCTAATACATGGATAGATCTGTATTCTGATTATCTTTTTAACTACACAATAACCCGTGTAAAAGATAGAGAAACAGCTCAAGATCTGGTACAAGACACCTTTTTTGCTGGTTTAAAATCTATGAAGAATTTTAAAGGGGAAGCAAGTGAGCGTACTTGGTTGGTTTCTATTCTTAAAAGAAAGATCATTGATCATTACCGAAAAATAAATTCTAAAAAAGGTAAGGCCGAAGTACGAATGAATTTTAATAATGACAGTGAAAATGAGGGAGATTGGTTAGAACAACGCGTCGCCGATCCTTTTGACAAAACAGCTGAAAACAATATAGAAAATACAGAGTTAGGCTTAGCCATTCACAATTGTATTGGTAAATTGCCAGAAAAACAAGCTCAGGTTTTTAAAATGAAAACTATGCTTGGTTATGAAACTGAAGCAATATGTAATGAATTAAATATAACTCCGTCTAATCTTTGGGTTATTATACATCGAGCAAGAACAGCACTATCATCTTGCTTAGAAGAAAATTGGTTTTAAATTTGTGCTATGAGTAAAAAGAATAGAATATTTATTCCTTGTGAAGAAGCAAATCATAACTGTGATAAAGCACAGTATAAAGAAGCCTCCTTATGGGAAAAAATAAAATTGAATATTCACCTTATTTATTGTAGAGCCTGCCGTGAGTATTCTAAAAACAACGGTAAACTTACTAAACTCACAAAAAAAGCTGAAGTAGATTGTTTAAAACCTTGTGAAAAGGAAACACTTAAGGACAATTTTGCAAAAGAGCTTGAAAAGCAACAAGGTTAAGTCGTCTTTTAAATTAACCATAGTACCAGCCATAGTATAGGTATGGCTTCTACCCAAAACGAACTATAATATTTAGACTGCCTTTCTTGACTTAAAAGTACAAGCCCACTTACCACAACAGCAATTATTAAAGTTACTATTACCTTTTTTGTTGAAAAGTCATCTTTAAAATATTCCATTAAAAAAAAAGCGATCATTAATACAACTCCAATAGCTTTGCTTTGCTTTACACCTATTTTTTGAGGGATGGTAGACAGCTTTAAACTATCAAATTGCATGTCTCTAATTTCAAAAGGTAACATAACAACCAGTACGTAAATAAATCGCTGAAAGCTACTTATTATAACATCAAACGCTATAGGAGCATCTTGATTTACTATAGGAATCAAAACTGTTGTTATAGCCCAAACAAAAGCAATAATATAAATCTTTAATCCGCTTATAGCTCGCAGGTTTTGAGCCTGGTCTAAAAAATAACGTTTAGGTAAAAAAGGAATAGCATATAAAAAGGTAATGACACTTAAACCTCCTAAATACCAAAGTGTTCGTATAGGCAGCTTCATAGCATAGTAACAAAGAGCTATAAATGAAATGAAGGAAAATATTTGAATGTACTTAAGCCAGTTTGCTAAACGTCTGTGATGAAACTTTGCCAATCCAAAGTATTTCACAAAATTATAACCAGTAATTGTTGCAAAAAAAGTGAAAAGCAATAAAATACTATCTGGTTCAAATCCAAATTCTATAAGTGTTATCCAACTCAAACAGCAAACAGCTATCGCCACATGTACACTACTGTTTATATAGAATTCTAATAACGACTTTAAGAATTTCATAATACTAAATTATTCAAACTTAATACAAAGTTACCCAAACTGTTAAAAAGGTATTTAAATGGTTAAAAACTTTAATCATACGTATTTATAAAACCCCAATATTTATGTACTTTTGCTCATCAAATTACAACAATACAACATATGAATACAGATGCTTTCGCATTGCGCCACATTGGTCCAAGAGAAGCAGATCACAAAGATATGCTTAAAACCATTGGAGTAGACTCAATAGATCAACTTATTTACGAAACTGTTCCAGATAATATTCGTCTTGAAAACGGACTTAATCTTGCTCCTGCTATGAGCGAGCAAGAGTATTTAGAGCACATACATGCTATGGCTTCTAAAAACAAGGTTTTCAAATCTTATATTGGTTTAGGTTATAACCCTTCTAACCTTCCAGCTGTTATTCAAAGAAATATTTTGGAGAACCCAGGTTGGTATACAGCTTACACGCCTTATCAGGCCGAAATTGCTCAAGGGCGTTTAGAAGCGCTTTTAAATTTCCAAACCATGGTTATCGATCTAACAGGAATGGAAATTGCAAATGCATCTTTATTAGATGAAAGTACAGCTGCTGCCGAAGCAATGGCTTTATTATTTGCTGTTCGTGAAAGAGCCCAGAAGAAAAATAACGTTGTTAAATTCTTCGTTTCTGATGAAGTATTACCACAAACATTATCACTTTTACAAACAAGAGCTATTCCATTAGGAATTGAATTGGTTGTGGGTGATCATACATCTTTCGATCACTCTGAAGCATTCTTCGGCGCTTTATTACAATATCCAGGAAAATCTGGACAAGTACATAATATCGCCGATTTTATTTCAAAAGCAAATGATGCACAAATAAAAGTAGCCGTTGCTGCCGATATTTTAAGCTTGGTAATGTTAGAAGCACCAGGTAAATTTGGTGCCGATGTTGTTGTTGGTACTACACAACGTTTTGGTATACCAATGGGATATGGTGGACCACATGCTGCTTATTTTGCCACTAAAGAAGCTTATAAACGTAATATTCCGGGACGTATCATTGGTGTTACCAAAGATGCAAATGGCAACAGAGCGTTACGTATGGCACTTCAAACAAGAGAGCAGCATATAAAAAGAGATAAAGCTACTTCTAATATTTGTACAGCTCAGGTACTACTAGCTGTTATGGCAGGAATGTACGCTGTTTATCACGGGCCTAAAGGGTTAAAATACATTGCCCAAAAAGTACATAACAATACGTATGCTTTAGCTAACACTTTAGCGCATTTAGGCTATACGTTAAAATCGGATTCGTATTTCGATACAATTCGGGTTGAAGTTCAAGATAGTGCTGAAATAAAAATAGTAGCAGAAGCTAACGAAATCAATTTCTTCTATCCAGATAGTGAAACTGTTTCAATCTCTCTTAACGAAACAACAAATCAAAACGATTTAAACGCTATTGTAAATGTATTTGCCAAAGTATCTGGAAAAGATGCTGTGACTGTTCAAGTTGTTGGAGATTATAACGCTGTTCCAGAAGCATTGCAAAGAACTACGCCTTTCATGGAAGAGGAAGTATTTAATACTTACCATTCTGAAACTGAATTGATGCGTTACATCAAGACTTTAGAAAGAAAGGATTTATCATTAAATCATTCAATGATCTCGTTAGGGTCTTGTACAATGAAATTGAATGCCGCTGCAGAAATGCTTCCGTTAAGTTGGTCTAACTGGGGCAACATTCACCCTTTTGCGCCAAAAGATCAAGTAGAAGGCTATTTAACAGTACTAAAAAAATTAGAAGATCAATTAACTGAAATCACCGGATTTGCAGGAACGTCTTTACAACCAAACTCTGGAGCTCAAGGTGAGTTTGCTGGATTGATGGTAATTAAAGCATATCACGAATCGAGAGGTGAAGGCCATAGAAATATTTGTTTAATTCCTTCTTCGGCACATGGTACAAACCCAGCAAGTGCTGTAATGGCAGGAATGAAAGTTGTTGTTACTAAATCTACTGAGGAAGGTAATATTGATGTAAACGACTTAAGAGAAAAAGCAGAGTTACATAAAGATAATTTATCATCTTTAATGGTAACCTATCCATCTACTCACGGTGTGTATGAGTCTGCTATTAAAGAGATCACTCAAATTATTCACGATAACGGCGGACAGGTATATATGGATGGAGCCAATATGAATGCGCAGGTTGGATTAACCAATCCTGGAAATATTGGAGCAGATGTTTGTCATTTGAACTTACATAAAACCTTCGCTATTCCGCATGGTGGTGGTGGTCCAGGTGTTGGTCCTATTTGTGTTGCAGAGCAACTAGTACCATTCTTACCAGGAAATCCTGTAATGCCTGTTGGAGGAGATCAAGCTATTACTGCTATTTCAGCTGCGCCTTATGGATCAGCTTTAGCATGCTTAATTTCGTATGGATATATCTGTATGTTAGGAGCTAAAGGCTTAACTGAATCGACTAAAATTGCTATTCTTAACGCTAACTATTTAAAGCAACGTTTAGAAGGGCATTTTGATACTTTATATTCTGGAGAGCGAGGAAGAGCAGCCCACGAAATGATTGTAGACTGTCGTCCATTTAAAGCTAATGGTGTTGAAGTTGGAGACATTGCAAAACGTTTAATGGATTACGGTTTCCACGCACCAACTGTATCGTTCCCTGTGGCTGGAACTCTAATGATCGAGCCAACTGAAAGTGAAAGTAAAGAAGAATTAGACCGCTTTTGTGATGCAATGATTTCTATTAAAAATGAAATAGATAATTGCTCGAAAGAAGATCCTAATAACCTTCTTAAAAACGCACCTCATACTATGGCTATGTTAACTTCAGACAATTGGGATTTACCATACACAAGAGAAGCAGCGGCATTTCCATTAGATTACATTCAGGATAACAAGTTCTGGCCAAGTGTAAGACGTGTAGATGATGCTTATGGCGATAGAAACTTAATTTGTTCTTGTGCTCCAATAGAAGATTTTATTGAAGCTTGAACATCGTAAAATATAAATAATCTCATATTGCCTTTAATTTTTTGCTACTATATTCGTTATATTAGTAACAAATTAAAGGCATTTTTCTTTTTATGAATATCCGTATTACTGGCTCAGGAAGCTATATACCTGACGCAATTGAGAAAAACGAAGACTTCCACCAACATACTTTTTTAAATACTGATGGCTCTAAAATCAACCACCCAAATGAGGTGATTGTAGAAAAATTTAAGGCCATTACTGGTATTGTTGAACGTCGTTACGCAGACAATCATTTAGTAGCTTCAGATATTGGAGCTATCGCTGCAGAAAAGGCAATTAATGATGCTAATATAGACCCTGAAGAATTAGACTATATCATCGTAGCCCATAATTTTGGAGATGTAAAGCACAATACCATCCAAAGTGACATATTACCTTGTTTAGCTGCTCGCGTAAAACATAATTTACGCATCAAAAACCCTAGATGTGTTGCTTACGACATATTATATGGATGCCCAGGTTGGGTAGAAGGCGTTATTCAAGCACAAGCTTTTATTAAAGCAGGAATGGCTAAAAAGTGTTTGGTAATTGGTGCAGAAACATTATCTAGAGTTGTAGACAAACACGATAGAGATTCTATGATCTTTTCTGATGGTGCTGGTGCTACCGTTATTGAAGCTACTGATGATGAAGGTGGAATATTAGCTCATGAATCAGTATCATTTACTTATGATGAGGCCTACTATTTATTCTTTGGAAACTCAAATAATCAAGAACTTTGCAGAGACACACGTTATATAAAAATGGACGGTCGCAAAATATATGAGTTTGCATTAACACAAGTACCTGCTGCCATGAAAAGCTGTTTAGACCTTAGTGGTGTAGATATCTCTGATGTTAAAAAAGTATTGATTCATCAGGCCAATGAAAAAATGGACGAGGCTATTATTAAACGCTTCTTCAGGTTATATAAAACAAAAGCTCCAGAAGATATCATGCCTATGAGTATTCATAAACTTGGGAATAGTTCTGTAGCTACCGTTCCTACGCTTTATGACTTAATTAAGAACAATAAACTTGACGATCATACATTAAACAAAGGCGATGTTATTATATTTGCAAGTGTTGGTGCAGGCATGCACATTAATGCATTTGTTTATAAATATTAATAAAGATTACCGCTTTCGCGGAAAATAACATGTACGAAGGACAGTTTCCTCACAAGCGTTATAAGCTAACTTTAGACTTTTTAAAAAACCATATCTCAACGAATGAGTCTATTTTAGATCTAGGCATTAGAAACCCTTTTTCTGAAATCATGGAGAGTCATGGCTATAATATAGAAAACACAAAAGGAGAAGATCTTGATTTTGATACTTCAGTAATTTCCAATTCTAAGGCAGAAGTTATCACAGCTTTTGAAATTTTTGAACACTTACTAAATCCGTTTACTGTATTACAGAGTATGAATGCTAAAAAAATAGTTATTAGCGTTCCACTTCGCCTTTGGTTTTCTTCTGCTTATAGAAGTAAAACTGATATGTGGGATAGGCATTATCACGAGTTTGAAGATTGGCAATTAGATTGGTTGTTAGAAAAAACAGGCTGGAAAATAATTGACAGACAAAAATGGACCAATCCAACTAAAAAAATTGGTATTAGACCAATTTTAAGGCGATTCACTCCTCGATATTATATTGTTTACGCAGAAAAATTATAATGGACTTCTACATTGTCATACCTGCTCATAATGAAGAAGACACATTGGGTTTAACGCTCGATTCTTTAATCACTCAAACTTTACCTCCTAAAAAAATTGTGGTAGTTAATGATAATTCTACCGACAATAGCGAACAGGTTCTTATCGATTATCAAGAAAAATATGATAACGTCAGTTTTATAAATAATATATCCTCTGTAGATCATTTGCCCGGAACAAAGATCATTAATGCGTTTTATAAAGGTTACGATACTTTAGATGATAATTATGATATAATCTGCAAGTTTGATGCAGATCTTATTTTCCCTAAAAACTATTTAGAGACTTTAGCAAATCATTTTAATAAAAATAAACGCCTAGGAATGGCTGCAGGGTTTTGCTATATAGAAAGAAATGGAACATGGGTTATTGAGGGTTTAACTGAAAAAGAACATATTCGCGGTGCTTTAAAAGCATATAGAAAAAGTTGCTTTTTAGAGATTGGAAAACTAAAACGTTCAATGGGTTGGGATACTATTGACGAGCAGTTAGCAATGTTTTACAATTGGTCAATTAAGACCGATGAGTCACTACATGTAAAACATTTAAAACCTACTGGTGCTAATTATGCTAAAGGTTCAAAATATTTACAAGGAGAAGCGCTTTATAAACTTCGATTTGGATTTCCTCTTGCATTTTTATCGTCTTTGAAACTAGCCTTTAAAAAAAGAAGCCTAAAGCTATTTATAGAATATATTTTAGGTTACATAAAGGCTTTATTTGGTGGCACCCAATTTTTAATTACTAAAGAACAGGGGCATTTTATTAGAAAAAGGCGCTGGAAAAAGATTTTAAAAAAAGTCTTTTAAAATAGTTTGTCAATTCAAAATTCAAATTTATATTTGCCGTCGCTACGCCGATATAGCTCAGCTGGCTAGAGCAGCTGATTTGTAATCAGCAGGTCGTGGGTTCGAGTCCCTCTATCGGCTCTTTAAAAGCTTCCTTTTTTAAGGAAGCTTTATTTTTTTATACAATCCAGACAATTTAATTCCTCTGCAATTCTTTTAGGATCAGAAACTTGAAGCCCTTTTATAACCAAATCGATTTTTCTGGTATTAGTAATATCTTCTAACGGATTATCATTTAACAATACCAAATCTGAGATCTTCCCTTCTGATATAGTGCCATAATCTGTGCTTTTTCTTAAAAACTCAGCTCCATTATAAGCCGATGTTTGCAGTGCCTCTAGTTGAGACATACCCACTTTTACCATTGCCTCAAGCTCTTTATGCATAGAAATCCCAGGATAGGTATACGAATTATAAGCGCCGCTATCAGATCCTGCTAATAGTTTCACACCAGCATCATTCAATGATTTAGTAAGCGCTTTAAAAAACGTATTTAGTTCTTTTCTATCACTTCTTGCTTTTTCTGAAGCATTTAAAGCGCGATTTATTCTACCTTCATAGGTTTTTATTACTCCTTTATCCATCAGTTTTAAATACACATCATTTTCATGGTTTACCTCATCCAAATAACTCAACACATCTCCTATATGAAGTGTAGGCACTACAAACCTGTTATTCTCTTTCAAGCTGGTAAACGTTTTTTGAGCAGTTGAATCGCTATAAGTTGCCATCAATTTTTCCATAGAGCCCCAAAACCCAAATTCTTTATTTCTAATAGAATTGGTAATACTTGCTTCCTGAGAGGAACATCCTTTTAAAACAAAGTATAAATGCTCAATAGTTCCAATACCTGAGTTAATGTTATCTTCAAACATTACAGTAAATGGCATATGTCCGGAAGTGATCAACCCTCTTTTGGTAGCTTCTTCTACTGTTTTTAAATAAAGATCTCCATCAATACGACTATCATACAATTTCACAAAATCAACACCTAATTCTTGAACTGAATCTAAAGCTATAGTAATATCTTCTTCATTTTCTACAGGTAAAGAACCTGCCCAAGTGGCATTAGCACCATCCAATTTTGGACCAGATGTAAAAATAGTAGGTCCTATTAATTTATCTTCATTTATCTGTTTTCTCCAATCTAAAACTGGTATAGCCAAATCTCCGCCAGCATCACGAACAGTAGTAACGCCATTCATTATAAACAGTTTTAAAAAAGCTTTATTTGCTTTTATTAAACTATCTCCACCTCTAAAATGTACATGGTTATCCCAAAAACCTGGAAGAATATATTTTCCAGAAGCATTAATTGTTTGAGTAGCTTTTGTTGTAATTTCTTCTGAAGCTGATTCTAATTTTGTTATTCTCCCATTAGTAATATAAATATGTTGCTGACTTATGTTTCCTGTTTCTATATCTATTACAGAACCATTTTTAATAATTATATCATAAGACACCTTATTTTCTTGACATGCTACAAAAAGCAATACAAGACTTAAAAAAGATAGTATATTCTTCATGCTATTGATTTTAAAAAGAATTAATTACTAAAACACCTTTATTTTCAAAGCTGTTCATTTTGGGTAACAACATTGCTCCTTCTTCTAAACTAATAGTTCTCTCAATTAGCTTTTGAGGTTGTAATTTACCCTCATTTATTATAGTTAACATTTCAGGATATTTATGTGCTTGCATACCATGGCTTCCTATAATCTCCAATTCGTTTGCTAACACCAAATCCATTGGAACTTTTGGATGCTTATGATCGCTAGTCATAAGTCCAACTTGAATATGTTTCCCTCGTTTTCTTAAGTTAGAAACAGAATTAAAGCATGTAATTTGACTCCCTAAAGCATCGATAGATACATGAGCACCTCCATCTGTTACATCCCTAACAGCATTTATCACATCTTTAGTGTTAGTAGCATTTATAAGAGTAGTTGCTCCAAGGTCTTGAGCTAGTTTTAGAGTATTATCGTTTATATCTACAGCTGTCACTTGTGCGCCTAAGGCTTTTGCAATCATAATAGCTGATAAACCTACTCCTCCGCAGCCATGAACCACCACATGTTGTCCTTCTGAGACTTTTCCCTGCGCAACAACAGCTCTATAAGAAGTAATAAACCGACAACCAAGAGTTGCAGCCGTAACATCATCAATACTTTCAGGAAGCAATACTAAATTGGTATCTGCATGATCAATTCTCACATATTCTGCAAACGAACCAAAATGTGTAAACCCTGGTTGTGATTGATGATCACAGACCTGCTCATTGCCAGATTTACACTCTCTACAGGTTCCGCATCCACAAACAAAAGGCACTGTAACCCGATCGCCTATTTTAAAGTTCTTGACATTTTTCCCAGTTTCTACGATGACTCCAGCTAATTCATGACCAGGAACATGAGGTAAAACAATATCTTTATCGTGTCCCATCCAACCATGCCAATCACTTCGACATAATCCTGTAGCTCGAACTTTTATTATAACACTATCTACATTAGGAATAGGGTCGTTAATATTCTTAACCGTTATAGGTTCTTGAAAATATTCGTAAACAGCTGCTTTCATTTAATATCATTTAAATTTAACAAATTCATCATTATTGAAACAATACAAATCATCTTTCGATTATAGCTTAAGTAATATATTTCTTTCATTTAAAATATTTTTTTTAATTTTGAGGCAATAAAGTTATAAATGACCGAGTTAAAAACTAAATCGTCTCAAAATAACAAATCCTCAGATATATTAATAAAACAAGGATTATTTGCTCCTAGTGTTCATTGTTCTTATTATTGTTGTATTCAAAAAATGTTACATATCTTAAGAAGTGATTTAAAAAAAAGTGAGGAAGAAATAGAGAAAGAATCAAAGTCTGGTTCAGCAGATGAAAATGGTTTTCACAATTGGTTGATTAATCTATTTAAAAGAGAGTTTTTTAAACGTAACTTTGCTGAAGGAAGAGATTTTTCTACTTTTATAGGGCAATTGAAAGGGTTTCGAATTAAATCCGACTATAAAAATCACAAAATAAACACCAGTGTAGCTAGAAGTTCCTTAGATTTGGCGAACGAAATTGATACTATTTTAAACAACAACTTTACTATATGAGATCAAAAGAATTTATAATAAAAAGTATAAATGAAATTGTATCCTCATTTCCCTATTTAAATATTAAAT
Source organism: Flavobacteriaceae bacterium (assembly GCA_030148025.1). Lineage (GTDB taxonomy): Bacteria > Bacteroidota > Bacteroidia > Flavobacteriales > Flavobacteriaceae > JASBUG01. The sequence continues at coordinate 41,720 of JASBUG010000007.1, read as the reverse complement.
ATGAAAATGAATCATTTTCTAAGTCTCATTATATAGAGGTCAGTCCTAAAAAATTCTATGATGAGGATTTAAAATACATTGAGGTTGAAAAAAAGATTACTCAAACGTTTATTGAGCAATTTCCTAATGAAATTTTAACTTTTTTAAGTGAAAATTCATATTACAAAATAGAAAATCCAATTTATGAAAGAGGTTTTGTTACTGATAATTTATTATTATCTTTTGAATACAATAATTCTGGTTTTGATCTTTTTAATGATTTCACTGCACAATTCCCTAGTGAAATTGAAAATATCTCAAAACAAACTCCAGATATACCACCAATTTTCAATACAAACGTAACATCTATTAATAATACAAATGTTTTCGATGTAGAAAATCTTCAATTAAGTCATAATGAAGAGTTAGGGACAACTCTTGTTGAAGAAAATTATGGGTTAGCAGCATAAAAAATTATAATGGGAGAAAGTAGACATTACAAATTATTAAATATTTTACTCATAGAAAGTAATTTCAGTAGAGAAGCTAATATTCAATTTTCCGACCCTGAATTTAATAATTCGCTTAATATTAATGTTGAGGATGTAAAAAAAGACAACAAAATTTTTATCACTGTTTCTGTAAATTTAGATGGTAAATTGAAAGATCAAAAACAGTTCTCTTTTTTAACAAGATATGTAGGAGTATTTGAATTTGATGATAACATTGAATTATCTTTAGAACAATTTTCCAAAATAAACGGTCCAGCAATAATTTTCCCATTTATAAGAGAACATATCGCTAATTTATCTTTGAAAGCTGGCATTGACCCTATCTTATTACCTCCTATAAATTTTGTCAAATTAGGCAATGTAAAAGAATAGTTAAGTTAGAGCTATTAATAATTAAGAAGCTCTTGTATTTTATCTTTTACCTTTTCAGTTGACGGAATCATGGTCTGCTCTAAAGTACTATTTAATGGAATAGCTGGCATGTTTTCACTTCCAATAGTCATCACAGGTGCATCTAAATATTGGAAACATTCTTCCTGAATTTTTCCTGCTAATGCTCTTGCAAAACTATTGTTTGAAGGTTCTTCAGTAACAACCAAACACTTACCTGTTTTCTTAACCGAATTCATTACTGTGTTTTCGTCTAAAGGATATAAGGTGCGAAGGTCGATAACTTCAATTCTATCTTCCATTCCTAATTCTTTGCTAGCATTCATAGCCCAATGCACACCCATTCCATAAGTAATTATAGATACCGTTTCTTCTTCCTCTTGCTTCCATATTTCTTGAAGCACCCAAGCTTTTCCAAACGGTAAAATGTAATCATCTGCTGGTTCTATGGATGTGGCTCCTTCTGTTCCTGGAACTTTAGACCAATAGAGTCCTTTGTGCTCAAATATCACTACTGGATTCGGATCGTGATAAGCCGCTTTCATCAACCCTTTTAAATCGGCTCCATTACTTGGATATGCTATTTTAATTCCTCGAATATTCGTTACAACACTTTCAACTGATGATGAATGGTAAGGCCCTCCACTTCCATAAGCACCAATAGGTACACGAAGTACCATACTTACTGGCCATTTTCCATTAGATAGGTAGTTACTTCTACTTACTTCAGTAAACAGCTGATTTAACCCTGGCCATATATAATCCGCAAATTGAACTTCTACAATTGGTTTCAATCCTACAGCACTCATCCCAACGGTTGACCCTACAATAAATGCCTCTTGAATTGGTGTATTAAATACACGATCATCTCCAAACTTTTGCGCTAAGGTCGCCGCTTCTCTAAATACACCACCAAGTCTTCCCCCAACATCCTGACCATAGAGTAAGCATCGTTTATCTTCACGCATTAGTTCTTCAATAGCATGCAACGCACAATCTACCATTACTACTCGTTCTCCATCTTCTGGAGAGCGATCACCTATCTCACCCTTAATTGGAGTAGGTTCAAAATCGTGAGTAAACAGATCTTCCGGTTTTGGATCTTCGGCTTGTTGTGCTTTTTGAAAATCTTCTTCAACTTCTGCTTTAGCTAATGCTTCTATTTCAGAAACTTCTGCTTCACTAAAACCGTTATCTAATAATTGTTGTTTAATAACTGGATATGGATCTCTAGAGCGTGCTTCTTCTAAATCATCCCGATACCATTCCATACGAACTCCAGATGTATGGTGATTTAATAGAGGAACTTTAGCATGTACTAAAAATGGTCGTCGTTCGTCACGAATGGTTTTGATTACTTTTTCAATAGCTTCATAGCTCTCAATAAAGTTAGCCCCATCAATTGAAATGGCATCTAGTCCATTAAATCCTCTGGCATATTCATAAGCGCTTTGTGCTCTTGTTTCAGCTTCATTAGCCGAAATATCCCAACCATTATCCTGTACCAAATACAGAATGGGCATTTGTTTTAAAGCTGCCATTTGAAACGCTTCAGCTATTTCACCTTCAGTAACCGAAGCATCTCCTAAAGAACAAATAGTTATTGGTTTTTGAGACCCTTCGACACCGCTCAGGGTGACATTTTTAAGATTTTGTTTTTCTAAATATTGCATTCCCATTGCTACTCCAGTAGCTGGAATTGCTTGCATTCCAGTAGCAGAAGACTGGTGCGGGATTTTTGGTTTATCGGCATCTTTTAAACTTGGATGACAATAATACGAGCGTCCTCCAGAAAACGGATCCTCCTTTTTAGCCATTAATTGCAACATCATATCATAGGGTTGCATACCTAAGCCCAGCATCATTGCATCATCACGGTAATATGGAAATGCATAATCCTGAGGCAATAATTGCATCCCTAATGCTATTTGTACTGCTTCATGACCTCTAGAAGTAGCATGTACATATTTTGAAACTATTTTAAAATTAGCCTCGTACAACTCTGTCATGGCTTTCGCCTTACATAATGTTGAAAATCCCTTTTTGAGAATATCTTTATTCATATCTGTTTTCCACAACAGTGGAAATCTTATTAATTATTCTAAACTTCATTCTGGATTCCGTATCACACTTCGACTGCGCTCAGTGAGACAATACGGAATGACAAATCTTTTTATACCAGTACTTTTTCAACTTTTACCATCCAATTGAAGGTATCTTCAATCTTTCCTGTTTTTATATCGTTTAAAGTGTCGTTAATATCCAATCCAACCGGACTTTCATCAGAGACATGTATAGTTTCGTCATTCATTCCTATTTCTTGAATATAGGCTATCCCAACTGCCGTTCCTGTACCAAAAGCTTCTTCTAAGGTTCCATTTTCTGATGCTTCTTTAATTTCGTCAATTGTTATTGGACGTTCTGCAACTTCAAACCCTTTATCTCTTAACAGGTCGATCACACTCATACGTGTAATTCCGTCCAGAATAGCGCCGTCCTTTTTAGGCGTGATAAACTTCCCATCTATCTTGAAAAAGATATTCATGGTTCCTACTTCCTGAATGTACTTATGCTCAACCGCATCAAGCCATAACACCTGATCGTACCCTTTTTCTTTTGCAAGTTCAGTTGGTCTAATCGCAGCTGCATAATTTCCAGCTGCCTTTGCTTCTCCAGTTCCTCCTTCAGCAGCTCTTATATATTTAGTTTCAGCGTATAGTTTTATTCTATTAGTAAAGAATGGTCCTGAAGGAGATGCAATAATGATGAACTTATAACTAGTAGCTGCTCGCATTCCAATAAAAGGTTCATCGGCATACATAAATGGTCTTAGATATAAAGCACTTCCTTCTTGTGGAGGAATCCAAGCTTGTTCAACTGCAACTAATTGTTTTAACCCTTCTACAAATAAATCTTCTGGAAAATGTGGCATCCCCATTCTATCTGCACTAAAATTTAGCCTTGCTGCATTTTTTTCCGGTCTAAATAACATTGGAGAACCGTCTGTACCAACAGTGGCTTTCATTCCTTCAAAAATTGCTTGTCCATAATGCAACGCCATAGCTGCTGGGTGTGTTGGTATTAATTCCAAAGGTTCAACTCTAGGGTTAACCCACTCTCCATTTTCATAATCACAAATAAACATGTGATCGGTAAATGTTCTTCCTAACGGAATATTATCAAAATCTAAATCATCAACTTTTGATGTATTGATTTTTGTAATGTTTATAGTATGACTCATATTTTTATTTGTTTTTATAGTTCATTTTGTCTTGAAACAAAACGAACCAAAAGTTCAAGTTGAAATGAGGAATTTTTCAATTTCTTTTCTCAAATTGAAAACCAAAAATAAAATCTAAATTCAGTCCAAGGTTTCCTGAATTTTTAACGATTTGATTTTCATATTCTGCATTTCAACGATTATTTCAATGCTTCGCATTGATTCAAATATCTAACAGCGAAGCGGTCTAGTATCTATTATCTAAATTTCTCTATTAGTATCAAATTGTTCTAAATAATCTGCGATGCGTCTTAGAAAACTTCCTCCCAAATAGCCATCTACCACACGATGGTCGAATGACAAGGACAGGTACATCATACTGCGTATTGCTATTTCATCTCCATTTTCAGTTTCTATAACCTCAGCACGTTTCTTTATAATTCCTAATGCTAAAATGGCCACTTCAGGCTGATTTATAATTGGTGTTCCCATAAGACTACCAAAGGTTCCAACATTAGAAATTGTAAACGTACTACCTTGAATATCCTCTGGTTTTAAATTATTTTCTCTAGCTTTTGCCGCTAAAGCATTAACATCTGTTGCTATTGTTTTAAGGTCTTTTTTATCAGCATCCTTAACAACTGGAACTATAAGATTACCACTTGGTAAAGCAGTTGCCATTCCAATATTAATATGTTCTTTAACAATGATATTTTCACCATCTACTGATACGTTAATCATTGGAAAATCTTTTACCGCTTTAGCCACAGCTTCCACAAACAATGGTGTAAAAGTGAGTTTCTCTCCATGCTTTTCCTGAAAAGCTACTTTGTTTTCGTTTCTCCATTGTACAAGTTCAGTTAAATCAGCTTCCACATAAGCTGTTACGTGCGGTGATGTATGTTTGGAATACACCATATGATCAGCAATCATTTGACGCATTCTATCCATTTTCACCAACTTACCAGTTCCTTTATCAAGATTTAACTGCGGAATTCTATATGCTGTAGGATCTTCGGTAGCTGCCGGTTGCACAAATTTGTATGGGCGACCATCAGTGATGTATTGAAACACATCACTTTTACGCAAACGTCCATCAGCTCCAGTTGCTGGAATACGCGCCAATTCTTCAAAACTAATGTGTTGCTCTTTAGCTATGGAAATGATTAAGGGTGAAAAGAAGGTGTTATTGTTTTGACTCGCAACAGCTAATTGCTTTGGCTTTTTTAACTTTTTCGGCGTTTCTTGTTTAGCAACCCTCTTCTCTATTTTATTCTCTTTAGATTTTGAAGCAGTAACTTTACCATCTGTTTTAATAATAGCTATTACATCACCTATTTTAATTACATCATTGGCTTTAAACAGTATTTCTTCAATCACTCCTGAAACTGTAGAAGGTACTTCAGAATCTACCTTATCTGTTGCGACTTCTAATAGCATTTCATCTTGCTCTATGGTATCACCAACATTTTTAAACCATGTAATAATGGTTGCTTCTGTTATACTCTCGCCCAATTTGGGCATTTTAAATTCGAATCTCGACATAGTCTTTTAATTCTTTATAATGAGATTCTGAAACAAGTTCAGAATGACAATACTTTTTATATGAACTAATGTTTGTTAGTTTGTTATTTATTTGTATTCACAAGAAACTACTTCTCGATACAATTTATTCATTCTTCATAAATCACTCGAAGTGACGTATTATTATTTTTTCAAGAAATCTCGAAGCGTATCATAAAATGCTTCTTGTTTCTTCAAATTCTTTGGAACCTCTCTTAATGGTTCTACTTCTTTCAGACTCTCATGACAATCACTAGGTAACTGCTGGTACAATTGTGTTCCTTTAGTTTTCCATGCGATCATATCGTCTGACACTTCTTTTATTACTTTAGCTGGATTACCAACTACTAAGCTTCTTTTAGGAATAATAGTTTCAGCTTTTACAAATGCCATTGCACCAATAATACTTTCATCACCTATTTCGGCATCATCCATAATTACAGTATTCATTCCAACCAATACATTTCTTCCAATATTGGCACCATGAATTACAGCACCATGACCAATATGTGCACTTTCCTTTAAAAGGATAGATTTCCCTGGAAACATGTGCACAGTACAGTTCTCTTGTACATTAACACCATTTTCTAAAATAATTTGTCCCCAATCACCGCGAATAGCCGCTCCAGGACCTATATAACAGTTCTTTCCAATAATGACATTGCCAGTTACGGCAGCCAATGGATGTACAAAACTGCTTTCGTGAACTACTGGTATGTATCCTTTGAATGAATAAATCATATTATCTATTTCCCATTATAAAGAGAGATATAACGCAATAATCTTTTTTATGAGATTCTCACGCTTCGCTCAGAATGACATTATTATTTAAATCTTTTTAATGTTTCTTTTGTAAACTCACTCAACACTAATCTTCCACTTATTTTTGCTCTTTCAATAAGCAACTCATCCCAATGTTCTGTTCCTTTCCAGAACATTGCTTTCATTTCTTTCATAGCTTCAGGATTATAACTGCATAAATTCTCAGCAAATGCTTTAACACCTTCATCTAACTCCTCGGTGCTTTCAAAAACTTGTGCAAAAAGCCCTTTTTGTCTCGCCCATTCAGCTGAATAAAAAGAATTAGCATCTATCGCTATTTGCGACATGCCAGTTAAACCAAGTTTTCTCTGTACTGCTGGTCCAACCACGAAAGGTCCAATACCAACATTTAGTTCACTCAGCTTAATTGAAGCAAACTTAGTAGCCATACAATAATCGGTAGCAGACGCTAATCCTACACCTCCTCCTACAGTTTTACCTTGCACACGACCAATAATAAATTTTGGACACTTTCGCATGGCATTGATCACATTAGCGAAGCCTGAGAAAAATACCTTTCCAGTTTCTTCATCATTGATATTTATAAGTTCTTTAAAACTTGCTCCCGCACAAAAGGTTCTTGCTCCTCCACTTTTTAGCACAATAACTTTAATCTCATCATTAGTACCTGCCTCAGTAATAGTTTGCGCTAATTCTGATAAGATATCTCCCGGTAAGGAATTATGAGCAGGATGAAAAAACTCGATGTATCCTATTCCGTTTTCTATATGTTGTTTTACGTATGGGTCACTCATATTTTTTATTGTCATTCCTGCGAAAGCAGGAATCTATTTTAATTATTACTTCATAGTGGATTCCGCATCAAGTGCGGAATGACAAAACTATATTAATCCAAATTGTTCGAAATGATGATTAAAATGCTTTGTGTGAAATAAGTCCCATTCAAACTTATTTAAGTTTCCAAACACTGCATTCTTTAATATTGCGCCTTTATTTTCTTTAAAGTAAGTTTCAAACTCATCGTAGGCCTTTAATAATTCTTGTTTTGCCTTCGACAATGATTCATGTTTTAATGTTTCAAAAGAATTAGCAAAAACCATAGGCGCTTCAAAATTTCTTGGCATTGCTCTATGATTATACAATGAGTCATGCACTTTTTCTAAAATATTCTCTGGTGTTTCAATATCAAAATCCTGAATTTCACCTGTTGAAATACGTAACGAATATTCTAAATGCTCCACCATCCCTTGTGCAGACATACTTCCCCATTGTGGTTTAGTATCTTCTGATAGTTTCCTCAAGTAATCCTCAACTGTTTGCTTGTTTATAGTAGCAAACGGATTTTTCTTTTGAACCATCGTCAATACAGTTGCGATAGCTACCAATTCTTCTTCAGCATCAAATACTTCAGCATACCATTTTACAATTCCCGAAGGTAATTCTGGTCCGCGAGAATCTCTATCAATCTTCTGCTTACAAGTCAATCTTACAGAAATAGTATCGTTATGGTAAATAGGTCGTAAAAAACGACAATCTTCTAATCCGTAATTCGCCGCAACTGGACCTTTATTAGGATATACAAACAATCCAGCTGCTGCTGCTAGAATGAAATAGCCATGAGCTGTTCGTTTTTCAAAAATACTTCCATCTAAAGATGTGATGTCTGTATGTGCATAAAAATGATCCCAAGTTAAATTTGAAAAGTTGACAATATCTCCATCTGTTATGGTACGCTTATGTGTTTTTAGCGACATACCTGGTTCTATATCTTCCCAATGATATTTAAAAGGATGTTGTTCAGCTTCTTTATATTTTGAATTAGGTTGATATATTCCTGTGATTTCTGTTAAAGTAGTAGGTGTTCCTTGAATGGCTGTACGTTGTAAATAGTGTTTTACACCGCGCATTCCTCCCATTTCTTCACCTCCACCTGCTCGTCCTGGGCCTCCATGAACCAATGTTGGTAATGGTGAACCATGACCAGTACTTTCTTTAGCATTTTCACGATTCAGCACTAGTATTCTACCATGATGACTTGCAGCATTTACCACATATTCTTTAGCAATTGTATCATCATTCGTAATTATTGAAGACACTAAAGATCCTTTACCCATATGAGATAAAGTAACAGCCTCTTCTATAGTCTTGTATGGCATTATAGTACTTACTGGACCAAATGCTTCACGCTCGTGAATTATTGTACTTTCAAAAGGATTATCTGCCCTTAATAAAATTGGACTTATAAATGCACCTTTTTTAGCATCTGCTCCTATAGTTTCTATTTTATCTAAACTTCCGTAAACAATTTGCGCTTCTTTAGCAATATCTTGAACCGAATTTCTAACTGCTTCAACTTGTTGTTTACTTACCAAAGATCCCATTCTTACTTCCTTCAATCTTGGGTCTCCAATGGTAACTTTATCTAATGCTTTACCTAAAGCTATTTGAACATCTTCAACCAAATTCTCTGGTACAACAATACGACGAATAGCAGTACACTTTTGTCCTGCTTTAACTGTCATTTCCTTGCGAACTTCTTTAATAAAAATATCAAACTCTGGTGTTCCAGGAACAGCATCTTCACCTAAAATAGAAGCATTTAATGAATCTGCTTCCATTGTAAATGGTACTGCTTCTTGAATAATTCTTGGATGTGCTTTAAGAATACGACCTGTTGCAGCAGACCCTGTGAAGGTCACTACATCCTGAGACTCTACAGTATCTAAAATGGTTTTTACAGTACCATTTATAATTTGTAATGCGCCTTCAGGTAAAATTCCTGAATTGATAATTTCTCTAGCAACTGCCTCAGCTAAATAGGATGATGATGGTGCAGGTAAAACCACAGCAGGCACTCCAGCCATCCAGTTTACAGCACACTTTTCAAGCATTCCCCAAACAGGGAAATTAAACGCATTTATGTGAACTGCAACACCTTTTTTAGGTACCATAATGTGATGTGCCATAAAACGACCACCACGAGATAAGTCGATAGGTTCTCCCTCTACATGATACGGTTGATTAGGAAATAATTTTCTAAGTGATGCATTAGCAAAGAGATTACCAAAACCTCCTTCAATATCTATCCAACTATCAACTTTTGTTGCTCCTGTTCTATAGCTTAGTTCATAAAAAGCTTCTTTGCGTTTAGTAAGATATAATGCTAATTTCTTAAGCATATTTCCACGCTCTTGAAAAGTCATCTTTCTTAAAGCATTTCCTTTTTCTCTACCATATTGTAAAGCATCAGGAATATTTAAACCTTCTACTGCTGAATTTGCAATTACCTCTCCTGTAACTGCATCAAACACAGGAGTACCTTCATCTGTTCCTTCTAACCATTGCCCTGTGATGTAATGTTGTATTTTTTTCATCGATAAATTTATTTATCGTTTCCACAACAGTGGAAATCTTATTATTATTCCTGGATTCCGCATCACACTTCGACTGCGCTCAGTGGGACAGTGCGGAATGACAAGTCATTTATACTCTTTCAATGATTGCTGCATAACCTTGTCCCACACCAACACACATGGTTATTAACGCATATCGTTTTTGTTGTTCTTGTAATTCTAAAGCAGCGGTATAAGCTATTCTGGTTCCTGTAACTCCTAAGGGATGACCTATTGCTATAGAACCTCCATTAGGATTAATTCTTTTATCATCGTCGGCTAAACCTAATTCTCTTGTACATGCTAACACCTGAGATGCAAATGCTTCATTGATCTCGATTATGTCCATATCTTCTAATCTCAAACCAGCTTTTTCTAATGCTTTTTTAGATGCTTCTACAGGACCAATTCCCATGATCTTTGGTTCTACACCTGCAACGGCAGAACTTACTATTCTTGCCATAGGCTTTAAATTATATTTCTTTACTGCGTCTTCTGAAGCAATAATAGTTGCTGCAGCACCATCATTTAATCCAGATGCATTCCCAGCAGTTACGCTTCCGCCTTCTTTCTTAAATGCAGGACGTAGTTTTGCTAATATGTCTTTTGTGGTTGTTGGTTTTACAAATTCGTCCTTAGAAAAAATGATTGGATCCTTTTTTCTCTGAGGAATTTCAACATTTACTATTTCCTTATCTAAACGACCATTTTCTTGTGCTTTGGTTGCCTTCATTTGGCTCCAATATGCGAATGCATCCTGATCTTCGCGAGAGATATTGTATTTCTCCACTAAGTTTTCGGCTGTATTCCCCATACTATCTGTTCCAAACATTTTGTGCATTTTCGGATTGATAAAACGCCAACCAAAGCTCGTATCATACATCTTTGCATCTGTTCCAAAAGCAGATGAAGGTTTCGCAATTGCGTATGGTCCGCGAGTCATATTCTCTACACCACCAGCAATAAACACATCACCATCGCCAGCTTTAATAGCACGATTTGCATGAATAATTGCTGATAAGCCAGAGCTACATAAACGATTAACTGTTTCTCCTGGAACTGAATAAGGTAATCCAGCTAACAGAGAACACATTCGTGCTACGTTACGATTATCTTCTCCTGCCTGATTAGCACATCCCATAATAACATCGTCATAAGCATCCTTTGGAATATTCGGATTACGTTCAACAACTTCCTTAATTACTAAGGCTCCAAGATCATCGGTACGAACTGCTGCAAGTGTCCCTTTAAATTTTCCTATTGGAGTTCTTACTCCGTCTATAATATATGCTTCTTTCATTTTATGCCTGCAAAAGCAGGTGTCTTTTTAATTAATTTTTTACTTCAATCTGGATTCCGCATCACATGCGGAATGACAAAACACTATATTTTAATCTTTTGTCCAATCCTTGGATGTTCTATAAACCACACCTTTAAAAAGCGCTACCAAATCATCACCTCGTTTTACCTCAACAACGTTAAACCCAAGTTTGTTATTCACTTTTTCAATAACACATTCGGCAACTAAATAATCGCCTTCTTCTAATGCTTCTATATGGTTGATACTCGTTTCAATAGATACCGCATACTTCCCATGTGTATTTGATGTAAACCCGAAAGCAGTATCAGCCAAAGAATAACTAATGCCACCATGTGCATAATTCATGCTATTGAGCATTTCTTTACGGATGGTCATAGCGATCTTCACTCTACCAATTTCGGATTCCAAAATCTCGATACCTAACCATTTACTGTAGGCATCTTGACTTAGCATTTTGTATGGAATTCGTTCTCCTTTCATTAAAAGAATGTTTTGTTCTCTCTATTCATTTTACGCAACAACGGACTGCAGCGATATCTATCTTCATGATACTCATTATAAAGCTCATCTAATTTTGAAACGCACCAGTCAATTCCTTTTTCATCTGCCCAAGCCAATAAGCCTTTTGGATAATTTACTCCTTTGGTCATGGCATTATCAATATCCTCAGCTGAAGCTATATTTAAAAACAATGCATCAGCTGCTTCATTAATAAGCATTACTAAAACACGATCGAAAATGTATTGTGCTAGCTTATCATTATGAGATTTCTCACCTTCGTTCGAAATGACAACCTTTCCATTTTCATTATAGTCATAATACCCTTTTCCAGTTTTTCTTCCTAAATAACCTGCTTCAGATAAACGCTTTTGAGTAAATGATGGTTTGTATCGAGCATCGAAATAGAACGCTGTAAACACGGTTTCAGTAACCGTATAATTCACATCGTTTCCAATAAAATCCATTAATTCAAATGGTCCCATTCTAAAACCTCCTAAAGATTTTAAACTCCAATCTATGGTTGCAAAATTGGCAAGTCCTTCTTCGTAAATTCTAAGAGACTCTCCATAAAAAGGTCTCGCCACACGGTTTACAATAAACCCAGGTGTATCTTTTGCAACGGCAACTGTTTTTTTCCAATTGTTTATTATCGCTACTGATTTATCCAATACTTCCTTTGACGTTTGTACAGCAGGAATCACCTCAACCAGTCGCATTAATGGTGCAGGGTTGAAAAAGTGAATTCCAATACAACGTTCAGGTTTCTGTAAAGACGATGCTATAGATGCAATTGATAAACTAGACGTATTTGAAGCTATAATACAGTCATCTGAAACATATGTTTCCAATTCTGAAAACACCTTTTGTTTGATCTCTAGGTTTTCTATAATCGCTTCAATTGTTAAATCTGAATCACTTAAACTCTGTAAGCTATCTACATATTGAATATTATCTTGAATTCTGCTTTTCTCTCCAGCATCAATTCTACCCTTTTCGACAAGGCGGTTTAATATTTTATCTAATGCTGCTTTTGCATTATCTAAAGCAGCAGTATTTGTGTCATACAATTTCACACTACAACCAGCAGTGGCAGCTACTTGTGCAATACCACTTCCCATTGTTCCTGACCCTATGATTCCTACGTTCATACTTTTGCCCACAAAAGTGGGTATCTTTTATATTAAACTTATATTTCAAATTTCACTTTGCTCTCGACTTACTTCGTAAGCTACCTACAAACAAAAAGTATTTTGTTTTTGGCAATGCTCAAACTGACAGTAAAATTATAATGAGATCCTGAAACAACACTTCGACTGCGTTCAGTGTGACAGTTCAGGATGACATTTGTCAAAAAGGTAGATTTGTTACATCTACATTTCCCCCGGAAATTATAATTCCGACTTCTTTATTTTTAAACTGTTCTTTTTCCTTTAATAATGCAGCAAAAGCTACAGCACTTGATGGTTCAATGATTATTTTCATACGTTCCCAAACCAATCTCATTGCTTCTATAATCTCTTCTTCTTCCACCAAAATGATGCGCTCTACATCTTCTTTAACGATTGGAAAATTCCTGTCCCCTAAATTGGTTCGTAAACCATCGGCAATCGTATTTACCGATTCATTGTACTCTATTTTTCCACTTTGCATGGAACGAAAGGCATCATCTGCATTTGCAGGTTCGCCTCCAATAACTTTACATTTATCTGAAAAATATTTTGCTGCTAAAGCAGTGCCTGCAACCAGTCCTCCGCCTCCAACAGGCGTGAATATATAATCCAATTGCGGTTGGTCTTCTAATAATTCTATAGCTGCTGTACCTTGCCCATGTATCACATCATCATCGTTTGAAGGGTGAATGAAAGTAGCTCCTGTTTCCTGTTTGACCTTTTCTGCCATTTGCTCTCTAGCTATAGGTGTAGATTCACTTTCTACTATATTTCCTTTATAGCCCTTTACAGCATTCTTTTTTACTTGAGGTGCATTTTCTGGCATTACGATATAAGCATCAACACCAATTTTATTGGCTGCTAATGACAATGCTTGCGCAAAATTTCCTGAAGAGTGTGTTACCACACCTTTATCTCGTTCGTCATTCGACAAATTCAAAATTGCATTGGCTGCGCCTCGCATTTTAAAAGCCCCCATTTTTTGGAAGTTCTCACATTTAAAATACACTTTAGCGCCAACCACTTCATTTATTAATTGAGATGATAACACAGGTGTTCGGTGAATATAAGGCTTCACTCGATTATGTACTTGTATCAGGGTTTCTTTTAAATTGTCCCCTTGAGGGGACTTTAGGGGTGTTCTCAAAGTTTTTACTTTTTCTTCCAATGCTAATAAAACACTAAAAATGTTATTCTTTATATTATTATCTGAAAACCTAATAAATTGGACGTCATATTCTTCTAATTTATTTTGTCTATTTATATCTTCAAAATATCTGTAGTCATGAGAATTTCCATCTATTTCTATTGCAAGCTGGATTTCGTGGCAATAGAAATCTACAATATAGTCTAGCATTGGCACCTGCCTGTGAAATTGAACACCTAAAGCTTTATTTTTAATATTCTTCCATAACAGAACTTCAGCCAAGGTACTATTTTTTCTTAGCTGCCTTGCGTATTCTTTTAGTTTTGGATTATATGGAATTATTTTGTTTCTCATTTTTTTATACCCCTAAAGTCCCCTCAAGGGGACAATCTAGTTTACCAAAAGTTTTATCGCCCTTTAAAATTTGGTTTACGCTTCTCTATAAACGCAGCAACACCTTCAGCATAATCTTTTGTTCCTGCTGCTTCTATTTGATTTTTTGATTCTAAAGCTAATTGATCTTCTAAATTATTTGTCAACGACTGATTTAATGTTTGCTTAATTAAACCTAATGCTTTAGTTGGCATATTAGCCATTTTTAAAGCTAATTTATTAATCGTTTCTTCAAACTCATCTACAGACACACATTTATAAATCATTCCTATACGTTCTGCTTCTTCTGCACTTACTTTATCTCCTAACATCGCTAATGCAGATGCCTTTTGAAAGCCAATCAACCTTGGTAAAAAGAATGTTCCTGCACTATCAGGAATTAAACCAATTAAGCTAAACGCTTGTATAAAACTCACTTTATCATGAGCGACTACTACATCGCAAGCCAGCGCAATGTTCGCTCCAGCTCCAGCTGCAACTCCATTTACTGCAGCAATGATTGGTTTTTCAATATTTCTTATTCTGGAAATAATTGGATTATAATGTTCTTCTAAAATCTTTTTAAATCCTGGATTTAATTCTGGAGAGGTTACTTCTTTTAAATCCTGACCAGCACAAAATGCTTTTCCATTTCCTGTAAGTACAATAGCTCTTACTTCTGGATTTGTTTCACAATCGTCTAGTATTTTTTGCAGACTCAGTGCCATTTCACGATTGAAACTATTAAACACTTCTGGCCTGTTAAGCGTAATGTACGCCACATTATTTTCAATTTTTAAAAGAATTGAATTATTGCTCATACCTTTTATTCCCATGTAAATGGGAATCTTTTTAATTAAACTTCACTTTATCTTGATGAGATCCTGAAACAACACTTCGACTACGCTCAGTGTGACAGTTCAGGATGACAACAAGTTGTCATTTAAGACATTTAAAATAGTCGAATGGTTCGTGGCAATCTTCACACTGAAACAGTGCTTTACATGCAGTTGAACCAAACTGACTTACTAATTTTGTATTTGTCGACCCGCAAAGGGTGCATTTCACTATTTTTTGACCTCCTAATAAAGCTGCCTTATCAGCTTCAGCTTCTAAAGGAGGGGCGATACCATACTTTTCTAAAGCGTTTCTTCCTCTTTCTGTGATCCAATCTGTAGACCATGAAGGTGCAAGTACCAATTCTACTTTTGCCATATAACCAGCTTCTTTAAAAGCTTTAATGATATCATCACCGATTACATCCATTGCTGGACAACCACTATAAGTAGGTGTTATTTTTATTAAAACTTCTTTCTCTTTAACTCTGGCATATCTCACCACACCCATATCTAAAATTGTTAGCACAGGAATTTCTGGATCAGCAACCTGATCTAGAATTGGAATTAACTCGCTATCAATTTCGGCGTGATTTATCATTTAGTTTATTACCAAGTTAAGTTTGGATAAGTACGTTGCATATATTGTAATTCTGCTAAAATATACCCCATATGCTCTGTATGTATTCCTTTTTTTCCTCCTTTTTGAAAATATTTGGATTCAGGAACTTCTAAAGTAGCTTCTTTTAGTAATGAAGACACTTCATTATAATACTGTTCCTTGAGTTTCGACGTATCAACACCAACACCTTCAGAGATCATTTGTTTATCGGCTTCTGTTTGATGAAACAGCTCATCTGTATACGTCCATAGATCATTTATAGCATTTTGAATACGCTTGTTACTTTCTTCGGTACCATCACCTAAACGTTTAATCCAATCTGAAGAAAAACGCAAATGATACGATACTTCCTTGATAGACTTTTTTGCAATTGCTGCTAACGTATTATCTGCACTATTCTGCAATTGAGTTAAAAACGAAAAATGATATACATCAAACAAAAACTGTCTTGCCATTGTATATGCAAAATCGGTATTAGGCTGTTCTACCAACAACACATTAACGTATTCTCTTTCTGGACGCATCATCGCAATAGTATCTTCATTACGACCATCATCTGCTAATTGTGCTGCATATTGATAATAACTACGAACTTGCCCTAATAGATCTAACGAAATATTAGTACATGCAATATCTGTTTCCAAACTCGGACCGTGACCACATAGTTCACCTAAACGTTGACCAAGAATCAAACTATTATCTGCAATGCCTAATATGTAATTATATAAATTGTTGTTTTCCATATCTTATTTACTTCTCGATACAATTTTCCTTGATTTCGACTTACTTCGTAAGCTACCTACAAACAAAAAATATTTTGTTTTTGGCAATGCTCAATCTGACAGAAAATCACTCGAAGTGACATTTAGTTAACTTACATATGTTTTATCTCATCTGGTAAATTGTAAAATGTTGGATGACGATACACTTTATCTTGTGCAGGCTCAAACATTTCACCGTTATTTTCAGGGTTAGATGCCATAATATGTTTAGACTCTACTACCCAAATACTAACACCTTCGTTTCTTCTAGTATATACATCGCGTGCATTTTCTAAAGCCATTTCAGCATCTGCTGCGTGAAGGCTACCAAAATGACGATGTTCTAATCCGTTTTTACTTCTAACGAATACTTCCCAAAGAGGCCATTCTTTTTTCATAATACTTAATGCCTGCGAAAGCAGGTATCTTATTAATTAAAACTTTACTTTCTAATTTTATTATAGTTTAAATTCCAATTGATACTTAAATCTGTCCAACTTGGATTCATCTCTTCAATCAATTCAATCTTCCAATCTCTTTTCCATTTTTTGAATTGTCTCTCTCTTTTTTCAGCATCACCTCCATTCTTAAACTCTTCAAAATAAATTAGCTCATCACAATTATATTTTGCGGTAAACGATTTTGGATAAATCTTCAATTTATGCTCTTTAACTCTTTCTTCAATATTATCTGTAACACCAATATAAAGTACACCATTTTGTTTATTCGACATTATGTAAACATATCAAAATTTCATGGCTAGGGTTAAACAGCACGAGATTCCTGCTTTCGCAGGAAATTCTGTTTTTCTGAATATGCCATAGCCGCATCGCGAACCCACTCTCCATTTTCCCAAGCTGCTACTCTAGCTTTCATTCTTTCTTTATTACAAGGTCCATGTCCTTTTACTACTTGCCAAAATTCGTCCCAATCAATGTCTCCGTAATCATAACCACCTTTCTCATCATTCCATTTTAAATCTGGATCAGGAATGGTTAAACCAATTAATTCTGCTTGTGGTACTGTTTGGTCTATAAACTGCTGACGTAATTCATCGTTTGTTTTACGCTTAAGTTTCCATTTCATAGACTGTGCTGTATTTGGAGAATCATCATCACGAGGTCCAAACATCATTAGTGCTGGCCACCAAAATCTATTTAATGCATCTTGTGCCATCGCTTTTTGCTCTGGCGTACCTTCGGTTAATTTTAAAATGATCTCGTACCCTTGGCGTTGGTGAAAACTTTCTTCCTTACAAATACGTACCATAGCACGTGCATAAGGTCCAAACGACGTACCGCATAAAGCCACCTGATTAATAATGGCTGCACCATCAACTAACCAGCCAATTGCGCCTATATCTGCCCAAGTAATTGCTGGATAGTTGAAAATACTTGAATATTTCGCTTTTCCAGTATGCAACTGCTCAAACATTTCGCCTCTTGAAATACCAAGAGTTTCTGTAGCACTATACAGATATAACCCGTGACCTCCTTCATCCTGAACTTTTGCTAAAAGGGCTACTTTTCTTCTTAAAGAAGGTGCTCTGGTTATCCAGTTTCCTTCAGGTAACATTCCTATAATTTCGGAATGCGCATGTTGCGACATTTGCCTAATATGCGTTTTGCGATACTTTTCAGGCATCCAATCTTTAGGTTCGATTTTTTCGTCACGAGCAATTCGTGCTTCGAACTCTTCTTCTAAACTTTTTATTTGTGCTTCACTCATATGATTAGTTATTAGTGAATTGTCGTTAGTTATTAATAGATTCCCGCTTTTGCAGGAATATTACACGTCAAAATCTACAACTACTTTTTCACTGGTTGGTACTGCTTGACAGCTTAATACCCAGTTTTTAGCTACTTCAAAATCTTCAAGTGCGTAGTTTATTTTCATTTCTACAGAACCGTCTTTTACTTCACATTTACAAGTACTACATACACCACCTTTACAAGCATAAGGCAAATCTGCTCCAGCTCCTAATGCTGCATCTAAAATATTATCGTACTCCTTGGTCATGGTAAACGCAAACTCTTTACCGCCATCTATAATGGTTACTTCTGTACCTTCTACATTTTGTTTCGCTAAACGCTCTGTTCTTTTTATATCTTCTTCTGAAAGTCCTGTAACAAATAGTTCAAAATGAATTAACTCTTTTGGCAAACCTGCTTCTACAAGATAATTGCTAACATATTTAACCATTTCTTCTGGCCCACACAGGAAGACTTCACTTGTATCTGGAATATCAATAAATATTTTTGTAAGGATTTGCATTTTTTCATCATCAAACCTTCCGTTAAACAAATCGATATCACGTCTTTCTTTGGTTAGGAAATAATAAATTTCCAATCTACCAAAATAGGTATTTCTTAGCTGCTCTAATTCTTCCTTAAAGATAATGGATTTTGCTGTTTTATTCACATAAAACAGTTTGCAAGTTGAGTTTGGTTCTGCTCGCAAATGCGTTTTAATCATGGACATTATGGGAGTTATACCACTTCCTGCAGCAAAAAACAGATAATTCTTAGAAGCTTCTGGCATTACATTTACACCAAAAGTCCCACTTGGCTCCATAACTTCAAGTGTATCGCCTGCTTTTAATTGGGTATTTACATATGTGGAGAACACACCACCAGGAATTTGTTTTACTGCTACTTTCCACTGTTTATCACTAGGACTGGAGCATAAAGAATATGAACGACGCACATCTTCGCCATTGATATTTTGACGTAAGGTTAAATGTTGTCCTTGATTGAAATTGAATGCTTCCTGTAAATGTTCTGGAACCTCAAAAGACACCACAGAACAATCTGATGTCTCTTTATATATATCAGCTACTTTAAGTTGATGAAAATCTGCCATTTATTAATTTATTCGAAAATTACACTAAAACTAACAACTGTTAGTTTGTTTGACAAATTTACAAAAATTGTTGAAATTATCTAGTAAGTCCGTTTAATAAAACAGAACTTAATTCGACAGCAAGAAACTCTTGTTGTAGATCGTCTTTATTAGGTATCCATATATACAAGGATCTAAGTGTAGACAAAATAGAGAACAACATAATATCTGGGTTTGAATCAACAAGTTCACCTTGCTCTATTCCTAACTTTATAATACTCCTAAAATTATCTTCATAATCCTTTCTGAGTTTTAGATAATAGTTCAACTGGTCATTCAAATGCATCCAATCGTTATTTAAGGATGCCATTCCGTATTGATTGTTTGACGTGATACGAACATGCAATGAAATGATAGCTTTTAACTTATCGATACTACTTTCATTAGCATTCATTATTTCATCCATTCCTGCTGTAAACTCTTCAGCTAGTGATATAATAATGTTGGATAATATTTCCTGCTTTGAACTAATATGATTGTATAAGCTCGCTGCTTTAATTCCCATTTTAGCAGCAAGATCCCTCATTGTTACAGCACTATATCCCTTTTCTTTAAAAAGCACTGCCGAGGTTTGTATGATCTCGTCTTTTCGTGTTTCGTATTTCATTTCGCCGATGAATATAAAGAAAATTATGTAACCCGTGTTACTATGTTAATGTTTAAAATTTATGTTATTTGCAAAAAAAATTATTTATGGGATTTTTTGATTTCTTATTTAAAAACAAAAGAAAAATGATTGATGATTTCATGTCTAGAAATGCAATAGTACTAGATGTAAGAACAGAAGGAGAATATGCCATGGGCGCTATACAAGGCTCAAAAAATATTCCTTTGCAAGTATTAAACAGCAAAATTGCTACTATAAAAAAACTCAATAAACCAGTAATTACTTGTTGCGCTAGTGGTATGCGCTCAGGAAGTGCGGCCATGATACTTCGTAACAATGGTATTGAAGCTATGAATGGTGGCGGATGGCAGAGTCTTTATAGAATGGTGAGCAATTAAAATTTAATTGTTCTTCTTTTTTGGCTTATAGGTAGTTGTTTTTATTTTTTTAGTGCCATATTTTTTTTCAAAGGCTTGAACTTCCTTCATTGCCATTCCTCTAAATTTCGCTCTGGTTTCAGGAGAAATATTCGACACAATATCTGTAATGTATTTTGAATCTACTTTCATCATGACATTATAGGCTAACTGTCCATTGCTTTTAAAAAGGGATTCTAACTCTTGGCCAGTAATTTTAGCTGCTTCATCTTTGGTTTTTCCTTGTGCTGTTAAATTTGATATTCTGGAATTAAAATACCTTGACAAACAATTCAGGTCGTTATTACAGCCAAAATTAGTGTTTGTTGTAACTTTTTTTGTTGTGTTTACTTTCGTTAAAAACTTGTCTATCTTATCAGAGGTACTTATTAGTTTTTTATAATTGGCTTTTGCTTTATTAAATTCAGATTCAGAAACTGTTTTAGGAATATAAATTGATGCAAGTTTTTTTGTTTTATGATTTTCGAGTAAATAATAACCTAACTTCGTTTTTACATATTCATTAACTCCACTCATAATATGTGTTTCTTTACTCGGTAAAACGTATTTTCCGTTTTCAATAAATATAAAAGTGCGTACTCCATTAGAGCCTTCCATTGGAGACCAATATGCATGATTTTTAGATTTTGGTAATATGTCTAAAGGATAAATATTGCCCTGATCTGCTAAACTCTTTTTAGCATTTATTGTAACCTTTAAAGACTGATCTTTAAATTTATCATAAAACACCAAATAGTTTTTTGATAAAGCTACAACACCATAATTTTTAATTACCTTTCCTTGAAAACAAACAAAATGAGTTTTTTTATCCTTTTCATAGTAAAAGCTACTATTCCCAATATTTAAAACTTTTGCTTCTTGATATTTATTAAGTGTTGTGTTTTTAAAATTGGTTAATTCAATTAATGCATAATTATCTTCATCAAGTATGTAGAAGTTATTAGTATTACCAAATCCTAAGTGAATAACTCTCCAAGCTATTTGGTTTCCAGCTGGATCAACAATATGCACACTTCCTTTCTCATTAACTTTATTAAACGAGTATTTGTTTTTAATTTGAGGATAGACTATTAAATTAACCACATCTTTTTTTATTTCACTCCTTCCAGACACGAAACCATCGGCATAACTAATTTGTCGTTGCTCAAAATACTCTAACTTCTTTCGTTTATAATCATAATGCATTTTTGCTATCCAATTACCTCTTGCATCATCCTTATAGAAATATTCACGTCTGTTAGAAACATATCCTGTTGAGTCTTGCTCTTGATAAAAAATCTCTCTCCCTTTTTTATCATAATACGTAGTTAATATTCTATATCTTAAATTACCGCTTGCTTTAGAAGAGAGTTTTCCTGATCTAATTTTAACTGGCTTACCGTTCCAATTTCCTGTAGAATAACTATACTCATAAGTATGTTGAACCGTCATTCTTCCTTTATCATTATAATTCCTTTCCACTTCTTTAATAACCTCTCCTGAAGGTGTATCATTTGTGTATTGAACTTCAAATGCACTCCTATTGCCTTTGGCTTTAATAATTTTTCCAGATTTGTTAAATGTGGTAATATGATAAGGTGTTGATTCTTCACCTCTGTAAGTTTCAATAGTATTATCCTTATGCCTATATTTAATAACATCTGAGGAAGTGCCATTTGTCCATGTCTTCCCAAAGAGCTTGCCATTGTTGTATACAAACGCTTCCATCTCTGCATACTCTCTAAATTTCTTTATATCTACCTTATTGTTTTTGAACGTATAATCGGTAGTACTATTTACTAAAAATAGCAGAGGATCTGGTGAGTAAACGATCCAAGTCAATTTTTCTATATTACCCTTTAGCTGCAAATCTTCAGGAGTGGTTTTAGGCAGCACTTTCGCATAACTTAAATCAACAATTTGGGCACATAAAGAACCCGAAAAGCTTAAAATAGTTATTAAAATAAATATACGTAGGTTAACTAATTGATCCATGATATTTCTTTTTATAAATCTACTAAGATCTTTTACTGTTATCAATACGATGAAATACGTATTTTTTGATAAAGACTAAACAAATGAGTAACTTAGACTGCAACCAACAACTAATTCACAATGAAATTTAACAGAAGAGAATGGCTAAGATCAGCTGCTTTAGCAGGTGGTTTTACTTTACTAAATGGTTTTTCCAGTATCGAACCTTTAACTGAAGAAGAAATTAAAAGGTTTAATCCCAGAAAACTAAACAACCCTATACGGCTAAGTTCTAACGAAAACCCTTACGGACCATCAGAATATGTTAGAAATGCTGTAAAAAAAGCGTTTGATGATGGTTGCAGGTATCCTTATGCTTATGCCGATGAACTTGCCGAAATGCTAGCAACAAAACATGGTGTTGCCAAAGAAAGCATTATCATTACAGGTGGTTCTACCGAAGGCTTAAAAATAGCTGGAATTACCTTTACTGCAGGTGGTGGCGAAATAATTGCTGCGAAACCTACATTTTTGGCCATGATGCAATATGCCGAAATGTGGGGAGCAAATATTAATTGGGTTCCCGTTGACGAGAATATGGGTTACGATCTTCCTGAGATTGAAAAACGCATTACCAGTAAAACCAAAATGGTGTTTTTGTGTAACCCTAATAACCCTACTTCAACCCTGCTTCCTAAGGACACATTAAAAGATTTCTGCGAATCGGTAAGCAAAAGAACCATAGTGTTTAGCGACGAAGCTTATTACGAGTACATTGAAGACCCAACCTATCCATCTATGATCGAGCTAGTAAAGAAAGGTGCTAATGTTGTTGTTTCTAAGACCTTCTCTAAAGTTTATGGAATGGCAGGTATGCGTATAGGCTATTTGATTGCTAAACCAGAACTAGCACAAACTATTAGGCGCAATGTAGTTGCCATGAGTAACGTATATGCAATTGAAGGTGCTAAAGCAGCTTTACGAGATGATGATTTCTTTAAGTTCTCTCTTAAAAAGAATAAAGAAGCCAAAGACATTATTTATAAGACGCTCGACCATTTAGAGCTTCCTTATGTAAACTCGTCTACCAATTTTGTGTTCTTTAAATCTGGACGGCACATTAACACTTTAGGAAAACAAATGTTGGATCAAGGAGTAAGAATTGGAAGGCCATTCCCTCCGTTTTATGATTGGTGTAGAATAAGTACCGGAACACTGGAAGAAGTTCAGGCTTTTGCCAAAGGACTACTTAAGGTCTATTCTTAAGTAAAAAAAGAAGCATTAGATCTTTCTGCAAGCAGACGTCAACTAATGCTTCAAATATTTGATTAATAGCATGGTAAATGTAAGCTTATTGGCACATGCTCATCTTATTTTTCGATTATCCTATGTTATTAATAGATTAACGGAAGCAATATGCAGATTTAATCGATTAAATCAACTTGTTACGCTTGGCTTTCTGTACTGCCTCTAACTTATTGTGTACCTGAAGCTTCTTATAAATGTTCTCAATATGCTTTCTAATTGTTCCTTTTGAAAGAATTAAATTCTCAGCTATTAATTGGTAGCTTAAGCCTTTACTTAAGTGCTCGAGCACCTCAATTTCGCGAGTTGTAAGCTTAATATCCTCTTGTTCAGATTCATTCTCAATTTCAATAGGGTTACGTAACAAACGTAATGTTTTCATCGCTATTGACGGATTCATTGCTGCACCTCCATTTAAGGTTTCTACTATACCGTCATGTAAGTCTTTAGCATTTATCTCTTTAAGCAAATAACCATCTGCTCCTGCCTTAATGGCATTAAAGATGTTTTCGTCATTATCAAAAACCGTTAACATAATAATCTTGATATGCGGATATTTTTGCTTTACAATTTCTGTAGTTTCAATACCGTTCAGTACAGGCATTTCAATATCCATTAAAATAAGATCCAGATTACTATTATCTCCTAATTTTAATAATAAGTCTGTGCCATTATTTGCTGAAAATTTAAACTGCAAATCTTCAAAAAAAGACAATTTCTCTTTAACAGTGTTTATTAAAAACGAATTATCGTCGACTATGGCTATCTTGGTTCTCATTTCTTCTTTTGTAAAATTATTCTTGTTCCCGTTTTAGGATTGCTTTTAATATCAAAACTAGCGTCAATCTCTAAGGCTCGTTTTTTCATATTATTTAAACCATTACCTTCTATAACTTCATTTAAATCTAAACCTATACCATTATCACTCACTGTCATAGTCAATTTGCCTTGATGCTCTTCTACATTTATCATTATTCTTGTTGCTTTCGCATGTTTTATAGCATTGTTGACAGCTTCCTGAATAATTCTGTAGACATTCATTCCTTCTACCGAAGTGAACATAGTTTCTTTAGACACATTACTATCAACCACAAAAGAAAAATCGACCCCTAACGAAGACACATTGGCCTTATCTATGAAGTTTGAAATTCTTGTTTGCAAGTCTTCCAGAGTGATCTCGCTTTTGTTCATTGCCCAAATGGTGTCTCGCAACTCATAAATAGTTTCTTTAGTAAACGAACTTATACCTAATAGTTTATCTGTAAGTTTTTCATTTTTAATCTTGAAGCCATATTTCAAATTATCAATAGATGAAATAATAAAAGTTAACTGTGCTCCAATATTATCATGTAGATCTCTGGATATTCTTAGCCTTTGATCTTGCAGCTTATTTTGTGTTTCTATTTTAGACAAAGCTGTTTTCAGCTCTTGTTCTTTTTGGAGCTGTTTGTTTTTTAGCTTTTGCTGTGTGTAAAAGAAATAGCCTAAAATCAACAATACTATAGCCAACACAGCCAACCCCAAAATTTGAATATTCTGCTTATTAATTTTTAATTCATTTTCTGCTAAACTGGCACGTTGTGATAATATTTCTTTTTCCTTTTTTTCAGTCTGATATTTAGTTTCCAGATCAGCAATAGCCTTGGCATTACTTTGGGAGAACGTACTGTCTTTCACTCTAACAAACTCTAACATATACAACCTTCCCTTATCCATATCTCCTAATCTATAATACGTTTCGGCTGAGTTCATCACCAGATCGTCTGAGTAAATTTCAAAATGTGGGAACTCTTTTAATATTTGTTCTCCTTCTTGAATACACTTTAATGCTTCATTATGTTTATTCAATTTATTATAAACACCTGCTAATTTTCCTAAAGTTATAAGTGTATTCTTTTTACTTCTAGGCACTTCTGGAGGTACATTAATTGATTCTTTATAATACTTAGCAGCCAAAAGGTTATCGCCCTTTTCGTCATAAACCGCTCCTATATTTTCCAGTATTTTATAATAATCTATAAGGTTTTCAGATGTTTTTGCGATTTCCAACCCCATATTATATGATTCTAAAGCCTCATCAAATCGTTTGAGATCTTTTAAACAAATACCAATATTATTTAAAGATGCCGCCTGATCTTTTTTCAGGTTAAACTCTGTTCTTATTTCGTAACTTTTTTGGTGATATTCAAGAGCTTTTTCAACGAGATTCATTTCTTGATAGATCAGGCCTATGTTATTTAATCTAATTGAACTTGCTACACGATCGCCACGATCTTCATCCATCTTTAATGACTGGAAAAAGAAATCCTGAGCTTGTTTAAAATTGCCCTTATTCCAGTGAAACATTCCCAGATTGTTAAGGCATTTACTTTCCAAAACAATAAAGCCATGTGTTTTACTTAACTGCATAGCCTCTTCAAAATAATACTTAGCAGAATCTGATCTACCCGTAACATCCATATAAATACCATAGGTATTTGTAAGCTCTGCTAAGCCATAATAATCTTCTTTTATTTGAGCTAACTCTCTACCTTCAGTAATTACATGTAGTGCCTTTTCCTTATTATTGAAAATATAATTAAATGCAACTTTATTATACAGCTTAAATTTAATTGAGTCATTTTTCGTGGTTTTAGCCACCTGAAATAAACTGTCCATATTTTGGGATATAGCATTAAATCCAACTAAAAAGATTAAGCAGAAAAGACATCGTTTCATAAAGTTTATTTTAATTAATAGCTGTTTGAAGATAGCATTTTCCAATTAAAATTTAGTTATTCAATTGAATTAATGGCTTTTAAAGAATGTTCGAAATTAGCAGCGGTGTGTTTCGCAAACACATGAATATTTTCAATTTCTCTCTTATTCTCATCAGGATTTTCTAAAGAGATTATATTAAGTTCATTAAACATCTCCAATAAGGCAGCAAAACGTGCACTCAGTCTTTTATGTAAATACTTTGAGTTTAATATTCGCTCTTTTTTATTTTTTTGCTGTAGTTGCATTTTTTCAAGAACATTATTTAATATTTGTTCTTGATCTCGGTAATGTTTTACAAGCTGTCTTTTTCTGTAAAGAACAATAACAAGAACTATAAATAAAAAACACAATATCAATTTTTTATAGATTTTAAAATTCGATCGCTGAAGTAGTATTTTTTGTTCCGTAAAATCTATCTGGCCTTTTATATTATTCTTAAATAAAGTAGGTTCTGTTATTAATACTACAGTAGTTTTATTTATAGATGTTTTTTTTAAGCTACTAGTATTTATAGAAGCTGCAAGAGATTGGAAGCTTATAAAAGAAAGAAAAACAAGTGCTAATCGGGAGGGAAAATAGAGACGAAAAAAAAGCATCAGTATTCTTCCGAACAAACAGAATAATAAACCTGACGCCTTTTTAAAAAAATTGATTAATAGCAATTCGAAGATATAGTTTTTTAAGGTTCAAAATATAATTTTTCGATAAGAAGCAATTAAAAAAGTTAAAGCGTATTGTTCATTTTTTTGTTAATAAAACAGCTTAATATTAACCTATTATACACGTTATTTTAACTGCTCCTTTATATATTTCCATTTAGTTCTTTAAGTTAAAGGCACTAATAGTATTTCCTTTGGATTTAAAGTATAAAATCCCTTCAACATCATCCACCTCGTACATAGGTTTTTTATCCTTTAAAATAATTTCTCCAACCTTTTCTCCTGTATCTTTATCAATTTTCACCAACCCAACACCTGCACTTAGTTTTGTAAGCATAAATGCTGAGTTTTCTGTCGCTTTAGTTGCTTTAAATCGTTGCCCTAAAGCTTTAAATGACGCATTAGCAATATTACCAAACCCTTCTTGATAACTTTCCATACGTCTGGTTTCAGAATGATATGGTCCCAAAGCCGCTTTACTAGCTCCAGCTCGATATGCTGAAGCACTCATTAATGCTGTTGAAGAAACTGCCATTGCAGCCATAAACACTTTTCCAAACGTGCTTATTCCGGGAGGTTTATGGTACACATGCCATTGTTGTTTGCCGTCAAAATCCAGCATTGTTAAATTTTGATCTGAGCTTAATAAAATTCCTTCTTTGCGAACATCCATTTTAGATGGACTTTCTTTTCCTTCAAAACCTGCATCTTTAGTTATAAGATTGTATTCACCATTGTTTCCATTTATTTCATAAACACCATCTTTACACGACACTAAAAAACGGTCTCTAGCTTCATCGTAACCAGATGCCACAGCTTTTGAGCTTTTATACTTTAGAGGTTTCCCAAAAACCGATTCACCTGTATTCATATCTATAATATCTGTATCAGATCCTGAAATGTACAGTACTCCTTTATCTACCCTTGCCATAATTTGAATATTTGAACCAGTTTTTAACGGCTTTTTCCAAAGCGGCACTCCATCAAACCCTACTTTATTAATTCCACCTGAGGCAATACCAAATAAAATACCATCATCTTCAATATAAAAATGGCTTACATAACCTTTTGTTTTGGGTGATTTCTCCCAAAGGTCTGCTCCTGTTTTAGTATCTAATAAATAGATCTTTGATTGATTTTTTCCACCAGCCAATTTTCCTATTCCTTTTTTATTGTTCACTACATTGGTTACTAAAGCCAATCCATGCTCTGTAAAATGTATTCTCGCAATTCCTCCACTTAGTTTATTTCCTTCAGACCATAATAAACTACCATTTGTAGCATTAACCTTATAAGCTACTGTGTTGCTCCCTTTTGTTCTAAATGCATAGATCTCTTTTGTGTCCTCATTAGTTATAATTCTAGTAGCATTTTTAACATCGGCTTCCCACTTTACGGCACCTGTACTAATAGAATAACAAGTAATGTTCTTAGTTCCTGGAATTATAATTTCATCACCCATAATATCTGGTTCACCACTCATTAAGTTTGAACCCTTACGTTCAAATATTCGGACTAGTTTACCTGTAAGTAAATCGTAAAGACCAACACCAGCTTTATATTGACCTAAGCCTTTTTCCTTATGCATCCCGTTTACTACAAACTTCATTTCAGGTGCTATTAAATGGCGACTTGTGACACCGTTTTGCCATTTTTCTTCCTTGGAATCGAATACCATTTTACCTGCCACTAGATCTACCACAGAAGTGTGGGTCATCATACCCTTTGGTTTAATTATCAGGTAAGGGGTTCCGGGAACGAATTCCAAATTCTCTTCTTTAACTTTTTTAAGTCTGTCTATTTTAAAAGCGACTTCTTTACTATTTGGTTTAATCCCCACTAGTGCTTCACCTGTTGAAGCTAATAAGGTTCCTGTTTCTGTAAGAAGCATCCATTTAACCTGTCCGTTAAATGTATATTCATGTTCTGGTGTATCTATGCTCTGTGCATTGATAGAAATTGCCAACAACAGAATAATTATTCTAAGAATTTTAACTGCAATTGATCTCATAGTTGATGTGTTTTGAATTAACAACACTAAACTATGGGTATCATAAAAGTGAGACAATACGACGAAATACGTATTTTTTAAAAGCAAAGTATTAGTAAGATTTAGCAAGAAGGCTTCCTTTTGCACAAACACCTACAAAATGTGCTTTCACAAAATAGGTCTTCCAAATTTGGAAGACCTATTAACAACTAATTAGAACTAGCTCCCTAATTACATTCCTTATAATCTAAATTCTAATAAATTGTTACGTAAACTTTATCGGCCGCTACTGCCATAATACGAATATGGTCTCCAGATGAAATACTCACACTATTAGTTGCTGTATTAGATCCCTTTGTATATAAAATATTTGATGATGCTGTTATAGTTCCTGGATGATTACTAAAATATATATAATCACATATGAAACCTGATGTTAATGAAGATGATACGCTTAAACTATTATTCTCATAAATAATAACTCCATTATGTGTATCCGTTATTTCATAGCTTGGACCTAAGTTGTCATTAAACACAGATTTGAATCCAATAGATGGCGTGCTCCAAGTTACAGTACCGCTACCATTTGTAGTTAGCACTTGATTCGCACTACCATCAGTGTTAGGTAATGTTATTGCTCCTGTTGTTATTTTCCCACTAGTTTTAACATCTGTTATACTTGAGTTTCCTAACTGAATCGTATTACTTGCACTTACAGTCGAATTAAATCCAATTGCAATTGCATTATTTAAGCCATCGGTTGATACATCTGCTCCATAACCAATACCTATATTACCGTCTCCCGATAAATTATTGTTTAAAGCTAATTTTCCTATAGCCGTATTTTCTCTACCAGTTGTATTTCTCCAAAGTGCCTGTTTTCCTAAAGCAGTATTATTTCTACCTGTTGTACTTGCCCACATTGCCTGTTTACCAATAGCAGTATTTTCATAACCTGTTGTATTAAACTTAAGAGCTTCTTTACCTACTGCTGTATTCTCTTTTGCTGTAGTATTAGACATAAGTGCTTGTGTTCCTATAGCTGTATTTTCTCTTCCTGTTGTATTAGCTTTAAGGGCTTCTCTTCCCATTGCCGTATTTCCATCTCCACTAGTAGTATTAGTAAGAGCATCATGCCCAATTCCAACATTTGCATTTGAGCTTCCATCATCATTTGCTCCTGCATTTAATCCAAGAAACATTGATGAACCATTACCATCGGCTTTACCATCTATTAAATCATTAATTCCTCCACTTGAACTAGACATATCAACCCAACTTAAAGTACCGCTTCCATCAGTTTGTAAAATTTGTCCATTACTTGCTCCGCTATCATCTGGCACACCAACCTTTGCTGTATTCAAAGCAATAGCTGCAGTATTATCGTTTATAGCCTGCGTTACCGAAGCTGGTGTTGGTTGTGGCATGAAGGTCATGATTTGCTCATTTAACGATGTATACGTTCCTGAACCTGTAAAGTCTATCTCTACTCGTAGCTTCTTTGAAAGCCCTCCCCAACTTATATCACCAAATGTATTAGAACTTATTACAGTTCCAGAGCCTATTTGCAAATTAACCATGCCATAGGCATCTGTGGTTACATTATGTGTTTCCTGATATTCTTCAGTATCGGTTTCGTCCAAAATGGTAAATCTGATATCAATAGTTGAATTAACTAATACATTGTTTGATGCATTAGAGTCTAATATAACTGCTTGATAATTTATTCCTTGAGTTTGAGAAAACCCGTTTAAAACATTAGTAATAATGAAAACGAATAGTAATAATTTTTTCATGAGATAAGGGATTTAAAATTAATTTTTGTTTGATTTATTTTTAATTATTTCTTTACAATTTTGCCTACAAATTGTTTCTGAGCGGTTATTACATTAATTATGTATCGTCCTGATGACAAATGATGTAGATCAACGTTAAATTGTTGATTATTCCAATAATTCTTATTAAACACTTGTCTTCCTAGTACATCATATAACTTTACAGTAATCTTTTCCTCTATATTATTTTTTAGAGTTACTGAAATTGAATTTTGAAATGGATTAGGAAATATTTGAGATTCTAAAGTTATTGGCACTTTATTACTCAACACAGCATCCATAACATTAGGTTGAATAAAACCTTGCCTAACAGTATTATCTCCAGAAGAAAAAGTTCCAATCACTCCTGACTGACCAATAGTTTGTTGTACAGTATAAGTATTTCCATTGGCAGTTACTGACTCTGTAGAACCAGCAATAGATATTGTTTGATTAACAACATTACTTGTTTGAGATCTTGCTGATTGAAGTACAAAACAACCAAAACATATTAACAAAAAAAGTTTCATGATTTAAGGGATTTAATTTTTAGAATTTGATTTCAACTCATGTAAACCTATAAATAAAAATGTCGTTAATCGTTAAAATCAATCCGTTAATCTGATTTTTTGATTAAATCGATAAGAATTTCAACAAATCAGTAAGAGCTTTTTCCTCTTAAAGCAATTAAATTGTTATACTTGTAGTACATAAATCCCTCTAATTAAGTGATAGAAGCCTTTATATTTTTAGTCACTGGAATCGTTGGTGTTGTAACTTTAACATTGATGATTACCTCATATAAATCGAACCCTTTTTACAATTTTTTCTTATTTGCCATTATTGCCTTGGTTTCTTTTCGATTTCTAGTTCATGGGAGTTATGAGTTAGAGTTACAATCGTTTATTAAAGCGGACAGAGGTTATAGATCAATTCTCTTTTTAACTGTAGTACCGTGTTTTTATTTGTACAATAAGTATCTAGCTCTTCAAAAGAGAACTTATAATATAAAAGACCTTAAACACTTTGTTTTTATAGCTCTTTTACTCTTTATTAATGCAAATGGCGTTGTAAGAAGTAGTTTTATTTTTCATTTTGGTCCTTTAACTAATTTTATATTAATAAGCGGGTTTATTGTTTTTTACCTAATCCTAATTTTTAAACTGTTAAGAAAACATATTTGGTTAAAAAAGGACTTACCTATAGACAGCAATCATTACAAGCTCGTAAAAAAATGGACTATTTACTTATTCTCTCTTAGCACCATTGCTGGGTTAGGGGTTATTTTTTCTATTTTTCTGGAATCATCAACAGGGAATATCATTTCAGGAAAATCTTTAGGTATTATACTATTAGTATCCTGGTTATTTATTTATTTCAAAATATTGACCTCTCCTGAAATATTGTATGGTTTACCAATTTTAAATAAAAAATTACTAAAACTTGAAAACAGCACATTAAAAGAAAGTGAACTAACGCTAGACACCAATTGGCTTACTAATTCAAACACTGAAAAAAGAGATCAGGATTTAAAGTTGCAAAAAAAGATCGCTTCTCAAATTAGCAGTTATGCAAAAGAGGTAGATCGTTTAAGCAGTGAATTTATTTTTAGAAACCCAAAAGCTTCACAAACAGAAGTTGCAAAAACATTAGGTGTTCCTACCAGTCATATTGTGTATTTGTTTAAATACCACTCTAACACATCCTTTTCTGAATACAGAATGCAAAGTAGAATTAAGGATGCTATTCAACTTATTGAAAATGGCTATTTAGAACTTAACACTATGGAGTCTCTAGCTTTTAAAACAGGATTTGCTTCATATAATCCATTTTTCAGCAGCTTTAAAAAAGTAACAGGATATTCTCCTCAGGAATACTTAAAAAATAACTTAAGCATTGTTTAAAATGTAATATTTGAATGTTGCCTTTGTAGTTGTTCCTTTTTTTCCTCTAAACTCTTTAAAAACTTTTGATGTTGTTCGCTATCAGGATTAAAGGGTTTATGTAATAGTCCTTTTTGAACAGAATCTACTTGCTCCATCACCTTAAAAGCCTCATCATCTATCCAAACAGATTTAAAAGCTTCACAAATGTAATTAACAGCCAAATTACTTGGGTGAATCATATCCTCGGCATAAAAACGATAATCACGTAATTCGTCCATCATAATCTCATATGATGGGAAATAATACACTTGATTGCGTGGTTCTACGACTTCATGAATTGCAGAAATTAAATGTGCTTTACTTCTAGAATTTTCAACAATACCATCTTTAATATGCCGAACAGGAGATACTGTAAACAATACCGAGATCTTCGGATTTACTTGCTTGACTAAAACAACAATAGCATTTAAAGCATTAACAATTTGTTCTACAGCTAGCAGCTCTTTTAAAAACTTTTTTTGCGGTACTTTATGACAATTAGCCACTACTCTATCGGTTTCAATAAATCGATACAACCAAGAAGTTCCTAAAGTAATTACTAGATGTGTGGATTCTTGGATTTGTTTATGTGTTAGATCGATGGCATTATTTAAACCACTAAGCAATTCATCTTTAGAATTGGCACTTAAATTTGAATGCGCATCAAAACAATGCCATTGTTCATTAAGTTGAAAAATATCCTCTTCAGAATAATATTCCTTATTAATTGCTCTTGTAATGAGGTTTTCAATAGCTAAAGGGTGGAATAAAATACCAAAAGGGTTAATGGTATTTTGAAATTTAAAATACTCTAGCTTTTCTCCAATATTTTCAACAAAACAAGACCCTAGTAATAGAACGTTAGACTCGTAATCTATTAGATTATTAGACTGCTTAGATAATGGTATTTTGGTTTGAAGGTTCATTTAATGAGATCCTGAAACAACACTTCGACTGCGCTCAGTGTGACAGTTCAGGATGACAATACTAATTTAAAAATTTCTTTGCAGCCTCTAAAGCTTCGGCAATACCCTCAGGATTTTTACCCCCTGCAGTTGCATAGAAAGGTTGTCCGCCTCCACCTCCGTGAATAAACTTACCTAATTCACGAACTATTTGTCCAGCATTCAGTTCTTTCTCACTAACTAAATTCTTCGAGATATAACACGATAATAAGGCCTTCCCATTTTGGTTAGTTCCAAATACAGCTACAAGGTTGTCTACTTCATTAGCCAACTCAAAGGTTAGATCTTTAATACCTGCTGCATCCAGATCAACTTGCTTAGCTATAAAGTTTACACCATTAATAGCTTCTACTTCATTTTTCAAGTTACCTTTTAGGTCTTTAGCTTTGTCTTTTAGTAATGCTTCTATTTGCTTCTTTAATGATGTGTTTTCATCTTTTAGGTCGGATACTGCTTTTACAGGATCTTTTGCATTATTTAAAAGGTCTTTTATTTCGAAATACGATCTGTTGGTATCAAAATAGAAATCCTTAACAGCATCATTAGTAATTGCCTCAATACGACGAATTCCTGCTGCAATAGCACTTTCCGATCTAATTTTAAAATGCCAAATATCTCCTGTATTTTGCACGTGTGTTCCTCCGCAAAGCTCCATAGACTGTCCAAATCGAATGGTACGAACTGTGTCTCCATACTTTTCACCAAATAATGCCATAGCACCTTCAGCCATTGCTTGTTCCATTGGTACGTTTCTACCTTCTTCCAAAGGCAACTTTCCATCAATACGAGCATTTACAAAATTCTCTACATCACGTAATTGTTCTGTCGTCACTTTCGAAAAATGAGAAAAATCGAAACGTAAATACTTCGAGTGTACTGCACTACCTTTTTGTTCTACATGCTCACCTAACACTTCGCGTAATGCTTGATGTAATAAATGTGTTGCTGTATGATTACAAGCGGTTCTGTAACGTTGCTTTTCATCAACTACAGCTTCAAAAGTTTCATTAATATGTTTTGGTAAATTCTTAACAAGATGAATGATCACATTGTTTTCCTTTTTAGTATCTAAAATATACACGACATCACCATGCACATCTTTTAAATAGCCTTTATCACCTACTTGTCCTCCACCTTCAGCATAAAAAGGAGTTAAGTTAAATACCAACTGATATTGTTCACCATCTTTTTTAGAAACTACTTTTCTGTATCTGGTGATCTTAACATTAGTTTTTAGAACATCGTACCCAACAAATTCCTGTTCTGCATCATCAACAAGAATAGTCCAATCGTCTGTAGACATTTCACTTGCTGCTCTAGAACGTGTTTTTTGTTTTTCGAGCTCTGCTTTAAATCCTTCTTCATCCAATGACAATCCCTTTTCATTAAGAATTAAAGCTGTTAGATCTATTGGAAATCCATAAGTGTCATATAGTTCAAACGCCTTCTCACCAGAAACAATATTGTCTTTGGTGTTTTCTATGATCTTATCCAGTAAAAGAAGTCCTTGGTCTAAAGTTCTTAAAAATGACGCTTCTTCTTCTTTAATAACATTTTCAATAAGCTGTTTTTGAGTTTTAAGTTCAGGAAATGCTTTCCCCATTTTTTTACTCAACACTTCAACCAATCTGTATATAAATGGCTCTTTTTTATCTAAAAATGTAAACCCATAACGAATAGCACGGCGAAGAATCCTTCTAATTACATAACCTGCTCCGTTATTACTTGGCAACTGCCCATCTGCAATCGAAAATGCTACTGCACGCACATGATCTGCAATTACTCTAATGGCAACATCTGCTTTTTCATCCTTACCATACTCAGTATCTGTAATGGTCTCTATTTCTCGAATAATTGGTGTAAAAACATCTGTATCGTAATTAGATTTCACATCTTGTAATACCATACACAAACGCTCAAAGCCCATTCCTGTATCAATATGTTTTGCTGGCAAGCTCTCTAGTGATTTATCGGCTTTTCTATTGTATTGCATAAAAACCAAGTTCCATATTTCAACCACATGTGGGTGATCCATGTTCACTAGATCTTTCCCGTCAACCTTAGCTTTTTCTTCTTGCGAACGAATATCAACATGAATTTCACTACAAGGACCACATGGTCCTTGTTCTCCCATTTCCCAGAAATTGTCTTTCTTATTACCCATAAGAATGCGGTCTTCTGGAATAATTGCTTTCCAAAAATCATAAGCTTCCTGGTCCATAGGCAAGCCATCTTCTTTATCGCCTTCAAAAACGGTTACATATAAAATATCTTTATCTATTTCATAAACTTCAGTTAGTAACTCCCAAGCCCAAGCGATCGCTTCCTTCTTAAAATAATCACCAAAACTCCAGTTTCCAAGCATTTCAAAAAGGGTGTGATGATACGTATCATACCCAACTTCTTCTAGATCGTTATGCTTACCAGACACACGTAAACACTTCTGAGAATCTGCAATCCTGTTATTTTTAGGCTCAGCATTCCCTAAAAAGAATTCTTTAAAAGGAGCCATTCCAGAATTTACAAACATAAGTGTAGGATCATCCTTAAGCACCATAGGTGCAGAAGGTACAATACTGTGTTTTTTGGTTTCAAAAAAATCTAAAAATTTCTGACGTATGTCTTGAGACTTCATATATCGTTGTTAATAACCTTGTATTACACAAATCGTCTTATGTCTAAAACAATTTATATATTTGTTTTTCGTTCTATTAATCCTGCAAAAATAGAACTTTTTTAAGTTATGTCTAAAGTAAAATATTATTACGATTCTGAAACACTTTCATATAGAAAAGTAGTACGTAAAAAACGCACTACTGCTAAATATGTATTTGTGTTTTTATTAGCTGCTGGTTTGTTTGGCTTTATGTTTGTTTTCATTGCTGGTCAGTATTTTGAATCGCCAAAAGAAAAAGCTTTAGCCCGTGAACTTCAAAACATGCAATTACAGTATGAATTGCTGGATAAAAAAATGGATGAAGCCGAATCGGTTTTAGCTAATATTGAAGAGCGCGATAATGCTATATACAGATTGTATTTTGAAGCTAACCCAATTCCAAACGAACAACGTCGTCAAGGTTTTGGAGGAATTAATCGCTACAAACAATTTGAGGGTTATGACAATTCTAAACTAATTATTGATGCCAATCAGCGTATCGATATCATCCAAAAGCAAATTGTTGTACAATCGAAATCGTTAGATGAAATTGCAGTACTAGCTGAAGACAAAGAAAAATTTCTGGCAACTATTCCAGCTATACAACCTGTAAACAATGAAGATTTAACGCGAATGGCTTCAGGTTATGGCTATAGAATTGATCCATTTACTAAAGTTCGTAAGTTTCATTATGGAATGGATTTTACGGCACCTAGAGGCACTCCTGTATATGCTACCGGAGACGGTGTTGTAAAACGTGCTGATGCCAGAGCTTCTGGTTATGGGAAACACATTAGAATTGATCATGGCTATGGCTATGTAAGTTTATATGCCCACTTATACAAATACAATGTAAAAAAGAACCAAAAGGTTAAACGTGGTGATCTTATTGGATTTGTTGGAAGCACGGGACGATCTGAAGCACCTCACTTACATTACGAAGTGTTTAAAGACAAGGTTAGAATTAACCCTATTAACTTCTATTACGGAAATTTATCTGCAAAAGAGTTTAGTGAATTATTAGCAAAAGCATCTTTAGAAAATCAATCTCTTGATTAATGCATATTGAATTACCAGAAAAGCGATATTACGGTATTGGCGAAGTAGCCAAGGCTTTTGGTGTGAACACCTCATTAATACGTTTCTGGGAAAAAGAATTCGACATTTTAAAGCCAAAAAAAAATGCTAAAGGCAATCGTAAATTCACTCCTGAAGATATAAAGAATCTCAAATTCATCTACCATTTAGTTAAGGAAAGAGGCTTTACATTGGAAGGTGCTAAAACACACTTAAAAGAAGAAAAGAAAAAAGCCCTATCTAATTTTGAGATCGTAAGTAAATTAGAGAGCATCAAAAATCAATTGACGAAATTAAAAGACAATCTGTAACGTTTTGGTTTTTTTGTCAACTTATCATTGTAATCACAATAATCAACTATAAACACTACTATTATGAAAAAATTCCTGCCTTGGATTATTATTGCAATCTTAGCTTTGGGAGCTTACTCTTGGGGTAAAGGATTCAATAACACTGCTGTAGAATTAAATGAAAACGTAAAAGAAGCCTGGGGAAATGTCCAAACCTCATATCAACGTCGTAATGACCTTATTGGCAACCTTGTAAATACAGTAAAAGGTGCAGCCGATTTCGAAAAATCGACATTGGAAGCAGTAATTAATGCTCGAGCTAAAGCAACATCTATCTCTATAGATCCATCTAATGTAACTCCAGAGCAATTAGCACAATATAACCAAGTACAAGGGGGTTTAAGTGGTGCTTTAAAAAGTTTATTAGTAACTGTTGAACGTTATCCAGACTTAAAAGCAAATCAAAACTTCTTGAAGCTACAAGATGAACTTGTAAGTACTGAAAACACCATTCAAACAGCTAGAACAAGATTTAATGAGGCTATCAAACCATACAATACACATATAAAGACTTTCCCGAATATGTTATTATCTGGAATATTTGGTTTTGATGAAAAACCATACTTTGATGCTGAAGTTGGAGCTAATCAACCTGTTGAAGTAGATTTTTCAAACTAATAAAAATGTCTCAAATAGAAGACTTCCTTTCACAAACCGAAGAAGAAGAAATTGTAGAGGCGATACGTCAAGCCGAAGACAGTACTTCTGGTGAGATTCGTGTACACATTGAAAAACACGATTATGGCAATGCTGAAAAACGTGCCCTAGACGTATTTCATTTTTTAAAAATGGACAATACTAAGCTTCAAAATGGGGTTCTTATTTATGTTGCTGTTGAGGATAGAGATTTTGTAATCTGTGGAGACAAAGGCATTAATGAGGTGGTTCCTGAAGGCTTCTGGAATAGTACCAGAGATATTATTCAAAACCATTTTAAAGCAGGAAATTTTAAACAAGGCTTAGTTGAAGGTATTCTAAAAGCTGGAGAACAGTTGGAAAAACACTTTCCTTGGCATCATGACGATACTGATGAATTATCAAACCAAATCTCGAAAGGCTAATGTTTAAAAAAAATCTATTATTTCTGTTCTTCTTATTTATAGGCGCAACTGGCTCTATTTATGCACAGTTTGATATTCCTAAAATTCCAGAAAAACAAACTAGCGTATACGATTATGTTAACCTTCTATCATCTTCAAAGAAGAATGCTTTAGAGCAAAAACTAATTAGATATTCTGATTCAACTTCTACTCAAATTGTTGTAGTAGTTATTAGTTCTACTAAAGGTGAGAACATTGGACTATTAACACCTCGTTGGGCACATAAATGGGGTATTGGACAAGAAAAAGAAGATAATGGTGTTTTTATTCTTTTAGCTAAAGACGATAGAAACATATGGATATCCCCTGGCTATGGTGTAGAACATAAACTAACTGCTGGAACTCTAGGTGAAATTACAAGAAAGATAATCATTCCTGAATTTAAAAAAGGTGACTATTATTCTGGATTAGATAAAGCTTCTGATGCCATTTTTGAAGTGCTTTCTGGAACTTACAAAGCTTCACCAAAAAATACCAGTGGTGATTTTCCCTTTGGAATAATAGTTTTTCTTCTGTTTATATTTGTCATTTTTATCATCATTATTTCTGCTTCTAATAAACGAGGAGGGAAAGGTGGTGGCAAACGTAAAAAAGACACAAGCCTTTTGGAAGCCATTATTTTAAGCAATATGGGAAGAGGCAGTTATAGCAGACGTTCATCTAGCGGTTGGTCTGGAGGTGGCTGGTCTTCTGGAGGTAGTTCAGGTGGCTTTGGAGGCGGATTTGGAGGCGGTGGTTTCAGCGGTGGTGGTGCTGGCGGCAGCTGGTAATAATACAACTCAAAAAAATACGTGTAAAAAAGCCCAAGACTAATTAATCTTGGGCTTTTTACTTTTAGTTTGTTTCTATTTAATGCATGATAATAAAATCACCAGGTCCTCCTGTTTTTCCTTTTTGTCCTAAACTATTAAACTTCCAACTAAAACTTAACATGAAGTAACGTTGTAATACAGTACTCTGTGTATCTTGAATGTAGTTTGAAGTTGCAACACGTCTGGCATTGGTATTTTGGTTTAATAAATCGAATGCTTTAAGAGTAATTGTTCCTTGGTCTTTTAATATAGAATATGCCAAGGTAGAATTCCATGACCAAGAACTCTTTTGAAACCCATCGGCTACATTAGGATTATATCTATAATTTATATCGTTTCGCCATTCAAATTTTTTAGGCACAAAGGTTGTAGTTCTTAATCCCACAGTATGACTTAAAAACTCCTGATTATCGAAAGCATCAAGATCAAACCTATTTCTATTGAAAGATAATCTATAGCTAGGTCGCAACTCTAATACTTTTTTCCAATTAAAGGTCACACTTGCCCTTGGTGTTAGTGAGGTGTTATAGGAGGCATACTTTTCTCCATTATTAAAATTAATGGCTTTATTTACACTTGAAGACATCCCAATTCTATACTTAAACGTTCTAACAGTATCAATCTTTACTGTTTTATTATAGTGAAGCGATGCGTTTAAATTATAACCACCATCAACATTGGCATACGTTGTTTCTCTTTTAAGATCTTCATCAATAATTGTATTAGATACCACTTGATTATTTCTAATATTGGCATTTAAATACCCGAAGAATCCTTGCCCTTTTTGAAAATCAAATGCATGATAATTTGCATATATTCTATGATTATTTGTTGGCTCAAGTTCTGGATTACCAGTAACTATATTCAGAGGATCTGACACATCTTGAAAAGGCTGTAATTGTGACAATTGCGGAGGTGAATTATCTAAACTATAACCAATACTCATAGATGCCTTAGGACTAAATCTGTAATAGAAATTAGAACTTAATTCTACAGCCTCAAAATCACGTTTTAAGCTTGCATTAGGCCTTAGAAGTGTTTCAAGAAAATCTTTATTCTCTAGCGTTCTAAACACATAGCTACTTTTAAAGCTAATATTTAATTTATCCTTTTTATAGCTTAAGCGGAGTGACGGCGTACTTCTTTTATTTATATATTGAAAGTCTGTACTTAGCAGTTCATTTTTATTAGAAAAATCATAGTCCTGTGTTGTTTCATCAAAATCGTAAGTACTTCTTACATTTTCATTTTTATCATTTCTATAACTATATTCAAAATCTAAAAACAATTCTTTTGCTTTTAGGGGCAATCTATAAGTTGCTTTGGCATAAAAACCCTTTAAGGTCCTATCGCCATCAGTATATTGATCTCTAATAATATCTTCAGGTGTATCCCCAAATATATTGGTAGTTGATGCTAAAAAATCATCAGATTCATTAGTATTATACTCATTAGAAACGTTTAGCTTTAAGTAGGCTCCTTTATTCCCAAAACGCTTAGTAACATCTATATCATTACTAAAATCTTTCCCTATACTTTTTACAAATGACGATGTGTTTGATTGGTTTGTTATTACAGAACTTTCATCTCTTGATTGTTCATCTCTTCTAAATTCTGAGGTGTTCTTTGAATATCTGAACGATGGATTTATATTTATTAAAAATGTAGAATCTACTTCAATATCAAATCCTAAATTTGCGCTGTGGTTATTATTATCATTATAAGAGCTAGAGTTAGACTCTGTAAAAAACCTAGAATCTGGTAAAATGTTCTCTCTTTGAGTAGAGGTCTCATTTCTCGAATCACTTCCCGAGTAAAAATAATCGGCAGAAACATCAAGT
>JASBUG010000042.1 GCA_030148025.1 Flavobacteriaceae bacterium | reverse complement strand
ATACAGCTACTATTTCTTCGTCATCAAGATCGTTAATTAAAGTGTCGTAAAGTGTAACGCGCTTTTCGCTTCCAAATCCAGAGAAATAAGCATTGGCTTTTGTGCTACGTTTAGAGCCGTCTATTACAAAGATCTTATTTAGTTTGAAGCCTACTGTTTTGGCATAGGCCGATATTTTATTTCGTAATTCGCCTTCTTCTAAAGGTGTTTGTTTGTTGAACATGGGTACAATCAACCTTGAATAGAACATGTTCATAAATACCGAAAAGATAGTTATTAGCGCCCATGCATATAACCAGAAATTACTTCCAGTCATTTCATAGAACCAAATGATAAGCGCTAGAATTCCACCTCCAAGAATGATCATCATGATCCAGCCTTTTATTTTGTCGAGAATGAAGGTCTTTTTTGTGGTTTTATTGAATCCGAATTTTTCTTCAATAACAAAGGTTCTGTAATACGAAAAAGGCGTGGTAATAATATCGCTAGCTAACATGATGATTCCAAAAAATAGAAGTCCGACTAGAATATTATTAGATGTAAAACTTCTAGCGATGTCATCTACAAATTCAAACCCATCAAAAAAGAAAAAAGCCAATGTGATT
The DNA here is from genome assembly GCA_030148025.1 of Flavobacteriaceae bacterium. Taxonomy (GTDB): domain Bacteria; phylum Bacteroidota; class Bacteroidia; order Flavobacteriales; family Flavobacteriaceae; genus JASBUG01. The sequence continues at coordinate 52,458 of JASBUG010000042.1, read as the reverse complement.
AGTAGTGAAAATGTAGAGGTAATGCTTGAAAATTGTTGATTGGTAGCTTTGTATTGTTGCGAACGTTTGTATTCTGCATCGTCATACACATCTTGTAGCTCTGGAGGTAATACATCGTTAAAATGTTTTGCATTCAAACTGTCTAAAATTTTGTCTACAACAAAATTGATAACAAGAATCGCTATTAAGATGTAAAATAGAGTAGATGCCGTCATGAAATTTAGATTAATTAAAATTGCGTTGTCGCTTGGCTTCAAAAATAAGAATTCCAGCCGCAACCGAAACATTCATTGAATCTATTTCGCCTTGCATTGGTATGATAATATTTTGGAAGCTATTGTCTAGCCATTCATTAGTTAGCCCAGTAGCTTCTGTGCCTACAACAATAGCAGAAGATTTTGTGAAATTTTGAGTATGATAGTTTACCGAAGCTTGTAAAGCTGCGCAATAAATATCTATTTTATTTTCTTTTAAAAACTCTATGATCTCTGTGGTTGAACCAGTAGCAATATTATTAGTAAACACACATCCTACGCTAGAACGTATAATATTAGGATTATACATATCGGTTTTTGGGTTTGCTATAATTACCGCATCAATATTGGCAGCGTCGGCAGTTCTAAGAAGTGCTCCGATATTCCCTGGTTTTTCTGGTGCTTCGGCAACTAAAATTAAAGGCGCTTTATTTTTAAACTCTAAGTTGGTTAGTGTTAGATCTTTTGTTTTGGCAACTGCAATAATACCTTCGGTCGTATCGCGATAGGCTAGTTTTTGATAGACTTCTTTAGATATTTCTATCAACTCTGTAGTATCTGTTAACAATTTAGAGGCATCATCTTCAGAACATATTTCAGGATAAAATAATACAGAATCTATAGTGTAATTGCCTTTTAAAGCTAAACTTAACTCACGTTGCCCTTCTATTAAAAATAGCTGTTTTTTTTTACGTTCGCGCGATTTGTCTTTAAGTAAAACTAATTGTTTTATAAACGAATTTTGTGTACTTGTTATCAGTTTTTTTGTCATCGAATATGGAATATTCCTACATTTGTAAGACAAAGTTACATTTTTATGAAAAATAGCTTACTATTTATTGCATTCGTTGTAATTTCTTTATCTGCTTTTGGGCAAACAGAATGGCAAGGACCACTTCCTCCTCCTGGGTTAGCACCAATGAATTTGTGTGATGATAATAATGACGGATTTCAAACATTTGACCTTGCTACTTTTTATGAATTTATTTTCTATGAGCAGGTTTTTGGTGTTCGTCCTGAAGACTATCACCCTACTACTTTTTATTTAACTCAGGAAGATAGAGATAATGAAACGAATCCAATACCAAACCCTTCAGCTTATGTGAATATAAGTAATCCACAAAAAATATATTATAGAGCAAATGCAATCAATCCTACAGGTACTTATGATGTATTGAAATATGCAAATAGTATTAGTGTTTTTCCTATTCCTGAGGCTAATTACTTAGAACCTCTAAAACTATGTGATACTGATAGTGATGGATTTGAAACTTTTGATCTAACCTTAAAGAATGTTGAAATAATTGGAGATCAAACAGATATTGAAGTATCATTTTATATAACAGAAGAAGATGCCGAAAATAAAACAAATGTTATTGTTAATGCCACTTCGTATACCAATATATCTAACCCTCAGACAATATATGCTCGTGTTGAGTTTGCTGAAACCGAATGTTATATAATTAATTATTTAGACTTAGAAGTTTTAGAATCTCCTTGCTCTGATGTTGCTGTATACTTAACATCACAAGAGGCGCCTAGACCTGGGTTTGATTATAAGAATCGATTGACTGTCAAAAATATTGGTACAGAACCAATAGGATCAGGTACAGTAGCATTTGATCACGATACATTATTAACTTTTCTAAGCGTTTCTAGTCCGTCGACTGGAAATACTATTGATATAACTGCTAATGGATTTAGTTTGAATTTTGATGGACTAAATCCGGGTGAAGAAGAGGTTTTAGATATTACATTGAATTTGCCAGCTTCCACAGCATTAGGAATCTTACTTACTAATGCAGCTACATATACAGGTAGTGATAATGTGGCTATAAATAATATTTACAGACTTTCAGAAACTGTAGTTGGATCGTATGATCCTAATGATATAAAGGAAGCACATGGGCCTAAAATTAAATTTGATGAGTTTACTTCAAATGATTATTTGTTTTATACCATACGTTTTCAAAATGTAGGAACAGCCGATGCTATTAATGTTAGAATAGAAAATACGCTCGATGCACAATTAGACGAAACTACATTTCAACTTTTAAATACTAGTCATTCTAATAGTTTGAAAAGAGTTGGGACAAAGTTAACCTGGTCTTTTGATAATATACATCTGCCAAGTGAAACTATGGACGAGCCCGCAAGTCACGGATTTGTGCTTTATAAAATAAAACCAAGACCAGGGTTTAGCATAGGAGATATAATTCCTAATACCGCAGCTATTTATTTCGACTTTAATGCGCCTGTGATCACTAATACTTTTGAAACAGAATTTGAAGAAACATTATCTGTAACTAAGTATTTAGATGAGCAGTTTTCGGTATCACCAAATCCAGCAAGTAGTTATGTAAATATTGATCTTAAAAAATCAATACCTAATTCGGGTATTTTTAAGGTTTTTAATCTTCAAGGGAAACTGGTTTTACAGCAAGAGATACTAAAACAGAGAACAGAACTAGATGTTTCTAACTTTTCTAAAGGACTTTATTTTATTAAAATGTTTACTCCAGATGGAGTTTTTGTAAAAAAGGTAGTCGTAAAATAAACTGTTTTTGTATTAAAATGATTTCGTTTAATAGTGTTTTTTTCGGGATGAATGGAATTCTGAATTAAGTAACTTTGAAATGAACATAAACGAACTTATTTTGAAAAAAACTACATTATTATTGACTTTATTAAGTCTTTTTAGCATTAATATTTTTGCGCAGCCTGCAAATAATCTATGTACTGGCGCAACAAATTTGACTGTAGGGGCAACTTGCTCCAATACCTTGGTGACTTTTGATGGTACTGCTACAGATTCAGGTATTTTAGCTCCTGTTTGTGCAAATTATACAGGAGGAGATTTATGGTACTCATTAACTATGCCAGCTTCAGGAGCAGTTTCAATAAAAGCATCAAATGATGATGGTTCAATTACCAATGTTGGAATGTCCATTTATTCTGGTTCAGATTGTGGTAGTTTAAAAGAACTGTTATGTGCTTTTAATAATGGGGTAGGCGCTTATCCTGAAGCTAATATTTCACAACCAGCAGGTTCAACTATTTATATAAGAGTTTGGGAAGAAGGTAATGATGCTATTGGTACATTTAACTTATGTGTTACAGAAATAACAACAGCAGTTCCAGTGAACAATGAATGTGCTGGAGCAATTGATCTAACTGTTGGCGCACTTGATACTTGTTCAAATACTTTAATAACCGTTGATGGTACTGCAACAGATTCAGGAATTGGAAATCCATTTTGCGCAGATTATGTTGGAGGTGATTTGTGGTATAAATTAACAGTGCCAGCATCTGGTTCTATAAGAATAGAAACAGATACTAACGATAATAGTATCACAGATGGCGGAATGGCAGTTTATACAGGAGCAGATTGTAATAATTTAGAATTATATGAATGTAAGGATGGCGGTAATACAGATTCGTTAGAAGATTTTGAGAGATTAGATTTATATGGTCGTACTCCGGGAGAAGTAATTTATGTAAGAGTATGGGTTTTTAATGGTGCAGAAACAGGAACATTTAATATTTGTACGTATGAAATAACACCATTAACACCAGTTACCAATGATGATTGTGTAGATGCTATTGAATTAACAGTTGGTTCAACATGTATTCCTATTTTAGCCAGTAACTATTTGGCGACTAGTTCAGAAGTAGCAGACCCAACAATACCAGCTCCTGGTTGTGCAAATTATAATGGTAACGATGTGTGGTTTAAAGTAACTGTACCAGCATCAGGTAGATTAGAGATTGAAACGTATGAAAATGATGGTACTCTTAATGATGGAGGAATGGCAGTCTATTCTGGTTCGTGTGACCCAAGTGGATTAATACTAGAAGCTTGTGATGATGATAATGGAGTTATAACTCCTTCTAAAAAGTTTGAGCGAATTGAATTATCTGGAAGAACACCAGGAGAAGAATTATTTATAAGAATCTGGGCGTTCGAGAATAGTAGAATAGGGACTTTTAATATTTGCGCAGTAGCTTTAAATGCTTTAGGAAATGATAAAAATGAAGTGGCTGAACTAGAAGTTTTTCCAAATCCAGTTAGTACTGATCTGGTTGTGTTCTTGAAATCCATAAATAGTTTAGATGGAGATGTAAAGCTCTATGATATTCAAGGTAAATTAGTTTTTAAGAAATTGTTCTTTAAGAATGACAGTCAAATAAAAATAGATGTGTCACAATTTTCTAAAGGAATGTATTTTTTAAAGTTTGGAAACAGTAAAGGTGTCATTTCAAAAAAGATTATTATCGAATAATTATTCTTGAATTACAATAAAAAAGGCTGCAGGTTACTGTGGCTTTTTTTATTGTAATCAGTTTCAATGTTTATCGACCAACCAACAAACAAAATAACTAACTGATGAAAAAAATCACACTTATTATTGTTTGTATGGCATTAATTTGGTCTTGCAAACAAGAACAGAAAACTGTTGAGAAAAAAACTGTTGTAGAGAAACAAATAAAAACCTATCCAGAAACAGTTTCAAAAATTTTCGACGCTCATGGAGGAATCGATGCATGGAATACATTAAAAGGTATGTACTTTGAAATAGAGAAGCCAAGTGGAAATGATATATATAATGTGTCATTAAAAGATAGAAAATCTCTTATCACTATGCCGCATCATAAAATAGGGTACGACGGAGAGAATGTATGGCTGCAAAATATGGATACTACTCAGTATAAAGGAAACGCCAGATTTTATTACAATTTAATGTTCTATTTCTATGCAATGCCTTATGTGCTAGGTGATGATGGAATTAACTACTCTGAAGCCCCAAGTATAACTGTAAATAATAAAGAATATCCAGGTATTTTAATCTCATACAACGATGGTGTGGGTGAGTCATCAGAAGATGAATACATACTATATTACGATAAAGATACTTATAGAATGTCGTGGCTTGGGTATACCGTTACTTTTTTCTCTAAAGAAAAAAGCAAGAAGTTCAATTTGATAAAATACGATCAATGGGAAACGCTAGAAGGTGTTGAATTGCCAACTGTAATACAATGGCATCAATTTGCAGAAGGTGTTGTTGGTGATAAACGTAATGATGTGAAGTTTGTAAATGCAAAATTATCAAGGCAATCGCTCGATGAAACAATGTTTAGAGTACCAGACTCAACTATGATAATACAATAATAAAAAAGCGAGCTTATAGCTCGCTTTTTTATTACATTCTTTTTAAAAGTAAGAAATGTCACGCAACCTTTTTAGGTGTTTTGTATCTTTAGTGTAAATACACTAATCATGAGACATTTTGTTTTAAAGCTTTTTCTCGTCTTATTAGTGTTAGGTTGCGAAAAAGAAAATACTATTGTTCTAGAAGAAAATATATGCGACTCTGGAACCTATACAGGAGTTGTTGTGCTTCTAACTCAAAAAGAGGTCGATAGTTTTGGAGCACTTTGTTATTCCAAGATTGATGGTTATTTAAGAATAGGTCAACGATGGATTGGTAGCGATATAACAGACTTAACGCCTTTAAGTAATTTAAATGAGATCTATACCACAAAGAACGTACCCCAAAGTTGGAATAATGGCACTTTAGAGATTGAAACCAATAGTCTTACTAGTTTGTATGGGCTTCATAACTTGAACTCTGTAAATGGATTACAAATATATCAATGTAACAGTTTACTAAATTTAGATGGTTTGGAAGGACTGTTAAAAATTGGTGGTGCAAATAACAATAAGCAATATCTTAAAATTGTAGATAATAAAGTGTTACAAAACCTTGGTGGACTAGAGAATTTAAGATCTATCGGGCAACCAAATGATGATTGGAGCGAATTGGAGATAAGTAACAATTATCAATTACAGCATATTGATGGGTTACAAAGTTTAACCAAGGTTTTTGGAAAAAAAGGAAGTCAAACCATAATTTCTGGAAATAGTGCTCTTAAAAACTTAGATGGATTAAAAAGCCTTATTCATATAGGTGCCTTTTATACAACTGCACAGTGTGGAAGCCCTTATATATTTGGTTTTTGTGGGAATACTAATCTTACTAACTTATGTGGATTGCAAAATCTGTTCACCAACGGTACTTATAATGAAAATGCTATAGGCATTAATTTAAATGCCTATAATCCAACGGCAGACGACATTAGAGATGGCAATTGTAGTCAGTAAAAAACAATATAAAAAATAAGCCGCTAGGATTGTTTTTTTTATTGTGTCATTTTTAATAAGTAAGAAATATCACTCAGTGTTTTAGAGTTTTTTGTATCTTTAGTTAAAAGATGCTAATCAGAGTCATTGTAATTTCTAGTAATTCTTTTTAACTCAATTATTAGAGATAGAAGTAATTACAGTTGCTCTCAGTAATATTTTAAGCTATGAAAAAACTGTACTTACTTTTTTTGCTGCTAATTTTTAGTTGTAATAATGAAACTCTTGACACTCAGGAAGAAGCCAGTTGCGATGGAGGCACTTTTGTAGGGCGTGTAGTTTTGACTACTCAGGCAGAAGTGAATGAATTTGGCAGTAACTGCTATACTAAAATAGATGGTAGCCTAAGACTTGGAATCACTTCTACATGGGAAGATCTTGATATTGTAGATTTATCGCCTTTAAGTAGTCTAACTGAAATTTATTCAACAGACGAAGAATATGGTTTCGGTGGACGATTGCTAGTTCATTTAAAAAACTTACCTAGTTTATATGGGTTGCATAATATTACTTCTGTGGGATCATTAAATATAGCTTACTGTTTTGAATTAACTGATTTTAGTGGGTTAAACAGCTTGAAGAAAATAGGGAGATTCCCAGAAATAGAAAACTGGACAGGGAGTCAAACATTAATTATTAGGGCAAATCCAAAACTAGCTTCGCTAGATGGTTTAAATAATTTAGAATCAGTAGCTAAAGATGTTATGATTTTTGCAAACCCTAACTTACAGAATATAAACGCTCTGGAAAATCTTATAGAGGTAAAAGGAGTTTTTACAACACAAGGGACTATTGCATCAACGTCAGCAATGATTTCTACAGGAAATGTTGAGCTAGATAATTTATGTGGACTTCAAAATTTAATAGTAAATGGCACCTATGGCGATATTGTAATTTCTGGCAATGCTTTTAATCCTACAATTGAAAATATTAGAGACGGTAATTGTTCGCAATAAAAATTTTAAACTATGAAAAAATTATACTTACTTTTTTTACTACTAATTTTTAGTTGTAATAATGAAACTCTTGACACTCAGGAAGAAGCTGCTTGCGATGGAGGTACTTATGTGGGTAATGTATCACTAACGACACAAGCTGAAGTTAACGATTTTGGAAGTAATTGTTATACCAAAATTGAAGGCTCTCTTTATATAGGCGAGGAGCATGTAGATAGTGACATTCTAGACTTGTCTCCGCTTGAAAGTGTAACTAATGTATCTGGATACCTGTCTGTTTTTGCAATGAACTTACCTAACTTAAGAGGACTTCATAATGTAGCTAAAGCTGGATCACTAACCATTCGCGGATGTGATGAGCTGGTCGATCTATCTGGATTAGAGAGCTTAACAACCATACATGATGGGGTTGAAAATAAAGGATTTTTCTTTTTAATGAGAAATAGTTCACTAGAATCGCTTCGTGGTGTAGAAAATCTACAAATTATAGAATCTATTTTTCAATTTGGTCTGAATAACAAATTGACAAATCTAGATCACTTGTCTAGTTTAAGGGAAGTAGGGAGTATAATGTCTAAATCTAATTGTTATTATACAAGTGTAGATGCATTTGATGGTTGTGGAAATGAAATGCTAAGTGATTTTTGTGGATTGCGAAATTTATTGATGGAGGGTACTTATGGAGATATAGTTATAGATAAAAATCTATACAACCCAACTGTTGAGGATATTATTGATGGCAATTGTAGTCAGTGATCAGTAAGAGGTAATAATAATAAAAAAGCGAGCTATATGCTCGCTTTTTTATTATATAAACTTAAAACTAGTGTTTTTTACTATACTTATTACTATAGCGTTTCCAAAGTTTTGTTTGATGTGTTTCTAAACTTACCGTACGACCATTAATAAAGGCATGTGTTAGTTTATTAGTACGCATATCTAAAGCGTCACCTTCGCTTATAAACAGGGTAGCATCTTTACCAACTTCTAAAGTACCAACTTGTTTATGTATGCCTAATATTCTGGCAGTATTAGATGTAATTAGTTTTAAGGCCTCTTCTTTATCCATACCTTGTCCAACTACTTGTCCTGCATAAAAAGGCAGGTTTCTGGTTTGAAAATTGGCCATACCACCATTATGAATACCTACCAAAATTCCTGCATCTGCCAATAATTTTGGTGCCTTATAAGGTAGGTCATAATCATGATCATCAATAGCAGGAACACTGTGCGTATGATTTATTAATACAGGAATGTTGTGTTTCTTTAATAGATCAGTCACTAAATGCGCTTGATAACCACCAACAATAACCATGTATTTAATACCATAATCTTTTGCGAAATGAACAGCATCTGTAATACCTTTTTCATCATCAACATGTACGTATAGTTTTTGGGCTCCGTTGAATACCCCTTCCATGGCTTCAAATGGTAAGTTTTTGGTTGTTCTTTTTCCTTTTAAGTAGGCTTTACTTTCAGATACAAAATCTTCAACCTCTTTGATCTGACTTGCGTAATTGTTATTAGGTCTAAGCCCTCTAGGTTCTCCTAGCCACCAACGACCTCTTCTAAAGCTAGCTGGCCAATTTAAATGCACGCCATCATCAGCTTTAATAGCGGCATCTTCCCAATTCCATGCATCTAATTGCATTATAGATGAGGTTCCAGAAATACGTCCACCATTTGGCGAAACCTGAGCAATTAAAACACCGTTAGGTCTCATAGATTCTATTACTTTAGACTCGGCATTATACGCAATTAAACTTCGTACATGTGGTATCATATCTCCAATTTCATCTCTGTCGTTCGATGCTCTTACCATATCTACTTCTACTAAACCTAAGTTGGTATTACTACCAATAAATCCTGGATAAACGTGCTTTCCTTGAGCGTCAATAACCTTTCCTTTATAGGCTATTTTAGCTACAGTACCATCTGTACATGTAGTGATCTTTCCTTCTTCGACAATAATTACACTGTTTTCTATAACAGTACCATTACCTATATGAGCGGTAGCACCTACAATTGTAAATGCATTACGCTGTTCTGCTCCGGGTGTTTGTTGTGCAAACGTGATTGAACAACATAACATTAAAAGTGAGTATATATAAACTATTTTTTTCATCTTGTTAATTTTAAATTATTCTGAATCACAGTGTAATTGTGGTTTGTCTTTCTTTTTAACAGGCTGTGTTTTTAAGCCTTTATTCTTGTCCTTAAGCATCATAGCCATAAGCTCACTACGTTCTTTTTTAATACTATCACGCATTTGTCTGTCGCGTTCAATATCAAAATAAGTAACGCCTTCAATTATAGTTTTTTCAGCTTTCGCATATACAGAAAGAGGATGGTTGTTCCATAATACCACATCGGCATCTTTTCCAACTTTAATACTACCAACACGATGGTCTAGATGTAATAGTTTCGCTGGATTTAGGGTTACCATTTTCCAAGCATCTTCTTCATTTACATCGCCATATTTCATAACCTTAGCGGCTTCTTGATTTAAACGACGAGACATTTCGCCATCATCACTGTTTATAGCTGTAGTAATACCTACATTGTGCATTATTGATGCATTGTACGGAATGGCATCATTAACCTCATATTTATAAGCCCACCAATCGCTAAATGTTGAAGCTCCAACACCATGCTTTTTCATTTTATCGGCTACTTTATAACCTTCTAAGATATGCGTGAATGTATTTACAGTAAAATTGAACTTCTCAGCTACTTTCATAAGCATATTAATTTCGCTCTGCACATAAGAGTGGCAGCTTATAAAGCGTTCGCCATTTAATATTTCTGCTAAAGTTTCCATTTCAATATCTTTTCGATAAGGTTGTCCGCTTTTCTTTTTAGCATCATATTCTTTAGCTCTGGTAAAATAGTCTACAAATAATTGCTCAACACCCATACGTGTTTGTGGAAACCTTCCAAAACTTTGCCAGTTAGATTGCTTTACATTCTCACCTAGGGCAAACTTTATAAATTTAGGTGAGTTATCGTAAATTAAGTTATCGGCAGATTCTCCCCATTTTAGCTTGATAATAGCCGAACGTCCTCCAATTGGATTAGCAGAACCATGTAGAATTTGAATAGACGTTACACCTCCTGCAAGGTTGCGGTAAATATCAATATCGTCAGACTGTACTACTTCGGCTATTGAAACCTCGGCTGATGAATTGTGTCCGCCTTCGTTAATACTTGCAGCAGCAATATGAGAGTGCTCATCAATAATACCTGAAGTTAAATGTTTACCTGTAGCATCTACTACTTTTGCTCCTCGAGCACTAAGGTTAGTCCCTATTTTCGAAATTTTACCATCTTTAATTAGTACATCGGTATTTTGTAAAATTCCATCTTTTTCATTGGTCCATACTGTGGCGTTCTTAAAAAGAATGGTCTCTTGCTTTGGCATTTCTTTAAATCCATAAGCACCATTAGGATAGGTTACTGGTACTACCTTAGGTAGCTTCTTTTTACTTTTTGAATCACTCTTCTTGTCTGTATCTTCTTTTGCTTGTTTTACGGCCAATGCATTTAGAATAGTTCCATTTGGAAGTGTGATCTTCCCAGATAAATTAGCATCATTTGAAACTCTAGAAGTAAACCTCATGAACTCCTGTTTAGTAGTGTCTAAACTTGTAAACGTAAGGTTGATCCAATCATTTTTATAAGCAATTTTCGCTCCTAGTTTTTTATTGTCGCTTTTTAATGAAGCCTTTGGTTTACTAGGTGTTCCAGATATGTTTAACTCGTAGGATTTACCATTTGCTTGAATAGTATAATCGCCTCTAATATCTTTAATGCTCATATCTTCTAGAACATTCTTATAGCCCTTAACCCAGTTTTCATAAACGGTTGTTTTCTTGTCAAAAATATTTCCGGAAGTAATTAAAAAGTTGGCATAAGCACCATTTTTTAAAGATCCTAAATGGTTAGATTGCCCAAGAACCTTTGCTGGTTCTGTTGTCAATGCTTCTAGTGCTTTTGTTTCATCTAAACCATATTCAATGGCTTTCATAATGTTTGCTTTTAACATCGAAGGCGATTTCAGACTACTGGTTGTAAATACAAAGTTTACACCATTTTCAGCTAAAGTTTTTGGATTCCCTGGTCTTTGATTCCATTCTCTCATGTCTTCTAGCTCTAGAATGCTAGCGGAAAAAGTATCTTCAACATTATATGCTTTAGGGAAGTTTACTGGTAAAATATATGTGGCATTTGTATTTTTTATATCATTGATACGCTCATATTCATCACCACCACCAAGAATGACATATTGAATTCCAAATTGATCACCAACCTTGTCAACTCTAAGGGCATTAGCTCTATTGCCTGCGGCAATTATTTGAACCAGATTTTTGTTGCCGTTAAGAGCCTCTAAGGATCTGTCGGTTGCACTAGAACCTCCTTTAGCATACCAATCTGCATCCAAATACATTTGACGTAACAATGCTAAAGTACCCATAAGTGATCCTGGATATGATTGTCTTGATTTAACACTTCTGCTTAGTGAAAGGTATTGAGCAGAACGCTCGCTTAATATACGTTCTGAATCTCCTCCTTCACTTGTTAAAGCTATAAGCGAGCCTGTACCTCTTACAATACCATCTTGCATATGTGTGTTAACAACACCAAATCCAGCTTTTCGTAATTCAGAAGCTTTTTTGTTATCGAATTTAAAATGATCAATGGCGTTTTGTTCAGGCATTACATGATCATTCCAATAAAATCCTTCACGACTAGGATCATATTGTGGTGATCTACCACCACCTTGACGTTCTGGAGTTTTTACACCAAATCCAGAATAAATATCTATAAAAGATGGGTAAATACTCTTTCCTGCAATATCTACTATAACAGCATTAGAAGGAATATTTACTGAAGTTCCACTGGCAACTACCTTACCATCTTTAATAAGGAGTGTACCATTATTAATAATTTGAGTAGGAGTGACGTAAATTTTAGCATTAGTAAATGCTGTGTAGTTTGTGTTTTTTGATTTTACGCCATCATTTTTTGGGAAATACTCTTGTGCAGTTAGTGTAAACCCACACAAAAGCATCACTAAAATTAGATGCTTTTTTATCATTTTTGGTTTTTAAATAGTTAGAAACTAAAGATACAGATTATGTGCCTTTTAAGAACTTATTAGTATTTTTTTAACTTTTTGTTAAGTAGTCTTGAAGTAGTTTACCAATAATGCAACCACATAACTATAGCTTTCAATCCCTTTATCTTGATTGTTGGCCTTTAAAAAATTTCCATAAATAATTTTAAATACTGGCTCTAGAGGGTTTTCGTAAGAATTCCAGAAATCGTAAGATTCTTGGTAGTTTTTTAAAATGCCTTTGTTTACTTTTTCTATTAAATTTTTGTAAATGTCCTTATCTCTTCTGTAAACTTCATTTAAACAATAGCGAAGCGCAAAGACATAACCAGAATATTGAAAATAGATATCATCATGATGAATTGCAGCCAAACACCCAATAAAATTAGTTTCGTTTTCTGCAGCATACCCTAATTGATGTGCTTGTTCGTGACTAGCAGTAGTAGGAAACTGATACAGAGGCATAATACCATCAATATGTGCTTCATTAGTAAAGGGATTTAGGTAACCACTAAAACCCATATAGGTTAACGGAATGCTATATAAAGAAAGTTTTGTGCTTTGAGGAGAATGTGCCAAATATGGGTAGGTCTTAGCTAGTGATGTATATCCATCACTTGTCATTTTTAGAAGCTCTTTTTTGGAATAAGGCATTTCAACTTTTAAAGAATCATCACTACTAATTTTTAAGTGAGTTGTATTAGATATGTTGATTAAATGTTCGGTAGCTTTTACTAATTCTTCAGTTGTATATTTATAACCAAGATCAAGGGTTTTATGAATTGGAAGCCTGTAATAGTTCATTCCCCAAAACAAATGAAACCCTAAATAGGCTATTGATATCACAGAAAGAATATCTAATACCCAATTTTTAGTATCCTTGCGTATTCTTTTCCTATTCAGTATAAGCCATCTTATGGCATAAATACCAGCTACAGTATATAATAGATCTCCAATCGAAAAAGGAATCCATCCAAAAGTATAGCGCAGCATTTTTGAGGTTATAGGGTACAAGCCTTTGCTATAATAAGTTTCAATAAACTCCGGATATCTTGCCAATAGTTTTACAATAAGATATAGAGGAATTATACTAAAGGCGACTATAAGTTTCTTTTTCTTGAGCATCACTCAAAAATACATAATTGTTTTATAAAACATTATATGTACTTAATTACCTTTGTGGAACTTTTTAAATTATAAAAATGAATTCAGAAATAAGACAACTAGAGCCTAAGGCACTATGGAACAGATTTGCCGATTTAAATGCCGTTCCACGAGCTTCAAAAAAAGAAGAACGTGTCATTGCTTTTATGAAAGATTTTGGTAATAACCTAGGGCTTGAAACTATAGAAGACGAAGTTGGTAATGTGATTATAAGGAAGCCTGCAACATCTGGAATGGAAGATAGAAAAACCATTGTCATGCAGTCGCATTTAGATATGGTACATCAAAAAAATGCTGATACCGATTTTGATTTTGATACACAAGGTATAGAGATGTTTATTGATGGCGATTGGGTAAAAGCTAAAGGAACTACTCTAGGTGCTGATAATGGGTTAGGTGTAGCCACGATCATGGCAATATTAGAAAGCGATACGATCGAGCATCCAGCTATTGAAGCATTATTTACTATTGATGAAGAGACAGGAATGACAGGCGCTATGGGTTTAAAAGGCGGACTGTTACAAGGAGAAATACTTTTGAATCTTGATACTGAGGAAGACGATGAAATAGGTGTAGGTTGTGCAGGAGGTGTAGATATTACTGCAATAAGAACCTATAATGAAGAAGAAACTCCAGAGTTTAAAGTAGGCTACGCTATTACTGTTAAAGGTTTGCAAGGAGGACATTCGGGTATGGATATTCATAAAGGATTTGGAAATTCTAATAAGATATTAAATAGACTACTATTTGACGGGTTTGAGAATTTTGGATTACGTATTTCAGAAATTGATGGAGGGAGTTTAAGAAATGCAATACCTAGAGAAAGTATGGCTGTAGTAGCTATAGATAGTATTCATGAAGAAGCTTTTAAGTTAGAAATGGCACAACTTTCTGAAACAATTGTAAGAGAGTTAAAAACCATGGAACCAAATCTGGAAATTGTAATCTCTAAAACGCAGCAACCAGAAAAAATCATGGATCTTGGTGTGCAGGAAGGAATAACTAGAGCTTTATATGCAGCGTGCAATGGCGTGTATAGAATGAGTGCTGATATTCCTGATCTTGTTGAAACGTCAAATAATATTGCACGTGTAATTGTTAAAGATGGTAGTATCAAGATTGCTTGTTTAACCAGATCATCTGTTGAATCTTCAAAAATGGATCTGGCAAATATGTTACGTGCTACTTTTGAGCTAACAGGATGTGAAGTAGAGTTTTCGGGGAGCTATCCTGGATGGACTCCGAATATGGATTCTGCAATTTTAAAAGTAATGCGACAACTTTATATTGAGCTTAATGGAAACGAACCTCATGTAGCTGCATGTCATGCAGGGTTAGAATGCGGTATTTTGGGTACCAATTATCCGGAGATGGACATGATAAGCTTTGGACCAAATATTAAAGGAGCTCATTCACCAGATGAGCGAACACAAATTTCATCGGTACAAAAGTATTGGAAGTTTGTTTTAGAGATCTTAAAGCAAATTCCTAAAAAGTAAGGATAAAAAAAGCAGCTCATTGAGCTGCTTTTTTTATCTGTATTTTATAAAATTATTTGGTAATCTCTACCATTTCTACAATAAAAATTACATCGGTATTTGGTTTGATAACAGGTGGTGATCCACGTTCTCCCCAAGCTAAATGAGATGGTAGGTAGAAGTATGCTCTGTCACCTACTTTCATACTTGCAACACCTTCTTTAAATCCAGCTACCATTTGTGCATCCGGACTTATTTTCATGCGCATTGGTTTATAACCTCCTTGTTGGTCTCTTTGAGGGTTATAAAGTCCGAATTTTTCAGCAACGTCTTTTCTGTTTGTATCCAGAAGCTTACCATCTGTAAAGTAACCTTCATAATATACATTTACAAAAGCTCCTTGCTTTGGCTTAGCACCATTACCTGCCGAAATAACATGACTTAACAATCCAGATGAATGTGTTTTTGCATTTTCTTTATAACCGTTTAAAGTTGGAAGTAATTCGGCTGCAGCTGCATTAGTTTTTTCATCTGCGATCTTTTTTGCCGCTTCAGCTTTTTTTCTAGCTTCTTCAGCCTTTTGTTTTGCTTTTTCTTCTAGTTTTGGTAATTCAGTTTCCCATGTTTTTACTGCGTCAAAGTTTCTCGCATCATATCCTTTTCTAATAATATTGATGGTTTTAATGCGTACATCTTTTTCTGGTCTATTTCCAGGACCAACCTTAACGTTTGAAATTGAGTCTAAAACATCAAATCCAAGCACCATTTCGCCAAAAACGCTATGTCTGTTATCTAGATGAGGTGTTGGTACTTCAGTGATAAAAAATTGACTTCCATTTGTTCCAGGTCCAGAATTTGCCATAGATAGGATTCCTGGTTTATCGTGCTTTAATGATTCATCAAATTCATCTCCAAACTTGTATCCAGGTCCACCACGACCAGTACCTTGAGGATCTCCACCTTGTATCATGAACTTATCTATAACACGGTGAAACATGATGCTATCATAATATTTTTTTCCTTGAAAAATACTATCCACCATTGGATGATTACCTTCAGCTAAAGCAACAAAGTTTGCTACTGTAACTGGAGTTTTATCGTAAGTTAATTTAATAACCATAGTATCCATTGTGGTTACAAATTCTGCATAAAGGCCATCTTCAAGGTTTGGGTACCTGTCATCGCACGATAAAAGGCTTGCAAATATTGCAAGTGTTAGAACTTTCATAGAATTTTTTAAAATCTTCATTGTTAATTAGTTTCTTTTGGTGTTATTGTGTTTATAGTTACTTTACATATTAGCGGAACATTAGTGCCAATTTTATTAGAATCGCCATAATACCCATAAGCTTTTTGAGAAGGGAACAAGAAGGTTATAGTTTCTCCAGCTTTCATGAGTTTTAAACCTTCACGTAAACCCGTAAAAATTTCTTCTTGATCCATTGCATAATCTCTTGTTTTTAGTTCATCAGAAGTGTAAATGGCAGAACCATTTAAATCTTTTACATCATAATTAAAGTTTATAATGTCTCCAAATTGCGGTGTTATAGAATCACCTTCAATTTTGGTATTGTAATAATACCAAAACCCGTTTTCTGAAGAAATGTAAGATATATCGGAATCATTATTTATAATTTGTTGAATACGATCGTGCTCTTCTTGGTTAAGTTGTTTATTTCGTTCAACCGATTCATCTATAAAAGAGCCTGTTTTTACAGAAATAGGTCGCCTTGCTTCAGGTGTTTTACAACCAAAAGCTATAAAGGTTAGTAATAAAATTATTAGTAATCGTTTCATGATTTGAGGTCATTATTATACGCAGGTAAGATACTAATAAATTTTTCAACCGTATTTTTTAAAGATTCTTCACTTCTTCCACCAGCTGCATTTGTATGCCCACCACCATTAAAATGATTGCGAGAAAACGTATTTACATCAAAATTGCCTTTAGACCTAAGAGAGATCTTTATAATACCTTCTTTTTGGTTTTCAATAAATATTACGGCAAACTTAACTCCTTTAACAGATAAAGCATAATTGACAATTCCTTCGGTGTCTCCTTTCTTAAAATCATATTTATTTAACTCGGCTTGAGAAAGTGTAATATAAGCTGTATTTATTTCAGGAATCACTTTTAAATTGTTTAAAGCACAGCCTAATAATTGCAGTCTGTTATAGCTGTTAGTGTCGTAAACGTTATTATGTATTTGTGCATTGTCAGCTCCTTTATCAATTAAATTGGCAATGACACGATGTGTAGTACTTGTGGTAGATCTAAATCTAAAAGAACCTGTATCTGTCATTATTCCAGTATACAAACAAGTAGCTATATCTGCTGTTAGCAAATTTATATCACCTAGCATTTCCATAAAATGATATACCATTTGAGATGTTGAACACATAGTGACATCAGAATAGATATACCTTGCAAAATCATCGGGTTGTTGGTGATGGTCTATCAATACCTTTGTTGCTTTTGCATTGGTTAATGCTGTTTCCATATCTCCAGTTCTGTGTAGCGTATTGAAATCTAATGCAAAAATAAGATCAGCATTATGTATTAAGTCATCTGATGTCTTCCGATCTGCGTCATATTTTAAAACTGTGTTTTCACCAGGAATCCATTTTAAAAACTCTGGATAGTCATTAGGAGCAATTACAATGGCCTCATGATCTAATTGCTTTAAATAATGATAAAGCCCTAAAGTAGAGCCTATTGCATCGCCATCAGGATTTTTATGAGGTACAATTACAATTTGTTTAGGGGTACTTAATAATGCTTTTATTTCAGAAATATCATTTTTTGTCATAAGAGGCGAAGATACAATTTAATAACAAATCCTTTAAATGTATTATGTTACTTTTGTACAAAAATTAACCTTTTCAGATATTTCATAATGAATCATATTTTAAAATACTTACTTTTTAGTTTCGTCTTAATTGTTGGCTGTAAAAGTAAAGGAAAAGAACAGCCTGTTTTAAAAGACCAAAAAACAGAAGATATAACAATTGCGTTTGGATCGTGTAATCAGCAACGTGTAGAGAACAAGTTGTGGAAGCATGTTTTGGAAAATAATCCATCTGTATGGATTTGGGGAGGCGATGTTATTTATTCTGACACGGATGATATGGAGTTGATGTCCCAGCATTACCAACAACAAATGGAGCAAGCCGGATATAAGGAGTTGGTAGATAAAGTACAAGTGTTAGGTACTTGGGATGATCATGATTATGGTTTAAATGATGGTGGCTTGGAGTTTGTAGCTAAAGCGCAAAGTCAACAATTGTTTTTAGATTTTATTGGCGTTCCTAAAGATGACCCAAGAAGAGAAAGAGAAGGGGTTTATCACTCTGAATTGATAAAAACAAATAAAGGTAGTGTGAATATTATAGTGCTAGACACACGTTATTTTAGAACGGCTTTAACACCTTCTAGTAACCCTGATCGTAGGTATGATCCAAATACTTATGGAGAAGGAACAATGCTTGGTGAAGCACAATGGACATGGTTGGAAACTACTTTGAACAATTCTAAGGCAGATTTTAACTTAATAATGAGTAGTATTCAGTTTTTATCAGCAGAACATGGTTTTGAAACTTGGGGAACAATGCCTCATGAAGTAGATAGATTAAAAGAAATAATAAGTACTTCTAAAGCTAAGGGCGTTGTTGTTTTATCTGGAGATAGACATATTTCAGAGTTTTCTAAAACCGATTTAGAAGGTATAGATTACCCGTTAATAGATTTCACGTCAAGTGGTATGACGCATTCGTATAGTAGCTTTGATGGTGAGCCAAATAAATATAGAGAAGGCGAAGTTGTGCCTAACTTAAGTTTTGGGTTATTGAAAATTGATTTTGATAGTAAAACTGTGGTTATGCAAATGCGAGGAGAAAATAATGTATTGCAACAAGAATTAATACAGGTATATAAATGATAGTGTAAAAGAAATGAGGCATATTTAAGTAAGCCTCATTTCTTTTACATAAGTTATTTATAATATAAACTAGTTTTTTTCTTCAATTTGTTTTATACGATTTGTAAGATCTAGTATTGTTTGTTGTTGCTCTTTAATGGCTTCAATCAATAAGGCAGTTAATGGTGCATATTGCATGCTGTAATGAGCTTGACCTTGTGTTGGTTTTTTTACTATTTCGGGTAATACTTTTTCAACTTCTTGAGCTATAAAGCCCATTTGTTTGCCTTTTGCATATATTGAACCGTCTTTCCAGTGGTAATTAACACCTCTAAGTGAAAGTACTTTTTGAAGTGGATTTTCTATAGTTTGTATTCGTGTTTTTAAGCGTCCATCAGAAGCGTTCGCCCAAGCACTATTTCCAGAAGCTGTACCATTTATATGAAAAGTGTTGGCACTGAAGTTACCTTTTATTAAAGGAGTTGCAGTACTGCTATTATCTATATATAGAGTATTTGACCCTGTTTCATTTCTACCAGCTGAAAAACCTAAAAAAACATTTCCGGAGCCAGAGTTGTTAAATCCAGCGTCTACACCAATAGCTGTATTATTATTTCCATTTGTGTTATTTATTAGGGTGTTGACTCCAATAGCGGTATTGCTGTTTCCTGATATTACTCCTAAGGAATAATATCCTATGGCGGTATTACTATTACCGGAGGTGTTATTTCTTAATGCTCTACTTCCAAATGCTACGCTGTAATTTCCAGCAATGTTACTTGATAAGGCATCGTATCCAGTAGCTGTATTGTCTGAGCCTTCAGTATTTTCTTTTAAAGCATCTCCTCCATTTGCGGTGTTTTTAGAGCCTGTAGTATTTTTTTCTAATGCATACGCTCCATTTGAAGTATTGCCATAACCTATGGTGTTTTCAAAAAGAGTATGATACCCTGTCGCTGTATTGTTAAGTCCTGTGGTGTTATTTTGTAAACTATTGAAGCCCATTCCTGTATTTTTATTATCTGAGCCTTCATTTGCAACACCAGCACCATTACCAATAAAAATAGAACTAATCATATCTGATTTTGCATCGTTTAGATCATTAATTGATAACATGCCAAAAGTTATATTTACCCAAGCTGTACCATTATAATGGTAAAAACCTGGTGTATTATTAGTTTGATAAATTAATAACCCTGTAGCAGGATTTGTAATTGCGTCACGTTGAGCTTGGATCATTCTTGGAATTAAAATTCCTTTTTCAGTAGATTTCACTTCTAAGGCAGCTGTGGTTTCTGGAGTAGTTGTTCCAATACCCACTTGGGCAAAAAATGTACTAGTGTATAATAAAGTCATTAATAATAGTGTTTGTCTTTTCATTTTTTTGTCAATTTTAGTTTAGTGTCAATTTTTTATTGTTTGATGATTTTATGAAGGCTAATGTTATTGGTTTGCTCATTCTTTATTTTGAAGAAATAAATCCCGCTCTTTAAATAAGCGAGAGATATTGCTTTTTTTTGAGTACTCATTATTTTTTGACCAAGAGCATTATATATTTCTGTAGTCAAATTTTTGGTAGAGTTAATAGTTACAATTGTCGATGTTGGGTTAGGATATAATTGCAGATTTATATTTGGGTTATTATTTTCTACGGATAGTGCACCGTTATCAAAAGCGGTTATTTGAGAAAATGTTATTGGACTGGAAATTGTGGTCGTAATTGTATTTGCATTTGTATCTAAGATGTTTTCTTGAGAAGTCCAAATTCCAGTGTCATTTTTGTAAGCAAAGGTTAGGTTCGATTCAGTTATTCCGTTAAGTTGACTATCGTTATAATGTAAAACTAGATTACCTATGTAATTTTCAAGATTTACTGAAGCGATAATAACATTTAAAATACTATTATGTCCATTATTGTTTACAGGTGTTGTTGATTTTGTAATAGAACTTAATAGTGAGAAGTCTGTACTTGGTTTGAGGGTTAAACTTGTAATAAAAATGGGTGTTTCGCTTTTTAAAAAAACAGAACTACCATTTGTAATGGTTAAGTCTTGAGCACAAAGAGAAGTTGTAGCAAACAAGAGAAATAGTAATCTTTTCATTTTTTAAGTTTTTTAATGAATTAAAAGTATAGTCTCTTTCGTTTTTTGTTAGTTAAGTGTGTGTGAACTTTGTAGTTAATTCAGAAAATGCTACATTTTTTTTAGTTAAAAAATATGTCTATTATTGTTTTTTTTGAAAAAAAAGCATAAAAATGCAGCATATTTCTTTTATAGATATTATATATTTTATTGCAAATACTTGCGCTTTGTTAGCAGCTTATATGCTGTTTTTTAAGTTCTATACTTATCGAAAACTGGCTAATAGATTATTAGGAGGGTTCTTGATATTAAATGCCTATTGTAACTTTACTTATTTGTTAATTATAACTGGCTGGATACAAGAGGTTCCATATTTATATAAGGTAGCAGCTCCAATAACATATCTTATTGCACCATTAGCGTTGTTATATGTTAGGTCGGTACTGTATAATGAAACTCGATTAAGAAAAACTGATATTTTGCATCTAATTCCTTTTATAATTTTCTTTATTAATTATTTGCCGTTTTATGTTTTACCGCTTGTTGAAAAGCAAGAAATAGTGAATGCTGTAGTTAATAATGTAGCTTTAAATTATACTCATAAAGATGGTTTATTACCTGAAGGTATTAATATTTTATGTCGTTCTATACAATCAATTGTTTATTTAATATTGCAATGGAGGATCATTGTGGTCTTTTATAAAGGGCATAAAGAAGTTAGAAGTATACCACAATTATTTGCTTTGAAGAAATGGGTTATAACATTTACAAGTCTTATTACATTTTATTATTTAAGTTTGACCTTGCTATACATTCTTGTTGCAAATAATATAATTAATTCTACCAGTATTGTTCCCAAGCATCCTTATACTTTGGGCATTACAATAACATCATATTTAATTGCAGTTGTATATTTTTCTATAGGTGGATATATACTTATTAACGCACATCAATTATTTGGTATACCACAGTTGTCAATTTCAAATCCTTTTAAACAAAAAGATAAAAAGAAGGGTGCATTCTCAGTTAAGAATGTTGAAAATAACATAGAAATTTTAGAAAATTACTTTCGCTCAGAACACCCTTTTCTTAATAAGAACCTTAATATAAATATTGTTTCTGTAGCTACAGGAATTTCTTCTAGAGATATTTCGTTTATCATAAATAATCAATTTCACCAACGATTTACCGATTATGTTAATTGTTATAGAATAAATTATGTTCTTAATGAAATTGATATAGGTGATTTAAAATCATACACATGGGAAACTATAGCGATGAAGGCTGGTTTTGGATCACGAAGTGCTTTTAATGCAGCTTTTAAAAAAGTATCGAAAGTAACGCCTAGTGAATATTTAAAGAAAATAAAAAACATTTGAGAAGTTTTAATTTTCTTTTGAGGAAAAAACTACCATTATAATAAGCTTGTAGATTTATATAAAAACTGTATTTTTGCACGAAATTTAAAATAAAGAAATGGCAACAAATAGAACATTTACAATGCTTAAGCCTGATTCGGTAGAAAAAGGTAATATTGGCGCAATATTAGAAAAGATCACTGCTTCAGGATTTAGAATTGTAGCGATGAAATTAACTCAAATGACTAAAGCTGACGCCGAGGCATTTTATGCAATTCACAAAGAGCGTCCATTCTTTGGAGAGTTAGTAGAGTATATGACTCGCGGACCAATAGTAGCTGCAATTTTAGAAAAAGATAATGCAGTAGAAGATTTTAGAACTTTAATTGGTTCAACAAACCCAGCTGAAGCTGCTGAAGGAACTATTCGTAAACTATATGCTGCTTCTATTGGAGAGAATGCTGTACATGGTAGTGATAGTGATGAAAATGCTGCTATTGAAGGAGCATTCCACTTTTCTGGAAGAGAAATGTTCTAATATCTAATACTAGAATACAAAATATCAAAAGCCACAACAAATGTTGTGGCTTTTTTTGTTTAATACCAACAAAAAAGCCTTTCGATTATCGAAAGGCCTTATCTGTAAAAAGTTAAAGTATATATTAGATTACTTTTACGTTTACCGCGTTCATTCCTTTTTTTCCTTCTCTTAATTCGAACTCAACTTCATCACCTTCACTTACTTCGTCGATTAATCCGGAAATGTGTACAAAATGATCTTTGTTAGATCCTTCTTCAGTAATGAAACCATATCCTTTAGAATCATTGAAGAATTTTACTGTGCCTTTACTCATTGTAAATTATATTAATTAATAAGTTGCGAAGATAGTCTTTAAAAACTCACTAATAGCATGAATCCGAAAGAAATTAAAAATCTTAATGTAAATATAACTTTAAGTCTGAAAAACAGGTGGTTATGCAAAGGTGAAACTTGCGATGATTTTATCTTTGAAATTTTGATACTTTTTAAGTGAATGATTTAAAATAGCAATACGAGGTTCTATGTATACTGTTCACTAATTTATTTTAAAGCCTCATTTTAAAAACTCTGGTTTCGAGGTTATTGTATATAAAAAAGAGATGATTTGTAAAACCGAATAAATACCTACACCCCAAAGCATGCCATAATACCAAGGTGTAAGTATGAAAGTTAAAATAACTCCTAATACTATTGCAATTAATGGATTTAACACACGTCTAAATAATATAAACGAAAAGAATAACATGGCTAATCCGCCAGAAATAATTAAAGCATTATTAGCTGTAAAATTGCCATATATAAATACAGCAAATGCTATTAGGTTAAAAATGCTCTTGAAACAAATAATTTTAAAATCTTTACTCATAACTAATATTTTAAAACCCTTTGAAAAGAGAAACTATTAGGGTTAACCCTTGGTGTACTAATAAGCATCCACCATGCCAGAAATAATCTAGATTTTAAATAACGTAGCTCACTATTTATAATAGTACATTTATGCACATAATTATACGCACATAAAGAAACAATGAGCTGTTTTGTTAGGGATAACGGTTTCATTGTTTAAGTTTCTAAAAGCTATAATGTACTTACGTACGTATTATAGAGGGATACATAAAAGTAGTGATTTTATAATTTTCAGACAATACGTAGTTCTACTTATATTGTATAATTAACAATTAATTAAGAATAAGTGTCTTAATTAAAGGTTTACCAAGAGCTTCGTTTAGAAGGTTGACAATTTTTTCTTTGCCGTAACTTAATTCTTCTCTCAACACCGAAGAACTTAATTTAACATAAAGAGTGTCTTTTTTTAGAAGAACAGAAGTGGTGTAACTATTTACTCCATTTCCCATAAGTTGAGTCCATGCTTCCTGTACATTAATCTTATCAAGACCATCCTGTAACCTGTTTGTGTCAACAAATTCTTTTAGGGCGTCACTCAAACTCATATTTTCATTATGTCTTTTCATTACCAGCTATAGATCAATTTTTTTATAAGGTTTATAGGTGTATGTAAACCCTTGGGTGTTAGATATAATTAATTCGTTTTCATTTGCCTTTAAAATGGTCTCTTTTGTGATCACTTCATTTTTTTTATAGTAAATATTCAAGGAGTCGTTTTCAATTCTTAACTCAAAAGTTGTGTGATCCTGATTGGTGATAAATGTTCCATTTAACGTGGGTGATACCTTTTTTCTAATTCCTGTGAGATCATCTTTTACTTCAAAGTAATCAACAGATGTACTTATTTTATACTCTTTTAATAGGTTGTTGTCTTTTTCTACATGCGAAATTTCCCAGTAGCCATCAATATGTTCAATAAATTGTTCAGGGTTATTTGAGCAACTGCTCAAAAGAAAACTAAAAACTAATATTATATATATACGCTTCATCCAGTGGTTTCTAAATTGAATATTTGATAGGTTTGGTGTACTTGTTTTATGGCATTTTCTGTTCGCTCAGCATGCGTATCACTTATAAAGATCTGACCAAAATTATCATCATCTACTAAGGTAATGATTTGTGATACACGTTGTTCGTCTAATTTATCAAAAATGTCATCTAATAATAAAATAGGCGTTACACCGCTTTGTTTTTTTATAAAATCAAATTGCGCAAGTTTTAAAGCAATTAAAAA
The DNA here is from genome assembly GCA_030148025.1 of Flavobacteriaceae bacterium. GTDB lineage: Bacteria > Bacteroidota > Bacteroidia > Flavobacteriales > Flavobacteriaceae > JASBUG01. Next base: position 27,248 of record JASBUG010000042.1, on the reverse strand, counting down.
CGACTTTTGCTGCCCCTGGCTTCCAAACTTTTTAATAGGATAAGATGCTATTTCAAAATTCATATCATCTTTATGAATGCCAACGCTGGTATGTTGTAATGCCTTGTCCTTATTGATGTTGTCGATTAATAATGTGTTTAGATCGTTTTCAAACAATTGACTTTTATAAGTAAGATTAACAATTTCATTGTTATTGCTAATTGCTTTATAGCGATCTTTAAAAATTGGAACAAATGTTTCTAAAAACTCACGTCTTTTATTAAAAATCACCTGTCCAAGGTTATGTAATTGTTCATTATATATATCGAGTGTATCACCATTAAAGGTGTTGTTCAAGGCAAAATATTTTAAAAGAGCATTTCGTTGCGATAATACTTTGTTGTACTTTATCAGGTCTTGGAGATAAGTTTTGTCGCTTTGCGAAATAACCCCGTCTATAAATTTTCGTCTAGTGTCACTACCTTCAATAATGAGATCTCTATCTGCTGGAGAGATTATAACTAAAGGTAAAAAGCCAATATGATCACTAAATTTCTCATACGCTTTGCCATTACGCTTGATGATCTTTTTTTGCCCTTTTTTTAGAGATACAATTATTTTTTCTTGACGATCCTGTTTGTCGTAAACGCCATCAATCACAAAAAAACTCTCATTGTGCTTAATGTTTTGCGAAGCTATTGGGTTAAAATAACTTTTTCCGAAAGACAAGTGATAAATGGCATCCAAAATGTTAGTTTTACCTATGCCATTTGGTCCAACAAAACAATTTATTTTGTTGTCGAACACAAAATCTTGCGAATCAAAATTTTTATAATTGAGAATAGATAATGTTTTTAAAAGCATTAAAAAAGTAAGTTAAATCTCCAAAAAGAAGCTTCGAATTCATAAAAAGGAGGTGCAAATTATTGAAAAATAACAAATAAATTACCTTTTTTTTACCAATAAAAATTTTATTTTTGCGGCGCATTAATATAGAATATATGGCGACTTACAAGAAAAGAGGGTACAAACCAAAGACAAAAGCGGAAAAAGTTGAAGCAGTAGAAGAACACTCAACTACGGCCGAGGTATTTAATACCTTAGACCAAGGTGCTTCTAAAACCGAAGAATGGGTTGCGAAAAATCAAAAGTATATTTTTATTATTGTTGGCTTAGCTGCAGCAATTATTTTAGGATATTTAGGATATAACAAATTTATTCAGGAGCCTAAAGAAAGTGAAGCTATGAACGATATGTTCCAAGCACAACAATTTTTCGATCAAGCTGTTACAAATACTTCAGATAAAGATTCATTATTTAATTTAGCTTTAAATGGTGGAGAGGGTAAGTTTGGTATGCTAGATATTATCTCTGAGTATAAAGGTACTAACGCTGCAAACCTTGCTAGTTATTATGCAGGTATGGCATATTTAAATGTTAAAGACTATACAAATGCAGTTGAGCATTTAAGTAATTTTTCTAGTGACGATGAAGCTTTAGGACCAATAGCTAAAGGAGGTATTGGAGATGCATTTATGCAGCTAGATCAAAAAGAAGATGCTTTAGATTATTATGTGCAAGCAGCCGAAATGAAAACAAACAGCTACACTACACCAATGTATTTATATAAAGCTGGAAATGTTGCTTTAGCTTTAGGTGAAAACTCTAAAGCATTAGCTTACTTTAAAAGAATTAAAGACGAATTTTCAACTAGTACTGAAGCTGCCAATATAGATGTATTTATAGGTAGAGCTGAAGCTGCTAGTAACTAATATACATGGCAACAGCAAATAAAAATTTATCAGTTTACGATAAGACAACAATCCCAAACGCGAAGAACTTTCGGTTTGGGATTGTTGTTTCTGAATGGAATGATACCATCACCGAAGGGCTTTATAAAGGTGCTGTAGAAGCATTGTTAGATTGTGGTGCTACGGCAGAAAATATCATACGCTGGGATGTTCCGGGAAGCTTTGAGCTTATTTATGGTAGTAAGAAAATGCAAGAACAGGATGTTGATGCTGTAATCGCCATAGGAAGCGTTATTCAAGGCGAAACAAAACATTTCGACTTTGTTTGCGAAGGTGTTTCACAAGGCATAAAAGACCTGAATATAATTCATGATGTTCCAGTAATATTCTGCGTACTTACCGATAATAATTTACAACAAGCTATAGAACGTTCGGGAGGTAAACACGGAAACAAAGGTACAGAAGCAGCCATAGTAGCGATTAAAATGGCCGAGATAAAAAGAATAGCCTAAAATTTTCAACTTCAAACTTGTTAACAATTTTTGGCAGTTGTCAGACTAATTTTCTGTGTATTTTAAGTACATTTGAAGTATTAGTAAACGAAGAGATTGTTTAAACAACGCAAGAATAAAAAGTTTAATTATAAACCTAGATTTTCTAAAGAAGAAGGTCAGGAGTTTGATTCGGCCAAGGACAGATTTGCATCCAAATGGGAGAAAGAACGTGATATTAGCCTTGGAAGAAGGCGCAGATTCTCGTTAAAGGCCTTAATACTGTTTTTGGTATTATTATTGCTTTGCATGTATATATTAGAAAAAAATTACATGTAAAAATTATAGACTATGGGACTTTTTAAAACACGACAAAACAAAAAATACAGCTACACACCTCGTTATTATAAAAATAATGGAGAGGAAGGAAGTCCTTATGCTATAAAACATAAGTTTGATGAGTATAGAACCATCACAGTTGGTAAGCATAACTTAAAATCGAAGTTAAATCATGCTTTGTCTGATTTAAAAGAAAAAGATCCGGAAGTTAATCGTAGAATACTTATTATTATTGCTGTTCTTGTTTTAATCTTTTTGTTTATAATAGACTTTGATTTATCCATTTTCTTTTCATAACAATTAATGGCAGATATAATACAGTTATTACCAGATCATGTGGCTAACCAAATTGCTGCAGGCGAAGTTGTGCAGCGACCTTCATCAGTTGTAAAAGAACTTCTTGAAAATGCCATAGATGCTGGAGCCAACCATATAAAACTTATAATTAAAGACGCTGGAAAAACCCTCATTCAGGTTGTTGATAATGGAAAGGGTATGAGTGTTACCGATGCACGGTTAAGCTTTGAGCGTCATGCTACTTCTAAGATTAAAACTGCAGACGATTTGTTTGACCTTCATACCAAAGGCTTCCGTGGTGAAGCTTTGGCTAGTATTGCAGCTATTGCTCATGTTGAGTTGAAAACAAAACAAGCAGGTGAAGATATTGGTACACAAATAAATATTGAAGGTAGTGAGGTGGTGTCTCAAGAGGCTGTAGCAGTACCAAATGGTACATCATTATCGGTTAAAAATCTATTCTTTAACATTCCTGCTAGACGTAATTTTTTAAAATCAAATACTGTTGAAACCAGGCATATTATTGATGAGTTTAATCGAGTAACATTGGCGCATCCTAATATTGGGTTTACGATGCACCACAACGGTAGTGAGATCTTTAACTTATCTATATCTAACAAACGCCAACGACTGGTTAATGTTTTTGGTTCAAAAACGAATGAAAAGCTGGTGCCAGTTGAAGAAAATACAGAAGTTCTAAATATTTCTGGTTTTGTTTGCAAACCTGAGTTTGCAAAAAAAACAAGAGGCGAACAATTCTTTTTTGTAAATGATCGCTTCATTAAGAGCTCATATTTAAATCACGCTATAAACGGTGCTTTTGAAGGATTGTTAAGAGAAGGTACACATGCTAGCTATTTTTTGTATCTGGAAGTAGATCCAAAAACGATAGATATAAATATTCACCCAACAAAAACAGAGATAAAATTTGATGATGAGCATACCTTGTATGCGCTTTTAAAATCGGCAGTAAAGCACAGTTTAGGGCAGTTTAATATTGCTCCTGTTTTAGATTTTGACAGAGATGGTAATATGGATACTCCTTATAATTTTAAAGATAGGGAAGCATCTAATCCTGTTATTGAAGTAGATAGAAGCTTTAATCCTTTTAAAGAAGAAAAAGCCGTGTCAAATAAAGGTATGTCCACAACTTTTAAAAAAGAGCCAGTTACTAGTTGGGAAAGTTTGTATGTGGGTTTGGAATCTAAAAGTAATGATGATACTGATACCTTTAGCCAAATGCAATTTGAAAGCGAAGAGGTAACACCATCAATTTTTGATGACGACCAGAATGCTAATAAAACATTCCAACTTCATAATAAATACATTGTAAATACAATTAAATCGGGTATGTTAATGATCGATCAGCATCGAGCTCATCAACGTGTTTTGTATGAACAATTTTTACAGCATATTACAGTTAAAGAAGCTGTGAGTCAGCAATTATTGTTTCCGTTGGCTTTGGAATTTACAAATAGTGAAGTTGCTATTTTAGATAGTTTAAAGGAACAATTGGAACAAACGGGATTTGTTTTTTCTAAGTTAGAAAAGAATGAGGTGGAAATTACAGGTGTTCCCGTAAGTATTGTTGAGTCGAATGTTTCTGCAGTTTTAGAACAGCTTATTAATGATATTGAAAACGAAGTGCCAGATAGTCATTTTAGTCAAACCGATTTGCTAGCAAAGAGTATGGCAAAAAGTTTGGCTATAAAAACCGGTCAACGTTTAACTGTTCAAGAGCAGGAACATTTAGTAAATAGTTTGTTTGCGTGTAAAGAACCATCTATTTCTCCAACTAATAAGGCAACCTTTATAACAATGAGGGTTGAAGATATAGATCATAAATTCAATTAAGATACTGAACTAAATTCAGCATAAATGAGAAGTATAACAGATACAGTAAAGCACTTATTAATAATTAATGCAATTATGTTTGTTGGAACACTAATGATTGGTGATGGCCAATTGTTTTATAAGTGGTTTGCATTATATTTTCCAAAGAACGAACTTTTTCAACCTTGGCAAATTATAACCCATATGTTTATGCATGGAAATGTACAACATATACTGTTTAATATGTTGGCATTATGGATGTTTGGTACAGCGGTTGAACAAATATTTGGAAAGAAAAAGTTTATTTTCTTTTATATTTCAGCAGGTTTAGGTGCGGCTTTATTACAGCTTGGATATTATTATTTTAAGTTTTATTCTGGGTTAGATCTTTTGGTTGAAGCCGGGTTTGATTCATCACAAATAATGGAAGTTCTTTCATCTTCTTACAATATATATGATACGCGATGGGCAAATGTGTTAAACCAAGATCAATTAGAGAGCTTTGTTGGTGTGTTTAATTCATCAATGGTTGGTGCTTCGGGTGCCATTATGGGAATTTTAGTAGCATTTGGAATGTTATTTCCAGAAAGCAAATTAATGTTAATCTTTTTACCAATACCAGTTAAAGCCAAGTATTTTATTCCAGGAATAATTGCATTAGATTTATTTTCGGCACTTAGTGGTGTTTCAGTTTTTAGCCCAAATAATACAGCTTATGTAGCGCATTTAGGTGGTGCATTAACAGGGTTTTTAATGATGTATTTCTGGAAGAAAAATCAATTTGACAATTATCGCTGGCATTAATATATGACTTCTTTAACACAGGACATACAAGATAAGTTAAAGCGCTTAACAGCTTTCGAGAAAATAATCGCCATAAATATTATGGTATATTTTGTTGGTTGGGTAATTGCAAACTTTTTGGGTGTTTTAAGAAGTAACAGTTTAATATGGTTGGCGTTACCTAAAGATTTTGGAGATTTTATTCTTAAACCATGGAGCCTAATCACTTACGGTTTTACACATGTAGAGTTTTGGCACTTGTTCTTTAATGTGTTTGTGCTCTATTTTGTAGGACGTTCGTTTTCCAATTTATTCAATATAAAGCTATCTCTTAATGTTTATTTTTTAGGAATAATAGTTGGAGGTTTAGCCTATATGCTTGTGTATACTATATATCCTAATGGGTTTTTAAGAAATGCTGGGAATCTTGTAGGTGCTTCTGCAGGAGTGAGAGCTGCACTTATTTTTCTATGTGCATATATGCCCAATTACGAGATTAGGATTGTAAAGTTTAACATACGACTACTGTATATAGGCCTTGTGTTGGTAGCTTTGGATATTCTGGGTTTATTTAGTGGTAATGCTGGTGGACATGTGGCTCATTTAGGAGGTGATCTTTTAGGGTATATGTACGCAGTACAATTAAAGAAAGGAACCGATATTGGTAAAGGCTTTGAGCGTTTTATGAATGGACTTATAAGTTTATTTTCTAGTAATAAGTCTTCAAAACTTAAAACAGTTCATAGGAAGAACAAAAAAGGAAAAGCTTTTGCAGGACATACTAAGGAGCAATTTGGAGAGTTTAATAAGCAGAAACAAATTGATATCATATTAGACAAAATAAGCAAGAGTGGTTACGAAAGTTTAAGCAAGGAGGAAAAAGAATTCTTGTTCAGGGCTGGGAAATAAAAGGATGGATGAAGAACTTAAAAGGCATAGATAAGTTAATTTTCCTCATCAATTCGGTTGTTGCCACAGTATTATTATTATCATATCTCTTACCTTATGTTGCGCCTAAAAGCTTCACAGCTCTTGCAGTTTTAAGTTTGGCTGTACCATTATTGATCATTGTTAATTTAGGGTTTGTACTTTACTGGTTCTTAAAAGGTAAAAAACAGTTGCTACTGTCTTTGTTGGTATTATTGTTAGGGTATAGTTATGTGTCTTCTTTTTATAAGTTTTCGTCTTCAAGTGACGATGTTAGCGATGGTAATCTTACAATAATGAACTATAATGTGCGATTATTTAATTTATATAATTGGATAGAAGAAGCACAAGTTGAAAGTAAAATAATAGACCTTATTAAAAGGGAACAACCTGATGTTGTGAGTTTTCAGGAATACCATCCTCATGAAAACATAGACCTTTCTTTTTACAAGTATAAATACGAACAGCTATCAGGAAAAAGAGTGCGATATGGACAAGCTATTTTTTCTAAATACCCTATTATAGATTCAGGTTCGGTGGAATTTCCAAAAACGGCAAACAACGCTATTTATGTAGATATTGTTAAAGATAACGATACTGTTAGGATTTATAATGTGCATTTACAGTCATTAAAGATCGATGAAGATGTTGAAAATTTAAATACAGAGGATTCTGAAAGACTGTTTAAAAGAGCAGGAGAGACCTTTAAAATGCAACAAGAGCAGGCAGAATTGTTTTTAAAGCATAAACAAAGTTCACCTTATAAAATGGTGATTTGTGGTGATTTTAATAACACCTCTTATTCGTATGTGTATAAAGAAATAAAAGGCGATCTTGTTGATGCTTTTGAAGAAGCGGGCAGTGGTTTTGGACGTACATTCGATTTTAAGTATTTTCCTGTTAGAATTGATTTTATTCTTACCGACCCTAGTTTTACTGTTAAAAGGTTTCAAGTTGTTAAAAAGAAACTCTCTGACCATTATCCAATAATTACAAAGCTTAGTTTACATAAATAGCGTTTTCCTATCTGTTTAAAAACTTAAAAATATGTCTTCTCGAACAATTGTGAGAGGTGTTTCATAATATTGAAACTAGGCTTTATGAGATTTCTCGTAAACTCGAAATGACAGGATGTATTTTAGTTTATTTTACATAAATAAACAATCTACCATATCTGCTATAATATGAATACAGAGGCCAATTCCTAGAATTCTTGTCTTTTTGAAAACACTCAGTAGTACATATATTCCAATAGCGAAATAGGAATGTAGTGGGTGAAAATTAATACTGCATCTATTAGGATCAAAAACTGGTGTGGCCAATAAATGATCCAAATCAATAAGCATGGTGCTAATCATTATTAGGTAAGCAATAAACCATCGTTTCTTAAAAAATAAACATGCTATGGCTAATGGGACCAAAAAATGAATACCATAATGTGTTAACGATTGTAACATTACAGTATTGGTTTTTGAGTTTCTAAGTAATTTAATGCATTTGGTCCTTCATTAAACAGCAGGTCAAGGATGCTCAAGTTATTGATATAACCATGTTTGTTTGAAAAGACCTGTGTATAAGGTTCTAACTGAAACTCTTTCTCTTTTCTTGCATTAACTAAAAAGCGTCCGTCAAGAATTCCTGTGGTTTCTTTTTGAAATTCGGTAGTCTTAGTAAAGTTAATATCCAATTGCAAGCATTCTAAAATAATTTCCAAACATTTAAAATTATACTCTAAAATATATTCTTGTTTTGTTTGAAACAATGGTGCTAGCTCATCTTCATAATATTCAAAAAATGGTGAGGTTCTGTAAGCACTTTGTAGTGATTTCCAATGTTGTGATTGCCATTTACCGTCATTAGCAATTTTTACATCTTTGTAAAATTGCCTGTTTTTATGACTATGTTTAATGGGCACATGAAGTGCTAACAAACCATTAGCTCCATAAATATGTGTACGATTTCTATAGGTTTGCTTTTGATAATTATCACACACCTCAAACATAATATGATTAGATTGAAGCATTGCTGCAAAATGCACAATGTTTGGGAAATATGTAGGGTGAAGAAGCACCTTCATATATTCGTATTAGGCCTCCTTAGCTTTTTTTGATTTACGCCATTTATTAAATCCGAACCAGCCTATTAATAATGCTAAGAAAGGAATTAAATAAGATACACGTTTACCACTACCATGAACTGTTGTAAACATGCGATCCCAGCGAATTTTGCCATCAAAAAGTTTTTTGTTCTTATCTAAACTTAACCATATAAATACTGGCTTTCCAACAACATGGTCGTAAGGTACAAATCCCCAGGCACGTGCATCTATAGAGTTATGACGGTTATCACCCATCATCCAGTAATAATCTTGTTTAAAAGTATAATTAGTAGCTACTTCACCATTAATGAGTATTTGGTTGCCCTGTACTTTTAAATCGTTACCTTCGTATTCACTTATTACACGTTTGTAAAGTGGTAATACTTCCAGATTAAGAGCAATAGTTTGTCCAGCTTCTGGAATGTAAATAGGACCAAATTGATCACGATTCCATTGGTATTGAGGGTCATGAGGAAAAAGACTAGGGTCTGCTTCTCCTTCTGGTTCTACAAGTTTGGTTAATTTTGCAACACTTGGGTGGTTTTTAAATTGATTGGCAGCGTTATCACTAGCGGCAGGAATTATTATCTTATTATCTCTTGTACTATATATTCCATCAGTTATATCATATCTAGTTGCTAAGTACTGAATAATGTTATTATCAAACCCTTTACCTTCTTTTAGTTCAACTTGATAGCTAAATTGCAGTTCAGCTCTATCTGGTAATTCATTTTTGACACCATTAATATATACATAACCATCACGAATCTCTAAAGAATCTCCAGCAACACCAACACAACGTTTTACCAAATTGGTTTTCTTGTCTATTGGTTTGTAATAATTTCTATCTGGGTGAAAATTATTCATATCTAGCAGCGTATCTGCTGGTTGGTTGAATACAACTATTTCGTTCCTGTCAATTTTTTCAAACCCAGGAATTCTCATATAAGGTAACTGAAGTTTGTTTAACCAGGATGTTTTATTCTTGGTTTTGTCATCATTGAACAAATAAGATTTTTTCTTTAATCCCGGAATGGTGTCATGTACCATAGGCGCAGCTACTGTAGTCATTGGCACTCTGGCGCCATAATGAAATTTGCTTACAAATAAATAATCACCTACCAATAATGACTTCTCTAATGAGGATGATGGAATGGTGTATGGCTGGATAAAATACGTATGCACTAAAGTTGCAGCGACAATGGCAAACAGTATGGAGCTAACCCATTCACCAGATGAAGATTTAGGGTGAATATCACGATTTTCAATATATTTTACATCAGCAACATAATTAAGATAGTAGTTATATAGCCCTAATGAAACGACTGCTAATATTGTATCGGTATAAGTGTTCTTTCCAAAGCTTCTTGCAGTTTCAACCCAAATTACCGGAAACATGATTAGGTTTATAATAGGTAAAAACAATAAGATAGTCCACCATGGCGAACGATTAATCAACTTCATTAAAACCACGGCATTATAAACAGGAACAAATGCTTCCCAGGTTTGTCTACCAGCTTTTTGATATAGTTTCCAAGTTCCTAATCCATGAACAACTTGAATTATTATAAAAAATATGAACCATTGAGTGAATGTCATAATTGTAGCTTTTAATTATTAGTTAGTTTGTACTTAAGCGGTTGTATGTGTTACAATAATAACACATCTTAACCAATATTTAACACATCATTCATCGTAAAAACACCAGTTTTACCAATAATCCACTCGGCAGCGACCACAGCACCTAAAGCAAAGCCTTGTCTGTTATGGGCTGTATGAGATATGTTAATAGTATCTACATTAGATGTATAGTTTACGTAATGAGTTCCGGGAACATTCTCTATACGCTTGGCTTTAATGGCAATGACATCTTTAGTATTTGCAGAGTCCAAATCCCAAGAGTTATAATGGGTGTTTTCTATAATACCTTCAGCAAGGGTGATTGCTGTACCACTTGGAGCATCGAGTTTTTGTGTATGGTGAATTTCTTCCAGATCGACATTATATTGCGATAGGTTAGCCATCATTTTTGCAAGTTGCTTATTCAATTCAAAAAAAATATTGACACCCAAGCTAAAGTTTGAAGCATAAATAAAAGCACCATTTTTTTCCTTGGTTAGTTTAACCATATTATTATAATCATCTAACCATCCTGTGGTGCCAGAAATTACAGGAACACCATTATTGATGCAGTTTGAAATATTGCTAACTGCAGCACTAGGAACACTAAAATCTATAGCAACATCGGCTTCGGTTATGTCAAAATTGTCGTTAGGATTGTCAATTTTAAGAACTATTGAATGCCCACGTTTTAAGGCAATCTGTTCGATTGTTTTTCCCATTCTTCCATAGCCCAATAATGCTATTTTCATTGTCTTAAAAATTAAAATTTAATGTGAGTCCCAGATTTGTTGTAGCGTCCAGTTCGTTAAACTTAAAGTGTGGCTTTAGAGCAAGATTTTCGTCTACATTGTATTGTAATAGATGGGCATCAACATTGGCGTCAATAATATTTAAAGCATAAATACCAATAGTTACCAACAAGGATAGCTCCTTGTTTCTCCTAAATGTGCGTTGCCCTCTTCTTAGTCCATCATCTGAAATCCTTCCAAAGAATTCATCGTCAGTAAAACCAGCTAAGCGTCTTTTGTAAGCGTCTCGATATCTGTTATAATCGTCGTTATTTCTTATATAGAAATAAACGCCAGTACCTAATGCGGCATATACAATCGGGATCTTCCAATATTTTTTATTGTAAGCTTGCCCCAAACCAGGTAGTATAGCCGAATAAAAAGCTGCTTTTGATGGTGATAGCGGATCTATTTTACGACTATTAACAGTATCTCGCACTACAACATTCTTATCGCCAATGATACCTTTTGAATCTTTGGTGTCGTTTTGCGTAAAAGCTACAAATGGAAAAATTAACAATACAGCAACAAAAAGAAATTTATTTTGCACGTTGAACTAGTTTTTTTATTCTATTGAAATCTTCTTCAGAATGGAATGGGATTGTAATTTTCCCACTGCCATTCTTACCTAATTTAACGTCTACTTTATGTCCAAAGTATTCAGATATCTCCTTTACACCTTTTTTGATATATTTTGGAGTTTCTACTTCTTTTGGTGCAGATATCTCTTTATTTTCACGGTAATTCTTAACAATTTTTTCGGTTTCTCTTACCGACAATTTATTGGTTAATATCTTTTCGTAGATTTCTAATTGTGCTACGTGATCTTCAATATTAATAATAGCGCGCCCATGACCCATAGATATAAAACCATCTCTCATTCCTGTTTGAATAATAGGGTCTAATTTTAAAAGACGTAAGTAATTGGCAATTGTCGAACGTTTTTTTCCAACACGTTCACTCATTTGCTCTTGCGTAAGCTTTATTTCATCAATTAAACGCTGATAGGATAAGGCAATTTCTATAGGATCTAGATCTTGGCGTTGAATATTTTCAACCAATGCCATCTCTAAGGATTCTTGATCGTTTGCTATACGTATATAAGCAGGGACACTTTTTAAACCTATAAGTTTTGAAGCTCTATAACGACGTTCACCAGAAACTAATTGATATTTGTTAAAAGCAATCTTTCTAACCGTTATGGGTTGAATAACACCTAACTCTTTAATAGAAGAAGCTAATTCACGTAAAGATTCTTCATTGAACTGAGTACGTGGCTGAAAAGGATTAACTTCAATAGCGTCAAGCTCTAGTTCAACTATATTCCCAACAACTTTATCTGCATTTTTATCTTGAGCAGATTTTATATCGTTAGAAGGGTCAGATAGAAGGGCAGAAAGTCCTCTTCCTAAAGCTTGTTTTTTTGTTGCCTTTGCCATTAATCTCCGTTTTTATTAATGATTTCTTTAGCCAAACTTAAGTAATTAGTAGCACCTTTACTACTAACATCATAATTAATTATACTTTCTCCATAACTAGGCGCTTCACCTAATCTAACATTTCGTTGAATTATGGTTTCAAAAACCATATCATTAAAATGTTTCTGTACTTCTTCTACTACCTGATTAGAAAGTCTTAAACGTGAATCGTACATTGTTAATAACAAGCCTTCAATATCTAAGCTTTGGTTATGTATTTTTTGTACACTTTTAATAGTATTTAAGAGTTTGCCTAAACCTTCCAAAGCAAAGTACTCGCATTGAATTGGAATAATAACAGCATCAGATGCAGTAAGAGCATTAAGCGTTAATAATCCTAGAGAAGGAGCACAGTCAATTAAAATATAGTCGTAAGAAGATTTTAAGTGACTTATAGCCTTTTTCAACATATATTCCCGTGCTTCTTTATCTACTAATTCTATTTCTATAGCTACAAGGTCTATATGTGCAGGAATAATATCTACATTAGGCGCATTAGAAGCTATGATACATTCTTCAGCAGAACATGTGTGTTCAAGTAATTGGTAGGTACCTACTTCAACACTTTCTACATCAACTCCAAGACCTGAAGTAGCATTGGCTTGAGGATCGGCATCTATAAGTAGCACTTTTTTTTCTAAAACCCCTAAAGAGGCTGCTAAATTTACAGACGTAGTAGTTTTTCCAACTCCTCCTTTTTGGTTGGCAATTGCAATAATTTTACCCATTAAATGATTTGGTTTTTATAGTTGTAAAAATACAACTATTTGTGAGTTTTAAAAATCGAACTTGTTAACAATGTTTAAAGGTTTTGTGGTTGTTTATAGTTTAATTTTTGTGAAATCAATGATGCTTTTTTACCTATAGATAAATCATAAATTAATAGAAATGTTTAAAGCTGATTTTTTTCACTATATATTGTGAATTGCAATAGTTTTAGCTTAAGGTTTTGATAATTAATAAATTAAAAACATGATAAATGTCATGTTTTAGTTACTCATTAAAAACTATGTTTGATAAATAAAGGACTTTTTTATCTTTTATTAATCAAACATTTTCAAACATTATTAATCAACTAAAATTACGTTCATGAGACTAAAACTAAAACTATTAGAGTCTAAAACGCTATGTCATATTATGATTTTAGCGTTATTTTTTTCCTTGTATTCTTGCATAAATAATGGTGAGAGTAAAGCAATTGAAAATGCAGCCGATATTTCAGTAAGCAAAGAAATGATTGCAGAATTGACTGCGCCACCTAACGTACCGACTCCTGTAGGTCGTAGAAAAGCTAAAAAACTTATTGTGAATATGGAAATTCTTGAAGAGGTAGGAGAAATGACAGATGGTGTTGAGTATGTGTATTGGACCTTCGGAGGAACCGTTCCAGGTAGTTTTATTAGAACAAGAGTTGGAGACGAAGTAGAGTTTCATTTAAAGAATCACCCAGACAATAAGCTACCGCATAACATTGACCTGCATGCAGTAACTGGTCCAGGAGGTGGAGCAACATCTTCTTTTGTAGCTCCTGGTAAGGAAGCTCAATTTTCTTTTAAGGTTATAAACCCAGGACTATATGTATACCATTGTGCAACAGCACCTGTAGGAATGCATGTCGCTAATGGAATGTACGGTTTGATTTTGGTTGAACCAGAAGGAGGTTTGCCTCCAGTTGATAAGGAATATTATGTCATGCAAGGTGATTTTTATACAAAAGGAGAAAATGGTGAGCGTGGGTTACAACCTTTTGATATGCAAAAAGCAGTTGATGAGGATGCAGATTATGTAGTTTTTAATGGTAGTGTAGGGTCTATGACTGGAGATAATGCCATTACTGCTAATGTTGGAGAAACAGTAAGATTGTTTGTTGGAAATGGCGGGCCAAACCTAGTGTCTTCATTCCATGTTATTGGTGAAATATTTGACAAAGTTATGGTTGAAGGGGGAGATATGATTAATGAAAATGTACAAACCACTTTAGTTCCAGCTGGAGGCTCGGCTATAGTAGAGTTTAGAGTCGATGTTCCTGGTACATTTATTCTGGTAGATCATTCTATTTTTAGAGCATTTAATAAGGGAGCATTAGGAATGTTGAAAGTTCAGGGTGAGGAAAATGAAAAAATATATTCAGGCATGCAGGAAGAAGGAATTTACCAGCCTGAAGGTGGTGGAATACAAGAAATGCCTATAGAAGAAGGTGTATCGCGGGGAGTGGTAACAGCAAAAACTTTAGCTGAGAAAATGGAGTTTGGAAAAGCTACCTATATGCAAACTTGCTTTGCGTGCCACCAGGCTGAGGGGCAAGGTATTGCGAATGCATTTCCGCCACTAGCAGAATCAGATTATTTAAATGCAGATGTAAATAGGTCTATAGATATTGTATTACACGGTAAAACTGGTGAAATTACTGTGAATGGCGTGGTATATAATAGTGTAATGACCAAACAAGATCTCACAGATGAAGAAGTTGCTAATGTATTAACCTATGTATATAACAGTTGGGGTAATTCTAAAAAAGAAGTTACGCCGGCTATGGTAAGGGTTAGAAGAAGTGGTCACTAAAAAAATATGGAAGCATGATTTCATTATTTAGATTTCTGGCAATTATTACTGTAGTAAGTTATTCTGGCTCTATATATTGTCAGTCTAATAATGAGATGACGCTTGTGAAAGGCGGAAGTTTTATGCCGCTTTATGGAGTAGATTCTTCTATGGTTATAGTACAGGATTTTAAAATGGATGTATATCCTGTAACTAATCATGAATACTTGGCTTTTGTGAAAAAGTATCCAAAGTGGCAAAGATCGAAAATCTTAAAACTTTTTTCTGATGATAGCTATTTGGTGCATTGGGAAGATGATCTATCCCTAAATAAAGATCTTCTTCCTGAGTCACCAATTACAAATGTATCGTGGTTTGCAGCTAAAAGCTATTGTGAATGTCAAGGAAAGCGATTGCCAACTGTTGATGAATGGGAATACGCTGCTATGGCAAATGAAACAATGCCAGATGCTCGAACCTTACCCGAATACAATCAAAAGATATTAAGCTGGTATGAAACACCAAAAACATTCAAGAATACTATTGGCTCTACTTTTAAAAATTATTGGGGAATTTATGACCTCCATGGTTTGGTATGGGAATGGACATTAGATTTTAATTCGGTATTAATATCGGGCGAATCAAGAAAAGATGTTGATAAAGACAGCAATCTATTTTGCGGTAGTGCTGCCGTTGGTGCTTCTGATTTGATGAATTATGCGGCCTTTATGCGATATGCTTTCAGAGGAAGTATTAAAGCAAATTATTCTGGAAGAAATTTAGGGTTTCGCTGTGTGAAGGATGTTGATAAAACTCAATAAATCAATAATGAAAAATATAATAACAACTATATTAAGTCTGACTCTTTTCGTTTCATGTAACGTTGAAAAGAAGTCTGATAAAGTATTACAAAAAGTAGATACAGAAATATCGTCAAACACTATTTCTGATATGTCTATTTATAATTTACCTTCTACCTGGACTACACAAAATAATCAGGATATAGAGCTTAAAGAACTTCAGGGTGATATTTTGGTAATGGTAATGATCTATACAACTTGTAAGGCTGCTTGTCCAAGATTGGTTGCAGATATGAGAAATATTGAAAGTCAGATCCCTGTAAAAGATAAAGAAAAAGTAAAACTCATTCTGGTAAGTATTGACCCTGAAACCGACACACCAGAACGATTAAAAAACTTTGCTCAAGAAAATAATATGGATAATGAGCAATGGGTATTCTTAAGGGGAACCAAAGAGGCAACAAGGGAGTTTGCAGCTGTTTTAGCCGTAAACTATAAAAAAATTTCTCCCATGGATTTTTCACATTCAAACATAATAAGCGTATTTGATACTAATGGGGTTTTAAAACATCAACAAGAAGGACTAGGAGTAAATAATAAAGAAACAGTTGAAACAATACTTGAGTTAGCCAAGAAAAGTTAAAAAATTAAAAATTAAGTTATGATAAATATGAAAGAACGAACAGTAGCCGATGTGGTTACAGAAAATATAAAAACAGCACATGTTTTTAAAAAATATGGTATCGATTTTTGCTGTGGAGGAGGCATATCCATAGAGAAAGCTTGTGAAAAGAAGAATTTAGATATACAAAAACTCAAAGAAGACCTGCTTAAGGTAAATGAAGTTTCCAAAGCTTATGATTACGATAGCTGGAGTTTAGACTTTTTAATAGATCATATTGTAAATATTCATCATACTTATGTTGAAGCATCTATACCACTTATTTTACAGTACTCCAATAAGGTTGCTAAAGTACATGGTCATCATTATTCAGAGGTTATTGAAATCAATAAACTGTTTACAGATGTTGCTAATGAGCTTGCATCTCATTTAAAGAAAGAGGAAATTATATTATTTCCATACATTAAAAAGATGCTCCAATTACGAAAAGAAGGAGGATATGTAATTCCGCCATCATTTGGGTCTGTAAATAATCCTATAGCTATGATGGAAGCCGAACATGACACAGCTGGAGATATTTTTAAGGAAATAGCACGATTAACCAATAATTATACACCTCCAGAAAATGCATGTAACACGTTTAGAGCTCTTTATGCTAAATTAGAGGAGTTTGAACAAGATTTACATACACATATTCATTTAGAGAATAACATTTTGCATAAAAAAGCAATGTTATTAGAACAAGAATTGTAATAATTGATTTGTAGGCTTAAGATTTAAGTTCAGCAAAGAGATTATATAGTATTTTATTTTAACATTTTAATAAATTTTTAGCAGCGCCTTGACTTTGAAAAAAATCAAGGCGCTATTCTTATATTTTTTATAGTTAATAGTGTAAAAAAAACACTACAAAGTATTATATTTGAGAATCACTAAAAAATTTCAATCATGAAGAAAAACAAATTTGCGATTAAAGCGTATTTGCTTTTTGTGTTTGTACTAATAAGTTCTTTAGCAGTACAGGCTCAAATTAAGCAAACAGCTCAAGTAGAAGGAATTACAGAGTATCAATTAGACAACGGTTTAAAAGTCTTATTGTTTCCTGATAATTCTGCTCAAACTATAACTGTAAACATTACCTACAAAGTAGGTTCACGTCATGAAGGCTATGGAGAAAAGGGAATGGCTCATTTATTAGAGCATATGGTATTTAAAGGAACTCCTAATCACCCAAATATTCCAGAAGAATTAACATCTCATGGAGCAAGACCAAACGGTACTACATGGTTTGATCGTACAAATTATTTTGAAACATTTAATGCTACAGAAGAGAATTTGGATTGGGCATTAGATCTTGAAGCAGATAGGATGGTCAACTCATATATCGCTAAGGAAGATCTTGAATCAGAGTTTTCAGTAGTGAGAAACGAGTTTGAAAGTGGTGAAAACTCACCATCTCGAGTTTTAATGCAGAAGGTTATAAGTTCTGCTTATTTGTGGCATAACTATGGGAAGTCAACTATTGGAAATCGTTCTGATATTGAAAGAGTACCTATCGAGAACTTAAAGGCATTTTATAAAAAGTATTATCGTCCAGATAATGCCGTATTAATGATTACAGGTAAGTTTGATACTGAAAAAACATTAGCGTTAGTAGATAAGAAGTTTAGCGGTATTAAAAACCCGAATACACCTTTACGCGACATTCCAACAATTGAGCCTCCTCAAGATGGCGAAAAGAGAGTGAGTTTAAGTCGTGTGGGTGATTTACAAATAGTATCGGCTTTGTATCATACACCTGCTGGATCTCACGAAGATTATGCAGCGATGGCAATCGCAGAAGAAGTATTAACAGACCAACCATCTGGAAGATTGTATAAGGCATTAATAGATGGTGAGAAATCTTCAAATCTATGGTCGTTTGCACCTTTTACAAAAGAGCCATCATTCTTATATATTAATGTTGACGTGCCTTCTGATAAATCTATTAATGAAGCAGAAAACACCTTATTATCAATTTTAGATGAATTTGCTCAAAAGCCTATAACAGAAGAAGAATTGAAGAGAGCAAAGGCAAATCTCCTAAAAAATATTGATCAAATAGCTAGAAATTCAGGTTTTTTAGGAACATATATGAGCGAGTTTATAGGTGCTGGAGATTGGAGATTATCTTTTATACATAGAGACAGGATTGAAAAAGCAACTTTAGACCAAGTAAATGATGTGGTAAAAAAATACTTCATCAAAACCAATAGAACTGTAGGAACATTTAACCCTACAAAAACACCACAGCGTGTTGGAATTCCTCATACAGAAAATGTTGAAGAATTAGTTAAGAATTACAAAGGAAAAGAAGGGTTTGATGCTGGAGAAGCATTCGATGTGTCTTATGATAATATTGAAAAAAGACTTGATAACGGAAAGCTGGAGAAAAGTAATATTGATTACGGATTTATTAAAAAGAACAATCGTGGTAAAACTGTGAGCATTTCATTTGCGATGCGTAATGGTAATGTTGATCAATTAATGAATAAGGGGCTTACGGCACAATTTGCTGCAAATCTACTTAATAAAGGAACTAAAAATATGTCTCGTCAAGACATTGAAGATAAGTTAAGTGAGTTGAAATCTTCTATTAGTTTTAGAGGTGCTAATGGCCGTACTTATGCTAATATTAGTAGTACTGAAGACAATTTGATGGAAACTTTAGCATTAATGGCTGAAATGTTTAAAAATCCAGTTTTTGATGAAGCTGAACTAGAAAAACTGAAAACTCAAAATTTAGCGGCAATAGAACAGAATAAAACTGAACCATCGTTTTTAGCGTCTACTATGATGGGACAACTTAACCAACGTTATAAGAAAGGGCATCCACTTTATAACATGACTATTGAAGAGCGAATTGATGCTGTTAAGGCGGTTAATGTAGCCGATATTAAGGAGTATTATAATGATTTTTATGGTATTTCTGATAATGCTACTCTGGTAGCAATTGGAAATTTTGATGGAGAAAAGTTAAAGGCTTTCTTTGAAAATGAATTTGGTGATTTTAAATCTAAATTATCATTTACCCCTATAAGTAATAAATACCAAGCTAATAAATCGGCTAATGAAAGTATAAGAACTCCAGATAAGAAAAATGCTTTTACTACAGGTAGCTTAAGCTTTGAATGCAGTCAAGATGATGTCGATTATGCAGCACTTCAAATGGCGAGTTCAATTTTTGGAGGAGGCTTCTTAAATTCTAGAATTGCTGGTCGTTTACGTCAAAAAGATGGCGTAAGTTATGGTGCTGGCGGTGGTGTTTCTGTTGATGGCGACAAGAACGATAAGAATTCTTCGATATATATATATGCTATTTACGCACCTGAAAATGCGGCAAAAGTTCAGTTAGGTTTTAAAGAGGAAATTGAAAGATTTATAAAAGATGGAATAACTGAAGAAGAGTTGAAGAATGCTATTAATGGATGGATACAAGCTCAAAATGTTTCAAGAGCTCAGGATAGAGAATTGTCAACAGTAGTAAATAATAATCTTTATTATAAACGAGATTTGAATTTCCAAAGGCAATTAGAAGATAGAATTAGTAAATTGACAGTAGAAGATGTAAATAATGCGATAAGAAAGCATTTTAAATCGTATGATAAATGGACGGTAGTTAATGCAGGTGACTTTAAGAACCTAGTGAATCTAGAGCAAAAGCCAAAAGATTAATAAACCATTAAATAAAAAAAATCCGAATCAATTGATTCGGATTTTTTTTATTCTTCAATTAAAATATCTAAAATCTTTATAGCTGCATCACTAATTTTAGTTCCTGGGCCAAAAACAGCAACAGCTCCAGCATCAAATAAAAATTGGTAATCTTGTTTAGGTATAACACCACCAACAATTACCATAATATCGTCACGCCCATATTTTTTAAGTGCTTCAATAACCTGAGGAACTAGTGTTTTATGTCCAGCTGCTAGTGATGAAACTCCTAAAATGTGTACGTCATTTTCTACCGCTTGTTTGGCAGCTTCTTGTGGTGTTTGAAAAAGTGGACCAATATCTACATCAAAACCTACATCAGCATAACCAGTTGCTACAACTTTTGCACCACGATCATGTCCATCTTGCCCCATTTTAGCAATCATTATACGAGGTCTACGTCCATCTTGTTCAGCAAATGTGTCAGCTAATTCTCTGGCTTTCTTAAATGAATTATCGTCTTTTATTTCTTTACTATACACACCTGAAAATGATTTTATTTGTGCCTTGTATCTGCCGAAAGCAATTTCAAGAGCATCACTTATTTCTCCCAATGTAGCTCTTTCATGAGCTGCATTTACAGCTAAAGCTAATAAATTTTCTTTACCCGAATGTGCGGCTTCGGTTAAATTTGTTAGAGCAGTATTCACTGCTTCGGCATTTCTTTCAGCCTTAATTCTTGTCAATCTTTCAATTTGAGCGTTTCTAACAGTTTGGTTATCTACCTCAAGAATGTGAAGAGGATCTTCTTCTTCCAGTTGGTATTTGTTGACACCAACTATGATATCTTGGCTAGAATCGATACGTGCTTGTTTACGAGCCGCAGCTTCTTCAATTCTAATTTTAGGAATTCCTGCTTCTATGGCTTTAGTCATTCCTCCAAGGTCTTCAACTTCTTCAATAAGTTTCCAAGCTTTTTGAGCAATATCATTGGTTAAAGATTCAACATAATAACTTCCCGCCCAAGGATCAACAGTCTTAGTTATATGAGTCTCTTCTTGTAGATAAATTTGCGTATTTCTGGCAATACGCGCCGAAAAGTCTGTTGGTAGTGCTATAGCTTCATCTAAGGCATTTGTATGTAAAGATTGTGTGCCACCAAAAGCGGCTGCAGCAGCTTCAATACATGTTCTGGCTACATTGTTAAAAGGGTCTTGTTCTGTTAAACTCCAACCACTTGTTTGACTATGCGTACGCAATGCTAAAGATTTAGGATTTTTAGGGTTGAACTGCTTAACAATTTTTGCCCAAAGCATTCTTGCCGCTCGCATTTTTGCGATCTCCATAAAGTGGTTCATTCCTATAGCCCAAAAGAATGATAAACGAGGCGCAAAGGTGTCTATATCCATCCCTGCAGCAAGTCCTTTTCTAATATATTCTAAGCCATCAGCTAGGGTGTATGCTAGCTCAATGTCACAAGTAGCACCAGCTTCCTGCATATGATATCCAGATATACTTATGCTATTGAACTTTGGCATGTTTTTACTAGTGTACTCAAATATATCAGAAATGATCTTCATCGACGGTGTAGGAGGGTAGATGTAAGTATTTCTTACCATAAACTCCTTCAAGATATCATTTTGAATTGTTCCTGCTAATTGTTCTGGTTTTACACCTTGCTCTTCAGCAGCAACAATATAAAATGCCATGATTGGTAAAACTGCACCATTCATAGTCATTGAAACGGACATTTTATCTAATGGAATTTGATCGAATAAGATCTTCATGTCCTCAACAGAGTCAATAGCTACACCAGCTTTTCCTACATCACCAACTACACGTTCGTGATCACTATCGTAACCTCGATGTGTTGCCAGATCGAATGCGACTGACAGTCCTTTTTGTCCAGCAGCTAGATTGCGTCTGTAAAATGCATTACTTTCTTCGGCAGTAGAGAAACCAGCATATTGCCTAATTGTCCACGGCCTACGTACATACATGGTGCTATAGGGTCCTCGTAAATTAGGAGCAATACCTGCCACAAAATCTAAGTGCTCTAAATTTGAAATGTCATCTTTTGTAAACACCGATTTTACGCTGATATTTTCTGCTGTTACAAACTCTTTATTTTCTAATTCATTTTTTGAATTAGATTGTTTTAGGGTTATATGTTGCAGGTCTTTTCTCATTATTTGAATATCATTTTTTCAATATAAGAATCGAAATCTCTTTCAAAATCTCTTGTTAGGTGAATGAGCACAGTTTTTTGTTTTGCAGAAATAATGTAAGATGTTTGAAAAAGATCGCTTTTAATTTTCTTCCCGCTTACTTTATACACAGCTTTAAACATTTGTTGTTTTTTATTTCCACCAGATCTCGCAGTTACTTTACTAAAGGTCACATTATTCTTTTCTTTGACCTTGTTATGAGTAGAAGTGATCATTCCCAAAAGTTGAGATCCACTTTCCTTAGTGAAATTATAGTAGGGTATGGTATTTACAGTATATGTTGCGCCAGTATTCTTATTGTAGTAGATATAAAGTGAACCATCCATTTTACTAAGTGCTTTTAAACGTGGTGTTTCAATATCATAGCCTTGTTTTTTTGAGATAGAGTCTAGTAAGTGTTGATACTTTACTAAGGAATAGCGTTCAAATCCTTTGGGTAGATATACCTGTGTTCCTGTATCTTCAAGAAAGTGATAGTTGCCTTTTATATTATTGTTGGTATTAGTATTATTTGAAGCATCATTACATGAAAAAGCAAGCACTAATAAAATTAATGTATAAATTGATTTTTGCATTTTAACTATAAGGTTCAGGAATTGCATGGTCTTATTTTAGGCTATCTTTTTTTAGGGGTACAGGTTTTAATTTTGAAACTTCATCTGCACTCATTTTGTATTTTGCATCAGTAATTTTCTTTTTTCTAACATAACCTGGTGTGTTCATATGAAATACCTTAGCATAAAACATATCTAAAGCAACATAAGTAGCTAGAGCTTTGTCTTTAACCATTAAATTTTTCTTTTCATAAAATATAGGTGCTACAACTTCTGCTTTTAATGTATTTGTTTGTTTAAGAATGTTGAGTGTATTTTTAATGTCTTTATCTTCAATGTTTTCAATAAGACATTTTACAAAAGGATTATTATAGTTAAGGGTGAAATTGTAACCTTCTTGTACCCAAAGATCCTCTTCTTTTAAAAGTGTGTTTACAACATCTTTTAAATGGTCACTAAAATACTCTGATGCTGGTGGACTATTATCGTATAAAAGGTGTAAATAGCTTCGATATCCTTCAATTGTTCTATGGTCAATAGCTGCATAGTTCTTTTCAATATACTCTTCAAAAGTATAAAGAGCTTCTTTTATAAGAGCTTTATTTTGGTATTCGCAGGTAAAAGTTAGATCCTCTTTATCGTTAAATTGATATTCAAGTTTCTTTTGATTACAACTTAGGAATAATAGCAATACTAAAGCAAAAAGTATGTTCTTTTTCATTTATTCAGTTTTTAGTCGCTCTTGCTCTATAGTTTCTGCAAGACGTTTTTCAATTATTGGTTCTATTAGTGTTTTTCTTGGATTGGTTTTTACGAATGGAAATAATTCCAGTTCATCTATCATTCTATCGTCGGCATTAGGATGTTTATTAGTGCCTAACAAGGTTATATCTCCTCTATTAAAATGATCTTGCTCAATAGCAGCGCTTTCTTTTATTTTACGTTGAATTGTTCCGTCTTTTAATTGCTTTAAAAAACCTCCATTAGCTTCTATGTCTTTGAATAGTTTCAAAGCTTTTTCAGCTAATTGTGCTGTTAATTCTTCAATGTAGTAGGAACCATCTGTAGGGTTAGTAACCTTATCGAAATAACTTTCGTGTTTAAGAATGAGTAATTGATTACGGGCTATACGATCTCCAAATTCATTTTCTTTATGATAAATAGCATCGTAAGCTAAATTGCAAACCGTATTAGCTCCACCTAAAATGGCACTCATACATTCAGTAGTCGTACGAAGCATGTTGGTGTTATAGTCATAAAGTGTTTTATTACGTTTTGACGGTACAGCATTTATATGGCAATCTTGAGGATTGTTAAAATACTCACTAGCTACAGTAGTCCATAATAATCTTAACGCACGTAATTTGGCAATTTCAAAGAAGTAATTACTTCCAATAGAAATATTAAAAGTTATTTGATTGGAGATCTTTTTTCCAAAATGATTTAAATATTCATTAACATGAGCTAATGCGTAAGCGAGCTGTTGAACACTATTGGCACCAGCATTTTGATATAAATCTGCATTAACAGATAGTGAAGATTTCAAGTTTGTTGAATTTTCAACAATAGCCTCTAAAATTTCATGATCTTCTTTTAAATTTTTATACCAATTTCCACTTTTTGCAAGGTTTCCTATAAGATCGCATTCTAACAAGAAGGTAGCATTGCTATGTAGTGCAACTTTATTTAATGTTTTAACAAAATCTAGCGATAAGAATTCTAAGGTAAGATGTATGGTTGTTTTTGTAAGATCAATATCTGTAAAAAGATCTGTGACCTCTATAGTATCCTTAGGAATTATAAATCTTAAACTTTCTGCACCGCGTTCTATGGTTTTAATAGCTTTTTTATTTGCCGACTTTGCATTTGAAACATAGATGGTTTGACAAATACTCCAACTATTAATAGCTATTTCTGTAGATGGTTTTTCTTTTAGATCTTCGCTATGGTAAAAAGGCTTTACATCAATTCCTTCTAATGTATGCCAAATTAGCGTTTCATTATAATCAGCACCTTTTAGATCGGTATTAATTTTTTGCTTCCATGCCTTAACAGAAA
Organism: Flavobacteriaceae bacterium; assembly: GCA_030148025.1. GTDB lineage: Bacteria > Bacteroidota > Bacteroidia > Flavobacteriales > Flavobacteriaceae > JASBUG01. Next base: position 2,365 of record JASBUG010000042.1, on the reverse strand, counting down.
CAGGTTCGAATTCGTTAAATAGCGATTTACTCATCTTTCTTTTTAGTTTTTAGGCTATCTTCATATTCGATCAGATAGATCTCTTCATCTTTCTTTTTCATATGATATTGCTCACGGCCATATTTTTCAACGCCTTTGTCACTACTTAGTTTTTTTATTTCTTTTTTGTCTTTTCCTATTTCCTTTTTATAGTATTCCTTTTCTTGTTCAAGGTCTTCAATGTCATTGTTTAATTCATTGTGAATAAACCAAGAGTTACTATCAAAAAAGAGCATCCATACTGCAAATACTACAAGTATTAGTAAAAAGACATTCTTAAATGGTTTTAAAAAATGCTTATATGTTTTTAAAAATTTAGCCATTTACAAACGTTCATTAATTATTGTTCTTACAATATCAATCGCAACAGTATTATATTTATTGTTAGGAATAATAATATCGGCATATTCCTTCATTGGTTCAATAAACTGTTCGTGCATTGGTTTTAATGTAGATTGATACCTTGTAAGAACTTCATTAATATCTCTTCCTCTTTCTGCTATATCACGTTTTAAACGTCTTATGAGACGCTCATCACTATCTGCATGTACAAAAATTTTGATATCGAACATGTCTCTTAACTCTGGATTTGTAAGAATTAAAATACCTTCAACTATTATAACTTTTCTAGGATGCGTTTTAATAGTGTCTCCTGTACGATTATGTTGTACAAAAGAATAAACAGGTTGTTCAATAGTATTCCCTTTTTTTAGCTCTTTTAGATGATTAACCAGTAGTTTAAAATCTATAGATCTAGGATGGTCAAAGTTTATTTTAACACGTTCTTCATAGCTTAAGTGTGATGTGTCACTATAATATGAATCTTGCGAAATTATACCTACCTCTTCTGCAGGAAGTTCGTTTAAAATTTGATTTACAACAGTTGTTTTACCACACCCAGTTCCTCCTCCAATTCCAATAATAAGCATGCTAGTAATTTAGTTTTTGTAGATGCAAATTTAATACTATTTCTTCGGAATAATTTTAACTATACCAACATTTTCAACACCAGCATAAATATATCCATCAGGGCCTTGTTCTAAACTTCGTAAGCGACCAATACCTTCAAGTAATTTTTCTTCTTTAACTACTTTGTTATCTTTTAAAATACAGTGACTTATATACTGAAATTTTAAAGACCCTACTAAGAGATTCCCTCTCATTTCTGGATATTTATCGCTTGTAACAAAAGTCATTCCGCTTGGAGCAATAGAAGGCGTCCAATGATGAATAGGATCTATCATACCAGCTATAGAAGTTTTGTCGGTAAATTTTGTTCCAGAATAGTTAATACCAAAACTGGCTAAAGGCCAACCATAGTTTTCACCTTTATCAATAATGTTTATTTCATCTCCGCCTCTTGGGCCATGTTCATGTGTCCATATTTTACCAGTAACGGGATGCTTTTCCATGCCTTGAGGATTTCTATGTCCATATGAGAATATGGCTTTTTTTGCATTTCTGTCTTTTACAAATGGGTTGCTTACCGGAATTCTACCATCATCATGAATACGATATACTTTACCACAGTCGCGTTCAATATTTTGAGGGTTTACATCTCTATTACCACGATCTCCAATGGTAAAATATAAATAACCTTCATTGTCGAAAGTTAATCGTGATCCAAAATGTTGCCCTCTTCTGCTGTTAGGATTAGCTTTGTAAAGCACTTCTTGTTCGGTAAGAGTATTGCCTTTTAGTTTGCATCTCATAATAGCAGTATTAGCGCCATTACCGTTGCCTTCAGGAGAGGCATAGGATATATATATCCAACCATTAGTTCTGTAATCTGGATGCAACTCTATATCCATTAAGCCACCTTGCCCTAATGGTTTAATTTCTGGCAGCCCTTTTATTTGAGTTTTTTTGCCATTTTTAAAGTGAATTAGTTCTCCACTTTTTTCTGTAACCAGAATAGAATTATCAGGCAAAAAGACAAATCCCCAAGGAATGTTTAGGTCTGGAATTACAACGTCATAATCATATGTTTTAGAAGTTTTCATGACAAATTCTGAAGACTTCTTTTCTTTAGTTTTATTACAAGACCAGCTGCATTGTATAACTAATAGAACTGCTAATACTCTAAGAAAATTCATTTTTTAAAATTTGATATGAAATTACAAATAAAAATTGTTTAGATATTAAAAGAAAACTATATATTTGCAATCCTAAAATTGATAACCACTTCGGGGTGTAGCGTAGCCCGGTTATCGCGCCGCGTTTGGGACGCGGAGGTCGCAGGTTCGAATCCTGCCACCCCGACAAATTATAGTATCAATCTATAACAAAAACCTGTTAATCGTATGATTTACAGGTTTTTCTGTTT
>JASBUG010000008.1 GCA_030148025.1 Flavobacteriaceae bacterium | reverse complement strand
ATACGCGAATCAAAATGTATCCTTCGTGGCGATTGGTAAAAAGGCTAATGATGCCTTTAAAAAGACCAGCAAAGTTATTGCAAATAAAAGCGCTGTATATGATGATTTGACCTTCGATAATGTTGCTGAAATTGCCGAATTATTAATGGACAAATTTGTAGCTGGAGAGTTTGATAAAATAGAGATTGTTTATAATAAATTCAAGAACGCAGCTACGCAAGAAGTGATTATAGAGCAATTTTTACCAATTGTTCCTGTTGAAGGAGATGCAAGTGCAAATTTAGATTATATTTTCGAACCTTCGAAAGCTGAAATAGTAGAAACCTTAATTCCTAAGTCTTTAAAAACTCAGTTATACAAAGCTGTAAGAGATTCTTTTGCTAGTGAACATGGTGCACGTATGACGGCAATGCATAAAGCAACAGACAACGCTACAGAGTTAAGAGACCAATTAAAGTTAACTTATAATAAAGCACGTCAGGCTGCAATTACAAATGAAATTTTAGAAATTGTAGGTGGTGCAGAAGCGCTTAACAATTAGACGAAACGAAGTATAGTCAAATTTAAAAAGAGCAGAAGCGCTTAACAATTAGCCAGCAACTAAATTAATATAAAACCAAAGCCTTACTTTTTAGTAAGGCTTTTTTTATGGCACACCCTTTGATTTATTATATTTATAATATTAAAAACAATGGTTATGAAATTATTTAAAAATATTGCTTTTACCTTTTTATTATTATTTGTTATGGCAAGTTTTTCACAATGCTCAAGTACTAAAAAATTACAAAGTAACGCACCTATGACAATTGGTAAAGTGTATTATCAAGGTTGGATAGCAGGGGTAAAAGGAGGTGGATCTGGCACAAATATTTTTATACCAATAACCAATACAAATGTTGTTCCAGATAGTGTGTATTTTAGAGGAAGGGTAGCTAAATTAACAACAAAATTCCAGGACACAACCTTGTATATAGGTAGATTTAATTCACCTGATAATCAAAAGCATGATATCGTTATGAGTAGTGATTCTGCACAAGAATATGGGAATAAGATGCCTGAAAAGCGTAAAGAAATTCCTTTTGTTCTTAAAGACGACGAATGCGTTATTAGTTATAAGGAAGGTAACAAAATCAAGTATTATAAAATTACTAATGTCACCAAAAAGGACATGAAACATTATCCTATGTCTAGGGAGAACTAAAAGCAAGGTGGTTGCATAATGGCTATGAATAGTGTATTTTTAGCCAGATAAACATCCCATCTTGAGCGCACTCAAAACACTTTTTAAGCAAACGTTTATTTATGGTATAGCAACAGTTCTTCCAAGAATGTTGAGCTTTCTTTTGGTGCCCTTATATACCAGTCCTAAAGTGCTGTCGTCTCCTGCAGAGTACGGGAAAGTATCTATTATCTTTTCTTATTTTGTGTTGTTTAATGTGATTTTAGCCTATGGAATGGAAACAGCTTTCTTTAGATTTTTTAATAAAGAAAACAATAAAGAAGCAGTCGTAGGAACGTCAACAATATCTCTTATAGTGTCTTCATTGGGATTTTTCATTTTGGCGATCTTGCTACAAGAACAGATTTCTAACCTCATCAATATTGAAGTTAAATATATCAAGCTAGTTATTTGGATTCTTCTTCTCGATGCACTGGTTATTATCCCTTTCGCTTGGTTAAGAGCGAACCAAAGACCAATGCGATATGCGTTCATTAAAATATTGAATGTTGTTATCAATTTAGGGCTTAATTTATTCTTTCTTTTAGCTTTAAAAAATTTAGCAGTAAAACACAGTCTCTTTGAAAGCATCTATATGCCTAATTTTGAGATTAGTTATATTTTTATTGCAAACCTTGTCGCAAGTGCTGTGACTCTAGCTTTAATGTTAGGGTTTTATATTAAGATTAAATATAAATTCAATAAAGCTCTATGGAAGCAAATGATTAAATATGCTTTCCCAGTGCTAATTGCCGGAATAGCATTTTCGATTAATGAAACCTTTGATAGAATACTATTAGATTATTTGTTGCCTCCAGACATTGCAGAGACACATATAGGTATGTACTCTGCATGTTATAAGTTAGCTTTATTTATGACTCTGTTTGCAACCGCATATAGATTAGGAATAGAACCTTTCTTTTTTAGCCACGCTAATGAAGAAAACCCACAAAAAAACTATGCTCGAATTCTCGAATTTTTTGTAGCATTAGGTTCAGTGATACTCCTTTCTGTAGTTGTATTTGCAGATATCTTAAAACCTATAATCATTACAGGAGAAGAGTATTGGGAAGCCATGTGGGTAGTGCCAATAATTCTTATTGCAAATTTATGCTTAGGTATTTACCATAATCTTTCCGTATGGTATAAAATTACAGATAGAACAAAATTCGGTGCTTATATTTCGGTTTTCGGCGCAATAGTAACATTAGCAATTAACTTTGTTTTTATTAAAACATTTAGTTATAAAGCATCTGCTTTTGCAACATTGGCTGCTTATGGAGTTATGATGCTCTTGTCTTATTATTTTGGAAGAAAATATTATCCAATACCATATAACCTAAAAAAGATAATGCTATACTTAGGAATTTCAATTGTTTTTTCCATTATATCATTCTATTATTTCAGAGAAAACTACTATGTTGGAATAACCTTGTTAGCAATATTATTTGGACTTATGTGGACCCAAGAAAAAACTCAAATTAAAAAAATACTTAAAAGATAAATGACTATAAAAATTATCAACAAGTCAGCGCATGCTTTACCTCATTACGAAACCATAGCGTCTGCAGGAATGGACTTAAGAGCAAATATTGAAACTCCCATAACGCTAAAACCCTTAGAGCGGACTATTATAAAAACAGGTTTATTCATAGAACTTCCAATTGGTTATGAAGCTCAAGTACGTCCACGAAGTGGTTTGGCAGCAAAAAAAGGAATTACCGTTTTAAACGCTCCAGGAACTGTTGACGCCGATTACAGAGGTGAAATTGGCGTGATTCTTGTGAATTTATCTAATGACGAGTTTGTAATAGAAAACGGCGAACGTGTAGCCCAATTAGTAATAGCAAAGCACGAACGTGCTGAATGGCTTCAGGTAGAAACACTGTCGACTACAGAAAGAGGTGCAGGAGGCTTTGGAAGTACGGGTACTAAATAAGCTCTATTTCTGTTAAAAACCACTTAATACAACTTGTTAAGCTCGTAAAATGTGTAATTTAGAGGCAATATGAAAAAGATAAGAGCACAAATACTACTGTTTGTTTTAGGAATTTGTTTAGTTCCTAATGTGCTTGTGGCTCAAGTAGATTTCAATAAAACACCAGATGATGATCTTGGCAATGTTGAAGATAAATTTCAGGAACACTTTTTCGAGGCCCTCAAGCAAAAGGGCATAGAAAACTACGATCGCTCAATTAAAGCTTTAATGAAATGCATAGAACTGGACGATTCTAAATCGGTTCTCTACTTCGAATTGGGTAAAAATTATGTGCAACTTAAAAATTTTGGCGCTGCTGAGGATGCTTTAAAAAAAGCAATCTCTAAAGCTCCGGATAATGAGTGGTATTTAGACGAGCTATATGGTGTTTATTACCAAACTAACGACTTTGATAAAGCATTAAAGACGGTAAAGCAATTAGTTAAGTTTCACCCAGATTATAAAGAAGACCTAGCTGCCTTGTACTTAAGAAATAAGAAATATAAAGCCGCTTTAAAGGTACTTGACGAATTAGATACAAATTATGGTGTTTCAAAGTCTCGTGACGCGATGCGTAACAAAATATATAACGCTACTGGCGGAAATAAAGACCGCATTGAAAACCTTGAAGAACGTGTCGCTAATAATCCAGATAATGAATCGTATTACTTAAAACTAATATATCGTTATAGCGAACTTGGAAAAAAGAAAAAAGCTTTTGAAACTGCCGAAAAGCTTTTAAAGCGTATTCCCTCATCCCATTTAGTTCATTTGGCACTCTATAAATTCTATTTGGATGATAACAAGCCAAAAGAAGCAATGGCGTCAATGAAAGTGGTATTAACAAGTATAAAAATAAAGCCTGATGCAAAAGTTAAGGTGTTAAACGACTTTATAAATTTTGTAAAGATTCATCCTGAGTATGAAAAAGATTTGGTGGAAATAACAACTTTAGCATCCGATAGTGAAAGCGGTAAATCGCATGCCGAACTTGGGCAATACTATTTGCAAAAAGGAGAGAAGGCTCTGGCTTTAGAGCACTATGCTAAGGCTTATGAGAAAGAATCTGAAAATTTCGAAGTCATTAAAAACTTGATTTTACTCGAAATCGATGCCAAAAAATACGATCGTGTGGTTGAAATAACAGAAGCTGCTTTAGACCTATTTCCATCACAACCAATAATTTATTTGGCAAATGGTGTAGCATTTAACCATTTGAATCGTCCTAAAGATGCCATAGATACTCTTGAGATTGGGGTAGATTTTGTAATAGACAACCCTCAAATGGAGGTTGATTTTTACAAACAATTAAGTACGGCATACAGAATGACAAATAATATTAATAAATCTAAAGCGTTTGCTAAAAAAGCGGAAGATATATTAAAGCAACAATGAAAAGAACATTAAAAATAGTATCCTTAATAGTCTTATTAATAGCGTTTGGTTGTAAATCGACCAAAGGTGTTTCTGGATCTGGCGATTTGAATAAGCGACTATCTTCTAAGCAAATTATAAATGAACACGCTAAGAATGAGGCTAAATTTAAAACCTTGCAATCACGTGTTAAAGTAGAGTATGTACAAGGAGACCAATCGCAAACCCATTCTATAAACTTACGAATGGAAAAGGATAAAACGATTTGGTTAAGTGCTACCTTAGGCATTGTAAGAGCCAAAATAACACCTTCTAAGGTGAGTTTTTACAACAAACTTGACAATACCTACTTCGATGGAGATTTCTCGCTTATAAGCGATCTTTTGGGGACAGATCTTGATTTTGAAAAAGTTCAAAACTTATTATTAGGAGAAGCACTGTTTAATTTAGAAGAAGGAAATTACAAATCGAGTGTTCATGAAAAATCGTATATGCTACAACCAAAAAGACAAAGTGAATTATTAGAAGTCTTTTTATTGTTGAACCCAACACATTTTAAGATGGATTCGCAGCAAATTTCGCAAAACCTAAAAAGAAGATTCCTCCAGATAGATTATAAAAATTACCAGGAAATAAATAAGCAGGTCTTACCTCAAAAAATTAGTGTTGTGGCTTTAGAAGGTAACTTAGAAACTACTATTAATATGGAGTTTAAATCTATTTCTTTAGATTCTGACCTAAGATTTCCGTTTCGAATTCCATCAGGTTTTGATGAAATTGTTATTAAATGATAGAACGCTACCTACAACCATATAAACTTTTCATATTATTTTTTGCATTATTGATCTCGTCAACCGCGATATCACAAAGTAAAAAACAACAGCAGCTTGAAGAAAAAAAACAGGAGTACTTACGACAAATTAAACAATTAGAGCGTTTAGTTTTTCAGGGTAAAAAAGAACAACGTTCTGTATTGTCTAATATTGAAAATCTTGATTTTAAAATAGGAGTACGTCAAAATCTTATTAAAATTACCAATCAGCAGGCTAATTTATTAACTCGAGAAATAAATAATAACCAAAAGGAAATTACCAATTTACGAAACCGGTTAAAAGTACTTAAGGAAGAATATGCAGCGATGATTGTGAAATCATACAAGAGCAGATCTGAAGAAAGTAAGGTGATGTTCTTGTTATCATCCTCAAATTTTCAACAGGCTTATAAACGACTACAGTATATAAAGCAATATGCTAACTACCAGAAAAAGCAAAGCGAAGAAATAAAACTACAGACCGAAAAGCTTCAGAAACTCAACATAGAACTTCAGGCGAAAAAACAAGAAAAACAAAAACTGGTTGAAAATAATAGGATTGCCAATGCTAAATTAGATAAGGAATTAAAGGAGTTTGAAGCTCTTAAATCATCAATTTCTAAAGACTTAAGTAAGCATACAGCCCAAATTAAAACACGCCAGCAAGAAGTAGATAGAATTGATCGTGAAATTGCAAGGTTAATTCGTGAAGCTATAGCAAAATCAAACAAAAGAGCAGGAAAGTCTACCAAATCTACAACTTATGCCATGACCCCTGAAGAAAAGAATTTAGCTAAAAATTTTGTATCTAATAAAGGAAGATTGCCCTGGCCAGTACAAAACGGGTTGGTAAAAGTACGTTATGGCACAAAGCCATCACCTATAGATAGAACTGTAGATATTAAAAGTAATGGTGTTCGTATAGCTACAAATATTGGAGCTAAAGCCAGAGCAGTTTTTGAAGGTGTTGTTAGTGAAATAATGATACTTAAAAATGGAAATAAAGTTGTGTTGATTCAGCACGGTAATTACTTCACTGTTTACAAAAACCTTTCAACTATTTATGTAAAAAAAGGAGATAAAGTATCAACCAAACAAGATATTGGAATTGTTAGAACAAGCAGAATAACTGGTGAAGCAACTCTTGATTTTGGTGTGTGGAAAGGGCTCCAGAAACTTAATCCAGCCTATTGGATAAATAAGCTTTAAATCTTATACTTTTACAAACACATAGCCTTTTCGGGTTTTACGGTAATGTCTGCCATTCCAGTAATAATAACGTTTTCCTTTAACCACTACAATTTTATGATGTTTAGGCGCTACTCGAACTACAGTAGTATTAGGTGTTTTTACAACCACACGTCTTGCGCATGAAGTAAAAGAAAGCGTAAGTATAAATCCAACAATAATTAATAAGGTTCTCATAGTATTTAGGTTTTTACTATAAGACCCTAATGCGTTAAAAAGGTTTAATCTTTATAAAACAAAGCTTTTAATTCGGTTGCATCGTCAGGTTTCATTTTTCCAGCAATAACAAGACTTAATTGCTTACGTCTCAAAGCACCGTCAAAACGAAATTGTTCTTCTTTGGTTTCTGGAACAATTTCAGGAATTTTAACTGGTCTCCCTGTTTCATCTACTGCTACAAAGGTGTAGATAGCTTCATTGGCTTTTGTGCGTTCACCCGATTCTCTGTCATCGATCCAAACATCTAAATACACTTCCATAGACGATCTAAATGCTCTGGAAACTTTAGCCTCTACTGTTACAACACTACCAAGAGGGACAGGATGTTTAAAAGCCACATGATTTACTGAAGCAGTCACAACAATCCGTCTAGAATGACGTCTGGCAGCAATACTAGCCGCTCGATCCATTCTTGCTAATAATTCACCACCAAATAAGTTGTTTAATGGGTTGGTTTCACTTGGTAATACCAAGTCTGTCATAACCGTTTTAGAGTCGTTTGGATGTTTCTTTTCCATTGCACGTTTGATTTGCATGCAAAGGTAAGGTGCTTTTAAAAACTAAAGAAGAAAAATTAATTAAGTTTTTGAGCTAATAACCACGCATCTTTATCGTGATCTTTACGAATTTGATATAAGGCACTTTGTGCTTCAGCTCGCGTATCATAACTAGAGTAAACTACCTGGTGTAAGCCATATTTATTAGTACCTATTTTACGAGCATTATAACCTAACTCCTGTAGTTCTTTTAATTTAGTATTACAGTTTTGCTCCACTCTAAAAGCACCAGCAACAATATGAAAATTACCACTTTGTTTAGCAACATTAAGTGTAACAGCTGGTAGCGGATTATCAATGATAAAAGTTGCTTCCTGAATTCTGTTTTCCATTTGCTCAGTAGCTTCTTCCTGTGCAATTTGGTTATGTGTCTCAATTTGGTTTAAGTAATAGCTAGAAGCTCCCCAACCACCTAATGTTAAAGCAATAACTGCTATGGCGGCATAACGCAAATAAGGTCGTGCTTTACGTTTTTCGGTTGTGATTGTTAGCGGTGCTACTTTTTCCAGATCTTCAACTTGCTCTTTATAAACTTCTCTTGTAATATCTGGAGATACAAATTGCGTTAAACCAAAAGCATCTGTTAAGTAATTTAAATGATATGATGGTTCAAACACCATTTTGCCTTCGTTACTTAATAAGAGTTCACCAATATTTTTAAACGATAAGGTTTCCCCTTGAGCTAAATAAGACTTTAAAGCTTTCGTTTTTTTAGCAATTTTTTTATTAGCGACTTCGTAAGGTATTTTTTCAACCTCAGCTATATAACTCGCTAGAAGGCCATCATTATTCTTTAGCTGTTCGTTAAATGAAAGTACTTTTTTAGGAGGATAGAAGGTGTTGGTTGATGCCTCAACTTTAGCTGAAACTGCACGAGTTAAAAACGCTCCAAACTCAGGAATAATAACACATTCATACCTATATAATAAATCACTGATGTAAGTCTCTAATTGCATATAAACAAAGTTAAAAATTTTTAATTCTTGAAAAAAAATGGACATAACTATTTATTAACACTTCAATTTTTAGTTTCTTGCATGTTGATTTTCAACGAGATAACTTGAATAAAAAAGAATTACATTACACTTTAGCGTTGCAGAATGTTTCAAATATTGGAGATATTACTGCCAAAAAGCTCATTCAACATTGTGGCAGTCCTGAAGCTGTTTTTAAAGAAAAGCAAAGCAATTTGCTTAAGATAGATGGTATTGGAACTGTAGTTATAAGCGACTTGTATAACAAGCATCACTTTTTTGAAGCAGAGGCAGAATTAGAGTTTATCAATTCTAACCAAATTAATTGTTTGTATTTTTTAGAAGATGATTACCCTGAAAAATTAAAGCATTGTATTGATGGTCCTATTTTATTATTTCAGTCGGGCAACATTAACCTTAAAGAGCAGCACATAATAAGTATTGTAGGCACAAGAAAAATAACAACACAAGGCATTTCTTTTTGTGAAGAGCTGGTAGAAAAATTGGCGCCATATAATCCAGTAATCGTTTCAGGATTTGCTTACGGAACAGATATTACAGCACAACGAGCCGCGATTAAACATAATTTGCAAACTATAGGATGTCTAGCTCATGGGCTAGATAAAATATATCCTAAGGTTCATAAAAAATATGTAGATGATATTAAGCGTCATGGTGGTTTTTTTACTGATTTTTGGAGTAATGCTGATTTTGACAGAAAGAACTTTTTAAAACGTAATCGTATTGTAGCAGGACTTAGTGAAGCCACTATTGTAATCGAATCTGCTGAAAAGGGAGGAAGCCTTGTAACAGCAGAAATAGCAAACTCCTATAACCGAGAAGTGTTTGCGGTACCTGGAAGAACTTCCGATTCACAAAGTGTGGGTTGTAATAATCTTATAAAAATGCAGCGAGCACATTTATTATCAAACCCTACAGATGTGCCATATATTTTAAACTGGCAGTTGAACACTGAAGCTAAAAGTGTTCAAAAAAAGTTGTTTGTAGAGCTGGAACCAGACGAAAAGTATGTTTATAATGTCCTTAAAGACAATGGCAAGCTGTTGCTAGATGTCATTGCATTAAAAGCAAATATGCCTACATATAGAGTAGCTTCATTATTGCTAAACATGGAATTAAAAGGAATTGTTCGCCCTCTTCCTGGAAAGCAGTTTGAAATTATTTAGACTTAACTCAGGTAATAACCACTAGTACTGTTGCTGGAATATCTATGATTGGTGATCAAAAACTTTAATTTATTTAATACCCAGTTTTAGCTCTTACTCTCTTTAAAACATCATTAGCAATTACCGAAGCTTTTTCAGCACCAATAGCAAGGGCTTTATCAATTTCTTCCTTGTTATTCATAAAGTAATTATAACGTTCTCTAACAGTGCCAAATTTTTCTAAAATAAGCTCGTATAATGCTTGTTTAGCATGTCCATAACCATAACCTCCTTTTTCGTAGTTCACCTTCATTTCCGCTACTTGATCTTCGTTAGCTACTAATTCATATAACGAAAAACAATTACAAGTACTCCAATCTTTTGGTTCTTCAAGCGGTGTGCTATCGGTTTGAATTTTCATGATCTGCTTGCGTAGCTGTTTGTCTGGTAAGAATATATTAATGATGTTATTTTTACTTTTACTCATTTTACTGCCATCAGTACCAGGCACATACATGGTTTCTTCCTGTAATTTAATTTCAGGAATTACAAAGGTGTCTCCCATTTTTGCATGGAAACGGGAAGCGACATCACGAGTGAATTCTAAATGTTGTTGTTGATCTTTCCCTACAGGTACTATATTAGCATCATACAATAATATGTCGGCAGCCATAAGCATTGGATAGGTAAATAAACCAGAATTTACATCTTCAAGTCTGTCTGCCTTATCCTTAAAACTATGGGCCAATGTTAAACGTTGATATGGGAAGAAACAACTTAAATACCACGATAGCTCGGTTACTTGAGGCACATCGCTTTGACGATAGAACACTGTTTTTTCGATATCTAATCCGCAAGCTAACCAAGTAGCAGCGGTAGAATAAGTATTCTCACGTAAGGTTTCAGCATCTTTAATTTGAGTTAATGAATGCATGTCTGCAATAAACAAAAACGACTCGTTGTTTACATCTGCACTCATTTTGATTGCAGGAATTATTGCACCCAATAAATTACCTAAGTGTGGTGTTCCTGTACTTTGTACGCCAGTTAAAATTCTCGCCATAGTAATACGCCGCTTTAGCGGAAATCAGATCATTAGTTAAACATAAGCCACAAAGGTAATTTTTTTGATAGAATAGCTCAATTAATTTAATTAGATTTGACATCAATGAAACTTCTTAGATATCCACTTTGGATTTTATACCGCATTTGGTTCTATGTGCTGGTAACGCTACCAATAATTGTGCTGTTTCCAATTTTAATTGTATCCATTTCTAAAGAAAAGTGGTATCCATTCTTTTTTAAACTAGCAAGAATATGGGCTAAGTTTATTTTAATAGGAATGGGTTTTGGATGGAAAATTACAAGATATCAGGAATTAGAAAAAGGAAAAAGCTATATGTTTATAGCCAACCATACTTCTATGACAGACATTATGTTAATGTTGGTGACGGTAAAACATAACCCGTTTGTATTTGTAGGGAAAAAGGAACTAGCGAAGATTCCTTTATTTGGGTTTTTCTATAAGAAAACCTGTATTTTGGTAGATAGAAGTAGTGCTAAAAGCAGACAAGCTGTGTTTTTACGAGCTCAAAAACGACTAAAATCAGGATTAAGTATATGCATTTTTCCTGAAGGAGGTGTGCCTGAAGAATTTGTAATGCTTGATGAATTTAAGGATGGTGCGTTCAGGCTAGCAATTAATCATCAAATACCTATTGTACCTTTAACATTTTTAGATAATAAACGATTGTTTTCCTATACCTTTTTTAGTGGAGGTCCTGGTTTGATGCGTGTTAAACAGCATAATTTTATAGAAACAGCAGGATTAGCTATTGAAAACACCAAAGATATAAATAGACAATCACGTGCGATTATCTTATCTGAATTAGAGAAAGAATCATCATAAAAAAAGCCGCTCTAACTTAGAGCAGCTTTTGTAATTATTGCATTCCTAACGAAGAAGTACAATAACCAACCTAACCAACTAAAAAACTTAAAATTTAAAACCTAAACCAGTATAAACACCAATAAAGTATGGTTTAAAATTACCAGAGGTGTTGTTAAAAGTATTCATTTGATACTTAAATATAGGTTCAAGGTTTAAATTAAACTTGTTTGATATTTTATAGTTTAAACCTAATCCTAGGTTAGCACTATAACTCATTTTATTAATATTTGTTGCCTTTCCTAATAAAGTATTTTTACCATTTTGTACAGAGTATACTTCATTGTTATTTAAAAATAAGGCACTAACACCGCCTATTAGGCTAATTCCTAGTTTGTTATCAAGAACATCGTATTGTAGCTCTAAAGGGATTTCAAGGAATCCAAATTTTTGATCAATGGTAGCATCTAATTGACTTGTTAACACACCAGGTACTTGAGCAAAATTAAATTCACTTATACTAATAAACGATAAGCCTTCTGCTTCTTCATTTAGTTTTATATTTCTAAGTAAAGGGTTATCTGTGTTTACCTGTACATTATTATACACAACTATATCGTTAGTGCTATAGCCTAATTTTACTTGGTTTATTCCTGTTCTTATTTTAAACCTATCACTTACTGCATAGCTTGCAGAAATTCCGTAACTCATATTCACCTCTCCAGATTTAGTGTTGTTATTAAACTGGCTATGAATAGATGATCCAGATCCTAAAGTGTTAAAGTAAACTGGCGCCACGTTTGAGGCAATACTCCAACGATCAATGTTTTCTTTAGGGTCTTCTTTTATTTCATTGTCTTCTTCTAAGCTTGCAGTTAAAGCATTCTCTAAGGATACATCACCATCTTTTACACTCTGCAAATTGTTTTCAAGCTCATTGGTTTCAGTATTTGTAACATCAGCAATACTATTTTGGGCTTTATTAATTTCTTGAAGCTCATCTTTAATTACGTTTGTCTGTACTTCAGTATTGGATATTTTTTCTTTATTTACAGATGTGGTATTTGTTTCTGCGATAAAAGTTTCAATAGTTTCTTTGTTGCTCTCTGTTTGTTTATTTATTTGTTTGGTGTCAACAGGCTTGCTATTATTAGCAACAACCACATTATTAATTTCAGACTTGTCTTTTGTTAACGTATTTGTTTTAGATTTTACCTTATTCGATAGGCTGTTATTAGAATTAATAGAGTTTTGAGTGCTTGTGTTGTCTTTTACTAAAGGATCAACTTTTGAAGAATCAACTTGTAAAGTATTATTTAAATCCTCTTTAATAAGCTTTTGATCGTCTTTAGTATTTGAATCTACAACAGTGTTATTTGGCGTTATTGGAGTAGTATCACTTGAAAAGACAATATCTTTTAATGCAATTAGTAAAATGATTCCAGCTGCAATGCTCGATAACTTAACCCATAACGGAATGGCCCTACGTTTAGAAACGTTTGGTTCAATTTTGGTTGCAATATTATTCCAGACAGTCACATTAGGAGTGACCTCCAAATCTTTGAGTTTTTCCTGGAATACTCGGTCAATATGTTTTTTATTACGTATCATAACGATTGCGAATTTAGGCTCGCTTTATAGTTTTCTATTTTTCCTTTTAAAATCATTCTTGCTCTAGCAAGATTAGATTTTGTAGTGCCTGTTGTTATGTTTAGCATTTCGCCAATTTCTTTATGCGAGTATCCATCTAAAGCATAAAGGTTGAACACTAAACGATATCTATCTGGCAACTCTTGTATTGAAGCTAACAAAAAGTCAATATCAATAACATCATTATTTTCTATTTCAACTGTGACATCCTCAATTTGATCTTCTTTAACGATGTCAAAAACCCCCTTGCCACGATAACGTTGCAAAGCTGTGTTTATAGCTATTCTTTTTAACCAGCCTTCTAGAGAACCTTTTCCTTTGTATTGTGATATTTTGTGAAAAATGGTCACAAAGGCATCTTGCAGATTATCTTCAGCTTCTGCATAGTTTCTAGAATACTTTAAGCAAAGTGCAAATAACTTACCCGAAAAGAGCTTGTATAGTTCACTTTGCGCGTTAGTATCATTTTTTTTACATTTTTGTATGAGTTGATCTAAACTCAAATGTTTATAGTATTTATTAAAAATTAATTTATAATTGGTACTTCATAAACCAAGTATTTATCTAAACCTGTTTCATCTTCACCTTGCCAAAACTTAAATGTGTAAGTTCCAGATTTGGAGTCGCAATGAAAATCAAAAGAGCGCTCAATAAGCTCATTTGATGATTCGCAAATAACTCCGTTTGTTTCTTTTATAACTTTATTTATAACAGCAACAGTTATAAAATCAGCTTCAGTAAGATAATACAAATCATTAAAAATATAACAAGAAGAAGGCTTATAGTAGCTATAATTTACGGTATAAGTTTCCCCATATTGTACTTCAGTAGGCAGCGTAACACTCTCTATTGGAAGAATTTCTAGATGAAATTCATCTTTCGGCGACTCTTCCACGCTACAAGCAAAAAAGGTAGCGATGATAGTTCCTAAAATAAATAGTTTTTTCATACTAATAATTTTTGACACAAACTACGGTATAATGTAGATGTAAAAAAGGTAAAAAGGTTGCGTATAGTGCATAAAAAATCCCGATACTATCGGGATTTTAATTTTAATCGTTTTCTGCAATGATAGCTTTAATTTTATCTTCCAGCTCATCCATGAGCTCTGGATTATCTTTAATCATTGTTTTTACTGCGTCTCGCCCTTGTCCTAATTTAGTATCCTGATAGCTAAACCAAGAGCCACTTTTCTTAACAACTTCGTTATCTACAGCAATATCTAATACCTCACCAACTTTAGAGATTCCTTCACCATACATAATATCAAATTCGGCCATTCTAAATGGAGGAGCTACTTTATTTTTTACAACTTTAACGCGTGTTTTATTACCTAAAACATCACCATTGCTGCTTTTTATTTGAGTAGAACGACGAATATCTAATCTAACCGAAGCATAGAATTTTAAGGCATTTCCACCAGTAGTTGTTTCTGGGTTCCCAAACATCACACCAATTTTTTCACGTAATTGGTTAATAAATATCATTGTACAGTTGGTTTTACTTATAGATGAGGTAAGTTTTCTAAGTGCTTGAGACATTAATCTTGCATGTAATCCCATTTTAGAATCTCCCATTTCACCTTCAATTTCACTTTTTGGTGTCAAAGCTGCAACAGAGTCTACTACAATGATATCAATAGCTCCTGAACGTACTAAGTTATCAGCGATTTCTAATGCCTGCTCTCCGTGATCCGGTTGTGAAATAATTAAATTGTCAATATCAACGCCAAGTTTTTCAGCATAAAAACGATCAAAAGCATGTTCGGCATCAATAAAAGCTGCAATACCTCCTGCTTTTTGCGCCTCGGCAATGGCATGCAAGGTTAAAGTGGTTTTTCCAGAAGATTCTGGGCCATAAATTTCTATAACTCTTCCTCTTGGATATCCTCCAACTCCTAAAGCAATATCCAATCCTAATGAACCAGATGAAATAGCATCAATGTCTTCAACTGCGGCATCACTCATTTTCATTACGGTACCTTTACCATAAGCTTTGTCTAATTTATCTAAGGTAAGCTTTAATGCTTTTAATTTGGCTTCTTTCTCACTACTCATTTTAATAGATTTTAATTCATCGTTTCTGTATTATGCTAAAATAAAACAACTTTATAGATACTACAATTTTATCACGCAACCTTTTTACCTTTTTTACATCTATAAGTTAAAGAATTGGGAAGTTTTGCTATGAAATTTAAAAACTTGATCGATTAAGAACACTTTGAAATTCATCAAAGTGTTTTTTTATACACTAATATTAGCATTCTCGCTAAAAGCAGTACCTTTGCAAAATCAAAAGTTAAAAAAAGTCAGGTAATTTCTTTTGAGTAAAGGTAAAATTATGCAGCATATAGAGTTAATGGCTCCGGCCGGAAATTTTGAATCACTACAAGCAGCACTTGATAACGGTGCTGATTCTGTATATTTTGGTGTTGAACAGTTGAACATGAGAGCTAGAGCATCTATCAATTTTACATTAGACGATCTAATGGAAATCTCAAACCGATGCAAAGCTAAGAATGTTCGTACCTATCTTACATTAAATACAATAATTTACGATCACGATCTGTCTATTGTTAAAACCTTAATAAAAAAGGCTAAAGAGGCCGATATTACTGCAGTTATTGCTATGGATCAAGCAGTTATTGCAGCAGCTAGAGAGGCAGGAATGGAAGTTCATATTTCTACACAGATCAATATTACAAATATTGAAACAGTGAAATTCTATGCCATGTTTGCTGATACCATGGTATTGAGTAGAGAACTTAGTTTACGTCAAGTAAAAAAAATTACCGAACAGATAGAAAAAGATCAAATTAAAGGACCATCTGGTAATTTAGTTGAGATAGAAATATTTGGGCATGGCGCATTATGCATGGCAGTATCTGGGAAATGTTATATGAGTTTACATTCGCATAACTCATCTGCAAATAGAGGAGCATGCAAGCAAAATTGTAGAAAGAAATATACAGTAATCGATCAGGAAACTGGATTTGAAATGGAGCTTGATAATGAGTATATCATGTCTCCAAAAGATTTGTGTACTATTGATTTTCTAGACCAGGTAGCTGACGCTGGAATTAAAGTCTTAAAAATTGAAGGACGAGGAAGAGCCCCTGAATATGTTGCTAAAGTAATTAAATGCTATAGAGAAGCTATAGATAGTGTTGCAAATGGTACTTACAGTAAAGAAGAGGTTATTTCTTGGATGCAAGAGTTAGAGAAAGTTTACAATCGTGGTTTTTGGAATGGGTATTATTTAGGTCAAAAATTAGGCGAATGGAGTAAAGGCTCAGGATCTCATGCTACACAAAAGAAAGTTTATATTGGAAAAGGCATGCACTTTTTCCCGAAAGCAAAGATTGGAGAGTTTAAAATTGAAGCTTTCGATATTTCTATTGGTGATACTATTTTAATTACAGGTCCAACTACAGGTGCACAAGAAGTTGAGGTTACAGATATGTTGGTAAACGATGAGAAACTTAATAAAGGTTCTAAAGGAGACTCTGTAACCATACCTTTAGATTTTAGAATTCGTCCTTCCGATAAATTATACAAGATTGTTGAAAACAAAGTAGAAGCCTAATGGTAGTTATTACACTGCAACGTGATAAATGCATTGGCTGTAATTATTGTGTGGAACTTGCTCCAGAGCAGTTTAGAATGTCTAAAAAAGATGGGAAATCTGTATTGCTACATTCAAAAAACAAAAAAGGATTTCACACACTGAAGTCTAATAATTATTTGATTTTAGACGACTGCGAAAAAGCAGCAAAAGCGTGTCCGGTTAATATAATTAGCGTTAAAAACACCTAATTGAGGCACCGGTTTCAAAGTCTGTATAATAATCTTATCTTTACCTTTTAAAACTATTTATGAACGTCTATTCGTAATAATCTAATTATTAACGAATTCAATATATAACAACATATGGCTTGTAACAGTTGCTCAACTGGTAAAGATGGTCAACCAAAAGGCTGCAAGAATAATGGTACTTGCGGAACCGATAGCTGTAATAAGCTAACGGTATTCGATTGGCTGTCTAACATGTCGCTCCCAAATGGAGAAAAACCCTTTGATTGGGTAGAAGTTCGGTTTAAGAACGGACGAAAGAACTACTATAAAAACACTGAGAATTTATCATTAAGCATCGGAGATATTGTGGCCACTCAAGCACAAGCAGGTCATGATATAGGTATGGTAACCTTAGCTGGAGAACTTGTTAGAGTTCAAATGAAGCGCAAAAAAATTGACGATAATCCAGAAGAGATTTTTAAAATTTACAGAAAAGCATCTCAAAGAGATATTGATATTTGGTCTGGAGCTCGTGATAAAGAAGAAGCTATGAAGGTAAAGGCACGTCAATTTGCTATTGACCTTAAACTTCAAATGAAAATATCTGATATTGAATATCAGGGAGATGCAAGTAAAGCAACGTTTTATTATACAGCCGAAGAACGTGTAGACTTTAGAGAACTAATTAAAGTTTTTGCAAAAGAGTTTCGTACCAGAATTGAAATGAAACAAGTAGGATTTCGTCAGGAAGCTGCTAGACTTGGTGGTGTTGGCTCATGCGGACGTGAATTGTGTTGTTCTACTTGGTTAACCGATTTTAGATCGGTAAGCACCTCTGCAGCACGATACCAACAATTATCTTTAAACCCTCAAAAACTAGCTGGTCAATGCGGGAAACTAAAATGTTGTTTAAATTACGAGTTAGATACTTATTTAGATGCGTTAAAAGAATTTCCTAAAACCGACATAAAACTCCAAACAGCAAAAGGAACAGCTGTCTGCCAAAAAACAGACATTTTTAAAGGTTATATGTGGTATGCTTATGAAGGCGAATGGATGCACTGGCATAAGTTAACAACCGATCAAGCTAATGAGATAATCCAGCTTAACTCAAAAAAGAAAAAGGTTGCTAGCCTTGAAGAATACGCCGATGAACTTATTGAAGACACTAAAACAGATTTTGAAAACGTTGTAGGTCAAGATAGTTTAACACGTTTCGATAATCCAAAACGCAAAAAGAAACGTAGAAATAATAGGAACAGAAATAAAAGAAAGCCTCAAAAGAATGCAAAATAAACTAGGTTGGTTTTTAGTAATCCTTGTAATAAGCTTTACTTCCTGCGATTCTAATCGCATTTTTGATGAGTATCGATCTGTACCTAACCAATGGCATAAAGACTCTGTAATTGAGTTTACTGTTACTCCTCCAGATTCAGTAAAACCATATAATTTATTTGTGAACCTTAGAAACACAAGTGAGTATAGGTACAGTAATCTATTTTTAATAGTTGAAATGAATTTTCCAAACGGGAAAAGCGTAAAAGACACTTTAGAATATGCTATGACCAAACCTAGTGGTGAGTTTCTAGGAACAGGATTTTCTGATGTAAAAGAAAATAAATTGTGGTATAAAGAAAGTGTGGTTTTTGCAGAAGCAGGAGATTATAAGGTAAATATTCAACATGCTATGCGAAAAAACGGTGAAGTAAATGGTGTTGAAAACCTTGAAGGGGTTACAGATATTGGATTTAGAATTGAAAAAATAACAGACAATAATTAATATGGCAACTAAAAAGAAAGCAGATAAAACAGTAAATTTTTCAAAATACATTCGTTGGTTTTGGATGTTGTTTGGCGCTGGAGTTGTTGCTTTTTTCTTAGTATTTCAATTGGCTGCTTGGGGTGTGTTTGGAGAGATGCCCGATCATACACAATTAGAAAACCCAAGCACTAATTTAGCAGGAGAAATTATTTCGTCTGATGGTGTTACCCTGGGGAAGTTTTACTTAAGTGACAATAGAACTCCTGTTGAATACGACGAGCTGCCTAAACATTTAGTAGACGCTTTAATAGCCACAGAAGATGCGAGGTACCATGAACATGCAGGAATTGATGCTCGCGGTACTTTAAGGGCTTTTGCATTTTTAGGTAAAAGAGGAGGGGCTAGTACCATTTCGCAGCAGTTGGCAAGACAATTATTTGTTGGTGAACATTCTCAAAATACATTAGAAAGGATTACCCAAAAGTTTAAAGAATGGGTAATTGCTACGCGTTTAGAACGTCAATACACCAAAGAAGAAATAATAGCTCAATATTTTAATATTTATGATTTTGGAAACTTTGGAGATGGTATTCGTTCGGCATCAAGAATCTATTTTGATAAAGAACCAAAGGATTTAGAGATAAAGGAAGCGGCAATGTTGGTTGGAATGTTCAAGAACTCATCACTTTACAACCCACGACCACATAGAAACCCTGTAGGTACTAAAAACAGAAGAAATGTTGTGTTGGCACAAATGCATAAGTATGGCTACATTACTGAAGCTGTTAAAGATTCACTTCAGAAAACAGATTTAGATCTAAAATACACGCCACAGTCGCATAATGATGGAACAGCCACTTATTTTAGAGCGTATTTGCAGGAAGAATTAAAGAAATGGGTAAACGATCCTAATAATAGAAAACCAGACGGATCAAAATATAGCATCTATAAAGATGGTTTAAAATTTTATACAACCATCGATTCTCGTATGCAAAAACATGCAGAAGAAGCTGTAAAGCAACACATGCCTAAATTACAAGCTGAATTTTTTCACCAAAACACAAAGAGACGTAATCCAACAGCACCATTTTTAGATTTAACCTATGGCGCTATAGATACTTTAATGCGCAACTCGGTTAGGCAATCTGAGCGTTGGCGACATATGAAATACGATCTTAAAAAGTCTGAAGAAGAAATAAGAGAATCATTTACCAAACCTGTTAAAATGTCGATCTTTTCATGGAAAGATGGAGAATATGCAGAGATTGATACGGTGATGACACCAATGGATTCTATGCGTTATTATAAGCACTTTCTTCGTACAGGAATGATGTCTATGGAACCGCAAACAGGTCATGTTAAAGCTTGGGTTGGTGGGATGAACTATCGCCACTTTAAGTATGATATGGTTAAGCAAGGAAAGCGCCAAATAGGGTCTACTTTCAAACCGTTTGTATATGCAGCAGCGATAGATCAATTGCATTTGTCTCCATGCGATACTTTACCAGATATACAAATTACTATTGAAGCCAATAAGTATGGAAATCCAGAACCATGGACGCCTAAAAATTCTAGTGGAAAATACGGAGGCACAAGAACATTAAAAGATGCTTTGGCAAATTCTGTAAACACTATTACAGCGAGATTAATAAACGAAATTGGACCACAACCTGTGGTAGATTTAGCTAAAAGCTTGGGTGTAGAACAAGATATTTTACCTGTACCGTCTATTGCTTTAGGAACACCAGATTTAAGTGTGTACGAAATGGTAGCAGCCTATTCTACTTTTGCCAATAAAGGAGTGTATACTAAGCCAGTAATGTTAACTAGAATCGAAGATAAAAATGGTACGGTTTTATTTCAGTTCTCACCTGAAACCAGAGATGTGTTAAGCGAAGAAGCAGCTTATGTTACTGTAAATTTATTAGAAGGAGTGACTAAAAGTGGTTCAGGAATGCGATTAAGGCATAATACAGCAGGAGATCAAGCCGTATATAAAGAAATAATTACTGGGTATCCTTATGAGTTTGATAATCCTATTGCTGGAAAAACGGGAACTACACAAAACCATAGTGATGGTTGGTTTATGGGGATGGTACCTAATCTGGTAACAGGTGTTTGGGTAGGTGCAGAAGATAGAGCAGCACATTTTAAAACAATTACTTATGGTCAGGGAGCGTCAATGGCTCTGCCAATATGGGCTTTATATATGAAAAGTTGTTATAACGACGAAGCGTTAAACGTGTCTAAAGAACCTTTTGAAAAACCTAGCGAGTTATCTATTGTTTTAGATTGTGAAAAACATCGTGATAGTCTCAAAGTACTGGGCAAAGGTAAACAAGACGATGACCCCGAAATAGATTTTTAAAAACAGCAGCCATTCTCTTTAGAATGGCTTTTTTATTTTGTAAATTTCAATCATTAAATCAAAATAAAAATGATAAATAAAAAGGTTGAAAATGCCGCTGTTGCTGTACAAGGTGTTTCTGATAATATGACCTTAATGCTTGGAGGCTTTGGGCTTTGTGGTATACCTGAAAACTGCATTTCAGAGTTGGTGAAAATTGGTGTAAAAGGTGTTACCTGTATTTCTAATAATGCAGGAGTTGATGATTTTGGATTAGGCTTATTACTCCAGAATCATCAAATAAAAAAAATGATCTCTTCTTATGTAGGGGAAAATGATGAGTTTGAACGTCAGATGTTAAGTGGCGAATTAGATGTAGAACTCATTCCTCAAGGCACATTGGCAGAACGTTGTCGCGCAGCTCAAGCAGGTTTCCCTGCTGTGTATACTCCTGCAGGTTATGGGACTGAAGTTGCTGAAGGAAAAGAAACCCGTGAATTTGATGGTAAAATGTATGTTTTAGAACATGCCTTTAAAGCAGATTTTGCATTTGTAAAAGCGTGGAAAGGTGATGAAGCTGGGAACCTTGTTTTTAAAGGAACTGCCAGAAACTTTAATCCTAATATGTGTGGCGCAGCAAAAATTACCGTTGCTGAGGTGGAAGAGTTAGTCCCAGTAGGTACCTTAGATCCAAATCAGATACATATTCCAGGAATTTTTGTGCAACGTATATTTAAAGGTGAGATCTACGAGAAAAGAATTGAACAACGAACAGTAAGACAAAAACAATAACATGGCATTAGATAAAAACGGAATTGCTAAACGTATTGCAAAAGAAGTGCAGGACGGTTACTATGTAAATTTAGGCATTGGTATTCCTACTTTGGTTGCCAATTTTGTGAGAGACGATATTGAAGTTGAATTTCAAAGCGAGAATGGTGTTTTAGGTATGGGACCTTTTCCTTTTGAAGGCGAAGAAGATGCCGATATTATAAATGCTGGAAAACAAACGATAACCACATTGCCAGGAGCGAGCTTCTTCGACTCTGCTATGAGTTTTTCAATGATAAGAGGGCAACATGTGCATCTAACTATATTAGGAGCTATGGAAGTAGCAGAAAATGGAGATATCGCTAACTGGAAAATACCTGGTAAAATGGTAAAAGGTATGGGAGGTGCCATGGATCTTGTAGCAAGTGCCGAAAATATTATAGTAGCAATGATGCATACCAATAAAAGAGGCGAGTCTAAATTACTTAAAAAATGTTCTTTACCATTAACTGGAGTAGGTTGTGTAAAAAAGATAGTTACCAATTTGGCTGTACTGGAAGTAACTGATGACGGATTTAAATTATTAGAACGCGCACCAGGAGTATCGGTAGAAGACATAGAAAATGCTACAGAAGGTGCTTTAGTTGTTGAAGGAGAGATTCCTGAAATGGTAATTTAGTTTCTTATTTATTTAAGGAAAGGTAACACGGAAATAGAGAAAAATCGATGAAATGTTAAAATTTAATGCATTTCATCGATTTTTTATGCTTTTAAACTGATTTAACCAAAAAAATGTTTCATATTAGCATCACCAAAT
This sequence comes from Flavobacteriaceae bacterium, assembly GCA_030148025.1. Lineage (GTDB taxonomy): Bacteria > Bacteroidota > Bacteroidia > Flavobacteriales > Flavobacteriaceae > JASBUG01. The sequence continues at coordinate 145,814 of JASBUG010000008.1, read as the reverse complement.
CAAACCAAACATTTAGAATAGATTTCCAAATCTATCATGAATTTAACTTATGAATGTTGCACCAAATCTACCTGAACCTACTTATAGATTTAACAAAATTATAGCACACATTCAAAACACAAAAAGACTCCTCAGGAGTCTTTTGCGTTTAATAAAAAAACTGTTTATGCTATAATCCTTTTGGGATAGCTTCAATTAAGGTTTTTGTATAGGCTGTTTTTGGTGCTCGATAAATGTCATCGGCATCTCCAATTTCTTCTATTTTCCCTTTATTCATTACCAATAATTGATCACTCATATACTTAACTACAGCCAGATCGTGTGAAATAAAAATATAGGTAAACCCAAAGTTGTCTTTAAGTTCGTTCAGTAAATTTAAAACCTGTGCTTGTACTGAAATATCAAGTGCAGAGACAGACTCATCACAAACAATCAATTTAGGTTGTAAGGCAATAGTTCTAGCGATACCTATACGTTGACGCTGACCACCTGAGAATTCATGTGGATAGCGATTAAAATACTCTTTACTTAAACCTACACGTTCTAAAATGTCAATAGCCTTTTGTTTTCGTTCCTTATCAGAATTGTACAATTTATGAACCTTCATAGGCTCTACAATTGCTTTGCCCACAGGTATTCTAGGGTTTAGAGAAGAAAAAGGATCCTGAAATATAATTTGAATGTCTTTTCTTAAAATACGCAGATCTTGTGATGATAAATTAGTAATGTCCGCTCCTTTATAGAATATAGATCCGGAAGTAGCTTTATTAAGCTGTAAAATAGCGTTTCCTAATGTCGATTTTCCACATCCAGATTCTCCTACTAAGCCTAAAGTTTCACCTTCATAAAGTTTGAAACTTACATTATCAACCGCTTTAAACACTTGATTCTTTTTAAAAAATCCTGCTTTAGAGATATATTCTTTATATAGATTCTTTACTTCAAGTAACGGTGGTTTTGAGTAAATTCTGGAATGATTTTTTTGTCGTTCTTCTTTTGACACTTCTTCATACGAGATCGATTCTTCAATGAAGTTTTGAATGGTTGGAAGCTGTTTTAATCGTATGTTTAAAGATGGCTTTGAGTTTATTAAGGCTCGTGTATATTGATGTTCTGGTGTTTTGAAAATTTTGTACGCATCACCATGTTCTACTATAGCTCCTTTATACATCACCAAAACACGATCTGCAATTTCAGAAACTAAAGACAAGTCGTGTGATATAAAAATAATACTCATACCATGACGTTTCTGTAGTGCTTTTAAAAGGGAAATGATATCTTTTTGTACCGTAACGTCAAGTGCAGTTGTTGGCTCATCTGCTATTAATACTTTTGGGTTACATGCAATGGCCATGGCTATCATAACTCGCTGTTTTTGTCCACCCGAAATTTCATGAGGATATTTATTAAACACCGAATCAGGGTCAGGGAGTTTGACATTGCTAAATAACTCTAACACTTTATTTTTCTTGTCGTTTTGGTTTAGGTTGGTGTGTTGCGTAAGAATCTCTGCTACTTGATTTCCACAAGTCATAGATGGGTTTAATGAGCTCATGGGTTCTTGAAATATCATGGCAATTTCTTTTCCTCTAATGCTTTGAAACTCTTTAGAACTAAAAGTTGTTAAGTCATTATTTTGAAAAATAATCTTGCCAGAATCAATTGAACTGTTACCTTTTGGCAACAAACCTGTAATGGCTAAAGAAGAAACTGATTTACCACTTCCAGACTCACCTACAATGCCTAAAATTTCATTCTCTTTTAAATCATAAGAAATACCTTTTATAATTCTGTTTTTGATCGAATTGTTTTTAAAAGAAATAGATAAATCTTTTATAGAAAGAATTGCTTTTTTTGACATGCTTAAAAGTAAAAAAATAAATAGAGGATTTAGAATTTACTTAAATGAAAGAGTAAAGTAAAAAAATTCTTCATTCAAATTACGGGATTCCCGTATTGTTCATTTTTTTCGTCGAAAAGTTATTATTTGTAGCCTTTAGATTGTTAAAATTTTACTAAATTCAATCGGATTTTTAATAACCCTCTCATTAAATAACTATTACATATGAAAAAAACACTACTACTACTCATACTGTGTATGAGTACCACTCTTGTTTTGTCTCAAAACAAATCTTTTTGGCAAAAAGCCATACCAGTAAGCAAGTCTAGTATTAAATCATCTAAGCAAAGCTTACCAACAACTCAGACTTATGGGTTGGATATGAAAGCTATGAAAAAGGCCTTAAAAAATGCGCCTCTTAGAGGGTCATTCTCTGGACAATCAAATTTAATTATTGCATTTCCTAGTCACGATGGCTCTTTAGAACATTACCGTATTATGGAAGCACCAGTAATGCATCCTGAATTAAGCGCAAAGTATCCTGGAATCAAATCGTATGCAGGTCAAGGTGTAGAAGATCCTTCGGCCAGAATTAGATTTAGTGTATCTCCATTAGGTTTACAAAGTATGCGTCTATCTGCCAATAGTGAGGCAGCGTTTATTGAGCCAATTACAGATGATTTATCTCAATATACGGTTTACAAAAGGAGAGATAGAACAGCAGATTTTAGTGATTTTGAGTGTGAAGTAACTAGTAAAACTAAAAAAGCCATTTCTGGAGGGAGTAGTACTTTAAGAAATGCAGACGATGGAATACTTCGTACTTATAGATTAGCTGTTTCAGCAACGGGTGAATATACCAATTACCATGGTGGAACTAAAGCTCAGGCATTAGCAGCGATGAATACAACTATGACCCGAGTTAATGGTATTTACGAAACTGATTTTAACGTAACTCTAGTATTAATTGCAAATACAGATGATGTTATTTATACCAATTCTGGAAGCGATCCTTATGGAAGCACAACAAGCAATTATGGAAGTCAGCTTCAATCTACTTTAACTTCTGTCATCGGGGAAGCCAATTATGATGTAGGACACTTATTTGCCAACCTTCAGAACAATGGTAATGCAGGATGTATAGGGTGCGTTTGTGTAGATAACCAAAAAGGACGTGGATGGACATCACATACTACTCCTGAAGGAGACCCATTTGATGTAGATTATGTAGCACACGAGTTAGGGCATCAGTTTGGAGCAAACCATACTTGGACGCATGGAGGTAATGAAGGAACGAATGTACAGTTCGAACCAGGTAGTGGATCTACTATTATGGGATATGCTGGTATTACAGGATCAAATACAGATGTACAACAAAACAGTGACCCATATTTTCATGCCGCTTCTATTGAGCAGGTAACAGATTATATTAAAAGTACAAGCTGTCAAACAAATACACCTACAGGAAATGCAGTGCCCACAGCAAATGCAGGAGCGAATTATACCATTCCTAAAGGAACAGCCTTTGTATTAGACGGATCTGGTACTGATGCTGATTCAGGTAATGTATTAACATATACATGGGAACAAATGGATGAGAATAATTCATCTACATCTACACCTAGTGTAAATGCTACAACTGGACCTTTGTTTAGGTCATACAATCCAACAACAGATACGAAGAGATATTTTCCAAGACTAGAAACTATTAAAGCAGGAGCTACGTCTTGGAAATGGGAAGCTGTGCCTAATGTAGGGAGAACTTTAAATTTTAGATTAACAGTTAGAGATAATGCTGCTGGTGGAGGCGCTAATAATAGTGATGATATGGCTATTACAGTTAATGGAACTGCTGGACCATTTGTGGTGAATTCACCGAATACAAATGTTACATGGAATGCAGGAACAACTCAAACAGTAACTTGGGATGTTGCTGGAACAACTGGAAATGGAATTAATGCTGCTAATGTCGATATCTATTTATCAACCGATGGCGGAGATACTTATACCATTGCTTTAGCAAGCGGTGTTCCTAATGATGGATCGCATGATATAACTGTGCCAAACAATGTTGGAACCCAAAACAGAATAATGGTTAGAGGTAGTAACAATATTTTCTTTGACATCTCTAATGCTAACTTTTCGATTGAAGGAGCTGTTGTATGTAATGCGACAACACCAGCAAGTTTAGCCGCTTCAAATGTAGCAACTAATTCAGCAACATTAAGCTGGGATGCAGTTCCAGGAGCTTCTTATGACCTTGATTACAGACAAGTTGGAGCTGGGTCTTGGACAACAGTTTCAGTTACTGGCGTATCACATGCTTTATCAGGATTAAATCCTACAACACAATATGAAGCAAGAGTAAGAAGTAAATGCCCAGATAATGCAACATCTGCTTATAGTGCAACAATTAATTTTACAACAACTGATGTTCAATTAAACTATTGTGATTCTGCAAGTACAAATGTTAATGATGAATACATTAGTAATGTTCAGTTAAACACAATAAACAATAGCTCAGGAGCACAGTTTTATAGTGACTTTACAAATATTTCAACAACCTTAACGAAAGGAGAGCAGTATACAATTACAGTAACTCCTACTTGGACGGGAACAGTATATAATGAAGCATATTCAGTATGGATAGATTATAACAGAGATGGTGATTTTAATGATGCAGGAGAACAAGTTTGGACGCAATCACCAACAAAAACAACGCCAGTGAGTGGTAGTTTTACGATTCCTTCAGGAGCTATTGAAAGTTCAACAAGAATGCGTGTGTCTATGAAGTATAATGGTGTTCCAACATCGTGTGAGTCATTTACTTATGGTGAAGTTGAAGATTATACAGTAATTATTGCAAGTGCAACACCAGATACAACAGCTCCAGTAATTACATTAAATGGAGCAACACCTGTTAATTTAGAATTAGGAAGTACTTATACAGAGCAAGGAGCTACTGCTACTGATGATGTAGATGGTGATATTTCTGCAAATATTATTGTAGGTGGTGATACCGTTGACACGAATACAGTAGGAACCTATGTGATAACTTATAATGTAAGTGATGCTGCAGGAAATGCTGCTACGGAAGTCACTAGAACAGTTAACGTAACTCCAGATGTTACAATCCCAGTAATTACATTAATTGGACCTTCAACAGTAAATTTAACAGTTGGAGACGCTTATACAGATCAAGGCGCTACAGCAACCGATAATATAGATGGCGATATCTCAGCCAATATTGTAGTGGGTGGTGATGCAGTTAATCCTAATACGGTAGGGACATATGTAGTTACTTATAATGTAAGTGATGCAGCTGGAAATGCCGCAGCTGAAGTGACAAGAACAGTAAATGTAGCAGCAGATACTACTGCTCCAGTAATTACATTGGTTGGTGCGTCGACTATCAACTTAAATGTAGGAGATACATATACAGAACAAGGAGCAACAGCGACTGATAATGTTGACGGTGATATTTCTGCAAATATTGTAATTGGAGGAGATACAGTTAATACAAGTGCAGCTGGAACTTATGTTGTAACTTATAATGTAAGTGATGCAGCTGGAAATGCTGCTACTGAAGTTACAAGAACAGTTAATGTGGCTGCAGATACAACGGCACCTGTAATTACATTAACTGGAGCTACTACAATAAATTTAATTGTAGGCGATACGTATACAGAGCAAGGAGCAACAGCAACCGATAATATAGATGGTGATATTTCTGCAAATATTGTAATAGGCGGAGATGCTGTTAATACTGCTGTAGCAGGAACATATATTGTAACTTATAATGTGAATGATGCTGCAGGAAATGCTGCAACTCAAGTAACGAGAACTGTAAATGTATCTGAGCCAACAAGTGGTTGTTCAGGTGGAATTTCTACCTTCCCATATAATGAAGGGTTTGAAAATACTCTAGGTGGTTGGACACAATCTACAGCTGATGATATTAACTGGACTGTAGATGCTAATGGAACACCTTCAAACAATACAGGCCCTTCAAGTGCTAGTCAAGGAACATATTATATCTATGTTGAGGCATCCAGCCCTAACTACCCAAGTAAGCGAGCAATACTTAATTCGCCTTGTTTTGATTTAAGTGGAATGAGTGAAGCTACATTCAGTTTCAAATATCACATGTATGGATCTAATGATATGGGTACAATAGATCTTGAAGCTAGTAATGATGATGGTGCTACATGGACAAGTATTTGGAGTCAGTCTGGAAATAAAGGCAACTCATGGCAAACTGCCAATGTAGATATTTCTGCATATACAGGAGGAGGAGCTCAGTTTAGATTCAACCGTAATGTTGGAGGGACTTGGCAAGCAGACATTGCTATAGATGATGTAAGTGTATTTGAAGGTGGCGTAGTGGTTAACAGTTGTTCTGGAGGAATTACTAGCTATCCTTACTCTGAAGGCTTTGAAAATACTTTAGGTGATTGGACACAATCTACAGCAGATGATATTAACTGGACCGTAGATGCTAATGGAACGCCTTCAAATAATACAGGACCTTCTAGTGCTACACAAGGAACGTATTATATTTTTGTAGAAGCTTCAGGAAATGGAACAGGATACCCTAACAAGCAAGCAATACTTAACTCACCTTGTTTTGATTTAAGTGGGCAATCTGCTGCAACATTTAGTTTTAGTTATCATATGTATGGTGCTTCAGATATGGGATCAATTTCATTAGAAGCTAGTGTAGATGATGGTGCATCTTGGACAAGCATCTGGAGTGAAACTGGAAATAAAGGCAATTCTTGGTTAACTGCTAATATTGATTTAGCTGCATATGTAGGTGGAAGTGTTCAGTTACGATTTAACAGAATAACAGGAAGCACTTGGCAAGCAGATATAGCTATAGATAATGTTAATTTAACTTCAACTTCGTCATCTCGAGGAGATGATATTACAGTAAGTTCAAGAGGCTCAATAGAGAATTCAATTAAACTTTATCCAAACCCTGTAAAAGGAAATAATCTTAACATAGTAACATCGCTTAAAGATGTATCTTATGAGGTGTACAATATGTTAGGACAGGTTGTGGCTAAAGGTAAGGTTGTTAATAATAAGGTAGACGTTAGTGGTTTAGAGTCTGCTGTATATCAAATTCGATTTACAGCCGAATCTAAAGCGTACACTAAGCGCTTTATTAAGGAGTAATTTATTCAATTGGTCCAAAGTAAAAGTCCTGATTTTTTAATCAGGACTTTTTTTATATATGAATTATTTCATCATCAGAAAGTAAATCATCGCCCCTTAACCGTAACAATATTTGTGCTACCGCAATGGTGTCTTTTTCGCAGTAATTAATAATACGATCTATATTTTGCTCCTCATAATAAACATTAAAAACTTCACTACCATCTATATCGTCTTTAGGGGAAGGAATTCCTAGAACATTTGTAAGCAGCTTTAACGAGGTGTAATTTTTATAATCACCAAATTTCCATAGCTCTAAGGTGTCTAAATGTGGTACTTCCCATGGTTTTTTCCCGAACAGATTTAACTTATAAGGTAGTGTGATACCATGTATGATCATACGACGGGCTATATAAGGAAAATCGAATTCTTTACCATTATGAGCACAAAGTAAATGCTTTGCTTGACTAAAATGTGATATCAAAAGGTTTTTAAACTCTTTTAATAATTGCATTTCGTCTCCATAAAAGGATGTGGTTCTAAAAGTTCTTAGATCACCTTGAAAAGAAAAATAACCAACAGAAATACAAATAATCTTTCCAAATTCTGCCCAAATACCTGCACGCTCATAGAACTCCTCTGCTGTAAAATCATCTTTACGCTGGTATTTTGATTTTGCTTCCCAAAGTTCTTGTTTGGTTGTATCTAATTCTGAAAAATGATGTGCTTCAGGTACGGTTTCTATATCAAGAAAGAGAATATTCTCGAGATGTAATTTTGAGATCATTGTAAAAGTCATTATTACTTATAAATGTAATAAATTGAAAACAAACAAGGTGTTATATTTTATAAACCAGGGGATTATGATTAAAAAAGAGACTGTTGCTTATAAGGGCTTTCATGCTCTAAGAGCCATTTTTTTCTATGAAGTCCTCCTGCATATCCAGTTAAACTACCATCTGTTCCAATTACGCGATGACACGGTATAACAATCCAAAGCGGATTTTTACCATTAGCGCTTGCTACCGCACGAATCGCTTTTACATCACCAAATTGTTTTGAGAGGTCGAGATAAGATAAGGTTTTCCCAAATGGAATGGTTTGTAATAGTTTCCAGATATTCTTTTGAAAATCGGTGCCTTTAGGATTTAATTTTAAATCGAATTGTTTTCGCGATCCCTCAAAATATTCTCTGAGCTGATAGACACATTCCTGTAATTCTTCAGGAATAATATTGGTTGTAGAAGTATCTTGGTCAAGTACTGTAATGGATGCTATTCCATTTATATCTCCAACAATTTTAGTAATTCCTAGAGGTGAATTAATGAAACACTCACTCATTGGTATCTGGTTTTTCTTCAATTAAACCTAAGCGTTTTGCACGTGCTTCCCAACTTTTTCTAGCCATCATTTGTAGATCTGCAACATTATCACTTTCATCCATGATCTCGATACCTAAAAGTGTTTCGATAACGTCTTCCATAGTAACCAAACCACTTACAGAACCATATTCATCAACTACCAAAGCCATATGGTTTTTATTCTCCACCAGTTGATCTAAAAGCTGAGGTATAGGAATACTTCTATTGGTAACTAATATGTTTCGTTTAAGTTCTGATAGTTTTGTTTCGTTATTGTCATTGGCCATTTCTTTATAGACTTCATCTTTAAATACTAAGCCTGTTATATTGTCTATATCATCTTTAAAGACAGGGATTCTTGAAAAGCGTAATGTCTGATTTTCTTTAAAAAATGTTTCAACTGTAGTGGTTTCATCGGCTGCTTTCATAACGGTTCTAGGTGTCATGATATCTTTAGCACGAACATCTTTAAAAGCTAGCATGTTTTTGATGACCTTACTTTCAGATTCTTTAAAAACACCTTCATCTTCTGCAATTTGAGTCATAGCATGAAAATCTTCACGACTTAAAATACTTCCGTGATGCCCTTTACCACCAATAAGCTTTGTGGTTAACTGAAGCAACCATAATAGTCCTGTCCATTTTAAAGGCCAGATTAAAATATTAAGTGCAGTGGCTGTAAAATTTGCAAGCTGTTTCCAGTAAGTGGCGCCAATGGTTTTTGGGATGATTTCTGATGCTACCAGAATAAGAATAGTCATAATAGTTGAAACTACACCAACCATAATATCTTCGGTATATTGAATTCCAAAGACAGTTTTGGTTTGCGAGCCATACATTTCGGCATAAGCTACTTTAGCTTGTACACCAACTAAAATTGCGCCTACTGTATGGGCAATTGTATTAAGTGTTAATATAGCAATAAGAGGTTTATCGACGTCTTGTTTTAAGACTTCCAATGAAGTTGCATAAGCTTTGCCTTCTTTCTTTTTTATATTGATAAAAGTAGGGGTAATGCTTAGCAATACAGCTTCTAAAATGGAACATAAAAAGGAAAAAAATATGGAGATTATTCCGTAGAATATAAGTAAACTCATGAATAGCTATTTGTTATGCTAATTTAAGGAATAAAGATATTAGTTGACAACTTCTTTGATATAGATATATAAGTTTTTTATTAAACTACCGTTTTTGCAAAAAGCAATTATCAATTAGTTGGATATTTTGTCCATCATAAAAATCAATTTCTTTTTTTAAATTTTCAATGAATTTAGGATTGTCTAATGAACAAACTTTTATGAATTTTTTTCTAACAATTAACTCACCTGTGTCTTTATGGTATATAGCAATACGAGTCATATTTTTATGACTATTAATCCATTCAACATGGAACCAAAAGCCATTCCCGTTTTTTTCTTTCCAAAAGGCTTCTTTAGGAACATTTTTAGGTTTATTATTTAAAAAGGAAGCTTTTGTGTAAAATATACGTTGCAATTTGGGCCTAATATTTAATTCGTAAATATTTCGAGGTGTTCTACTAGGGTATACTCGATTAGAAAGAAAAATAAAAACCAATTCTTCATCAGGGTCTGCCCAAACAAAAGTACCTGTAAACCCTGAATGCCCAAAACTTTTAGCACTTACTTGAGGGGCAGGATAAGCTTCTTTAATGTTTAAGGTGTCATTTCCAATTAAAGGTTTATCAAAACCTAATCCACGACGATTATTATTATCAGGATATTGAATTCTAGTAAACTCCTCTACAGTATCTGGTTTGAAATATTGGTTACCATTATAATTTCCTTTTTGCAGTAACATTTGCATATAAATAGCGAGGTCTTTAGCTGAGCCAAATAAGCCTGCATTTCCTGAAACACCACCTAAAAGGGCTGCGTTTTCATCATGTACATAACCTTTAACATAATTGTTTCTAAAAATAGAATCTAACTCAGTTGGCACAATAGTATTTGGAAAAGTTTTGTCTGTTGGTAGATATCCAAGTGTTTTACAACCAAGAGGTTGAAAAAAGTGCTTTCGAATATAATTTTGATAAGATTCTCTGGTAATGTTTTCAATTAATTTTGGATAAATTAAAGAGGCCAATCCTGAGTATTTATATACTTTGTCTTTACTAACTTTTGAACGTTTGATCTTTCGGAATACCTTTTTATAAAAACGATTTTTCACATAAAGGTTTGAGTAAATTTTATTCGAAAAGCGTTTGTTTTTTGTATGTCTTATAAAACGATTTTTGGTTTTGCCTTTTTTAAGCACGTCATTTAAAAAAACTATATAAGGTTGCATTCCCGCCTGATGGGATAGGAGCTCACGAAGCGTTATATCTTTTTTGTCATTACGATTTTTCCAAGATTTCCAATAGTTTGAAAATGGCACATCAAGGTCTAGTTTTCCTTCTTCGTAAAGTTTCATTAATGCAGGAAGAGGTCCAGTAATTTTTGTAACCGAGGCTAGATCGTACATGTCATTCAGTTCAACCTTTTGAATACTATCATAAGTATGAAACCCGTAAGCTTTATGAAAGATGATCTTTCCTTGTTTTGCAACTAATAATTGCGCTCCTGGAAATGCTTTTTGAACAATGGCATCATGCATTATTGAGTCAACATTCGTATGAATATATGTAGAATCAAGACCGACTGATTTTGGTATGTTGTAAGTTAATTGGGCATTGACACAAAACGGAAATAAACCCAAAAAAATGAATAAGAATAGTCTAATCATTTATCAAGCTAATAGGTTTGAAAGTTAAGAAATAAAATCTATTAATGTTTTAATGCAAAATGCGCTTTAAATTCTCGTCTGGTTCCATCTACTTCGTCGAAAGATACCGTAAACCAATAATCTGTAGAAGGCATTGTGGCGCCATTATAAGTGCCATCCCAACCTGGAGAATATGGACTTAGGTGTTTTAATAACTTACCATGCCTATCAAAAATATGTATGGCAGGGTTTGTTAGTTCATTAACACCAATAATTTGCCAGAAATCATTATATCCATCATTATTTGGCGTAAAGAATTTCATGTAGTCGATCACCATTTTTTCAACAGTAACCACTCCGCAACCATTAAGGTCTATAATATGAAATTCGTGATAACCAGCTGAAATTCCAGAAAACACAGGAGAGGTCTGGTAAGGAAGTTTGTCGATGCTATAAACATAGTCACCATGACCAGAAGCAACTATTTCGACGGTATGATTTTCTGAAAAAGGCTCAGAGATGATATTCACCTCAAGTGTTTGAGGCGGCCCAGATGGATGCACAATTGCCGATTTAGTAATATGACAACCAGTTGAGAGTATGGTGGCTTTAACACTATAATTTCCTATAGTATTAACGGTGAGTTCATTTGAAGTTTGTCCAACGAGAAGATTACCTTCATGATACCATTCAAAACTGTGTGTAGTTGTTGATAAACCTGTGGTTAAAACAGGAAGATCATAGTTATAATTAGTAGTGTCATCACTATTTAAGCAAAGTAATACATCGTCTATTTCAAAAGCTGGTGGCAATTGAATAGTTATATTAAATGCTATATAATCGTAGCATGAAAAAACAGTTTCTGTTTTTTTTGCATAAATAGTATAAGTTTCAGTGCCAGATGTTGCGTAATTTGTTTTAGAGATTGTTATATTATCTGAAACATCTAATTCAGTAGCGTGATAAGTAATTTCAAAATCTGCAGGATCATCTGTGCCAATAATAAAAGCATCTAAATCTGAAAAATCGATAGTGGTAATAAAATCGTAATCTTCATCACAATAAAATTGATCAGGAATTGCATAAGCATTAGGGATAGGAGGCCCAATAATTTCTATGACTTCAGAATTTGTTTTGATGCAATCAGCTCGTTCAACAATAAAATTTGAATATATTCCTCGATCTAGCCCTGAAAAGATAATGTTTCCACTAGCATTGGTTGTCATGTCCAAAGGACCAATTGGAATTCCGTTGTAAGTATATGAAACAAAATAATTAAGTGATGGTGTTAAATTGTTTATTGTAATTACGCCATCTAAAGTACCACAATCTGTTAAATCTTCTTTTGTTAGCGTAAAATCAGGAATCTCAGCTAAAATTTCTATGACTTCAGTACTTGCAGTAACACATTCATATTGTTCTAAAACAAAATCGGTATAAATTCCTTTATCTATGCCAGAAAGTATAATGTTTCCATCAATATCAGCCATTAAGTTTAATGGTCCTACTGGAGTTCCGTTGTAAGTATATGATACATTATAATTGGTAAAAGGAGTTAAGCCATGAAGTATTATTTCACCATCTAAAGTACCACAATCTGTTAAATCTGATTTTGTAAATGTGTAATCAGGTGCTTCAGGATCTGTTAACTCATAAACAGTATCAACAAAAGTATCGCAACCAGCAAACGTAATTTTAATGTTAGAGTATGTCCCTTCATCAAGATTTTCTATAGCAACTTCTCCATCATCATTTGCAACATAAGTTACTTCAGGAATAAAAACACCATCATCAAAGTAGCTAATGGTATACGATTCACCGACTTCCAAACCAGAAAACGTAATTTTTCCATCAGTACCATCGCAAACTGTTGGGTTTTCCTGAAAAGCATTAACTATAAAAGGGGTAAAAGTTTCATCAACCTCTTCAAGAATATAATAATAGGTAAATTTCTTTACCTCATTAGGAGCAATGTCTCCAAGGTTAAAAGCGATAGATATAGCCCAATCTTCAAAAGGGACTGAAGCTCCTTCAGTATTTGTTAATTCAGTACTACTACTATTCCAAATGGTACTAGCACTTCGGTTAGCAAAACCTCCATAGGTTACTCTGGCATTTTCGTTTCTAGCATAAAAACTAACGTGAGATCCATCCATGTCTTGTGGTGTTCCTAATGGATCTTGCGAAGCTTTAACCAGACAGATGTTGTTAATGGCAGAGCTTGCCTGCGAAATTAAATTTAATCTTGTAGCATAATCTGTACTTAAAGAAACATTGTTATCTGGATCAACATTATGCATAAAATAGACATCATTTTTAGTCTCATCTGTAATATTCTTTATGACAGTGGTCATTTGAATAAATAAGCCATCCACAGTAACGGTATAATATCTCTTTATGTTAAGACCTTGTATATTTCCTTCCCAGGTTATTTGTGCTGTATCTTCAAAACAATCAGACGATAATAAATTAACACCTTTTATTTCACCAGGAATTTCAAAAAGAAGTTCAGAATTATTATTATTAAAGTTATTACCATTAATCTCTATAGCAAAACCCTCTTCCGGAGATCCAGGAGTAAAATAGTCTCCATCATAATCCACCCATCCATCTTTAAGAGGATTAGCAATGAATCCAAATAAAAGATTGAAATCTACATCTCTGTTATCGTGAAAAGAGGCTGGTTTATTTAATAAATTAGCACCGTATACCCCTTTTTCGTTTATCCCTATTTCAACAAACTCACCTTTTGCCCAACCATCATTATCAATATGATGTGCTTCTAATTGTGCTTGTACATAGAGAGTAGTAAGTAGAAAAACTATTAAAGAAAAGTACTTTAAGTTGTTAGGCGTCATTGGTAGTCTTTGGTTTTGAGACACCAAAAATAAAATTTATTCTTTAATTAGGCGTAAATAATAGATTACAAATCAATTTTATAGGATGAAATACCTCAAAGTTTTAATTTTATCTGCTTTGGTATGTCTAGCAAAGCTATTTTTTACATTAAAGATTTGACTTTTAACTGATTAATTTCACAACATCCTTAGCAAAATAACTTGCAATAATATCGGCGCCAGCACGCTTAAACGCCATTGTGCTTTCTAGCATTACTTGATCATGATCTAACCAACCCTTTTCGGCAGCAGCTTTTATCATGGCATATTCACCACTAACCTGATATACTGCAACAGGAACGTCAAATTCATTTTTCACTTCTCGTACTATATCTAAATAAGCAATTCCTGGTTTTACCATTACGATGTCTGCACCTTCATCAACGTCCATTTCAGTTTCACGAAGTGCTTCATGACGATTTGCAAAATCCATTTGGTAAGTCTTTTTGTCTTTAGGAATATCAACTAGATCAACAGGAGCAGAATCTAGAGCATCTCTAAATGGGCCATAAAATGCAGACGCATATTTAGCAGAATAGCTCATGATGCCAGTATCTGTAAATCCGTTGTCTTCTAAGGCTTCACGAATGGTCATTATACGACCGTCCATCATATCGCTGGGCGCTACAAAATCAGCGCCAGCTTCTGCATGTGATAAGCTCATTTCTGCAAGCACATCGGCTGTATCATCGTTAATGATCATTCCTTGCTCTACAATACCGTCGTGTCCATATACAGAATAAGGATCCAACGCCACATCAGTCATTACTAACATATCTGGACATACATTTTTAACGGTTTTAACCGCGCGTTGCATGAGTCCATTTGGGTTTAGAGCTTCAGTGCCTTTGTTGTCCTTTAAATTATCAGGAACTTTTACAAATAGTAAGACAGACTTTAAGCCTAGAGACCATAATTGTTTTACTTCACCTTCTAAAAGGTCTAAACTGTAGCGAAAATAATTAGGCATTGAAGCTATTTCTTCTTTAACGCCTTTACCTTCTACAACAAAAAGAGGCACCAAAAAATCATTTGGTGTAATGTAGTTTTCTCTAACTAATGAGCGAATAGCTTCGTTTTGTCTTAATCGTCTATTTCTTCGTAATGGATACATACTAATCTAAATTTCTTATATATTTTTCTACACTAAACTGAACATCATCTTCTCCTTGCTGATCAAATGGATTTTCTAGATGCGATTGAATGTTATCAAGAGCTACTAAAATTACACTAAAAAGAATAGGAACTGCAAATTGTAATCCGTAGCTATAACTAGTTACACTCTCAGCAAAATGAGGTCCGTAAACAATAGGCAAAATAACGATGAAAACATCACTATAGGTACGTAATGTACGTGGTGTTCTGTATTGATAAATGTGCTTGATACGTTCAAAAGAGATCATCATTTTGCTCAAAAACTGATTGGAGCGTGATGCCTCACCTGATGGTAACCCATAACCTCTCATACTTTTTATGAACACTGAAAGATCTTTAAAGCTGTTGTAAACACCTTTTTCGGTTTCTTCCAGTTGACTAACAGGATTTGTAAATACATCAGTGCAAGAATTCAATAAATTTTCTAAATGTGATTTTATTTCAGCTTTTAGATCGTTTGGAGGGTTTTCTAACCAATGTGAAACCGCAAAATACAATGCACGGCCATGAGCTTTTATAGATCCATACTCATCTAGAGCAACTTCTCTTCGTTTATAGGCGCCTCCAATTGAAAAAACGATTGGAAATACAATTGCTGTCCCTATAAGCGTTAATGGGAAATCTGCTTTAATTTCAAAATGCAAGCAAAAAGCTGTAGATGCAATTGACAGAAAAGTAATTACAAATGTTTTCCAATTGATTATTAAAAGAGATCGTCTAATTAATCTTAACATTATACCCAGTTTTTAGGTTGTTGTAATACTTCAATTAATTTTTCTTCTTCACTTCCTTTTTCAGGATGGTGGTCATATTGCCATTGCACATGAGGAGGTAAACTCATCAATATACTTTCAATACGACCATTGGTTCTTAAGCCGAATAATGTGCCTTTATCATGAACTAAATTAAATTCTACGTAGCGACCACGCCTAATTTCCTGCCAGTTTCTTTGTTCTTGGGTATATGTAAGATCCTTTCGTTTTTCTACAATAGGAACATAGGCTTCAAGGAAACTATTTCCAACTTCGGTTACAAAATCAAACCAATTGTCCATAGACATGGTTTCTGATGCTTTACAATAATCAAAGAATAAACCACCTACACCTCTAGCTTCATTACGATGTGTATTATGGAAGTATTCATCACAGCGCTGTTTATATTTTGGATAGAACTCAGGATCGTGTTTATCACAAGCGGTTTTACAAACTGTATGAAAGTGTTTTGCATCTTCTTCAAAAAGGTAATAAGGTGTTAAATCTTGTCCTCCTCCAAACCATTGGTCTACAATAGTTCCGTCTTGATCATACATTTCAAAATAACGCCAATTGGCATGTACGGTAGGCACCATAGGACTTTTTGGGTGAATCACTAGGCTCAATCCACACGCAAAGAAATTAACATCACCAACATTAAAATAGGCTTGCATCGACTTTGGAAGCTTTCCATGAACTGCCGAAATATTCACGCCTCCTTTTTCAAACACATTTCCGTTTTGAATCACACGTGTGCGACCACCGCCACCTTCAGGACGTTCCCAAAGATCTTGTTGAAATATTGCTTTACCGTCTATAGCTTCCAATTTAGAAGTAATAGAATCTTGTAAATCTTGTATATATTGATAAAATTTATCTTTCATTGTATAATTCGTATAACTCCATATCTAGCGGATTTTCTCCTGGAGGGGTAAATTTGTTTTGTAAAGTTTTTTGCCAAGTGAATGCGCATTTTTTTGCTACTTGAACACTTGACACATTGCTTTTATGTGCAATTATTTGAAGTACTTCTAAGCCCAGATTTGTAAAAGCATGATTAGACAATGCCTTTACCGCATTACTAGTAATTCCCTTTCCTTCAAACGGATAGCCAATAGCATAGGCAAATTCCCCTTGTTTTTTATTCCAATCTAGTTCTTTAAGATAAACCAATCCTACTAAAGCATTGGTTTCATTTTCTTTTAAAGTGAATAAGAATTCTTCTTTTTGTTCAAATTCTTTGACTTTGGTTTTGGCAAAATGTTTTGCCAGATCAGGTGTTTGATTTAATGCTAAAGTTTGAGGAAAAAAGCGTTTTAAACGATCTTCGTTAGCTACTACAAAATCACAAAGTTTCCAAGCGTCTTTTTCTTGAATAGGACTTATGTAATATGTGTCAAACGTAGCTGTCAAATTGTTATAGTTTCATTTTTTGAATCTAATAGTTCAATAGTTTTTGTTGAGGCAGCCGTAACCGATAAAGGCAATACTAAAATTACTCCAATTACTGGAATTAATAAAAACAACATAAATACAACACCATTTCCAATAGCTATACCTCTGTTTCTACGTACAAAGTTGACGCTATCTTTATATTTAAAATGACGTTCCAAAGTATAGTCCATGTTACCAAATCCAGCATAATATGCTTGAATAACAAATAGTAATATGGAAGTGAACCATCCAATGACTGGAATAAAACTGACAATTAAAACAACAAGAGTCAACCATAATTCCATAAAGAGGTTACGAACATTTATACGAATACCTCGCCATAATTGTTGTTGAAAAGAAGTGTTTCTATGTTCATGCTTATCTCCTAAAAGGTGGCGCTCAATTTTTTCAGAAACCGGACTCATAAAAGGTGCAGATAGTGCCATAATAATATGCTTATAAAGCACTAAGCCAATTACAATTACAAGCAATCCGCCAAAAACATTACTGATAGTAGCAAATGTTTCTTTGCCCCATTCCCAGATCCAGATTTGAGAAATATAGTTTCCAATATTATCAGAAAGGGTATAAGCAAATAATACTATAGCCACTGCAGTTACTAAGCTAATCGCTATAGGAATGACGAAATAACGCCATAATTTGAGTTTCGAAATAAGTTCGAAAGCACCAGCATAGGCCTTTATCCCGTTAAATATGTTTCTAAGCATTATACTCTTTTACGGCATCAATAAATGCCTTCGCGTTGTCTAAAGGAATGTTAGGTAAAATACCATGACCAAGATTTACAATATATTTGTCTTTACCAAAATCATTGATCATTTGAGTTACCATTTCTTTTATTTTTGCTGGAGGTGATAATAATCTTGAAGGGTCAAAATTACCTTGAAGCGTAATATTTCCACCAGTTAAATAACGTGCGTTTTGTGGAGAACAAGTCCAATCAACACCTAAAGCAGAGGCGTTAGATTTTGCCATTTCACCTAAAGCAAACCAGCAGCCTTTTCCAAATGCAATTACTGGAGCATCGTCTTTTAAAGCTTCAATGATTTGATTGATATATTGCCAAGAAAACTCTTGGTAGTCTACTGGAGATAACATTCCTCCCCAAGAATCAAATACCTGCACTGCGTTAACACCAGCTTTTACTTTTTCTTTTAAGTAAGCAATGGTAGTATCTGTGATTTTTTGCAATAATTGATGTGCAGCAATAGGGTTTGTAAAACAAAACTCTTTGGCTTTATCAAAGTTTTTGCTTCCTTGACCTTGTACCATATAGCAAAGGATAGTCCATGGTGAACCAGCAAAGCCAATCAAAGGAATATCATTGTTCAATAATTCTTTAGTGGCTTTAATAGCTTGGTATACGTAATCAAGTTCTACAGTAACATCTGGTACAATGACATTGTCAACATCTTTTTGGGAGCGAATAGGATTCGGTAAATAAGGCCCGAAATTAGGTTTCATTTGCACCTCTACATTCATCGCTTGAGGAATTACCAAAATATCGCTGAATAAAATAGCGGCATCCATTCCGTAACGACGAATAGGTTGCACAGTAATTTCACTAGCTAGTTCTGGCGTACGGCAACGTGTGAAGAAATCGTATTTTTCACGTATTGCGATAAATTCTGGTAGATATCTTCCAGCTTGACGCATCATCCATACAGGAGGACGTTCAACAGTTTCTCCCTTTAATGCTCTTAAAAATAAATCGTTCTTTATTTGGTTATTAGCCATTAGCTATTAGATTTTAGTTTAGTTATTAATGCATTTATCATTTTTGCTTCTTTTTGGATTAAAGTAAAAATGCTTTCAAGTTCTTTTTCTTCTATAAATTTTAATTTTTGTACACTAATTTGACAATTTCTATACCTTGTACCCAAATATTTAATGTTCGAAAGTTTCTCATTTAATTTTTATATAGCCAAATACTAAAAGCTAAGTTATATATAATTTTCATTAACCAACTCGATAACGCTTTCTACCGTTGGAACCTTTGCAACCCTTACATCTTTAAAATGCTGTTTTGCTACTTTGGCCGTTGTTTCACCAATACAATAGGCAATACCATTGGCTTTATTTTGTTGTAAATAACTATTGACTGTTGAAGGACTGTAAAACATTATTCCTTCAACGGTCTCAGTTACTTTTTCTGAATTATATTTTGTGCTATAAGCTTCAACTTCATTAACAATAATGTTGTTGTCGTTTAAAATACTTGGTAAATCATCTAAACGTAAATCACTGCAAAAATAAGTAACTTCTGTACCTTCAATATGTTCCACCAAATACTCAGCAAGTGCTTTTGCATTTTTTTCGGAATGTGTAACCTTACCAATTTTTTGTTCTACCAAACGTTTTGTTCGCCTTCCAACACAGTAAATGTTTTTGAACTGTAATTCTTCAGCAGGAATATTAGTAGTGATTGCTTCAACAGCATTTTTACTAGTAATAACTACATTTTGAATTTTAGACTTTAAAATTGCTGGTTTTATTCTGTTAGTACTAATTTGAATGAAATCGTTACTTTCAGCTTTTACGTCATTATGAAATAAGTCTAGTTGCGCATTAGTTAACGCTTTGGTAGAGTACACATTTACATTAGTAGCTTCTCGTTTAATAGAATCCATTAATCGTTTTCCACCACGTTCTATTATATAGTCTGCGGATTCAATTCCTAATCTTACATGTTTTCCTAATTGTTCTTTTCTAGAGACCTCTATTTTTTTGCTTCCATCTTTGCTTAGTAAAACACCTTTAAAATGAACTTCTTCATTTTTAATAAAGGCTAAAGCACCAATAGGAGCAGTACAACCGCCTTCAAGTCTGTTTAAAAAGGTGCGTTCAATAGAAGTACAGATCTCAGTTTCTTCGTGGTTAAGCTCAGCGCAAATTTCTCTAACTTCAGTGTCTTCTTCTAAGGCTGTGATCATTACAGCGCCTTGAGCAGGTGCGGGAATCATCCAATCTAAATTAATAGCATTTTCAGGGCGTAAGCCAATACGACCAATACCAGCTGCAGCAAAAATAGCACCGTTCCAATCATTGTCTTCAAGCTTTTGAAGTCGGGAATTTACATTACCTCTTAAGCCAACTATTGTATGTGTAGGGAATCGGTTAAGCCATTGAGCGCGTCTACGTAAACTTCCAGTTGCAATAACGGCATTTCGTTGTGATAAAAACTCTTCATTGTTTTTAAACACAAGAGTGTCATTAATATTCCCTCTTTTTATAACTGCTGCTTGGGTAATTCCTTTTGGTAATACTGTAGGAACATCTTTTAAAGAATGCACTGCTATATCAATGTCATGATTTAACATAGCAATATCTAGAGTTTTGGTAAATATTCCTGTGATTCCTAACTCGTATAAAGGCTTATTTAAAACTAGGTCGCCTGTAGATTTTACTGGAACTAATTGGGTTTTGTGACCCAAATTTTCCAGCATTTGCTGTACGGTTTTGGCTTGCCATAATGCTAATTCACTATCGCGAGTACCAATTCTTATGGTTTTAGACATGCTCTGAAGGTTCTAACTGAAACACTTTTTTAATTAATTCTAGACTTTCGTTGGTAGGAATATCGTCATCTTTTAAATGATGTGCAAAATGATTGGTAATTTTCTGAATGATATTATTACTTATCACTTCTGCTTGCGTTTCGTTAAAGTCGTTTAACTTTTTACGTTGTGTCTCTAACTCGGCATTTTTAAAGTCTAATAATTTGTGTTTTAAAGCCTTTATAGTTGGTGCAAATTTTCGTGTTTCTAACCAATCATTAAAC
This sequence comes from Flavobacteriaceae bacterium, assembly GCA_030148025.1. Taxonomy (GTDB): domain Bacteria; phylum Bacteroidota; class Bacteroidia; order Flavobacteriales; family Flavobacteriaceae; genus JASBUG01. Next base: position 124,692 of record JASBUG010000008.1, on the reverse strand, counting down.
TCTTGTTTTACTTCTTCAATAATAGTTTCAGCTAAAGGAATATGTTCTTTACGCTTTTCCAGAGTTTCATCGGTAATTTGAGAAAGGTGATCAAGGTGTACTAAAGACACATTGTTGTGTTCTTGCACATTTTCGTTCACGTTCTTAGGAATAGACAAATCGAGAATCAATAATTCTTTTGTAGATTGTATCAGGTGTTTGTCTATGGTTGGGTTTTGTGCACCAGTTGCAACAATTAAAATATCAGTATTGCTAATTTCTTCTTGAAGATTAGCATAATCCTTAACAATTAAATTGAATTTACCAGCAATTTTTTCAGCTTTATCCTTGGTTCTATTTATAAGTGTAATGTGTGAGTTTGTTGTGTGTTTAACCAAGTTCTCACATGTGTTTCTTCCAATTTTACCAGTTCCAAATAATAAAATGTTTTTACTGGAAACATCTTTAACATTGTTAAAAATATATTGAACTGATGCAAACGAAACCGAAGTTGCTCCTGATGAAATATCGGTTTCATTCTTAATACGTTTACTTGCTTGAATAACGGAGTTTATTAAACGCTCTAAAAAGGCATTTAAAAGCAAATGTTTTTTTGAAAGGATCGCAGCATTTTTAAGCTGACTAATAATTTCAAAATCACCAAGAATCTGACTATCTAATCCAGAGCCTACTCTAAACATATGCGAGATGGCCTCGGCATTTTTATAAACGTAAGCTACTTTCCTAAACTCGTCGATGGTTCCCTTTGTGTTATCGCAAAGTAATTGTATAAGTTGAAATGGGTGCTGTGCAAACCCATAAATTTCTGTTCTATTACATGTTGAGGTTACTATTAAACTTTCTATGCCACCAGCCTTTCCTTGCTCTAAAACATTTAATTTAGCTTGTTCGTCCAAACTAAAATGTCCTCTTACCTCAGCATCGGCTTTTTTATAGCTTAAGCCTATGGCGTAAAAATAGGTTCCTCTTGAAATATTGTATTGTTCCATACCTGACTTGGAATTTCAAAAGCAAATGTAATACAGTAGCATCGTTAAAAAATAACGCTCAAAGAACTTTAAATATCGTTTCTGGTTTTTTAAACTTATTTTTTAAAATAATATGATTTATGTCATATTTTTGCCCTATTATTAGGTGTTTATTAGCAATTAATGTAGAATGAATCTAAATAAAAAAGAAAAAATCGAAAAAAATAATGTAAAAAATGTCGCTCAAGGGTCGTTTGTTGAAACGCTTATTGATGATCATTTTTTGGTGTTGATATTTCAAAATGAAACAAATGAGGTTCAGCAGCTTACAAAAAATGTAGACAGAGATTTTATTCAGTTTCACTTTAGTTTAAAAGGATCTTGCAAATTTAATTTCAATGGTGGTCGATACGCTTTAGATATAAATGAAGAAAATTCATTGCTTTTATATAACCCACAGCGCGAACTTCCTATTGACATACATATTAATTCAAGTTCTTGGTTAGTTACCATTTTAATTTCCATTAAAAAATTTCATCGTCTATTTTCTCAAGAGGCCGATTATATTACGTTCTTAAGTGAAGACAATAAGGATAAGAAGTATTACAAAGATGGAAAAATATCACCGTCTATGGCTGTTGCATTAAATCAGCTTATCAATTTCAATCTTAATAGCTCTATTAAAAATTTATATTTTAAAGGTAAAGCATACGAGCTATTGAGCTTATACTTTAATAGAAGTGAAGATGCTGATATAGAGCAGTGCCCATTTTTGGTAGACGAATCTAATGTGATTAAAATTAGAAAAGCAAAAGACATTGTTGTCTCTAGAATGGCTGAGCCACCAAGTTTACAAGAGCTATCTGACGAAATTGGATTGAGTTTAAAAAAGCTAAAAGAAGGCTTCAAACAAATTTATGGAGACACAGTATATAGTTTTTTGTTTGATTATAAAATGGAGTTTGCTAGAAAGCTTTTAGAAAGCGGCGATCACAATGTTAATGAGGTAGGATTGAGAGTTGGCTATAGTACATCTAGTCACTTTATTGCTGCTTTTAAAAAGAAATACGGAACAACGCCAAAAAAATATATAATGTCGGTATCTTCGTGAGCTGAAAATTTGAACCTGTGAAAAAAGGAGTTTTACTTGTAAATCTAGGATCACCGGATAGTCCGGAACCTAAAGATGTAAAGAGATATTTAGATGAGTTCTTAATGGATGAGCGCGTAATTGATGTGCCTTATTGGGCTAGAGTGCTTATTGTGAGAGGTATTATTCTTAACACAAGACCAAAGGCATCGGCTGAAGCTTATAAAAAGATTTGGTGGGAAGAAGGGTCTCCTTTAATTGTCATTTCTGAAAGGCTTCAAGCAAAGGTACAACAGCAATTGTCTATGCCTGTGTCTCTTGCAATGCGTTATGGAAGTATGACAATTAAGAAGGGCATTCAGGAGCTCGTTGATCAAGGCGTAGAACACGTATTGTTGGTTCCATTATATCCTCAGTTTGCTATGGCTACAACCGAAACCATTACCGTTTTGTCTGAAGAGATAAGGCAAGCAAATTTCCCAGATGTAAAAATTGATTCACTTCCGGCTTTTTACAATAAGGAAGATTATATAGAGGTGCTTTCAAGTTCTATTAAAGAGCATTTAGGAGGTAAAACCTACGATCATTTATTGTTTTCATATCATGGTGTTCCTGAACGACATATTAGAAAACGTGATATCACAAAATCTCATTGTAAAATAGATGGTAGTTGTTGTGCAACACCTTCAAAGGCACATGAGTTTTGTTACAGGCACCAATGCTATGAAGTTACAAGATTAGTGGCCGAAAAATTAGAATTACAAAAAGACACATATTCTACTTCATTTCAATCCCGTTTAGGGTTCGATCCATGGTTGCAACCATATACCGATAGAACCATTGAGCGTTTAGGTAAAGAAGGAATAAAAAATATGGCCATTGTAACGCCAGCATTTGTTAGTGATTGTCTTGAAACTCTGGAGGAGATAGCTATGGAAGGTCAGGAAATATTTCATGAAGTAGGAGGTGATAATTTTACTACAGTTCCGTGTTTAAATGATAGGGAAGATTGGGCGAGCTTACTGGCTAATTGGGTAAAGGAATGGGACACTAAATAATGCATTTATAGTTAAAATTTTACACTTAGGCGTGTGAATAATTTTAAATGCTTACTTTTAGTTTTTCATAACCAAACCAATAAATACAATGCGAATTTCAACACTATTCTTAGCAATAGGTCTATTGCTTTTTAGTTATTCCCCAATTCAATCTCAAAACATTTCAGAAGATCAATACAACGCTTTAGAATACAGGCTTGTAGGGCCTTTTAGAGGAGGAAGAAGTGCTGCTGTAACTGGAGTGCCAAACCAACCTAATTTATATTATTTCGGAGCTACCGGAGGAGGTATTTGGAAAACTACCAACGGAGGGCGTGAATGGGAAAATATTTCCGATGGGTTCTTTGGAGGAAGTATCGGTTCGATCACAGTTTCAAAAAGCGATCCTAACGTAATATATGTAGGAGGAGGAGAAAAAACAGTAAGAGGTAACGTATCGTCGGGATATGGTATTTGGAAGAGTGTAGATGCAGGAAAAACATGGGAATCTATGGGGTTAAAAAAATCAAGACATGTTCCTAGAATTGCTGTGCATCCAACAAATTCAGATATCGTTTATGCTGGTGTTATGGGAAATTTATACAAGCCAACACAAGAAAGAGGTTTATATAAAAGTACCGATGGCGGAAAAACTTGGCGTAAAACCTTGTTTGCTAATGAACATGCTGGCGTTGTAGATTTAATTATTGATCCTACCAATCCAAGAATATTATTTGCCTCAACTTGGCGTATTAATAGAACTCCTTATAGTTTGAACTCAGGAGGAGAAGGATCTGCCTTATGGAAAAGTACAGATAGTGGTGAGACCTGGACAGAAGTTTCAAAAAACAAAGGCTTTCCAACAGATACTCTTGGTATTATCGGTGTAGCAGTTTCACCAGTAAATAACCAACGTGTTTGGGCAATTGTAGAGAACAAAGATAAAGGAGGATTATACCGAAGTGAAGATGGAGGAGAAACATGGAGACAAGTAAATAGTGAGCGTAAGTTGCGCCAAAGAGCATGGTATTACACACGTGTATATGCCGATACCAAAGATGTAGATAAAGTATATGTATTAAATGTACGCTATCACAAAAGTGTGGATGGTGGAAAAACATTTAGTAATCATGTAGCACCTCATGGAGATCATCATGATTTATGGATCGCTCCGGAAAATCCTGATCGTATGATCATTGGAGATGATGGTGGTGCACAGGTAACTTACGATGGAGGAGAGACTTGGAGCACCTATCACAATCAACCAACATCACAATTCTATCGCGTTACTACAGATAATCATTTTCCATACAGAATTTATGTAGCGCAACAGGATAATAGTACGATTAGAATACCACATAGAACAAATGGTTGGTCTATTAGTGAAGATGACTGGGAATCTACAGCAGGAGGAGAATCGGCACATATTGCAGTAGACCCGGAAAATAATGATATTGTATATGGAGGAAGTTACGACGGATTCTTAACCAGAGTTAACCACAAAACAGGTACAGTTAGAGCTATTAACGTTTGGCCAGATAACCCAATGGGTCATGGAGCCGAAGGTATGAAGTACCGTTTCCAGTGGAATTTTCCAATTATTTTTTCAAAACATAATCCGAATAGATTATATACGTTCTCACAACATGTTCATGTAACAGAAAATGAAGGGCAATCGTGGGAAATCATTAGTCCAGATCTAACAAGAAGTGATCCTGAAAAATTAAAATCCTCTGGAGGACCAATCACTCAAGATAATACCTCGGTAGAATATTACTGTACCATTTTTGCTGCTCAGGAATCTGCTTTACAAGAAGGATTATTATGGGTAGGAAGTGACGATGGTTTAGTGCATGTTACCAGAGATGGAGGAAAAACATGGGATAATGTTACTCCAAAAGGAATGCCTGAGTGGATGATGATCAACAGCATAGAGCCAAGTGCTTTTGATCCAGCAGTATGCTACATTGCCGGAACCAAATATAAAACAGGAGATTTTGCGCCATATTTATATAAAACAAACAACTATGGAAAAACCTGGACTAAGATCACTAACGGTATTAATCCAGAACATTTTACCAGAGCTTTGCGCGAAGATCCAAAACAAAAAGGATTACTGTATGCTGGAACCGAAACAGGCATGTATGTGTCGTTTAATGATGGTAAGAACTGGAAGCCATTCCAATTAAATTTACCAATTGTTCCAATTACAGATCTAACAATTAAAGACAATAGTTTAATTGTTGCAACACAAGGTAGAAGTCTTTGGATGATTGATGATTTAACGGTAATTCACCAATTGTACAATGCTAATAGTAGTAGCAATATTTTATTTAAGCCAAAAGACACCTATAGAATGAGAGGTGGAAGTAGAAAGGGTAGTAAAACTACTGGAACTAATCTTCCAAATGGGGTGATTACGTATTTCAACTTAAACAAGTACGATGAAAAGGATGAGGTATCTTTAACGTACTTCGACACCAAAGGCGATACTATTAAAACCTATAGCACAAAAGATAAAAAGAACAAGTTAACTGTTAAAAAAGGAACCAATCAATTTGTGTGGAATATGACTTACGATGGAGCTGAACGCCTAAAAGGAATGATCCTTTGGTGGGCAAGCTTACAGGGTCCAAGAGCTATTCCAGGTGATTATAAAGTAAGTTTAAATGTTAACGGAGAAGTAACATCGCAACCGTTTACCATTTTAGCAGATCCAAGAGCAGAAAGCACTTTAGCTGACATGAAGCAACAGTTTACATTTATTAAAGATGTGAATGAAACTATGGATAATGCACATAAGTCAATAAAGAAGATTAGAAAGATCAACGGGAAACTAGATGCATTTATGAAGCAATATAAAGGTGATGATAATGTAAAAGATCTTGTTGAGAAGGCTAAAAAATTGAAAGAACAATTCTCAGATATTGAAAAAGCATTATACCAAACCAAAAACAGAAGTGGTCAGGATCCCTTAAATTTCCCAATTAGATTAACTAATAAACTAGGACATTTAAATTCACTAGTAGGGATGGGTGATTTTGCACCTACTGCTCAGGATATTGCTGTTAAAAATGAATTGTCTAAAAAGATCAACGATCAATTATCTACATTTAATAATTTGGTAGATCAGGAGATCAAAGCTTTCAATGATGCATTTAATAACAAAAAACTAAATTATCTATTTGTTGAGGATTAATGGAGCTCTATAATTATATAAAAGCACTACACTTAATTTTTGTAATTACCTGGTTTGCAGGATTATTTTACATTCCTAGATTGTTTGTATATCAAATAGAGGCTTTTTATAAAACCGCTCCCGAAAAAGAAATTTTAGGAACTCAATTAAAGCTAATGGCTAAGCGATTATGGTTTATAATCACTTGGCCATCGGCTATTTTGGCAACCATTTTCGCCATTTGGTTGTTAGTAATAAATCCAGCATGGTTATATCAAGGTTGGATGCAAGTGAAGCTTGGCTTTGTAGTTTTACTTTTTCTATACCACTTTAAAACACATCAAATATTTAAACAACTACAAGATGATGATGTAAGATATACATCAAAGTTCATGCGAATATGGAATGAAGGATCTACCATTATTCTTTTTGCAGTGGTATTTTTAGTGATTTTGAAAGATAGCATCAATTGGATCTTTGGGGTTGTTGGAATTTTTGCTTTAGCTATTTTATTAATGTTAGGCATTAAGTGGTATAAAAGAGTAAGAGAAAAAAATCCAAATGCTTAATATGGCTTGATTATTGTTATATTTTGCAATAAATTTATTTTATGGCATCAAGCAGACTTTCATTACGTTCCCGTATTTTTTTATATATGATTTTACTGGTAGTAGTGGCGTCTGTTTTAATAGCTGCCGTTACCTTATACCAATATAATCAACAGTCTAAAGATTATCATAAACAACGTTTAGAGCGTAAGGAACGACAAATCTTATCGAGTATGGATTACGAGTTAAGAGAAACTACCTATGAGCGCACTACTGAAAGATTAGGGCTTATTTTTAAAGATAAAATCTACCAAATAGCCAATAACCTAAACGTTGATTTTAACCTATATGATTTGGAGGGCACACTTGTTAAAAGTTCCAAGCCTAGTGTTGAAAACGATTCGCTGACCAAATGTTTATCGCCCGAAATTCTCAATCAACTCAATCTTAGCGTAAATAAGCGCTATGTTGAAAAAAATGAAGTTCTTGGAGGCGATTATCAATCATCCTATATTCTCTTTTCAGACTTTAATGCCAAACCACTAGGAATTCTGCACGTACCTTATTTTGAAGATGATTCCTTTAATGATGCTGAATTAAAGGCCTTTTTGGTGCGTTTGGGCTATGCTTATTTTGTCATGATCTTGGTGGCAATTTCATTTGCATATTTTGTGTCTAAATACATAACGCGTTCACTTAAAACTATAAGTGATAAAATGAATGAAACACGTTTAGAAAAACGTAACAAAAAGATCGAGCTTAAAGGGGCTAGTGAAGAAGTGTCAGCACTTGTAGAATCGTATAACAGTATGATAGATGAATTGGAAGAAAGTGCGGTAAAATTGGCAACTAGCGAGCGTGAACAAGCCTGGAGAGAAATGGCAAAACAAGTTGCGCATGAAATTAAAAACCCTTTAACTCCAATGCGATTAAGCGTACAGAGTTTTCAAAGGAAATTTGATCCAACAGACCCAAATATTCATCAAAAAGTAGATGAATATTCTAAAACCTTGATACAGCAAATAGACACTATGAGCTCTATTGCTTCAGCATTTTCAAATTTTGCAAAAATGCCAGCACAAAAAAGTGAAGAACTTAATGTAGTTGAGGTAATAGAGTTGGCACTGGATATTTTTACAGAGAATTATATAACTTTTATTCCTGATGAAAAAGAGATCATTGCTACTTTCGATAGAACCCAGTTAATACGTGTGGTTACCAATTTGGTTAAAAATGCTATTCAGGCCATTCCTACTGAGCGTATTCCAAAAATAGATGTACGTGTATTCGCGGCAAATAATGAGATCGTTTTAACGGTTTCCGATAATGGTAATGGCGTTTCAGATGAAAACAAATCGAAAGTATTTGAACCAAAATTCACCACAAAAACCAGTGGTATGGGATTAGGCTTACCAATGATCAAAAATATTGTGGAAACCTATGGCGGAAGTATTACTTTTGTATCTCAAGAAAATGAAGGTACTACCTTTACGGTAACTTTCCCTAAAGAATAATAAAATGACTTACGAGAATATACTTGTTTCAACTCAAAACGGAATAGCAACTATAACGATTAATCGTCCATCAAAGCTTAACGCTTTAAACAAAGCCACAATAGGCGAACTTCATAATGCCTTAGATATGGCGAATAAGGATGCTTCTGTTAAAGTGATTATTTTAACTGGAAGTGGTGAAAAAGCCTTTGTTGCTGGCGCAGATATTAGTGAGTTTGCCGATTTTAATGTAGAACAAGGAAGCGCATTAGCGGCTCAAGGACAACAATTATTATTCGATTTTATTGAAAACCTTGACACACCAGTTATTGCAGCGGTGAACGGTTTTGCATTAGGTGGAGGTTTAGAATTAGCTATGTCTTGTCACTTTAGAGTAGCGAGTACCAATGCTAAAATGGGCTTACCAGAAGTGTCTTTAGGTGTTATTCCTGGATATGGTGGTACACAACGTTTATCGCAATTGGTTGGTAAAGGTCGTGCTATGGAAATGATTATGACTGCTGGAATGATTGATGCGAATCAAGCTTTAAGCTACGGATTGGTAAATCATATTCAGGCGCAGGAAGAACTAGTGCCTTTTTGCGAAAAGATAGCTTCTAAAATTATGCGTAATTCTTCTGTGGCTATTAGTGCTGCAATTAGAGCTGTTAATGCTGGATTTGTTGATGGTGTTAATGGTTACCAAGCCGAAATTGATGAGTTTGGAAAGTGCTTTGGAACCGAAGATTTTAAAGAAGGGACTACAGCATTTTTAGAAAAGCGTAAAGCCGATTTTCCGGGGAAATAATCAAAATTATTTTACAATAATGAGATATTGATTGGTTATGACATTCTGGTCATAAGAATATTTCTCATTGAATTTATCGACTACAATTTCTCGTTTATAAACGACTAAATGAATTTCATGAGTCTCTTTTCTATAGACGCTTCCTTGAGATTCTAGATTAAGTTTCTTTTCAGGATTGAAATCTCCTAAATAACGATCAGTATAAGGGCTTTTCTCATCTGTTTTATTGAAGTTAGCTTTTAGCAAATCTTGAAGAATGTTGTTATAAACACGGTCACTTTTACTAAGTATTTCAATGTTGTTTTTATTAGAAGTTTTGTAGTTACTAATGGTGAGTCTGGACGAACTTTCTTTATGCTCATAGGTTATAGATGCATTTACCTTTCGTGTTTTTGAAATGCTGGTTTTAAATAGATCTTTCGATGTTTCATGACGTTTAAAAACCCAACCTTCTTGGGTTAACTCTTTTTCAACAGTATGTATAGGCATTGCTTTAAAAGCTATAAGGTCTTTTAAAGTTTGTCCATTAACCATAGAAGCAAACAAAAGCGTAATTATAATAATGTGTTTTTTCATTTCAACTTGCACCTAGGTAATGTATAAATTTTTTAGAAAAAAAGAAGTAAGGAAGATTTTTATAGGAAATGATTTTAAACGAAATTAGTTGTTATTTCTTACAAAGTCAAACTTGTTAATAACCTAAATGCTCTTTAACAGTTTTGAGTAAAATTTATAGGTAATTTTAAAGTGTTACTTCCTAGTATTCACTTAAATTTTTATCTGTAATGAACGCCAAATCTGTCATAAAGGGTCGTGGTGCCCAACGTAATGTACCCAATCGTTTCTTCGAATTGCAACACGAAATAAGAGATGATTTTCTCGAGTTTTGCAGAAAAGAAGGTGAGGTTGCAGATAAAAATCAAACCAAATACCTTGAGGTGTTTCCAAAGACTATTGTCAACAAGGTTGATAGTCCAGATGTTGGAATGTTGTACTCTATGAACCCTTACCAAGGTTGCGAACATGGTTGCATTTATTGTTATGCAAGAAACACACATGAGTTTTGGGGTTATAGTGCTGGTTTAGATTTTGAGCGACGTATTCTGATAAAAAAGAATGCGCCTAAACTATTAGAAACCCTTTTAAAAAAGAAGACTTGGAAAGCACACACTATAGTACTGTCTGGAAATACCGATTGTTACCAACCTGCCGAACAAAAATTTAAAATTACCAGAGAACTTTTAAAACTCTTTTTAAAGTATAAACATCCAGTTGCGATCATTACTAAAAATGCTTTAATCACTAGAGATCTAGATATTTTAAAGGAATTAGCGAAAGACAAGTTAATTGCAGTTAATATATCGATCACCTCATTAGAAGAAGAAACCAGACGTATTTTAGAACCGAGAACAGTCACCATAAAACGACGCTTAGACACAGTGAAATTGTTGAGTGACAATGGCATTCCAGTAAACGTGATGATTGCGCCTATTATACCATCTATTAACAGTCATGAAGTGTTACCATTAGCCAAAGCAGCAGCAGATCATGGAGCAGTATCTATAGCACACACTATCGTGAGATTGAATGGTGCGATTGGACAGATATTCACCGATTGGATTCAAAAAACAATGCCAGATAGAGCAGATAAAGTGTTACATCAAATAGAGAGTTGTCATGGAGGAAAATTAAACGATAGTCGTTATGGCACTAGAATGCGAGGAGAGGGTAATATTGCGCAACAAATACATGATTTAATGCGATTGGCTAGACAAAAGTACTTTAAAGATAAAGGCATGCCAAAACTCAATACCGAATTGCATGAGCAGTATAAAACAGGACAGATGAAGTTATTTTAATTGTCATTCAGAAGGAGCTTTGCGACTGAAGAATCTAGTGTATTAATAGAATGAGATTATCCACTCGATTTTATTTTGGTTTAAATGATAAGAGGTTTAACCTTTCGATATAGAAAGCAATAATATTCTGTCATTCAGAGGGAGTTTACGACCGAAGAATCTGAGAAATTAAGGGAAGAGATTCTTCGCTTCACTTTGTTGCGTTCTGAATGACATATTATTAAATGTCATAGAGATATGCTAAAGGTCTTTCTCAAAAATTACTTTTGTTTGCCCAATATCGTTGGTGTAAACTTTAGTAATATCAAACCCATTTTTAAGGTTAAGGATCATCATAGGTTTAAAACGATTCATAGATTTAGTACGTAGTTTTTTATAGCCTTGTTCTTTAGCAAAAGTATGTTGCATACTAGCTAACTCTTGAGCAATACCTAATCTGCGATGTGATGGTAAAACTCCACCAACCCAACTGTATAACGTTGTGTCGTTATAGCGATAGCCTATTTTAAAAGCTACAAGTTTTGTATTGTCATAACAAAGAGCAATAACAACATCTTCCTTTTCATGAATACGATTTTTAAAGAATTCAAGTTTATAATCTTCAAAAACGGAGATATAAACCTCTAAAATTTCCTCTAGAAGTTTAGCTGATGGACGACCTTCAATAAGCTGATATGTGAGATTACTTTTTTCCATCCCATTCTGCGTAAAATTGATTTAAATACGCTTCCATGAATTTATGACGTTGTTCAGCAATTCGCTTCCCGGTTTTAGTATTCATTTTATCCTTTAGTAATAACAACTTTTCGTAAAAATGATTGATTGTTGGGGATTCCGAATTTTTATACTCTTCTTTGGTCATGTTGAGGTTTGGAGCAATATCTGGATCAAAAAGTTTTCGGTTTTTAAATCCACCATAATTAAAACAACGGGCAATTCCAATAGCGCCAATAGCATCTAGTCTATCTGCATCTTGAATCACATCTAATTCAGGAGATTTAAATATCTCTCCACCTTCTAAAGATTTTTTAAATGATATGTTCTCGATGATCTTAACAACGTGTTCAATGACCAAACTATCCACATTATGTTTAAATAAAAACTCTCGAGCTACTTTTGGACCAACACTCTCGTCGCCATCATGAAATTTACTATCTGCAATATCATGTAACAAGGCACCTAGAGCAACAATAAGCATATCTACATTTTCAGATTTTCCAATATTGATGGCATTGTTATACACTCTTAAAATGTGAAACCAATCATGACCACCTTCGGCATTTTCAAGTTGTTCTATTACAAAATTCTTTGTGATGTCAATTAACTCTTTATCTGTCATAATTCAACGGCTTCTGTTATTTTAGTTTCAACAATTTTAGCAAGTGTTTCATTGTTATGGTCACTGATCTTTAAAGGTTGGTGAGCTTTAAATTTAATATGAATGCCTAGTCCCATCGGGAATTTTCCATACTTTAACATTTTCCACGAATTATTAATAGTTAACGGAACAATAATCGCATCAGGAATTTGATCCATTAAAGTTAATAAGCCTTTTGTTTTAAAAGGTTTTGGCTGTCCGTTTCTACTTCTGGTACCTTCAGGAAAAATAACTGCTGCCCAATTGTTTTGTTGTACACGTTTAGAAAAATCTTCAATAGCTTTTATAGATTGAACAGGATCTTTTCTGTCTATCAATACCGAACCACCATGACGTAAATTATACGATACACTTGGGATACCTTTACCTAGTTCTTTTTTACTAATAAACTTTGGGTGATGCTTCCTAAAGTACCATAGAATTGGCGGAATATCGTATAGACTTTGGTGATTTGCAACAATAATAACTGGTTGATCAGCATCTATTGTATAAGGGTTTTCAAACGAATATCTAGTACCTAGTAAATTGGTAGAACGCATTAACCAAAACTGTAACCAGATGACACTAATTTTATGTGCTTTGTATCCCAAAACATTGAAACAAAACCATTGAATAGGATGAAATATTGCTAGTATAAATCCAAAGAATAAATAGAATAGTACAGATAGCGGATACGCCAATAGTTTTTGCATCAGTGTTTGTTTGTGGGTCCAAAAATAAACATAAAAAAACCACGTATAAACGTGGTTCGTAAATTTTCTTTTAAGAATTAGCTCTTAACAATGTTCGTTATAAGCATCCATAAGGTTTTCAGCAATTAATTCTGCTGGACGACCTTCAATATGATGACGCTCTAACATATGTACTAATTCACCATCTTTAAATAATGCCATACTAGGTGAACTAGGAGGAAACGGAATCATAAGCTCACGAGCTTTATCGGTAGCTTCTCTATCTACACCTGCAAAAACCGTAGCTAAATTAGCTGGTTTTTTATCGTTTTGTAAACTCATTATTGCTCCTGGACGTGCATTGGCCGCTGCACAACCACAAACAGAGTTTACTACTACTAATGTTGTTCCGCCTTTAGCAATTAAAGCATCAACTGCTTCTGAGGTATGTAATTCTTCGAATCCAACTTGTGTTAAATGTTCACGCATTGGTTTTACTAATTCTGCTGGATACATATCTTGATTTTTTATTTTAAATAATTATGATACAAAGATACGGAAATGTGTAACATATTATCATAACTATCAACTAACAAATATTATATTTGGTCATAAATAAAATTTATTACTTACATGAGTTTTTCAAAGTGGATAGGTGCTTCGTTAGGATGGTCGTTTGGAGGTCCTATAGGTGCTATTATTGGGTTGGCATTAGGAAGTGTGGTTGATGCAATGGCAGATGGAAATGGGAGCCCATTTTTAGAACAAGGAAACACCAAACAAAGAAGACGAAGACAAACAACATATAGATCACGACCGCAACAACGCCCTCAAACAGAATCGGGCGATTTTGAAGTGAGCTTACTTATTTTGGCATCTATTGTTATTAAAGCAGATGGAAAACAAGACCAACGTGAGCTGGATTTTGTACGCCATCAATTTGCAAATATGTATGGTAAAGAACGAGCAAATCACGCTTTTAAGTTGTTTAAAAACATTAATAAGCAAACCAATATATCCACACGACAAGTTTGCTTGCAGATCAGGCAAATGATGGATCATCCTTCGCGTTTGCAATTAATGCATTTTTTGTTCGGAATTGCTAAAGCCGATGGTTATGTTACGGAAAATGAAGTCCGCCAAATATATACCATGGCTGGGTATTTAGGGATAAACAGCAAAGATTTTGAAAGCATCAAGGCGATGTTCTTTAATAGTAAAGAGAATGCCTATAAAATTCTCGAGATCGATAAAACAGCTACTGTGGATGAGATCAAGAAAGCTTACCGAAAAATGGCTAAAAAGTACCATCCAGATCGCGTCATTCATTTAGGAAAAGAGCATCAACAAGGTGCTGAAGAGAAATTTAGACAAGTACAGGAAGCCTACGAGCAATTACAAAAAGAACATGGGTTTTAGTTGCTAACAGTAGTTTAGATCCGAAGTTGTCATTCTGAGCATTTTATTAAAAATGCGTGAGAATCTGTTTGCTTGAGATTATTACGTCGTTCATAAATTCACTCCTCATAATGACACAATTAATTTGTATTGTCATTCCGTACTTGATACGGAATCCACTTTTAATCCAAAATCAAGATTTATTGTCATTCAGAAGGAATGTAATGACTGAAGAATCTTAAAAGCTATAGTTAGAAATTCTTCGTTTTACCTTGCTACACACAGAATGACATAACTTCTTACAACGACTTCAATCGTAATCCTAAAAACACTGTTCTAGGTGCTCCAGGACCGTAAACATAGTTACTATCTCTGTTTTTACCAGAGTCGAAATCATCTTGGTAGGCATCAAAAATGTTTTTTACGCCACCAAACAACTCTAAAGATGTATCGATCTTATCTAAGCTAAAGCTATAGCTGCTCTTAAACCCTAGTTCAGAGAATGCTTTAGATTCTACATAAGCATCAATAGTTTGTTCAGGTGCGCCAGCAAAATGAGCGATGGTCATTGATCCAGTATACACGTAGTTTATAGTTGTATTAAAACGACTATTTGGCATAAATGATAACGTAGCAAAACCATATTCATTAGGTGTTCTTAAAAACTTACGTAAAGCTGGTAAACCTTCAATGTTTTCTACAGCTGTATCAAACTTACTCGACTGAATATTGAATCCAGCTTCAAGTTGTACTTTCTTATCGTAGTTAGCACGAACTTCAAAAGTGATACCTTTTACGGTTGCACCATCTCCATTTTGTTTTTCAAAACGTTCACCAAATGTATCTTCACCTAAAGGCGCTAAAAAGAAAGCATCATTTAAATGCGTATAAAAGCCTTCAAGTGTAAATCCGAAAATGTAATGTTCGGTTGGTTTATCGTAATTAATAGAAGCACTAAAACTGTTTGAACGTTCTTCTTTTAAATCGTCAGACAATGAAATGCGCGATATTCCTCCACCAGCAAAAGCGATATGTAAATCGGTATCGAACGCTTGTGGTGCTCTAAAACCAGTACTCCAAGTTGTTCGGAATTGTAAATTGTTATGGGGCTTGTAAAGAGCAGAAACACGCGGACTCAATATTACCTTATTTACTAGATTATGTTTGTCGAAACGCACACCTGAAAGCAATGTAAACTTCGGAGACATTTCCCAATCGCTTTGCAAGAACATTGCAAAGGTTTTTGTGGTCTGATCTATTTTGTAATTATAGGCATCAATAACATCTAAAACGTCATCAACTACATATTCCGATCCTAAAGTGAACACATTATCACCTTTTATAAAATCTTTAAATCGATGATTGAATTGCGCACCTCCTTGAAGTGTTTTAGTTTCCGAAGTTCCGTAAGGTGGATTCTCAAGATGTGTCTGAATGTCTGCTGGATCATCTGGAAAAATTCCTGTATAATGATCTCTATCTGTACGTTGTCCAGCAGCATAAGCAATTAATGAGCTGTTATCATTATTGAAATTTACCTGATAA
This sequence comes from Flavobacteriaceae bacterium, assembly GCA_030148025.1. Classification (GTDB taxonomy): domain Bacteria; phylum Bacteroidota; class Bacteroidia; order Flavobacteriales; family Flavobacteriaceae; genus JASBUG01. The sequence continues at coordinate 108,719 of JASBUG010000008.1, read as the reverse complement.
TCTAAACTTCCCATAAGCACATCATGTGTACGTTCTTCCGACTGTAATGCTAAATGAGGAGCTTTATCTACAACTTCACCACCATAACGGTACTCGTGCATACTACTAAAGCTAGCTTCTAACTTTTGGTTTTCTGCTGGTAGGTAAAAGAAATTGGTTCCAAATGAGGTGTTTTTTAGTTCTGGTAGTTCTGAAAAATTATCACCATTAGCATCGTAAGTATCACGATGACGTTTATTTACAAATAAAGATACACCACCAGTTTCATTTTTTGAAACAACCGTTGCATTACCATTAATAACATGATCAAATGCTTTTCCTTTTATAGATTGATATGTGTAGTTGACGTCGTAGCTATTCTCTTTTGGTATTTTGGTAATGATGTTTACAACACCACCAATAGCACTCGAGCCATATAAAGTCGATCCACCACCACGAATGGTTTCAATACGATCGATCATATTCACAGGAATTTGCTCTAAACCATATAAGCCTGTTAACGGACTAAAAATTGAGCGTCCGTTAATTAATATCTGCGAATAACCACCAGCTAAACCATTCATACGTAGTTGTGTGTAATTACAGGTTTGGCAATCGGTTTCAACTCTTAAACCAGGTTGAAATCTTAAACCTTCTGATAAGTTACATGCCTGTACATTATTTAAAGCTTCACTGTTTAGAATACTCACAATGACTGGCGAATTGGTTTTACGCTTAAAAGTTCGAGTTCCAGTAACAACGACTTCATCTAATAGTTGATCTTCCTTTAGGTCAAAATTTAAAACAATATTTTGATCAGATATAGTAACAGATTTTTTTAAGGTAATATATCCTGTAAACGAGGCTTCAATAATATAGTTCCCAGGCTTTAATGAGGTAATTTTATAATCTCCATTATTTTGAGAAATAGCTCCTTTAGAACTTTTCTTAATGCTCACATTTGCAAAAGCAAGAGGTTCACTATCAGTTGTTACTTTACCAGAAATTGTAAAAGTTTGTGCTTGTATATATGTGGTTAACAGTAAAATTACTGCTGTAAAATATGTTTTCACTTTTAAATTTTTATGCAAATATAAATTAAAATTTAGACTTGTCTAAAAAATTATTTCAATTGATGTAAAAAGTGTATATTTGCCCAAACTTTTATTGAAGTGGTTACTTTTTCAGAAGAGAATTATTTAAAAGCAATTTATCATTTATCCAAGCATGGAAGTGTGTCTGTAAGTACGAATGCTATTGCACAACGTATGGATACTAAAGCATCTTCTGTGACAGATATGATCAAGAAGCTTTCGGAAAAAGATCTGGTAGATTATAAAAAATATCAAGGCGTTAGTTTAACGGAATCAGGACGATTAACTGCAACTACAGTTATTAGGAAACATCGTTTATGGGAAGTGTTTTTAGTAGATAAGCTAAACTTTTCTTGGGATGAGGTTCACGAAGTAGCTGAACAGTTAGAGCATATTAAGTCTGAAAAACTGATTGACCAGTTAGATGCATTTTTAGAGTTCCCAACACATGATCCACATGGAGATCCTATTCCTGATAAACAAGGAAACTTTAAAAAGACTGAAAAAATGTTACTGTCTCAGTTAGCCGAAGGAGAAACATGTATTTGTATTGGTGTAAAAGATTCATCCTCTGAATTTCTTCAGTATTTAGACAAGCATCAAATAGCTTTAGGAACAATAATAAAAGTGGTTTCTAAAGAAACTTTTGACGAATCTATGACTTTGCAGATTAATGCTGAAGTATTAGCTATTTCAAAAGAAGTATCAAATAATTTATTTGTAAAAGCAAACTAATATGTTAGATCAAATCATACAATATTTCGAATCTATTGATCCAATTTTAGCAGCATTATATGCCTCACTATTCACATGGATTTTAACTGCGGCAGGTGCTGCACTTGTATTCTTTTTTAAAGGAATGAATCGTGCTTTGCTAGATGGTATGCTAGGATTTACGGGAGGCGTGATGGTAGCTGCCAGTTTTTGGAGCTTACTAGCTCCTGGAATTGAAATGAGTGAAGGAGAGGGTTTTGTAAAAGTAATTCCTGCGGCAGTAGGATTTGCACTTGGAGCATTGTTCCTATTTGGTTTAGATAAAGTATTACCACATTTACATATCAATTTTAAAGAAAGTGAAAAAGAAGGAATAAAAACACCTTGGCATCGTACAACACTTTTGGTATTAGCGATTACACTTCATAATATTCCTGAAGGATTAGCTGTAGGTGTGTTATTTGGAGGTGTTGCAGCTGGTGTTCCTGAAGCCACAATTGGAGGAGCAGTAGCTTTAGCTTTGGGTATTGCTATTCAGAACTTTCCAGAAGGGTTAGCTGTTTCAATGCCAATGCGTCGTCAAGGAGCAAGTAAGTTTAAAAGCTTTTGGTATGGACAAATGTCGGCAATTGTAGAACCTGTTTCTGCAGTAATAGGAGCCTTAGCAGTGACTTTTTTCACACCAATTTTACCGTATGCATTAGCCTTTGCAGCTGGAGCTATGATATTTGTTGTTGTTGAAGAAGTAATTCCAGAAACCCAACGTGACAAGTATACAGACATTGCCACACTTGGGTTTATAGGTGGCTTTATAGTCATGATGACATTGGATGTAGCTTTAGGATAAATCTATTTGCAACAGGCAAAATTATTAGTACCTTCATTGCTCAAAATTTAAACCTTTAGCAATGAACCGTTTTAAGCTGTTTCTATTAGTATTATTAGTTACTCAATTTTCTTTCGCGCAAGAGAATAAACCATCTTTTCAACCACTTGATGTTTTTGAATTAGAACATGCAGCAGATCCGCAAATCTCTCCAGATGGATCGCAAATTGTATATCGAAGAAGTGGATTTGATATTATGAATGATAGAGGGAAAGGAAACCTTTGGATCATTAATTCTGATGGAAGTAACCATAGAAAACTAACAACTAGGGAAGTTAGTGAAAGTGGAGCAAGATGGTCACCTTCTGGCGATAGAATTGTTTTTAGAAGTTCGACTGATGAAGGCTCAGAAGTATATATGTATTGGGTAAAAACAGGTGCTATCGCTAAAATTTCACAATTATCTGGTTCACCAGGAAGTATTACTTGGTCGCCAGATGGAAAGTATCTAGCATTTACAATGTTTGTTCCTAAGGCACCACCAGTAGTGGTTAGAGGTCCAAAAAAACCAAGAGGTGCTAAATGGGCAAAACCTGCAAGAATTACCGATCGTTTAAAACATGAAGCTGATGGTAGAGGTTATATGCCAACAGGGTTTACTCATATTTTTATGATGCCTGCTCAAGGCGGAACACCAAGACAGATCACAAGTGATAATTATAGCCATAGAGGAATTTCATTTTCTTCAAATGGAAAAGAAATCTATTTTTCTTCAAACAGACATCCAGATTGGGAATACGATTTTAGAAACAGTGAAGTTTATAAGGTGAATGTTGATTCAAAAAAGATCACACAGCTTACAAAGCAACAAGGTCCAGATTATTCTCCAACAGTGTCACCAGATGGTAAAACTGTAGCGTTTTTAGGCTATAAAGACAAAGTACAAACGTATCAAACTACTAAGTTACATTTAATGTCTGCTGATGGTTCTAAGCGAAGAACGATTTCGAATAAGTTAGATAGAAGTGTTTCTAGTATTAAATGGGCTAAAGACGGTAAAGGTTTATACTTCACTTATGATGATAAAGGGAATACAAAAATTGGATATATAAGCACGAATGGGAAGGTTAATAAATTAGCCGATAACCTTGGAGGAAATACTATTGGTAGACCTTATGGTGGTGGATCATATTCAGTATCTGGAAATGGAACCATTGCCTATACGTATACAACACCTGCACACCCTGCAGATATTGCTGTTTTTGGTTCTAAACAGAAATCGCCTAAGATCATTACTGATTTAAATTCAGATGTATTGTCTTATAGAAACCTGAGTAAAGTAGAAGAGGTTTGGTACAAAGCTACTACAGATGGACGTGATGTTCAAGGTTGGGTGGCTTATCCTCCAAACTATGATAGCTCAAAAAGTTATCCGTTAATTGTTGAGAATCATGGTGGACCAATTTCTAATTATGGCGATCGTTTTTCTCCGGAAATTCAAATGTATGCTGCCGATGGTTATGTCGTGTTTTATCCTAACCCAAGAGGAAGCACAAGTTATGGTGAGGAGTTTGGAAATTTATTATACAACAATTACCCAGGAGATGACTATCAGGACGTCATGGATGGTGTAGATCATTTAGTGAAGAAAGGCATTGCAGATAACAATAAACTATTCGTTACAGGAGGAAGCGCAGGAGGAATCATGACTGCGTGGATTATTGGTAAGAATAACAGATTTAAAGCCGCAGCAGTACATAAGCCAGTTATGAACTGGATCAGTAAAACTCTAGTTGCTGATAATTATTATGGATATGCTAATTCGCGTTATCCAGGGCAACCTTGGGAAAACTTTGAAGGTTATTGGAAATTCTCTCCAATATCGTTAGTAGGAAATGTAGAAACACCAACTATGGTTATTGTTGGAATGAACGATTTGCGTACACCACCAAGTGAAGCAAAGCAATTATATCATGCCTTAAAACTGAGAAAAATTGAAACGGTTTTGGTTGAGCTACCTGGAGCATCTCATGGTATTCAAAGGCGACCAAGTCAAATGATTAGTAAAGTTCAGCACACTTTAGCATGGTTTAAAAAGTATAGTAAGTAAAAGTGGTTGTGGACAATTATGATTGACCATACAAATGAGTGATAGCTTAATAATAATACTTGTAATACTGATATACTTTTCGCCAGTTTTTTATCAATTGGGATTAGTTATAAAAGAAAATAAGAAAGGGAATAAAATTCCTTTGAAAAAGTTTAAAAAATTTCTCAAGTATAGTGTTATTATAATAATTCCAGTAATAATAGGATTTGTAATTTTAAGTCATACCAATTTTTTGAATTATGAGAAGCCTTTAACTTTTGATAAATATGATCAAATAACTTTTAAAAATTTTAGAGGATTAGAATTTTTTAAAAAATCTCTTTATGGAAATGAAAGGTTTGCCTATGTAGTTACATCAATTGAAAGTGATATTGATGATAATTCTGTCACTATACAATCTCTTTTTTATCCATCACGTTCATTTGTCTATAAGAAGAATACAAATAGCAAAGAATTACTTACTCACGAGAAATACCATATAAAAATAACGGAACTATTTGCTCGAAAAGCAAAAGAGAAAGTGTCAAAACTCAATAGATTTGAAAAAAACAAAATTGAAAATATAATTAAACAAGCAATAAACCAAGAACGTAAGTTTCAAAAAGAATATGACTATAACACTTTTCACAGTTATGTTTTGAGTGAACAAAAAAGGTATGAAAAAGAAATTGATAGTTTATTAAATTTACTTGCCGAATATAAAAACCCAAAAATTCAATTCAATGACTAAAATTAGATTTATCATTTTTGCCTTAATTAGTATAACACTAATAAACTGTGAAACAGAAAAACATAATTTTCCAGTTGAAAAACGATATTGGGATTTAAATGACTATGATAAAGTTGTTTTGGAATTAAATTATGGCTATGAAGCTGATGAAAAACTTCCAACTTTTGAAGATCCTGAAACAAGAATTATAGTTGAAAAACTTACTGATCAAGAGAATTTTAATGTAGTACTTGAAGATGGTGAATTAGGACTTAAATATAGAAACGAAGTTGCGGAAAAGTTCTTCAGTGAATGGAAAAACATGAATAACATCTATGATGCTCTTGATAGAAAAGACCAATATTTATATGACAAAGAAATGTTAGCAGTTTGGCATTTTGGATTAGGGCTTCAGCTTAAGTATTTCAAGTTAGGAAATGACCAAATTAAAGAAAGTGCTGACGATCCAAATTCTTCTAGAGTGAAAAACAATATAAATTCTAACGTTAGTACTTTAATAAAGAATTATCTTATTTATTTAGATGAAATAAATAACGAAAAAGCATTTACATTAGAGGGAAAAACAAAACTTGCTGAAGGAATAGACAAATATTTTCGTGCATTGATTGAACTTTATCCAGATGCTAATTATAGCGGAATGAAAAACAAAGCAGAATTGATGATGAAAAAAAGTGAATCAGATAAAATAAAGCTATCACTCAATGAGCTAATTCAATTAATTGATTCGAAAAAAGAAACCGAAAATTTACTAAAAAACTAACACCCACAACCATCACTTCCACAGGATTTAGAGGTGTTTTTCTTTGGTTTCCAAATAAACTTTCTAATTAGAAAGCCAATGGCTAATCCAACAGTGATGATAACTAATATGTTTTGTGAAAGTTCATTCATTATGTTACAAAAATAATTCTTTTATGTCATTCTGAGCGAAGCGTGAGAATCTTTCCAATTGAAATTCGCAGATAAAATTATGAGATTGTCATATTTCGACTAAGCTCAATACAGGCTCAGTTTCACTCCTCACAATGACAGTATATTACTTTAAAAACTGAAACGCAATTAAAGCTATAATGTATGCAATAGCAGACATTCCTATTAGCTGAATAATTGGCCATTTCCAACTTTTAGTTTCACGTTTTACTATAGCCAAAGTACTCATGCATTGCATTGCAAACGCATAGAATAACAGTAACGATATTCCAGAAGCAAGTGTAAATACTTTTGCACCATTGCTATAGGTTTCGGCAGCCATTTTACTTTTAATGGTGTCTTCATCTTCATTATCATTGGCACTACCTACACTATAAATAGTGGCTAAAGTACCAACAAATACTTCACGTGCGGCAAAGGAAGTAACCAGACCAATACCTATTTTCCAATCGTAACCTAAAGGCTTAATTGCAGGTTCAATAGCTTTTCCAACAATACCTATATATGAATGTTCTAACTTGAATGAAGCTATCTCATCTTCTAATTCAACTTCAGATAAGTTAGGGTTTTCGGCAGTTACAATTGTTTCAGCATTATTAAAGTCTCCTGGACCATATGAAGCCAATACCCAAAGAATAATTGAAATAGCTAAAATGATCTTACCAGCTTCAAATACAAATGTTTTTGTTTTTTCTAAAACTGTAAGTCCAACATTTTTTAAAAGCGGAACTTTATAACTTGGCATTTCAATAACAAAAAAGGATTTGCTTTTTGTTTTAAGTACTTTATTTAAAATATAAGCAGCAAAAACAGCTGATCCAAACCCTAAAATATAAAGCAACATTAAGGTTAGTGCTTGGTAACTGAATCCTAAAAAGCTACCCTCAGGAATTACCAAAGCAATAATTATTAAGTATACTGGTAAACGTGCAGAACAAGTTGTAAAAGGTGTGACTAGAATGGTAATTAAACGTTCTTTCCAACTTTCAATATTACGAGTTGCCATTACCGCAGGAATAGCACAGGCAGTTCCAGAAATTAATGGAACAACACTCTTTCCGCTTAGTCCAAAACGACGCATCACACGATCCATTAAAAATACCACACGACTCATATAACCACTCTCTTCAAGAACAGAAATAAATAGGAACAAGAAAGCAATTTGAGGAATAAATATCACAACACCTCCAATACCAGCAACAACACCTTCGGCCAATAAATTGGTAAATACTCCAGCTGGAAGTACTTCTTTAACCCAATCAGCTAACGAAGCAAAAGAGGCATCTATAAAGTCCATAGGTACACTTGCCCAATCGTAAATTGCCTGAAATATTAAAAGTAGTATAGCAAAGAAGATAACATAACCCCAAACCTTGTGCGTAAGCACTCTATCGAAACGGCTTCGTAAATCGGTAGCTTTAGACTTGTCTATAGTTTGCCCTTCCTTTAAAACGTTATTGATAAACTGGTAACGTTTTATAGTTTCTTTTTGTTGAAGACGTTTTATGTCAGATTCCGACTTGGTTTTAAACTCAGAAATATCGGGTGCATTTCTGTCTACTTTTCCAAAGTTGACATCTTGACAAATCACCAGCCATAGTTTATAAAGTTCCTGATCTGGAAACGTTTTTTTTAAGCTTTCAAAATAGGTGTTGTCTATGGTAGATGTATCTAAACATGGTTCTGTAGAGATATTTCTATAATCTTCAATAAGTGCTTTTAATTCACTAATTCCTTCATTTTTTCTGGTGCTTACTACTGCAATTTTAGTATGAAGCTTTTCTTCAAGAAGCGGGATATTTAACGAAATTCCTTTGCGCTTCATTCTGTCGGCCATATTAATGACCAAAATTGAAGGAATCTTTAAGTCTTTAATTTGAGTAAACAGTAAAAGGTTACGTTTTAAGTTTTCAACGTCGGAAACAATAACTGCAACATCAGGATAATCTTTGTCATTCTTGTTTAAAAGCAGCTCAACAACCACATTTTCGTCAATAGATGATGCGTTGATACTATAGGTTCCAGGAAGATCTATAATATGTGCTTTTAGGTTACGGGATAGTTTACAAACACCTTCTTTTTTGTCAACCGTAATTCCTGGGTAGTTTCCAACCTTTTGGTTAAGTCCTGTTAAGGCATTAAATACTGATGTTTTTCCAGTATTTGGGTTTCCGATCAGGGCAACATTTATTTGCTTACTCATCTATTTTATCAATTAGAATTAAAGCTGCAGTTTCTTTACGTATTGCCAGATGACTTCCATTGACATTTAAGTACATAGGATCTGCAAAAGGAGCCAATTGTAATAGGGTAACTTCATTTCCTGGTAAGCACCCCATTTCAAGCAATTTAAGAGGAATACTATCAGAGGAACTATCGGTTATAATACCTCGTTCTCCTTTTTTTAAGTCGGCTATACTGCAACTCATTCTTATTTAGATTAATTTTAAAGAAGCAAAAGTAGTAAAAAAGTTAGTCTTTATATGAGGCTTTTAAGATTTTTATGTCTTCTATTAAACGTTCTACTTCTTCCATATTGGTACCGTCGTAAAATCCACGTATTTGACGCTTTTTATCAATAAGCATAAAGTTCTCTGTATGGATCATATCAAAAGGACCTCCATCTCCATCATCCTTAACAGCTAAGTAGGATTTTCTAGCAAGCTCATAGATCTGTTTTTTGTCTCCGGTAACTAAGTTCCATTTACTGGAATTCACAAATTTTTCCTTAGCATAGCGGTTAAGTTGGGCAACTGTATCAATATCGGGAGTCACACTGTGCGATAGGATCATTACTTCATCATCGGTTAAAAATGCTTTCTGCACCTCATACATGTTTTTGGTCATGATAGGGCAAATGGTTTGACAGGTCGTAAAAAAGAAATCCGCCACATATATCTTGTCCTTATAGTTGTTTTGGGTTATGGTTTTTCCGTTTTGGTTGATCAAACTAAAATCGGCAATACGATGGTATTTTTTTTGATGCTGTATAGTGCTATCTACAAGCTCTGCATTAACCGATGCTGGTTGGTAAACAGGTAATACTTTTTTAGGTTTTAATATTGAATAGAAGATTGATATAATGATCACAGAAAGGATAAGAAGGCTTATACCAAAAAACTTGTATCTTTTAAAAAATGAAAGCATACGTTAGTAATTAAAAATTGAAATGCCAATAATGCAGGCAAAAATACAACACAATCTTTAAAGAATGTGCAACTTTTGTAGCCTAAAACCATAAAGAAACGTTAATGATAACCTTTTAAGTTTTCTATTGTTGCATTAAAGTTTTACTTTTGTGCGTTTATAAATTTTGACAGAAGTACATGGAGTTTGTTATAAAAATATCTCAATTCTTATTGAGTCTTTCTCTTCTTATTGTGTTACACGAACTGGGACACTTTATTCCAGCAAAAGCATTTAAAACCAGAGTTGAGAAATTTTATTTGTTTTTCGACATAAAATATTCACTGTTTAAAAAGAAAATTGGCGATACTGTTTATGGTATTGGTTGGTTGCCGTTGGGAGGTTATGTTAAGATCTCCGGGATGATCGATGAGAGTATGGACAAAGAGCAAATGGCACAACCACCACAGCCTTGGGAGTTCCGTTCTAAACCTAGTTGGCAACGTTTAATAATTATGCTTGGTGGTGTTACGGTCAATTTTATTTTAGCAGCTATTATTTACATTTTTATGGCTTATGGATATGGCGAATCTGATATTTCGGCATCGAGCATTAAGGATGGCTATATGGTAAATAATCCTTTATTAAAAGAATTTGGATTACAAACGGGAGATAATGTTTTAGCGATAAACGATTATAAGATTGTTAATTATTCTGATTTAAGAAAGCATTTTCTAGAAGCACAAGAAATTACGATAGTACGCGATGGTGTTGAACAAAAAATTAGTTTACCCGAAGACTTTTTGGGAAGATTAAGCTCGAGTAAGAGCCGTGGGTTTTTTGAGCTACGTACACCTTTTATAATTAGTAGAGTTGTAGACTCTTCTTTAAATAAAGATGTTGATTTAAAAAAAGGCGATGTGTTTTTAAAAATTGACAATCAAGAGCTAAAGTACTTTGACCAATTACAAGGTTTAATAGCTAATTATAAGGGGCAATCTGTCGAAGCTGAACTTTTAAGAGATAATCAAAAAATTACAAGAACAATTAAAGTTGATTCTAATGGTAAATTAGGAATTTTTAATGGTGGTAATTTAAGTGATATTGAAAAATTAGGATATATCGAGATTATTGAAAAAGAGTATACGTTTGGTGAGAGTATTGGCGTTGGTTTAAACAGGTTTGTAAGTCAGATAGGATCGTACTGGACACAGCTAAAATTAATATTTACGCCAAGTACTGGTGCTTATAAAGGTGTTGGTGGATTTAAGGCTATTTTCGATATTTTTCCAGACACTTGGAGCTGGCAGTCGTTTTGGAATATTACTGCATTTTTATCAATTATGTTAGGTGTATTAAACCTATTACCTATTCCAGCACTTGATGGTGGTCATGTAATGTTTTTACTATATGAAATGGTCTCTGGAAGAAAACCTGGTGATAAATTTATGGAGTATGCACAAATGGTAGGCTTCTTTATTTTAATAGCCCTAGTACTTTTTGCAAATGGTAACGATATTTTTAAAGCGATTTTTAATTAAATTTTTTTAAAAATAGTGTTGTAGAAATTAAAAATATATATATATTTGCGCACTCAAAAAAGGGAATAACCTTCCTCCTTAGCTCAGTTGGTTAGAGCATCTGACTGTTAATCAGAGGGTCCTTGGTTCGAGTCCAAGAGGGGGAGCTTCAAAAAAAAACGTCACCAAAATGGTGGCGTTTTTGTTTTGACTACTTTTGGGCGAGAAGTTTATCCTGAGCGAAGTTGAAGGAAGTCCAAGAGGGGGAGCAACCTAAAAAAAAGCTCAACAGCAATGTTGGACTTTTTTGATTTTGGGCATTCGATAATCTCAGGTTACTTTGTTTTCACACTAAAATCAAAAACATCTGGTCTGGAATAATGGCCAACTACATCAAACATTCTTTTAGCTTTAATAATGTCTTGAAGACAAATATCGGCATATAAAATACCTTCCTCAGCTTCAAGCGGTCCAGCTAGTAATTTTCCGTTAGGTGAAATTATACAGCTATTTCCAGTATTAATCCATTCTCTACCTTCAGGATAAAGTTTCTTAAATTCATATTCATTAGGAATATCATTCATGGTTAAAACCATACATACGCTAATCACAAAAAGTCCACCTTCTCTGGCATTATGTTGCATTGATTGAAGCCAGTTGGGACTTTTGTCCCAGGTTGGAGAAGCAAGTATTTGTGCACCAGACTCGTAAATAGCATTTCTTGCTAATGGCATGAAGTTTTCCCAACAAATAAGCCCAGAAATTTTTCCTGAGGAGGTGTTATAAGATGTCAAAGTACTACCATCGCCTTGTGCCCAAATAAGACGTTCACCTCCAGTTGGAATCAACTTTCTATGTTTTCCAAGGATGCAACCCTCTTCATCAATAAAAAGTAAGCTGTTGTATAGGCTTGCATTACTGGTTTCTGAATTACGTTCATGTATTCCTATAATAACATTAATATTAGCAGATTTTGCTGCTTTACAAAGCTGTTCTGTTGAGCCATCTGGGATAGAAACAGCATTTTCAACTAGCTTAGCATAAAGATGGTTTAAATCGGAACCTTTACTATTTGGTATTAGCCAAACCCAGTCTGGATATCCAGAAACAAAAGCTTCTGGAAATACAATAAGCTTAGCACCTTTTTTGCCTGCTTCTAAAATGGCATCACATGCTTTTTCAATGGTCTTTTCTTTATTTAGGAAAATGGGAGAAAGTTGGGCAGCTGCTACTTTAAAAGAGTTGGTCATTATACAGGCTTATTAAATAAATCTTTTGTTACATAAAATGATAATGTATTAAATATAGTGAATAAAATTGTGTTCTATTTAGTAGTATTAAATACTTGTATAGGAATTTAGCCTATAAACAGTGGTTTAAGAAAAGATGTTCTGTTAGTTAGTTTTTAGCATTCAAGATCATTTGTAATAGCGTACCAATATCTTCTGAAGAGACATTGTTACTTTCCCAGGTATTAACCATGTGTACAAATACCATATTGCGCTCTGGAATTACTTCTATCCATTGTCCACCTGAGCCTCTTGCAGAGTAAGATCCAGCTGGCAAATTGCAATTAGGTAAATGAGGAAACGTATTTTGATTGGTAGCTACCCACCACATATAACCATAACCATCGCCATGATATATAGAAGCATCCCAATAATAACGTGTGCTTTCTTCTACCCAATCTTCAGGGATTATTTGATTGCCATTCCAATTTCCTTTTTGAAGCATTAGCTGACCAAATTTAGCCATGTCGCTTGGTGTAACTTGAAACATATATGCTGGGTGAATAGATCTTGGCGAATTCCATGAAATATGGTCTGATAATTGAAAATTGGCACCAATAGGGTCCATGATATCATTCTTTAAAGCTTGGTAAAAGTCAGTTTGCGTCTCCTGCTCGAAGATGGTTCTTAATACATTAAAATCCCAGTTGTTATAGATCCAAAAAGTACCTGGTAGGTGTGCGTCTCTATCTGGTTTTAAATTATGCATTCCTTCAGATTCTGCTGCTGCTGTATGATATACTCCAGAGGCGGCTTGTAAACAATGTTTTACAGTTGCTGTCTTTTCTTGATCGGTCAGCGCAGGGTCATCATCAATCCCCAGATCAGCCATAGTTGCATTTAGGTCTATAGTACCGTTAGCAACATATTTACCATATAAGGCACTCATAAAACTCTTTCGGGTAGAGTGTGTAATATATTTGGTTTCTGTGTTTCCCCATTGATATAACACTTCGCCATCTACCAATACAATAACCGCAGCTGTTTGGGTATTGGCATCTGCCCACTGTTTGGCTCTTTCCAGTTTTTCAACAGAATAGCCAAGAATATCGGACGGTTCATCGTCTTTTGAATCTTTTGAGCAAGACGATATAAAAAGTGTTAGGACAAATAGATATAGGTAATAGTTTATTTTTAAAAGGGGTGTTGTTAGTGAGGTTGATTTAGTTGTTTTCATAAGATTGATGTAATAGTTGTTTTTTGATGTCCTTAATATTAATCTATTAGCTCTTTAAATAAGTTAGATTTGATAAAGTTTGACCAAATTTTTTTGGGTATAGTTATCTATTATTCTCTTTTGTAGAGTCATATCTGAATAAACAATATAGAGGAAGGAAGACTATTCTAAATTTTAAAAAAAAGAAAGTTATCGTTACAAAAGAATTAACAGTTTACGTTACTTAAACAGCTTATTTGAGATTAGTCTTTTTCTATGAAGTGCATATTGTACAGAGGTTTTCAAAACACCTAAACCGTAAATAGTACTATTTTTAAAATTAATAGATGAACTCTCTTTTGCGTATTTGGTAGGACAAGTAATCTCAGCTATTTGATATCCTTTATTAAATATTTGACATAGCAATTGATTGTCAAAAATGAAATTATCAGAATTAACTTCAAAAGGGATCGCTTCTAAAACTTCTCTACTAAAGGCACGATAACCAGTGTGATATTCTGAAAGTTTTTGATTAATAATTAGGTTTTGAATAAGAGTTAAAAACCTGTTGGCAATATATTTGTATAGAGGCATGCCTCCTTGTAATGCTCCTTTTCCGAGAATGCGAGAACCTATAACTACAGGATATACATTATTGGCAATAAGATATGCCATAGAATGAATAAGTTTTGGGGTATATTGATAATCAGGGTGCAACATGATTATTATATCTGCATTAAGGGAAAGAGCCTTTTTGTAACATGTTTTTTGATTGCCGCCATAACCCTTGTTCTTTTCGTGCTGTATTATATGTTTAATATTTAAACTTTTAGCTACGTTAATGGTATTGTCAGTACTCTGATCATCTACTAAAATAATATCATCTACAATATCAAGAGGAATTTCCCTAATTGTGTTTTCTAAGGTTTGCGAAGCATTATAGGCTGGAAGTACAATTACAATTTTTTGATTATTAATCATTAATAGCTGTAGGGTGTAATTTAGACTTGGAAAATAAAAAATATTAATAGAATTCTTACCTAAAAAGTATCTATTTTTACAATTGAACTATTAATCAAGCTAACTTTAATTTTGGATCTATATGTATAAGAAAACCTACTTATGGTTAATTATTACTTTAGTCGTTACATTTTTATTTTTAAGTCCGAATCTAAAAAGTAATTTTTTAAATTGGGACGATCCAGTATATATTACAACAAATCAACTAATTAAAGACACTTCTTTTAGTGGTGTTAAAAAGATATTTTCTACTAATGAAGTCGTAGGGACTTATTCTCCTTTGGTATTATTATCCTGGTCTATAGATTATAAAATTTCGCAATTAAACCCCTTTACATTTCATCTGTTCAATATTTTATATCATTTAGCTGTAGTTGCGTTAGTATTTTATTTAGCACTACTACTAAGTAAACGAGTGGAAGTTGCATTTATAGCATCTTTATTATTTGGAATACACCCAATGCATGTAGAGACTGTAGGATGGATTTCTGCCCGAAAAGATTTAATATATTCATTGTTCTTTTTTGGAGCATTGATAATATATCATTTTTACCTTGAGAGTAAAAATAAGCGTTCTTCTAGGCGCTTATACTTAACCTGTTTATGTCTCTTTTGTTTATCATTGTTATCTAAGGGTACAGCAGTTATGCTGCCCTTTGTTTTACTACTTATGGACTACTTAAAAAAGAGGAAAAATATAAAGAACATACTAGTTGAAAAGATTCCTTTCTTCCTGTTAAGTTTACTCTTTGTATATATTGCAATTATTGGGCAAGCTTCAGAAGGAGCTATAGATAATGCAATTAATATGACTACTGTAAATTCAATTTCAGTTGGGTTCTATGGTTATATTATTTATTTGATCAAGGCAATCATTCCTTTTAATTTAAGTGGTTACCATCCATATCCAGATATGATAGGAGAACAGCTTCCTTGGTATTTTTATGTGTCTGCAACTCCGGTTATTGCTCTTTTTATTGTAACAATAATAAAGGCAAGAACAAAGAGATTTTTAGGTTTTGGTATTATGTTTTTCTTTATAACATTAGTACCAGTAATACAAGTACTTCCATTTGGAACAGCTGTTATAGCAGAGCGATACACCTACTTACCGTATTTTGGTTTGTTTTTACTGTTTGCGATATGGATAGTAAGGGCAATAGACGCTTATAGAAAATTTGAAAAACCAATCTGGATTCTTTTATCTAGTTGTATAATCATGCTAGGAATTAGATCTTTTCAATATTCAAAAACTTATAATAATAGTGAAGTGTTTTGGTCAAATGTTATAGACAAATATCCCGATGACCATTTGGCCTATTTAAACCGTGGAAATTTTAGAACCTATCAACAACACTATAAAGAAGCGATTAACGATTTTAATAAGGGAATTGAATTAAACCCTAGCGATTTTTCGCTTTTATATAATAGAGGTTTAGCATATAGTAATATTGGTGAACCTGTTAAGGCCGTTAAAGATTATTCTGAATCAATGATATTGAACCCTAAATATGCATCAAATTATTTAAATAGAGGAATTGTATTTAGTAACATAAAAAATTACGATCAAGCAATTAAAGACTTTAGCAATACTATAGTGTTGTCCCCAGAAAATTATAAAGCGTATTATAACCGAGCTATTGCTTTTAAAAGCAAAAAAATGTACGATCAAGCAATTGATGATTTGTCAAAAGTTATAGAGCTTGAAAAAATTCGACCATTAGCATTGACTACACGAGGAGAGATTTTGATGTTATTAGGCAAAAAAGAGCAAGCATTAAATGACTTTAATTTAGCTGTTAATTTAAACCCAAAAGGTGCAACGACCTATGTGAAAAGAGGATTATTACATTTAGGTGAAAATAAATTTCAATTGGCTAGAAGAGACTTTGAAACTGCCATAAGTATAGACAATACACTTATTGAAGCCTTTATTAATTTGGGAGTGATTGTTATGAATAATCAAGAGTTTAATAAAGCTATGGATTATTTTAATACGGCTCAAAAGCTTAATCCTCAAAATCATATTGTGTATTATAATCGCGGTTTATTACAATTGCTGTTAAAAAACTACACTTTGGCAATAGAGGAATTTAATAAGAGCTTAAAGATAAAACCAGATTTTGCGTCAGCGTCAAAAGACAGGGCATATACTATAAAGCTACTTGAAGCTTTATAATTTTAATTCTTATCTAAGTTTTTCCAGATAGTCTTTCCTAATAATGTATACCCTTGGGCTTTCATGTGTTGATCGTAATTCCAATACAAATGATTGCCTTTTATTTCTTCTTGCCTAATAGTTTCTGTAAGATCAATAAATTCAATATTTAAACTTTGAGACTGAGATTTTAAGAATTGTTGGTGAATTTGATACTTTGAAGTATTCAGGCTAATCGTATCTGGAAAACTAAGTGCATATTGCCGTTCAAAAGGTAAATAATAATCTGATACTTGATTTCTACTAGGAATATATATAACTACTGGTTTTGTACTATTCTCTTCGCATATGTATTTAAAAAACTGCAATGTTTCTCCAAGTTTGGGAGGTGATTTTAAATAGAGTTCTTCTTTTACAATAGCATTAGTTAAGAATGGATTTAATAAGGCCTGTTTCATTTGCGTAGCAATTTTTGGTATGACATGCAATGCCAAACTATCTCCCAAATTTGTCCAAGGGTTTCTTTTGTTAGGAACAGCTGGTAAATATGGCTCACTAGAATTACGCCACCTATTTTTAAGTGGCCCATAAGTTTTTATTTGCGACATTATTTCTAGTAGGCGAGGTTTTAATATGTTAAACCGTTCTGGTTCTAAATAAAACTCAGGAACCTTGGGTTTGTCTTCTCCTAAATCATTTGCGTAAATACATAAAAAGGCAACATCAGGCTTAAATAGAGGAATAGCATCAGCAGCTAATTGCAAATAAGCATCCAAGCCACAACCGAGTAGTCCACCATTTAAAGCTTCAAAGGTGTTACTACTTGCTTTTTCAAAAGCCCGAGGGATGGTTGTCTCTTGTTGAGCCATAACACCTTCTACAAAACTATCACCAATAAATAAAGCACGTTTTTTATGTTTTGGCTTTTCTATTAACCATTCACTATCTCTAAACCCGTAACGGTTCATATAATGTTTAAAAACGTAAGAGGTATCTAGATCTGAACGCCATTCCCAGATATGATCTCTAGAGTGTTTAGAACCACTGCCGTCAAAATTTAGATAGGTGAAATTAATACGATCAAAATTTTGAATTTCCGGTATTGGATACGTGTATCTGAATATCAACTCTTGAAAAATAAAAACACCAACAATGTATAATGTTATTTTGGCGATTTTATTAAGCTTCATATTTCAAGATGTTAGTTAAAAAACTTTTTTACAAATTTAATTGCGTTTTCGGCAACTTTTTTCCCAACTCTACGTCCTTCAATATCGTCTGCTGGAGGGTGAATTCCTCCCCAAACACGTGATAAGCAGGTTTCAATAGCTGCATCGTAATAAGTTGCCCATTGCAATGTTATGTTTTGAGAAGGGCCATCTTCAAACAATAAAAACTCATCTTTTTTTGCTGTAAAAGTTTCCATTCCTCCAGGGAAATATGGAGAACCGGTCATGTAATTTAATATTTCTGCTCCAGCAATTGAAAATGTTGAATGTCCTGAAGTATAGCCTGCAAATGGTGGTGTTGCAAATGTATACCGTTGATATGGCCACCAGTTTTCAGCTAAAATCCAATCAGCGCCAGCTGTATCAGTGAAAGGATCATTAATCGCATCTGGCCCTTTCCATGAATAAACTTTTACTTTGTTTAAGTGCTCTTTATTTTCACCTACTAAAGGATCATTTTCTAAAACCAACTCAACACTTCCCTTTTTTAATTCTAAACCAGAAGCATTATAATTTGGTAGGTCTGGATTCGATGATTGTCCCAAACCTCCTAAAAAGCGTATTGCCGAAATTGGCCTAACATAATCGTAGTGATTTTTAATACTCCAACAGCTAATAGCGGCATCATGTAAAGTGCCTGTCATTAAAAAATGGCTTTTAACATCCCATTCTAGTTGACTAAGTGGCTTTCCTTTACCGTTCCATTTTCTTTCAAATTGTGGGTGGTATGAAACCTTTCCTAAAAACTCTAACCAGTGCCCAGGAGGCGATTTTGTATTAGGGCCATCAACCCAAAATTCAGCAATAACTCTACAATAATCACCTTGTTTCACTAAGTTTTTTGCATAGGGTTCTTTTGTATAAGGATTCTTTTTAGCAGTACCCAACTTATTTACCTTAGCGTTGTTATAATAACTTTGATATTCTTCAAAAGAGGAAGGCAGATGTTTATCCATACTTTTTATACCTCTAGGAGAAACGTTCCATATAGTTGGATTTTTAGGGTCTAAGTAACCAGACCAATCTTGTACCATTTGAAAACCCCAACGATAAGCTTTAGAGCTATTTGAGTTATCATAATTAAATAAAGGAGGATTCCCTGGATCGAAATGTAAATTGGTTTTGTTTGGTGGTAATGCGAATGATAAAACTTCTCCCCAAAATGAGGTCAAAAACAAAATATTTCCTTCAATAAGAAGGTAATTCCAATCTTTTAATGTTTTATCATCACCTTTTTTACTTATATAAGGCCTTATTTCTATTGGTTGCCAACGATTAGGATTGTTTAGACCTTTTACACCAGGTATGTCTGGTCTCAAATTTACATTTACAGACTGGTAAGCTTCAGATTCATGACGATTGTCTTCCCTAGAATTATCATTATCCCCTAATTCAATAATATAATTGGCAATATAATTACCTAATGCCTCAGGAGAGCCATCCTCATAATTTGTTTTTCTTGAGACAACCACATAACCTAAACTATCCATTTTATCATGTAAATAATCAATGGTTCTTCCTTTGCTACCATATTGCGAATAGCGACCATAGGCTATACCATATGCAGCATGTGTGATGGCAATGGCTCTAAGGCTATCGATATTTTGTGAAATCTTCTTAAAGTTTTGATCAAACGGAAGCTCAAAACCATTGTAGTTCTTGCCTAAAAAATAGGTGTCTTGTTCAGAATCATAAGCCGCCCAGGCATCATACATTGCAGCAGAAATATGAAACAGATTTCGGGCTTGAATAGTTGGTCCTTGACCATCTTCAACAATCATCCCTAGAGCTATATCCATCCAGTTTTTAACAACGCTTTGTTGTTTTTGTGAATAGGAATAATTAAAAAAACAGAAAGTAGTAATTAGAAAAACTCTTCGAAGCATTATCTATTGGATTTTTGCAAATTTAAATTTTAGGTTAGATACATTATCATTGCTTTTTAAGCTTTGATTAATAGTCTTTATAAATGCATCATCAGGCCACAAGGATAAATAATTATTAGAATAATACAAAGCCTTTTTGTAGGATTCTGCTTCTAGCGCACAATGTATAGCAAAACGAATGGCCTGTTTTTGATTAGGAAATTTTTGTTCTACAAGCTTTTCAGCTTTCTCTAAAGCATTATTAAATTTTTCACTTAAAAAATATGCTTCCATCTGGAATAGATCTGTGTTTAAATTATAAGGATTATAATAGGAAGCTCTTTTTAAAACATTGATAGCTTTTTGAAACTGTTTTTCTTCTCTAGAGAGTTTTAATCCAGCATTAAAAAGCGAATCTGAAATTTTTCTATGAGTTTCAGTAATAGCTATATTTTGGTTGACCAGTTCAATATTTACTTTTTCAATATATTCATGTGTTAGTTTTAAATAAGAGGCATAAGTTTCAGCTGACAATAAATTTTCTCGAGCTTTAATAAGTTTATTATCAGCAAAATTATTTATGCCTTCATCAAGTAGTAGGGCAGCATAGTTTTGATCAATATTGCCTCTTGTAAATGGTTTAAGTTTTTGTAATAATTGCTCTTTTCTTAAAGAATATAATTCTCTGTCGTCAAGCATTTGTAGAGCATATAACAGATATGAATCGGCATGCTGGTAGTAGGTTTTGTATACTCTTACTCCAACACTTTCTATGCGATAAGAGTGCATTGTTTTATTAGTAAGTACTATAAAAGCTGGAATAGATAGTAGATGTAAGCTTAGAGCATAAACCCAAATGTTTCTTTTTAAAAGATTAACGTCGTTTAAAATTAGAAGTATAAGTACTAAAATTATAGGAAAGGGCAAAGTGAATAAATCCCAATCCATTGGTAGCGACATTAATGGATTAATCATAAATAAGAATCCAAGAAATAATATAAGCGTTAATAAAAGAACTAAAATTAAAGGATTGTTCCAGTAAATTCTTTTTTTGTGAAAAGCGATAATTCCTATTAAAAATAACACTCCTGGAGACCAAAAAAAGAAACTCATTAAGAAATCGGAAATATGATTCCAACTAAATAAACTGTAGGTATCTAGAGGAGCTTCAGGAGAGAATAAAGGAAGAAAAAGACGATCAATGTCATTTGTAGTTGTATCTAAAACTCTTGAGTCAATATGACTTTCAAAAACAAAAAAGTAAGCAAATATGCCAATAAAGATTAATGGTATTAAAACAAATAACCCTATGTTTTTTAAAGTAAAGAAAGCCTCTAGTTTTTTGTTTTTTAATGAATAATGATAAATAAAAGCGAATACTAACCCAGGTATTAAAATAATTGATGGTGTATTAAACCTAATACAAATAAGAGTTAAAGGAATTAATGCCCATAGAAAAAGTGTATTCCTTTTAGAAAGTGCTTTAATGAACAGGTACAGCCAACTCATTATTAAAAATAGCACAAATCCATAAGTTTCTATATGACCGCAAAAATTTAAAACAACAGGAGATGTGCAACCTAAAACTATTAATACGATAGTAGATGAAGCAGTTTTAGAATATTTAGAGACTAATTGCAACCAGATAAAAACAAACCCACTGCCAAAGACAGCTCCCATTAGTTTAAAGGTATGTAACATGTTAATGTTTAAAGTATAGGCAATGGCACTATACAAATTAAAAACACCCCATCTGGCATGTCCTGTTTTAAATTGTATCGAAAACAAATCACTCCAGAAACCATCTTTAAAACCTGTAAACGTATGTTCTAAATAAGGTTTAAAGTTCTTAGCATCTCCATAATAATCATTTACAATATTTATGTTATAGAAAACTATAGACATAATTATGGATATAAGAAAAATGGTTTTATTGTTTAATCCAAATTCAATGTCAAGCGTAATGTCTTTTTTGTAAAAAGCATACCCTAAAAGAAATAGGGCTAAAAGAAGAAATCCTAATCTTATTGTTGTAGGTAGAAAAGCTAAAAAATGTGTTGCCCAAAATGTGTCAGGCCATAAAACCCCTAGAGCATACATACTAAAGATACTAATGGCTAGAGTTAAGACAGAAAGATTTAAAAAGACGTCTTTTTGCATATTAAGACTATGATCTTTCCAAAAATAGAATAATAGATGTAGATTTTTTAATCAATACGCACTATTTTTATATGAATACTGTTATTTTCGTTCAGAAAAAGTTTACGACCATTCCATGATAAAAAAAAATGTTCTTCTCACTAGTGCTTTAGTGTTAACATTTTTAATCCTTAGTTCAACATTACAAAATAGATGGACTAATCTAGATGACCCTATTTATATATTAGAAAACCCATTAATCAAAGACCTTTCATGGGAAGGTATTATTAAAATGTTTACGACATTTCAAGTAAATGGCTCTTATAATCCTTTAGTGTTATTGTCTTGGTCTGTAGATTATTATTTTTTTGGATTAAACCCCACAGCTTTTCATGTAACAAATTTAGTATTACACATATTGGTTACCGCTCTTGTGTTTTATTTAGCATTGTTACTGTCAAAAAATAAGTGGATAGCATTTGGTACAAGCTTATTGTTTGGAATACATCCAATGCACGTGGAAGCTGTGGCGTGGGTTACGGCAAGAAAGGACCTTTTATATACATTGTTTTATGTAGCTGGGTTAATTGCATACTATTTCTATTTACAAAAGCAAACTAAAGCTAAATGGCGTTATTTTAGTCTGTGTTTTTTATTTTTCGTATTGTCTTTGTTTTCTAAAGGGTCGGCGATAACATTTCCTTTAATCTTATGGGCCATAGATTATTTAACAAAGCGTAAAGGGTTGAAAATTATTCTTTTTGAAAAAATTCCTTTTTTTGTTTTTAGTATAATATTTACCTATGTGTCTATTAAAGCGCAAGCTCTTGGAGAAGCATTACAGTTTAGAGAATTTTATTCTGTTTTTGACTCGTTAAGCGTAGGATTTTATGGGTATTTTGATTATTTAGTAAAATTACTAGCCCCTTATCGTTTGAGTGGATTACATCCTTATCCAACACCTTCGGGGACACCTGTGCCTTGGTATTTTACTATAGCGGCAATTCCTATATTGACTATTGCTGGCTATTGTTTTTATAAAATTAGAAAAGCAAGAGTATTAGTTTTTGGTTTTGGGTTTTTCTTTATAACACTTATTCCTGTTATACAGGTATTGTCATTTGCTGTGTCTGTAACTGCAGATCGATTTACATATTTACCTTATTTTGGACTGTTCTTTTTAATGTGTAGTGGAATTGTTTGGATAATAAATAATAAACCTCACTTAAAAAAAGGAACATTTATTTTAAGTGTTGTTTTTTTTATTTTTTTATCAATAACTACGTTTCAATATTCGCAAACTTGGAAGAATTCTGAAACTGTTTGGACTAGAGTTATTAAATTTTATCCCGATTATTTTGTATCGTATGTTAATCGGGCAGCATATAGAATAAATGTTGGCGAGTATGAAAAAGCTCTTGAAGATTGTGATAAAGCATTAAGTCTAAAACCCGATTATCATTTAGCATTTTATAATCGAGGGTATATTTACCAAGAATTAGGAAATATTGAGGAAGCAATTAAAAATTATTCACAAACCATAGCTTTAAATAATAATGCTTCTCAAGCTTATCAAAATCGAGGAATTCTATATGTTAATATTGCAAAGTCAGAGGAAGCATATAACGATTTTAACAATGCTATTCGAATAAACCCAAAAGACCCAATAGCTTTTTTAAACAGAGCATCTTTATTAAGGGATCTAAAGGAAGATACTAAAGTTATTGACGATGCTTCAACTGTAATTTCTCTTGATTCTACTTTATTACAAGCATATTATTTAAGAGGAGTGTCGCATGCGAAATTAAATCAAAATAATAGAGCAATTTCAGATCTTACAAAAGCTATTCATGATAGATCTTTGTCAGCTAATGCTTTCAAAGAAAGAGGGCTTGTGTATTTAAATTTAGAAAAAACTGAAAGCGCACTTAAAGATTTTGAAGCTTCATTGAAATTGAACGATAATCAGCTTGATCTATATATTCATAAAGCAGAACTACATTTAAAATTGTCTGAATACGACAAAGCATTATTTAGTTTAGAGCGTGCAGAAAGAATTAATTCAAAAAACCTAAAAGTTTATTTTTTGAGAAGTATTATTTACCAAAACAAGGGAGATAACTTAACGGCTTTAAATGAAATAGAAAAAGGATTAACTATACAATCGCAAGATTCGGTATTAATTGAAGAGAAAAAGAATATTTTAAAAAGAATCAATCGTAATGAGAAATAAATTAAGATTGTATTTTAAATTATTTCGGATAAATAGTTATGTAAAAAATCTATTTGTTTTTGCACCTCTTTTTTTCAATTTTCAGTTTGACAGTAGTACAGTTATAAATGCAAGTATTGTTTTTGTGTTGTTCTGTTTATTGGCTAGTAGTGTGTATGCATTTAACGATGTTTTTGATTTAGAGTCAGATAAAAAGCACCCAATAAAGAAGTTACGTCCAATTGCATCAGGAAAGATATCTTCTACGCAAGCAGTGTCATTAGGTGTTTTGTTGATGGCAGTAAGTCTTTTAGGAGCTTTATTATTAAACATAAAGGTGTTTTATGTATTCCTGCTATATATTTTTATAAACATATTATATAATATAAATTTCAAAAAAATTCCTGTTCTTGATGTATTACTTATTTCATTTGGGTTTATCATTAGAATTTTAGCTGGAAGTTCTGTAACATCTATTCCAGCATCGTATTGGATACTTATAATGACTTTTTTACTATCGATGTTTTTAGGGTTTTCAAAACGACGATCAGATATTGTTTTAGCAAACAAAATTGGCAATGGATCTAAAAATATCAGCATTTTTTCATTAAAAACTATTAATCAAATACTTGTAGTATTTGTTGTTTTAATATGTTGTGTATATTTTGCTTATACAATAAGCGACGATGTTATAACCAGAATTGGAAGTAACTATGTATTTATAACAAACGTTTTTGTAATACTTGGTGTGCTAAGATATATTCAGGTTGTTAAAAGCAGTAAACAATACAAAGATCCAACATCAATTGTTGTTAGTGACTGGAAATTACAAACAATTATTGTATTATGGGCTTTAACCTTTATAGTGTTAAAATATATATGATAAAGAATAGTCATAATATAAAAGTTTTAAAACCTTGGGGAAACTATAAAAAGGTAAAGTCTAAAGCACATTCTCTGATAGAGGATAGATTGCCAAAAACACTAGGTTCAAATAATTATATTGTTTTTGCTAATGGCCGCAGTTATGGTGATTGTAATTTAAATGAGAATACAGTTACTACTAATAACTTCAATAGAATAATTTCTTTTGATAAAAAAAAAGGAATTATTCAATGTCAATCAGGCGTCTTGTTTTCAGATATTCTCGACAAAGTGATTCCTGAAAAATGGTTTTTACCAGTAACTCCAGGAACAAAATTTGTAACGGTTGGTGGAGCAATAGCAGCCGATGTTCATGGTAAAAATCATCATAAAGTAGGTTGTTTTAGCGAGTTTGTTTTGAGTTTGTTACTGCTACTACCTGATGGATCTGTTGTAACCTGCTCAAAAACAGAAAATGTTGAGTTGTTCAGAGCCACTTGTGGTGGAATGGGTTTAACAGGAGTTATTGTGGAAGCTACAATACAATTAATTCCTATAGACGGAACACAAGTACAACAAACAACTATTGCAACAAACAGTTTAGAAGAAACATTTAATGCCTTTAAAACTTATGAAGACACAACATATGTAGTCGCGTGGCTTGATGTGTCATCAAAAAAAACAGGAAAAGGCATTATTCTATTAGGAGAGCATTCAAAAGATGAAAAGATCAAAATAAGCACTTCATCTAGAATAAGTATTCCTAATTGGTTTCCTTCCTTTTTTCTAAATCCTCTAAGCATCAAATGGTATAATACATACTATTATATAAAACATAAAAACAAAAACCAGGAAGTATCACTCGATGCTTTTTTCTATCCCTTAGACAGTATAAAGAACTGGAACAGATTATATGGCAAAAAAGGTTTTATCCAATATCAAATAGTAGTTCCCAAAGAAGATGGTTTTAAAGCAATTTCACATTTGTTAGAAACCATTAAGAAGAGCAATCATACCTCATATTTAACCATATTAAAATTAATGAGAGAAGCCAATAGCAATTATTTGTCTTTTCCATTGGAAGGGTATACCATAGCGTTAGACTTTAAAGTAAAAAAAGGGCTTTGGGATTTTTTAGATACCTTAGACCACATAGTTTTGTCTTACAATGGGCGCGCTTATTTAGCTAAAGATGGGCGGATGAAAACAGCAGTTTTTGAAAAAGGATATCCTTATTTAAAAGAGTTTAAGTTGGTTAGAAAAAAATATAAACTTAATACAATACAGTCTCAACAATCAAAACGATTAGGTTTATGAAACACGTTTTAATATTAGGAGCCAAAAGTGATATTGCTAAAGCGATAGCTGTTGAATATGCTATTCGTGGTTACCATTTAATTTTAGCGGGAAGAGAGATTGAAGAATTGACAGCGTTTTCTAACCAATTGAAAATGACGTATGACGTATCTGTACAATTAAAACACTTTGATGCTTTAGATTGTAATTCGCATAAATTATTTGTTAATGAGTTGAAAACAAAACCTTATGGTATTATTTGTTGTGTGGGCTATTTAGGAGATCAAACATTAGCAGAAAAAGATACAGATGAGGCTTTAAAAATTATCCAGACAAATTATACAGGATGTGTGAGTGTTATAGAACAATGTGTGCCTTATTTAGAAGAAGTTAATCAAGGTTTTATTGTTGGAATAAGCTCAGTGGCTGGCGATAGAGGAAGGAAAAGTAATTACTTTTATGGAAGTGCGAAATCGGGTTTTACAGCTTATTTAAGTGGACTAAGGGCTAGGTTAAAAACAAATAATATTCATGTATTAACAGTAAAGCCAGGGTTTGTAGCTACCAAAATGACGGCGCATTTAGATTTGCCAAAAATGCTTACAGTATCGCCACAATATGTAGCGAAAAAAATATTTAGAGCTCAACAAAAAAGAACCAATGTGTTGTATGTAAAATGGATATGGCAATACATTATGTGTGTGATAAAATTAATTCCTGAACTTATCTTTAAAAAAATGAATCTATGATCGTTGCTTTTTTTGATTTTGATGGAACGATTACCACTAAAGATAGTTTTTTAGAGTTCATTGTTTTTACAAAAGGACGTACAAATTTGTTAAAAGGTATATTAGCTAATTTGCCTTCTGTTTTAGGGTATAAATTAGGATTTGTATCTGGCCATAGTGTAAAAGAAAAATTGATCACTCATTTTTATAAAGGGCAATCCATTGACACGTTCTCTAAAAATGGAAAGCAATATGCGCTTAAAAAAATGAATACAATAATCCGTCATAAAGCTGTCGAAAGAATTAAATGGCATCAAGAACAAGGACATGAAGTA
Organism: Flavobacteriaceae bacterium; assembly: GCA_030148025.1. Lineage (GTDB taxonomy): Bacteria > Bacteroidota > Bacteroidia > Flavobacteriales > Flavobacteriaceae > JASBUG01. The sequence goes on along the minus strand of JASBUG010000008.1, from coordinate 81,399 downwards.
GTAGTTGTTTCAGCATCATTAAAACAGTGGATAGAGCCTTGGTGTGAAACTTTAAATATAAAATGTATTACCACTGAAATGGAAGTTGTAAACAAATCAATTACAGGAAAGCTAAAAGGTAAAAATTGTATTGGAGCAGAAAAAGTTAATCAAATTAAAAAAGCATATAGTGACGTTACTTTAAAATATACTTATGCCTATGGTAATAGTAAAGGCGATAAAGAATTGCTGGCCTTTGCTGACGAATCATTCTATCGTCATTTTTAAAGTAAAAACTATTGCCTGTTTACATTGTTAAATAAGAACTTTAATTCTCCTATACGGTCATTTGTAGATAAACGATAAGATACCTCTTTAATAGTTTTATCTCCAGGCCAGTTCTTTAAAAAAGCATTGCATGCGGCATAAGCTTCATTATATTCTTCAGCTTCCAGACTGCAATGAATAAAAATTTTAAGTGCTTTTTTAGGGTTAGGAAATTGTATTTGAACAAGCTCTTTTGAAACTTCAAATGCTTGCTTGTAATCATTTAACATAAAATGAGCCTCTAAGGACAAAAGCTTAGCATTATTTGAAGGCGCATATTTTTGAGCAGAATTTAATAAAGCAATTGCTTTTTCTGGCTGTTTACGAACTCTCATATAATATCGCCCCTGATCTAATAATAAAGCACTATACTCATAATCGATGCCTTCTTGAGCTTCTGGCCTTAACTTTTCTAAGAAATCATCACCTCTTGACGAACGATTTACATTATACTCATCTGCTAAAGAATAAGCATTATTTAAAATTTTTGCTGACCATTCATAATATGTCGAGTAAACATGTATAGCAACACTTTCCAGTCTTTTAGAAAGTGATCTTTCTGATTGGTGTGCAATAAATACTGGAAGGCATAACAGGGCTAAAATTTTTGAAGCGTATAAAATACTATTATAAGTTGTTTCTTTTTCTAATTGCATTACTAGAGTTGCAACAAAAATTAAAAATAAAGGCGCTGGAATAGAGAACAGATCCCAGTCTATTGGCATACTTAATAGTGGATTTACAGCAAAAAAGAACACTGTGTAAAGTAACAGGCTAAGTCCAGAAATGATTACCTCTGGAGCATTCCAATTAATTGCTTTTCTTTTTGAAATAGTAAAATATAGTAATAAGAATAATGCTATGGGCGACCAAATAAAAAGCAGCGAGAAAAAATCAAAAAAGTGATTGAAGCTCAGTAGATTATATGTGTCTAAAGGTGGTTCTGGAGAAAACAATGGCAAGAATATATGGTCAAAAGCCATGGCTGTTTTTTGTAAACTTCTATCATCAATATGGTCATTAAACACAAAAAAGTAAATAAATCCACCAGCTAAAAATATTGGAGTAATTATAAAAAGGCAAACCTGTTTCCAGCCAGGATAGTTGTCTTTAAAATGTTTCCATATCAAAATTCCTAAAGCTGGAATTAATAATATAGATACGGTATGCAATTTCAAGTTGATTAATAGTAAGAAAACAAGCAACCATAAGATGTTTCGCTTTTCATGCTTTATATATCTAAATGCATAAAAAAGCCATGATAAATGCATGAAAATTATGGGAGCGTATATTTCAATATGACCGAAGAAAACTAACAGAAAAGGTGCTGTTAATCCTGTAAGAGCTAACACAAGTCTCCATGATTTAGTTTTAATGTATTCCTTAATAAAATGTAGCCATGTAAAAACAAATAGTCCCCCAAAAATAGCACCAAATATTAGGAAGGTAGTTTTATATGTAATTTGAAAATAATAAGTTATATAAGTTATAACGGCTAATATAGTTCCCTCACCAGCATAGGGAGCCATACTTAGAGTAAAAAACTTTTTATGTGTTTCTTCTGGAATAATTGATGGAACAACGTTTAAGTAAGTATTAAATTTATAAGCATCGCCGTAAAAATCTTTAACCATTGCAAAGACCAAGGTTAATAGCATGAATACGATAGATGTAATACCAATAGTTTTTGAGTTGAATTGTAAAGAGGGCTTTATGGAAACAATATTTTTATTACTAGTTTGATATAGCTTAAACAAAAACCATACAACAGCAATTAGAATAGGAATTTGCATGATTGGAGAGATAAATGCTATAAAATGAGTACTCCACCAATGATCTGGAAATAAAAATCCGCAGACATAAATAAGTATAAATACAATTAGTAAACCTGATATAATTCTCGTCTCTTTTGTCAAAATCTTAAAAATTTGTGAGCAATATACTTCAAAAAACATTTTTTAATCTGTTAGTTTTTCTTTTTTAAATTTTTTTAAAGGATTAAAGAAGTGAAATAGATTAATAATAAATCATAATAGCTTAAAAATGAAAGGCTTGAGATTGTTTTGTTTAAAAAATAAGTAAATTAATAAATCTTAACCTATGTTAATTCACCGTTATTTTGTGCGAAATGACCGTAAATTTTAACAATATTTTTTTATTTTCGCAGGAAGCAAGCTTTTTTTGGAGCTCTATTAATCAACTTTTTAGTATGAAAAAACAACTACTTTTAGTAATAGCGGTTGCATTTGCGCTATTAAATTTTTCAACAGTACAAGCCCAGACATTAAATGAATCTTTGGGGAGTAATGCAGGTGTAAGCATTACATCTGGTGATTATAATACAATGATTGGAGATTCTGCAGCTTTTAGTTTATCGTCTGGATCAAGAAACGTAATGGTAGGTATGGCAGCTGGTCGAAGACAAACATCAGGACAGCAAAATACTTATGTTGGTTATAAAGCTGGTTATACAAATACTACGGGACAAGATAACACAGCAATAGGTGATCTTGCTGGATACCATAGTACGGATACCGATGGGACATTTATTGGTACCATGGCTGGATATAATAACACAATGGGTTCTGATGTGGTTTTTATTGGTGAAGAAGCAGGGCTTAATAACACTACTGGAGATGACAATACTTTTATAGGGGAAGATTCAGGGTATAATAATACCACAGCAAGTGATAACACTTTTGTAGGGAGTACTGCGGGAAGAACCAATACTACTGGATATAGAAATGCCTTTTTTGGTAGTGAAGCAGGGTACGATAATAGAGATGGTCATCATAATGTGGCGGTTGGTGATTCTGCTATGATAGATAATTCTACTGGTAGATGGAATACGATGGTTGGTGCAGGATCTGGTGCAGGTTCAGAGTATGCTACAGGAAGTACCTTTATTGGAGCTTATGCTGGATATGATAACAATAGAACAAATAGTACATCTGCGGCAACTAGAGCATGGTTTAATACCTATGTAGGAGCTGGTGCTGGTTCAGGAAATAGAGAAGGATCTTATAATACTGCACTTGGATATGGAGCAGACCAGAAGACCTCTACAGCTTATTACCCTGGTTCTGGAGAACCTAGAGCAGGAACTTACTCTGGAGCGAACTTTGATAGAGGAGTATACTTGGGAGCCTTTGCGAATAGCGGAGGAGATGATGTAGTTGCCATTGGATATGATGCTGAAACGTTTGGACATAGAGCTATTGCTATAGGAGCTTTTACTGATGCTGATGATGTTGATGGTATAGCCATTGGTTACCTTGGAGAAGTAGTTGGTAATAACTCTATTGGTATTGGACGTCAAGTAAATACAACATATAATAATGCAATTGCAATTGGTAGAGAAGCGGTTGCAGATTCTAGCTCTATCGCTATGGGGTATCAAACAAGTGTGCAAGGGCAGTACTCGGTAGCTATTGGACAAAGCGCTACTGTTGCAGACCAATTAAAATATGCTAATGCAATAGGCTCGGGAGCTTCAGTTACCACTAGTAATAGTATGGTATTAGGAGGAACTACAGTTACAGATCGTGTTAGTGTTGGTATTGGTACTACAGCACCTAATCAAAACGCATCTTTAGATTTAGCTGAGACAAATAAAGGTCTTCAAATAAACCGTTTAACAAACGCGCAACGAACTACTTTAGAAGGAGCTTTAGTAGCTTCAGATCATGGTTTAATGGTCTACGATACTGAAGATAAAACAGTATATACATGGGATGGAACACAATGGATGAATACATCTTCTGAAAACACAGATGCTCAGGCAATCTCGTTAGCTACAAATACACTTTCTATTACTGGAAATGCAAGTACAGTTGATCTATCTGGGTATTTAGATAATACAGATGCTCAGGCTATTTCATTAACTACAAATACGCTTTCTATTACTGGTAATGCTAGTACAGTTGATTTATCTGGATATTTAGATAATACAGATGATCAGAACTTAACATCGGCTACCTTATCAGGAAGTACGCTTACAGTGGCTATTGAAGGAGGGTCTTCGGTAAATGTAGATTTATCACCAATACTATCGGCGTTAGAAACCGAAAATACCAATCAGCAAACACAAATAGACGATCTATTAACTAGAGTAGCAGCTATTGAAGCTTGTGCGTGTGGAGGTACATTATCTGCACCTGGTACAGAGGCAAGACCAACGGGAGCAGTTTTATATCAAAACATTCCAAACCCGTTTAGTTCTACATCTTCAATAAAATACTTTATCCCTCATAGTCTTGATGGAAAAGTTACAATGTCGTTTAGTAATACTAATGGGCAAATTGTATCGGTTGTAGATATTAACAGTAAAGGAGATGGTGAATTAAATATTAATACAGCAGATCTTTCGTCTGGTGTTTATTTCTACACGCTTTATGTAGGAGCTATGAAAATAGACACAAAGCGAATGGTAGTTAAATAATAAAAAGAACAAATTTTTAATAAAAAAGCTTCGCCATTGGTGGAGCTTTTTTATTTTGGCTTAATAGATGAACCAGCTAACTAAAATAGACCTTTTAAATACCTTTTTAATAGTAGTATCATTAGCAATAGCTTGTATATTACCTTTTGAGCTTTTTGTTATTGCATATGCTGTTTTAGGGCCACTTCATTATATTACCGAGATTAATTGGATTAGGGATAGAGGCTATTTTTTAAATAACAAATACTGGATTTATATCATAGTTGTGTTTTCAATAGTAATTGCACTTCCGTTACTGTTTAAACTAGATGCTTTTAAAAATATAGAACATAATGTTATTTTATTCATACAAAATGAGCTCCCACAATACACCAATGCTTTAATTTTTTTGGCTCTGATTATTGCTTATGCATTTTTATTTATAAAGCAAACAATACACATTATAGGTATAATTACTTTGGGAGTTATTGTCGCAATTTTACTAAATAACACAAATTCGTATAACTTATATATTGGGATATTTCTACCTACTATTATTCATGTATACCTGTTTACATTGTTGTTTATGTGGTATGGAAATACTAAAGTTAAAACAAGTATAGGGTGGTTTAATGTCATATTATTAGTGGCGATACCTTTTATTATTTCATGGTTGAATTTAAACAACATTAGCTATCACTTTTCTGATGAAGTTAAGGGTATTATAACAGACAACCGTTTTCATGTCTTAAATGTCAATCTATCGAAATTACTTGGGTTGTCTGATGGAACCAAGTTCTTTTTCTATGAAATAATAGATATTAAAATTCAAATTTTTATTGCTTTTGCATATACCTATCATTACCTAAATTGGTTTTCTAAAACCACTGTAATAGGCTGGCACAAAAAGCTAACACAAAAAAGATCTTTACTTATACTTTTAATTTGGTTAATATCTATAGCCATCTATTTGTACGATTACAAGGTTGGATTAGCATTACTACTAGTATTAAGTTTAATGCATGTTTTTGCAGAGTTTCCTTTAAACTTAATATCTATTAAAGGAATTTTCAAATCTGTTTTTAACAATGGAAAATAACAGTTTAATCTTCACATTTTGAAGCAGCAACCAATTTCAAATTGGTTTTCTCAAAAAACAACAAATAAGCATCATTTTGCCAACTATTTGTTTCTTCTGTAATATCAGAAACAAATAATGCTTCGGGTTTATTCTTTAGAAATTCTAAGCAAACAGATTCATTATTATTTAAAATTTTCGAATAGCGTTGTGTCATTTCAGTATTATAAGCACGATGACTTTGATTTTTCAAATCGCTTAATAGATTAAAACCATTTTTTGTAAACACCAAAAAAATAATTGAAAGCCCGGAAACGATCAGTGATATTTTATTAGAGATAGAAGCAAAAGGCAACTTGAACCTGTTGTAGATAACCGTTAAATTAACAAACCACATAATTAAGAATAGAAAATAGGAGGTATTTACACTTCGTAGCTGTCCTAAATCACCAGTGGCCCAATACGAAGGGAAAAACCCAATAAAAATAACGGTCAATAATAGAGCTGAAGATAGGATTGGTGTTAAATAGAATGAGGCTCTAAATAGTGGAATATTCTTTGAAAGCTGTTTGTTTATAAGGTAATAGTATATTGAAATTAACAGCAATGGTATAGAGAAACTCCATTTTAAAAAATACCGAATGGTTTGTCCTGTAGAAAGGTATAACGATGAAAACAATTTATGGTTATCGATAAAATGAGACTCTCTTATTGCATTACCTGGAGAAAAAATCATAAAGCCACAAAAGATTATAATTGAGATGGCTAAAATAATTAGATAGCGACTATTTTTTAAATGAGATAATTTAAAGACTAGATATAACGAAAATATAAAACATAGTGTCGCGATCATTATAGTTTCGTTAAAACCAATAGTTATAAAAGCCAGTAAAATAAGCGATGAGAATAGTATCCATTTGCTAGAAACACTTTGTGACTTTCTATAAAAAGCACCTAACAATGCAATAAAACAGAGCAATGAAATGTGACCCAATTGATATGTTACTGAACCAGTATACCAATAAATACCTTCCGATATTTTTGGCATTTGACTTAAAAATAAAACAGTAAAAAATAAAGCACCTGTATAACGTTGTATTTTATTGAAATAGTTTTGGGTAATCACTTTAATAAAAAAGGAAACAGAGCCTATGGTAGCAATAATTATAAGTACTGGTACAATTTTATAACCTGTAAAACTACCATATACAATAGGGTTTTTAAGTACAAAAATGTTTGAAATGTATCTACCGTTCCAGGTTAAATATTCTTCTAACAGTGCAGGAAATAAATCTTGAGCTTTGGCTTTATGAGCATACATAAAATCGTCAGCAACAGGGTTTGTAAACAGACTAATGTATATGTATGGAAGTAATACTAAAATTAGTAATACAAGAAATAGAAGCTGTTTGCTTATAGAATTTGAGGTCATTAATAGTTTTGGCCCTTTAAAAAGTGATAGCAATCAAAGTTAAAACTAAATATTAAAAGTCACAGAAACTTAGTTGTCTAAATAAAAGGTTTCTCCAAAAAACTCCAAATGGCTGAGTTTTCCGTTCTCATCCATACGAAAATTTATGAGTGTATCTCCCCAATTCCTTTTATTAAAAAAACATTTATAGGTATTATAATGCCAATGATTTAAAGACCCTTTTACGGTGTCGTTAGCATTAAATTTTAAGGTGTCATCTTCTTTCGAAATTGTTACCCACCCAAATTGCTCACTGTAATAAGTACCTAAAAGATCACTTTCTGCTATTGAGGCAGGAGCATTGGCAATTGGTTTGGGTGCTGTTTGGTTTTCTGAAGATTCAGGATGATATAAATTGTGTAATTCTTCACTCCAGTCTCTGGTAATCTTTCCATCTATAAAAAGATCAAAAACGGTATACATTAAGGCATGTCGTATTTCTGCATGATCTAGATTTCCCATAACATATATACCAATATTGTCTTCAGGGATCATACCAGCTATAGCTACCATTCCTGCTAAACTACCAGTATGGAATTGTACCATTCTACCTCTATAATCATGTTGAAACCAGCCTAAGCCATAAGTCATCCAATTAGGCTTGGTAACTTGTCTTGTAGGGTAAAATTGATTGGCAGGAATTATTTGCTGTGGTGTAAACAATTCTTTAAAAGTTTTAGGTTTGATTAAAGTGTCATTGTTTACCACACCATTATTAAGTAAGAATTGTATCCATTTTCCAGCATCAGAAATGGAAGCCCACATAGAGCCTGCTGCACCTACATTGTCGGCAGACATTTGATCTATTTTAGTAATTTCTTTATCAATTAAATAATGCGCGTCGGCTTTGTTTTCTTTGTCTTTTACCATGCTTAATAAAGGGTACGTATCATTCATATCTAAAGGCATATAAATACGTTCCTTTAAAAAATCACCCCAAGCTTTTCCGCTTATCGCTTCTATAACTTTACCAGCTGTATGGTACATTAGATTTTGATAGATAAAACTAGATCGTAACGAATACGATTTTTCTACTTCACGTAATTTGTAGTAGGCACTATCTCCACTTATGGTCATAATGCTCCATAAATAGTCGGTATTTCCTAATCCAGAACGGTGTGTGAGTAGGTCTTTTATATTTAACTCCCGTGTTATATAGGAGTCTTTGAGTCTGAAGTCTGGAAGATGATCTATAACCTTATCACTCCACTGCAATTTGCCATCATCAACTAACATTGCTAAACCTGCTGCAACAAATGCTTTGGTAGTAGACATGCAACCAAATAGGGTATTTTCATCAACAATGTTATTAGTGCCAATTGTACGCACGCCATATCCTTTTGTAAAGATGATATTTCCATCTTTTACTACAGTTACAGCAAGACCTGGAGGATTCCATAGGTCTATAGCCTTTTGAATGTATTTGTCTAGTTCTTTTATTTTTTTGGAATGGGTTTGTGCATTTATTGGTAAACAAAAAGTAAGCGCCAAAAGCACAACACTAAAAAAAGATTTCATAATTACTATTGGTTGGAAATTATGGAATAAGGTACAAAAAATTAAAGCAAAAAAGCGGTAAATAAGATCCGCTTTTTTGCTTTAAAACTATGATGCATAATGTTTTACCTGAGTATATGTGAGTAATGTTTCTTTTTAGAGGTTCTTTATCGCTAATACTTCAGAACTTACTTTATGTTTCATTATGGTCTATAACTCTTTACTTATAAGACCCAAAAACTTAAAAAAAGTTACATATAGGGTTTTTATTAGTTTCTCATTAGGTCAAAACGATGCGTGTATTTTACCGTAATGCTTTGGTTGTTTAAACCATCTAGGTAGTCATCATCTTTAATGATGTTTACAACTACAAATAGCCCTGAGTTGGCATTTTGTAGCCAGCCAAAGCGCGCATTTACTGAGGTGATGTTAGACACATTGTTATTTTGAATTAAACTTTGTAAAAACATTCTAGGTGTAAACGAATAGGCTAATCTGGCTCCTGTAATAATAGCGGTAACATCGCCATTTGGAAGGTTAAGATTGTTATGGCTATAAGTAAACGATGAGTTAAATTTATCGCCTAGTCGTAATTTAATGGTGCCACTATGCGAAAAGCGATTTCCGCCAAAATAACCACCAATCATACTTCTGCCACTAAATGATAATCTTTTATTGGCATTGGTCATATAAACAAGTTGGAGCTCCTGATGTTTATATTTACCAGCATCAACCGTAACACCAGAAAGGTTAAATGGTTGTTGCACACCTTCCTCGGTAAAGTTAATTCCGGTGTGAATCTCAAAACCACTCTTCCATTCCCAATGATTGTCGACATGTAAAAAGCTCGTAATTAAATTATCATTAAAATCCCAATAACTTCTATAAGAAATATGTGGTCTAATTTCTAGCATGCTACCCCAGTTTTTAGGTCTATGAGCCTTAAAAATCAAAAATTCCGGCTTTTTGAATGCAGTTCGTTGTAAAAAGCCAACTTCAGGATTAAAGCCTTCTCCAACCTCGGTATAAGCAGCAATTAAATTCCAGCCATCCCAATCATAATTGGCAGAGATTTTAAAAGCATGATCGTTATCATCTATTCCAGGTGTAGTACTTTTAGATAAAAATCCAGTAATAATAGCTTTTTTTCCTAAGCCCCATTTCCCGTCAATGGCAAACACGCGATTATAGTCGTCTTCGGTATCACCCAAACCAGCTCTATTAACAAAAACACCACCTAAGGAAGATCTGCTTTCGCCAAAATTATGATTTACTCGAGCCACCGTAAAATTGTTTTTTTCAATGTTAGAAGATTCAACATCGTCTGTAAACATGCTTAAGAATCCCACGTTGGTTTGTCCAACTTTACCAGATAAACGAGCACCACCTATAATTGGCACGATAGAACCGTCATTTCCTATTCCAATGCGTCTGCTAAAAAACAAATCTACCTCTCCTGGACTTCCTACGGTAAATTGTCCAGCGTTTTCTAAAAAGAATGAGCGCTTTTCAGGAAAGAATAGATTAAACCTGTCTAAATTTACCTGTTGTTCGTCTACTTCCACTTGTGCAAAATCGGTGTTATACGTGAGGTCAAGAGTTAAACTAGGGGTAAGACTATATTTTACGTCTAATCCTGCTTCAAAATCGGTGTCGGTTTCAGAAGGATCAACAGATTTATCCTTAACAACTTGCCCTAAAACATAAGGCATTACTTTTAAATTCCCTGGGTTCTTTAAATTTAAATTATGTACACGACCTGCAAGCGACAGACGTTTCATGTCAAACCCTATTGGCAAAGAGGCCCAAAAGGCTGTTTCGTTTGTTTTACTTATGTTTCTTTGAAAGTTTATACCCCAAGATTGGTTGTCACCAGAGCTAAATCGTAACGAACGTAAAGGAATTGCAAATTCGGCACTCCATCCGTAATCACCAGTTTGTGCTTTTACTTCCCATGAAGCATCCCAATTTATATTGGTACCGCCAATAACACCACCTTGTTGTCTATTTGCATTAAAGTTTCCTTTGCCCTCATTATCAATTTGAGCATCGTATTCCATACCGTTAGAATTGGTCCCAAACATAAATCCATTTTGCCTATCGTTATAGGTATCTATAATAAAAAGAAAGCTATCTTCATCTCCTAAGTCGGCATCACGTCTGGAGTCTGATACCACAATGGTTTCTGGGGAGCTGTCATAGCAAATAACAGACACATAAAGCATGCTTTTTGTGTAGGCTAATCGAATATCTGTTTTCTCTGAAGCAGCTTCGCCAAACCTTGGTTTTATTTGAACCATTTGGCTGATTGGCATAATTTTTTGCCAAAGCGCTTCATTAAGAACATCACCATCAATTACTGGATTTTCGGTAAGTTGAGTTGCATTAAATGAAGGGCGGCTAGTTTGTTGGTTATCTTGAGCTTTGGCAGTGGTTTGAAGTAGTATAAATACCAATATAGCACGAGATAAACGTGAAATAAATGTCATGATTGGTTGGTTAGGTTAAAAAGTAAGGTTCTAAAATACTACAAAATACTTATTTGAACTACCCAGACAGTATAATTTAAAATGAGTTCAAATATGAGTTCTAATTCTTTGTTAAAAGATAATAAGGCGTTCTTATTTTTAGTATTTTTAAAGGCATTCGTCTTCAATGCAAGAAAAAACACTAATTAAAATCAAAAATATGCCAACGTTTCAATTAAAAATTAATGGAGTATCTCACTCAGTTGAAGCTGATACTGATACGCCTTTGTTATGGGTTTTACGAGATCACGTAGACCTAGTAGGAACTAAATATGGCTGTGGTATAGGTCAATGTGGGGCCTGTACAGTACATATTGATGGAGTAGCAACGAGAAGTTGTTTGTTGCCTGTAGCACAATTGCAAGGTGTTGAAATTACTACTATAGAAGGACTTTCAGAAAATGGAGATCATCCAGTTCAAGAAGCCTGGAAAGAAATTGATGTGCCGCAGTGTGGCTATTGTCAATCTGGACAGATCATGACAGCTTCGGCGTTCTTAAAAGGAAATTCTAACCCTAATAGGGAAGAGATAAGAAGCGCTATGCACGGAAATATTTGTAGATGCGCTTCGTACAACAGTATTGAAAAAGCAGTAGAAGTCGCTGCTAAAAAAATGAATTAACCTTAAAGAACAGAAATTATGAAAACTTCAAATAAAATTAGTTTTAGTAGACGAGCGTTCTTGCAAACTTCAACTTTAGCCAGTGGAGGAATGTTAATAGGATTTAATTTATTTACTGCTTGTAAAGAAGATGTAAAACCTCCAGTAGATTTAAGTTTATTAGACTATAACGATTTTAATGCATTTATTAAGATATCAGATGATGGGAAGGTGACTATCTTTTCTCCGAATCCAGAAATTGGCCAGGGTGTAAAAACTTCTATGCCAATGCTTATTGCTGAAGAGTTGGATGTCGCTTGGGAAGATGTACATGTAGTGCAAGGAAAACTAGATACTAAAAATTACACAAGACAAGTGGCTGGAGGAAGCCAATCGTTACGTCAAGGTTGGGTGCCATTGCGTCAAACAGGAGCAACAGCAAGACAAATGCTTATCAATGCTGCCGCTACAAAATGGGGTGTGCTAGCATCAGAATGTACAACAAGTAAAGGAATTATTAGTAATTCTAATGGCGATAAATTGGGCTATGGAGAAGTGGTTAAAGAAGCGGCACTTTTACCAGTGCCAGAAGACGTGAAGCTAAAAGACCCTAAAGACTTTACAATTATAGGTCAAGATATTAGTAATGTAGATATTGATGAAATCATTACCGGAAAACCTCTGTTCGGATTAGATTATAAGAGAGAAGGCATGCAGTATGCATCAGTACTTCGTCCTCCAGCTTTTGGACAAAAACTAGAATCTTTTGATGATGCCGATGCAAGAGCTGTTAATGGTGTGAATGATGTCATTAAATTTGGAGATAAAATTGCAGTTTTAGCCAACTCTACATGGGCAGCCATGAAAGGTAAAAAAGCATTAAACGCATCATGGGTACAAGACTCAAAAGCTGAGAGTACAGAATTTCATGATGAAACCTTAATGGCATTACTAGATGGTAATAAATTTGATACCAGAAGAAAAGATGGTGATGTTAAAAAAGCATTTGCTGAAGCAGATCAGGTAATAGAACGTACTTACGAAACACCTTTTGTTCCGCATAACTGTATGGAACCTATGAACTTTTTTGCAAATGTGACCACCGATAAAATAGAACTTGTCGGACCTATACAAACACCTGCAGGTACTGCTGGTCGTGTTGCTAGATTGTTAGGAAGAAATGAGAGCGAAGTGACCTTGGAAATGACAAGAATGGGTGGTGGATTTGGACGACGCCTTTATGGGGATTTCACTTTGGAAGCTGCTGAAATATCTCACTTAGCCAAAAAACCTGTTCAAGTTGTGTTTTCAAGAGAAGACGATATGACAGACGGTATCTATAGACCAGCTATTAAATACAGAATTGCTGCGTCTATTAAAGATGGGAAACTTACGGGTTATCATTTAAAGGAAGCAGCTATAAATAACAATATGTATGGATTGATACCTAACTTTTTCCCAGCTGGAGCCATAGAAAATTATCAAGTTGACACGGCAAATTATAAAAGTAATATAACCACTGGAGCTTGGAGAGCACCCTATACGAACGTATTGGCGAGTTGTGAGCAAAGTTTCTTTGATGAGATTGCCGAAGCAATGGGAGTAGACCGTATTCAACTACATATGGATCTTCTAGATAATGTAAAAGGAACTACTGATGAACGTATTCAATACAGTCCAGAACGTTTACAAGGTGTAATTCAACGTGTGGTAAAAGAATCTAATTATGGTAATTCTCCAGAAGGCACGTATCAAGGCTTTGCGGTGTATTATTGTCATAATACGCATGTAGCTGAAGTTGCAGATATACAAATGGATAACGGACTTCCAGTAGTTAAAAAAGTAACCGTTGCCGTAGACTGTGGTATTGTAGTAAACCCTTTAGGGGCCACAAACCAGGTAGTTGGTGGTGTTATTGACGGTATTGGGCATTCAATGTATGGTGAATTGACCTTTAAAAATGGTGTACCACAATCAAACAATTACAATTCTTATCAATTAATACGTATGGCGCAAACACCTCAGGTTGATGTGCATTTTATTGATAGTGATATTGCACCAACAGGTTTAGGTGAGCCAACATTACCACCAGTTGGAGGTGCGATTGCCAATGCTATTTATAAAGCGACTGGTAAACGTATAACCAAAATGCCTTATATGAATAATATGGATGTTGAACCAGTAAAAGGCTAGGTCAATCATATGACGCACGAATTTAAAGATATAGTTAAAGCCCATCTTAAAGCAAAACAAGATGGGTTAAAAACTGTTTTGGCTACTGTGGTTGATTTAGATGGATCTTCTTATAGGAAACCTGGAGTACGAATGCTTATTGTTGAAAATGGCTCTATGATTGGAGCTGTAAGTGGAGGTTGTGTCGAAAAGGATATAGTGCGTCAGTCGCAAACAGTTTTTCAAGATGGCAAATCTAAAATGATGACGTACGACGGACGCTACCGTTTGGGCTGCGAAGGTATTTTGTATATTCTGTTAGAAGAGTTTCAGCCTGAATCAGGTTTTTTTGATGCTTTTGAAAACTGTTTAAACAATCGAAATACATTTAAGATACATTCTAATTATAAAAAAGAAGAAGGTGTTTTCGAGGGCTTAGGAAGTACTATTGAATTAAATGAAGGATCTTTTAAACTATCCAGTTGTTCAGAGGTTAATGAAGCTCTAAGTATTTTTACTGAAGAATTGCCGCCATGTTTTAAACTCATGATTTTTGGTGCTGAACATGATGCTGTAAAACTATGCCAGTTAGCTAGTTTTAATGGATGGGAAGTAACGGTTGTTTCAGGCCCTTTAGAATCAAAAACAATTGAAAATTTCCCAGGGGCAACTGCGTTTTATTCGGTATCTCCAGATGATTTGGAACTTAATTCTATTGACAATGAAACTGCCATAGTATTAATGTCTCATAATTTCGCTAACGACTTAAAATATCTATTGGAATTAAAAGATTCAAAGCCAGTTTACATTGGTATGTTGGGGCCGTCTCATAGACGAGAGAAATTATTATCTCAGTTTTTGGAATACTGTCCGGAAGTAGAAGAATCGTTTCTAGAGCGTATTCATGGACCAGCAGGATTAAACATAGGAGCCGAAACACCACAAGAAATAGCAATTTCTATCCTATCAGAAATTTTAACGGTGGTTAGAGAACAAATTCCAATGTCGTTAAAAGTAAAAGCAGGAGGAATTCATAGTTAATGTTTCATTGAGCGAAAAAGAAGAATTAATTGTCATTTCGACAGAGCGAGGTACGAGTGACGAGAAATCTAGAGCTGTATGCGAAATATTATAAGATTCCTCACGTTCGCTCGGAATGACATTATTTTGAGTCGTCCGATTTACGGAAATTAGATGAAACATCAGACAGGTTAAACGATCCATTTTTTTTGAGTAAAACAAAAGACATAGCAATTTTAATTATGGCTGCAGGAGGATCTTCTAGATTAGGAGAACCAAAACAGCTTTTACCTTGGAATAATAAAACCTTAATTGAAAATGCTATTCAAACAGCGATTGAAACTTCAAAAGCAGATGTATTTGTTGTTTTAGGAGCAAATGCTGAAAGAATCTCTAAGGTTATTTCACCCTATGAAGCTGAGGTAATTCAAAACCCAAATTGGGAACAAGGTTTGGGTAATTCTATAGCTTTTGGTATGGATCATATTAAACATTCTCATTATGATGGTGTTTTAATTATGTTGGCAGATCAGCCATTAATAACATCAAGCTATTTAAAAGAAATAATAAGTGCTCGTGAGGGCAAAGCTCAAGAAATCATTGCTACTAACTATGGAACCCATAAACTTGGTGTTCCTGCTCTTTTTTCTAAATATTACTTTGAAGCACTCTCGAAGCTAGATGGAGATAAGGGTGCTAAAGCTATTTTGCAAAAACATCAACAGCACATAAAACTTGTTGAGGGTAGTCATTTAGTTTCTGATATTGATACTAAAGAAGATTATAAGTTATTAAATAAAAAAACTAACCACCAATAGCAATCATACTACGGTTTTTACCATGTAATTCTGGTTTTTCAAATTTTTCGGAAGTGTCCATACCGCCACGTGTTTTAAACTTTGCCTGAACCGCTTTTTTAATAATAGGCTTTATGTCTTTGCCTTTGCGTAGAGGCGTTAAAAGATCCGATTCTGAGGCAGAGAACAAACAGTTTTTAATGCGACCGTTTGCTGTTAAGCGAATACGATTACAAGAATCACAAAACGGATTAGTAACAGAACTTATAATTGCAAAGGAACCTTTGTAACCTTCAATTTTATAGTTTTTAGAGGTGTCATTAGGAGCGTCTTGTAGACGTTGTACTTGAGATTCTGAAAACGTAGCATTAACCAGTTCCATGATTTCGGCATAAGAAACCATTTTTTGCTTATCCCATTTGTTACCATCAAACGGCATAAATTCAATAAACCTAATATTTATCGGGAGCTCTTTTCCAAGGTTGATAAAATCAATAATCTCATTATCATTAAACCCTTTAATAAGTACAGCATTAAGCTTTACATTAAAGCCTTCTTGAATTAGTAGATGAATGTTATCTAAAACTTGTTGGTAATTGTTGCGTCTCGTTATTTTTTCAAATTTCTTTGGCACTAATGAATCCAGACTTACATTAATATTTTTAATGTTGCATTCTTTTAAAACATCTATATAACGATCCACAATTACAGCGTTAGTGGTCATGGATAACTCAACGCTTAGAGAGGCTAGTTTTTTTAATACTACACCAATATCTTTTCGTACTAAGGGCTCACCACCTGTTAACCGTATTTTTGTGACACCATGATCTACAAAAGTTTTGGCTATTTGATATACTTCATCAAAGCTCATGATGTGCGATTTTGGAGATAACTGAATACCTTCAGCAGGCATGCAATATGTACAACGCAAATTACATAGTTCTGTTAACGAAATACGCAGGTAAGTATGCTGTCTTCCAAATGAATCGGTTAATATGTTGGGTTGTTTTGTCATTAGTCGTGTCTTGCGCCTCTTAAAATTCCAAATACATGTATTACCGATGGGAAAATGGCATCCATAGATTCTTTGGCACCATTGGTTGATCCTGGTAATGCCAATACTAAAGTACCGCCAATTGTTCCTGCCACACTACGCGAAAGCATAGCATATGGTGTACGGTTTTGTCCATAACTTCTAATAGCTTCTTCAATTCCTGGAATAGTACGCTCTATAAGCGGTTCTAAAGCTTCAGGTGTCACATCACGTTTAGACAATCCTGTACCGCCAGTAAAAATTACCATATCTATATGTTGTGATGCATAGTGTTTTGTTTTTTCCTGAATCACTTCTTTCTCATCCGGAATAACGATGTAATCAGAAATACAAACGTTACTTTCTTTTAATTTAGCAATAATAGCTTTTCCTGCTCTGTCTTCTTTTTCACCTTTAGAAATTGTGTCAGAACATACAATAACTGCGGCTGTTAATTGTTCTCTTAAGCGATTTTTAAAACTCGATTTTCCACCTTTTTTCTTCAGTAGTTTTATATGATGAATTTCCACACCTTTATCAATCGGTTTTAGCATATCGTACATATTAAGTGCTACCACACTAGCGCCATGCATGGCTTCAACCTCTACACCTGTTTTGTAAATAGTTTTTATGGTACAGGTAACTATAATGTCTAGCCCATTAATTTCATAATCAATTCCAGTATACTCTATTGGCAACGGATGGCAATCTGGTAATAGGTCAGGTGTTTTTTTAACGCCTAATAAACCAGCAGCTTTACTCATAGCTAAAACATTTCCTTTTGGAACGGTATCATTATTTATAGCATCAATAGTTTCCTGTTTGCTAACTTTTACAATAGCCTGAGCAGTTGCTATTCTTAGGGTATTGTTTTTATGTGTGATATCTACCATTTTCGAATTGAATAGTTTTTATTGTTTATTTATTAATGCTAGCCGTTTTTCTTGAAGCAATAAATATTGCAGTTAGCTCAGCAGATTCTTTTAACAGAAAGTCTATATCACTTCCGTTTATTATGTGTTCGTTTAAAGCAAATTCTAGCCAAAAATTTGATTCATCTACTTCTTCTATTACAATACTAATTTTAGCTATAAAACTAGGTTTTGATTGGGCAATACAAGTAGCTCGATAATTTGCAGCAACAGATGTGGAACATCGAATTAATTGTTTTTTAATATGATTACCAATATAACTATTAGGAAAGTGCTGAGTGATTTTAACACAGTTATGAGCAAATAATTTTGTTCTTTGTTTTAAAGCTTCTTTCATAATAATCAATTTACAATTATCAATAATAAATTAAGAATTAACTTTCCATTGGTGGCTACTGTCTTCAAAAACCTCTTTTCCAAAAACCGGAACCTTGGCTTTTATTTCTTCAACAACATATTCTAGCGCTTTGAATACTTCTTTGCGTCTAGGAGAAGATACAAATACAAACAAGCATATTTCTCCTGCTTTTACTGTACCTAAACTATGGTAAATATGCATACAAGTAAGGTTGAATTTTTCAAAGGTTGCTTCTCGAATCTCATGAAACTTTTCGTTTGCCATATCTTCATAGGCTGTATATTCTATGGCAGCTACTGTTTTATCTTCAATTACATCGGCACGTACTTGTCCTAAAAAAATATTGTGTGCTCCAATACTGGTTTTAGACTGATGTTTGGCAATAGAATTGCCTATAAACTCTGAAGATATTGCTCCTTCTTTAAATACGTTTTTTGGTTTTCTTTCTTTCATATCTATTTTCCCGACTTGAACGAGAACCTGTTTAAATTATTTTTAATTGTTCCATAATTGACGATATGCCATTTTTAAGGCTATAGCAGTTATGAATATTATGTTCTTTTAAAATAGTTACAGCCTTTAAGCTTCTTATTCCAGATTGACAAACAACAATGTTTGTGTTGCTTTTATCAATGTCATCAATACGATTTTCTAACATTCCTAAAGGAATTTGGATGCAGTTTTCTAGAGTTAATTGAGGTTGCTCATGTGTTTCACGTACATCTATAAACATGATGTTGTCCATGGTCAATAGCTTCTCTGCATGTATTTCATCTTCACTATGATTGCAAGCAATGTTGAATTTTTGATCTTCAAAGGCATCTTTGTTATTGTGTACTTTTTCAATTTCTGAAGGAATCTTATTCACCTTTAGCGTATAACTGTTGGTGGTTTTCGCATCATAGCAATAGAGTTTTCCTGATAGAACAGATTTGAACCCTAGAATCATTTTTAAAACTTCATTGGCTTGCATAGCACCAATAATTCCCGGAAGCACACCTAAAACACCAATCTCGGAGCAGTTTGGAACCGATCCTTCTGAAGGCGGGTTAGGGAATAAACATCTATAGGTAGGACCGTCTTTATAGTTAAACACAGAAACCTGACCTTCAAATTTATAAATGGCACCATAAACAAATGGTTTGTTACAAATTACAGCGGCATCATTTACCAAATAGCGCGTATCAAAATTGTCTGATCCGTCTACAATGATATCGTAATCTTTAAATAGATATAAGGCATTTTTTGGAGTTAGGGCTTCAGGATACGTAATTAAAGAAACATTTGGGTTGAGGTCTTGTAATCGTTTTTTAGCAGCGATTGCTTTATTCTCTCCTAGTGAGGAAGTGCCAAATAAAATCTGTCGTTGCAAATTCGATTCTTCTACAATGTCGAAATCTACAATACCAATAGTGCCTACTCCGGCAGCAACTAAATATTGCAGAACAGGACAGCCCAAGCCACCAGCACCAATAACGAGTACTTTGGTGTTGGAGACCTTTTCCTGACCCTCTAGACCAATGTCTGATAAAATGATATGTCTGCTATATCTATTCATAATTTTCAACCTCCAGAAAATGGTGGTAATAATGCTATCTCAGGAGCTGTAATATTACTGTCGTTTGAAACGATCTCATGATTTTGCGCTACCTTAAAATCTTTAGCTTCTAATTCTGGATATTTGCGAAATAGTTCAGCCAAGAGCTCATTAACCGATGTTTTTGAAAACTCATGAGTTTCCTCATTACAATTGGTGATCTCAGCCAACATTCCAAAATATTTAATGTTTAATAGCATGTTTAATATCGTTTAATTGTTCTCTTGTATTAATATTTACAAGGGCATTTGAAGCACGATTATCTACTATAATGGTTTTAGTTTCTAGTTGCGATACTGCATAACGCATGCGCTTTTCTCCATTATCTAAAAGTGCTTTAATTTTTAACTCACAGTCTTTTCTGTAAAGCGCAGTTAACGGCATGGTTTTACCCTTGTATTCTAACTGAGTGACTTCATATTTAGTTTCGTGACCTCTTACTAGAGTTTCTAAAGTGTTGGTCGTAATTAGCGGCATATCACAACTAACAACCAGATTGTAATTAGTTGTAGAATGGTTTAATCCAGAATATAACCCAGCTAGCGGGCCAGCATCTTTTATCGAGTCTTCAATTCGTTCAAAGCCAAATTGATCATGATCTGTATGATCACTAACAATTATAAGGGTATTAACAAGAGGTTTTACGGCATCTATTATATGTGCTATAAAAGATTTTCCGTTCAATTCAAGAAGTCCTTTATCGGTTCCCATTCTTGAGCTTTTTCCGCCGGCTAAAATAATACCTGTTATGTCTTTTTTTGAAACCATATTAAACGAAAAAGAGTTTTAAAGACGCAATAATTAAGATAAAGGCCAGTAGATATCTTAATAATTTATTTTGATACTTTTTACTACCATAATAACTGCCTAAAAATCCACCAACAAAAGCAATTCCTGCGAGTAAGAATGATTGAGATGAAAGAGTAATACCGCTACTCATTTGACCTACAATAGCCGCTGCGGAATTTACCCAAATAAATAACGCTGAAACTGCTGCTGCTTCTTTCATTTTTCCCCAATGAAACAATAATATAATAGGGGTAAGTATAATACCTCCACCAATACCAATTAAGCCGGAAAAGAAACCAATAATTGCCCCAACAGTTACACCTTGCCACAGTTTTATGTTATTTATATAATTTTTTTCTTTTCCAAAAACATTCAACATTTTTAAGATGGCAAATATTAAAAGTACTGCCAATATCTTTTTATATATTGTAGCATCAACTTCTATCATACCACCTATGAAAGCTAAAGGAATAGAGCCAATTGCGAAATATATAAATAGCATTTTATTAAAATGACCTGCTTTATAATAGTGGTAAAACGCTATGCCTGCTACAAACAGATTTAATAAAAGAGCAGTAGGTTTCATGGTTTCAGGAGCAAAAGAAAATAATGCCATTAGTGCTAAATAACCGCTGGCACCACCATGGCCAACACTAGCATATAGAAAGGCTACTATTGGAAGTATTAGCAAAAAGAGCCATATATGTTCAACATCAAAAATCACTATACAATTGTTTTTTCATTTCTTGATCTAAAAATTTCCAGCAGTTTTCATTAATAGTATCAAAAGCCTTGATCATGGATTTACCATAAGGCGTTAACTGAGCACCACCACCACCTTTGCCTCCAATGCTTGTTTTTATGACGGGGCTTTGTGCTCTGGAATTAAGGGCATCAATTAATGACCAGGCTTTTTTATAAGACATTTTTAGTGACTTTGCAGCTTTTGATAATGAGCCTGTTTCTTCAATGGCTTTTAATAGCGCTACTCTTCCTTCTCCAAGCAACACATTGCCATCGGCCTCAATCCAAATACGACTTTTAATTTTATATTTCATAATGTTTAATTTATCGGGAGTAAAAGAACTTCTAAAATGTCGTCCTTTTCAATGGTATGTGTAAATGTTTCAGGCACATATACCAGAGCATTTGCTAGGGCAAACGTATGTATCATGGAAGAGTTTTGGCCTTCTAAAATCTCAACAACGCCATTGTTATAGATAGCTTTTAAGAACTGCGGACGGTCTCCCTTTTTTGTAAAAGTTGAGACAGATCTCGCAGAAGTTTTTAATAATTCAAAATCTAAATTCCCTGATAGACGTTGCAATGCCGTGACAACATAAACATAAAAGCAGCTCAAAGCAGACGCAGGATTTCCTGGAAGTGCAAACACATAAGTGCTGTTCTTTTTACCAAAGAACAAAGGCTTACCAGGTTTTTGTTTTACTTTATAAAACAATTGCTCAACCCCTAACTCTAATAATGCTTTTCCAACAAAGTCATAATCACCTACTGAAATTCCTCCTGAAACAAGTACTAGATCATTTTTTGAAATAGTTGTGCTTAACGTATTATAAGTGCTTTTATAGTCATCTTTTACACTCACAATTGAAATGTTATGAAACCCTAAACTTTTTAAAGCAGATGATAGCATTACAGCATTGCTTTCGTAAACTTGACCATATTTTAAAGGTTCACCTGGTTTTGCTAATTCGTTTCCTGTAACAACTATCGTTATTTGAATTGGCCTATAGACTTTAGCCTCTGTTATTCCAAGTGACGCTAAGAGTCCTATTCCAGCGGCCGATAACTTTGTGCCTTTTTTTAGAGCAATATCACCTATTTTGGTTTGTTCTCCCAGGGGTCTAATGTTAGCATTAAGGGTTATAGGTTTATTAGCAATCATAGAACTAGCATCTACTGTAACATGTTCTTGAATTACAATGGCATTTGCCGTTTCGGGTACTGGGGCACCAGTAAAAATTCTAGTTGCCTCTCCTGTTTTTAATAATGGTTGATGGCTATCTCCAGCCTTTACTTCATCTATGATGTTATAAGTGTTTGAATCGTGCATGTTTACAGCATAACCATCCATTGCAGATTGCCTAAAAGGAGGCATGTTTATGACCGATGTAATATCTTCTGCAAGGGTTAAGCCTAAACAGTTTTCAACTGATTTAATTTCAACTAATGTAGTTGAATTTGTGTTCTTTTTTACTATATCAATAGCTTCAGGAATAGAAATCATATATTTCGTTATATCCCAACAAAGATAGCGAAAATTTTATTTAAAAATCAACCAATTAAGCTTAGTAAAAACATTATTTAGATTTGATTTAAATAGATTAAAACATGACATCTGTCATATAATTTTTTAGTAAATTAAAGGAGTTTTACACCTAGATCAAACATTAAAAATAATGCCAATAAAAAGTTATTTAGCTCACCCTAAAAAAGGGAAGAGAGCTGAGCTAGTGAATGCCTTATCGAACTTACAAGAATGTGAGGTCATTCCTGCAGAGAATAATGATCTACTCATAGTTGTTACTGAAACCAGTAATAAAGCACAAGAAGATAAATTAAAAGAAACATTAGAAACCATCGACAGTTTAAAAATGCTATCGATGGTTTCTGGGTTTAACACCTCTAAAAACGATTAAAGTATGTATACCTCTTTAACAAATAGGCGTAGTTTTATTAAAAAAATGGCTGTGTTATCTGCCATGACAGCTGCGGCTTCAATGTTTCCAGGAATAGTATTTGCCAGTGAACAAGAAAATGGAATTCCTGATGGCGATCTGGAATGGAAAAAAGGACCTTGTAGATTTTGCGGCGTAGGTTGCGGAATTTTAGTTGGTGTTGAAAACGGAAAAGCCATTGCAGTTAAGGGAGACCCTAATTCTAGTGTGAATAAAGGACTCCTTTGTGTAAAAGGCTATCATCAAATAATGTGTACTCAAGCCAGTGATCGTTTAACACATGCTTTGGTTAAAAAGAATGGAACATATGTAAAAACACCAATTAATGAGGCTTTAGATATAGTAGCTAATAAAATGAAATCTACTATAGAGCAACACGGTAAAGATGCTGTTGCAATGTATACCTCTGGTCAATCAACTATTCCTGAAGGTTATGTGGCTTCAAAGTTAATGAAGGGCGCCATTGGTACTAACAATTTAGATTGTAATGCACGGTTATGTATGGCAAGTGCAGTGGCAGGCTTCTTAACCACATTTGGTGCTGATGAGCCAATGGGATGTTATGACGATATTGATCATGCAGATTACTTTATTACATGGGGAAATAATATGGCAGAAATGCATCCTGTGTTATTCTCTAGAATGTTAGAGCAAAAAAATAGAAGAGGCGCAAAGATTATAGATTTTGCAACTAGAACTACGCGATCTAGTATGGCATCTGATAAGTCTATCTTGTTCGAACCGCAAACAGATTTAGCAGTGGCAAATGCTATTTGTTATGAGATAGTAAATAACGGATGGGTAAATACCAAGTTTGTGGAAGATCATATTAACTTTAGTAAAGGTCTTACGGATATAGGATATGGTTTAGAAGATAAATTTAAGTTTAGCGATAAACCTACAAAAATCTCTTTTGAAGACTATAAAGAGTTTTTAAAGGATTATACTCCGGAAAAAGTTGCCAAGTATTCCAGAGTGTCTGTAAAGGATATTAAATATCTAGCGGCTATATACGGTGATCCAAATAAAAAAGTAGTGTCGTATTGGTGTATGGGTATGAACCAACATACTAGAGGCACATGGATGAATAACTTAATGTACAATATTCATTTATTGACGGGTAAAATATCAATGCCTGGAAATGGTCCTTTCTCATTAACAGGTCAACCTTCAGCATGTGGTACTGCACGAGAGGTAGGAACGTTTACACATAAGTTACCTAAGGGAGTGGTGATGAATAAAAAACACCGAGAGTTGGCAGCTAAAATATGGAAAGTGCCAGTTGAAAATATTCCTTCAAAACCTACATATCACACAACCGAAATGTTTAGAGCTGTAGATAGAGGTGATATTAAATTTATATGGACTCAGGTTACCAATCCATTAGTGTCATTGCCAAAAACTAGTCGTTATCGTCCAGGTATGGAAAAAGACTCATGCTTTGTTGTGGTTTCTGATGTGTTTCCAACACCAACATCAGATGTAGCAGATGTTATTTTACCAGCATCTTGGCATATTGAAAAATCTGGACTTTATGGTAATTCAGAACGAAGAACTCAACATTGGGATAAAATGGTTGAAGGACCGGGAGAAACCACTCCAGATGCGTGGATGACGATTGAAGTTGCTAAACGAATGGGATATGGAGATTTATTCCCTTACAGTAAAGAAAACCACGTAGAAGAAATCTATAATGAGTACAAAGAGTTCCATGCTGGAGCTAAACATGAAATGGCACCTCTAGAAGTGCTTAAAGAGGAATCGGGTGTAATTTGGCCTTATGTAGACGGAAAGTCTACACAATGGCGATTTAATGCCAAATATGATCCTGCTTGTGACAATGGAAAAGATTTTCATTTCTATGGAAAACCAGATGGTAAAGCAGTGATATGGCAACGTCCTTTTGAACCTGCTCCTGAAACACCTGATGAAGAATATCCATTCTGGTTAAATACTGGAAGGGTTATCGAGCATTGGCATACAGGATCTATGACTCGAAGAATTCCTGTTTTACATAAAGCAATGCCTAATGCTTATATAGAATTTCATCCAGACGATGCAAATGCGTTAGGGATTAGAAACGGTGAACGCATCAAAATCACCTCTCGACGAGGTTCTTGTATCATGCCAGCTTCTATTAACGAACGAGGATTACCTACAAGAGGTCAGGTTTTTGCACCATTTTTTGATGAAAACTTAATGATCAATGATGTTACCATAGATGCTTTTTGTCCTATCTCAAAAGAGCCTGATTTTAAAAAATGTGCTGTTAAAGTAGAAAAAGTATAACCATGAAAAGATTAGGAATCATATCGCTGTTTGTTATTCTTTTTATTGCTTTTATTGCGGTTTGGAATTATAGTTACCAAACAGGGCTTGAAGAAGCTTATATTTCATTAGAGCCAAATAATGAAAGTTTGGTTATTCCATCTGAAACAGGAGTGTTTCAGCGTTCTCAGTATGCTTTAGATTATGCAAATATTCCAATAGATAGAAACCATCAGCGAACCTTAGACAATTATTATAAGAACAGAGCTTTTCCTGGAGCACCACCTAGCATTCCACATGATGTCATAGACGAGCTAAGTATGGGAGATAACAGTTGTTTAAAATGCCATAGCAATGGTGGTTTTGTTGAAAAGTTCAATGCCTATACACCAGTGACACCACATCCTGAATTGGTTAATTGTAGGCAATGCCATGTACCAGAACAAACAAATTCTGTGTTCAAACAAAATAGCTTTGAGAAAAAACGTGTTTTAGGTGCTGGGAATAATAACGCCATGCCTGGGAGTCCGCCTGTAATTCCACATCAATTGCAGTTACGTGAAAACTGTTTGGCATGTCATGCTGGCCCAAGTGCTCCTAGAGAAATAAGAGTATCGCATCCAGAGCGTGTGAATTGTAGACAATGTCATGTGCCTAGTGAAGTGAAGATTGAAGATATTAAAAGTTTTACAAGAAATATAAAAGAATGATGAAGAAGTATCGCATTATATACATCTTAAGTGTTTGTTTTCTGGTTATAGGAGTAAGTTCTTGTAAACATGAAGGAGAATATCATAGCATTACAGATAAAATAAAAGCTGAATCTAAGGCTTACAATGGTGTTTCTGTATCGTCTGAAACCTATTTGAGCGAAATTCACACAATTGAGATAACCGAAGGTGGTGAGACGTTTTTAATTCCTGAAAGAGAAAGTCAAATAAAATCTTTTAAGTGTACAGAATGTCATACAAAACCTGTTGCCCAAATGACATCAAAAGAGCTTCAAAGAGCACATTGGGATATTAAATTAGACCATGCAAACTCTAATACGATGAACTGTGCTACCTGTCATAACGGTGACGATATGGATCATTTAACAAGTATAACTGGTAACAAGATTAGCTTTAACAAAAGTTATCAATTGTGTAGTCAGTGCCATACCAAACAGTTTCAAGATTGGACAGGAGGAGCACATGGAAAACAAATTGCAGGATGGGCACCACCAAGAGCATCTATGACCTGTGTAAATTGTCATGACCCTCACAAACCTCATTTTGAATCGAGATGGCCAGCACGATTTAACACAGAAAAAGTAAAAGAACGAGAATAGCAGCACTAATTAATAGTGAAAAATTATAGGTATGAGTAGTAACACAAAAAAATGGTTTTCATTAAACCTAAATAATAAAAAACCAATCCAAAACAAAAGTTGTGGTTGTGGTAAAACTTCAGGTGGTTGTGAGTCTCATAACAATCTTGATGCCGCTACAAAAAAAGATGGTTTTGATCAGGTGTTTGATGTGAAAATGAGTCGTAGAACAGCTTTTAAACAATTGGCAGCTAGTTTAGCTATTGGCGCTGGAGCAGTAAGTACATCGTGTAGTGTTATTGCTGGAGACGACTCAAAAGAAAAGGCTCAAATTGATTGGGAAGAACAGTTTAAAGGTAACTACAAATTGATGACTGATGACGAAAAGAAAGCTACTGTAGACCGTTTGGTTCGCTCTTACCAATTACGTACAGGCAAAACGCTTAACATGTCATCCAAAAATGCCGAAGAAAATGTGCTGTTTGGTTATGCCTTTAATATTTCTAAATGTCAGGGCTATATGGATTGCGTAACAGCTTGTGTTGAGGAAAATAATCAAGATAGAAATTCGCAAATGGAATACATCCGTATTCATGAAATGAAAGACGGAAAAGGATTCAATTTTAATGAGGCTGATGATAATTACTATCATGAAGTACCTGCAGAAGGACATTTCTATATGGGAACGCAGTGTTTTCATTGCGATAATCCACCATGTGTTGATGTTTGTCCAGTACAAGCTACCTGGAGGGAAGATGACGGATTGGTTGTGGTAGATTATGACTGGTGTGTAGGTTGTAGATACTGTATGGCTGCTTGCCCGTATGATGGTCGTCGATTTAATTGGAGTAAACCTGAGGTTCCTGAAGATGAGGTTAACAAAAATCAGCATTATTTAGGAAATCGCCTGCGCAAAAAAGGTGTCATGGAAAAATGCACATTTTGTGTTCAGAGATCTAGAGCAGGGAAAAATCCAGCCTGTGTTGAAGCTTGTCCTACAGGAGCAAGAATTTTTGGAAACCTTTTGGATCCAGACAGTACAATAAGATGGGTTTTGGAAAATAAAAAGGTTTTTAGATTAAAAGAAGATCTGGGTACAGAGCCAAAGTTCTGGTACTTTATGGATTAATAAACAAAACAATTAGTTAAAGCAGTTGATATAAATTTTAATTAAATGAGAAGATTTAAGGTTTTTGGTAGGTTGGTTAAAGATAGTGTAGATACTATAACTCATGGATCTAAAAAATACCATATTTGGATGGCTGTTTTAACCTTTGTAATGCTTGTAGGGATGTATTGTTATTCAATACAATTAGAAGAAGGATTAAGTGTTACAGGTATGACCGACCGTGTGAGTTGGGGATTGTATATCTCAAACTTTACTTTTTTGGTTGGAGTTGCAGCCGCTGCAGTTATGCTGGTTATGCCAACATATGTGCTAAAAGATATAGATTTTAAACAAGCCGTTTTAATAGGTGAAGGATTAGCGGTTGCAGCACTAATAATGTGTTTGGCGTTTGTTATTGCCGATATGGGAGGTCCTTCAGTACTATGGCATATGATACCTGGAATAGGCGTGTTTAATTTTCCCAATTCAATGCTCACCTGGGATGTTATAGTATTAAATGGTTACTTGTTTTTAAACATTAGTATTCCTTTTTATATTTTATTTAGAAGATATCAAGGAAAAACACCAAACCCTAAAGTATATATACCAGGAGCATTATTGTCGGTATTTTGGGCAGTTGCAATTCACTTGGTAACAGCGTTCCTATATCAGGGTCTACAGGCAAGGCCTTTCTGGAATAATGCCTTATTAGGTCCTAGGTTTTTAGCCTCAGCTTTTGCAGCAGGACCAGCACTTATAATTATTGTTCTGGCAATCATTAGAACCTATACATCATTCAAGATTGAGGATAAGACTCTAAAGAAAATAGCGATGGTTGTTACTGTTGCAGCACAAATTAACTTAATCATGCTCATTTCAGAGTTATTTAAAGAGTTTTACGCGCCAACACATCATAGTGAAAGTGCCTATTATCTTTTCTTTGGATTAGATGGTAAAACAGCATTGTTACCTTGGATATGGACTGCAATTGTTTTAAATGTTCTGGCCACAGTGATACTAACCTTCCATAAGTTGAGAAATAACTTTAGAGTTCTGTTTTTTGCCTGTTTTATTTTATTTGTAGGTATCTGGATAGAGAAAGGATTTGGCTTAATAGTTCCAGGATTTATTCCAGGACCTTACGGTAAGATTGCTGAATACACGCCTACCGGAATAGAAATAGGTGTTACATTAGGTATATGGGCTATGGGTGCATTTGTGTTTACAATTCTTGCGAAAACCGCTATTAGGATTGAAATTGGTAAACTTCGCTATTCTAAAAACAAAAACGATTAAATATTAAGCCCAAGACCTATACTTATGTTTGACGAAAACTGAGATTTCCCAGAAGGCGTCTCATTGTCGTGATAATAATCGAATAGGGTAAACATGCTCAAAGTTTTATTAATTGGGACGTTTAGCTTAAATTGTTCTAATACCCTAAAATCGGAAAAGTTACCATACCTTGGCTGAAAGTAAACCGTATTGATAATACTTACATTGCTTTTGGCAATTGTTGCAGAAATTGATAAATAAGAACTATTTCTTTGATGATAATTCTTAGTATTAAATTCATCGCTTTTTTCTTCTTCATACATGTAAGCATTACCAATATATAAACGCACATGTTCTCTAGAAACCAACTTAAACCTCAAACCAACTCCAGCAAGATTTCTGGCATTAATATTTAAAAGTTCATTGTGTTGACTTTGCACAAAAGCTTCAAACCTAAACAGATTGGTGATTTTTTGGTTGTAACGTAAATGTACAAACCAGGTGTTTTGAAAATCTTGTTTTTCGGCGCGTATTAAATTGTAATTACCAAGAACAAAGTATATTTTTTTTAGGTCTTTAGATTTAAATTGGGTGGTTAAATTGTTGCCTATTCGGTATAGAAAATTGCCATTGTTATTGTTGTAACTAAAAGAGAAATCGTTCTTTAAAACAAATCGAACAGAATCAGTTTGCATTCGTTTAGACTCAATGTTTACCAGTTGTGCAAATACAGGAAAACTTAATAATGAAAACAAGATGAAAGAAAAAAGAGTTTTGGTTGGCATTGATATGTAGTTTTGGTGTTCAAGTTACTGATTTTTGTCATTTTTTAACTGTTTGTTTATCATTATATTATGATGTTTAGTAATTGTTTAACCATTTAAATTAGAAATCATGACACTTACAAAATTTAACAAAAGACGTCACCCGTGGTTTCCTTCAGATTTTTCAAATTTTTTTGGTGACGACGATTTCTTTAATGATCGATTTTGGATGAAAGCTACTCAAAAAGAGCCCGCAATGAACATTAAGGAAACAGAAAAGGAATACCAAATAGAACTTGCAGCACCTGGTTTAACCAAGGAAGATTTTGAGATTTTTATAGATAATGGCTATTTAAATATATATGCCGAAAAATCTAGTGAAGCTGAGGATAAAAAAGAGAATTATACCAGAAAAGAATTTAACTATAGTTCTTTTAAACGTTCATTATTACTACCAGAAAACGTAAAAGAAGAAGAAATAAAAGCAACTTACGATAATGGTGTGTTAAAGTTCAATTTAAAGAAAATAGATATGGTTTTGGATACGCCTCCAACCAAAAAAATTGAAATTGAATAACTGTGTAATCTCCTCTGCAAAAAGGTTGGCAATATTGCCAACCTTTTTTATTATAATGGTTGATTAATTTTTGTAGATTTGAGTTTCTCAAATCACAGTATTATGTTAGAAGATTTTTGGTTTAACGTAGAATATGGAATCAATCATGTACTTGACATCAACGGGTATGATCATGTGCTTTTTTTAACGGTACTAGCTGTACCGTATGTTTTTAAAGATTGGAAACGTGTATTGATTTTAGTGTCTATGTTTACTTTAGGACACACATTGTCATTAGTATTAGCCGCTTATAATGTAGTGAGTATAAATGGCGTTTTGGTAGAGTTTTTAATACCATTAACCATTTTGATTATGGCTTTGTATACTATTTTTACGGCAGGTAGAACATCTAAAGAGCAAAAAATAGGTGTCCTGTTTTTATCTACCTTGTTCTTTGGTTTAATTCATGGGTTAGGTTTTGCTAGGGAATTTAAAATGTTTATTGGAAAATCTGAAGAAAAACTAATGCCTTTAATTGAGTTTGCCTTAGGAATTGAAATAGCTCAGATCATTATTGTTTTTGTGGTTTTATTTCTAGGATTTTTTGGTCAAACCATTTTCAGGTTTTCAAGACGTGACTGGATGATGGTCATGTCGGCTATTGTAGTAGGTCTTGTATTACCGATGCTTATAGAAAGCGATTTATTTTCTTAATATTTATGAAATTCTTATAAAAGTTTGGTAAAACTTTAACGTTACAAACTGGTTTAAGTGGCATTAAATGAATGGATAATGCGTACTTTTGAACATATAAACTTTAAAATAACGAATGCCGGAACAAAAACAACTTAAATATGATAAGGCCTACTTAAGAATGGCTAAAGAATGGGGAAAGTTGTCTTATTGTGAAAGAAAACAAGTAGGAGCCATTATTGTTAAAGATAGAATGATCATTTCTGATGGCTATAATGGTACACCAACTGGATTTGAAAATTTTTGTGAAGACGAAGAAGGCTATACAAAATGGTATGTATTACATGCTGAAGCAAATGCCATTTCTAAAGTAGCCTCATCAACACAATCGTGTAAAGGAGGAACCTTATATATTACACTTTCTCCTTGTAAAGAATGTAGTAAACTTATTCATCAAGCAGGCATAGTAAGAGTTGTTTATAGTGAAGCTTATAAAGACGAATCAGGACTTCGTTTTTTAGAAAAGGCTGGGGTAGATGTAAACCACGTTAGTGAATTAGGGTAATGAATATTAAAAAGAAATATGTGCCATTATTATTAGGAATTGCTGTGTCAGCAGGAATTCTAATTGGTGGCAAATTGAGTTTTGCTGACAAGTCAGATAGGTTGTTTACCTCAAATTCAAAAAAAGATAAGCTTAACAGGCTTATAGATTACATCGACCATGAATACGTTGATGATATTAATACCGATAGTATTGTTGATGTAACCGTAAATAGTATTTTAGATAATTTAGATCCTCACTCTACCTATATTCCAAAGGAAAATCTAAAACAGGTTACCGATAATATGAAAGGTGACTTTGTGGGTATTGGTGTTAGTTTTTATACCTATCGAGATACCGTTACCGTTATAAGAGCTTTAGAAGGAGGGCCGAGTAAAAAAGTTGGTATAAAAGGTG
The DNA here is from genome assembly GCA_030148025.1 of Flavobacteriaceae bacterium. Classification (GTDB taxonomy): domain Bacteria; phylum Bacteroidota; class Bacteroidia; order Flavobacteriales; family Flavobacteriaceae; genus JASBUG01. The sequence continues at coordinate 49,167 of JASBUG010000008.1, read as the reverse complement.
GTGATAGAATTGTTGTTGCTGATGGTGATTCTATTTACGGTCCAAATTGGAGTAATGACTCTGTGGTCAATAGACTAAAGGGTGAAAAAAACACCAAGGTGGATCTTAAAATTTACAGGCGTGGCGAACCTAAATTATTAGATTTTAAGGTAAGACGAGGTGAAGTGCCTATTAAAAGTGTTGACGCATCGTATATGCTATCAGATAATTTGGGGTATATAAAGATCAATCGTTTTGCAGAATCGACCTATAAAGAGTTTAAAAAAGGTCTTGACAAACTACAAGAGAACGGTGCTACTAAACTAATACTGGATTTAAGAGACAATCCTGGAGGGTTTTTAGGTATTGCAGAAAGAATCACAGATGAGTTTTTAGAAGATGATAAGCTAATTCTGTTCACTAAAAATAAAAAAGGAAAGATCGAGAAAAGCTTTGCAACAAGTAGAGGAGATTTTGAAACGGGCGATGTATATGTGCTTTTAAATGAAAATTCAGCATCAGCAAGCGAGATTATCGCTGGCGCACTTCAAGATAATGATAAGGGAACTATTGTAGGACGTAGATCGTATGGAAAAGGCTTAGTGCAACGTGAAATGGCATTAGGTGATGGAAGCGCCATTAGATTAACTATTTCAAGATATTATACGCCAACAGGAAGATCGATACAGCGTTCTTATGAAAATGGGAATAAAGATTACTATCATGATTATTATAAACGATTGGATAATGGAGAGCTATCTGATGCAAATAATATTGTAGTTCACGACTCTTTAAAGTTTACAACTCCTAAAGGTAAGGTTGTATACGGAGGAGGAGGAATTATTCCAGATGTTTTTGTGCCAATTAATAAGAAAATGGAAAACCCTACCATTAATAGAATTTTGGGAAGCGGTATCATGAGTTATTTTGTATTTGAAGATTTAGATAAAGACCGATCTGTATACGATGGTATATCTCAGGAAGAGTTTATCAAGTCTTATGAAGTTGATGATGAACAATTAAACAGATTTACCGAATATTTAAATAGACGATCTCGCTATAAAATTACATTTGTTGCCTATAATGAAGAGGTGAAATTATACTTAAAAGCAACACTGGCAGAACAGTTATACGGTAGTGCTGCTTATACACAAGTAGTAAATAGTAATGATGTAATGATCGATAAGGTTAAAGAGCTTATTGAAGATAGTTACTAACTAGTTACTTTATCATGCACTTTGGTGTGTTTACCACCATTCCACAATGTTAAAATATCTGTAGCAACATGAGCACCGCTACCACTGGCCATAGCAAATTGACTTCTCCAACCTGCTAAAGATCCAGTTACATACAAATTATTTGTGACAAGATGATCCGTGTTTTTTAGCCATATTCTATTCTTTTCAATAGCTGCTCTTGGATGCGGTTCAATATAGTCCTCTAAACCATCTATAGAGATCAAATCAGTATAACCTACAGCAATAACTACAATTTTGCTTAGGTAGGAGTTGCGGTTGGTGCTAACTTTAAAATGCTCTTTTTCTTTAACAATAGCATTGACCTTTTCATTAGCAATTTGATTAATGTGAGGATACAGGGAAGAAAGCTGCTTTTTACCACTTTCCAAAATTGAAGCACCAGTAGTGCCAGGAGTTAACCCAAGAACATTATTAAACAATGCATTTTGAAGATGAGAGGTTTTTTGATGGGTAATGATGGCTATGTCTTTATCTGCAACGTAGGGTCTTTTTACTGCAGAACCTAACACTAAAGCACAAGACAAACCCGAGGCACCACCACCAATAATTAAAACATCTAGCATTATCGTTTCTTTTTAACCGTTGCTTCTATTTTTTTTGAAATACGTAAAATTGTTAAAAGCAGAATAGCACATAAACCTGCAACTACAGTTATTACGGCTATCATACTATCTCCTTCTAACGGGTTGTTGTAATCTATTTTAGTTATATTGAAGATTACAAACACTAATGTTATTAAGCTTAAAACATAGGTAATTGCTTTCATAATTATAAAAGGACTTTAATATTTGTTGTAAATAGTTTAACAGCTATGGCAAGTAAAATTACTCCAAAAACTTTTCTGATGATATTAATTCCATTCTTACCAATAAAGCGTTCGATCTTCGCAGATGTTTTAAGAACGATATAAATAAGAATAACATTCAAGATCACTGCTATAATAATATTTTCTATTCTAAATTCTGCTCTTAAAGATAATAGCGTTGTTAAGCTCCCAGGACCAGCAATTAATGGAAAAGCTAAAGGGAAAACTGATGCAGTAATAGCACCTCCTTCGTCGTCCTTATAGAGTGTAATGCCCAAGATCATTTCCAAGGCTAAGAAAAATAAGATAAAGGCACCAGCAACCGCAAAAGAGTTTACGTCAATTCCTATTAATGATAGTAAGCTTTGACCTAGAAACAAAAAAACGATCATGATAACACCTGCAATTAAGGAAGCCTTCTCACTTTGAATATGACCAACTTTTTTACGTAGGTCTATAATTATAGGAATATTGCCAATAATATCAATAACGGCAAACAAAACCATAAAGGCAGTAATAATTTCTTTAAAGCTCAGGTTCATTTTAACTAAGGTTTAGTGTTTGCTGCAAAGGTCGTTATTTAAAATGTATTTAAAAACACTTGTTGTATGTATTGTTTAATAGTCAATACTAATAATGATAACTTATAAATACTATTATATTTGCAGCATGTTTCAATTAGGAAAAACAATCGTTTCAGAAGATATTATAGAAAAGGATTTTGTTTGTAATTTAAATGCATGCAAAGGTGCTTGTTGTATTGATGGTGATGCTGGAGCACCGTTAGATGAACAAGAGTCTAAGATTTTACAAGAGATATATCCTAAAGTAAAGCCTTTTTTAAGAGAAGAAGGTATAAAAGCTATTGAAGCGCAAGGGACATTTATTACCACAGATTTTGGAGAGTTAGAAACCCCGTTAATTAATGGAGCCGACTGCGCTTATGTGATTTTTGATGAACATAATACAGCACTCTGCGCAATTGAAGAAGCCTATAATCAAGGAGAGGTAAATTGGAAGAAGCCAGTATCATGTCATTTATATCCTGTTCGTGTTAAGGATTACAGTGAGTTTTCTGCTGTTAATTACCACCATTGGCATATATGTGATGATGCCTGTTCTTTAGGTAAAGAACTTCAGGTGCCTGTATATAAGTTCGTTAAAGAAGCACTTATTAGAAAATTTGGAGAGGACTGGTACCAAGAACTTGAAAAAGTGGCTGAAAAATTAAAGTAACCTTCTGTTAGTTAGTAGTTAAGGGCTTTCTGCTGAATAAAAAATATTTTTTTCTTACCTTTATATACATCAAGTAATATTTGTTTATTGATTTTGAAACCATCCTTAGACAAATAATATGATATTACAAAAAGTGATTGTGGAGAGTCACTTCTTGAATTTATGCTATTAATCAGCAGCTAAAAGGCTAGAAGAAATTCTAGCTTTTTTTTGCCCTATACATTCCTATAACTGCGGTAAGAAATAACCGTAAATTTTAACGCCATTTATGAGCATTTATTATTTTAAAAAACCAATAAAAATATTTGTGTTTTTAGTAATTCTATGTTTTTGCTAAAGCCGCATTTTTACTGGGGGTTTATAAAATTATTAATTGTAAAATACTGATAATCAACATTATACATAATTTTTTGATTTCAACAATTTGTAAGAAAAAAGACACTCGTTGTTAAAAACTTGTTAACAATGTTTATAAAATTGACTTTCATTTTCGGACGCAATTTTAAATATTTGTTAGTCCCAAGTCAGAGCAAATTTTTCAGTCCAAATTATATAATTTTTTACCCAATTATGTCACAACAAATAGAACCCATTTTAGAAGAAAATAAAGATCGATTTGTAATTTTTCCAATTCAACACCATGATATTTGGGAGTGGTATAAAAAACAAGAGGCCAGTTTTTGGACTGCAGAAGAAATTGACCTACATCAAGATATTATAGACTGGGAAAATAAGCTAAATGACGATGAGCGTTATTTCATTAAGCACATTCTAGCCTTTTTTGCTGCTAGTGATGGTATTGTTAATGAAAATTTAGCTGAGAACTTTGTGTCTGAAGTACAATATACAGAGGCAAAATTCTTTTATGGGTTCCAAATCATGATGGAGAATATTCATTCAGAAGTTTATTCTTTATTAATAGATACTTATGTTAAAGACGAAGCTGAAAAAAATCAGTTATTTAAAGCTATAGAAGTATTTCCTGCTATTAAAGAAAAAGCAGAGTGGGCTTTAGAATGGATTGAGTCGCCTAGTTTTGCAGAACGTTTAATAGCCTTTGCTGCGGTAGAAGGTATCTTTTTCTCAGGAAGTTTCTGTTCTATTTTCTGGTTGAAAAAACGTGGATTAATGCCTGGGTTAACGTTTTCTAATGAGTTGATTTCAAGAGATGAAGGATTGCATTGCGATTTTGCGGTGCACTTACATAATAACCATATTGTAAATAAGGTTCCAAAAGAACGTATTACAAAAATACTAACTAACGCTTTAGATATTGAGCGTTCATTTATTACAGAGTCATTACCAGTAAGTTTAATTGGGATGAACGCTAAATTAATGACCCAGTATCTTGAATTTGTAACGGATAGATTACTTGTTGAGTTTGGATGTGAAAAGATCTATAATGCAACAAATCCATTTGACTTTATGGACATGATATCGCTTCAAGGAAAAACAAACTTCTTTGAAAAACGTGTGTCAGAATACCAAAAAGCGGGTGTTCTTAATAAAGAAGAAGAAAAAGACAAATTCAGTTTTGACGCCGATTTTTAATTCCGAAAGGTATTAAAGATCACTCCCTACAAGAGGGAAAACAACAAACAATTTTTACCTAATTAATTAAAATGTTTCTGTATATGTTGAAACATTAAAGAGACCACTTTAATTAATTTAAAACCAAACTAATAACCTTAATGTTTTGACTGATAGATCATCAGGAAAATATTAAACCAACTAACTAACCAATTTTCTGAAGGTGTATCAGGAAAGTAAAAAAAACTAAAATAGTATGTATGTAGTAAAAAGAGACGGCAGAAAAGAACCAATGATGTTCGACAAAATTACAGCCAGAGTACGTAAACTTTGTTATGGCTTAAACGAATTAGTAGATCCTGTAAAGGTTGCTATGCGTGTTATTGAAGGCTTGTACGATGGCGTAACCACGAGCGAATTAGATAATCTTGCTGCCGAAATTGCTGCTACTTTAACCACTGCACATCCAGATTACGCACGTTTAGCTGCAAGAATCTCTGTGTCAAATTTGCATAAGAACACTAAAAAAACTTTTAGTGATGTAATGCATGATTTATATACATACGTAAATCCAAGAACAGGTAAAGATGCACCGTTGTTATCTGATGAAGTGTATAACGTAATTATGGAAAATAAAGAGAAGTTAGATTCTACTATTATCTATAATCGCGATTTTGGTTATGACTATTTTGGGTTTAAAACCTTAGAGCGTTCATACCTGTTAAAGCTTAACGGACAAATAGCTGAACGTCCACAGCATATGTTAATGCGTGTATCTGTGGGAATTCATTTAAACGATCTTGATGCAGCTATTGAGACCTACGAGCTGATGTCTAAGAAGTATTTTACGCACGCTACACCAACATTGTTTAATTCTGGTACACCAAAACCACAAATGTCATCATGTTTCTTATTGACAATGAAAGAAGATAGTATTGATGGTATTTACGATACACTTAAACAAACTGCAAAAATTTCACAATCTGCTGGTGGAATTGGGTTGGCTATGCATAATATTCGTGCTACAGGTAGTTATATAGCAGGAACTAATGGGACTAGTAATGGTATTGTGCCTATGCTTCGTGTATTTAATGATACAGCGCGTTATGTAGACCAAGGAGGAGGAAAGCGTAAAGGAAGCTTTGCCATTTACTTAGAGCCTTGGCATGCCGATATTTTTGATTTCTTAGATCTAAAGAAAAACCACGGTAAAGAAGAAATGCGCGCACGTGATCTGTTTTATGCAATGTGGATTCCAGATCTATTTATGAAACGTGTACAGGAAGATGGACAGTGGACCTTGATGTGTCCTAACGAATGCCCTGGGTTACCAGATACGCATAGCGATGAGTTTGATGCCTTATATCTTAAGTATGAAGCCGAAGGAAAAGGACGTAAAACTATTAAAGCCCGTGAGCTTTGGGAAAAGATCATGGAGTCTCAAATTGAAACAGGAACGCCATATATGCTGTATAAAGATGCAGCAAACCGCAAATCAAATCAAAAGAACTTAGGAACGATTCGTTCTTCAAACTTGTGTACAGAGATCATGGAGTTTACCTCTCCAGATGAGGTTGCTGTATGTAACTTGGCATCTATTGCCTTACCAATGTTTGTAAAGAATGGAGCGTTCGATCATAAAGAGTTATTTAGAATCACAAAACGTGTAACTAAAAACCTAAATAAGGTAATTGACAGAAACTATTATCCTGTTAAAGAAGCTGAAAATTCTAACTTCCGCCATCGTCCTATTGGATTAGGAGTACAAGGGTTAGCAGATACCTTTATCAAGTTACGTTTACCGTTTACAAGTGATGAAGCAAAAAAATTAAATCAAGATATATTTGAAACCTTATACTTTGCTGCTGTAACAGCCTCAATGGAAGAAGCAAAAGTTGATGGTCCTTACCAAACGTATGAAGGATCTCCAATAAGTGAAGGAAAGTTTCAGCACAATCTTTGGAATATAGATGAAAAAGATTTAAGCGGAAACTGGGATTGGGGAAAGCTGCGTAAACAAGTACTTAAACATGGTGTTCGAAACTCATTATTAGTGGCACCAATGCCAACTGCTAGTACTTCTCAAATATTAGGAAACAATGAGTGTTTCGAGCCATATACATCAAATATTTATACACGTCGTGTATTATCTGGAGAGTTTATTGTGGTTAACAAACATCTGTTAGAAGATTTAGTTGAACTTGGCCTATGGAATGAGACCCTAAAACAAGAGATCATGAGAGCCAATGGTTCTATACAAGGAATTGACGTTATCCCTCAAGACATCAAGGAAATGTATAAAACTGTTTGGGAACTGAGTATGAAAGATATTATAGATATGTCTCGCCAAAGAGGTTATTTTATAGATCAATCTCAGTCACTTAACCTATTTATGGAAGGTGCTACAATGGCAAAATTAACGTCAATGCATTTCTACGCTTGGAAGAGTGGTTTAAAAACAGGAATGTATTACCTACGTACTAAGAGTGCGGTTGATGCTATTAAGTTTACCCTAGATAATAAAAAGAAACAACAGCCAACAGAAACAGTGGTAGAAGTTGCTCAAGAAGCAGCTGCTACAACCGAAGTTGTTATGGCACAACGTAAAGAAAAAGCTGCTAAAACAGCGGCAAAATTTGCACAAGAAACAACAGAGGTAGAACCAATGTCTGCCGAAGAAATGAAAGCACTAATTGCACAAGCTAAAGCAGCAGAAGGTGATGATTGCTTAATGTGCGGATCATAATTTTAAATTAAGTGTTATAAAAAAAGCAGCTCAATGAGCTGCTTTTTTTAGTTTAAAATATCACTTCCTAAATAGGTGTCATCTTTATTGTAATACCAGGCACGTACCTTAGGCATTTTAATGTCTTGTACTAGGGCTTCATCAGTTAATAATATATATTCACCAGTATCGTTTTTTTGATCGCCTACTTCGTCTGTTTTAAAGAATTGGTAGATTTCCATAGCATAAGTTTCTGGGTTAAAATAGAAATACCAAACATCCTTTCCTACGGCTTCATCGTAAGTGGCTTTTAAAACCAAATACTCTTTACCTTTGAAAGTTTTGGTTTCAACTGTTTCGTGAATTTTAGTTCCTGGATCTTTAAGTTTCATAGGGAGTCCGTACAAATAGGTATAATAGTTTTTATACATTTTAGCACGGTCACAACTCAAATTATGGGCTTTAGCAGTAGCTTCAGAAATATTTAAGCTATCGTTTAAACCAATAACACAATCTTCCTTATTTAAAAAATACTTGGTAGTAATAGTGTCTCTGGTAGCAACTAAATTAAAAATTTGTTCTGGAAGATTAATGGTAATATCACTGTCTCTATTTGGCTGGTTAGGTGTTTCCATACGTACCGAAAAACTAGCATTAAAAGTGTTCCAGTTGCCATTTGGGTCGTGATAAGCAATTGCTTTATCTAATAATTGCTCGCCAGTTAAAGGTGTATTACATGAGCTAAGTGTAGCAAAAGCTACAGCAGTAAAAAGGAGATATTTTTTCATTGGTGTTTTAGTTAGTTAAGCTAATTTACTTTATTTATTTAGTAATAAGGAAAGCGCTAGTCACTTTAACACAGCAATAAAATAAATATGAGACATTATGTTTTCGTTTTTTAAAAAGATTCTGTTAACTTAATAGACTCAAGAATACTACAATCTAGTCGACAAACTAATAGAGTAATATGGAATACGGACTTACCGATATTTTCCAATTAATAGGTGCTTTAGGCGTCTTTCTTTTTGGAATGAAGGTTATGAGTGATGCCTTATTGAAACTCGCAGGAAATAGAATGCGATCGTTTTTAGCATCCATGACCTCTAATAGAGTTTTTGGTATACTAACAGGCTTTTTAATAACCTCTGTTATTCAATCATCGTCGGCTACAACCTTAATGGTTGTTAGTTTCTCTAATGCTGGTTTATTAACCTTGACGGAAGCTATTAGTGTAATTATGGGTGCTAATATTGGTACTACCATTACAGCATGGTTAATTACCATTCTTGGGTTTAAAGTGAGTATGAGCACTATAGCATTACCACTAGTAGGTTTTGGATTTGCGTTTACGTTTGCTAAAAAGAAAAATGCTCAAAACTGGGGGAACTTTATTATAGGATTTGCTTTGCTATTTATAGGGCTTCAGTTTTTAAAAGAGGCCATGCCAGATATTAAAAACAACCCAGAACTCTTAGCATTTTTAAGTCGTTATACAGATCTTGGTTACCTATCTATACTTTTGTTCTTATTTATAGGTACGGTATTAACGGTTGTTATTCAATCGTCCAGCGCAACCATGGCATTAACATTAATAATGACCGCTCAAGGATGGATTCCTTTTGAACTTGCAGTTGCTATGGTTTTAGGTGAAAACGTTGGAACCACAATTACGGCAAATTTAGCGGCCATTGTGGCCAATTATCAAGCAAAACGCACGGCACGAGCACACTTAATATTTAACTTGTTAGGAGTGTTGTGGATGCTTATTCTATTTTATCCATTTTTAAGATTTGTAAGTTGGGTGTCTATACAGTTAGGTTCAGAATCACCTTATGTTTCAGCTGCGGCAATTCCAGTAGCGATCTCTTTATTTCACACCATTTTTAATTTGTTAAATACATTTTTATTGGTGTGGTTTGTTAAACCTATTGCAAGATTGGTAGAACGCATGGTTCCAGAAAAAATTGGGGAGATCAAAACCATTGAAGAGCCAAAGTTTTTAGATAAAAAAATATTACGATATCCAGAAACTGCTATTACATCACTGCTTAACGAATCGAAGTATTTGTATAAGAATGCGGTATTCGAAATTGTAGCGCATGCATTAAGTATTCATAGAAGAGGTATAAAGTCTGAAACTAAGATCAAGCAAGTCATCAAAGAATCTCAAAAAGATCTGCAAATAGATGTTCGAGAGCTATACTATAATAAAGTAAAAACCATTTATGGTGAGATCATTAAATATGCAACGGTAGCCCAAAGTTCTTTAGAGTTAAATGAAGAACAAAACAACAGGATTTCTGAAATAAAGATTGCGAACAGAGAAATGGTTCAAACATTAAAAGATGTGCGGGAACTAAGTAGAAATATATCTAAATATTTAAACTCTGAAAACACTCATATTAAGAAGGAATATGACAGATTTCGAAAAAGGGTTGCTAAAGTTTTACGGGTAATTTATTTGTTTAGAACTGAAGAAGATAATGAGATATACCACCAAAAACTTCAAGTTTTAGCACAAGAAGCAAAGGGCAATATGTTAAAAGGGAATGCACAAATAGATAAGCTGATACGTACAAACCTAATTGATGCAACAATGGCGTCATCATTGGTAAATGACAATGACAATGTTAACGATATTATTAAAAATTTAATTAGTGTTGCAGAGTTGCTTTATGGGAAAACAGATACAATTTTAGAGAATGACTGATTAGGGATGGTTGTTTTCTAATAATTGAAAAAGCACCTTTTCAGGTGCTTTTTCTTATATACTAAAAGAATAATATTCTAACCAACCAATTTATTCTTCAGTATCAGAATCTTTATGCGATTCAACCTGATCTCCAGCCGCGTCCTCATCATCAACATTGATTGTTGCTGGTTCTACCGAACTATCGTGAGAGCTATAATACTCTTCTAATAGATTCATGGTAGCATTTAATAAATCTTTTGTTTCTAGTAATAAACTAAAATACAAGGTAGTGTTTTTAGGACTAGACTCTTCAGTACGTGTACGTTCTACTTGTCGTTGAATCTTTTCTTTAACTAAGTCGTATGCCTTAGTTTTATCGTCCAAAATTAATCCTATTTTCTCAAATGACCTAGAACTAAATGCATCTTCTGATTCGTTAAATAGATCTTCAACAGTATCATCAATATGCTTTAACTCTTTAATTTGATTAAACTTAAGTTTCTTGTGATTATTGTTAATATGCTTGTGACTTACTTTAGATATGTATTCAAGCGATTGTGCCATATCTTGTAAGTATCCTAAAATATTAATATAAAAATTACTTGCACCAACGCTAGAGTCGTCTAAGTTTTTAATGAAGTAGAACACATTATCTCTTAATTCATCTATTTCATCAGATAGTTTAAGTACTTGTTTCTTACTCTTTTTAAGTAGTGCAAGATCTTGTTTAGCCAAACCTACAATAGCATTAGAGTAAATACGGTTACCACGTTTAATTACATGAGCAATATTTTGAGCACTTTCGTGTATAACTCCTTGTACAGAACTACTTTCGGCATTCATTAAACGATCTTCAGCTTTACTTTCTTGAGCTCTTTTTCGGTGTGCAATGTAGTTTCTAACTAATAATAATACGGCGATAAATAATAAAATAGCAATGGCTGTAGATTTCCCCATATAGATTAAGTATGCCATAATTGCAGCACCAGTAAATGCACTAAATGCAGTAAAGAACCAACCACCAATAACGTTTAATACACCAGCAACTCTATAAACAGCACTCTCTGTTCCCCAAGCTCTATCGGCTAGCGATGTACCCATGGCAACCATAAAGGTTACATAAGTAGTAGATAATGGTAATTTATAAGATGTTGCAATCGATATTAAAACACCTGCTACCATTAGGTTTACAGACGCTCTAATAGTATCAAAAGCAGGCATATCGTAACTTTTGCTACGTGGTAATGTTACTACAGGTTTTTCAAAACTTTTATTTATAGATTTTAAAACAGAATTAGGCATAATAGCACTAAAACCATTACTTAAATAAATAGAACCTCTAACTACCAATCTTGATAATAAATTTGGTTTGAACTTCTCTGTAGTTTCTCCTTGTGTAGATAAACCAATTTCTGTATCAGCAACAGTTCTTGCTTTTTTAGAGAACCAAAGTGTTACAACCATAATACCACCAGCAATGAATAATAATAATGGTTCTGCTGGTACTTTTTTAGCAAGGTCTACCATGGCAAAAGCTGTAGCATCGACTCCAGAAGCAGTCCAAGCTTCATACGAGTGGTATGCGGCCATTGGTACCCCAATAAAGTTTACCAAATCGTTCCCAGAGAACGCTAATGCTAAACCAAAGGTTCCTATAACAATCACAAAAGAAAGAATGTTTTTCTTTAATACTTTCATATAGATCATAGAGAAAACTGTCCAAAGCACAAAGCTTCCTGCTATAATTAAAAGCTCATTACCTTCTACAACACCTTTTAAGTCCTTATAGTAAGGTGTTCCTTTTAGTCCTTTTAAGAAAATGAAATAAGTAATAGCAGTTAATGCTACACCACCAAAAAGGGCACCAAAATTCTTTATTTTTTTCTCAAAATGAAACGAAAAAATTAGTCGGGAAAGGTATTGAACCAGGGCACCGACTGAAAAAGCAATAAAGACCGAAAGCACAATCCCAAAAATGATCATGGAGGCCTTATCAGAATTAATATATTTTGATAGATCTGAGATACCTTCTGAACTATTAGCCGATATTTTTATCAAAGCCATAGCAACTGAAGCACCTAATAATTCAAATACAATAGATACCGTTGTTGAGGTAGGCATTCCTAGGGTATTGAAGAAATCAAGGAGTAGAATATCTGTGATCATTACCGCCATGAATATGAACATGATCTCATTGAACATAAATTCTCCAGGATTAAAAATACCTTTTCTGGCTACTTCCATCATTCCGCTTGATGAAATGGCTCCAACAAAAATCCCTAAACTAGCAACAATCATAATGGTTCTAAAAGAAATAGCTTTAGATCCAATAGCCGAGTTTAAAAAGTTTACAGCATCATTACTTACACCTACAACCAAGTCTGCAGCGGCTAGAATGGCGAGGGCAACGATCATTAATAAGTACATATGTTCCATAATTGGTTAGTTTGCAAATATCACAAGTGTATTTGAGTGAAACGTTATCTAATTGTTATTTTTTTCTGTTAAAAATGAATATCAAATTGTAATCTATACATTAGTTTATTAGTACCTCCACTAACATCTAGAAGGCTTACATCAGATTGAACTTTTAAGCTATGTCCAACAATGTATTTTGATACTCCTAAAGTATATTGTTGTTCTTGATTTTTTCCAGTAATTGTTTTATCTAGTTCTATGTTTGTGTAACGACCAGATACTTCCCAGTTGTTCTTACATAAAATCCCCGTTTGAAGATTTAAACCTTTTCCAACTTGAACTACATCACCAGTTAATGTACCATCACTATTTTTTGCAAATGGATCTTTTGCATCTCTATCGGCATATTCAGCCATAAAAGAAAACCCTTTGTATTTAAACATAGCATCTATAAACCAAGTGTTGATGTTGGTTTGGTAAAAGCCTTCATCGTTTTCCATATACGATCCTTGGTTACTTCTGTTCTTTACAGCATTATTATTATGGTCGTATGTAATTCCTAGAGCAAATTTTGGTGTTTCTTCGCGTTTAAGATCCGCACCTTTATAATCGCCTTTACCAGCAAATTTTCCAAAAGGTAGTAACTCTACACGCCCTGTATATTGATGACCACCAAGGTTACCAGTAGTGATATTTCGTCCTTCACCTTGCGAGATAGAAAAGATCTCTTTAACAATAAAGTTCTTTCCAAGAGTAAAATGATGTCTTAATTGCATTCCCATATCACGATCAATATTAAAACGGCTATTTAATAATGAACGATCTACTTGTTGCATGTTTGCAGAAGACACTACACGCTCTCTGTTACCAGGTAATTTGGTTTGCCCAAACCATAATTCGAAGTTTTCATAGAAATTCCATTTAAGAACGGCATCTAAGATATATCGCGGAGCATTATTTGTAAATTGAGAAGCACCAGAGATGTCTCTGTTTGATAAACCAAGCTCAATTTTATATTTTAATTTTGGACTAAATGCATGTCCATCAAATTTTAAACGTGCACGTCTAACCAACATGTTAGACTCAGGGTTTGTTAATTTTGAATCGTCGCTTTCCCAAGTTGAGATACTAAGGAACTGCATTCTAGCTCCAATTTTCATGGTCCAGGTACTGTCTTGACCAACAAGATTAAAAAGACCTTTACCAAATTTTGGAGCAGGTGTTTCTTGTGCTGTTATTGTTATAAAAGAAAATAGTGCTAAAGCGGTTAGCGATAGTTTAAGTTTCATAATCTAGTTTATAGTTTTTGTCGCTGCAAAGAACTAAAACCAATGTTAACTTAATGTTTCCAAATCGTTACGCTTTAAATAAAAAAAAGAGACTGCCTTGGCCAAAGGCAGTCATTAGAATTCATGATAATGTAGTCGACAAAAACTAATAGATTATATGAAATACTAAACATTTTGTCTTAAGACAGACCAAATATGCAACTTCAACGTCATGTTATTGTAATGCTAATATTAATTAAATATTAAACTTTCCAATGTTAAATCTTTAAATGTAAAATATTGAAAATCAGATAAATATAATTTTAATGTTAAGCTAATGTTATGTAAATATTGTTTAAACGTTAATTAATCTTTATATTTGTGTATTAAGTAAAATTAAAACCCATAATTATGAAGAAGAACATTGTATTACTATTTGCCTTTTTAATTAGTGTGGTTTCTTTTGCTCAGCAAAAGAGAGATTTGAAACTTAACGATACCAAAGATCTTATTGAAGTGACCTACTATCATGACAATGGAGAGGTAAGCCAAACAGGAGCTTATACTTTAGATGGTAAGTTACAAGGAGAATGGTTAAGTTTTAATGCACAAGGCAAAAAAATGGTTTCGGCGAATTATGATAATGGGGTAAAAGTCGGCAAGTGGTTTTATTGGAATGATAAGACTTTAAAAGAAGTAGATTATAGTAACAATGCCATAGCTAGCGTTGTGGAGTATGAAGTTAAAGATGCTCTTGCGTTACGCGACAAGTAATTGAAACAATAATGAACAAATAAAAAAGGCATCCTGAATAAGGATGCCTTTTTTATTTTATAGACTAATTTTCTTTAAACTATAAGTTAGCATTTTTCCAAGCCCATGTAGAAACATCAACTTTCTCAGAATCTTTTAATCCAGCTGCTAAAGTATATTTTTTAGTTTCACCAGTGATTAATGTAGCATCTGCATCTGCACCTTCAATTTGCACGTTAGATAAAGCTCCATCGTCTTTCATATCTAAATCAACGTCATATCCTTCAAGGTATAATCCAGTGATTGTACCACCAGATTGCTTTTTAAATTGTAAAGCAGTACCACCTACAGTAGAGATAGCAGTAATATTTGTACAGGTTGGGTTGCCATTATCTTTATCGCCTTCAAAAACAGTAGAGAATCCAGCAACTGTATGAGAAATGTAAGCATTAGTTACAGATCCACTCCATCCTTCAGTCCAGTCAATAGAATCGTCATCATTGTTTTCTAAGTAAAGGTTTGTTGCAGATACAGTTCCACCAAAGAACTCTACACCATCATCTTCACCATTGATTACAGATACATTTTCAATAGTTGTTCCAGAACCAACAGCATATAATGATAGTCCGTTATATTGAGATTCAGAGTTGATTTGAGCACCTGTTCCTCTAAGTACTAAATATTTTATTGATCCCGAGTTATCTGTATCTTCAGTACCGCCGTAGATAAATCCACCTACTTCAGCAGTAGCATCAACACCAGCTGTTGTTGTAGCTTTACCACAAATAGTTAAACCACCCCAATCTCCAGGAGATCCATTAATAGATGCAATAACCACTGGGTTATCTGCTTCACCTTGAATATCTATTTCACCACCTTTTAATACAGCAATATAAACATCTGTTCCACCATCTTTAGCAGTAATTTTTGTACCTGCTGGAATAACTAACTTCCCACCATCTTGAACGATTAATGATGATGTTAATAAGTAAGAGATAGAAGCATCTAGAGTCATAGTTCCAGTTACTTGTCCTGATAATATGTTATCATTTAAATTGATGTCTGTATTTACCCAAGGGAAATCAGCACTCGCATCAATAGGAGTAGCATCTTTACCAGAGTTTAATACATACTTGTTAGTTTCTCCATCTATTAATTCAGCATCTGGATCAGCACCTTCAATTTGAACGTTAGATAATGCACCATCATCTTTCATATCTAAATCGATAGAATAACCTGTTAAGTGTAAGTTGGTAATTGTACCACCAGATTGCTTTTTAAATTGTAAAGCAGTACCACCTACAGTAGAGATAGCAGTAATATTTGTAAAGGTTGGGTTGCCATTATCTTTATCGCCTTCAAAAACAGTAGAGAATCCAGCAACTGTATGAGAAATGTACGCGTTTGTTACAGAACCATTCCATCCTTCAGTCCAGTCAATTGAGTCGTCATCGTTGTTTTCTAAGTATAAGTTAGAAACAGAAACTGTACCACCGAAAAACTCAACACCATCATCAGCACCATTTATAACTGCTAAGTTATTTACTACGGTACCTGAACCTACAGCATAAAATGATACTCCGTTATATTGAGATTCAGAGTTGATCTGCGCACCAGTACCTACAATTTGTAAATATGAGATGTTTCCTGAGCTATCAGTATCAGAAGTACCACCGTAAACAAATCCACCAACTTCAGCAGTAGCATCTACACCTGCAGTTGTTGTCGCTTTACCACAAAGAGTTAAACCACCCCAATCACTTGGATTTCCATCAACAGAAGACATTATTACTGGATTGCTAGGGTTTCCGTTAATAAATATTTGTCCGCCTTTTAAAACAGCAATATAAACTTCTGTACCACCTGCATCAGCAATGATTCTTGTTCCTGCAGGAATTGTTAAAGAGGCACCATCAGCAATTGTGAATTGTCCTTTTAAGTTGTATTGAGTAGCTGCGTCTAATGTGAAGCTCTCTGTTAAGTTTCCTTGCATGATCCCGTTGTTAAGATTTTCTATAACGTCTGCAACAGGAGGTGTAATTGGATCTGGATCATCACTACTACTACAGCTTGCTAATGTTCCTAATACTACAACTACACATAATAGTTTTGTAAATAGATGTTTCATTTTTATTTTTTTAGTTTTAATTGTTACGGCAAAGAAAATTACTAGACCTTGCTTTTGTTTTAACTCAATATTAAACCTAGGTTACATTTAACACGTATTTACTACTAAATGTTACCTAAAAGTTAATTAGAATTTATAGGTTAATCCTAAGCTTAGTTGACTCCCCTTTTTGTATGATTGCACAGTGTCTTTCATTGAGCTTATGATATTATCATTCGCATCAAATCTTGTAATTTGTTGCGTTTGCTCAATACTTGGATTCAATAGGTTTTTAGCTGAAAGTTTTACAGATAAATGCTTGTTGAATTTTTTACTCATAACCAGGTCAAGAGATACAAATCCTTTTTCAATAATTTCATCATTAAATAATGTGGCTTTATTAGCATCATCTTCTTGACCACCTAAAGCATATATTTTATCTGAAGAATAGTTTCCAGTTAAAGTAGCAATGAACTCGTTTTCTTTTCTGTTGTTATAAGAAATAGAACTGTTAAGAATAAAATCGGAAGCACCTTGTAAGTCTGATTCTGTTTTATTGAAATATTGAAATTCATTAAATAAATCTTGATTAAACCACATTTTTGTAATGTTGGTAGTCATGTTTACAATACTCTTTTCGTCTTCATTTTCAATAAGATTTACTCTACCCTCTAATTCAATACCAAAAACAGTTGCTTTGTCACCAGTATTGGCATACTGGAAGATTCCTGAAGAACCTCTGGTAATTGCTAAGTTAATTGGGTCTTGAATATTCTTGTAAAAGGCAGTAGCCGAAAACAGCTCTTCGCTGGTTGGAAAAAATTCCCATTTTGCGTCAATGTTAAATACTGTAGATTTTTCTAATAACGGGTTACCTTTAATAATACGTCCGGTTGGGTTTACATATTCAAATGGAGCAAATTCCTTAAACTCAGGTAGTGTTTGAGTTATGCTAGAAGCTAAACGTAAATATTGCTTTTCGTTCAATTCATACTTTAAGTTAACGCTAGGATATACTTCAGTATATTCACGAGTTAATGACCCTATTCTTGGAGTTCCTGAATCTGCATCTATAAAGTTCTTTACATTCCAAGCAATGTTTATTTCATCTCTTTCAAAACGAACTCCAATATTACCCGACAAGCGTTTGTTTAAACCAAAGTCTAAATTAGCATATCCAGCAAGTATGGTTAAGTCTGCGTTATAAATATCTGGCTGTTGTTCGTTCAAACTTAACTCTGGATCAGATACTGTATTAAAGTTATCGGTAATAAAAGTTGTTGAAAAGCTATCAATATTAGGTACAATAAAGTCTCTGGCATCAACACCAAGGAACTGAGAGTTGAAATCTCTTTCCTTATAACGGAAGTTTCCACCAACATTTAACCTAAAAGGTCTGTTTTCATCTTCATCAAGTGCTCCTAATTCATAAGTATTTTGAATGTATCCATTATACTCAATGTCCTCAATTTTTTGTTTTGATTTTCTTTGTTGAAAACCACCAACATGTGCGTATTGCACTTCAGAATCATTCAAGATATTAACCTCGTTTCGTATTCTGTTTGGTTCTTCAGCTAAAACAAAATTGTATCCTCCAGCCCATTTTAATGTGTTTCTTTCAGATAGTGTGTGCTCACCCATTAGCTGGTTTACAAACATTGTAGTTTGTTTAAAGTTTTGATCTCTAACAAAGGCACCTCCTTCTTGTGGTTGTTGATCAAACACATAACCTAAACCATTTCTTCCTGCTTCATATACTCTGTCTTGCGCTTTGTTAACAAACAAGTGGTTGTATCCAATCTTATGGTTGTCGCTTAATTTCACATCACCTCTTATATAAGCAGTCGTACTAATATTTGAATAAAAATCTTGCACATCAGGCGTATCGTTTAAAGCGTCTGAAGATTCTAAAATTGAATGTGGGAAACCATTATCTTCAATGTTTGATCTGTAGCTTCTAAACATACCTTCACGATATTCAAAAGACTGTCCATGAGATCCAGCAAAGAATAACGAAACATCTTTATTAAGTACATTAAACTTATAAGCGCCGTTTAGAGAAACACCAAAATTGGTAGTATTGTTTTGCACCAATGGATCCCATCCTTGATTTGTAATAAGGTCAACTAAAGCAAATTGTTTTTTATGAAAACCAAAAGTAACATCGTCTGAAATAATACTCTTTTTAAAGTCGCCGTCAAGACCTGTAACAGCAGTGTTTAAACCTGAGCTAATTCCAATTGAAAGCCCTTTTTTAGAATACTTCTTAGAGACCACATCTACAGTACCTGAAGCTTGGTCAGCATATCCGCTGGTAGTATAGGTTTTGCTAATACCTATATTCTGAATGATATCAGTAGAAAACAGATTTAAATTGATGTTTTTATTATTAACATCGTCCGATGGAATTGATAACCCATTCATGGTAGTTGATAGATATCTATCACCAAGACCTCTAATGTAAATGTCTCCAGATCCTTCACTTTTTGCTACACCAGATATTTTGGTGGTAGCTCCTGCAGCATCAGAAACACCTATTTTCGATAAACGTTCAGCACCAATGCTTTCTTTTATTTCAACAGCTTTTTTCTGTTCTAATAATAATGCAACTTCACTTTCTCTTCTGGTAGTAGTTGTGATAACTACCTCGTCTAAAGAAGCGGCACTTGCAGCCATAGGTACATTTATTTCTGTAACCTTTCCAGCAACAACTTGGGCAGTAATTTCTTGAGTTTCATAACCTACAAAACTGTAAACAAGGGTGTAACTCCCAGGATCTAAGTTTTCAAAAGCATATAACCCGTCAAAATCTGAGGTTGTACCAGTGGTTGTTCCTTTAATAAGAACATTGGCATAAGCTAGAGGTTCATTGTTGAACTCTTTGTCGGTTAATTTTCCAACAATGGAACCAGTGTTTTGAGCATACGATAATGTAGCTGTAAACAGTATTAATAATAGTGTTAATTTTTTCATTAGTTTTTGTAAATTTCGATGGCACAAAGAAACCTACGGTTTGTAAAGATGAGGTTAATCGCAGGTTAAAACTCGGTAAGAAAAGCGTTATTTTATTGTTATGAAATGAAGTTGTTTTTATGTATTTGGAAACAATTAATTAACATTCAAAATATGTATCTTAGGCCTTCAAAATTTCAACTATGAATTGGGAACAATTACTCTCCTTAAAACGTTATGGTGATACTAATAAGAGATTACGAAAAGAACAAGACGAAACGCGATTAGGTTTTGAAGTAGATTACGATCGTATTATCTTTTCATCAGAATTTAGAAGTTTACAAGATAAAACTCAGGTTATTCCGCTATCGCAAACAGATTTTGTTCATACTCGATTAACACATAGTTTAGAGGTTAGCGTGGTTGGGCGATCATTAGGAAGGCAAGTTGGAAAGCAAATACTTGAAAAATACCCGCACCTAAGAGAAATACATGGCTATAGAGCAAACGACTTTGGAGCTATAGTAGCTTCTGCGGCATTAGCACATGATATTGGAAACCCTCCTTTTGGCCACTCTGGAGAAAAAGCTATTGGACAATATTTTTTAAGAGGGAAAGGTGCAGATTTTAAGACCGATCTAACAGCTAAAGAATATCAGGATCTTTGCGATTTTGAAGGTAATGCTAACGGTTTTAAAATTGTAACTCAATCTAGAAATGGTAGAGAAGGAGGTCTTAGACTAAGCTATGCCACATTGGGTGCTTTTACTAAATATCCTAAAGAATCTTTGCCAAAAAAGCCTACACCGCATATTGCCGATAAGAAGTACGGATTTTTCCAAAGTGATAAAGAAGCCTTTTTAGATGTAGCAAAAGAACTCGGATTAAAGGTGACAAGACAAGGTGATGATTGTAGTTTTGCTAGACATCCTTTGGCATTTTTGGTTGAAGCAGCCGATGATATTTGTTACACAATCATTGATTTTGAAGATGGTATAAATTTAGGGTTAATACCTGAAGAATTCGCTCTTGAGTATTTAATAAACTTAGTTAGAAGCACTATTAATACTAAAAAATATCAAGCTCTTACAAACACTCAGGATCGCGTTAGCTATTTAAGGGCTCTAGCGATAAATACTTTAATAAACGAAGCAGTTAGTGTTTTTATGACTCATGAGGAAGATATTTTAAATGGCGACTTTTCTACAGCTTTATTAGATAAAAGTAAATATGAAGCGCAAATAAATGACATTATTAAGTTAAGTGTAGAGAATATTTATCAGTCTAGAGAGGTTGTCGATAAAGAGATCTCAGGATATTCAGTTATTACCAAGCTATTAGATACCTATATTAATGCTGTTAATAATGTATATAATGGTAAGGCATCAAATTACGATAAACTCATTATTAAAACCATTCCGCAAACTATAGAGATTGATAGTAATAGCTTGTATGAACGACTACTTTCAGTATGTCATTATGTGTCTTTACTTTCTGATAGCAATGCCGTATTAAGTTACAAGAAATTAGAAGGTTTTAATATAATTTAAACTAAAGAAAAAAAAGAATCCTTAACTTTATGACTTATCACTCAGTGTCTTAAATACTAAATTATGTTTTTATGAAAAAAAAATTACTATTAATCATTCCAATAATTACAGTGGTTATTGGATCGCTTTTCTATCTTAATTCTAATACTGAAAAAGAATTAACTATTGATGAACTTAGAGCACAACATCAATATTATTTAGAAAATAGCCCATTTAAAGAAAACAGGGACTTATCAAAAGATGAAAGAAAAGCTTTGGGCTTGCCGCCAAATGGCTATTATGAGCAAATGTGGGAGCTTACATTAGATCCTGCAACAGGAAGACCGATGCCTGAAAAAGTTGCAAAATTACAAGAGCAATTAAGATTAGAACGTCAAAATTCTCGCGGTGTTGGAGGAGATGCTAATAACACATGGGTTGATCGTGGCCCAAACAATGTTGGAGGTAGAACAAGAGGGATTATGTTTGATCCAAATGATACTGGAAATGCCAACCCAGCGGATGATTATACCCGTGTATTTGCTGGTGGAGTGTCTGGAGGATTATGGGTTAATGATGATATAACTGATGCTAATTCATCTTGGACGCTAGTCTCTGGATTAGGAGCTAATATTGCTGTAACAGTAATTATTTCTGATCCTAATAATTCCAATACATTTTACATTGGAGCGGGAGAATCATATACGTCTGGTGATGCTATAGGAAATGGTATTTGGAAATCAACTGATGGTGGGGTTACTTGGGCAAATATTTTTGGAGGTTATACTAACACTAGTAATCCCGGAAGTGATTTTAATCAGGTGGTAAATGGCGTGTTTTATATTAATGATTTGGTAGCTAGAGATGTCGGGGCAACAACGGAGCTTTACGCTGCTGTAGCAGGGGCTTTTTTCTCTGATGGCGCAAATGCCAATCAAGGTCAGTGGCACTCTTTAAATGATCAGGGACTATATAGATCTGTAAATAATGGGTCTTCATGGACAAAAGTTTCTGGATTGACAGAAGCTAATAATACACCATATAATCCTAATGATATAGAACTAGATATAAATAATAATATATGGGTATCAACTACACGAAGTAGCTGGGGATTCGCTGGAGGTAAAATTTTAAGATCAACAAATGGTACAAGTTTCTCTTTAGTAGGAACTATTTCAGGAGCAGATCGTGTTGAATTAGAGCCTTCACCTTCAAATGCAGATGCACTATGGGCTTTAGCAAATGTTCCAGTAACTATAGGTTCTACCACAACTCAAGAAGCAGATTTGTTTTCAATAGCGTATAATTCAGGTCCAAATAATGTAACAATTACACAAATAACTACTGAACCGGCAGATACGGATACAGGAATTTCAAACACCGATTTTACACGCGGGCAAGCGTTTTATGATTTGGAAATTGAATCAGATCCTAGTGGAAATTTATTTGTAGGAGGGATAGACTTATTTAGGTCTACAGATGGAGGTGCTACTTGGGTACAAATATCTAAGTGGTCAAATAACAATTTATTGGCTGGATTAAATGTATCACTTGTACATGCTGATCAACATGCTATTATCTTTAGACCTGGTGCTGGTAATGGAAATAAAATGGTGTTTGGAAATGATGGAGGTGTTTACTATAGCGATAATATTACTTTGGCAGGAAGCAGTACAACTGCTATTTCGTCTCGTAATAAGGATTATAATACGGTTCAATTTTATTATGGATCATTAGGTCCAGGAGTTGGAGGAGATGATATTTTAGGAGGTTCTCAAGATAATGGAACACAATTAGTACAAGGAGCTACTGCAGGAGCTAATAATTTTGATAACTTTTTCGCTTTTTTTAGTGGAGATGGTAGTTATAGTGAGATTGATCAAGTTGGAGGGATGCCAGGAAGAGGAGAATATCAAATAGTAGGTTCTACAAGATTAAGATATTATTTTGCTGATTTACCAGCAAATGCTTCTGCTACTGGATACACAATTGTTGTTTCAACAGGAGAAGGTGATTTTATCAATCAAGCAGATTTAGATGATGTAGACAATATTTTGTATGCAGATGGTAGTTCTAGTTCTACAAACCAGATTGCTAGATTTCAATTAGGAACGAACAGTGCAACAAGAACAAATTTAACAAATGCAATGATGGATGCTGAGCCATCTGCTTTTAAGGTATCTCCATTTACTAATACCACGTTGTTGGTTGGAACTAATAATGGAAAATTGTTAAGATTGGAAAATGCTGATGGAGGTTCTCCAACATGGAAAGACCTTACTGGAGCTAGCTTCTTAGGTAGTGTTTCAGATATTGAGTATGGACAAAGTTCTTCTGAAATATTTGTAACCATGCATAATTATGGAGTTACTAGTATTTGGTATACAAGTAATGCAAATGATGCAACCCCTACTTGGGTTTCTAAAGAGGGAAATTTACAAGATATGCCAGTTAAATGTATTTTACAAAACCCATTGGCGCCAAGTGAAGTAATCATAGGAACACAAATAGGAGTTTGGAGAACAGCTAATATTAATGATGCAAATCCTGTTTGGGTACAATCTAATAATGGTATGAGTGATGTGCCTGTTTTAGATTTGGATGTTCGAACATCTGATAATATTATCTTAGCTTCTACACACGGTAGAGGGATGTTTACAAGTCAATTTACTTCAACATTAGGATTAGATGAAGAAACCATAAGTAGAGGTATAAGAGTGCATCCAACAGTTTCTA
Source organism: Flavobacteriaceae bacterium (assembly GCA_030148025.1). GTDB lineage: Bacteria > Bacteroidota > Bacteroidia > Flavobacteriales > Flavobacteriaceae > JASBUG01. Next base: position 25,178 of record JASBUG010000008.1, on the reverse strand, counting down.
ATGGAGAATTTTCAATCACATCGAAAAATGCTTTAGGGAATGTTAATATGGAGCTTTATAGCTTAACAGGACAAAAAGTTTATGCAACACAATTTGTACTCGATACTAAAGGAACAACATTGAACCTAAATTTAAGCTCAGGAATTTATTTAGTAAAAACTATAGGAGATCATTTCACTGACACTAAAAAAATAATTATTAAATAGACAAAATAACAATGAAAGATTAAAAAGAGAGGTACTAACAGTCCTCTCTTTTTTTGCGACCAAAAACTAAATAACAGCTCTTTAACGATGAAATTTGCATTTCATCTATATTTTATTTAAGTTTATATCCTAAATTAAATAAAATGAGAACCAACCTACTTAAAGCTGTCTTTGCCCTTTGCTTTACTATTACTGTGCTATATATTGCAAGCCATGTGGCGTAAATACAGAAGCATAATTATTGAAGTTCGCTAATTATATTTTTTAGCGAATCTATATCCAGTTTAATGGATTTTTGAAGCTCGTTAACTGAGCCATGTTCAATAAATTGATCAGGAATTCCACAAACTTTTACGTTGTTTGTATAATTGTTTTGAGCAGCAAATTCTAAAATAGCACTTCCTAGCCCTCCTTTAATAGTGCCATCTTCAATAGTAATAATACTGTTATAGTTAGAAAAAATATGATGCAGAAGTTTATAATCCAAGGGTTTCAAAAACCGTATATCGTAATGTGAGACATCTAGATCTTCAATAGCATTACTTACCATATCGGCGATAGTTCCAATGCTTAAAATGGCTATGTTGTTACCTTTTTTAATTTGTGTTGCCGATCCAATAGGTATCTTTTCAAAAGGTTGTTTCCAATTAATTATTTTTCCTTTACCTCGCGGATATCTAATAGCTATAGGTAAATCTAAGCCTAACTGAGCCGTATACATAATGTTACGTAACTCGATTTCATTTCTTGGGGCAAATATAATTATATTAGGGATGCATCGTAAAAAAGCCAAATCGAACACACCATGATGTGTAGCGCCATCTTCACCAACTAAGCCAGCACGGTCTAAGCAAAAAATAACTGGAAGTTTTTGCAAAGCAACATCGTGAACTATTTGATCATAAGCACGTTGTAAAAATGTAGAGTAGATATTACAAAAAGTAATGAATCCTTGTGTCGTCATTCCAGCAGCAAGTGTAACGGCATGTTGTTCGGCAATTCCAACATCAAAAGCACGGTCAGGAAATGTGTCCATCATATATTTCAAAGAACTTCCTGTTGGCATTGCAGGAGTAATACCAATAATTTTTTCGTTTGTTTTTGCTAACTCTACTAAAGTATGGCCAAATACATCTTGGAATTTTGTAAATTTTGATAATGCTTTTGGAATAAGTTCCCCTGTATTTGCATTAAATTTTCCTGGTGCGTGGTATTTTACTTGATCTTCTTCTGCTTGTTTTAATCCTTTTCCTTTAGTGGTTGTTACATGTAGTAGTTTTGGTCCGGAAATAGATTTTAACCGTTCTAGTTCAGAAATTAAAGCTTTGATATTATGTCCGTCGATAGGACCAGAATAATTAAATTTTAGAGCTTCAAATATATTGTCTTGACCATTTGATCCAGATTTTACGTTTGTTAAATACTGTTTTAAAGCACCTACGCTTGGGTCTATTCCAATAGCATTGTCGTTTAGAACCACCAATAAATTAGCATTTGTTACACCAGCATGATTTAAGCCTTCAAAGGCCATACCACTGGCAATAGAAGCGTCACCAATCACGGCTATATGATGTTTATCTTCGCCTTTTAATTCTGAAGCAATAGCCATTCCTAATGCTGCCGATATAGAGGTAGAAGAGTGGCCGGTTCCAAAGGTGTCAAATTCACTTTCAGAACGTTTTGGAAAACCACTAATACCACCAAATTGTCGGTTGGTTTCAAAGATATTCTTTCGACCTGTAAGTATCTTATGTCCGTAAGCTTGGTGTCCCACATCCCATATTAGTTGATCGTTTGGAGTGTCAAAAACATAATGAAGTGCAAGAGTTAGTTCTACAACTCCTAGACTGGCACCCAAGTGCCCTTCTTTAGTGGCTACTACATTAATGATGAATTCACGTAACTCTTTAGCTAATTGAGGCAGTTCCCCTTTGGGGAGTTTACGCAAGTCTTTAGGTGATTGTATGTTATTTAAAATACTACTTTGCACGGAGCAAAAATACGGGATTGAAATTGTATTTTTGAACTATGGAACAGATTTTTGACGATACCTATTTTATGAAAAAGGCCCTCCAAGAAGCTGAAATGGCTTTTGATAAAGGAGAGGTGCCTGTAGGAGCGGTAATTGTAATAGATAATAGAATTATTGCAAGAGCACATAACTTAACCGAGATGCTCAATGATGTAACAGCTCATGCTGAAATGCAGGCCATTACTGCAGCGTCAAATTTTTTAGGAGGAAAATATCTTCAGAACTGTACATTATATGTCACTCTAGAACCTTGTCAAATGTGTGCTGGAGCTTTATATTGGAGTCAGATAAGTAACATTGTTTTTGCGGCTGCTGATGACCAACGAGGTTGTGGTGTTATGGGAACTAAACTACATCCTAAAACTAAAATTAAAGGTGGTGTACTCGAAAAAGAAGCCTCAGATCTTATAAAAAAATTCTTCATCGAAAAGCGTAATTTGAATTAACACATAACGTTTTATATCTGTAAAAAACAACATACATCTCTAATATTCAATAAGTAACGATTTTTTTTGTATATTAAAAAGATGAGTTTTCTTTTAAAAATCATAAAATCAAAATCTTTTTATTTATTGTTTTTGGTGATTGGGTTTTGCATGTCGTGTTCCGATGATAATCCTGAATCCACTTCAGTAAACCAATTTACAGATCCTCGTGATGGTCAGGTATATAGTATTATTACTATTGGCACGCAAACATGGTTTGCAGAGAATTTGAAGTATGATATTGGAGACGCTACCAGTGTTTGTTATGATGATGTGTCATCAAATTGTTTTACCTATGGTAGGTTGTATGAAGGAGTGGCTGCTCAAACCGCCTGTCCAGAAGGGTGGCATTTACCTTCGATTGATGAATGGCAAACTTTGTTTGATTATTTGGGAGGTACAGAAGTAGCTCATGTTTTTGTCGCTCCGTTTGGTGAACAACAAGGTGAAGAAATTGGGTTTAACTTGCTGGCTGCAGGACGATATTTTGCATCGTTTAAAGATGTAACTACTCATGGATATTATTATACTTCCACCGATGGAGGTCTTCCTAATTCGTATAAATATTTAACTTTTAAGCCAGAAGAGTTTGTTAGCTTAAACGCTACAGCAAGTTCAAATATTAAGCAAAGTTGCAGATGTGTTAAAGATTAATTCTCGTGATCTCTCATTTTCTCAATGTTCTCTTTAGTTATCATGTAGTCTTTAGGGTCTTTATCTTTCCAACGATGATAAGAAAACAAAGGGAATACTATAAAAAACAGACCAACTACTCCAAAACCAATTAGCTTTTCAGAGTATTGTAGATCAAAAAAGAATCCAGCTAAAATACTGCCTAAGGATGCTAGAAGAAAAAGCCAAATAATATATTTCATAGTAAATTAATAATACAGTATTAAGATGTAAAATTAATCAATTCGCGTCTATAAGCCGTTAATAGTTTAGACTTAGAGACAAATCCTAGATATTTTTCATCTTTTAAAACGGGAAGATTCCATGCTCCTGAGCTCTGAAATTTTTTCATAACAGTTTTCATAGAATCATTATTATAGTCAATAAAATCAGGAGGGTTACTCATAAAGGTTTCTACAGATGTTGTGTTGTATAAGGCTTGATCAAACATTATAGTTCGAATATCATCTAGTAGAATAATACCTACAAGGTTATGCTCTTCATTAATAACCGGGAACAAATTCCTGCTGGATTTAGACACACCTTCCTGAAGCATTTCTCCAAGGGTCATTTCTGGGTTTAGTGTTATAAAGTTCTTTTCAATAACAGTATCAATAGACATTAACATTAACACACTCTGATCTTTATTATGAGTAAGTAATGCTCCTTTTTCTGCAAGCTCTTTCGTGTAAATAGTATGCTCTATTGTATTTTTAGTAATAATGAACGACATGGAAACCGTTATCATTAATGGTACAAAAAGTTCATAACCACCTGTAATTTCAGCAATGAGAAAGATTGCGGTTAATGGAGCATGTAACACGCCTGCTATTAAACCTGCCATACCAACCAATGTAAAATTGGCCTCAGATACGTTAAAGTCTAAACCTAAACTATTGATTACTTTTCCAACAACATTACCTAAAGCACTTCCCATGACCATGGTTGGAATAATAATTCCGCCACTTCCACCAGCCGAGAACGTAATAGTCATGGCTACGGCTTTAAAAACAGTAATGCCAATAAGTAATGCAATAACCACCCATATGTTGCTAATGTATGCGTCAAAAGGTGTTTTGCCTAATGCTTCTAAATGATTGCCATGCATTAAATTATTGATAAAACCAAAACCTTCACCGTACAATGGAGGGATAAAATAAAGCATAACACCTATGGCTAATCCACCATATAATAATCGTCGTCGTGTTTTAAACTGACTAAAGAAAGCAGATATTTTAAAGTATATTTTTGAAAAATAAATAGAAGCCATGCCTGTACCAATACCTAGAGCTAAATAAAAAGGAGTATCGTTTATGGCGAACTTATCTGATACGATAAAATTAAAAATGGTATCATCTCCAACAAAGAAGTAAGAGGTTAGTACAGACGATACAGAGGCAATTAATAGGGGAAGTAACGATGCAAAAGTAAGATCTAAGCTAAATACTTCAATAGCAAATACAATAGCAGCAATGGGTGATTTAAAAATTGAAGCAATAGCGCCAGCAGCTGCGCAGCCTATTAATAAGGTTCTGGTTTTTCTATCAATATGAAATAATTGCCCAACATTAGAGCTTACAGCTGAAGCCGAAGCTATGGCAGGACCTAATAAACCTACCGATCCACCAAAACCAACTGTTAATGGTGCTGTAATTAATGGGTAAAATATTTTGTAACGTTTTAATAAGCCGCTTTTTTTGGATAAAGAAAATAATATAGACGGGATAGCATGCTCAACAGGTTTTTTAGATATTTTCTTCACAAAAAGATGCACTAATATCAAACCCAACATTGGTAATAGAAAATAAATGTATTCTTGAGACAAGATGATACTTTTTTCTAAAAGCCATTGTATAAAAAAGGTTATATTTTTAATGGTTACAGAAACTAAACCAGATAAAAGGCCAATAAGAATACTTAAAATAAACACAAAGTTCTTCTGGGAAATATGTTTGTATTTCCAAATTAAAAAACGTGTTAATTTCGATTTTTTTGACATCAATTAAAGCTAATAAAAAATCCTGCAATTTGCAGGATTTTAGATTTATGATTTTAAGTTTAGTTTTAAACTTAGTTCTTTCAATTGATCATCATCAATAGGTGCAGGTGCGTCTATCATAACATCACGACCAGAATTGTTTTTTGGGAATGCAATAAAATCTCTAATAGTTTCTTGACCACCTAATATAGCAACTAATCTATCTAGACCAAATGCTAATCCACCATGCGGAGGTGCGCCATATTCAAAAGCATCCATTAAAAATCCAAATTGCGCTTTCGCTTCTTCTTCAGTAAATCCTAAATGCTTGAACATAATGGCTTGGGTTTCTTTATCGTGAATACGAATCGAACCACCGCCAATTTCATTACCATTTAAGACTAGATCATAAGCATTTGCTTTAACGGCTCCTGGATCTGTATCTAATAATTCTATCTGACCAGGTTTAGGCGAGGTAAATGGGTGATGCATGGCATGGTAATGTCCAGTTTCTTCATCAAGCTCTAATAATGGGAAATCAATTACCCAAAGTGGCGCAAATTCATCTGGTTTACGTAAACCTAAACGTTCTGCCAATTCCATACGTAAGGCACTAAGTTGTGTCCTTACTTTATTTGTATCTCCAGAAAGCACACAAATTAAGTCGCCTTTTTTAGCACCAGTAACTTCAGCCCATTTTGCAAGATCATCCTGATCGTAGAATTTATCTACAGATGATTTAAAAGTACCATCTTCATTACATTTAACGTAAACCATTCCTAAAGCACCTACTTGTGGTCGCTTTACCCAATCGATTAATTTGTCTATTTCTTTACGTGTATAACTAGCTGCTCCAGGAACAGCAATTCCTACAACTAATTCGGCACTATTAAATACGTTAAAATCTTTGTGTTGAGCTACTTCGTTTAACTCGCCAAACTTCATTCCAAAACGAATGTCTGGTTTGTCGTTTCCGTATAAACGCATTGCGTCGTCAAATAACATTCTTGGGAATTTATCGACACTAACACCATTAATCTCTTTTAATAAATGACGAGTTAAGCCTTCAAAAACATTTAAAATGTCTTCTTGCTCAACAAATGCCATTTCACAGTCAATTTGTGTAAACTCTGGTTGTCTGTCTGCACGTAGATCTTCATCTCTAAAACATTTTACAATTTGAAAATATTTATCCATACCACCAACCATTAGCAATTGCTTAAAGGTTTGAGGCGATTGAGGAAGCGCATAGAATTGTCCTTCGTTCATACGAGAAGGCACAACAAAATCGCGAGCACCTTCAGGTGTAGATTTAATTAAATAAGGAGTTTCTACCTCAATAAAATCTTGATTTGATAAATAATTTCTCACTTCTTGAGTGACTTTGTGTCTAAAAATCAAACTCTCTTTTACTGGGTTACGTCTAATATCTAAATAGCGATATTGCATACGTAATTCTTCACCGCCATCAGTTTCATCTTCAATTGTAAAAGGAGGTAATTTAGCTTCATTAAGAATGTTCAATTCTGAAACTAAAATTTCAATATCACCAGTAGGTAAGTTTGGATTTTTTGATGCACGTTCAATAACAGTTCCTGTTACTTGAATTACAAACTCACGACCTAATGTTTTAGCCTTGTCCATAATGACTTTGGATGTACGCTCTTCATCAAAAATAAGTTGGGTTAAGCCATATCTATCACGAAGGTCTACCCAAATCATGAATCCTTTATCTCTAACTTTTTGAACCCATCCGGCTAAAGTGACTTTAGTTCCCGATTGTTTCATTTGTAATTCACCACAGTTATGACTTCTATACATGCTTTTAAATTTTTTTGATTTGCAAATTTAGTAAGATAAAGATTTAAAAAACGGGTTTTTAGCGAAAGAATTATGAAATTTATACTCTTCTAAATTTTAAGAAAAAATTTAAACATAAATCAGTGAAACCTACCTTTTGTTACATTTTTGTTGCTTAAAGGTTAAATTTTTTGCAAATTGTCAAACTAATCAAAAAAATAATATTATGAAGCAATTTTACTTTGTAAGGCTATTGTTGTTTGCAATAGCAATGCTTCCTGTTGCCGTTTTTGCTCAAGGGACGGTTTCAGGAACGGTTACTGAAGCCAGTACCAACAACCCTTTACCTGGAGCCAATGTTGTTATTAAAGGAACTTCTACAGGAACAACAACCGATTTTGACGGAAACTTTTCTATAGATGTTAATTCTTTTCCGGCAACACTTGTGATTTCGTCTGTTGGTTATACCTCTCAGGAAATAAGTGTTTCGTCTTCACAAACAATTAATGTAGCACTTCAAGATGGAGTTGCACTTGATGAAGTAGTTTTATTAGGGTCTAGAAATACTAGTAGAACTGTTATAGATACGCCTGTGCCTGTTGATGTTATTGACGTAGCAGAATTGGCTACAAAAGGACCTCAAACAACGGTTAATGAGATATTAAATTATGTTGCACCTTCGTTTACATCAACAACGCAAACAGTTTCTGATGGTACAGATCATGTTGATCCAGCTTCTTTAAGAGGATTAGGGCCAGATCAGGTGCTTGTTTTAATAAATGGTAAAAGACGTCATAAATCGTCTTTAGTAAATGTAAATGGAACGGTGGGAACTGGTTCGGTTGCAACAGACTTAAATGCGATTCCTGCTTCCTCAATTGCAAGAATAGAAGTGTTAAGAGATGGAGCAGCTGCACAATACGGTAGTGATGCTATTGCAGGTGTTATTAATATTGTGCTTAAAAAAGCTACCAATGAATTATCGCTTAATGTGAATACAGGAGCTAATATTAGTAAACATGCTGAGCAGTATGATGAAGGTGGAATGGATGGAGAGAAGTTTCAGATAGATGCTAATTATGGATTAGATTTAGGTAAAAATGGAGGGTTTATCAATTTTACTGGATCTCTTGAAAATAGAGGAGCAACCAATAGAAGTGATTCTATGGGTCAACCAATTTATACTATGTTTGATGTAGCTACAAGAAATTTAGGATACGACCAAGCATACAATATGAATCCAAGCGCATTAGCTGCCTATGTGGCAAGTTTAGATCCATCGCTACAAGCGGTTTATGACACTGGTATAGCTAATGGAGATTCTTTTCTAGATATTATAGCTTCTGATGGATCTCCAGGAAATCCTCAGCCAATTAGCGAATATGAATTAGCGCAAAGAGGCTTATCTCGTGATGATTTTAGAATGAAAATAGGGCAATCTCAGTTACGTAGTGGAAAGTTTATGATGAACATGGAGCTACCGCTAGACGATAACGGTGCTACACTATATTCTTTTGGAGGTATAAGTTCGCGTGACGGTTTAGCAGCAGGGTTCTTTAGAAGACCAGCGTATACTGATGGACGTGGAACTACCGAAGCCTTGGCTAATGGATTTTTACCTCATATTGCCTCACGAGTTATAGATAAATCATTAGCTGTTGGTATTAAAGGTAAGATAGGTGACTGGGACGTAGATTTTAGTAATACGTATGGTACTAACTCTTTCGATTTTACTATTAAGAATACTGCAAATGCTACCTTAGGAGCGTCAACACCAAGAGAGTTCGAAGCTGGAGGATTCTCGTTTGCTCAGAATACTACAAACTTAGATGTGTCTAATTTTTACGATGACATTTTTGAAGGATTGAACGTCGCTTTTGGTGCCGAATATCGAGTAGAAAATTATCAGTTAAATGCTGGAGAAGAAGCATCTTGGGCTAGTTACGATGTAAATGGTGAAGTGGTTACTCAAACAACTCCTGATGCTGATAAAGTATATAGTTATTTTGGAAGATTGGTTCCAGGAGGTTCACAAGTTTTTCCTGGATACAGGCCAGAAAATGAGGTTGATCAAAACAGAAACAGTTATGCTGGATATATTGACTTGGAAGCAGATCTTTCAGAAGACTTTTTGTTAAGTGCTGCTTTCCGCTATGAAAACTATAGCGATTTTGGTGAAACTGCTAACTGGAAGTTGGCATCTCGTTATAAAGTTTCTGAAAATTTTGCAATTCGTGGTGCGGTAAGTACTGGGTTTAGAGCACCAGATTTACATCAAATTTATTTCAATGCTACAGCAACTCAGTTTATTGGAGGAGTTCCTTTTGAAGTAGGAACTTTTGGTAATACAAGTAGGTTAGCTCAATTATTAGAGATTCCACGATTAAAGGAGGAAACTTCTAATAATTTTAGCTTAGGATTTACTGCAAAAATACCAGATGCTGGTGTGAAAATTACTGTTGACGGCTATATTGTTAATGTTGATGATCGCGTAGGGCAGACTAGAAACTACTCAGCTCCAGGAGATACGCCTCCATCTGAGGTAGATATTATTTTTGACGATGCTTCTGCTGGACGTGCTAAATTCTTTACCAATGGTTATGGTGTAGAAACTAAAGGACTTGATATAGTGATAGACCATAAAACAGGTTTAGGTAACGGAACGCTTAATAATAGCTTATCGGCGACATTTAGAGATATAGATGTTGTTGATGTTAAGAGTATTTTAGGGGAAGAAATACTAGATGATAGAGCCATTGGATTTATTGAATCTGCGATGCCAAGAACAAAATTAAATTTAACACATACATATAACATGGGTGATTGGGATTTCTTATTACGTAATGTGTATTTTGGAGCTGTAAACGATCCTGATTTTGAAGGAACTTCAAACCCAGTAGAGTATGGTGAGAAAATTGTGACCGACTTGTCTATTGCTTATAATTTCTCAGATAATTTAAGATTAACGGCAGGAGCAAATAATCTATTAGATGTATATCCTGATGAGGTTCCAGATGCTAGTAATTATGGAAGACAATTTATTTTCTCTCGTAGAACGTCGCAATTTGGGTTTAACGGAAGATATGTATTCGGTAGATTAACATTCACATTAAAATAAAGGGTTATGAAAAATATAAAAAACATATATAAGCTGTTATTGATGTTGCCAATAGTCTTTATGGTGAGCTGTGATAATAGTGACGACATTGATGAAGTACTTACAAAAACAACTACATCTAGTACTAATACCATTTTTATAGAGACAGATGCAACACATGAGCAAGGTATTTTGTTGTCTAGTTTAGCACCTGTAACGTTAACTGTTGGTATAAATAATGCACCATCAACCGATGTTACTGCTGGATTTAGTGTTACTAGAGATGGAGCTACTGCAGTTGAAGGAGTAGATTATACTTTAGCAGATGTAACTATTGCTGCTGGTGAAAATTTTGGATCATCAGATATTACATTTTTAACGAATGGAACATTCGAGATTACTGTAAGCTCAACATCCTCAGGAGCACAAATAGTTGCTAATAAGGCTATTTATTTAGTGCCAAGTGAAGTGACCTTTACTTTAACATGGGGAGATGCATTTTACGACTACGATCTCTTCCTTATGAGTGGGATGGATGCTAGTTTTGTTGATATTTATGCAAACCCACTTCCAGCTGGAGTAGATGTATTAGCCTTTAGTAATGGATTCACGACTACAGAAACATTTGATGTCATTCCGCCAATAGGAGATAGTTTTATTTATATTGAAGATTACTGGAATGATAATGCAAGTATTCCTTGTGTATTAACAATAACTGTAGATGGTGTAGATCAGACATTCGATATAACTATGGATATGGATAAATTTGGACTATCGATTGAAACCACAGTTGGTTCAGATGGTTTTCCAGAATACTCATTTTCAGCATTATAATTTAATTTGATTTAGCAAAAGGGCTCCTTTTGGAGCTCTTTTTTTATTTAAACATATTTGGTATGAGTTTTATTAATTCAAATATTAAGAAGTTAAAACCATCAGCTACTTTAGCAATAAACCAAAAAGTAACTTCATTAAGAGAACAAGGCGAACAAGTGTTTCATTTTGGGTTCGGGCAATCACCATTTCCTATTCATAAATCAATTGTTGAAACATTAAAAGAGAATGCGTCAAACAATAATTATTTACCAACGGTTGGCTTGGGCGAATTGAGAGTTGAGATTGCTAATTTTTTAAATAAATACCAGGGAATTCCAGCTTATAAAGATCAAATTTATATTGGACCTGGTAGTAAAGAACTGTTGTACCAAAGTGTATTACTTTTTGAAGGGGTTTATATGATTCCAAAAGGAAGTTGGGTAAGTTATGGTCCGCAAATAGAGAGTAAAAATGGAACCATTCAAATTTTAAATACAGAATTTAAAAATAATTTTAAGCTTGAACCTAAAGAACTAGAATTACAGTGCAAGCAACATTCAAACATTCAAAAAATTCTTATTATTAACTCACCGAATAACCCAACTGGTGCAGTTTATACACTAAATGAATTAGAAGCTTTAACAAAGGTTTGTAGAGCAAATAATGTAATAGTATTCTCTGATGAGATCTATTCTCAAATAAATTTTAATGAATCTTTTTCACCTAGTATAGCAAGTCTATACCCTGAGAAAACAATTGTCTTTGGTGGATTAAGTAAGGTCTTTTCTGCCGGAGGTTATCGACTTGGATTTATGTGTTTACCGAAGGAGCTTGAGTTTTTACATTCAAATTATCGAGCACTGTTTAGCGAGACATTTAGTGCAGTTTCATCTCCAGTTCAGTTTGCAGGAGTTGAAGCCTATAGAATGAAACCAGATTTAGTGTCCTATGTTTCTAAAAATGTTGAGATTTTAAAGGCTGTGTCCAGTTATATTTTTAATAGCTTATCGCAAATAGGGATTGAGTGTACTCAACCTCAGGGAGCGTTCTATATGATGATAGGGTTTAATAAATTTAAGGGAAAAATAAATGCTTTAGGAATACATACTAGTGAAGAATTGTCTATATATCTGTTAGAGAAATTTAAAGTGGCTCTATTGCCAGGAACTGACTTCTATTTTTCAAGTGAAGAGTTGTTCTTTAGGTTAGCATTTGTTGATTTTGATGGCGTTGAGGCGATGAAAATCAATAAGAGTGGATATTCAGAATTTATAAAAAATAAGTGTTTTAATATTATGGGTGGTGTTGAGAGTTTAAAAAAGTTCGTTGCCTCTTTAGGGTGATTAGACTTGTGAAATTATCAATAAAAACAAAATAATTTTCATAATAATTTAAACAAAAAGACCATTTGTTGTTAAAAAATTGTTAAATCAACATTTTTTTTGCAATTTTAAGCCGTAATCAAAAAAAACACTATTATGAAACAAACTTACTTTTCTAAGTTTTTTACAATCGTTATGCTATTGTTTCCCCTAGCTATTTTTGCTCAAGGAACAGTTACAGGAACGGTTACAGAAACGAGCTCAGGAAGTCCTTTACCTGGAGCTAATGTAGTTATAAAAGGTACTTCTTCTGGCACTACTACAGATTTTGATGGGAAATTCAGTATAGACATTAGTTCATTTCCTGCAACACTTGTTATTTCATCTGTAGGCTATACTACTCAGGAAGTAGAAGTCACTGCAGCCCAAAACATTCAGGTGTCACTTCAGGAAGGAGAGGCTTTAAGTACTGTTGTTTTAGTTGGTAACAGAGCTAAGCCGAGAACAATTTTAAATTCACCTGTACCAATAGATAATATAGGTGTTGCTGAGTTAAAAAATACAGGACAGCCAACTGTAGATAAAATGTTGACATATAAGGTGCCATCCTTTAACTCAACAAACCAAACAATTTCAGATGCAACAGCACACTTTGATCCAGCAGACCTTAGAGGCCTTGGTCCAAGTAGAACCTTAGTACTGGTTAATGGAAAACGTAAAAATCAAAGTGCATTAGTTTATATAAATGATACACCTGGAAAAGGAGAAGTAGGTGTAGATTTAAAAAGTATTCCAGCTGCTGCTATAGAAAGAATAGAGGTTTTAAGAGATGGTGCTTCCGCGCAATATGGATCTGACGCTATTGCAGGGGTGATCAATATGGTTTTAAAGAAAGATGTGGAATATACAACGGTTAATGTACATTCTGGAGTAACTACAGAAGGTGATGGATTTAATTATGGTGTAGACCTAAACACAGCTTTAAAAGCTGGAGATAATGGAGGATTCATTAATTTAACTGCTGGGTATTATGAGCAAGAAGAGACTAATAGAGCAGGTAAACCTGGAGGTGATGGACTTTTTGGTGTTATTTTTGGAGATGACGATATTTTAAATGGGAATACACCTTGGTTGCAAGCAAATCCGGATTTAGGAATGACTATCGGGCAGCCTGAATTAAAAAAACTGGATGTGTTCTTTAATTCAGAATTACCATTTAAAAACGGCAACGGAGAGCTTTACACATTTGGAGGTTTAACATATAGAAAAGGAAAAAGTTTCGCTTTATATAGAACACCTTACTGGGTACCAGATCCATTTAATTTACTACATGAACCAGGATCAACATACCAAGGATTTCAACCAACATTTGAAACGGATATTAGAGATAATAATGCAACAGTTGGTGCCCGTTGGGAGATGTTTGGTTTAGATATAGATTTAAGTGGAACCTATGGTAGAAATGCTGTTGATTATGAGGTTAATAATAGTTTAAATCCAGCTTTAGGAGCAAGCAGTCCAACCTCTTTTGATGTTGGGGCATATACTTTTAGTACAATATTATCTAATTTAGATATAACAAAGTCGTACGATCAAATAAGCATGGCTATAGGAGCAGAGTTAAGAAGAGAAAGTTTTGGAGCACAAGCAGGTGAACCAGCATCTTATTTTGCTGATGGTGTGCAGTCATTCCCAGGATTACAGCCTAGTAATGAGGTAAGTGCTAGCAGAAATAGTTTTGGAGTTTATGGTGACGTAGAATGGGAGCCAACTGAAGAGCTATTAATAGGAGGTGCTGTGAGATATGAAGATTTTACCGATTTTGGAGATAATTGGTCTTGGAAGGTTAGCGGTAGGTATACTTTAGGAGAAAATCAAGGTGCTATTAGAGCTTCGTACAGTTCTGGATTTAGAGCGCCATCGTTACACCAAATTTATTTAAGTAATATTCAAACTTTAGTTTCAGGTGGAACGGTGTCTAATCAGGGAACTTTTAATAATGTAGATCCAGTAATTAGAGATGGCTTAGGCGTACCGCAGTTAACAGCTGAAACTTCAGATAACATTTCTGCAGGAATCACTTATAAACCTGTGCCAAACTTATCACTATCTGTAGATTTTTATAATGTGAAAGTAGATGATCGTGTGTTATTTACTGGAGAGATTGGATACATTGATGGAGCTCCTGGAAACCCTCAAAATCCTGTTGAACAGATTTTAGAAGATAACTCTATTACAAGTTTAAAGTTTTTTGTTAATGCGGTTAATACTAATACTACTGGTGTCGATTTTGTTGCAAATTATAGAAACATTGAAATGGGTAATGGAGCACTAGGAGCAACTTTAGCAGCTAACTATAATAAAACCAAGATCGATGGTCAAATTGATACGCCAGATCTTCTAGATGCTAACGGATATGAAATTTTTAACAGAAAAGAGCAGTCTAGAATTATTTCTGCAAGACCAAAAACAAAGATACTATTAGGATTTGACTATACTATTAATAAGTTAAATGTTAACTTAAACAACACGTATTTTGGAGAGGTAACTTGGCAACATGCTTCAGATCCTACAAAGGATCAGACTTTTGGAGGTAAAATAGTAACAGATTTAATTGTGAACTATGAAATTTCAGATAAGTTCTCAATTTATGCTTCTGCTAATAACTTATTAAATGTTTATCCTGATACTATAGATACAAAAGGCGATTTTGTAACAGATCTGGGAGGACGTTTTAAATATCCTTGGGAAGTAAATCAATTTGGATTTAATGGTACTGTTTTAAATGGTGGTATTACATTTAAATTCTAATACATATCTACATAAACAAATAAAAACCCTCAACAATTGTTGAGGGTTTTCGCTATTAACCAGTCTTTTGTTTTTTTAAAAAGACCTACTGTAGAACAGCTTCTTTCGAAGTTGTTTTACGCCTTAACCACATTTTAAACTTCGTTATCAAGAAGAATAAAACAGGTACAATTATCAATGTTAAGAATGTTGCGATAAATAATCCATAAATAACGGCCCAAGCTAATGGTCCCCAGAATACAACATTATCACCACCCATATATATATTAGGATCTAAATCGCTCATCAATGTAAAGAAGTTAATGTTTAATCCTATGGCTAGAGGTATTAACCCTAGAATAGTTGTGATTGCAGTTAGTAAAACTGGTCTTAAACGCGCTTTACCTCCTTTTACAATGGCATCATATAAATCTGATTGATCTACAAATTCGTCTTGATCAATATTTTTTTCAACTTTTTTTCGGTCAATTAAAAGCTGCGTATAATCGAGTAGTACCACACCATTATTTACCACAATTCCGGCAAGTGATATAATACCCATCATAGTCATCATAATTACAAACGATGCTCCTGTAATTACTAGCCCACCAAATACACCAATAAAACTCAAGAATATTGCCAACATAATTATACCTGGCTTCGATACTGAATTAAATTGGAAAATAAGAATGAAGAAAATTAAACCTAAACCTGTAAAGAAAGCTCCCATTAAAAAGGCCATTTGCTTATTTTGCTCTTCGATCTGACCAGTATAATCAATTTTAATATCACTAGGTAACTCTCTAAACGATTGCATTTCGTTTTGAATTTGATTTACAATCGCTCCAGCATCAGTAAATCCTGGTGCTAAAGCAGAGTATAGAGTAACAACACGCTTAGTATCCTTGTGCTTTATAGAGCTAAATCCAGAGTTATTAGATGGCGATGCCAACGCAGATACTGGAATGGCTTTTGTTTTACCAGAATTTTGATCTTTGAATGTTATGGTTTGATTAAATAAAGCACTCCTGTTGTATCTGTTTTCTTTGTTAAAGCGCACATAAATATCATAGTCTTCACCACCCTCTTTATAAACGCCTGCTTTAGAACCGTAGATAGAATTACGTAATTGTTGACCAACTTGAGAAGAATTTATACCAAGTTCTCCTGCTTTTTTTCTGTCTACAACTACTTGCATTGATGGCTTATCTTTATTTACATCAATTTTAAGCTCATCAATTCCTCCAATACTCTTAGAGTTTATGTAGTTACGCATTTCTTCAGCCGTAGCAATTAATTCGTTATAATCGCTACCCTCGATCTCAATGTTTATTGGATGACCAACAGGTGGGCCATTTGCATCTTTTTCAACCGATATTAATACACCAGGATAAATACCAACCAGAGCTTCTTGTACTTTTTGACGCATTAACTCACTATCTTCTCCGCGTCTGTATTTGTACTCACGCATCGATGCTGTAATTTTACCTTTATGTGGCATTTCAGCAGATGAGCCTCCATCGGTTTGTGGGTTTCCTGCTCCTTCACCTACCTGAGACACAGAGCTTTCTACCATGTAATTGTATCCGTCACTATCTGTGTAATTATCACTATTTAATACTGTAAATACACGATTTTCAATTTGTTTTGTGATGGTATTTGTCTCCTCGATATCTGTTCCTTCAGGATACTCTATATATACAATAATCTGGTTGGGTTTATTGTCTGGAAAAAATTCAACTTTTGTTCTTCCAGCACCTAAAGAGGCTCCAAATCCAATAAAGGATATAATTAAAAGGGCAAAGGTGCCAATAACTAATATGCCTGGTCTCCATCCTTTTAAGGCGCTTTTTAATTGGCGTTCGTACCAGTTTTCTAGACGTACTAAAGCTCCAGTTTGAAAGCTATTAGCCCATCGTCTTAAAAACAATCTGTATACCCATAGCATTACTGCAGTAAATACCATTAATGTACCTAAACCACTATAGGTTCCTCCAACAAAAAATACTAGAATCCCAACAATTGCCATAAGAGAAGTAGTGATTATTATTTCTTTTAAAGGCATGTCTTTGTCTTCTGTTTTCATGAACTTAGATACTAATACCGAGTTAAAGAAAATAGCAACAAATAAAGAAGAACCTAGTACCGTAGATAGAGTAATTGGTAATAATATCATGAATTCACCCATTACTCCAGGCCATAATCCTAATGGGATAAACGCTGCTACTGTAGTGGCTGTAGATATAATAATAGGGAAGGCGATTTCACCAATTCCTTTTTTGGCAGCTTCACGTCTGCTCATACCTTCCTCGTCCATTAAACGATATACGTTTTCAACAACTACAATACCATTATCTACCAACATACCAAGCCCCATAACGAGTCCAAATAGAATCATTACGTTAAGTGTGTATCCAAATAAATTTAGGATCATTAAAGACATAAACATTGACATAGGGATTGCAAAGCCAACAAATACAGCATTCTTAAACCCTAAGAAAAACATAAGAACTGTAACTACTAGAATTACACCAAAAATGATATTGTTTACAAGATCGTCTACTTGACCAATAGTTTTTGGAGATTGATCGTTTGAAATAGTTACATTAAGGTCTTTAGGAAACACATTTTCTATAGCATCTTTTACAATAACCTGAACTTGCTCTGCAGCTTCCACCATGTTTTTACCAGCACGTTTTTTAACGTCGATCATTACTACAGGTTCGCCATTTTCACGAGCATAAGTAGTTTTGTCTTTTTCCTTAAAGCTAATGCTGGCGATATCTTTTAAATAAATGGCATCGCCGTTTTCAGATTTCACAACAAAGTTCTCTA
This sequence comes from Flavobacteriaceae bacterium, assembly GCA_030148025.1. GTDB lineage: Bacteria > Bacteroidota > Bacteroidia > Flavobacteriales > Flavobacteriaceae > JASBUG01. Next base: position 7,145 of record JASBUG010000008.1, on the reverse strand, counting down.
GCTCTGAAGGTGTATCTATTTCGCCTAAAATTCTAATAGTACGTCGTTGTCCGCTTGCAATTAAGTTACCTGCAGACATAGTTACATTTCCTCCATTAATTGCATTTATGATATCTTGAAAGCTCACTTGGGCAGCCATCATTTTATAAATGTCTACAGCTACTTCTACTTCTTTTTCCTGAGCTCCTCTAATATCTGCTTGTTTGATTTCTGGAAGATCTTCTATTTCATCTTCTAAATACTCTGCATATTCTTTTAAGCGTTGTACAGGATAGTCACCAGCAATATTTATGTTTAGAATAGGCATTTCTTCAGACATGCTTAACTCAAAAACATTTGGCTGTACTTTGGCACCATTTGAGGTTGGCCAATCTTCGCCTGCGGTTTCAGTATCTATCTCATCCTTTACTTTTTGTTTCGCTTGATCTACAGTAATGTTTTCATCAAATTCAACAATTACCATTGAGTAATCTTCTTGCGATGTTGAAGTAATTTCTATGACATTACTTACTGATTTTAACTTGTCTTCTAAAGGATCAGTAATTAGTTTTTCTACATCCTCGGCTGTGTTACCAGGATACAATGAACTTATATATATTTTAGTTTCGTTAATTTCTGGGAAGTTCTCCCTTGGCATGTTATAGAATGCCTTAATACCTAGAAATAATATTACAACTATCAATACATAGATAGTGGTAGAATTATTAATAGCCCAAGTTGATAAAGGAAACTCCTTATGGACCTTTTTTTGATTTTTAGTCATTTTAAATGAGTTTACTTATTAATAATTTCAACTGTTTGAGCTTCTTTAACACTTCTGGCTCCTTTTTCAATTATATCCATTCCAACAGAAATACCAGATAATACTTCTATAAGGTCTCCTTGAGCTTTTCCAGTTTCAATAATGACACGTTGAGTTGTACCAACATTATTACCATTAATATCTTTAACGATGTAAATGTATTGTTGTCCTTGAGCATTTTCTGAAACAACACTTTGTGGAATTAAAAATGCTTTTTCACTGGTATAGTCATTGATCTTTAATTTTGCTGTTAAGTTTGGTTTGATCGATTTGTCCTTGTTAGGAACTGGAACTTCAATTTTATAAGTGCGGTTTGCCTCATTAATAAAACTCCCTGCTTGACGAATTTTTGTTTTAATTGTTTTTCCTCCTAATACAGGAAATTCAACAGAAACATCTTTCCCTTTTGTTACACTTGTAATGTAGTTTTCAGGAACAGCAGTTTCTATATACATATTGTTAAGGTTTACGATACGCATAAGCTGCGTTTGCCCTTGAGCAACAACAGTACCTTGATCTGTAATAACATCGTCTATTGTTCCAGAAAATGGAGCTCTAACAATAGTTTTTTCTAGCTGACTTTGTAGTTGCTTTACTGCTTTTGTTTGAGCTTCATAACTAGACTTTGCTTGCAAGTATTGAATTTCGCTTCCAATTTTTTGATTCCACAAACGTTCTTGACGCTCAAAAGTAGTTTTGGCTAAATCTGTTTGAATTTGCAACTGTGCTAATTGTTGTGCCAATCCGCCATCATCAATTTTTGCAAGTTGTTGCCCTTTTACAACACGCTGCCCTTCTTTAACAAATACTTGAGAAAGAATTCCGCTAAACTCAGGGAATATAATTAGATTTTGTTTAGTAGTAACATTCCCTTGTAATTCTAAATAATGTGTAAATAACTCTTCTTTAGCCTTAAACGTTGTTATTAATGATATTTTTTGAACGGTATCTAGCTCAGCAATTTTATCGTTTAATAATTGTAACTTAGAAATAATGGCTAGTTGCTCTTGTTCTATTTCTTTTTTCTTTTGTTTAATTTTATCTAAGTTGCCAGAATCTATCACAGAGTCGACAGATTGCTTATTTCCTTCTCCGCAAGAAAGAATAACCAATGTTATTATTAGAAGTGAAAATATCTTTTTCATTTTTCGATATGATTTATTTTTTGTTTGATTAATTTTTAGGTAGTTCATTTAAAACTGTTTCTAATTCTGCTTTTTTATTAATAACATCTAGCATGGCTTGTAAATATTCTTGCTGCGATGTGTATAGTTGTGTTTGCGCTTGCCTTAGGTCAAAACTTGATGCGATTCCTTCAAAGAATTTAGTTTGATTTTTTTGTTCAATACGTTCTGCAAGATTCAAATTTTGCTTTTTGTTCTCATAATCTTCTATAGAGAATCGATAGTCACTTTTTGCCCGACTTATTTGAAGTTTCAATTTTTGCGAGGTTTCTAATAGATCGTCTGTAGATTTATCTAAATTTATCTTTGCACGTTGAGTTGCTGCACTACGACCTAAAGAACTAAAAATTGGAATGTTCATATTTACTCCAATAAGTGAAGAACCAAACCATTGCTGTTCTTTTTTAAGAAAGTCGAAACTATTATTGTTTCCAGCATAGCCTCCATTAATAAACGCATCAATAGTTGGTAGAGCTTTACTTTTTTCTAATTTAAGAAGTAGTTCTTTTGAACGTTTATCGTTAGCTGCAATTTTATAATCGATAGTATTTTCAACATTTTCTTCGGCATCAAGTAAGCTTAATACTATGTTTTGCGATGTTAAACTTTCCAGAGAATCGGTTAGTGTTATGTTATCTTCTATATCGATCCCTAACGTAATGTTTAACATTTGATAGGCTAAAGTATTAAGCCTTGTAGTGTTGTTTAAATTACTTTTTACACCAGAAAGTGTGATCTGTAATTGTTCTACACTTTCTTCCTCTTCCAAACCGTTCTCGTAAATTTTAGAGGTCTCTTCTAGGTTCTTTTCCAGTACGGCTATATTTCTTTTTAGTATAGCGATACTTTCTTCAGATAACAATACATTGCCGTAAGCATCAATTACCGATTTTCTTACTTCAAGGTCTGTTTTCTCTTTGGCATTTTTTGATATTTCTAAAAACACCTTAGCAGATTGTAGTCCAACTAAATATGAGCCGTCAAAGACCTTTTGATTTACAGTGATTGTAGCATTCATTGTTTGTTTTGTACCAAAGGCAACTTCGGCAAATTCACCTGGGTTTCCACCAAAAAATTCGGCTGGGATTAATGAAACCTGCTGCTTTAACCAATTGTTGTAATCAATTTTAGCGCTGATTTGTGGTAATCCTGTTGACGTGGTTTCCCATTTTTGCTTTTCGGCAGCAGTAATATCTCTTGCTGCATTTTTAGCTGTTCTATTGTTTTCAAGAGCATAATCTATAGCTTCTTGTAAACTAAAACGTTTAGTGTCTTGCTGAGCCATGACACTAGTGGTTAAGATTAAACTGAATAAAAGGATTATTCTTTTTGTCATTTTTTATGATTGATTTAATTTGTATTTAGTTAATTGATCTTCTAATATAGAATGACCATATAACGTTGCGATCGCTCGAGTATGGTATTCTAAAATTTTCACTTCTGTTTTCACTATTTCAGAAAGGGAACTGTCGAAAAGTTCGCTCTCATGAACTCCAAAAACAAGGATAAAGTAAAATTTCATGACCATATCTTTGTCTATGTTTTCTCGATATATTTTTTCTTTAACACCTTTGTCTAGATTAGACATTACACATTCACTAAATGTGCATATTTCGTTAGCCATTAATTTGGCAAACGTCTCGGGGTAGTATTTTTTTAGTTGATACATTGGAGATGTCTTTGCATTTTTAAACATGTTTTTAAATACATTTTTAATGGCAAAATTTTCTTCAATAGCATTATATCCTTTAGACATAATATCCATAATCACTTTATCAATGGTCTTTTGAACATACATGGTAGTATCATCAACCAAATGATCTTTATTGTCAAAATATTTATAGATCGTTTTTTTTGAAATACCCATTTCTCTGGCGATATCATCCATAGTAACACTCTTAAATCCAAATTTTAAGAACATATCACCAGCTTTGTCAATTATTTTTTCTCTCATCATCTTGTAAAAATCGGGGCAAAAATAATACAGGAAACTTTATAAACAAAAAAAGTTTCCAAAGTTTTAAGATTTTTTAACACTAAAATTGATTAGGGTTTATAATTGTAGTTAATTGATTTATTTTTGCTGCATGCAAACAATAGAGACCTATCAAAAAAACTTTGTAAAGTATTTGGAAGAATACATGCAATTTGGCGAACCCAAAAATCTATATGAACCCATTAATTATATCTTGAAGTTGGGAGGTAAGCGTTTACGTCCGGTTTTAACACTTATGGCTGCAGATATTTTTGACTGTGATTCAAATAAGGCATTAGATGCTGCTTTGGCAGTTGAGGTATTTCATAATTTTTCTCTTGTTCATGATGATATTATGGATGATGCTCCTTTACGACGAGGAAATATAACAGTTCATGAAAAATGGAATATAAATACTGGTATTTTATCTGGTGACGCGATGCTAATTCTAGCCTATCAATTATTTGAGAATTATGAGGTGTCTATTTTTAAGAGTCTAGCAAAATTATTTAGTAAAACAGCATTAGAAGTTTGCGAAGGTCAGCAATATGATATTGATTTTGAAACTAGAGATGATGTAACCGTGCCAGAGTATTTGAAAATGATCGAATATAAAACTGCTGTGTTGGTTGGAGCTGCTTTGCAAATGGGCGCTATTGTAGCGAAAGCTAGTGTAGAAGACCAACAAGGGATTTATGAATTTGGGAAGAACTTAGGAATAGCATTCCAGCTTCAAGATGATTTTTTGGATGCTTTTGGTGATCCAGAATCTTTTGGTAAGCAAGTTGGTGGTGATATCATTGAAAATAAGAAAACCTATTTATACTTAAAAGCTATTGAATATTCCTCTAAAGAAACCCAAGCTGAGTTACTAGGATTGTTTAGTATTTCTCCAGCTAATGCTAAAGATAAGATAGATACTGTAAAGCAAATATTTAATGATAGTGGTGCTTTACAGGCAACCAAAGATGCTATTGAGCTTTATACTAATAAAGCATTTCAGGTTTTAAAACAGCTAGATATTGACAGTGGTAAAAAAGAAGTTTTGATGAATTTTGGAGAACAATTAATGAAACGACAGGTATAGTATTAATGCAAGAATTACAAAACATAGATGAGCTTTTTTTACAATCTGAGCAACTTAATTTATATACAGAGCTAATTAAGCAGCTTAATAAAGATTTTAAGTTTGCTAATATAGATTTTGAAGTAAATGAAGAGATATTGCCCTCTAGCTTAAAATTAATGCTACACGAAACAGTGTATAATCTTATTCAAAATAAATTTGCAGACTATCTTAATTTGCTTTATATCATTGATGTTCCAGAAAAGAAGATTAAAGCACTTGACGGGAGTGATGCTTTACAATTAAGTGAACAGGTAGTCTTTTTAATTTTATCAAGAGAATGGCAAAAGGTTTGGTACAAACGTAAATATTCTTAAAAAAAAGACCCGTTAACCAATACTGGTTAACGAGCCAATGTTAGGGATTGATATATCACATAATTACAATTTGTAGGAATTGCTAAAATGCTCTATATCAATATAAATTTACAACGAATTTAAGTTATTTTCTATGATGAATATCAGCTATTGTTCAACCTTAAAATGCTTAAAGTAAGCGTTTATTAGGGCTGTTAATTCATCTAAATTTTTGCCATTACCACCTTCTTTCATTGCAGAGATCTCATCAAGCATAGGTACTAAAACTACATGAAGCTGATCATGAGGTTCTCCTTTCATTGAGCAATTTTTAATAACATAGCTAGTTTGTTTTGAAAGTGCTTCACCTAACGAAGCATAATCTGTGTTATTTTCTTGCTTAAATACCTTAATAATAGAATCCATGTTTTTAACACCAATTTCGGTTTCTAAGTTGGCAATCCATTTTTTGCCATTATCAAGCTTTAAGTCTGATAATAGAACTTCTTCAGTTAAAGGTTCGTTTTTGTCGCGTTGCTTTTCACTGTTTTTACAGTTATAAAGCATAACTACAGATAGTAATAGAATAAATAATTTGAATCTCATTTGTAACAGGCTTTTGAAATGCTTTTTAAAGACACTTATAGTTTATTAAAAATCTTTCTTTTTAGATTTTCCAATTATTCTTAGCATAGGTAGTGTAACCCAAAAAATCAATACAATGAAAGAAATGATAAATCCAAAATTGGTTCCGAAAAACTTTTTAAACACCGCTCCAGTATATCCTAATAGCGCTGAAATATCTAGTTTTAATAATATTAATGTTCTGGAAAGGTCTATAGGGTTTAGCATTGAGCCAACTAATGACAGCTTATCTAAAGGATAGTCTTCAAAAATAACCAGCGACATTAAAAAGATACCATCATAAATTACCGCTAGAAATAACCAAAGTAGAATAGCATACCCAAACCCTTTTATTTTGTTTTCGTTAGATAGGGCAATGTTAAAAGCAAGTGCAGAGAATATAAAGGTTAAAAATGCACCCGTTATTAGCAGTAGTGAAAAATCCCATATAACATTCGATTTAAACAGACCATAAAACACAAACGGAACTCCTAATCCTATAACTAAACTCATAGATAATGATAAGGCTACACCTAAATACTGACCTAAAAAAATAGAAGATCGTTTTAAGGGTTGTGCTAGCAGTAATTCGGTAAATTCTTTTGAGTTATAGTAATACATTACTCCAAAAATGGTTCCTATAAGTGGTACCAGAACGATAATGACATTCATTAAAGTGATTACCGCTTTAGACAGATCATGGTTTAAAAATAACAACACGAACCCTAATAATAAGTAAAATGCCAAATATACGTAGCTCCAGCGGCTTCGCATTAAATCGTAAAAACTGTATTTTAATATTTTAAGCATGATTGTTATGTGTTAAGATTGATGCAATGGCATGTTCAAAATCTGGTTGCTCTGTTTTATTTTTAAGCTCGTTTATACTTCCTTTAAAGTATATTTTACCTTCAAGAAGAAAAACTATTTCATCAGACACCTCTTCAACAAAGCTCATAATGTGTGAGGTAATTAATATAGTTTTTCCTTTGGCCTTTTCTTTATCTATCAATTCCTTAAGATGAATTAATGAAATAGGATCTAAACCAGTGGTAGGTTCATCAAGAATTATTAAAGGGCTATCAAACATAAAGGTTAAAATTAGATTTACCTTTTGTTTGGTACCGCCAGACAGTGT
>JASBUG010000005.1 GCA_030148025.1 Flavobacteriaceae bacterium | reverse complement strand
TTTCTTTTACTTCATTCGAAGCTTTTACGTCTTTAAAAAAGCTTCGCATATACATGTAATGTAGTTGTGTATGACTTAAATGGTCTTTACTTAAATCAACATCTTTATCATATTTTCTAATGTCTTTATATTCTTGAATGAACTCTTTATCTAGGTATTTGATGGCTCTCTTAATCATAGATTCTTCACTATCGTTCAGAATGACATTTAGTTTATCAAGGTGACCAAAACCTGTGATAATATGTTGCGTGATATACCTGTTTTCTCGTCCACCATTAAACCAAGACCAAGCTCCATTACCCATTTGGTTTTGTTTTAATTTTTGTAATGCAGATGCTAACTCATTGTTCATTTTATTTAGATCGAACAATAGTGCGATACGTTTCTTTTGTTCGGTTTCACTTTGTGCATCACGTAACCAAGGTGTTTCCTGAATCAGTAGTGACTTTAATTCCTGATTTTTTTCAAGATTTGAAATTAATGCATCTTGAGATTTCCACTGATTAAATACCTCTTTAATTCTTGGATTACTATTTACAATATGACTTGCCAATGCATTTGCATAATATCTGCTAAAGGTTTGCTCGTTACACTCATAAGGATATTCCATTAAGTATGGTAATGCCTGAACTGCATACCAAGCAGGATTAGATGTCATTTCCAAAGTTAGTTTATGGTGCTTAAGTGTTGTAGATTGCGTATTCTTAAGTTTGTCTAAGGTGAATGTTTTTGTTTGGTTAGATTTTATCCACATTGGCATTGTTTCAGTAACCAACATTCTATTACTTAATACTGGTAAGGCATTTTGTTCACCATCGCTAAATTCACCTGTTGCTGCTAATACTTTATACTGAACAGCTTGCACATTATCAGGAATAGTCAAATTCCAAGATACTTGTGTATTGCCTTTAGCATCTACGGTAAAGTTCTTAACTGTGTTCGAATTAACAAGATTAGCAGTGACCTCTTTTCCAGTAAGTGCATCAGTTAATTCTAACTTTGCTTGACCAGATAATGCTTTATCTGAAATATTAGCAATTTTAGTACTAAAAGTTATCTCATCTCCTTCTCTTAAAAATCGTGGTGCATTAGGAATAACCATTAGTTCTTTTTGCGTAACAGTTTCTAAAGTTTTAGTTGCACTTTCTAAAGTTTTGGTATGTGCTAATAATTGCAATTTCCATTTGGTTAAAGCTTCAGGAGTCGTAAAACTAAAGGTGACGTTTCCATCTTTATCTGTTTTAAGGTTAGGATAGAAAAAGGCGGTTTCTTGGAGGTTTTTTCTAATACTAACACCATCAAATGATATTTCTAATGCATTTTTTGGAGTCCATTCTTCAATATGAACTCCTGAAGCTTTTCCAGAAAGTACTCTTGCTACATCCGCTTCGTATTCTTCGTCAACACTTTCCGCTCTAATTTCAGAAACAGCATAACCTAGAGCTTTCTTTTCTTTTTTAATACCCTGAGCAGTAACCACGACTTCTTCTAACTCAGAGGAGTTATCCTCTAAAATAGTACTATACCCTCTAATAACAACATTGTTTGCTTTTCGATTAAAATAGAACCCAAACCAATTTAGTTGATCATAACTTTGAGGATTATATTGTCTATTAAAACGATAACTATTGTACACTCTAAAAGAACTATTATTAAAACTTTGATTGCTGTTTTTATTATAGTTAGAAAAATAGTCTGATCTGTAAATTGGATTGAATTGCCAGTAGTGAGGTTTGAACTGGTCTAAAGATGCATCATACATGCCAGCCAATAATTCGGCACTTACTTTATCGCCTTTTGGACCTTTAATTTTAAAACTCCAAGTTTCTTCAGTTCCAGGTTGTAACTTATCCCTAAAGGTAGATGTTTCAATCTCTAGATCTGTTTTAGGATAAGGTACAGGAATAGTAATACTAGATGTTTTAGAACTGTTATAAGCCGCCAAAGTATAATGAACTACAAAACCACCTAGATCATCCTTTGTCACTGGAATACTCAGTTGTTTTTTATTGTTGTTAAGTACAAATTGATATTTATTTGTAATGGTTTTGTTCTTTTCAATTTCAACAAAAACAGTAATGTTTTCTGCTGCCGAAGCTAATGTTAACTCAACTGTATCATCAGGTTGATAGCTTGTTTTATTAGTGTTAATACTAAACAATTGCTTATCAGCTAGTGTATTGTCTTTAGGAGAAAACAACGTAATTCTAGCTTCATCTTTCACTATTTGTCCGTAAGGATCTTGACTTTCTAATACGATGGTATAAAGACCAGATTCCCATCGTTTCATATTTCCTAGAGCTAGTTCTTTTGACTCTTTTGTGTCAAATGATCTATTAAAAACTACAATACCTTTTTCCCAGTTTCTGGAACCGTTTTCATTATCATAGGCTTCATAAGGAAATAATTCTTTAAAAGCTTCACGAGTTTGCAGTTTATAATCTGGAGCTTGCCAAGGTCTCTGCCTCAAGACAGATTTAGGAGCAATTAATTTATATATCTTGATGTTTCCTTTAGCAGGGGCAAATTCACCATTTAAGTTTTTGGTATCAACTGTTAAGGTATGTTTCTTATTGGTTTTATCAAGAAGATTGTCTACTTCTAAATTTGCAGTTAACGTATGATAACCAACATTTACAGTTGTAGTTGCTGAACGTGTTTCACCATTAACATCAGTAATGTCTGCAGTTACTTCATAGTGAAATATTGGTTGACTGTCTTTATCTACACTAGTATCTGGAAGCGCTTTAAATACGATATCAAAATTTCCTGAAGCATCAGTGGTTGTCTCACCATGAGCAATTTCTTGAGGTTCGCTATTAAATGAAGGACGATACCAATAATACCATCTTGGGTATTGTACTTTTCGGTGTACACGATACACTACTTTTGCGTCAGTAATATTACTTCCTGCATAGGCTAGAGCTTCTCCAGTTACCTTAACAGAATCGTTAATTTTTACCGTTTCTGTAATTGGTTTAAAGTTGGCTTCAAATTTTGGGCGCTTATATTCTTCAACTGAGAAATAGGTATAAGAACTTGTTGGTAAATAGAAGTTCTTTCCCATAAGGTTAATTTCATGTTGCCCAGTAAGCCCATTATTTGGAATTAGAAATTCACCTGAAATTGAACCAAAATCATTTGTTGTTAATGTAACCCTTTGTATCTCTTCACTATTTGTGTTGTAAAACTTGATAAAGATGTCTTCATTTTTAACGACTTCTGACTTCTCATTTTCTGTTTTAATAACAATTCCTTTAAAGTAAACGGTTTGTCCAGGTCTGTAAATACTTCTGTCTGTAAATAAGAAGCTTCTATATTCTAGTTTATCGTCATCATCATTCTCATAAAGACGACTAGAATAATAGTTGCCGAAATAACTTTTGGTATCATTTTTTGTGACTTCTACCGAAATGTTATACCAAGGTTTTTTAGTTCTTTTAATATGTATTTCGCCATTAGCATCAGTAGTTTGTGTAAGTGTAGATACGCTATTTCGGTAATTTTTTTGATATGATAATTTTACTCTAGCGTTAGAAATAGGTTTTCCATGATTTCGATCTATGACTTGATAAACAGTATATTTTTCTGCTGTTTTTTGTACTAATGCAAAGTCAGTTACTTGAAGTTTGCTATAAGCCCAAGTTTCAGGTTTGTTAGCAACTTCGCTATAAACAATGTATATACCATTTGTTAAGTTAGGAACCACAACCTCCACGCTGTGTTTTTGGTAATCATTTTCGTTAATTAATGCAGCGTTCCAATTGTTAACTGGATTAAGGTTTTTTATAAATTTTAGTTGGTCTTCTTTTCTATACGTTTTATTTAGCTCCTTTAATTGCTTATGAGTTATTGAATAGATCTTGAAGTTAAGAGCATCAATATTCTTATAGCTTACTAATAATTTTGAAGGCATGTTTACAGGAACATAATTCTCTGTAGTAATTTGAAGCGTTTCCTGTAAAATTTGTTGTTTAAGGTCAGCACATTTTTTAGCAGCATTACTATTTGCATTTTCATCTATAACTGCGTTACAAATTTCAAGAGCTTCTTTTGCTTTCCAACGATGTGCTTCGTTCTTTTTAGGCGTGTAAGAATTACTTTGATTGTAATAAATCGAAGCTATTTCGTAGTTATATAATCCAGAAACTTCAACATCATTAATCTCATTTTTTTCAATAGAAAAAGTGTTTAGTAACAGTGCTTCTTTGTCTTTAAAAGTACCATGCTGTTTTACAAAATGTAAACGTTCTATATTAACAGTAGCTAAAGCTTTATGATTATTGTTTTTTAAATGAAAACCAATGAGTTCTTGGTATAATTTAAGAGCTTTAAGTTGTAAAGACGTAGTGTCTTTTGATACTATATGTAATTGCGAAAATGTTTTAGAATCACTTAGAAACGATGAATCATCTAACTCAAATTTGTAAGCAGGCTTAGTAATACTATTTTCGTCTGTTTTGTAAAAAGTTAGAGCATTATGAGCAAGAAAATCAAATAATGAAGGGCGATATGTTTTAGAGCCTTCAATCGTTGTTAAAAGCGTATCGTATTTTTTTAAGTCTTCAAGTTGTAGCATTAATCCATTCTGAAGCGAATTTTCAAAATGAAGTGAGATTTCATTAAATAATGTTTGTAAATCCCAAGTTCTGAAATCTGTAGTATCTACTTTTTCAGAAGTATTTGTTCTGTCGTAGAATTTCCAACGATTTTGCTGAAAATATTGCCAGTACAGATTGGCGAGTAGATTTTCTAAAATGTTCTTTGTAGGGAATTTGCTTTGTGAAATTTCAGTTTTAAAGTCATTTATAATTTTTAACTGAGCATCTTCTTCAAGTATAAGTGCAAACTTGCTTTTAAAAATGAGGCTTTTGATTATTTGGTTGTTGTTGGCTTCTTTTTTTGCTTTTACAGCTATGTCTTCAACGATTTTCAAAGCCGATTTTGGTAAGCCATCGACTTCAAATTTTTCAACCTGATTCCATAAATCATTATAGTTGGCGTTTTGAGCATTGGTAGTGTTAGCAAAAAGTAGGATCATTAATATAAGTAGATAGTTTTTCATGGAAATTAATTTTACCACAATGTTAACTTCAAAATGTATTCCAAAAAATAAAGAATGAGTAAAGCTGTTATATGGTTGAGTGAAGATAACTATTTTACAAGTGACATAGAAAGGTTATTTTTACATTTTCGACTGTATATTTTATGAAGAAAGTATTACTTTTTTTATGGTTTCCTATGTTTGCATTTAGTCAATCGCTGTATGTAGAAATCCCGCAATTATTTGAAAACAAACAGTATCAAAAAGCAGAAATGTTGGCTAGTGAGTTTGTAGAGCAAAATCCACGAGATCTGAAGGCTATAGAGCTTTTGGGAGATGCACATGGTTATCAAAAAGAATGGGATGCTGCCATTAAGCAATATAAAATTTTAGTATCTGCCGATGCTAATAATGCTAATTACCATTATAAATATGGTGGTGCTTTAGGCTTAAAAGCGCTCACAGTTTCAAAATTTAGAGCGCTAGGAATTATTGGAGATGTAAAAAAAGCATTTTTAAGAGCTGCTGAACTTGACCCTAAGCATATTGATACACGTTGGGCCTTGGTTGAACTCTATATGCAATTGCCTGGAATTATTGGAGGGAGTAAGAAAAAATCTCTAAAATATGCTGAAGAGTTAGAACAACTCTCAAAAGTTGATGGTTATTTAGCCAAAGGCTATATTTATGAATATGATGACGAACCAGAATTAGCAGAAGTTTTTTATAAAAAAGCTATTGAAGTTGGAGGTTCACTCACTTGTTTTAAAAAGTTAAGCGATCTATATGAAGCTACTGAGCAACCTGAAAAGGCTATCAAAACCATTGAGAGATCTCACGACAAACATCATAGAAATGCCTTGCACTATCAAATAGGGAAAGTATGTGCAGATTATAATATACAATTGGATAAAGGTGCAGAATGTTTAAAAATATATGTTGAAAATCACACGGCTAAAGATGGTGTGCCTATAGAATGGGCATATTATAGAATGGCTCAAATTGAAAAGCACAAAAAGAATAAGCAAGAAGCTCTAAAATGGATTGATAAGGCCTTAACAATACGTTCGAGCTTTAAGCAGGCATTAAAAGAAAAACAACAAATTTTAGAACTGTAATGTTGAGGTAATAGTTATCTTTACGAAGCGAATTACAGTTTTATGAACGTACATTTTATTGCCATTGGAGGCGCTGCAATGCACAATCTTGCTATTGCGTTACACAATAAAGGATATCAAGTTACAGGGAGTGATGATGTTATTTTCGACCCTTCAAAATCACGATTAGAAGCTAAAGGTTTATTACCAGAAGCATTTGGATGGTTTCCAGAAAAGATCACTCAAGATTTAGATGCTATTGTTTTAGGAATGCATGCAAAAGCAGATAATCCTGAACTATTAAAAGCACAAGAATTAGGACTTACAATTTATAGCTACCCAGAATTTTTATACGAGCAATCCAAGCATAAAACCAGAGTTGTAATAGGAGGGAGTCATGGTAAAACAACTATTACTTCTATGATTCTTCATGTGATGCATTATCATGATATTGATGTTGATTATATGGTTGGCGCACAACTAGAAGGTTTTGATGTCATGGTAAAACTTACTGATGATAATGATTTCATTGTACTTGAAGGTGATGAGTATTTAAGTTCGCCTATAGATAGACGACCAAAATTTCATTTGTATCAACCTAATATTGCGTTGTTAAGCGGTATTGCTTGGGATCATATTAATGTATTTCCAACGTTTGAAAATTATGTAGAGCAGTTTAGCATTTTTATAGACAGTATTACGAAGGGCGGAAGCATTACCTATAATGTTGAAGACGAATCTGTAAAACAAGTTGTGGAAGCATCCGAAAATCCTATTCGTAAATTTCCATATGATACTCCAGAATACTCAGTAGAAGATGGAGAAACATTATTAGAAACTCCAGATGGACCAATGCCGATTGAAGTGTTTGGTAAGCACAACCTAAATAATCTTTCAGGAGCTAAATGGATCTGTCAGCAAATGGGAGTCGATGAAGATGATTTCTACGAAGCCATTTCTACATTTAAAGGTGCAAGTAAGCGTTTAGAAAAAATAGCTGAAAGTAAGAATAGTGTAGCCTATAAAGACTTTGCACATTCACCAAGTAAAGTAAAAGCAACTACCAATGCAGTAAAAGAACAGTATAAGGACAGAACTGTTCTGGCCTGTTTAGAGTTGCATACTTATAGTAGTTTAAATGCTGAGTTTTTAAAAGAATATAAAGGTGCTCTAGATGCAGCAGATGTTGCAGTAGTGTTTTATTCACCACATGCTGTAGAGATTAAAAAATTAAAAGAAGTCACAAAAAATCAAATTGCAAATGCGTTTGAGCGTAACGATCTCATTATTTATACCAATCCGCAAGAATTTAAAGAGTATTTATTCTCTCAAAATTTTGATGATAAAGCATTATTGTTGATGAGTTCTGGTAATTACGGAGGATTGGATTTTGAGGAGGTAAAAGGACTTATAGGTTAAAGTTTTTATGAGTACAGACTTAAGCTTTAATGTTTTTAACCTTTTTATAGTCAGTGCAAGTATTCATGGACTTATTTTTGGATTAATTGTTTTATTTTCAAAAAAATTCAATGCTAAACCCAATAGGTTTTTAGCTTTTTATGTGCTCTTAGTTTCTTTAAACAATATCTATTTCTGGTTTTTTGATACGAACATTGTTAGTTATTTAAATTGGAAGCATTTTTGGCTATTTCCTATACAATGGGACTTACTAATGTTTCCCGCATTCTATTATTTTATTTCTACATATTTAGGAAATAAGGAGTTGCCAAAGTTTTACATGTATCCGTTTTACATTAGTTTACCTTTTTGTTTGATTTTTCTCTTTCAACAAATATTTTTTAGTGAATTGATCTCTCAAAATTTTGTAACTAAGTTTTATATAATCTTAAGTTATGTATCTATAATTTTTACTGCTATTGCCATATACAACGGATTTAGATTAATTGGTAATTACCAAAAACAAGCAGTAGTTTCAAATCAACCAAAAATTAATGTTATCTGGTTAAAAAAATTGCTGTCTTTGGCTGTTGTTGTATTTGGTATTTGGGTGTTAATTACAATTTTTAACACCTTAATTTATAGAAATGATAGCATTGAACGTGTAACAACATATGTGTTATGGATATCAATGTCGTTATTGATTTATTGGATGGGTTATTTAGGAGTATATCATTTAGGTATTTTTAACCAACGTGCAGATTTAAGAAAAGTGCTAATCCCAACCAATATTGGTACTCAAAATAATGAGCCAAAAAGTAAAAAGCGTTTTGAAGATATTAATGCTATTATTAAAGCAGAGAAACTATACTTAAATCCTAGTTTAAGTTTGCAAGCGTTGGCAGATAGATTTGAATTGAGCGAAGGGTATTTATCGCAATTGGTAAATAGTAATGCCAATTCTAATTTTTCAGATTATGTAAATGCTTTAAGAATAGAAGATGCTAAAGCTATCCTTATAAATCCAAGCTATAAGAACTATACTATAATTTCTATTGCTTTAGAGTCTGGTTTTAATTCTAAGTCAACATTTTATTCAGCCTTTAAAAAACATGTAGGTATGTCACCAATAGCTTTTAAAAAGCAGCATAATATATCCTGATTTTTTAAAAGTTAAAGATTTCGGACTATTTCAAAATAGGTTTTAAATACATTCGGTAAAAAATAATGCCTTATGAAATCTTTTAAAGCCTTAACCTGTTTTCTCATATGTTTCATGCAAATTTCTTATGCCCAAGTAACCACGCTTTTAAGTGGCATTGACGGTTTAGATATTGTAATTAGCGGTGATGATTTGTATTATCTAGACAATAGTCTTTACGAGGTTTTTAAAGCTGATATTTCAGATCCAGATCTTCCTGTTGTTTCTTTTGTTTTTGACACTGATGAACCTTCACTAATAAATGGTGGCGTACTCGCCTTTGGCATAAATGGAACAGACTTATATTTTGCTACGGTTAGTGGGGCAGGACTTCCTGAATTTGGTAAACTATATAAAAAAGACTTATCTAACCTTGCATTAGCCTCAGTTGAAGTCAATACTGGTTTTGCTTCAGCAATTACTGATATTGATTTTTATGGTGCTTGGATGCATGTGGGTGATATAAATAATGATGGGATGTTTAAACGCTATAATATAGCTGGTGCTTTTCCTGTTGGCGCACCAACTTACATGTCTAGAGATGTAACCGCATTGCAAGTTAATGGTGGATCTTTATATTTTTCAGAATCCTTTGATTCAGCAGACGGAGAAATCTTTTTTAAGAATATGGTTTTAGATCTTCCAGAGGTATCAAAGTTTACGGCTGTTGGTGTTATACATGATCTATATTTTTTTGAGGGACTATTGTATTTTACAGATGATGAAGGCCTAAAACGAATAAATCCAATAGATCCTATTCCAACTTCAGAGCTTTTGGTTACCAATGCTGATTATGGTGATTTGCGAAAGATTCAAATTAAAGACTATGTAAGTGGCGATAAATATCTTTTTGTAACCGAAATAATTGGCGATAGAATTTTGAGGGTAGATTTAAATGATCCAGCATTATCTATCAAGAAAACTAAGTTACATTCTAACTTACATATTTACCCAAACCCAATGACTGATATATTATATATAGATTCTCAGCAAGATATTATCGGGCTAAAAATGTTTGATGTTTTAGGGAAGGAAATTGTAGCTATTAAAGATTCAAGTATGTTATCTAATAAGCAAATCAATATATCGAATATTGAATCTGGGATGTACGTAGTAAAAGTGTTTACATTAGAAGGAGCAGTAACAAAAAAAATCATCAAAAAATAAGTATCAAATGAAAGTATTTTTAAAGGTTTTACTAGTGTTCTTTTGTTGTTCATTATCGGGATTTTCTCAATCGAAAATAAAAGAGTTTGTGTCACTTCTAGAGCAACAACATCAAGACCCTAAGGCGTATATTCTAGATTTATTTAAAACGAACGACATTGTTATTTTAGGAGAAAGAGATCATAGAGATACTACCCAATACGATTTGATTCTTGATATTGTAAAAGACAAGTGGTTTGTTGAAAATGTAGGGCATATTTATACCGAAGTAGGTGTTATTAATCAAACCCCATTTGCGAATAAAGTGGTAAAAGGAAATTACCAAAATCCAGAAGATTTTGAAAAAGATTTTCTTGAATTATATAGAAATATAGACTTTAATGCTTTGTGGGATAAGTACAATATGGTAAAGTATTTAAAAGGTATTTACAATATAAATAGACATTTAGAGCAAGATGATAAGATTACTTTAGGTTTAACAGATTGTGCTTTTAGTTGGAAAGATATGACTCACGAAAAGTATACAGAGTTTGTAGATAAAAGTCTAAGAGGAACAGGGACAAGAGATAGTATTATGGCATTTAACTTTTTGAATCTGTATGAAAAACAGGAGTCAAAAAATGGAAGAAAAAGAGCCTTATTAATTCAAAGTAGGCCACATGCTATTAACCTTAATGTTAATTATAAAGATATTCGTATAAAAAAAACAGCAGCTTATATAAAGGAGGCTTATGGCGATAAGGTAAAGGTTGTTGCTTTTAATTGGTATAAGTGGATTCCTGATGAGTGGACTAATAAATGGTATGGTCCAAAGCATACAATAGAACTTTCTGCTGATGGAAAATGGGATGCTGCTTTTGAACTTACAGGAAAAAAATCAGTTGGGTTTAATATAAAAGATACTCCTTTTGGGTTAACCCAGTTTGATTATACGTTTGAGCAGGACATTAAATTTCAAGATGTTATTGATGGTATGATTTTTTATTTACCATTTTACGAATTTGCCTGCACACGTGGTTTGCCAAATATTGTAGATAAAGTGTTTGCTAAAGAGTATATAAAACGTGTAGATATTATTAATGGAAATAATAATTTTAGCAAGAAATTTACACCTGATAGTGAAGTGCTAGATTGGGCAGATTTTAGAGCTAAAGAATGCGTCGATTATGAAAAGCTAAAACTTCAAATGAATAAATGGCTAGAGAATTAAAAGCCCCTTTGCGATAGTATATTAAATAGAATCGTATAGATTTTGTTTTCATAATTTGAAAGGTTTTCATCTTCCAAAATAAAACGTTGCGAAAGTTTATCGACTAGATTATTTAGTTCACTATCAGAACAGTTTAATAGGTGTTTTGCATTTTCAGCTAATTCTGTGTTAGATCTATTCAAACTTGCAATAATTAATCTAGCTTTATTAATGTAAGAGTCATCTTTTAGTAAGCAACCAATCATTCCAATGGCTTCATGATCTTCAGTAGAACACTTTTTTAAAATGTTGAGGTCTTCCTCAGTAAGCAATTCTATTTGAGATAATGCCTTTGATAGCTCTTCACGTCTGTCAAACTCACTATTCGGACTTAAAATGTGTTTTTGGTTTAAGGGCATTTTGGTTTTATTCCGAATTTAATTTATAAAACTTTAGAAATTTTGATGTAAGTAGATCAATCTTTTCCTTTTCTAGTGTTTTAATTTTTCCAAATAAATAATAATAAATGCAAATACAATTTCCAGGCCACTACCAATAAAAGCACCAATATAAAAAGGCCAATCTAAAATCAAACTAATTCCTCCCGAAATAGCCAGAATACTTCCTAAAATATAATATACAGACATTCCATAAATGGTAGAAAACACTAAATAGCGACTACCAATAACCATCAGCATTATTGGAAAAAACCAATGTTCTTGCCTAAGAAAAACACAAAAGGCAATAAACAATCCAATAAACATCGCAAAAGTAGTTTCAAGCGCCAATTTAGCTAATGGGTTCCCTTTGTCATGAGCGCCAGAACGTTTCAAAAGCTTTGAGAGTAGTATACCAATAGGGTGTATAAACATACCGCCAATAAAAAGGGTAATAACACTTGTTTGGCTAGTAGTTACTAATGCTACAATTCCAGCAACGAGCCACACTAATCCAGATGTCAATACACCTGGACCGCCTCCAAAATAGGCATGTCTCATATTTTCTTGCGCTTGCGTAATTTTCATAGAATGTTTTTATTTTAAAGGTAGTGTTACAAAAAGGAGATATACAATATCAAACATGCTGATCTACTAAAATCGGATTTCCGTCAGGATCTACAATTACAAAGCTTCCGGGTCCAGAGGTGTTTTCATCGGTTTCAGTAATCATTGTGAATCCTTTTTCTTTAAGTTCTTTTTGTAAATCTCTTACGTCTGTAAACGTATCTAGTTTGTTAGCGTTGTTATCCCAACCAGGGTTAAAAGTAAGTATGTTTTTATCAAACATACCTTGAAATAACCCAATATTGGTTTTGCCATTTTTCATGATCACCCAATTTTGCTCAATGTTACCACCAAACATGGTAAAACCAAGTTGTTCGTAAAATGCTTTTGAAGCTTTAATATCTTTTACCGTTAGGCTAACTGAAAAATTTCCTAATTCCATGGGTTTTATTTTTTGGTTCTTAAAATACTTTATCTAAAAATGCCTTAATACTCAGTTGATTTGTTTTAATGAGTTCTTCACGAGCGTTAGCAATATCTGCTTTCTTTTTATCTTGAGATAGTTTGAATTTACCTTCCCAGTTAGTAATAGTAATTTCAAACATCTTTATATAGTTTATGGCACCTTCCATTCGCTTATTGTCAGCGTCTAAAACATATTTGTGGTCTGGAGCTTCTAAAAATTCAGTCATTTTAATTAGCGATTCTTTTAAAGCTTCTTTGCTTTCAATAGCTTTTACAGTTCCTTTTAAATGTACTTTTATATAGTTCCAGGTTGGGAGTTGTGTAGTAGTATAAACACTAGGAGAAATGTAACAGTCTGGTCCTGAAAAAATAACCGTTACATCATTATCATCACACATTAAAGGGGTTTGCGGGTTGTAAATATCTATGTGTCCAATAAGCTTGCCATCTGTTTCCCTGTATATCAATGGCATATGAGTTATTAATGGTGCTTCATTTTTAACCGAAATAACTGTTGCTAAGGGATAGGATTTAAGAACTTCGATCATGTTATCTTTATCATGATCTTGATGGTGTGGTGGTGGATAAGTGCTCATAGTTATACGCCAAATTGTCTAAAGTGATGATCTAAATGTTTGTATTGTAATTTTCCCCATTGCTCTGTGGTGAATTTTCCAAAAAATGGATGTGCTGGCCAATCGGTTTTGGTTTTTAATTTACTAAACTCTTTTATAACGGCTGTTAGCTTTTCTTTTTCGTCATTAAAATTATAAGAGCCTTTAGAAATATATTCTTTAGCAGTAGGAATATTTTGATTCCATAATTTATCGTTATACATCACTGGTTTAAATGCTTTGAATAATAACTTTTTCATAAAGCCAATTTTAGTATTTAGCTGTTTGGTACCTATAGCAACTTCAAGTGGGCCTTGGCAATGATATAGCATTTGGTCAACATTCATGGTGCCCCATTGTGCTTTGGTAGTTTCAGTTAATTTATTTAAACGAGATATGATTTTTTCCTGAGTTTGATCGTTAAATAAAGATTCCATAGAGTTTAGTGATTTTGTATTGAAATTTACAATAATTATATTTACTAGATGACTAAAAAAGCAGCTTCTTTTTCGATTAAAAATTGGTCTATAGATGACCAACCAAGGGAGAAATTACGAGATAAAGGGAAGTCTGTTTTAAGTGACGCAGAATTGGTAGCCATTTTAATAGGTTCTGGAAATACTGAAGAAAGTGCAGTGGCATTATGTAAGCGCATTTTAGCAAGCGTTAATAATAATTTAAATGAGTTAGGAAAGCTTACGGTAAAACAGCTAATGGATTTTAAAGGGATAGGAGAGGCAAAAGCAATTACCATTGTTGCGGCTTTGGAACTGGGCAGAAGACGTAGAGCAGAAGAAGCCTTAGAGAAACAGAAAATTAGTTCAAGTAAATCGGTTTTTGAATTGATGCAGCCTATTATTGGAGAATTAGCACATGAAGAATTTTGGATTATCTACTTAAATAATTCTAATAAAGTAATACAAAAGCAGCAGCTAAGTAAAGGAGGTATTACTGGCACTTTGGTCGATGTGCGTTTGGTGTTAAAAAATGCTTTAGAGGTTGGAGCTACAGGTTTGATCCTGGTTCATAATCACCCTTCAGGAACTTTAAAGCCAAGTGAGGCAGATAAACAGTTAACCCAAAAATTAAAGCACGCATCAAATAGTTTAGATATAAAAGTGTTAGATCATTTAATTATTACCGAAAAAGCATACTTTAGCTTTGCCGATGAAACGCTTTTGTAAATGTTATTAGTATATACTCATAAAATAACACCTCGTTTAAAATATATATTTAAACAAATTTGTACCCGAATTTTAGACGTACCTGTATCGTTTACAACTACTGTAGAAGATTTTATTGCGCATAATAGTTTAAAAATGTCTTATTCTAGGCAGCCTCTTGGTAACGAATTCTATGTGAGAAGCCATGATATTATTTTTGAGCAAGGTTTGACAGATATAGATATTCATGTCCACGATTGGGAAGAAACAAAATGTTTTTTTTACAATGGAGATAAAAGTTCAATTCCCTTTGATATTTTCGCCGCTTCTTTTTATTTGTTGAGTAGATATGAAGAGTATTTACCTCATGTAAAAGATGAATATGGGCGTTTTACTGTGAAGGACAGTTTAGCGTTCGAACATAGTTTTTTGCATCAACCAGTTGTAGATATTTGGGCCTATAAGTTTGGAAAAGCTTTACAGCATAAATTTCCAGATTATGAATTTTCAAAAAGGAGTTACAGCATAAAGCCTGTAATAGATGTGCCAATGGCCTATTATTTTAGGCAAAAAGGATTAATGCGAACCATTGGAGGTACTTTGGGTGATATTTTTAGGTTTAAGTTAAGGCAATTATACAATCGTTATTCTGTACTCCTGAGGTTTAAAAGAGATCCTTACAACACTTTTAAATGGATTACTAACATGCAAAAGCGTAGTGAGAGTAAATTCATTGTTTTCTTTTTAATTGGCGATTATACAACTTACGATAAGAACATAAATATTAATAAAAAGAAGTTTGTGTCCTTAATAAAATCGGTTGCAGATTATTGTAAGGTAGGTTTAAAAGCATCTTATTTTGCTCTTGATGATTTAAATATTTTAAAAAAGGAAAAACAAAAAATGGAGTCGGTAATCAATACATCGTTAGTAGCCTCCAGAAATTCGTTTTCTAAACTCAATTTACCTAAAACCTATAGGCATTTAATTGAACTTGAGATATTTGAAGATTATACAATGGGATATGTAAGCCATATTGGTTTTAGGGCAGGGACTTGTACACCTTTTCTTTTTTATGATATCGATTACGAGATACAAACCCCTTTGAAAGTTAATCCATTCCATCTCATGGATTACGCATTACTTCGAAATAAATCGCAATTGGACAAAAAACAGACAGTAAAAAAAATTATTAACGAAATAAAGAAAGTAAACGGAACCTTTATACCAGTTTTCCATAATTATACCTTTGGTGATGAAGAGCGCTGGAAAGGATTCAGAGAACTTTTTACATTAATTTTAGATTCAGTAGATGAAGCTTAACAATATATCGCACGTTTTTTTTGATTTAGATCACACACTTTGGGATTTCGATAGGAACTCAGGCTTAACATTCGAGAAAATTTTTGCCTTAAATGGTATTAATACAAATCTTAAAGAGTTTTTAGAAGTTTATGAGCCTATAAATTTTCAGTATTGGAAACTTTATAGAGAGGAAAAAATAGATAAAGCTAAATTACGATTTGGAAGACTACATGACGCCTTCAATACTTTGAAAATTGAGATCAAACCAAGTATGATATATAAATTGTCGGATGACTATATTGCTCATCTGTGTACCTTTAATCATTTGTTTGAAGGGGCTATCGAAATTTTAGAATATCTACAACCAAAATATCAATTACATATTATAACCAATGGGTTTAAAGAAGTCCAACATGGAAAGTTGAACAAAGCAAACATTGATCACTTTTTTACAACAGTTACAAACTCTGAAATGGTAGGTGTAAAAAAGCCAAATCCTAAGATATTTAATCATGCACTAAATAGTGCTAGAGCTAATAAAGAAAATAGCGTAATGATTGGTGATAACCTTGAAGCAGATGTTATGGGAGCATTAGATATGGGACTGGATGCTATATGTTTTAACTATCATAAAATATCTGTAAAAAATCATATAAAAGTTGTAGAAACATTATATGATCTTAAGAATTTTTTATAAATAAAGCACTTAAAACTTAAGTGCTTTATTTATAATTAACATGTTATTTTTTAAAAGCAGCCCATTTTGGGTTCACCACAGATTCAGCATCTAATAAAGCAAGTACTTCATCAGCTATATTTTCGCTTAATTCTAAGAATGTAGTGAAGCCTACACAAGATGCATTTATTTCTCCAAGTATATATATGTCTTCTCCTGTTTTTTTATCTGTATCCAATATAAAATCGGCCGTCCAAATTAACGGAAGATCATAGTTGCCTAGTCTAGATTGAATTAAAGGAAGAGACTTTTCGACAGAATTCACTAACTCTGGCCATTGTTCAGGTTTATCATATCTGTATTTTGCGCCAGAAAATAATGTTGCTGAAAAAGCATCTTTGGTTTCTGCTGGTTTTTTGTGAACAATATTTACAACATTGTCGCGTAACATTAAAACACGAATTTCCCCTTCAATAATACGCTCTAAAAAAGGCATATCTAAAAGCATTCCATTTTCCCCTTCTAGGTACTGAATACAAAATTCTAAGAATTCTTGAAGCGTTTTTTCTTCGGTGTGATTATCTTTTGCTTCTGTTAATTTTAGTTTGGTGTCAAGAGGAAGATTACCTTTAATCTTATCAATGTTTAAAGCCTCTACACGCCATATTCCTTCTCCTGTTGAACCTCGATTTTGTTTTAAAACTCTAACGCCTTTTTTTAGGCTGGAAGGAAATTTATCTTTTAATGAATCAAAATCATAATAGGTATAGACATCGTCTGGAACAATTGGAGTTCCTTTAAGTTTTTCTACAGAATTTTTAGCGCCATAAGCAATCATAGCGTCAGGATGTGGTAATCCCTCAACACCATTTGACACTAGCTCTCTAAGCATTTGAAAATAGCCTGTTTCACTATTTAAATTACCCGGATTTACTCGGCTTATATACGCATCTGCCTTTTCAACTGTATATCTGTAAATTTCACCACGATCTTTATCAGAATAAAATACAATTTCGGCTGTCCAACCTCTTTTTTTTAACGAATCAATTATAGGTTTTGAATCTTTTCTAAATCCATACTTACCTTTATCTGAACCTCCTCGAGCTTCAAATATCACTACATGGTTTTTCATTAAATTAAATCTCTATTTTTAGTTATATAAATTAAAGGTAAAGACACAAAAAAAAGCAATCAATGACATTAATCATTTGTTAAAAAATATGTGCTTTGTTAATAATGTTTATTAAAAAATACTTTTTATAGAGAATAAAATTTATACATTAGAATCTTAATTAATTTGAATGAAAATTAGAGCTTATGAGAAAGTTTTTTTTAGTATTATTTGTCTTAAGTATTACACAAGTACTATCTGTTAATGCCCAAAATAGCTTAAATGATTATAAGTATGTAGTTGTACCTCATTATTTCGATTTTGTTGCAGGTGAAGATGCATATAGGTTAAATACAATGACTAGGTTTTTGCTTAAAAAACAAGGCTTTAATGCTTTTATGGAGAAGGAAATTGATGAAAGAGACTACGAACTAAACAAATGTTTAGCTTTAACAGCTCGAATGGTCAATATAAAGAGTGCATTAAAAACAAAACTTAAACTAGAACTAAGAAATTGTGATGATGAGATAGTTTTTGAATCTGGAATAGGAACTTCGAAAGTTAAAACCTATGAAATAGCTTATAAAAAAGCGTTAACAGCTGCCTTTGAAACTATGAAGGATGTTAAATATACTTATAGACCAAATGAGAAGATTATCTCTAGAGCTAGAAAATCTCAATCTGAGGACGAGGTAAAAGAATTAAAAGCAGAAATTGCTAAGCTAAAAAAAGAGAAGAAGAAAGAAACAACAACGTCAACTGTAAAGGAAAGTAAAGCATCAAAAAGTGCAAAAATGCCAAAGGTGGCTAAAGCTACTCCAGAAGACAAAACATATTATATCGCAAAGAAAATTTCTAACGGTTATGACCTTTTAGACAGTAATACTAACACCGTAAAATTAACATTGCTTAAAACTGGTATGACAGATGTTTTTACTGTAAAAAATAAGAACGGTATAGTCTATAAGAAAGATGGTGTGTGGACAATGGAATATACAGTTGATGGAAATCCTGTGTATAAGGTGTTAAATATCAGTTTTTAATAGTTATACTTTTCTTTCCAGCGTTTTTTTAAATAATCACGTAAGGCATTTTCTCTAGCGTTTGCCCCTGGTTCATACAATTTTGTTCCTGAAATAGTGTCTGGTAAGAATTCATGAGCGGCAAAATTGTTTTCGTAATTATGAGCATACTGGTAATTTTCACCATAACCTAACTCTTTCATTAATTTAGTAGGGGCATTGCGTATAGACAGTGGGACGCTTAAATCACCTGTTTGTTTAACCAATGATTGAGCATTTTTAATTGCTTGGTATGATGCATTACTTTTAGGTGAGCAAGCCAGATAAGTGGCACATTGACTTAAGATAATTCTAGATTCTGGATATCCAATTGTTGAAACTGCTTGAAAAGTACTGTTTGCGATAACCAAAGCAGTAGGGTTGGCATTACCTATATCCTCACTTGCCAGAATTAATAATCGTCTCGCTATAAATTTTACATCTTCACCACCTTCAATCATTCTTGCTAACCAATATACTGCTGCATTAGGATCACTACCCCGAATAGATTTTATAAAAGCTGAAATAATATCATAGTGCTGTTCACCAGTTTTATCATAACGAACCGTATTATTTTGAACTTTTTCAAGAACTATTTCATTGGTAATTTCAATTTCGTCAGATTCAAATGTGTTTACTATAAGTTCAAAAATATTTAGTAGCTTTCTAGCATCTCCTCCTGAAAGACGCAATAAAGCTTCCGTTTCATCGAGTTTTATATTCTTTTTGGAGATTATGTCATCTTTTTCAATAGCGCGTTTTAAAAGCGCTTCTAGATCCGACTTTTCAAAAGAGTTTAAAATATAAACCTGACATCTCGATAATAGTGCAGGGATAACTTCAAAACTAGGGTTTTCGGTCGTGGCACCAATAAGTGTTACCCAACCTTTTTCTACTGCTTGCAGTAATGAATCTTGTTGCGATTTGCTAAAACGATGAATTTCATCTATAAATAATATGGGGTTTTTTGTTGTAAATAAACCACCACTTTTTTTAGCTTTATCAATAACCTCACGTACATCTTTTACCCCAGAACTAATAGCACTAAGTGTATAAAATGGTCGTTGCGATGTATTGGCAATAATATTGGCTAAAGTCGTTTTTCCAATTCCTGGAGGTCCCCAAAATATCATTGAAGGAATTAAGCCTTGTTTAATTTGTTGTGTAAGAACTCCTTTAGGACCAACCAAGTGAGATTGACTAATATAGTCTTCTAAAGTTTGAGGTCGCAAACGTTCGGCTAAAGGTTCATTCATAACCGTAAAATTAAAGTAATTTTTTTGTTTATAAATGACAATGTTTCATAAACCAGTAGTTTGGAAAAGTATTTGTAATCTTTATTATAAATTTATACTATGAATGACCAAGAACAATTTAATTATAGTACAGGAGTAGTAGGTTATCCTATATTATTCGTATTAATAATATGGATTGTTTTTTGGTTTGAAGTTAGATTTGGTTTTGATTTTTATTATTTAGGAGTTTTTCCACGAACACTTGGTGGCTTAAAGGGAATATTGTTTAGCCCTTTTATTCATGGAGATATTGAGCATTTGTACCATAATACCATTCCGTTATTAGTGTTATCTATGGCATTGTTTTATTTCTACAGAAAAGTTGCTTGGAAAGTTATTATTTATGGAATTATATTATCGGGATTACTCACTTGGTGTTTAGGAAGACCATCCTATCATATTGGAGCTAGTGGTTTAATATATGTATTAATGAGCTTTATACTATTTAAGGGTATTTTCGCTAAACATTTTAGGCTCATTGCTCTATCGCTTCTTGTTGTTTTTTTATACGGAAGCATGATATGGTATGTGTTTCCAATTAAATCTGGTATTTCATGGGAAGGACATTTGTCTGGATTAATAGTGGGGCTTTTATTTGCTTTAGTGTTTAGGAAATCTATAGCCAAAACAAAAAAGTATGCTTGGGAAAAAGAGGATTATAATGAAGATGATGACCCTTTTTTAAAACATTTTGATGAAGATGGTAATTTTATTGAAACAATTGATCCGATTGAAGATACAAATGATGAATCACCAACTAAAAGGACTATAAAGATCACCTACCATATTAGAAAAAGAAACAAAGATGATGACTAACGACGTTGTCTAACCACTTCATATAAAAAGGCACCACAAGCCACAGATACATTTAAAGATTCTATTTCACCAAGTAACGGAAGTTTAGCTTTTTCATTAACCAATTTTAAAATTGAAGGCGAAACACCTTTCCCCTCAGATCCCATAATAATAGCACAAGGCTCTTTAAACGATACATCGTAAAGGGTGTTATCTGTTTTTTCGGTTGCTGCTATAACGTTAATACCAGAGGCCTGTAAATAAAACATAGCGTCTTTTATATGATCAACTTTACATATAGGGACTTTAAAAACTGCTCCAGCACTTGTTTTTACAGTATCACCATTAATAGGAGCACCGCCCTTTTTTTGAATAATGATGCCATGAACGCCAGTACATTCTGCGGTTCTAATGATAGCTCCAAAATTACGGACATCGCTTAACTGATCTAAGAGTAAGAACAATGGCGCTTTGCCAGATTCGACAACTTGCAGGACAAGCGTTTCTAAATCGTGAAATTCAACTGGAGAAATTTGTGCTACTGCACCTTGATGGTTCTTCTTAGACAATCGGTTTAGTTTTTCAAGAGGAACGTACGACACATTAATGGCTTCTTTTCGTATTAGTTGTTCAAGCTCATTAAAAAGGTCTCCTTTAAGTCCTTTTTGTAAAAATACTTTATCAATTGTTTTACCAGAATTAATAGCTTCTAATATGGCTCTAATTCCAAAAATTCTTGTTTCCTCTTGCATGTACTATTTCTTTGGCTGAAACTTAAAGGTCTCTATCTTTCCGTTGTTGACTCCTACGTGAATAATCTTCGAGTTATCACTACCATCAGTAATTGCTATTGATTTAGCGTCTCCTTTAATGTACAAGCCAGATTTATCAGGGCCAACTACATGATAACCATTTTTTTGATTTGATACCAATATAAGCCCAAATGGATTATCTAGGCGAGGAGTTTCTACTTCTGTATTGTAAATGTTACCAACTACAACAAGGTCTTCGTAACCATCAGTATTATAGTCTAAAACTGCGGCATCCAATATTGGCATAGTTTGCACCATGTTTGGTAACTCTACTTTTTTGAATTTACCAGTACCATCATTAATTAAAACTATCGATTTAAATTGATTGGCTTCTCTTTGATATGCCGTATTTATTTTATCGCCATAAATATCTTCTAGACTTGAATTTGCAAATTGACTAAAGGTCGGTACTTTTTCTGCTATAAAAGGCATTTGCTGCGTAGAACATTCTTTACCACGAAGTGGTACAAAAATGCCATTGTATTTATTACTGAGTACTACATCATGAGTGCCATTAGAATCAAAATCGTCAGCATAAATCCTTAAAGGTTTTTCTGGACTCACTTTAAATTTAATGTTTTTACCCACATTGCCAATCAAATAATCTTTATTACCGTCATTGTTTACATCGGTTTCAGTAATATTGAACCACCATCCTTTTTCAGTATCCAAATTACTTTGGTTAGAAATATCTTTAAAGGTTCCTTGTTCATTTATAAATATGCCTATATGCGTCCATTCACCTACGGCTATAAAATCCTCCCAACCATCATTGTTAATATCTGTACTAATTACTTTATTTACAATACCAAAATCTTCAAATGAGGGAGCCACTGTTG
The DNA here is from genome assembly GCA_030148025.1 of Flavobacteriaceae bacterium. Lineage (GTDB taxonomy): Bacteria > Bacteroidota > Bacteroidia > Flavobacteriales > Flavobacteriaceae > JASBUG01. The sequence continues at coordinate 21,360 of JASBUG010000005.1, read as the reverse complement.
GTGTGACATTAGAAAATACACCATTGTTGTTTTGATAAATTAGTGAAGGTTCATGAAGTGGGTATTTTTGAGGTTTTATTCGATTACCAACAATTAGATCAAAATCCCCATCTTTATCGTAATCAATTTTTGTAACGGTTTTACCACTAATGGTATAGCTATCTATTTCCTGACCTAATACCTTGGTAAAATTCCCAGCACCATCATTAAGGTAAATTCTGTCTTTTAATTGATTTGAACGCTCGTTAAACTCACTACCACCACTAACTACATATAAGTCGTTGTCATTATCATTATCAATATCGATAAACAAGGCTTCCATATCTTCATAATCTGCATCTTTCTTAAAAGCTTCTATAGATTTAGCTGTAAACACACCATTATTGTTTAAGAACAGTTGTGAAGGCTGACCCAAAGCACCACCTATAAAAAGATCATCTTGTCCGTCGCCGTTTACATCTCCTTTAGTAATGCTTGGACCAAGTGTCGACTGTTTATAGGGTAGAAGTACTTCTTTTTGAAAATCGTTGAACACATTTTCCTGATGAGTAAAAGGAATTATATTTTGTGATTCAGATAATGAGGCGTTCTTTGTTTTTTGTAAAACATTATCTAATGTCCCTTCATTTTCATTAAAACTCAAGGTAGTATTGCTGTCAATATTATACTTGGTGATAGATTTTCCTGAAGGCCAAGTAATTGTTAAAGTATCTACTTTTGATATATTACCTAACCCAAAATGAATGTCTTTATCTACAGCAGATAAATAACCTCTTACTCTCTTAGATTCTTTTGTTTTAATTAAGCCATTGTACGAAATAGTTACTTTAGGAAAATCTTCAGAGGTGGCGCCCTTAGTTTTTATTTTTAAAAAATTACCTGCATTATTTTCACTAGCCATATTTTTAAATAGGAAAGCTTCATCGTCCATATTATTTACAATAATATCAAGATCTCCATCATCATCAAGGTCAGCATATAGGGCACCATTTGAAAAAGAAGGCGTGTTCAAATCTGATAAAGAAGTAACATTCTCGAAATTAAGGTTGCCCTTGTTCTTGAACATTATATTAGCCAACTTTTCTGAAGGAAGGTTGTTGTAAATGTCTTCCTTAACAGTTAATGGTACATTACCTTGATATTGTTGTTTGGCGTTGGCAACCTTTATTCTTGAATCATTATCAGAGGCATATCTTCGATATCCGTTTGTAACATATATGTCTTCAAAAGAGTCATTGTCCATATCAAAAATTAACCCTGCCCAACTCCAATCAGTTTTTGATAGTTTTGTTAATTGCGAAATGTTATGAAACTTATTATTACCCATGTTTAATTGTAAGGAATTAAACATGAACTGATATTGCAAACCAAGTGTATTTGTTAGAAGATTAAATTGAGGAACATTCATTGAAGCCATTAGTGTTTTGGATCTTATATGATCACTAGAAGCCATATCCAATACATAAATGTCTTTTAAATTGTCGTTATTGACATCTGCAATATCAACTCCCATTCCGTAAAATGACACATGACTTGTATTGTCTTTAATTTCATCTGTGAAAGTGCCATTCTTGTTATTTAAATACATTGCATCTGGAACATAATAGTCGTTAGCAATATAGATATCTAACCAATTGTCATTATTAATATCACTAACACAAAGCCCTAAACCAAATGTCGGTCTTAATAACCCAGCTTTTTCAGTAATGTCAATAAACTTGCCATTTTTGTTTTCATATAAATGGCTCGAATTTTCTTTAAGTTTTGATTTATCACTTAAAATTTTATAAAACGTTGATGGATCTACACCGTAATAATCATTTTCGTTCATGACTATACAATCGAGATCTCCGTCTTTATCAAAGTCAAAAAAGGCAGATTGAGTGCTTATACCATTATCATCTAAACCATATGCAGAAGCTTCTTCTTTAAAGGTGAGATTTTGTTGATTGATAAGTAATATGTTTTTTCTTTTTTCTTTAGCGTTTGGGCCTCCTTGCGAAACATAAATATCCATCCAACCATCATTATTTACATCTGCAAAGGTTACTCCGCTAGACCAATTTTTGTTAACGTTTATATTGGATGTATTACTAATATCTTCAAATACTAAGTTTCCTTTATTTATAAAAAGTTTATTAGGTGTTTGGTTGCCACAGAAAAATATATCTTTTAAACCATCGTTGTTAAGGTCTTCAACACCAACACCAGAACCATTGTAAAAGTAATCGTAGTCAAATAGGTTTTCTTTTGTAGCTAAATTATGGGTTATAGTATTTGAAAAGGATAGACCACTTTCTTCTGACGATATTTTTTTAAAGTTGGATGATGTATTAGTAGTAATCTCATTGTTTGAATCACTGTCTAAATGTTTTGATGTTTTAGGGTCTTTTTTACAGCTAAATACAAATAAAAAGACTAAAAGGATACTTATTGAATACTGCTTTTTCACTTGGGAGGATTTAATAGATAAAAATAAAAAAAAGAGCTTTAGAAATAAAGCTCTTTTTTATAAAATTTATGGTATTCTATTTCTTAGTTAGATACACAAAGTATTACAGGAAGTAAACCATTCGCTGGCTCAGATACTGCATATAATAGTGCTCCACCTGGTGCATAGATTTCAAAAGAACACTCTTCTGGGTAATCATCACCTAACCAAGTCCAGCTTAAAGAAGTAGATCCTACAGGAACACTTACAGTTTCAGACCAGTCATAGATTTCAGTAAATCCAGTTGTGTTTTCTTCTGGGTCATACTCATTAGGAACATCAATATTGAATGTAGATCCGTTTAATTCTACTTCAATACCTTCACCTTGCCATCCATCACCGTAAGAATCATGCATATCAACAACATAATCTCCGTCTTGAGGGTTACAGCTTAATAAAGTATTATAGCTATAAGGTGACTTAAAGAATCCACCAGTAATAGAAGCACCAGCACTACTAGCACCAAATACTCTACCATCTGTAAGAACAACTTTTAATTCGAATACAAATAAATCACCAGCATAGTAATCATCCACTCCTAATCCCATAGCAGCTACTGCTTCAGCAAAAGTAGCAGTAATTGTTGCTCTTGGTAATCCAAAAGGACCAGCTGTAAAATCAGCTGCTGGAATAGACTTTACAAATGCTTCAGCAGTTGTAGTTCCATTATCAGGAGTTAAATCCTTAATTGCAACGTGTACATCTACAGATTGTAATAATCCACCGTCTTGAGCATCTTGCTCTTCTACATCAACAGAGAAAGTAGAGGTAGGATCACTAGAGTTTAATATACTATTGTTGACATTTATTGTTCTTAAAGCTGCCCCAAATTGTGGGTTGTCAACAAGCTCATAGACAACATTGTCACCATCCTCACAAGAGTTAAATGCAAAGACTACAACAAATGCTAATAATAATTTAGATAATTTTTTCATAATTCTTTTTTTTTAATTTGATGGATTAAGTACACCAGCATCCCAGAATACTCTATCTTCTGTGTTTTCTCTTTGAATAACGCTAGGGTTAGTAGAAGCTTCACTATTAGGATAAAGGAAAGTTCTAGGGAAGTTTCCTCTGTTAGGTTCCCATCCTCTACCAAGAGTTCTTGGATAACCAAATTTCTTAATAAATGTATAAGCATCAGAACCAGCACCCCACATAGTAATGAAATATTGTTCACTTAAAATATCCATTTTGTCTTTAGCTACTGGCCAACCGTTACCATCAAGAGCAGTAGTCATGTCTGCATCATTGAACGCTTGTACAGTATCATCTATAAAGGCAGTTACACGAGCTGCATCAGGAGCGATAGATAAGTCAGCTCCAGGATCTTTACTACCAAATGTTTGAACTTTAGCTATAGATTGCTCTAAAGCAGTTCTCATTTCAATAGCAGCATTTGCAGGATCGTTATCTCCCATATAAGCAATAGCTTTCATGAAGTGTACATAAGATGATAGGTAAATTGGCTCAATACCATTACCACCACCACCAGCTCCTAAGAATACTGATGCTTGAGTATATCCAGTAACATTTGTTCCATCATATGTAACAAAATCGTTATGATCATCAAACATACCTGAAGCAGGATATACACCATAAGTAGTTCTTAAACTACCATCTGGAGGAGTACCTTCGTTGTTAAGGTGATCTCTACCCCAGTATCCCATCTTTACACCACACCAGTAATCTTCTTCTGGTGTAAACTCTAAGTGAGAGAATACTGTGTTACCTGAACACTCTAATACTTCAACATTTTCACCACCATCGTAGATAAAGAATGCACCATCACTATCTCTTCTTAATAGTGTAAAACTACCTGGAGTTACAGCAGATTGTCTGTAGAAATAATAACGTCTTCTTGGATCATCATCTTCAAAGAAATCTCCGTAAGTACCAACCATGTTTTGGAACATCCAGTTAGAAAGATAGTTGTTAGCACCATCATCTCTATATCCAGCAGCATACCATGGGTGACGGTTGTCTGGGTTTAATTGATTATCACCATAAGGGAATTCTAAATCATCAGCAGTAACATCAATTACGTTAGTAGCGTTATATACAGCTGAGAAATTACCTTGGTTTAAATTCATACGCATTTTAATAGTGTTAGCCACTTTTGTCCAGTCAGGCCCACCAAATAAATCAGTACCTACAAGGTTTGCACCAGATCCTAAATTAGCGATAGCTTCATCAAGTAAAGCTGCAGCTGCAGCATAAACAGCTGTATCTTCATCTAACTGTGGGTTAGGGAATTCAGCTGGATTATTAGCCTCAGTATAAATAATATCTCCTAAGTAATCAACTAATAAGCTCATTACGTGTGCTTGCATAACTTGCGCTATACCAATAGTAACAGACAAATCTAAGTCTGGGTTACCATCATTAATAGTTTTTAAAGCAGCGATATCTGGTAACATATCTGCATAGAAGTTATTCCAAGCGAAATCTAATGTACCTCCATCAACTGCATTAAAATAATCATCATTACCTAAGTAATTGATTCTACCTAAAGCAGCACCATTTCTACTAAATGAACGAACTGTTGTCATGTATTCCATTTGAATACGGTTAAACAAAAGAGCTGGATCTGCTTGATCTGGAGATAAGACATTTGGATTGTCTACCTTTTCTAGCTCTAAGGTTTCGCAAGAGACTACTAGTAAACTCGAAGCAGCTATTGCAAAAAATAATAATCTATATATTTTTTTCATAATTTATGTTTTTTATAAGATGTCAACTTTTATAAAAGGTTGCGTCTTATTTTTCATTTTTTTAAATTTTAGAAAGAAGCTTTTATACTGAAACCATATTTCTTAGAACTTGGTCCATTCAAATAGTCAAAACCTCTACCGTTACCAACACCAATACCTGCTACGTTTGGATCGAAATTAGCACGCTCTGGAGTGTTGTAAGCATCATACCATAAGTTGAACCCACTGAAAGTTACAGATAAAGCTCCAAATGGTGTTTTTTCTAATAATTTTTCTGGGAATGAATACCCTATAGAAACTTCTTGTAAACGAATAACAGATCCATCATAGATTTGTAATTCTTTAGGTCCGAATAATACATTGTTAAAGTAATAAGTTGAGTTATTAATTTGAACATCATTTGGTAATCCAGTAGAATCAGAAACTCCTGGAAGGATAAATGTATTCTTTCTGTCTTCAACAATAAGTCCACGACCTAATAATGTAGCTACAGTTGCACTTGAAATATCTCCACCTTTTGTATGGCTAATTTGGAAACCTAAGTTGAAGTTCTTATAGTTAAGTGTATTGATGAAGTTCATTACATAATCAGGGTTAGGGTTACCAATAATTGGTGTTATAACTCTTCCGTCATCTAATGTAGTTTGGTCATCAGTTCTATAGTTACCGTTACTAGCTACTAAGTAGTTACCATCAGCATCTCTTCTAATTCTTCTACCTACAATTACACCTAATTGCTCTCCTTCAATAGCGGCGTTACCACCTAAGAAAGCAGCAGTAGATCCTGCGTAGATAATTTGATCTTCATCTAACTCAGTTACAATTTCTTTACTTTTTGTAAAGTTAATTCTTGAGTTCCAGTTTAATCCGTTTCCATCATTTCTAATGATGTCTGCACTTAAATCAATTTCCCAACCATCAGCTTCAATTTTACCAACGTTTACGTCAGTTGAAGTAGAACCTGTAGATGGAGGTAGTGGTTTACCTGGAATAATTAAGTCAGTAGTAGTTCTATCAAAGTAAGAAGCGTTAATGTTAATTCTGTTATCTAAGAATCTTACATCAGCACCAACTTCAAATTCACTTAATAATTCTGGCTTTAAATTTTCGTTAGCTGCAAAGTTACTTACAGAGTTAGTAACAATACCTCCTGAACCACCAATAAGACCACCATTGTTTTGAGTAGATTGGTTAACTGAGTTTACAGTTGGATATCCAGTTGGGAAACCAGCCGATTGTCCTAAACCAGCACGAAGCTTTAAGTAGTTTAAACCTTTTCCGCTTGCAGATTTGAAACCTTCAAAAGCAGTAGTTGGTAAGAATGACATACTTACACTTGGGTAGAATAAACTATTATTAGCTGTTGGTAAGTTAGAAACCCAATCGTTTCTTCCTGCTAATGTTAAGAATAAATAGTTATCCCAATCGAAAGAAGCCTCTCCAAATACACCAATAATATTTCTTTCTTGATCGAATTGAATTGGAGTTTGGTTTTGGTAGTTAAAGTGTTTTTTAACACCAAATACAATTTGTCCTGTACTAGCAACACCTTGTCTGCTATAAGAAGTAGACTCTGTACTCGCACCAGCAACAAATGCTAATCCTAATTTACCGTCGTCAGTTAAATCATAACTACCGTTAACAGATACATAGTGATTCCAAATTCTGTTGTTGTTATCCCAAGTATTTAAGAATCCAAAGATTGCGTTTGTAAAGTTAATACCATTCTTATTTGAATCTGCCCAGTTTCTTTCGTTATAGAAATCAATACCTGCACGATACGTTAAAGTTAGGTTGTCGTTTACTTCATAGTTTAATGAAGCTTGTCCAAATACACGGTTAGTTAACTGACCATTTTGAGCATTTTTAACTGACCATCTTGGGTTTATAATGTCGTTACCATTACGATAGTAAATACTTCCTCCAGTTTCTGGAATTTCGAAAGGTAATCCCATTAAGTCTACGTTTCTTGGTGTAAAGAATACGTTACCAAAAGTAGACCATCCTAAAGTACCGTTACCTCTACTCGCTGCTACAGGAGGAGAAACTACTTTGTTTCTAGAGAAGTTTAATACTGCGTTAATTGTAAATTTATTTGAAAGTTTAGCACGTCCACCTACTGCTAGAGTATTACGTCCAACTTTGTTTCCTGGTGTAAATCCAGTTTCATCAAGGTGACCATAGTTAACATTATAAGCAATGTTTCCATCACTAGATGCACCATTAATGTTGATAGATGTATTACTTACATGACCAGTTCTGAAGAAATCTTCAACACTGTTGTAAGGTTTCCAGTCATAACGAGCACCAGCAAATTGCTGAGATAAAATATTGTTTCCAAAGTTACCAGGAGCACCATTTAAATATGCAGAAGAAGCATATGGGTGTAATAATGTTCCATCTGGCTGTACACCTGCTTCACCGTTAGGGTGAGATGGAGGTCTTACAGCTGGATCATTTAAGTATCCATCAACTCCTTCTGGAGCGAATGCAGGTCCCCAGTTACTAAAGAACCATCCAAACGATTGGTTAAATCCACCACCATATTTATTTTGATAATCTGGTGTAGAAGCCATTTCGTTAAAGAAATAAGATTGGTTAACTGTAATTTCAGTCTTCTTAGGACCAGTACCAGCAGCAGAACCTGCTTTTGTAGTAATTACAATTACACCGTTTTTACCTTGAGCTCCATATAATGTAGCTGCAGCTAAACCTTTTAATACGTTAACACTTGCAATGTTGTTAGGATCTAAATCTAAGAATCTAGAAGAACCAACGTTACCATCAAGGAAGTTACCTTGAGAGTTAGTATCACTACTAAAAGGAACACCATCTACAACGAAAAGAGCCTGGTTACTACCAGAAATAGAAGTATAACCTCTAATAATTACGTTAGTTGCAGAACCTGATGTACCACTTTGAGAAGTGATTTGTACACCTGACGCTTTACCAGATAAAACTCTGGCAACATCACCTTCAGTACGATCTTCGATGTCATCAGCTGTTACTTCACTTACGGCATAACCAAGAGCTTTTTTCTCTCTCTTAATACCCTGAGCTGTTACAACTACCTCTTCAAGAAGAGCAGCATCTTCAACCATTGTTACATTCATAGTGTTAGAAGCCCCAACAGTTTGTTCTACTGTTTTAAGACCTACATAAGTAAAAGTCAAAACGTCTCCAACACTTGCAGTAATGTTATAATTACCATCAAAATCCGATTGAGTACCATTAGTTGTACCTTTTACTATAATATTAACTCCAGGGAGCGGCATTCCAGATTCATCCGAAATCGTTCCTGAAATTGATTTTTCTTGTGCAAAGGATAAATGCACAACAAACGCCAGTAATAGCGTTAAAATTCCACTAAACTTTGTTTTCATTTTATAATTTATTTGAATTAGTCTACGCCAAAAATCATAATAAAAAGTTAATAAACCAATTATTATTTGCTAAAATTTTAATTTTTTTTTGAAATAATGCTATTAAAACCTAAGGTTTAGTTAAAATTTAGCATTTAGGCTTAAGTGGATTTTTGAGTTAGATAACTTCAATTTTTGATCTTCAGATTTGCCATTTGCATAGTTGAATTTTAATAATCCAGCTTTGGTTAGGATGCCAAATCCGAATCCAAATCCAAACAATTTTTCTTTTATATCATTGATGTCGTTTTCAAAATATGCAACATCTGTAATTGAGTGTATATAAAGTGATGGGCTTATTCTATATCTGTATTCAGTACTTAGTATACCATAAAGAGAAGCGAAGATTGAGTTTTCTTCAAAACCGCGAATATTGGTTATACCACCAAACCTATGCAATTCATTATTTAAGAATGTATCCGAAAATGTGCCCTGACTTTGCGTGTTAATGAAAATGCTATTATTAGTGTTGAGATTAAAAATTTTTGAGGCACCGATATTAAATGTTGTTTGGTTTTGTTTTTGGTTATCTTTTTTTCTAAAGCCAAAACCAAGAGATGAGTTAAACAAGAAATTAATTGGAAATAATTGATCGTCTGTTTGACGGTCTAAATACTCATAACCAATATTATAATATGTAGTTGCAAAATCTTTAACTAAGGGTTGTTGAGATTCATTTGTAAGTAAGTTGTTTGACTTTATGGATAAAACACCTGCGTTGATAATATGTTTGTTGTTTATTTGATAGAATAATTTAGCAGATTGATCTGTTGTAGTAAAGCTGGAATCTTTTTTAAAAATATTTAAGGACAGATCTAGCCCAATTGGTGATTTAAATATGTAAGGTAGTCTAGTTTCAATATTAAAAGTTTTTTGATCGTTTTCGTCGCTCTTGTATTTTAAGTTAATGGATTCTCCATAATTAAGATTATTGATTAGGTTCAAATTTAAATATCCATCAAATTCTAACTTGTTGGTTGTTTCATTGGTGCCAAAACCTAAAAAACCATCAAAAGAGTTAGTTTGATTCTTTTTTAAATATAAATATACCGTTGATGAATCTTTTGTAAATAATATTTCAGGCGACCTATTTTGATTTGCAAATGGAATAGAATTTATTAGTTCAGTTTTTTTGGTGATATCAGTTATATTTAAATGTTCATTCTTTTTTAGTTTTAAAAAATGTTTCAAGAATGATTCTGGAAATTTATCATATCCTTTTATTACAATAGTATCTATACTGCGTTTTTGATTAGGGTCGATAATTAAATGTGCTTCTAAATTGTGGTCATCTTTTTTTTTGATCTTAGATAGAGTTAGGGTTGTAAAAGGTAGCCCCTGTTTTGAAATATTCTGGTTTATTTGGTTTAATACAGTCTCGGTATTTGAAATAGGAATTGTAAAATAAGTGTCGGTTATAGATGTAGAGAGATTTTTAAGCTGACTTTTTTTTACTAGCTCATTGTTGTAATATATATATATGGTGTCGTATTTTTTTCTTAAACTAAATTGCGCCTCAAATAGAGTGTCGTTTTTTTTTGTAAGCCCTAATAATTTCGATTCTATATATCCATCTTTTTGCAGAACGTTATGCAGCTGGTAAACTTCTTGTTCTAATGCTAAGTAATTGTCGAATATTTGTTTGTATCCTAATGAATCAATTAGCGATGTTTCTTTTTGGCTTTCTCCTTTTATTATTAAGTTTAAATCTTGTCCATATATATAAGTAGAAAATATAGAGTGAAAAAGAAGTAAAACGACAAAAGATTTATATGTTTGCAAGTCTTAAAATTTGATCATAAAACTAACGGAAAATTTATAGAATTAATGTGTAGGAAAAATTAATTTTTAGAGAACATTGAAAATTAATTATTTAAGATTTGAATTATAAATTTTAATTTCTACCTTTGCAGCCCTCTTAGAAGAGGGTTTTTTAATAATATTATAGAATAATATGCCAACAATTTCACAATTAGTAAGAAAAGGAAGAGCCAAAATAACTAAGAAGAGTAAATCGGCTGCTTTGAATTCTTGTCCTCAGAGACGTGGAGTATGTACGCGTGTTTATACTACAACACCTAAAAAACCAAACTCAGCAATGCGTAAAGTTGCAAGGGTAAGGTTAACAAATGGTAATGAAGTAAATGCATACATCCCAGGAGAAGGGCACAATTTACAAGAGCACTCGATAGTATTAGTTAGAGGTGGAAGGGTAAAAGATTTACCAGGAGTTAGATATCATATCGTTCGTGGAGCGTTAGACACCGCTGGTGTAGAAGGTAGAACACAACGTAGATCTAAGTATGGTGCAAAACGCCCTAAGAAGTAATTTAAAACTTTAAAAAGAAGACATGAGAAAAAGACAGGCGAAAAAAAGACCTCTTTTACCAGATCCACGTTTTAATGATCAGTTAGTAACGCGTTTTGTTAACATGATGATGTGGGATGGAAAGAAGTCAGTAGCTTTTAAAATTTTCTACGATGCAATTGATATTGTAGAAGAGAAAAAAACAGACGAAGAAAAAACAGCTTTAGAAACTTGGAAAGATGCTTTATCAAATGTTATGCCTCACGTAGAAGTACGTAGTCGTAGAGTTGGTGGTGCTACATTCCAAATTCCTATGCAAATTCGTCCAGATCGTAAGGTTTCAACGGCTATGAAATGGTTAATAGGCTATTCGAGAAAAAGAAACGAAAAATCTATGGCTCAAAAATTAGCAGCAGAAATTTTAGCTGCAGCTAAAGAAGAAGGAGCAGCTGTTAAGAAAAGAGTTGACACTCACAAAATGGCAGAAGCAAATAAAGCATTCTCACACTTTAGATTTTAATACGACATGGCAAGAGATTTAAAATATACAAGAAATATAGGTATTGCTGCACATATTGATGCTGGTAAAACCACTACTACAGAGCGTATTCTTTATTACACTGGTGTATCTCACAAGATTGGTGAAGTACACGATGGTGCTGCAACTATGGACTGGATGGAGCAGGAGCAGGAAAGAGGTATTACAATTACTTCGGCTGCAACTACTTGTACTTGGAATTTCCCAAGTGAAAACGGAAAGCCAACTGCAGATGCAAAAGGATACCATTTTAATATTATCGATACTCCAGGTCACGTTGATTTTACGGTAGAAGTTAACCGTTCATTACGTGTACTTGACGGATTAGTATTCTTATTTAGTGCCGTTGATGGTGTTGAGCCACAATCTGAAACTAACTGGAGACTTGCAGATAACTATAAAGTTCCAAGAATGGGATTTGTTAACAAGATGGATCGTCAAGGGTCTAACTTCTTAGCAGTATGTCAGCAGGTTAAAGATATGCTAGGTTCTAACGCAGTGCCAATCGTTCTTCCAATTGGAGAAGAAATGGACTTTAAAGGTATTGTTGATTTAGTTAAGAACAGAGCTATTGTATGGCATGACGAAACTCAAGGGGCTACTTTTGATGTTATCGATATTCCAGAAGAATTAAAAGAAGAAGCTGCTGAATATAGAGCTGCTTTAATTGAAGCAGTTGCTGAATACGATGAGGAGTTAATGGAGAAATTCTTTGAAGATGAAAACTCTATTACTGAAGATGAAGTGCATGCTGCTTTAAGAGCTGCGGTTATGGATATGTCTATCATTCCAATGATCTGTGGTTCTGCATTTAAAAATAAAGGTGTTCAGTTCTTATTAGATGCTGTATGTCGTTATTTACCTTCTCCAACAGATAAAGATGCAATTGTTGGAACAAATCCTGATACAAATGAAGAAGTGTCTCGTAAGCCAGATGCTAAAGAGCCTTTTTCTGCATTAGCTTTTAAAATTGCTACAGATCCTTTTGTAGGTCGTTTAGCATTCTTTAGAGCATATTCAGGTCGTTTAGATGCTGGATCTTATGTTTTAAACAACAGATCAGGTAAAAAAGAACGTATTTCTCGTATCTACCAAATGCACTCAAACAAGCAAAATGCTATTGAGTTTATTGAGGCTGGAGATATTGGTGCTGCTGTAGGTTTTAAAGATATTAAAACAGGAGATACTTTATCAGACGAGAAACACCCAATTGTTTTAGAATCTATGGACTTCCCAGATCCAGTAATTGGTATTGCGGTTGAGCCAAAAACTAAAGCAGATGTAGATAAGTTAGGTATGGCTTTAGCGAAGTTAGCTGAAGAAGATCCAACGTTTACAGTGAGAACAGATGAAGCTTCAGGACAGACAATTATTTCTGGAATGGGTGAGCTTCACTTAGATATTATTGTTGATCGTTTAAAGCGTGAATTCAAAGTTGAAGTAAACGAAGGTCAGCCACAAGTAGAGTACAAAGAAGCTATTACTATGCGTGCTGAACACAGAGAGGTTTACAAGAAGCAGTCTGGTGGTCGTGGTAAATTCGCAGATATCGTATTTACTCTTGAGCCAGCTGAAGAAGGTAAACAAGGTCTTGAGTTTGTTTCTGAAATTAAAGGTGGTAATGTTCCTAAAGAATTTATCCCTTCAGTTGAAAAAGGATTCAAACAAGCTATGATTAATGGACCTTTAGCAGGATACGAAGTAGACGCTATGAAAGTTACTTTAACTGATGGTTCTTATCACGATGTAGATTCAGATCAATTATCATTCGAATTGGCTGCTAAATTAGGATTTAAAGCTGCTGCAAAAGCTGCAAAAGCTGTGATCATGGAGCCAATCATGAAATTAGAAGTGTTAACTCCTGAGGAAAACATGGGAGATATTGTAGGTGACCTTAACCGTCGTCGTGGTCAAGTTAATGACATGGGTGACAGAGCAGGGTCTAAAGTTGTGAAGGCAAATGTGCCATTATCAGAAATGTTTGGTTATGTAACATCGTTACGTACGTTATCTTCTGGTAGAGCAACATCTACTATGGAATTTTCACACTATGCTGAAACACCTTCAAACATATCTGAAGAAGTGATTAAGGCAGCAAAAGGAGTTGAAGCTTAAATTTTAAGAAAATGAGTCAAAAAATCAGAATAAAATTAAAGTCATACGATCACAATTTAGTAGACAAGTCTGCTGATAAGATTGTTAAAACAGTAAAAAGTACTGGAGCTGTTGTAACGGGACCAATTCCATTACCAACACACAAGAAAATTTTCACTGTATTACGTTCACCTCACGTGAACAAGAAGTCGAGAGAACAGTTTCAATTAAGCTCTTATAAGAGATTGCTTGATATCTATAGCTCGTCTTCAAAGACAATTGACGCTTTAATGAAACTTGAATTGCCAAGTGGAGTTGAAGTAGAGATCAAAGTGTGATAAAGAAGAATGATGTCATTCTGAGCGAAGTCGAAGAATCTCATCAATAAACATGTCTCTGTCGATGGATAGAGAAAAACGGAAAAATACAATTCAAGGCTGAAATGTATTTCGGCCTTGAGTTTTAAATAATAAATAGTAATAATTAATAATTAATAAATATGTCTGGGTTAATAGGAAGAAAAATCGGAATGACCAGCATCTTCGACGAGAACGGGAAAAATATTCCTTGTACAGTTATCGAAGCTGGACCATGCGTTGTTACCCAAGTCAGAACTGAGGAAGTTGACGGCTATGAAGCTTTACAACTTGGTTTCGATGACAAGACAGAAAAAAGTGCTACTAAAGCAGACTTAGGTCATGCTAAAAAAGCAGGTACTTCTGTTAAAAGAAAAGTTGTCGAGTTCCAAGGTTTTGAGGAGGAGTACAAATTAGGTGATACAATCACTGTAGAGCACTTTGAAGAAGGTGAGTTTGTTGATGTTTCTGGAACATCAAAAGGTAAAGGATTCCAAGGGGTTGTTAAACGTCACGGATTTGGTGGTGTAGGTCAAGCTACTCACGGTCAACATAACCGTTTAAGAGCACCTGGTTCTATTGGAGCTGCTTCTTACCCTGCACGTGTATTCAAAGGAATGCGTATGGCAGGAAGAATGGGTGGTGAAAAAGTGAAAGTTCAAAATTTAAGAGTTTTAAAAGTAGTTGCTGATAAAAACCTACTTGTAGTGAAAGGGTGTGTTCCTGGACACAAAAACGCTTATGTAACAATTCAGAAGTAATGAAAGTAGCAGTTTTAGATATAAACGGAAAAGACACTGGTAGAAAGGTAGACCTTTCTAAAGATGTGTTTGCTATTGAGCCTAATAATCATGCTGTTTACTTAGATGTTAAGCAATATCTTGCTAACCAACGTCAAGGAACGCATAAGGCTAAAGAAAGAGCAGAAATTACAGGAAGTACACGTAAGATTAAAAAACAAAAAGGTACTGGTACAGCAAGAGCTGGAAGTATCAAATCTGGTGTATTTAGAGGTGGTGGACGTATGTTTGGTCCAAGACCTAGAAACTATAGTTTCAAATTAAACAAAAACGTGAAAAGATTAGCTCGTAGATCAGCTTTAACTATTAAAGCTGGAGAGAAAGCTATTACTGTTTTAGAAGACTTCAATTTTGATGCTCCTAAGACTAAAAATTTCACAGCAGTTTTAAAGGCTTTAGACCTTGAAAACAAAAAGTCTTTGTTTGTGTTGGGTGCGTCAAATAATAATGTATATTTGTCGTCACGCAATTTAAAAGGGCATGAAGTTATAACTAGCTCAGAATTAAGTACTTACAAGGTTTTAAATGCAAATCAGGTAGTGCTTTTAGAAAGCTCTTTAGAAGGAATTGAATCGAATTTAAGTAAATAAGAAAGACCATGAGTATCTTAATTAAACCGATAATCACAGAAAAGGCAACAAATGATAGTGAGTTAAATAACCGCTATACTTTTCAAGTGAATACAAAGGCGAACAAGGTAGAAATCAAAAAAGCAGTGGAAGCTGTTTACGGTGTTTCTGTTGAAAAAGTTCGTACTATAAATGTCCGTCCAGATAGAAGAACCAAGTATACAAAAACTGGTATTCAACATGGTAAAACAAATGCTGTTAAAAAGGCAATTGTACAACTGGCGGAAGGTGAAACGATTGATTTATACGCTAACATGTAATTAGACAAGTAATGTCAGTAAGAAAATTAAAACCAATCACACCAGGACAGCGATTTAGAGTAGTAAATGGGTTTGACGCCATTACTACTGATAAGCCGGAGAAATCATTATTAGCTCCGAAAAAACGTTCAGGTGGTAGAAACAGTCAGGGAAAAATGACCATGCGCTACAAAGGTGGAGGTCATAAGAGAAGGTATCGTATTATTGATTTTAAACGTTGTAAGCACGGGATTCCTGCTGAAGTTAAAACAATAGAGTACGATCCAAACAGAACCGCATTTATTGCGTTATTGAACTATCAAGATGGTGAAAAAAGATACATCATTGCTCAAAATGGTTTACAGGTTGGGCAAACAGTTGTGTCTGGTGAGAAAAACATAGCTCCAGAAATTGGAAATGCTATGCCACTTAGCCAAATTCCTTTAGGAACAATTATTTCTTGTATTGAATTACGTCCAGGACAAGGAGCTGTTATGGCTCGTAGTGCTGGTGCTTTTGCTCAGTTAATGGCAAGAGATGGTAAGTTCGCTACAGTTAAATTACCTTCTGGTGAAACAAGAATGATTCTTGTTAATTGTTTAGCTACTATTGGAGTGGTGTCAAATTCAGATCATCAATTACTTGTATCTGGTAAAGCAGGTAGAAGTCGTTGGTTAGGAAGACGCCCTCGTACAAGACCAGTAGTTATGAACCCGGTTGATCACCCAATGGGTGGTGGTGAAGGTAAATCTTCAGGAGGACACCCACGTTCTAGAAATGGTATACCTGCTAAAGGTTATAGAACCCGTTCTAAAACAAAAGCGAGTAATAAATATATTGTAGAACGTAGAAAGAAATAATAAATCATGGCAAGATCATTAAAAAAAGGACCTTACGTTCATTATAAATTAGAAAGAAAAGTAGCTGCTAATGTTGAAGCTAACAAAAAAACAGTAATTAAAACTTGGTCAAGAGCTAGTATGATTACTCCAGATTTTGTTGGACAAACAATTGCAGTACACAATGGCCGTCAATTTGTACCAGTATATGTTACAGAGAACATGGTAGGTCATAAATTAGGAGAATTTTCACCAACAAGATCATTTAGAGGTCATGCAGGTGCTAAAAATAAAGGTAAAAAATAAGAGCTATGGGAAGTCGTAAAAAAACAATGGCAGACGCTATTAAGGCTGAAAAGAAGCAAGTTGCTTTTGCAAAGCTTAATAACTGTCCTACGTCACCAAGAAAAATGCGCTTAGTAGCCGATTTAGTAAGAGGTGAAAAGGTAGAGAAAGCACTTAATATCTTAAGATTCAGTCCAAAAGAAGCATCACGTCGTTTAGAAAAGTTATTATTGTCTGCAATGGCAAACTGGCAAGCTAAAAACGAAGATGCCGATATTGAAGAAGCTGATTTATTTGTAAAAGAGATTAGAGTTGATGGAGGATCTATGTTAAAAAGATTGCGTCCAGCACCTCAAGGTCGTGCACATAGAATTAGAAAAAGATCCAACCACGTAACTTTAGTGCTTGGAGCTAACAATAACACACAAAGCAATTAATAAATGGGACAAAAGACAAATCCAATAGGAAATCGCCTTGGTATTATCAGAGGATGGGAATCTAACTGGTATGGAGGAAATGATTATGGAGATAAACTTGCTGAAGACGATAAAATCAGAAAGTATATCTATGCTCGTTTATCAAAGGCTAGTGTGTCGAGAGTAATCATCGAAAGAACTCTTAAACTTGTAACCGTTACTATCACTACGGCTCGTCCTGGTATCATTATTGGTAAAGGAGGTCAAGAGGTAGACAAGTTAAAAGAGGAGCTTAAAAAGATTACAGGTAAAGAAGTTCAGTTAAACATCTTTGAAATTAAGAGACCTGAATTAGATTCATTCTTGGTAGCTTCTAGTGTAGCACGCCAAATTGAAAATCGTATTTCGTACAAGCGTGCAATCAAAATGGCTATTGCTGCCGCTATGCGTATGAATGCTGAAGGTATTAAAATTCAAATTAGTGGTCGTTTAAATGGTGCTGAAATGGCACGTAGCGAGCATTATAAAGATGGACGTATTCCTTTATCAACATTTAGAGCCGATATTGATTATGCTTTAGTTGAAGCACATACTACTTACGGTAGATTGGGTATTAAAGTATGGATCATGAAAGGTGAAGTATATGGTAAAAGAGAACTTTCTCCGCTTGTTGGTTTATCTAAGAAGCAAGGAAAAGGTGGACGTGGTGGAAACAAAAACCAACGTCGTAGAAAGTAATTTTTTAAACTAAAGAAAAATGTTACAACCAAAAAGAACAAAATTTCGTAAGCAGCAAAAAGGCCGCATGAAAGGGAACTCTGGAAGAGGACATCAACTTTCAAACGGAATGTTTGGTATAAAATCGTTAGACTCGAAGTTTATTACTTCTCGTCAAATTGAAGCTGCACGTATTGCTGCAACTCGTTATATGAAAAGAGAGGGTCAGTTATGGATTAAAATATTTCCAGACAAGCCTATTACTAAAAAGCCTCTTGAAGTACGTATGGGTAAAGGTAAAGGTGGAGTTGAATATTGGGCAGCTGTTGTTAAACCAGGAAGAGTTTTATTTGAAGTTGGAGGTGTGCCATTAGACGTTGCTAAAGAAGCATTACGTCTTGCAGCACAAAAACTTCCAGTGAAAACTAAGTTTATCATCGCTAGAGATTACGAAGCTTAATTTATTGATATTATGAAACAATCAGAAATTAAAGAACTATCTACTGCTGAGTTACAAGAAAAACTTAGTGAAACTAAAAAGAGTTATACAGACCTTAAATTGGCTCATGCTATATCTCCTCTTGAAAATCCAATCCAGTTACGTACTGTAAGACGTAGTGTAGCTAGATTAGCAACAGAGTTAACTAAAAGAGAAGTACAATAATTGTATTCGGCTGAAAGATGGAAAAAAGAAATTTAAGAAAAGAACGTATAGGAGTTGTTACAAGTAACAAAATGCAGAAATCGATCGTGGTTTCTGAGGTGAAAAAAGTAAAGCATCCTATGTATGGAAAGTTCGTATTGAAAACGAAAAAATACGTTGCACACGACGAACAAAACGACTGTAACGAAGGAGATACGGTAAGGATCATGGAAACACGTCCTTTAAGTAAATCTAAGTGTTGGAGATTAGTAGAAATAATTGAAAGAGCGAAGTAATTATGGTACAACAAGAATCAAGATTAAAAGTAGCTGATAACACTGGAGCAAAGGAAGTATTAACTATCCGTGTTCTAGGTGGTACAAAAAGAAGATACGCTTCTGTTGGTGACAAGATCGTTGTTACTGTAAAAGACGCTACTCCTAATGGAAACATTAAAAAAGGAGCAGTTTCTACAGCAGTTGTTGTACGTACAGTTAAAGAAGTAAGAAGACCAGATGGGTCATACATTCGTTTCGACGATAATGCATGTGTACTTTTAAATCCGCAAGGAGAAATGAGAGGTACTCGTGTATTCGGACCTGTGGCTCGTGAGCTTCGTGACAAACAATTCATGAAAATTGTATCATTAGCACCAGAGGTGCTTTAATGTAAAATATTACAATGGGAAAGCTTAAAATAAAATCAGGAGATACTGTAAGAGTAATTGCCGGTGACCATAAAGGAGCAGAAGGTAAAGTTCTTAAAGTATTAAGAGATAAGAATAAGGCGATAGTAGAAGGTGTAAATATGGTGAAAAAGCATATGAAACCTAGCGCTCAAAGTCCTCAAGGAGGAATCGTTGAAAAAGAAGCATCTATTCAAGTTTCTAACTTATCATTGTTAACCGGAAAAGGTGAAACAACTAGAGTTGGATATAGAATGGAAGGCGATAAGAAAGTAAGATTTGCTAAAAAATCTAATGAAGTAATTTAAGAGTTATGGCTTATATTCCAAGATTAAAACAAGAGTATAAAGACAGAGTAATGTCTGCTCTTACAGAAGAATTCGGATATAAAAATGTAATGCAGGTTCCTAAACTAACTAAAATAGTTATCTCTAGAGGAGTTGGTGGAGCTGTTGCAGACAAGAAGTTAATAGATCATGCTATTGACGAGATTACAAAAATATCTGGACAAAAAGCTATTGCTACAATATCTAAAAAGGATGTTGCATCATTCAAGCTACGTAAAGGTATGCCAATTGGTGCTAAAGTTACTTTAAGAGGCGAGCAAATGTATGAGTTTTTAGATCGTTTAGTAACGTCATCTTTACCACGTGTAAGAGACTTTAACGGTATTAAAGCTAACGGATTCGATGGAAGAGGTAATTACAATTTAGGAATTACTGAACAAATCATCTTTCCAGAGATCGATATCGACAAGGTAAATAAAATTGCCGGTATGGATATTACATTTGTAACTACAGCTGATACAGATAAAGAAGCAAAATCATTATTAACAGAACTAGGATTACCTTTTAAAAAGAACTAAGTTATGGCTAAAGAATCAATGAAAGCTCGCGAAGTAAAGAGAGCTAAAACGGTTGCTAAGTATGCTGCTAAACGTAAAGCTTTAAAAGAAGCTGGAGATTATGAAGCACTACAAAAGCTACCTAAAAATGCTTCTCCAATTCGCATGCATAACCGTTGTAAGTTAACAGGAAGACCAAAAGGATATATGCGTCAGTTTGGAATTTCTCGTGTAACTTTCCGTAAAATGGCTAACCAAGGGTTAATTCCAGGAGTTAAGAAAGCAAGTTGGTAAAATTATAAATTGGTTAAAGGTTTAACGAAAGAAGTTGAAAACCATAACCGCAAATTAATCATTATGTATACAGATCCTATAGCGGATTATTTAACAAGAATTAGAAATGCAATGAGAGCTGGCCACAGAGTGGTAGAGATTCCTGCATCTAAGTTGAAGAAAGAGATCACTAAAATATTATTCGATCAAGGATATATTTTAAGTTATAAGTTTGACGATTCTTCTGTACAAGGAACTATTAAAATAGCTCTTAAGTACACTGAAGGAACAAAAGAACCAGTGATCAAAAAGATTCAAAGAATAAGTAAACCAGGTTTACGTAAGTACGCAAGTTCAAAAGAATTACCTAGAATTCTTAACGGTCTTGGTATTGCTATCGTGTCTACTTCTCATGGAGTAATGACAGGTAAGCAAGCCCAAAGAGAGAATGTAGGTGGTGAAGTACTTTGTTACGTATACTAATTTAAAGCCGAGAAGAAATGTCAAGAATAGGAAATAATCCAATAGCCATTCCAGAAGGCGTAACAGTTGATGTTAAAGAAAATGTCGTGACTGTTAAAGGTAAATTAGGAGAATTATCACAAGACTTTGATGCAGTTGCTATCAAAGTAGAAGAAGGTAATGTTATAGTTGAGCGTTCTGCAGAGACTAAAGATCACAAATCTAAGCATGGTCTTTACAGAGCACTTGTAAATAACATGGTTGAAGGTGTGTCAAAAGGGTTCACAAAAGAATTGGAACTTGTAGGAGTAGGATATAGAGCAAGTAATCAAGGTCAAAAACTTGATTTAGCATTAGGTTTCTCTCATAACATAGTTTTAAATATTGCCCCAGAAGTTAAAGTAGAAACAATTTCTGAAAAAGGTAAGAATCCTATAGTAAAATTAACATCTCACGACAAGCAATTAGTTGGTCAAGTAGCAGCAAAAATCCGTGGTTTCCGTAAGCCAGAGCCTTACAAAGGAAAAGGAATTAAGTTTGTAGGCGAAGTATTAAGAAGAAAAGCAGGTAAATCAGCATAATAGATCAGTCATGGCTTTAACAAA
>JASBUG010000004.1 GCA_030148025.1 Flavobacteriaceae bacterium | reverse complement strand
AGCGAAATCTAAACTAAAAGATCTAGATAAATTAGCTGAACAACAAGATTTAGTAAGTAGAACTTTCCTTGAATTTAGCGATGACCAATCCGATATTTTAAAACATGCCGGACATTTCCATCATGACTTTATCATTACAGGAAGTAGCGGAACTAAAGGTATTATTAGAGAAATAACCGGGAGTAATGTAGAGCAAATTGTAAGAAAAGCTAAAGCACCAGTAATTGTAGTTAAAGAAGATGATGTTGTTTTTCCTTTTAAAAACATTGTATTTGTGTCTGACTTTTTAGAGGATGTTGATAGTGCTTTTAAGCATGTTCTGTCAATAGCTGATAAGTGCAAAGCACATATTCACCTTTTAAGAATAAATACACGAACAGATTTTAACAGTATTGAATTAGGACTAGAACCAATTAAGGAGTTTGTGCGCAAACACTCTAACCTAGCAGAATACTCCATGAATGTTTATAATGAGTCAACAGTTGAATTAGGTATTAATAAGTTTTTAGAGAATCAAAATGTAGACTTAATTACAATGTGCACACATGGAAAAAGTGGTTTTTTAAGTTTATTCTCTAAAAGTATAGCAGAAGGAGTAACAAACCATTCTACCTTACCCGTAATGACCATGCATTTTTAATTATGAGTAAAGCAATTAACATTATTAAACACTCAGGGGAGATTGAAGCTTTCAATATTAATAAGCTTATTAGATCATTAAGACATTCCAAGGTAAATGAAAACACTGTAATTCAAATTGCCAGAGAAATTGAAAGCCATTTGCAAGAGGGAATGACTACAAAACAAATTTATGAAATGGCATATAACATGTTGAAAAACAAATCAAGGTCAAGCTCTGCAAGATACAAACTAAAAAAGGCAATTATGCAATTGGGACCAACAGGTTATCCGTTTGAAAAATATATAGGTAAAATTTTAGAGCACGAAGGCTTTAAAACGGATATTGGTGTTGTAATGCAAGGACATTGTATAACTCACGAAGTAGATGTTACTGCATTAAAAGACAACAATCATTTTTTAATTGAATGTAAATTTCATAGTGATCAAGGCAGATTCTGTAATGTCAAAACTCCTCTTTATATCCATTCCAGGTTTAAAGATTTAGAAAAGCAGTGGTTAAAACACCAAGATCATTCACTCAAATTTCACAAAGGCTGGGTATATACAAATACACGTTTTTCAGTAGATGCGATTAAATATGGTGTATGTTCAGGATTAGGCCTCGTGAGTTGGAATTACCCAACAAGCAACAATCTTAAAAGTAGAATAGATGCTTCAGGTCTTCATCCTTTAACATGCCTCACTTCATTAACAAAAAGAGAAAAACAAGGTTTATTAAATAAAGGCATCGTCCTGTGCAAAGAACTTTGTGATGCTCCTCACTTGCTAGAAACTATGGGAATAAAAGAACTACAACTGAAAAGCATTATTAAAGAAGCGAACGAATTATGCAATAATTAGATAGTATGGAACGAAAAATAAATATAATAAAAACCAACTGGTATGTCATCACAGGTGGCCCAAGTTCCGGCAAAACAACTACAATCAATATGCTTCAAGAAAAGGGTTACAAAACAACCATTGAACACGCAAGACATTATATTGATACAATGCGAACCACTGGACAAACCGTTGAAGAAATCAGAAGTAACAAACGAAAATTTCAACTAGGTGTATTGGATATGCAAATAGAACAAGAAGCATCAATAAACCCTGAAGATATTGTTTTTCTTGATAGAGCTATTCCAGATGCTTTAGCATATTATCGTTTTCTAAACTTAGAAGTTGACCAAGTTCTTAAAAGTGCTATGAGTAAAGTTAACTATAAGAAGACTTTTATTTTAGATAGGCTCCCATTAATAAATGATTACGCACGATTAGAAAGTGAGAACGACCAAATAAAAATTCATAACCTCATTACAGAAGTTTACGAATCACTTCCATTTCCTGTAATTCATGTTCCGGTTTTAAAACCAGCAGAAAGAGTAAACTTTATTTTAAACAATCTCTAAACCAAAAACAATGGAAAATCATAAACACCACAATCACCAGAGTATGGATCATAGCCACCATCAACATTCAAAAAAGAAAAAAGAAAAACACTCTAAAGCACACCACGATCATAGCGGGCATTCAGGGCATAATCCTGCTCATGGCCATATGGGTCATGATCACCATAGAATGATGATTGACGATTTTAAAAAAAGGTTCTGGGTCACTCTTGTTCTAACAATTCCTATATTATTCTTTTCTCCTATGATACAGGATTTTTTTGGATATGAATTTCTGCTTCCAGCTAATCCTTACGTCCTATTTGCGCTTTCATCTGTGGTGTACTTCTATGGTGGAAGGCCTTTTCTAAAGGGTTTTATATCTGAAATTAAAGAAGGCGCGCCTGGAATGATGACCCTAATATCTATGGCAATAACTGTGGCATATATTTATAGCTCAGCTACGGTTTTCGGTCTAAAAGGTGTTGATTTTTTCTGGGAACTAGCAACACTAATCGCAATTATGCTTTTAGGCCACTGGATAGAAATGAAAAGTGTCCTTGGTGCTTCAAAGGCTTTACAACTTTTAGTAAGTATGATGCCGGCTGAAGCTCACAGGGTAAAGGGTGATACTATAGAAGATATTCCCTTGGAAGATTTGTTAAAAGACGATGTGATTTTAGTAAAGCCTGGTGAAAAAGTTCCTGCTGATGGGATTATAGTAGATGGTTCGAGTTACTTAAATGAATCAATGCTTACAGGGGAATCCAAGCCCGTAAAAAAAGATGAGAACGATAAAGTAATTGGCGGCTCAGTAAACGGCAATAGCACCTTAAAAGTTAAGGTAGAACATACAGGTAAGGATAGCTATCTCAACAAGGTCATCAAAATGGTTGAGGAAGCGCAAAAGACCAAATCTAAAATGCAGAACCTTTCTGATAGAGCTGCAAAGTGGTTAACCTATATTGCGTTAGCGATTGGTTTTGGCACATTGGCAATATGGCTTATTCTAGGTTTTCCTTTTGTGTATGCTTTGGAAAGAATGGTAACCGTAATGGTTATTGCCTGTCCACATGCTTTGGGTCTAGCCATACCACTGGTAGTGGCAATTTCAACAGCGGTATCTGCGCAAAATGGTTTACTAATTAGAAATAGAACTGCTTTTGAAGAATCCCGAAAAATATCAGCTTTATTGTTTGATAAAACTGGAACATTGACAAAAGGTGATTTTGGTGTCACAAGAGTTGAATCGGTTAAACAAGAATATTCAACAGAAGAAATCTTAAGGCTTTCAAGTGCTTTGGAACAGAGCTCGGAACATCCTATTGCAGTTGGAATCATAAAAAAGGTCAAAGAAGATAATATTACAATTCCTAAGCCAGAAAACTTTAATGCCATTACTGGTAAAGGTGTAGAGGCCAATGTAGAAGGTAAGCAAGTGAAAGTAGTAAGTCCGGGTTATTTAAGGGATGTAAAAATCACTATTCACGAAGATGCTTATAGTGATGCTGCTGAAACGGTTATATTCATATTAATTGATGGAGAGTTAGCTGGATACATCGCTCTTGCTGACGAAATAAGACCAGAATCCGCAGATGCCATTAAAATTTTCAAAAAGAACAACATCAAGGTATTGATGGCTACGGGCGATAACGAAAAAACAGCTAAAGCAGTAAGTGAAAAATTAGGATTGGACGGTTACTACGCAGAAGTGTTACCACATCAAAAAGTTGCTATTGTCGAAGAACTACAAATTAAAGGGTATTTCGTTGCAATGACAGGTGATGGCGTAAATGACGCCCCAGCTTTAGCTAGCGCCGATGTTGGAATTGCTGTGGGCTCTGGAACTGACGTAGCCGCTGAAACGGCAGACATTATTTTGGTAAACAGCAACCCTCAAGATATTGCTAATTTAATTTTATTTGGTAAAGCTACTTATAGAAAGATGATCCAGAACTTAATATGGGCAACAGGCTATAACATTATTGCTATTCCTCTTGCAGCAGGAATATTTTATTCTTCAGGGTTTGTATTAGGGCCGGCAGTTGGAGCGGTATTTATGAGTCTGAGCACCATTATTGTCGCTATTAATGCTCAGCTGTTAAAACGTAAAATCGGCAAAAAATAATGGAGAAGAAAGAAAAACTCAATAGGATTTTTTTAGTCTTAATGAGTTTATTTGTAGTAATGCTAGGGTATGGCATTCTACTACCTACCCTTCCTTACTACACCGAAAGACTGGCTCTAAAAGCTAATCTAGATACCGATTTGATTAATTTCCATATTGGTCTATTAACAAGTATATATCCGCTATTTCAGTTGATATTTGTAGTGGTTTGGGGAAAACTTTCAGACAGGTATGGTCGTAAGCCTATTATTATAATCGGTCTTTTAGGTTTTGTTTTGATGCAATTACTTACTGGTTTGGCCACTTCGCTTACAATGCTTTATGTCGCACGTATTTTTGGCGGAACATTTACATCTGCTGTTATACCTGTTAGCAATGCCTACCTAAGTGATATTACCTCTAAAAAACGTAGAACAAAAATAATGGCTTGGTCAGGAGTAGCGATTAGTTCAGGTGTTATCTTTGGACCTGTTTTAGGTGGCTTTTTATCTAAAACAGATGTGCATTTAGAATACGCAGTTGGGCAATTGCACTTAGACCGTTTTTCGATTCCATTTCTATTAGCAGCCTTATTAGGGTTTATTGTTTTTCTTGTAATCTTAAAGTGGCTTAAAAACACAACCAGCGCAAATAAGTTTACAATCCAAAAATTTACATTAAACTTTACATTGAGTAAATATTTTATTGTACTATTAATACTCTCTTTCGTAATGCAGTTTGTAATAACACTTTTTGAAACTGTATTTTCTATTTATGGTAAAGATCAATTAACCTTTAATAGTAATCAGGTGGGTGTAGGATTTATGTTATGTGGTTTGGTAATGGCAGTTCTACAACCCCTTTTTGCCAGTTATGGAGAAAAGTTATTCTCAACTAAAAAACAGATGATATTGGGGCTATTGTTATCTGGAATAGCCTTAATCATTTTTCCTTTTTTCAAGAATGAGTTGATCGTCTATGTTCTCATTGTTTTTTTTGCCGCCGGCGGCGCTATGATAACACCTAACCTACTATCAGCCGTTTCCTTGATTTCAAAGGAAAATACTGGAAGAAACATATCCATACAAAGCTCAACAAATAGTATTGGTCAAATTTTAGGTCCAGTACTTGGAACTTGGCTAGTAACAAGTGGTTTTTATTATCCATTTATAATTGCTGGAAGCATTGTTTTGGTATCTATAGGATTTCTATTTTTTTTTTACAAGTAACCTTATTTAATTTTATAAAAAACTAACCTTATCATCTAAGTTATAAATTTAACCCCAATACCTATAAACTCAAAAAACATTTACTTTTTTTAATCAATCATAATTTCCTTCTAAACCCATTTATAGAAGAAAAGAAATGACTCTGCTAGAAGATTATCGATAAAACATTGCGTTTCATAGAGTTACACACTTAAATTCTATGGTTTAATTTTTTTTCCCAAAAAAAAATTATAACTTTCATATAACTATGGCTAGAATAATTCCAATATTGCTTTCAAGCTTGATCTTTTTTCAAAGCTTTAACGTGAGTGTTAACGACATCACTAAGCTTAAAACTATGATTGAGCATTTAGATTATCATCAAGAACACTTCGATGAAAGTGTTGGTGATTTCGTTGCCATACATTATGGATCTGAGCATATTTTACATAGTGATGATCACGAACATAATGATGAGCACGAGAATTTGCCATTTAAAAATGACCCCCATTCTAGTCAAAATATTCCAATAGTATTTATAATTAACAGCTCAACTATTGAGATTAATAATAATGATTTATTGGAACTCACTGTAAATTTCTTCTATAAAGAAATGCATTCTACATTTGAAAAACCTAATATTTTTCAACCTCCTAAACATTCCTAACATCTTATTAATCCCATTTACTGTTATTAGATGATTATAAACTCATAATTGTTTATTACCTCTATGATGATATAATAAGATTTTCTGCTGTTTTACTGGTCGCTTTTATTACAAAGCTAAACGAGCATATTTACTAATTTAACACTGGAAAACAAAGAACAATTCTATAAGTATCAAGTACCATTGCGGTGGCTGGTTGCTTTAAGCAATCAAGAATACTTTTAAGAATCAAGAATTCTTTTAAGTGTGTACAACACTTATCTAAATAGGTAAAAACACGTCCAGTATTTTTATTAGACAATTATCATTGCTCATAAGTTTCACCGTATTATTGATACAGCGTGGGGTTATATAAGTACTTAATAATAAAATCTTAAGTACTGTGGGTTCTACGTATGCTTACCAATCAATTCTGTAAAAGCATCTTTAAATCGCAGAACAACTTTTCGAACTATTAAAAGATTAAGGTTTTGAGCATAACTATATGCTCAAGGAATGATTGTAAACATATTAAGATGAAAAAGATATTTACAAGACTATCTCTGTTTCAACAGAGAGGGTTGAAAAAATCAATATTAGCAGTATATTCTCTTCTTTATGATCTGTACTATGATTTAAAACATGGATATGATACTTATTCGTGGGTACCGGTTGAAGAATTTGATGTAGAGGATTCACAAAAGGAACATGCTGTAATTTATCAAGCAACTAGAGTGATACCTTTAAGAAGGTTATTCAAAAAGTTAAATATCCCTAAGGAGTATTCTTTTATTGACATAGGTTGTGGAAAAGGAAGAGTACTTCTAATTGCCGCTGAATATGGCTTTGAGGAAGTAAAAGGGATAGAGTTTTCAGCAAATTTATCTGCTATCGCAAATGAAAACATTTCAAAATATAAAACTAAAACTAGATCTCAAGCCCATTTTGACGTTATTACTATAGATGCAGCAGACTATAAATTCAATGATATTGAAGATGTATTTTTTCTATTTAACCCATTTGATGAAGTAATATTAAAAAAAGTTCTAGATAACATTTGTGAATCACTCAAAGAACATAATAGAAGCGTTTGGATGATTTATGCAAATGCTGTACATAGAGAGCTGATTGAAAAAACAATGAAAATTGTAAGTGTGGAAGATTTTAATATTCTTGAGTTTGACTTTGTAGCATACCAAGTTGAACTTCTTTCTGAAGATTAAAAATGATGACAAATGAAAAAGAAAAATATATTAATAACGTGTGGTGGAAGGAGGGTTTCTTTATTAAGGTTCTTTAAAACAGAACTAAAGAATATTTATCCAGAAGGATTAGTCTATGTAGCAGATAGTAAGCCATGGCTTTCTTCCGCAGCACAATTGGCAGATGGTTTTTTTGAAGTCCCCGAATTGTATAGTCCAAATTATATAAATAAGCTATTAAACATTTGTATTGAGAATGAAATAGCTCTTTTGATTCCTACATATGATAAGGAGTTGTTAGCATTATCTCTTAATGAGAAGCTGTTCAAAAAAAATGGAATTACTCCCGTAATAAGTTCAAGTGATTTCATTAATAAAACCATTAAAAAAACAAAAACCCATAAGTTTTTTAATCGTTTGAACATCCCCTTTCCAAAAGAATATTCTAAAAATAAATATACACTACCAGTATATATTAAACCTAACTTAGGTAGTAGTAGTAAAGACAATTTTGTTATAAATTCAAAAAGTGATTTCTTAAAGAAGCATTTTACAAATGATGAATATTTATTTTTAGAATACATAAACCCTCATAATTTTGATGAATATACCTGCGATCTATACTATTCCAAATCTCATAACTTAAAATGTGCCGTTCCAAGAAAACGCTTAGAGGTTAGAGCTGGAGAAGTAAGTAAATCATTAACCAAAAAAAATGAAATACTTAATTTTATTTACAAATACTTTTCGTTTTTACCTGGTGCTAGAGGATGTATAAATATTCAACTATTTAAACATAAATCAACTAATAAGATTGTTTGTATTGAAATAAATCCAAGATTCGGTGGAGGATTCCCCCTATCCTATCACGCTGGGGCCAATTACCCTTCATGGTTATTAAAAGAATATCTCCTTGGAAAAGAAATAGCATTTTTTCATGATTGGGAAGAAAATTTATTAATGCTAAGATATGATCAGGAAATAATAGTTAAAAATTTTGTTGATGAATAAGGTAGTGGTCTTTGATTTGGATGACACTTTATATAAAGAGATCGATTATCTGAACTCTGCCTTTAGGGAAATTGCGGCAATTATTTCAGATGACGTACAAATACATGATATTGTTATATTGAATGATATGATAGAACTTTATCATAATAAAGAAAACGTATTCAGCAATATTTTAAACAAATACCATTCTTTAAAATATACTATCAAAGACTTAATTAAAATCTATAGAAATCATAAGCCGAAAATATCCTTACCATATGACACAAAACAAGCACTCAACAAATTACAATCGTTTGGAATTAACATAGGTATAATTACGGATGGCAGAAGCTTACAACAAAGAAACAAAATAGAGGCACTTGGGCTAAACAATTATATAGAACACATTATAATTTCTGAAGAGTTTGGATTTGAAAAGCCTAATTTTGAAAATTACACTTACTTTCAAAAAATATTTCCTCATATGGAATATTACTATATTGGAGATAATCTCAACAAAGATTTCATAGCTCCAAATCAATTAGGTTGGGAAACCATTGGTATCAAAGATGATGGTAGAAATGTACATAGTCAAAATATTAAGATAGCCAACATATATAAACCGAAACATTTTATTACTGATTTCACAAAACTTGATCAACTAATTCTTAGGTGAATTATATTTCAATTAAACAAAATTTCTTCTTTATTTTTATAAGAATGAAATAGGCAAATTAGGAGCTAATAAATATTTTCAAAGTCGAATTTCAATAACATCTCTAAAACTTTACCCTCAATTGGGAACAAATTATGTTAAAAATGTTAAAGTTTCAAGCAAGGTGGCTAATTCGGTGTCAGTAGATTTTTAGCCCTCTATAACCCATTATAAACACTAGTATTTTTAGCTTTAAGATAGTCTCGGCGACTCCACTAAAAAACCCTTGAATTTATTGTAATTCAAGGGTTTTATTTTTTTATCCAGTACTTAAAAACGCACTTTTTAGTGTAATTCAACCAGATTTTCAAACACTTAATCTATAATTTTACAGTAAAATTGTTTTATGGTATGACATAAATACATATATTTGACTTGCGAAAAATATTATCGGTCATATAACCAACGAGGAATATATGACGCCCCAAATACTCAATAAAAGCTACCTCTTAGCTTTTTACCAATCTGGAAAAACTAATCATTTCAGGTTTGACTATTATTCAAAAACATTTATTGAATTAGTAAACACTATTAATAGTAATAGAGTGTTCCACGCTGTTCAACAAGTCTTCTTTCCTCTTGAATTTAAACTATTTCGCAAATCTTAAACCCAATTATATGAATCAAAAATCCCTTAAAACGACTGTAACACTCTTACTTTGCTTAATTGTTTACAGTACTAATGCTCAACAAGCTATGACTGCTTCTGGTGGTAATGCTATAGGTGATGGCAACATTGTTAGTTATTCTGTTGGTCAACTTGTTCACAAAACAATTAACGGTTCTGGAGGAACAGTAATGGAAGGTGTTCAATTCTTTTTCCCTTCCTCTACATTATCTATAATAGATCCGAAAACCAATATTAATATTGCCACTTATCCTAACCCTACATCTTCAATTTTAAACCTAAAAATTGATGGTAATCATGATAATAAATTATCCTATAGTTTAATTGATCTACAAGGAAAATTAATACACTCTGGTAGCATAAAAAGCAATCTTACAGAAATTAATATTAACCATTTACCATCAGCCACATATCTATTAAAAATAAATGATGGAAATAAAGCATCTAAAACTTATAAAATCATTAAAAACTAAATCCCTTATGAAAAAAATATACTTATTAAGCGTACTATTCTTGAGTACTTTTGCAAGTTTTGCGCAAACGCCTCAAAAAATGAGCTATCAAGCTATTATTAGAAACTCAAGTGATATGGTAGTTGCCAATCAATCAATCGGTATTCAAATTAGTATTATACAAACAAATCCTGCTGGCGCAGCTGTATATGTAGAAACTCAAACACCAACAACCAACGCCAATGGATTGCTTTCTATTGAAATTGGAACAGGATCTGTAGTAAGTGGAGACTTTACTACTATTGATTGGTCTAGCGATACTTATTTTATAAAAACTGAAGTTGATACTGCTGGAGGCACAAACTATACCATTACAGGAACAAGCCAACTAATGAGTGTGCCTTATGCATTACACGCCAAAACAGCTGAAAAGCTTACAGAAGTAAGTAGAATATCTATTCAAGGATTTGATGATGACTTAGTTGATTTTGGAGGTATAGGAAGCTTATCTGGCGCCTCATCGAATACAACTGATGCTACAACATTAGGTTCTCTGTTACAAATTGGCACTGCTACCACTACGTATAATAATGGTGGCTCTGATATAACTTTAACCAGTAATCAGTTTAACATTGCCAATGCAGGCACCTATGAAATATTTGTGTCATTTTCTGCTAATAATTTTGGCACAGGCTCTAATAATATATTACAGTTAGCTAAGAATGGTGCAACAATAGCTGTTTCTGTTTCTAGTGCCGACGACTCATCGAATGGAAATCCTGCTACTATGGTTATTAAATATATTGGGGCTTTTGTAGCTTCTGATACCATTGGATTATATTACAAGAATGATGCTAGTTCAGGATGGAGAGGAAAAGCTATTTCTGTTGACATTCAAAAAATTGATTAACCTAGATTCTTATTACGTTAAAGTACGAAGAGGAATTACATTATTATATGATTTCTATCGTTCGTTCCTCTCTCTGTCTAAATAGATAATGTACTCTAAAAAATTTATAGAAACCAACTCTTATGAAAAAAATACACCTATTATTTATTCTATTTTTGTGCACAATAAGCTTATTTGCACAAACGCCTCAAAAAATGAGCTATCAAGCTATTATTAGAAACTCAAGTGATAACATTATTGCTAATCAATCAATCGGTATTCAAATTAGTATTATACAAACAAATCCTGCTAGCACAGCTGTATATGTAGAAACTCAAACACCAACAACCAACGCTAATGGATTAATTTCTATTGAAATTGGAACAGGATCTGTAGTAAGTGGAGACTTCACTACTATTGATTGGTCTAACGACACCTACTTCATTAAAACTGAAGTTGATACAGCTGGAGGCACAAACTATACCATTACAGGCACGAGCCAGCTAATGAGTGTGCCTTATGCATTACATGCTAAAACAGCTGAAACTGTAGCTTCTATTACAGAAACCGATCCTATTTTTGGAGCTTCAGTAGCAAACGGTATAACAAATACAGATATCACTAATTGGAATAATAAGTTGAGTGCAGAAGTAGACGGCTCTATAACCAACGAAATTGAGTTACCAACAGGTGGAGCCGATGGACAGGTTTTAAAAACCGATGGTAGCGGAAACTATGCATGGGTTAACCAAACAACCGATACTAACACTCAATTAAATGAAGCTGCTGTTGATGGTTTTGTAGCTAATAATGGATATTTAACTACTGAAGTTGATGGCTCTATAACCAATGAAATTGAGCTGCCTACTGGTGGAACTGACGGACAAGTTTTAAAAACCGATGGTAGCGGAAACTATGCATGGGTTAACCAAACAACCGATACCAATACACAGTTAAATGAAGCAGCTGTAGATGGTTTTGTAGCTAATAATGGATATTTAACTACTGAAGTTGATGGCTCTATAACCAACGAAATTGAATTACCAACAGGTGGAACAGACGGACAGGTTTTAAAAACCGATGGTAGCGGTAATTATGCATGGATTGACCAAACTACTAGCACTAGTATTATTGATAATTTAACCTCAACCAGTACAACAGCAGCGCTTTCTGCGGCTCAAGGAAAAGCATTAGAAGACACTAAGCTTAATAAATCTTTAGCAGATGCAAGTATATTTATAGGTAACGCTTCAAATAGTGCTACTGCACAAGCTATAAGTGGTGACGCTACACTTACAAATGATGGTACTTTAACTATTGCGGACGATGCTGTTGATGGCACAGACATTTCATTAACTGGTGAAGTTGCTGGTGACATGACCTATTTTAACGGAACTGACTGGGTACGTTTACCTAAAGGAACCGCCAACCAATCTTTGGTAATGAATAGTGGCGCCACAGCTCCTGAATGGCAAAGTGGTGGGGCTACGGAAGATGTAGAGACAGTTTTAGGTACTGCAACTGGTGGTAATGGAACAACCATAACCATTCCAGCAAATATATCAGATTACCAATACCTTAGATTAGAATCGGATGACTGGACTATAGCTTCTAATCCACACTCAGTTCGTGGTACGGCATTAGTATCAAACATGGCAAGTAAACGGATATTAATTTATGCTGACGGAACAGATTATCTTCACGCAGATATTAACGCATCCCTTACAAGTCTGCAAATACACTGTACTGGTACAGCTAATTGGAGATTGGTTGGTATCAAAGCTCAAAAAATCGTTGTAAACCCTGCTGATGCTACCGTAATAGACGATGATACGTTTGCTACAGCTTCTAGTAGTAACGTACCAAGTGCAGAAAGTGTAAAAGCTTTAATGGACAATACCGTGCAGGCTATGGTAGAGCATCCTTCACTGGAGATCAGATATATAGACATAGGTGATATACGTATTCAATGGGGTCATTTAACGGTTACGGGTAGTGCGACCTTAAACATTTATGCCATGTCGACAAATATTACTAGTTCTTCATTAACTGCGAATGTATTGGCAACCCAAGGAGATACCAATGTCTATGTGGTTAATGGAAATGTAGTAGACTATAACACCATTACTTTTAATGCGTTTGTAAATGGCGCACCAACAACAGCTACGATTAAATGGATGCTAATAGGTCCTAAACCTTAATAATTAAAACAAATAATGCATAAAAGACTGAATAACAACTACAAAGATTATTCAGTCTTTTTTATATATCAAAATCGCTTAAAATCACTGCAACTTTTCTTACATTAGTAGAATAATATATCCCTCTAAATATGGAATTTAAACATCTGGCAAAAGGCTATAAACTAATTGAATGCGAAAACCTTGAAATAGCCGCCTCTTGCGAAGCACATTTTGATGAAGGCGAATGTACCAATTCAGAATTCTATCACCCTTCAAACATTTTAGTTTATGTAGAACAGGGTGAACTGGAAATAGACTTTGAAAATAAA
Source organism: Flavobacteriaceae bacterium (assembly GCA_030148025.1). GTDB lineage: Bacteria > Bacteroidota > Bacteroidia > Flavobacteriales > Flavobacteriaceae > JASBUG01. The sequence goes on along the minus strand of JASBUG010000004.1, from coordinate 3,471 downwards.
CGTTACCTGTTCACTAAAGGGCAAATTTGTTTGATTAGAAAATACACCCATATTAAGGTATCTAAACGATTTTCAAAAGAAGAAAAGCAAGCAAAAACGTATGCTTTTATGATGCCAGACAGGTTTTTGAGGAACGTCATTAGCAATTTTAAATTTGATAAAAATCTGCAACCCATTGGTGACAGACTATTAGAATTAAACACGACTAAAAGCTTGCATGATATTTTTACAAGTATAAAAGATGCTGTAAACAACAAAGAACATATTGACACTACTGAATTAGAAACAAATATTGTTCAAACTTTAAGAGCTATTATAGATTCAGATCCTAAACTTGCCATATTGTTTAAAGAGTTTACTTTAGCCGAAAGGGTAGATCTTCAATTATTCATGAACCTTAACTTTATACTTAAAGTACCTTTAAAAGAACTAGCAGAACTCTCAGGTAGAAGCCTTTCTACTTTCGAGCGGGAATTCAAGTTAATATTCAACACTACACCACATAAATGGATTCTAAAAAAGCGTTTACAGCTTGCTCATGATCTATTACTTAATACAAATAAACCCGTGAGTGATATTTACTTAGAATCTGGATTTGAAGATCTAGGACATTTTAGTAAAACGTTTAAAAAAGAATTTGGTAAAAATCCTTCAGAAGTTAAGAACAACTCTCATGTAGAAGTGTCTCATTAATCCTATCATTTTATCATTTTAATTCACTCAAAACTTTGACGTTTTTTGACAAATCTGTTTCTATTTTTTGTTTTTAATTTGAGTTTATAAACCTAATTTTTTATCAAAAAAATCCCTCAGATATATAGCAAAAAGGAGAGCCAGTATTTTGACTAAACAACAAATTGACTGGTAATTTTTTCGCAAAAAAAATTAAATACTGGTTTACTCCCTTTGCGTTAATAGATTGAAATATCTATTATACAGTTTATTATAAATGCAACTTCATCCCTTCGTGCGATGACACAAACCCTAGTTTTTTATAAAACCTCATTGCATCAGGACGCTGCTTGTCGGTCGTTAGCTGTAATACATGAGCTTGTCTGTTTTTCGCTCTGTTTATAGCCCATTCAAACATTGTTGTTCCGAGTCCAGTACCTCTGTGATCTTTTTTTATTCTTACTGCTTCAATTTGCGCTCTTATACCACCACGATAGGTTAAATATTGAATGAACGATAATTGTAAGCTACCTATAATGTCATTATCTTTTTCAACTACAATGAGTTCTTGGTTTTGATCTTTAGCAATATTGTCAAATGCAGTATAGTATTCGTCAGGTAAAGGTGTTTGAAAGTTTTCTCTTGTTTTTCCCAATTCATCGTCAGCAAGCATTTTTACAATTGCTTGAACATCGGTTTTTGTTGCTTGTCTGAATATCATAACAGTTTACTTTTTAATAAACCATTTTAGTTCAAAAGGTATCAAACTGTGTCCAATTATTTCACCAGTGATAGTATTCCGTACCATTGTATCCGATTTTCCATTGGTCGCAGCAATTAAAAACCATTCAAGATTTTCGTTAAGCCTCACCATTTGTGCATCATAATCAGGAATTTGTCCTATTATTGGATCGATTTGCGCGAAAACTATTGTATCACTAAGAATAGTCAAGAATTTAGCTTCTGTAAGATGCTCAACCTTTTTTGTTTTATCGTTTTTTCTTTGTGATGACCAATAAATTCGAATGGTTTTACCATTTCTTACTGCTTTAATCAGATTCTCAATTTCCCCTTCAATAGTATTTCCATCTTTATCATTGTGATAAACTAGCCTCCAATTACTTTCATTTTGAGCTATACCTGTAAATGAAAGACAAAGAAAAGATAATAGTATGATTGTTTTTTTCATTATGATAGATTATTTACAATGTTTTCCATTAGATTAACTTAACTCTCTTTAAATACAATTTAGGTGTTTTTTGTTTTGATCAATTTATTAATCAATAAGCTATATAACAATAATATAAAGGCCACCCCAAACCCTAAAACTCCAATGTTAATCCCTAAAAGTGTTTTCTCGCTTCCGTCCAGGTATTTCATAGAACCACCATAGTAGTCTTTTAAAATAAATGCCAATAAAAACCCTCCTGTAATCAACAAACTCAAAACAGCGCTTAGTTTGGTATCATTTTTAAACCAAACCAGACACAAACACAACAAACCAATTGTAGAATTTGTTAGCAACTGCCAAACTTCATGAATACGTACATGTGGTGTCCAGTCTGGGTTAAACACATGTGTATTGTTTATTTCCAGATAAGGAACTGCTATAGCGTATAGTAAAATGCTGAAAGTAATTGCGTATTTTTTCATATCTCCATAATGTTTAAATAGTAAAGGAATAACCCATTTCTTAATAATTTAATAGGCCTTTTTAGCATATCTTAATAAGCCTATCAATCTAGATGATCTAGCTACATTCCATTGCATTGCTGCAACCATGCTATGCACAGCAAGCAATTCTCGATTCAATTCCAGACTATTATTAGCCATTTTAGTAATCAATTCTTTTGCGGCTTCATAACCCTGATCTTCAAAACTTTTCAATACTTTAATGGCATTTTCTTCTGGAGTGATAACTCGCTTTTTTGGTTCATAGCCCATCTGCTTGATCATGGTTTCGGCAACTTTCCAAGTTGACCAAGGGTTTTGCCCAGTAATAATATTTTCATCGTGAGTCACTTTTTCCATATACATAGATCCTTCATTGAAGATTGCCCCATTTTCTATCAATTTATCTTGTAAAAGAAAAGGGAAAACATCTTCGGCATCAGGTATAAGAAATAGTTCTTCCTCGTTGGTAAAACTACTTACATATTTACCTTTCAGTATATGTTGCCCTCCATCAACAGTAACATTGACTAAAGCGGCAGGTCCATGACAAACTGCACCAATTACTTTACCAGATTGATAATAATTACTTACTATAGATTGAATATCCTTATTGTTAGGAAAATCATACATTGCTCCTTTTCCACCAACAAAATAAACAGCGTTGTAGTTAGTAGCGTCTATATTAGAAAGAGGGATGGTGTTCTCAACTTTTTGTTGGGCAATAGAATCATTTAGAAAGGCATAATCGTAAACACCCATATCTTCGTCATCAATGATTACTGGTGGATTTCCTCCCTTGGGACTTGCCACATCTACTTCAAAACCATTAGCCAGAAAAACATAGTAAGCACGAGAAAGTTCTGTAAGCTCGTATCCTGTCTTTTTTTTGCTTTCTCCCATTATATCAGTGCTGGTTACTATCGTTAAGATCTTTCCTCGCTTTGGCAAAGGGTTTTCACTCAAGTATGGGAGTGTTTGAGTTACTGTAGTACTTATATCAAGTTGATCATCAGAACTTCGTATAAGGCTCAAAAACCAATATCCGAAAGCAAAGAGTACAATTACTAATCCTAGAATTGTTAATAATGTCCATTTTAATATTTTCTTTAATCTTGACATCTTATT
>JASBUG010000033.1 GCA_030148025.1 Flavobacteriaceae bacterium | reverse complement strand
TGCGGTTTATCTATTTGATACCAACCATCTGTTTGTGAAAAAAGTTGAATAACACTAAAAAGGGTAATAACGACAAGTAATTTTGATTTCATAACGAATGAGATTAATAGCACTATTAAAGTTAATACGATTACCCCTTTTAACTCAACTAAATGTGACAATCACCATAAAAAACGTGATAACTGACTATTTAAACTGAGAAATATTTGACTTAAATGTTCTGGAAACAGGAATGGTAATTGTTCTATTTAAAAGTAAAGATGTACTGTTTATAGAAGTAATTAGGTTGGTATTTACAATAAATGATCGATGTACTCTTACAAAGTTAGGAGGTAGTTGGTCAAGCATAACTTTTAACCTATTACGATCAATTATTGTAGCATCGTTTATAAAAAAAGACAGATAATTACCATCAGACTGAATGTAGTTCAGCTCATCTAAATATACCTTAGTTTTGTTGTTTAAAATCACATAAGTACGCTCTACTTTTTGAGCAATAAGTTCTTTTTCGGCTTTAATTTCTCTATTATGCCTTAATGAATTACGGTATAGGCTTATAAACCATATCAACAAGGATAATAATACAAGGCTTATTAAAGCAAAGCGCCAACGATTCGTACTTTCATAAGCGATAGCTAGTTCTTTTTCCTGATTTTCTTGCTGGAGCCTCAAGATCTCTTTCTCTTGCTTTTCATGCTCGTATTTTGCAGTTATTTCTGCAATACGTTCATTCTCTTTCATAGTATTAATAGAGTCTTTAAAAGCACTAAATTCATTAGAGAGCGCTAAAGCCTTTTTATAGTTTCCCGAGTTTGAATAGCCTTCAATTAAATAGTTGTAAATATTTGTTTTTAGATGTCTTTTGGTTGAAATATTTTGAGCTTTTTCAAGATAAATAAACGCTTGTGAATAATTTCTTAGCCTTAAAAACGCTTTACCTATCAAAGCATAATTGACATCTAAATTTTCTTCAAATCCAATCTTCTTTTTAATGTTGAGGGAGCGAGATGCAGCTTCAATAGCTTTTTGGTGTTGATTAAGCCCTGTATAAGCCATAGACAAATTATAATGTACAATTGAGGCTAGTTTAGGATTGTCTTTTTCTCTAATACTTTCTAACATTTTTAATGACATTTCTATTTTTCGCTCAAAAGAAATCTCTGATGGTAGATTTTCACTAGAATGATTGGAGTTATTAGAAGGGGTAAATGACAGTGACTTATCATAAAAGAAATTAGCCACCTCCATTTGATTTCTTTTTTCATAAATAACACCAATTTGTAAGTTAGCTTTGGCTAATCCTCGTTTATAATTAATAGGTTCGAAATATGAAATAGCATTAAAGTAATGTTCTAATGCCACATCCCATTCTTCTTTTAAATAATAAATAGCACCTAGATTTAAATAGGTATTACCAACTTGCTTTGTCGATAGTGAATTGGCGTTATCTAGATTAAATTGTAACAAACCAAGCGCATCGTCAAATTTCTTTTTGGCGATTAAATAGGTTGATTTATGATAAGCTGTATTAGCAATATCATCAAGAACAGTTGTTTTCAAAGCGTTTTTATGTGCTATATCAGCAAAATATAGAGCACTATCGTTATTGGTTTTGGAGTATGATTTAGCAAGTGCTAGTATACTATCAGTAGATATATTGCTGTAGTTTTGTGAAAAACAAACCACAGAAAACATGATGCTAAGTAAACTTATAAGCGTTTTTGAAAACCATAACATATTGTAAATTACAAAAAAAACCGAAGCATTTACTTCGGTTCTTGAATTCTATATGTTAAACAAATTTAGTCGTTTAGCTTTAAAACTGCCATAAACGCTTGTTGAGGTATTTCTACATTCCCCACTTGACGCATACGTTTTTTACCTTTCTTTTGCTTTTCAAGAAGTTTACGCTTACGCGAAATATCACCTCCATAACATTTAGCCGTTACATCTTTACGAAGCGCTTTAATAGTTTCTCTTGAAATAATCTTTGCTCCAATGGCCGCTTGCACAGGAATATCGAATTGTTGACGCGGAATTAACTCTTTTAATTTCTCACACATCTTTTTACCAATGGTGTATGCATTATCGGCATGTACTAAAGCAGAAAGCGCATCTACCTGATTAGCATTAAGTAAAATATCAACTCTAACCAGTTTTGATGTACGCATTCCAATTGGGTGGTAATCGAACGAAGCATATCCTTTAGACACAGTTTTTAAACGATCGTAAAAGTCAAAAACAATTTCTGCTAAAGGCATATCAAACGTCAATTCAACTCTTTCAGTCGTTAAATATGTTTGGTTGGTTATCTGTCCTCGTTTTTCTATACAAAGCGACATCACATTACCTACAAAATCAGATTTTGTTATGATAGTTGCTTTTATATAAGGTTCTTCAACACGGTCTAAACCAGAAGGGTCTGGAAGATCGGTTGGGTTATTAACTATAATAATCTCATCAGGATTCTTTTTTGTGAAGGCGTGATAACTAACGTTAGGAACTGTTGTAATAACCGTCATGTTAAATTCGCGTTCTAAGCGTTCCTGAATAATTTCAAGGTGCAACATTCCTAAGAAACCACAACGAAAACCAAATCCTAAGGCTGCAGAACTTTCTGGAGCAAACACCAAAGAGGCATCATTTAACTGTAGTTTCTCCATTGAGGCTCTAAGCTCTTCATAATCTTCAGTATCTACAGGATAAATCCCTGCAAATACCATCGGTTTCACATCTTCAAATCCTTCAATAGCATTGGTAGTTGGGTTTTTAGCATCTGTAATAGTGTCTCCTACTTTTACTTCGCGAGCGTCTTTAATACCTGTAATTAAATACCCAACATCTCCAGTTTTAATCTCCTGTTTTACAACCTGATTGAGTTTAAGTGTACCAACCTCATCAGCATAATACGATTTACCAGTGGCTAGAAATTTAATTTGTTGGTTCTTTCTTATAGACCCGTTAATAACTCTAAAGTAAGTTTCAACACCTCTAAATGGGTTATATACCGAATCAAAAATCAAGGCCTGTAAGGGTTCGTCAGGCTCACCAGCAGGAGCAGGGATGCGCTCTATAACAGCTTCTAAAATATTATCTACACCAAAGCCTGTTTTACCGCTTGCGTGAATAACTTCTTCAGGGTCACATCCAAGCAGATCCACAATATCATCGGTCACTTCCTCAGGATTTGCGCTAGGAAGGTCTACTTTATTTAGCACAGGGATAATCTCGAGGTCATTATCTAATGCTAAATATAGATTAGATATGGTTTGCGCCTGTATGCTTTGGGCAGCATCTACAATAAGAAGCGCACCTTCGCAAGCTGCGATAGATCGAGAAACTTCATATGAAAAATCAACATGACCAGGTGTATCAATAAGGTTAAGTATATATTCTTCACCTTTATAAGTATACTCCATTTGTATGGCATGCGACTTTATGGTAATACCGCGCTCTCTTTCAAGATCCATACTATCAAGAAGCTGGTCTTGTTTTTCACGTTCTGTTACAGAGCCAGTATAATCTAGCAGACGATCTGCCAATGTACTTTTTCCGTGATCTATATGTGCAATAATGCAAAAGTTTCTAATCTTTTTCATCTAATCTTTTTGATGGCTTTTTACCAAAGCGCAAAAGTAAACAAAATAATTTTTGTATTTTTCATCAACAATTACCTATCCTTTACGGTTTTTCCGTAATTAAATATTAATTTAAAGTTATATGTTTGCGACGGTAATGCCAAATTTACAGTGATTACGAGGGATTTTTATGTAATACTACTTTTTTTTTGCACTTCAATACTTTGGTCCCAAACCTTTACGGTTTCAGGTGATATAAAGGATGAAGGTGGTATTCCTATCGCATATTCCAACATATTAATTCTTAAAAGTCAAGATTCAACAATTGTTTCCGGAACCACATCAGATGAAGATGGGAAATTTGTATTAAATGAACTTTCTACGGGCTCTTATATTTTAAAAGCCAGTTTTATTAGTTATGAAGATAATATTAAAAATATAACCGTTACAAACAATCTTGAGCTACCAACAATTATTTTAAAAGAATCGGTTGAGGCATTATCTGAAGTAGAGCTGGTTTACCGAAAGCCAACTTTAAAACGAGAGACAGACAGATTGGTGTTTAATGTAGAAAAGTCTGCATTAAGTGAAGGCAACTTAATGGATGTTCTTCAAAATACTCCAGGCGTATTGGTATTAGATCAATCTATAACAGTTAAAGGTTCAACGCCTATTGTGTATATAAACGACAGGCGCGTACATATATCTTCCTCTGAAATTGTAGAACTACTACAAGGCACTTCAGCAAGTAATATTAAATCTGTTGAGGTAATTACCAACCCTCCTGCAAGATATGATGCAGAAAGTGGTGTGGTTTTAAATATTGTTATGTCTAAGAATCTGGTTTCTGGATATAATGGAAGTGTTTTTAGTAATGCTACACAAGGTGTGTTTTTTAAAACAAACCACGGTATGACCAATTACTTTAAAGGGAAGAACATTAGCTTTTTTGCGAACTATAGTTATAACAAGAGAAAGGTAAACAGAGAAGATGATGAAACAATCCAGTTTCCTGCAGAGTTTTGGAAAAGCTTTGTAGATAGAAACACATGGTCTGAAACACATAATTTTAGCGCTAATTTTGATTGGGATCTTACAGATAAAAGCACACTTATACTTTCAGCAAACACCCAATTTTTACCTTACTATAAAAGGAACACTAAAAGTGATACCGATGTTTCTCCAGGAGGAGATTTGGCATTGTCCAGGTTCAATTCGTTTAACTTATCGAAAGACAAAAAGGACAATTTAGGGTTTGATGTTGACTTTATTCAAAGGTTTGAAAAAGGAGCACGGTTATTAGTGAATACGCATTATACAACTTATGACTACAGAAGAAACCAAAATGTTGCAACCGATTATTTTTCAGGAAATAGTTCACTGCTTTTAAATAATACGTTTAGAACACGATCTGACCAAGAAACCGAGATTATTACATCTCAAATAGATTTTACCACACCTATTGATGATTCTTCTAATTTTGAAATAGGCGCTAAAATCTCTAATGTAGAAACAAGTAGTGGTATAGATCATTTCGATATTGTTTCAGGAACAGAAACTCTAAATGGATCTAATACAGACTTTTTTAAATACGACGAAAAGGTATATGCAGGTTACATAAGTTATGATAAGAGTTGGGAAAAATGGAATTTAAGTACTGGGATAAGGTTAGAACAAACAAATATTGAAGGTGTTTCTCAATCAACCAACGAAACAAATAAACAAGATTATTTAGAATGGTTTCCAACATTTAATTTAGGACATCAAGTTTCTGAAAAGGTAAATATCTACGTAAACTATAAGCGTAGTATAAAACGCCCAAATTATAGTGAGTTAAACCCTTTTAGATATTACCTGAATGATAATACTTATGTTAATGGAAATCCTGAATTGAAGCCTTACTTTACAGATAATTATAAATTAGGAATTTCTATTGGTAATGTATTTGAAATAAGTACGTATTATAAAAAGTATAAGAACAATATTTTTGAGATTCCTTTTCAAGACAATGTAAATAACAATATTGCCTACACCTCTGTAAATATTAACCATACCGAAGAAATAGGTTTAGACCTGGAAGCTTATTTTGATGTTGTAAAGCGTTGGAACGTTTATTTGGGAACCTCTTTTTATAAATATGAGGATAATGCGACCTTGTTTAACAATACATTTAACAAAGGCAGATGGTCTAATTACAGCATCTTTCAGAATAATTTTTCATTTCTTAAAGATAACAGCCTAACCGTTAATTTTAATATTACCTATATACATAAAAATGTACAGGGATTACAAGATGTAGATACAACTATATTTTCTGAGCTAGCCATAAAAAAATCAATGTTTAAAGGAAAAGGAATATTATCCTTGTCTTTATCAGATTTGTTTAATGAACAAAACTTTTTTGTAGTAACCGAATTATTTGAACCCGGAAATCCAAACTACCAAAGAAACACTAGTTATAAAGACTTAGATGACCGCTATTTCCGCCTTGGATTTAGATATAAATTTGGTAACACAAAACTATCTACAAACGAACGTTCTTCATCTGTAGATGAAAGAGATAGATTAGGAAATAAACACTAATAAGAATACCAGCAATCAATAAAAAAAAGGAGCTAATTAGCTCCCTTTTTTATATAATGTATCTAGTTAGTCTTGCCACTCTGCGATAAACAAGTTGGTATCATGACCGCCACCATTATTTCTATTAGAAGAGAAGATCAACTTCTTTCCGTCATTTGAAAATACTGGAAACGCATCAAATGTTTCACTATGTGTAATACGCGTTAGGTTCTTTCCATCAATATCGATCATGTATAAGTTAAAAGGAAACCCTCTTTCAGACTCAAAGTTTGATGAGAATAAGATCTTTTCTCCACTAGGATGAAAAAACGGACTCCAGTTAGCGTTACCTAGATTAGTTAATTGTCTAAGATCACTTCCATCAGCATTACAAATGTAAAGCTCCATTTCTGTTGGTTGAACTAACCCCTCAGCTAAAAGATCTTTATATTCTTTTATTTCTTCTTCAGTTTTAGGGCGTGATGAACGGAAGATTAATTTGCTTCCATCAGGTGAAAAGAAAGCACCACCATCATAACCTAATTCGTAAGTAATTTGCTTTACATCTGTTCCATCAATATTCATTGTAAATAACTCTAGATCGCCAGTTCTCATTGAGGTAAACACGATCTTATCACCTTTAGGAGATACTGTTGCCTCAGCATCATATCCAGGTTCTGTAGTTAATTGCGCTGTAATATTTCCTTCTAGATCTGCTACAAAAATGTCATAGCTAGGATAAATTGGCCAAACATATTTACCTTCACGTCTTAATGGTGCAGGAGGACACTCTTCGCCACCTAAATGAGTAGATCCGTAAACCCAACTTTTATTATCTGGTAAAAAATAAGCACAAGTAGTTCTTCCTAAACCAGTACTTATCATTGGCGGTTTTTTATCATAAAAAGTTTCATCTGCATTCATCAAGAACATCTGGTCGCATTCTACTCCCCAATCTTTATTGTTCGATTGAAACACTAATTGCTTATCATCAAAACTCCAGTAAGCTTCTGCATTATCACCACCAAACGTAATCTGTTTTATCGATTTGAAGTGTTTTTCCTCAGGATAGATTAATGTTTTTGTATTGGTAGCTCCAGAAGTAGCGTCTTCGGTTTTGGTCTCAGGAGTAGCCTCTTTTTTTTCGGTTTTACAAGCTAAGAATAGCATTAAAAATAATAGGGAAAATACGTACTTCATGATGGGATAATTGTTAATTTTGAGCAAATGTAAAATTATTATAATGAAACAAATATCGTTAATAGTATTTTTTTTAACGCTTGTTGCGTGTAAAAATGAATATGTTCCAGAAAATAAAATTAAAGAAGACGTTGTTTTTTTAGCAGATGATAAGTTAGAAGGACGCGCTACAGGAACCGAAGGCGAAAGGCTTGCGGCAGAGTATATTGCTAAAAGATTTAAATCACTTGGGTTAGTAGGAAAAGGAACTGACGGATTTTATCAGGACTTCACATTTACACCTAAAAAAGATCCACACTCTCAAGCAACATTTGAAGAAGGTGAAGGTGCTATTACAGGGCGAAACATTTTAGGATACTTAGACAACAAAGCTGAAAGAACCATAATTATTGGTGCTCACTATGATCATTTAGGATATGGAGAGAATGGATCATTATATAGAGGCGAAGAAAAACAAATCCATAATGGAGCAGACGACAATGCAAGTGGTGTAGCGGTTATGCTAAATCTTGCTTCAAAACTTAAAGAAACCAACAAGAATAATAATTACTTATTCATGGCTTTTTCTGGTGAAGAAATGGGTTTATTAGGATCTAATTACTTTGTAAAAAATACGACGCTTCCTGTTGAGTCTATTAATTATATGATGAATATGGATATGGTTGGTCGTTTAAAAGCTGATAGTACTTTAGCGGTTTACGGCACAGGAACGTCACCAATTTTTAAGCAAACAATTACATCTAACAATGATAAGTTTAAGATTGTAGAGCACGAGTCTGGAGTAGGACCATCAGACCACACGTCGTTTTATTTAAATGATATTCCAGTATTGCATTTCTTTACAGGTCAGCATGAAGATTATCACAGACCAAGTGATGATCATGATAAACTGAACTATGCAGGGATGGAATTGATCTCAAACTACATTTACACAATTATTACAGATCTAGATGATAATGGCGAATTAGCATTTAGAAAAACTAAAAGCGATGAAAGCGACACACCAAGATTTAAGGTAACATTGGGTGTTGTACCAGATTATATGTATACAGAAAAAGGAATGCGTATTGATGGTGTTAGTGAAGATAAACCAGCACAAAAAGCAGGACTACAAAAAGGCGATGTGGTTATTCAATTAGGAGAGCATGTGGTTGAAGATATGATGGGCTATATGAAAGCATTATCTAAATTTGAAAAGGGTAATACTACTACGGTAAAAGTTAAACGAGGCGATAAAGTTATTGAAGCTGAAGTAACGTTTTAAAACAGATAAGAAGCTATAAAAATAAAAAGCCACTCAATTTGAGTGGCTTTTTATGGTGTTTTATGGGATGTTTTTAGGGAGATTCAGTTCAGAGTGGGTGAGAACAAGTAATTACTTATAGCCAATGTTGTAAGCAGTTTTTATTTCCAAAACTCCCACCACTTTTTTTGGTGTTCCTTTATTATTCTATTTGTCTTTTCCCATTTATTCTGTTCGTATTCTGCAGTTCCATTATCGTGGTAACAATTCCAGTGGTTAAACGATTCCTCTGCAAGCCCTATATTCACCACCCTGTCTTTATGCATCATAACTCCAACCCCGTGTTCATCATCCCAAGAACAGCCTAATTCGAATCCAATGTATGCGTGATTATCTTTTTCGCTATCCATAATGTGAATAAATGCAACTCCAAGATTATCTTTATAGTCAGCTGTTGTGTTTATTTTAGGCATTAAATCTTCGTAAATATCTTTAGCATTTGGATAATCTTCCAAAAGCCCATTTAATAAAGAGTCACGGACTTTTTCAGAGTTTTCTTTTAAGAATTTAATTGCATTGAATTGAGATTGCGATAAGACGTGAACATAGTCAACAGATTCTCCAATTATATGTGCTTTAATGATTCCGTCTGATTTCTTGTCAGAATCTTTTAAGCCATAAAATCCATTTCGACTTTCGAACCCTTTCCAAGCAGTCAGATTAATCCAACCATCATAATCTTCTCCAATAATTATATTTGGTTGTATTTTTGTTATTTCTTCGTTTTCCATTTTGATTGGTCAAATTGCTTACAACGCGAAGATAAATTCAGTTTAGATACTGAGACAAGTTCAACACAGGTTAAAGTTTATCGACAGTTAAACAAAGTAACTAAATTTTCTTACAAAACCAAGATGTATACTAACCACTAAAACATACCCAAACCAGCTAAGGTTGTGGTTACTGCAACAGCAATCCAAATTAAAGTTACCACCCAATACGTAGTTGGTTCATACTTTCTGTAAATAGGTTTATGTGTCCATGTAACACCATAATACAAATCATACAATACCCAAAGTATTAAACCAATTCCTATATAAAACCAAATATTCATAATTTCTTTTTTTTGTTATTGTTATTGTCATTCCGAACGAGGAACGAAGAGGAATCTCATTATTTATGTTAAAAATGTAAAACAAGATGAGATTTCTCGTCGCTCGTGTTAGCTAAACATATATTTTACTTTATCCATAAAGCTTGCATTTTCATACCAAAACCACCAAAGCCCTTCTTCCAGCTCTTTAGGAGACATTAATTTTGGCTGATAGACTGCATTACTTCCTTCGTATTTAGACCAATCCTTTGTTAAAATTCTACCTTTATCATCTAATCGTTTATAGGTGTCAGACCCAGGAAAAGGAATCATTAAGTGAGGATATATTTTATCTGCTTTTATATCTCTAACAAAGTCTAATGTTTCCTGAAATATATTAGTATCGTGCGCGTCAAAACCAAACAGGAAATCTCCAACAACTTCAATACCGTAGCTTTTAACGATTTTTACGTACTCTTTGATCTTGTTTGGTTTTACAAACGCTTTTCCTTGATCTTTTAAGGCTTTTTCACTTGGCGTTTCTATACCAAACAACAACATTTTAACTCCTGCTTTTTGAGCCGCAGCTAGCAAACGTTCATCTCTTGCAATCATGATTGTTGTTTCTCCAAAAAAGTTCATTTTTAGTGGCGCTAAAGCTTCAAATAACGCTATTGCATATTCTTTATCCTGAGTTAAGTTATCTGAGTGTAATTCTACCCACTCAACACCTATTTCTTTTAAGGCTTTAAGCTCACTAACAATGTTTTCTATTGGACGTAATTGATACTTTTTAAAGAATTTATGTACTAAACAGAAATCGCATTTAAACGGACAACCTCTAGACACTACTACAGACCACGTATAATCATAGCGTTCAGGATGAATAATATGTGTTGGATAGGGCTTAAGATCTTTTAGATCGAAAACAGTATCTCTCTGATAGCTTTTCTTTAAAGTTCCTTTTTGATAATCTTCTAGCAACTCTTCCCAAATACCTTCAATTTCACCAAGTAAAATAGCATCAGCATGCTTATTAGCTTCTGCTTGCATAAAATGAGTATGTAAACCTCCAAGCACAATAGTTTTACCTTGAGCTTTAAATTTATCAGCTATTTCATAGGCACGCAAAGCATCTGGAGTTGACATAAAAATGGCAACAATATCTGCATCAGAATTAAAATTGGTTTTCATGCCAATAGTCTCATCACACATTTCAATCTCTACATAACTAGGCGTTGTCGCTGCAGCCGAAAAAATATTTTGAGGTGGACCACCAGTTTCGGCTTTATATTTTGAGTATTCGCTTCCAGCGGAAGCTTTTATTAAATAGACTTTCATGACTCTTAAATTTAAGGAATTAACAGTAGAATTACCCTTTAACTAAAGGCAAATCGTAAGATAATTTGAAGTCTCTAGCGGTTTCAATAAAATTGTCGATCTGGTTGAAACGCAAGAACTTCTTTGCAGGAAGCACCTTCATAATCTTTCTAAAATACTTCTTTTGTAAGCGATCCATTTGGTCGTCGTATTTAAGTAGCTTGTTTAGAAAGTCTTTAGCTTGTTCGTTATTAAGTTTTGTATAGTCTTTCAAGAACATATTTACTTCTTTATTAAAGATTTCATCACGCTTATTTAAATACTCATTTAGTATTGGCCAAAATGCGTCTGATTCTTTTTTAGTGAAGTTCATATTGTATCTAATAAGATCTTTGTATTCATTATCAGCGAGCTCAATTGCATACCGAATTTCTTCTTGTTTATATTGAGCGTGTAATGATAAGTTGCTTACTAAAATTGCTACAACTACTAAGGTTAATTTTATTGTTTTCATGATATAAGTTTTAAATGTTTTTATAAAAGATAAGAGCGCTTCTTATCATAAATTTATACTACAAATATCCTCTGAATTGGGAGCTTTTCCTTTGACTTACATCAAAAAGGAATAGATAAAAAAAAGCCTAATGAATTTTATCATTAGACTTTCAAGTTTAGTGTAAAATAGAAACATCTATTTTAGATATTCTACCTCTATAATTTCTGATAATGGAATGCTTTGGCAACTTAAAATGTTCCCTTGTTTAACCTCTTTGTCATCTAAAGAAAGGTTCTTTTTCATATGGACTTCTCCTTGTTTAAGTTTACAAACACAAGTTGAACATACGCCACCTTCACAAGAATAAGGAGGGTTTTGCCCTTTATCAATTAAGGCTCTTAAAATAGTTTTTCCTTCAGGAATGGTTAACTCTACTCTTTGATTGTTTAAATGAGCAATAAGTTTGGCGTTTTTAAAACCTTTTACAGATGCATCTTCTATTGCACCTCCAAAACTTTCAGTAAAGATTCTAGTATTAGGCACGTCAATACCTTTTAATGCAGTTTTTGTATTTTCTATCATGGTTCCTGGACCGCAAATATAGTATTCTGCATTTTGAGCATATGGAGGGAATTCGTTTATAAACCATTCCACCATTTTGGTATCTACTCGTCCTTTTTTGTAGCTATAATCATTTTTGGTTTTCCATAAGTCACTCCAAGAACTATTAGGTCTGCTAAGAGTATGTATTAATACAAAGCGATCTTTGTATTGTTCTTGTAATGCAGATAATTCATCATTGAACATAATAGACTCTTGATGCCTATTACCATAGATCATATAAACAAAACTTCTCGCTTCTGTGTGTAAAACAGATTTAAGTATTGAGAGAATAGGTGTAATGCCACTTCCTGCACAAAACAGGTAATATGTTTTATAATTGGTTTCTTTAACGTCAGCATAAAAACGACCCTCAGGCAGCATAATATCAATAGAATCACCAACCTTTACAGTATCATTTATATGATTAGAAACTAAACCATTTTTAACGCGTTTCACAGCAATTTTTGGGTATTCTTCTAAAAAAGGAGAACTACACAAAGAGTACGAGCGTCTAACTTCTTTTCCGTTTAAATGAAAACGTAAAGTAAGGTACTGCCCAGGTTTATAAATGAATTTGCTATATAACTCTTGAGGAATGTCAAAGGTGATAGATACAGCATCTTCTGTTTCTTTTTTAATATTGAGTACTTGTAATGGATAGAATTCACTCATATTATTGATGTTTTTCAATCCATTTTTTTACCTCTTCTTGAAAGCGCTGAATAGCATACTCGCCTTTTTCAGCTTGAGCACCAACACTAAAGTAGGGCGACTGTAATGATTTTTGTTGTTGTTCACAAGCATAAATATCTTCTAACATAAAATCGCCACTTGCCATAGGGTCGTTTTTATCGCCTTCATATTTTCCTTTATTGCCATATTTAGTCCAAACCTTGCTAAGTGCAGATTTAGAGTATTGTTTGGTATATTCCCATTCGCTAACGTTCATTGTTTTAGACCTAATAGTAACTAAAGTTCTGTCTGGCGCTAAAGGCAACACATGGAAGGTATTCCAAGCACTTTCGCTTTCTGTAATTCCGATATTTGGGAATAACCATGGAACATAAGCACCAATTTGATCTCTTGGTACAGAATCGATTAACGGATAAGGTGCTGCATTTTCTACATCATTCAAAAAATCTTCTACCAATGGTTCGTAAAACCAATAATGAGGTCCAGCCCAACCAAATTCTGCTTTAGCGTGATCATACATATTTAAAGTACCTTCATGTAAATGTGCTAAATGATAATGATCGATATAGTTTTCTACAACAATTTTCCAGTTTGCTTTAATTTCTTCAGTGTAAAATGGTTCTCCATTTTTACTTCTGTATTCGATTAACTCTTCTACTTTATGAGGTCCTAAATAGGGTTCTACTTCGCCAAAGAAGTCCATGATGCTTGGCGCGTCTTTTTCTGGATGTACAAACAACATACCTTTAAAAATATCGACAGAAGCTTCATGAAGATTCAAGTCGCATTTATGTAATTCGCCTTTTAAATTAGGAAACTCAGACTCTTTTTTTGGAACACTTATTAGGTTTCCTTCTAAATCATAGGTCCAATCGTGGTAAGGACAGGTAATGGCTTTTTGAGTTTTACCAACAGCTCTTAGCAATTGTGTACCTCTATGTCTACAGATATTATGAAAAGCTCTTAAACGATGATCACGCCCTTTAATAATAAAAATATTGTTAAGTCCAGCCTGTACGCTTATATAGTCTCCAGGGTTTGCAACATCTTCTACAAATCCTGCAAATTGCCATGTAGTACTAAACAGGTATTTTAACTCTATATCTAACCACTCTTGTGAGGTATATGCCTCTACAGGAAGTGCATGCATCATTTTTTTCATAATATTTTATTTAGATGGTGTCCAATCTGGTGGTTTTATCAATACTTTAAATTTATTAATAATACCTTTTGTTTGGCTAAGTTTTCTCCCTAATCTTGAGATTCCGTGAAAGAATACTTTAATAGGATTGACACTGTTTAAAGGTTCGGAAATTCCATAGCGAACAGTCTCCACTTCAGGTTCAAATGTGCCTAACATTCTATCCCAAATTATCAGGATGCCCGCATAATTCTTATCCCAATACTGTCTGTTAGAGCCATGATGTACTCTGTGGTGTGACGGTGTATTAAAGATCAACTCGATTGGTTTTGGAAGTTTTTTAATGATCTCAGTATGTAATAATGTTTGAAACACCTGAACAAAAACCTCGGCTAACAATACTAATAATGGATCAAATCCCAGCATTACAATTGGCAATGAAAATAGAATTGGAAATACAGCATCTAAAGGGCCAAATCGATAAGCAACAGACATATTAAAATGCTCTGAGCTATGATGTACTGTATGTGTTGCCCAACCAATTCCTATGCGATGCATCATTCTGTGATCCCAATAGTAGGCAAAATCGGCTAATAAAATTGCAGTAAAAATGGTTACGATATTTAATGGTAAATGCTCTAAACTAAAATTATAATGCACCCAATAATATAATTTTACAACTGCTAATAATGCTAAAATGTATTCAATAACTATAAAAGCACCAAAAGTCACAACATTGGCAATAGAATCGAGTATAACATCCTTTCCAAGTTTTTTAATAACTGCATACCTGATTATTTCTATAAAGAAGAA
Organism: Flavobacteriaceae bacterium; assembly: GCA_030148025.1. Lineage (GTDB taxonomy): Bacteria > Bacteroidota > Bacteroidia > Flavobacteriales > Flavobacteriaceae > JASBUG01. The sequence continues at coordinate 106,939 of JASBUG010000033.1, read as the reverse complement.
AGGAATGATGATATAAACCAAACTCAGATCATTAACGATGTAGAACCAGTACTCAACAGTTTCAGAATAGAATACTTTAAGGTCTAAAAAATTTGTAGCTAAATGTGCTGCACCAGCAAGAACAGCAATAATTAGTAAACTGTATATAAAAAGTTTTGAATTGCTCATAATACATTAATTAGGGATTTGACGTTTCCAAGTTTCTTTGTAAGGGGCTCCTTCAACTGTCATTAATACCTCCAAGGTTTCGGTGTCTTTTAAAGTGAAAATAACATGATAAAAAGAACCATCAGGCATGTACATTTTTCCATTAACATACTTACCGTCTTTTAAAACTACATCAGTTAAAAAATAGTCTTCCTTTTTGTTGTCACCTTTATACTCTGTAATACCGTCGTTGTAGTAGTGTATTTTTCCAAAAAACGCATCTTTATGTTCAACTATTTCATAAGTCGCTTGATAAAGGTCGGTTTTAACCTCCCAAACACCTACAATGGTGTTTTTTTGAGCACAGGCGTTAAAGGTTATAATAACCATTAATAAAAAAAGAGATCTTACTAAAAACTTCATTTTTAATTTGTTTTATGAAGCAAATTTCAAAATATCATAGATGCTTTCCTTTGACCTAAGTCAAAATGTTTAAATAACTAAGAATAGAATAAAGAGCTAAAAAGCACCAAATAATGATCATAGACCAATAAAGTCTAGGTGTTTCTACCTTTTTTACAGCTTCAACAAAGTGAATTTCTCCACTTCTAATAACATGTATTAACCCTAATAAAATGAAAAGTGCCCAAAACCAACTCCAGTCAAAATAGATCGCAAAGATCATTAGTGCAAGAGCTAACATTGTTTTCCATTTCTTCATGTTATATAGTTTTTAATCTGGCACTTATTTCTTGTAGCCTAATGAGTTGTTGAAAGACGATTGGCAACATAAAAATACCATTTGAAAACTCTAAGATATAAGTAATAATTGAAAAAATTCCACCTGCGGTAGCATTTACTGCACTTGCAGAAACGTAAAGCGCAAAAATAGCTAACACAAACAACAATATTTCGATGATTCCAAAATTTAGCGTTTCCAGATCCGACATTTTAACCATCCATCTTGCAATGTTTCTAAAGTGCTTTACTATTCCTAATTGTTCTCTCGTTTCAAGTACTGTAATACGATGTTCCAGTTCATCATTCAGTCCAATATTATAGTCGTATATTTTTTTATTGCTAAGCATATAGATTATAAATATTAGCAGAATGGTTATAAGACAAGCTCCAAAGATCCACCAATCAAAAAGAGCGAGCATGACTAATGCGCCAACCACACTTATTAAAGATGTAAATGCTTGTGTAACATCGTACTCAAAAAAGTCGACAAGTTCTTTAATTAAAGAGCTTCTGGCTGCAATTGTTGACACTGAGATGTTTTTTTGATTTTGTATAGCAGCTACCTCTGAAGCAATTACTGTGTATATTGAGGTATAAGCTCTAGTGTCGTAGTAACGTCTAATAACACCAATTAAAAAACTAGCACTATATAATATACAAAACAACCATAAACCATCATTACTTTTATTGATGAGGTCGTTAATAGCAATCCCTAAAACTAAGGGTTGTAATACCTTAAACACATTTTCAATCACTAGCATTGAAAATGTTATGGATATTTTCCATTTAAAACGTTTAAAAATAGCTTTGATTGAATACATGCCCATGGTACGATGTTTTTAAATTAAGAACACAAAAACCTGAGTATTATCTCAGGTTTTTGCTTATAGTTAAGTTGTTTATAAGTTAAACTCAACCCCAAAGTTTATAGTTTTCCAAGTACCTCCTTTTACTTTAAGCCCTGTAAAAGAAGTGTTTATTCCAATTAGATCAGAAACCTGATATCCTATTCTTGGTTTATAATGAAAACCACCTTTAACATCTTTGCCCATACCAATAGCATAACCAAGGTCAGCTCCAATATATAGTTTATTGGTTGCATTAAAACGTACTGCACCTGTTAAAGGAACATACTTAGCATTACTATACTTCAATACACTTGTTGAATTATCATTATTTACAACAGTTACTTTTTTTCCTCCAAAGAATGAAAGACCAGTTGAGAAACCAACATCAATCTTATCTGAAACCTCAAATAAATAAGTTGCATCTAGACCAAACCCTGTTTTAGAAACATCTTTTGTTTCGCCAATTGGAAGAGCGCTAAAAACACCAATTTTCACTTTTTTATCTTGAGCAAATGTTGTTAAGCTTATCATTAAAGCAGCTGCAAGAATCATTATTTTTTTCATCGTTTTTTGTTTTAAAAATTATTATGATACAAAGGTCAGATGAAGTGACGTGTTTTCTTTTGACCTATGTCAAAAGGATAAATACCTAGTCTGAAATAGGTATGATTTTGACTTAGGTCAAAACAATCAGGTGAAAAAGAAATAGGATTTAGTAATAGAACTGTTCGTAATCTATAAACAGTACAGAGAAAGAATAAATAGCCATTAATATCCAACTACAAACGATTACCCAATAAAGAATTTTGTTTTCTTTTTTAGAAATAGGCTCTATAAAATAGGTCACTCCATTAATTAAGTCTGGAATAACCCAAGTTATAAATAAAACACCCCAAGCCCATTCCCAATCCATAAACATTGCTATGTACATTAGGATTAATGCTATTATGGTGCGCCATTTAATATTAGACATTGTCATATTCTTAATAAGAAGTACAAAACTAATAAACCCATCACTTCTACTTTTGATTTTAATCAAAAAAACACCAAAAATTAGTTTTTGACATAGGTCAAAAGTTTTAGGAACCATTGAAAATACATTTGCTAAAAATGTAATTGGATGAAAAAGGCACTTGTATTATTAGCACTAATAATAGTCTCTTGTGATAATAAAACAGAACAACTACTCGGAATTTGGACAGTAGACAGCAAGTTTTATAGAGCTAAATATGAGGTTTTAAAGGAAAACGATTCTTTAAAAGCACTTATTCTTTACTATAATGATGACACCACAGTTTTAAGGCATGACCCTAAAAACCCACAATACTTTTTTTCAAATTTAAAAAAGAAGAAAGAGGTTTTTGTCGATGCCATTTCTGGAGCTACAAAACAAGAAAAACAATCCCTTTCAATAGAACAAACTCACCTAGATACTCTAGAGGTTACAACATATATTTTGAACAAACCCTTAAAAGAAACATGGATAAGAACTCACTAAAATCAAGACTATGAAAAACAAAATCTTAAATCAAATTATATTGTTAGTTGCAGTTGTTTTTATTGTCAGCTGTTCAACAGAAGACATTAGGAATATTGCAGGCCCTAAAGGAGAAACACCTCCTACATTGCCAACAGAAGTAAATCCAATAGACATTAATGAAGATGGATTTGACTTTTTAGAGAAAATGCAAGGTCAATGGACAGGAACAAATAGAGTTATTGCTGACGATTACGAGTGGTTTTCGTTTGATTATAGAGCTAACTCTCCATCTTCAATTCATGGAATTTTTGATGGAGGATCGATGGGTAACCTATTAACCACTTTTTACGTAGCCGATTTTAAAGGCAAACGTACACTTATGGCTAGAAATGGTGGTGTTTTAAGTGGCATTTATAGAATAAGCTATTTCGTATTAGATAAGATTGACAACAGCAACGGAAAATATTTCCGATTTGTTGATGCTAAAGGAGGTGCCAACACCATGTTTATGGAGCTACGCTTTAAGCAAGACAGCCTTTATTTTAATGCTTATACAAGTAGATTAGGACTTCAATCCCCCGCATCAAGACACATGACCTTTAAGGGGAAACGTAATGATATGGAGTTGGCAAACACTGCGGCACAAGCAGTTGGGTTTCCTCAAAATGTACCAGCTTGGGATTTCTCAAATGGATTTGTTGAAGAGAATTTATACGTAAATCCTGGGCAAAGTGAAGCACAATCTGCTTCTTTTTTAGCTCAATCTGAAACAAATGATGTGTTTAACTTATCATTTGAATCTGGAGACCCTTGGCGTATCGATCAGCAACCATATTTGGCGATTCTAAATGTGAAGATCGAAATGAATCCTACCATTCAAGGTAAAGGAATGATTGTAAACCTATCAAAAGAAGCTTTAACAGATAACAACGGCTATTTTGTATCAGATCCAACTGCTTTTGATTCAGTGCTTCAATTTGCGGACTTAACATCTGGAGAAACAGAGTATTTATTTACGTATCAACACCCAGGAACATATCATGTAAATGTTACAGTAGACATGGATGGAAATGGATTTATTTCAGACGGAGACATTACTCATGCAGACCAAGTAATTACTGTTACTCCTGAAGGCACACATGAAATAACAATTACAAACATTAATGTAGAAAATTAGACCATGAAAAAAACAATTTTATATACAGCAGTTATTGCTATGGTTTTCGCTTTAAATAGCTGTACTACTGCCATAATAGATGAAGGAGATACATCTACACTACCTCCTTTAAACAGAACAGTTACTTATAAATCTGATGTAGAAGCAATTATGTTTAATAATTGTATTACATGTCATGGAGGTTCAGCACCAAGTGATGGGCTTGACTTATCAACCTTTCAAAACACCAAGTTAGCTGCACAACAACGCAACTTAATTCAGCGTATGAATGATGCTACCAACCCAATGCCGCAACAAGGAGTTTTGTCGCCACAAATAAGGCAGATAATGGATAAATGGGTTACAGATGGATTATTAGAACAATAAACTAAGAAACTATGAGAAGAGTAATATTACTGTTGATGATGATTGGGTTCATATCGACTACTGCACAAAATAAATATTTTACTAAAACAGGCACTACCGATTTTAAAGCATCTGTTGAAGCTTTTGAACCTATTGAAGCTAAAAATAATAGTACAACAGTGGTTTTAAATAGTAAAACAGGAGACATCGCTGCCTTACTTTTTGTAAAGTCATTTCATTTTAAAGTTGCTTTAATGGAAGAGCATTTTAATGAGAATTATATGGATTCTGACAAGTTTCCTAAAGCGACTTTCAAGGGAACACTTGAAGGTTTTGATTTTAACAAAATCAAATCTGAGGAACAAGAGTATAAACTTTCAGGAACGCTTAATATTAGAGGAAAAGAAAAAGCCATAAATACTATTTCAAAATTTAGTATGGTAGATAGTAAAATCCTATTAAACTCAAGATTTGTTGTTAAACCAGAAGACTTTGATATTGATATTCCTAAGATAGTTCGAAAGAAAATAGCAAAAGAAATAATTGTAACTCTAGAGTATGAGCTTGTCGAAAAGAAATAAGTTAGTAGTTGGTGTTGTAGCACTCATTTTCACAACAGTTTTACTAGTAAAAAAAATAGTTTATAAACCGCATGAATCTATTGAAGAAACTGTAGTGATATTTAAAGGCAAAGCTAAAGACCTTTTAGAGACGGTTAAAGGAGATAGTTTTGATTTTAACGGTCAAGCTGTAGAGCTTACTGGAACTATTGAAACCAAAGATGAAAAGGGGGTTATGTTAAAGGGAGGAATATATTGCCAGCTATTAAAAATAGAAGATTTATCTAACCTTGAAACAAATCAAGAAATAACAGTTAAGGGCAGACTAATAGGTTATGACGATCTATTAGAAGAAATTAAACTTGATAAAACAATAATTATAAAACAACAGTAATGAAATGAGCATAAACAAATTTTATCATTATAGTCAATACAGAATGATCAAATTTTTTATGTGAATTCCTGAATGTGCAGAAATTTTTTGTTTCTCCATTTTCAGTAAACTATAAAATTTTAAACAGATGAAACAATATATATTTTACATAACATTTTTATGTTTTGGTATAACACTTTATGCACAAGAGGATTTGCTTAATGAAATTGAATCTGAAGCCAAAGAAGAAACCTATGAACAACCTGCTTTTAAGGCAATGAAAATTGGAAATTTACAATCGACTAAAATAGCAGAGAAAGGTGATTTATACTTGTATGTTTCGCACAGGTTTGGAACATTAAAAGATGGGTTGACTACATTTTTTGGGTTTGATAACGCGAATACAAAAATTCAATTAGTATATGGAGCGATGAAGGGAGTACAATTGGGTATAAGCAGAGAATCTGTAAGAAAGACTTATGCAATGTCTGCTAAAGTAAAGCTGAAATCTCAATCGCAAACATTTCCTTTAAATATCGCTGTTTATGGTACGATTAACATTAATTCAGAACTTAGAAAAGAGCGTTTCCCGTTTTTAAAGTTTGGTGACAGGTTAAGCTATGCATCACAATTATTAATTTCAAGACGCGTATCTAACAATCTGTCATTAGAGTTAGCGCCAACATTTGTAAGACAGAATTTGGTTTTAGAACCGTTTCAAAAACATAACCAAATAGCTTTAGGAGCTGGAGGAAGAGTAAAGATAAGTAAACGTATGTCTCTTAATTTAGACTATGTTTATAATTTTAACAGACATGAAAATTCTATATATAAAAACCCACTAACTGTGGGCGTTGATATTGAAACTGGAGGGCACGTATTTCAATTATTATTCTCTAATGCACAATCAACCAACGAACCTGGGTTTATTAGTAATGCAGAAGGCGATTGGAGCAAAGGAGATGTGTTCTTTGGGTTTAATATCGTTCGTGTTTTCTAAGCGATTATTATTGGGTTTTAAAAGGTTCTTGTAGTTTGCAAGGACCTTTTTTATTTTCCACGAATACGACTTAAGGTTTCTTGAGAAATACCTAACATAGACGCGATATAACCAAGATTAGCACGTTGAATAATTGATGGATATACCTCAATTAACAGATCATATTTTTCTTTAGCAGTTAAAAAATAATAGCCCTTATAAAAGTCGTCAATTAAACCTATTTGTTCCTCAACCACAAGACGCCCAAATCGCTCTAATTCTGGATATTTAAGGTACAATTCTTGCCAATCATCATAGGATAACGAAATAAGAGTTGAGGCTTCTATTGTTTCTAAGTATTCAGAAGCGGGCTTTCTCAACAAATAACTTCCCCAAGAAGTGAACATCATATTATCTGGATAGATCCAATGAGTTATATCTTTCCCCTTTTGATAAAAATAAACACGAACTGTTCCTTTTGATAAGAAATAAACACGTTTACACGTTCTCCCATCTTTTAAAATTACATGTCCTTTTTCAACATTTTCTATTAATGCCGTTCTTTGAATTTCCTTTTCAGCAGCTTCCGAAAGCTGAACGTATTGTTTAATATATTCTATAAACTCTTTCATCACTTGCAAAATAAATAAAAATGTAACTTTGCGCCATAAATTATGGTGAAAATTGATAATATAGAACTACCAGATTTTCCATTGCTATTAGCGCCAATGGAAGATGTAAGTGACCCTCCTTTTAGAGCTTTGTGTAAGGAGCAAGGAGCAGATGTGGTATATACTGAATTTATTTCTAGTGAAGGACTTATTCGTGATGCTGCCAAAAGTACCATGAAACTAGATATTTATGAAAAAGAACGTCCTGTCGGCATTCAAATTTTTGGAGCCAATTTAGACAGTATGTTGAAGTCGGTTGAGATCGTTGAAAAATCTAATCCAGATATCATTGATATTAATTTTGGTTGTCCTGTTAAAAAAGTAGTAAGTAAAGGCGCAGGCGCAGGAATTTTAAAAGATATCGATTTAATGGTGAAGCTAACTAAAGAAATGGTTAAGCACACCACACTTCCTATTACTGTTAAAACACGTTTAGGCTGGGATCATGATTCTATTAAAATTGTTGAGGTAGCCGAAAGGTTGCAAGATGTAGGTTGTAAAGCTATTGCTATACATGGACGAACAAGAGCACAAATGTATAAAGGACACGCTAACTGGGAGCCTATAGCCGAGGTTAAGAACAACCAAAGAATGCATATTCCTGTATTTGGGAATGGTGATGTTAATACACCAGAACGCGCTGTAGAGATGAGAGATAAATATGGACTTGATGGCGCTATGATTGGCAGGGCAACTATTGGAAATCCTTGGTTTTTTAAACAGGTAAAACATTATATTAATACAGGAGAACATTTAGCTCCAATAACCATGAAGGAACGCCTTGATGCAGCTAGACGACATTTACAAATGTCAATTGACTGGAAAGGAGAAGTGCTAGGTGTTTTAGAAACAAGACGCCATTATACCAATTACTTTAAGGGAATTCCGCATTTTAAAGAGTATAGAACAAAAATGGTTACCAGCGATGATGCCAAAGATGTGTTTGCGGCATTTGATGAGGTAGAAGAAAAGTTTTCAAACCATCAGTTTGTTTAAACTGTTGTTATTAGGCGTTTTGAAATTCTGTATGAAGCGATCTTAGAAGCAATTATTCCTAAAACTGAAATTGTAATAAAGACAATTATAAAATTCTTAAACTGAACAATAACTGGATATGGTAGGGTTTGTGTGATCATAACCAATGAAAATTGACTTTGAAGCCACACCACAACATATCCAAGAAACAACCCAATAGCACCACCCACAACAGACATTAAACTTCCTTGTATAAAGAAGATACGTTTTATGTCTTTAACCGTTATTCCTAAGTTATATAAGGTATTCAAGTTTTTCTTTTTATCTAATATCATCATAATAATAGACCCAATAACATTAAATAAGGCAATTATTAAAACAAGGGTAAATATTAAATATACAGCAACCTCTTCTGTATTCAGCATCTTATAGAGGGCATCATTTAATTGAGCTCTGGTCTTTAAAATAGCAGTATCTCCTAGAATCGCATTAATATCTTCTCTGGCCATCTCGATATCATCTATGTTATTTAACTTAAATTCAAGAGCACTGATTTGCCCTTCTTTGTAGTTTAATAAATATGCTGCAGTTTCTAAATTGGCATATACGTATGAGTAGTCAAGGTCTTCATTAATTTGAAATAGGCCAGAATTAATTGCTGTAACAGAACTATATGCGGCATTTACTGAAGTAATTTGTCCTTTTCCAGGTTTTGGTACAGCAATATTGATAGATTGTCCATAATCAAAAACGCCAATAGATAGGTTATTAGAGATACCTAGGCCAACAACAATTTGATCTGTCCCAGGTTCAAACCACTGTCCTTGAAATAAAATAGAGTCAATGGTGGCTTTTGGGTAATTATTGTCAACTCCTTTTAAGGTTACAATAAGTTTCTTATTGTCGTAACCTAAAACTGCACGTTCCTCGATCACCTTTGAAAAAGAGGCTACTGTCTCAAGGTCATTAAGTTGTTGTAATTGTTGTTGTGATAAGGTAAAATTTTTACCTTTTGCTGACACTGCTTTTAGGTCGGGATCAACAATAGACGAGAATTGTAAACTAAAATCTTTTAATCCCGCAAATCCAGAGAGCACTATAAACAGAGAAGCAGAACCAATAATAACACCTATAGCGGCGATAATGGTAATAAAATTAATAGCATTATTACTGCTTTTAGAAAGCAGGTATCGTTTAGCTATATAAAACGGAAAACTCAATTATTTCTTTTTTCTTTTGGCTAAAGAGTCCGGATCTTTAAGCGGATTGTCTAAGCCTTTTAGAGAACGATCAATATTATCAATATATTCTAAAGAATCATCAATATAAAAATTTAATTGAGGCATACGGCGTAATTGATTTCTTGTACGTTGCGCCAATTCGTGCTTTATTAATGCGGCGTTAGATTGTATACCCTCAATTAACGCTTCGCCTTTATCAATTGGAAAAATACTAAGATACACCTTGGCAATAGATAGGTCCACTGTCACATTCACTTTCGTTACTGAGATAATAATACCCCTCATACCTCCCTGTGTAGCTGCACTTTGTAGCACATCTACTAAATCTCGCTGCAATACTGACGCAATCTTTTTTTGTCTATTACTTTCCATAAGGCAAAAATAATATTATTTCGGTTGTTATTGCTTTAAAAGATTGAGCTTTTAGATTAAATTTGCAGTATGATGAATAAAATAGAGCATATAGGCATTGCAGTAAAAGATATTGAAGCTTCAAATAGTTTGTTTGAAAAGCTTTTTGGTGAGCCTCATTATAAGGTGGAAGAAGTAGAAAGTGAAGGCGTAAAAACGTCTTTCTTTAAAGTTGGAAGTAATAAAATTGAACTATTAGAAGCTACTAACGATAATAGCCCTATTGCAAAGTTTATTGATAAAAAAGGAGAAGGTATTCATCATATAGCTTTTGATGTTGATGATATTGAATTTGAAATTGAACGTTTAAAAAAAGAAGGATTTACGGTTTTAAATGAAACACCTAAGAAAGGAGCTGATAACAAATTAGTTGCATTTCTACACCCAAGATCAACAAATGGAGTGCTTATAGAGTTGTGTCAAGAGCGCGTTAATAAAGAATAAATTTCTTGTAGAGAATTAAAATAAGTGTTAATATTGCACCCTAATTTGGTCCTATAGCTCAGTTGGTTAGAGCACCTGACTCATAATCAGGGGGTCCATGGTTCGAGCCCATGTGGGACCACCTCTTTCAAAAAGCCGTTTCAGAAATGAAATGGCTTTTTTGTTGTACTTAATCAAGAATAAAACCCCCTTAATAGTTATTAGTTATAACAAATTTTAAAAGACTTATATACTAAAACTGTGTAGTTATAACAAAAATCCGCAGGCATTAATAACACCAGTTATTTTGGTTCTAAAATTTTAAAATTGAAGGCTATGAAAAATACAATATTTAGGGTTTTTGTGTTTACTTTTTTAGTTGCTTGTAACGCAGAACCAATAGATAGATCAATAGATAATATTGATGATGGACCAATAGAAACGCCTAATACACCATCTACAATCGTTAATGAACAAGTTGAAGGAAGAAACTTGACTATCTATATACCGCCAAATTATGATAGTACGAAGAAATACAAAACAGTTTACTTTTTAGATGGTCAGTCTATTTGGGGAACAACATGGGATCTAGAAAACAAACTTAATAGCCTAATAGAACAAAATAAAATTGAACCAGTTATTGTGGTTGGTATTCATAATACATCAAGCAGAACTAGTGATATGCTACCTTATTTAGATTCATGGGCTGGAACTTACGAGCCAAATGCCGAGGAGTTTCATGTTTTTACCCAAGATTTTATAGTGCCATATGTTGAGAATAATTTTGCGTCATCAAGAAGAAAAGAAGACAAAGCCTTTTTTGGTTACTCTTATTCTGGATTACATACTATGTGGACAAGTATTACTTATGATAAGTGGGGTATGGTTGCTTCAATCTCCCCTTCTTTTTGGGTAGACAATTATCATGTGTTTTATGATATTCAAGATAGTCAAATTGGGAACACAAAGTTTTGGTTTGATATTGGAACGGCAGAGTGGAATTATTATGTTCCAGTAATAAATTTACTATCCAATAAAGGGGTTGAGTATGGAAAGGATGCATTTTATCTAGAAGTTCCCGAAGGAAGACACCATGGTGCTGATTGGGCTAAGCGTATTCACAATCCACTTATAGTTTTTGCCGGAATTAGTGATGATTATAGTCTTGTCGATTGGAGAATAGAGGTTGAATTTATTTTAAGTCAATCAGGCACGCATTATTACAAAAGAATAAACCCAATAGTAACAACAGCAAATGGGATTGAGTATTCTGCATCGAGTAAAGGTAGTTATGAACTGTTAAACACTGAAGCTGGAGAAGTCCTTGAAGATGGACGCTTTTCATTTAGTGGTGAAGAAGCATTAGTTGTAAAAGTTAGCTATAAAGAGTTTGAAGAAACAATTACTATTAATGATATTGAATAAGTACAAGTAGAATAATTTAGATTATAAGTTTACTCTTGAAGTATTTTGGGAATAATTATTTTGGTAACTACCCAGTTGTTTGAGTTTTCCATTTCAAAAGTAAATTTATTACCGTATAAGGTGTTTAAGCGCTCAAGTACATTACTTAATCCAGTGCCATAATTAATATTTTCATCATGCTCTAATAGCTCTCCATTATTCTTTATATAGAAAATTAACTGATTGTCATTGCTTTTAATAATTACCTCAATTTTCACTATATCATGATTATAAGAGAAACCATGCTTTATAGAGTTCTCAACGATTGGCTGAATCATTAATGGAGGCACTAGATTATGTGAGATATTTGGGTCAATCTTAATGGTGTGTATAATTTTATCGGCAAATCTAATTTTTTCAATGTCTATATATTTACTAAGAAGTTCAATCTCTTTTTCTAAAGTGATGTATCTTACATCCTTTAAATTTAAGGTTTGCCGTAATAATGAACTCAAATCGGCGATAGCATCTTGAGACCTTGAAACACTAATATCCATTAGAGACGAAATATCATTTAAGCTATTAAATAAAAAATGGGGGTTTAATTGAGACTGCAATGCTTTTATTTTTGAGTCTAATAGCTGAGCGGTTAAATTTGATCGTCTAATTTCTGAATCTTTTTGATTTTGAAAATAATAAAACGCATAGACCATTGTAATTAAAGAGAAGTAAACAAAAAAGTTAAAACCAGAATTTGCAATACTTCTTATGTATATATATTGCCAATTAAGATCTATAGCATCTTGATAAACAAATTTGTTTAAACATGTGTTCATTGTGGTGGAGTAAAAAGAAAGAAGAATTGACAAAAATGTATGGATAAGAATGCTATATAATATGGAGATTTTTTTACTAATAAGGTATTTGGTAAAAAGAATGGCCAAAAACAAAAACACAAATTTTGAAGTTAAGTTGAAGATGTTGCTAAAGATAATTCTAGACCAACTAAAAGAGGTGTTAAAACCGTTTAATCTAACTAAAACAGCACTAAGTACGCCTAGTGCGCTAGCTAGAAAATAAAACATTAATATAAACTTCAGCAATTGTTTATTAAATAACAGCGGTTTCATTTATAAGTCTTATTTAATTTTTAAAGTTTTTAAAAATGCGTTTTTATACATTTTAGATAATGAGAAAGATTCACCACTTTTCATTACAACACTAAAACCGCCAAACCCTTCACTAATAATTTCTTTTATATCATTGATGTTTATTATTGTAGACCTGTTTATTCTTTGAAATACCTTAGGATCTAGCTTTTTTATTAATTCGGTCATGGCAATACGATAAAGGTGCTTTTTTTTAGAATGGGTAACAATCTCTACATAAGATGCAGATGATAGGATATATTCAATATCGTCAACTTCTATGAAATAATATCGTTTAGATAATTTTAAAACTATTTTTTTTAAGTAATCAATCTTTTCAAAGGTTTTAGCGTCTTTGTTTATAAATTCAATTAAGCCACTAATCTTTTCCTTATAATGGTCTTGTTGCTTTAATTCGTGAAGAGCTATTGCTCGATTTAAGGCGTTTAAAAACCGTTCTTCTTTGTACGGTTTCAATAAGAAGTCAATGGCTTGAGCATCAAATGCTTGTAGCGCAAAATTATCATAAGCTGTAACAAATATTATTATAGGAATATTGACTGGATCTAGTTTCTGTAGAACATCAAAACCAGACATATCTGTCATTTGAATATCTAAGAAAACAAGATTAGGTTTTGTAATATTTATCATTTCTAGAGCCTCCTTCCCAGACGAGGCCTCTTCAAGAAGGTCAAATTCTTTAAAATCTTTTAGCAATTTAATAATTCGTTTTCTAGCTAAAGCTTCATCGTCAACTACAAGTATTTTCATTAAATCAAGTTAAGTTAATTACTTATGAAATATACAAACATTTCGGGTTATGTAATAAATATTGATAACATCAAATACTGTAAACATAGAAGGTATTGAGTTGTTCATATCATTTTTTGATTCTCTTATTATTTCAGCACTAGTTTTATTCAAAAAAATATTGCGATTATGAGGTTAAAAAGAAATTTATTATCCGTGTTTAGACTTGGTTCAACAACAGTTTTACTATTGCTATTTGCTACTACAAATGCTCAAACATTCGAGTTGGTTTTTTCAACACCAGCATCAGCATCTCGAAGTGCTAATTTTATAGACCTAAACGGCGATGGTTGGGATGATATTTTTATTACTAATGGACCTTTTAATGGGCAAAACAACATGTTGTATTTAAACAATCAAAATGGTTCTTTTATACCAGCAGCTAGCAGAAGTCCAATAGTCTCAGATGGTGATAGATCTGATGGAGCTAGTTTTGCAGATTGTGATAATGATGGTGACCTTGATGGATTTGTTGTAACCTATGGCGCCAATGGAGTAGGACACAAAAATTATTTTTATAGAGGTAGTGGTACTGGAACATTTAGCTATTTGCCAACAGTTGCAATGGGTCAGGATTTAACATATTCTGAAACAGCTACATGGATTGATGTTAACAATGATCAACTATTAGACCTTTATGTGACTAATAGTGCTGGAAGTTTAAAAAACCTCTGCTACATTAACTTGGGAGATAGTAATTTTCAAAAAGTAACAAACTTATCAATCACCGAAGAGAATTTAAGGACAAGGTCGGTTGATTGGGTTGATTATGATAATGATGGAGATAATGACTTGTTTTTAACAAACGAGAATAATAGTAAGAACTCTCTATATAGAAATGATGGTGCTAATGTTTTTACAAAAATTACAAATCTTTCTATAGTTCAAGATTTAAGAGAATCAACAGGAAGTTCTTGGGCAGATATAGATAACGATGGTGATTTTGATTTATTTGTTGCCAATTCTAATGAGCAAAAAAACCAAATCTTTTTTAATGATAATGGTTCGTTTACAGAAAGAACATCTTCTATTATTGCTTCGGCAAGAGTAAACTCTTACGGATCGGCTTTTGGTGATCTTGATAATGATGGTGATTTAGATCTAATGGTTTGTAATGCTTTTTTAAATGGTCAGAATAAAAACTTTATTTATATAAATGATGGTGAAGGTAATTTTACTGTCGATAACACTAGTGCTTTAGCAAATCAAGAAGGTTGGACGTTTGGATGTGCTTTTGGAGATTACAATAATGATGGTTGGCTCGATGTTATTTTGGCCAATACAATTCTTGAGAATCAAACAAACACATTATATAAGAATACTGGAAGCGGGAAGAATTGGGTAAAGTTAATGTGTGAAGGAACCACATCAAATGGTTCTGCAGTTGGTGCGAAGGTTGAGCTTAAATCAACAATTAACGGAAAAGAAATCTGGCAAACAAGAAGAATTACATCATCTAGCGGGTATTGCGGGCAAAGTAGTTTTACTCAGCATTTTGGCTTAGGAGATGCTTCTAATATTCAAGAAATAAAAGTTAATTGGCCATCAGGACTTACAGAAACCTTTCAAAACCTAGGGGTTAACAATATTTACAGGATAGTTGAAGGTTCAGGAGAGGTTTTAAATATTAACGATGTTAAAAAAAACAACAGTAAGGTTATGTTATTCCCCAATCCAGTTCTTGATTCATTTTTAGTTGATTTAAGTAATATTCAATTCACCAACAAGAATCTCTCATTAACCATTTACGACATGAGTGGAAAAAAAGTAAAAACCTATTTTAGAAGTGAGCTTCACACATACAATTCAAAGGTGTCAATATCAAACCTATCTGATCTTTCAACAGGGCTTTACATTTTTAAGATTAAAGATGCTAATAAAATTATCTACACAGGAAAAATTACAAAACAATAATTATTAGAGTATATTTTTACTAAAAATCTATAACACATAAAATTATCATGAGGTTTTTCTAAATTTATGACAGTCACGCTTATAACTAAATTATTTTAAATAAAAATTGCAGAAAATACACACATACGTTATTTTCGCATAATAATAGGGATAAAAAAGAGTTCTCTTATTGTCAATTGGGACAACTCTTTTGATAAAATAAATTAGGGATTAGTCGTTGTTAAAACTTACAGAAACATGCATTTCGTCGATGTTTTTTAACGGTTCAAGGATGATTTTTATGTCATTCCTTTTGATAACTGGCTTTTTTTCATACTTTTACATCAAAATGATTCAAAAAACAAAATGAAATTAGCCCCAGTATTATTTGTTTTTGTTACTTCTGCTTATGCAGTTCAGGAGGCGCCTCCACCACCGCCTATGGGGCCACCACCGCCAGGGTTGCCTATAGATAATGCTGTTTTATTTATTCTTATTATTGGGCTTTTATATGGTATAAAAAAGAAATGGGATTTAGCTAAAACCAGTTAAGATCTTAAATCTTGTAATCGCGTTACATATTTTCCAATCACATCAAATTCTAGATTAACTACAGTTCCTCTCTTAAAAGAGTTAAAGTTGGTATGGTTATAAGTATACGGAATAATAGCTACACTAAAAGCATTCTTTTTAGAATTTACTACTGTTAAACTCACACCATTTACTGTAATTGAACCTTTTTCAATAGTCATATTTCCCAGAGCATCATCATATTCAAAAGTAAATAACCAGCTACCTTCTTGCTCATCAATGTCAATACAAGTCGCAACTTGATCAACATGGCCCTGTACAATATGTCCATCTAAACGGTCGCCAAGTTTCATAGCTCTTTCTAAATTAACTTTGCTATTTATATCCAGCTCACCAATATTGGTTTTATCAAGGGTTTCCTTAATTGCAGTTACAGTATAGCAGTTTTTACTAATATCAATTACTGTTAAACAAACCCCATTATGGGCAACACTTTGATCGATTTTTAGCTCAGGAGTAATATTGCTATCAATAGTTATATGAAGATTTTCTTGTTCTTTTTTTAAACTTTTTACAGTTCCGATACTTTCGATTATTCCTGTAAACATACTATTGTTAATTTAATTAAATTTGCGATATCAAAATTACAAACAAAACTCATCATTCTTAATGAGAAAAGAAGAAAAAATAACGGTAGGTATTTCTATCGGAGATTTGAATGGAATTGGAGGGGAGATAATTCTTAAAACCTTTGAAGACAACCGAATTTTAGAATTTTGCACGCCTATAATATATGCATCAATAAAAACAATGTCTTTTCTAAAAAAGCATTTTAAAAGCAATATTAACTTTCATAGCATTCAAAATGTAAAACAAATTCAACATGCAAAAGTAAATGTTTTAAATGTTTGGAGAGATAATGTAAGTATTGAGTTTGGAAAAGAAGATCCAAAAATTGGAGAATTAGCTATTAAGTCGTTCAAAGCCGCTACAAATGATCTGAAAAAAGGATTGATAGATGTTTTAGTTACAGCTCCAATAAACAAGCATAATATTCAGTCTCAGGAATTCAAATTTCCAGGGCATACAGATTATTTATCTGAGCAATTAGAAGGAAATGGGCTTATGTTTATGGTAACAGAAGGCCTAAAGGTTGGATTGTTAACAGACCATGTACCAGTAAGTGATGTGTCTTCAAAAATTTCTAACGAATTAATACGGACAAAGATAGACACAATTCATTCTACACTTATAAAAGATTTCGGTATAAGAAAACCAAAGATAGCTATACTAGGTATCAATCCACACACTGGCGATAATGGTGTTATTGGAAAAGAAGATGACGATATACTAAGACCTACTCTTGTTGATATTAGAAAGTCTGGGAAGCTGGTTTTCGGACCATATTCGGCAGACAGCTTTTTTGGCTCGAACAATTATAAAAACTTCGATGCTATTGTAGCTGCCTATCACGATCAGGGATTAATTCCATTTAAAACTTTATCATTTGGTCAAGGGGTTAATTTTACAGCTGGCTTAAATAGAGTAAGAACATCACCAGACCATGGAACAGCTTATGAAATTGCAGGAAAAGGAGAGGCAGATAATGGTTCTTTTAAAGAAGCTTTATTTGCTGGCATTCAAATTTTTAAAAATAGAAATGGGTTCGAAAAATTAAATAGTAATCCATTGCAAAAACAAACGCAAAAGATATAAACAAAAAAATGTTTATAACCTACATAAGCTAAATAAAATTTTATATATTTGCACGCTCGAAATAAATGTGAAGATGAAGCTATTGAAAGACTTTACAATTCAGTTTGTAGGATTAAAGGAAGGAGAGCATAATTTCGATTATAAGATAGAGAATTCGTTCTTTGAACATTTTGAGTATGAAGAGTTTAATGATGCAAACGTTAATGTAGAAGTTGTTTTAAACAAAAAAACAACATTATTAGAACTACATTTTCAGGTATCAGGATCAGTAAATGTACACTGTGATCTAACAAACGAGCCTTTTGATCAGGATCTTAGTAATAGTTTTGATCTGGTGGTTAAGTTTGGTCAAGAATATAATGACGAAAACGAAGAAATATTAATTATTCCTCATGGAGAGTACGAAATTAATATTGCACAATATATTTACGAGCTTATAGTGCTTTCGGTACCTTTAAAAAGGATACATCCGGGAGTAAAAGATGGCACTTTAAATTCTGAAATACTTGATAGGTTAGAAGAACTAAGCCCTAAAGGCATAGAAGATAAAGATGAAAGCGAGGAGGTTGATCCTCGATGGAATACATTAAAGAAACTATTAACGGATAAATAATATAGAAAATGGCACATCCTAAAAGAAAAATCTCGAAAACTAGAAGAGATAAGAGAAGAACACATTATAAAGCAACTACGCCACAGATTGCTACGTGTCCTACAACAGGAGAAGCACACTTATACCATAGAGCTCACTGGCATGAAGGGAAGCTTTACTATAGAGGTCAAGTGTTGATCGACAATTCTCAAGACGAAAATTTAGCATAAGTATTATGCAAGCATATAATAAAGCGCTCACATGTGAGCGTTTTTTTTATGATATATTTTTATAGAAGTCAAAAACACCCTATTTTGCACCATATTTGACCAAAATATGGTATTTTCGTCGCGTTTTTGGCTATTTAAGCCCGATTTTGATGAAATTTTGTTCAAACTAAAACTAAACTATGAGTAAGATAACAGCAGCTATAACCGCTGTTGGTGCATATGTGCCTGAGTATGTGTTAACCAACCAAATTTTGGAAACAATGGTCGACACTAATGATGAATGGATTACCACTAGAACAGGAATTAAAGAACGTAGAATTCTTAAAGAAGAAGGTAAAGGAACCTCTTTTCTAGCTATTAAAGCCGCCGAAGACCTAATAAACAAAAAAGGCTTAGACCCAAAGGAAATAGAATTAGTAATTGTAGCAACGGCAACGCCAGATATGAAAGCAGCTTCTACAGCAGCTTATACAGCTACATCTATTGGAGCAACAAATGCCTTTTCTTTCGATCTTGAAGCTGCTTGTTCAAGCTTCCTTTATGGAATGTCTGTAGCATCGAGCTTTATTGAGTCTGGTAGATATAAAAAAGTACTTTTAATTGGCGCCGACAAGAATTCATCAATGATTAACTATGAAGATCGAGCTACATGTATCATTTTTGGTGATGGTGGTGGCGCTGTATTATTTGAACCAAATGAAGAAGGTCTGGGGCTTCAAGATGAATACCTTAGAAGCAGTGGTGAGGGTAGAGAGTTCTTACAAGCAAAATATGGAGGCTCATCGTATCCTATGACAGAGGAAGCGCTAAAAAATGGAGAACATTTTGTTTTTCAAGATGGAAAAACTGTGTTTAAAAATGCAGTCTTCAATATGGCCGATGTAGCCGTTAAAATATTAGAAAGAAATAACCTTACGAAAGATGACGTTGCTTGGTTAGCGGCTCATCAAGCTAATAAGCGAATTATTGACGCTACGGCTAATCGTATAGAATTAGACGAAAATAAAGTAATGATGAATATTCAAAAGTATGGCAATACTACATCTGCCACACTACCGTTACTTTTACATGACTACGAATCACAACTTAAAAAAGGAGACAATATTATTTTTGCTGCTTTTGGAGGTGGATTTACTTGGGGCTCAATTTATTTAAAATGGGCTTATAACTCTTAACTAAACTAACTAAATTAAATAGCTTAATTATGGATTTAAAAGAGATTCAAAACTTAATCAAGTTTGTAGCCAAATCAGGAGCAAGCGAGGTTAAATTAGAGATGGATGATGTGAAGATCACCATTAGAACAGGATCAGATTCTGAAACCACAATAGTTCAGCAAGTTCCTGTAGCGGCACAAATGCCACAGGCGGTAACACCAGTAGCTCCTGCAGCTGCGGCAACACCAACTCCTGCTGACACACCAGCCGCACCAGCAGAGGACGACTCAAAATATATTACTGTAAAATCACCTATAATAGGTACTTTCTATAGAAAACCAGCACCAGACAAACCGCTATTTGTTGAAGTAGGACAAACTATTGCTGAAGGTGATGTGCTTTGCATTATTGAGGCAATGAAACTTTTCAACGAAATAGAATCTGAAGTTTCTGGAAAGATTGTAAAAATATTGGTGGATGATGCTTCACCAGTAGAGTTTGACCAACCATTATTTTTGGTTGACCCATCATAACCATTAAAAATTCCGAAGGACAAATCTCAAAATCCAAAACTTGGAATTTGAATCTTGGAATTTGAAATTTTTAAAGACAACGTTATGTTCAAAAAAATATTAGTAGCCAATAGAGGTGAAATAGCACTACGTGTTATTAGAACCTGTAAGGAAATGGGAGTAAAAACGGTAGCAGTATATTCTACTGCTGATGCCGAAAGTCTTCACGTAAAGTTTGCAGACGAAGCAGTTTGTATAGGACCAGCACCAAGTAATGAGTCGTATTTAAAAATGGCTAATATTATTGCTGCTGCAGAAATTACAAATGCAGATGCGATTCACCCGGGATATGGGTTTTTGTCTGAAAATGCAAAGTTTTCTAAAATATGTGAAGAGCATGATATAAAGTTCATTGGAGCTTCGGCTGAAATGATCAACAAAATGGGAGATAAGGCAAACGCTAAAGCAACTATGAAAGCTGCTGGCGTACCTTGCGTACCTGGTAGTGACGGTGTAATAGAATCATACGAAGAGTGTGAGAAGTTAGCTGAAGAAACAGGATACCCTGTAATGTTAAAAGCATCTGCTGGAGGTGGAGGTAAAGGAATGCGCGCTGTATGGAAGCAAGAAGATCTAAAAGATGCATGGGACTCTGCGCGTCAGGAATCTAAAGCTGCTTTTGGAAATGATGATATGTACATGGAAAAACTTATTGAAGAGCCACGTCATATCGAAATTCAAATTGTTGGAGATTCTAGAGGTGTTGCTTGTCACTTATCAGAAAGAGACTGTTCTGTACAACGTCGTCATCAAAAATTAACAGAAGAAGTGCCTTCGCCTTTTATGACTGACGAATTACGTGAAGAAATGGGTAAGGCAGCAGTTAGAGCTGCTGAATATATTAAGTATGAAGGAGCTGGAACAGTAGAGTTTTTGGTAGATAAACACCGTAATTTCTATTTCATGGAAATGAATACACGTATTCAGGTAGAGCACCCAATTACAGAACAAGTAATTGATTTCGATTTAATACGTGAACAAATATTAGTAGCGGCAGGTGTGCCAATTTCTGGAAAACACTATACGCCAAACCTACACTCTATAGAATGTAGAATTAATGCTGAAGATCCGTTTAATGACTTCAGGCCTTCTCCAGGAAAGATTACCACATTACACGCTCCGGGAGGACATGGAGTGCGTTTAGATACACATGTATATGCTGGATATTCTATTCCGCCAAATTATGATTCAATGATCGCTAAATTGATCACTACTGCACAAACACGTGAAGAGGCTATTCATAAAATGAAGCGTGCACTTGATGAGTTTATAATTGAAGGTATTAAAACGACCATTCCATTCCATAGACAGTTAATGGATAATCCAGATTATTTATCTGGAAACTATACAACCAAGTTCATGGAAGACTTTGAAATGGATGAAAAATATGCTGATTAAACAAAAAACTCCGAAATTTATTTTCGGAGTTTTTTTATGCGCTATTTTTTATTGGTACCTTTAGCTCATGCAAGTAAAAAGAATATTAAAAACCAACGAAATGCCATGGGTACTTATTCCGGGGCTATAACGTTAGCTTTCTTCAACTAAGTTTTTAATTCTTTTTAACCTTTAATTTATTTTAATGAAACATATAATTGTATTAGGCGCTGGAATGGTAGGTAGCGCGATGGCTATAGATATGGCTGCAAAACATAAAGTAACATTAACAGATGTTAATTTACATACACTCGAAAAAGTAAAGCAAAAATGCAATGTTCTTAACTTCTTGTTGCTAGATGTAACAGATAAAGAAATACTGCAGGAAACCATAAAAGAGGCTGATCTGGTAATTTGTGCAGTGCCAGGGTTTTTGGGTTTTGAAACACTTAAAACCATCATTGAAGCTGGAAAGAATGTAATTGACATATCCTTCTTCCCTGAAAACTCTTTAGAGCTAGACGAATTGGCTAAACAAAAAGGGGTTACGGCAATTGTAGATTGTGGCGTTGCTCCAGGTATGGATAATATCATCTTAGGATATTATAATGAACAAATGAAACTCACAGATTTTGAGTGTTTAGTAGGTGGATTACCAAAAGTAAAAAAATGGCCTTTTTGCTATAAGGCACCATTTTCACCAGTAGATGTTATTGAAGAATATACACGACCAGCTCGTTATGTTGAAAACGGTCAGGTTATAACAAGGGAAGCATTAACAGATTGTGAATATTTGGAGTTCGATAATATAGGTACTTTAGAATCTTTTAATTCTGATGGCTTACGATCAATAATTTATACCATGCCACATATTCCTAATATGAAAGAAAAAACCTTGCGTTATCCAGGGCATGTAGAGTATATAAAAGTACTTAAGGAGAGTGGGTTTTTTAGTGAAGAGATCATAGAGCTAAAAGGGGCTGAAATAACTCCTTTAGATTTTACGAGTAAAATATTATTTAATGAGTGGAAACTTGGCCCAACCGAGGAAGAGTTAACAGTGATGCGAGTTACTGTTAAAGGCGAAAATAGTGATGGTAATATCGAGGAAGTTGTTTATAACCTTTATGACGAATACTGCCCGGAAACACAAACATCGTCTATGTCAAGAACTACTGGTTATACAGCTACAGCTGCAGCAAATTTGTTTCTAGAAGGTCTTTTTAAAGAAAAAGGAGTGTTCCCTCCAGAGCTTGTTGGTAAACATGAAACTTGCTTTAAGTACTTTTTAAAGTATCTGGAAGAGCGAGGTGTTATTTATAAAAAAACAAGTAGACTGATATAATGGACATAAAAAAGCAGCTTTATCAATATTGTGAAGATTTTGTAGAAAAACGATTTTCTGCTATTAATACAACAATTGAAGAGTTGCAAAAAGCACTTAGCTCTGAAACCAAAAGTACAGCTGGAGATAAACATGAAACAGGGCGAGCTATGGTGCAATTGGAACGAGAAAAAGCAGGACAACAGTTAGCAGAAATTCAAAAAATTAAACAGACTCTTCAGCTTATTGATGTTAATAAGCAATCTAATATTGTATGTTTAGGATCAGTTGTGTATACAAATCGAGCTAACTATTTTTTATCTGTTAGTGCTGGTGAAATACATATTGATAAAGAGTTGTTTTATGCTATTTCTTTAAATACACCAATTGGCAAACTATTACTATCTAAAACAGCTGGAGACGTTTTTAACTTTAATGGAAAGGATTTTAAAATAGCTAACGTGTTATAAACGCTGCTCTTTAATAGCTATAGATACAATGTCACCAGCTTTATATTGGTTCAGAGACTTAAAAAAGATGGTGTTATTATTTAAGAGTGCTTCTATTAAATAATAGTTGCCATTATAGAATGATTTAAGAACCGTTGCTTTTAGCTGTGAATTATTAGTGACTGTAATGTTATGCGCATACACTATACCATAGGGTTCAATAATATTATATTCTCCAAAGAAAGATGCTATTAATGGTGATTGAGGGTTTTTATATAATTGTTCTGGAGTGCCTTGAGCCATAAGGGAGCCATCATGAAGCACTAACATATTATCAGCAAAAGGAAGCACATCATTTTTGTCGTGTGTGGCAACTATACAGGCAATATTGTTGTTTTTTAAATAGCTGAATAAACTTCGTCTAAGAGAGTGTTTTTTAAAATTGTCTATATGACTAAAAGGTTCATCTAAGATTAATATTTCTGGTTGTAATGCAATGGCTCTGGCTATGGCTACACGTTGTTTTTGTCCGCCACTTAAATATTGAACTTTTGTGTTAGCGAATTCAGTTAGTTCTACTACTTCTATAAGTGCATTTACCCGGTTTTGTTTTTCTTCTGGATAAAAGTTTGATAAGAACTTACCAATGTTCTCAGCGACACTTATATATGGCATCAGGTCAAACTCTTGGGCAACATATTTTATAAATGGATAATCTATAACCAGATTATGAGAAGGCCCTAATATTTGGGTGTTTTTCCAAAAAATGCTCCCTGAATTAAGATCGTATTCACCATATAACAATTTTAACAATGTGCTTTTTCCCGATCCACTTTCTCCTATAATAGATATATGCTCACCTGCGTTTACGTGAAAACTTAAATCTTTAAGAAATGTATTACGTTGGTACCCAAATGAGATGTTCTCAACCTTTAACATAGCGAGCGTTTAGTTGTCAAAAATAGTATAAAAAAAGCTGTCTAGATTACTAGACAGCTTTTAAAAGTTTTTGATTAAACTGTGTTTATTCTTTAATGAATTTTTGAGTTTTAGTTAACCCATCGTCCATAATTCTTAAAAAGTAAGCACCTGTAGCAAGAGCAGAGACATTAATGCTTTTTGTTTTAGCGGAAAATTTTCCGTTTAAAACTCGTTTTCCAGAGACATCAAATACCGAATAAATTAAATCGGTTAGATTGTATTTTGTGTTTACATAAAGCAATGCTTTTGCTGGGTTAGGATATAAAGCTAAGTCTTCAACAAATGTTTCAGATTGCGTTCCCAAAGCCTCGCCCTCATTAATTTCAATAGTTTGATTAATACCAGGGTTATTAATAACATCTACAGTACCAGAAGGCCAGTAAATCTTTACTGAGCTAATAGATGTATCTTGTCCAAGACCAAAATGCGTTGTTAGGCTGCTCATATACCTAAAACCTTCACCACTTCTAACATCTCTTATTTGTGTTCCAATACCATTACTAGTAATTTCTACTCGAGCACCTATGCCTGTTCCATTACTTTGATTTCCGTTAAGATTAATTTTAAAATAATTATTGGTATTGCCATCATTAAAATAAATTTTAGAACTACAAACATCCAAGAATCCATCGTTATTTAAATCACCAACACCTCCGTGATTAGGCATTCCATCTGTATATGCTGTGAAAGACATATTGTTTGTGTCACCATCATTTAATAGAATATTACCATTAGATAAAATATCTACAAACCCATCGTTATTAAAATCAGCTGGGACATTATCAATTCCTGTGTCTGTAAACGAATTGAGGCCAGTTGTAGCTGTAATATCTGTAAATGTACCATTTCCGTTGTTACGCATCATTTTATGAGCGGTTCCATTATAACCTCCAATAAAAACATCCATATCACCATCATTATCATAGTCACCCCAGGCTCCAGACCATGTTTGGATTGGATCTGCTAATCCAGCAGAAGCCGCAACTTCTGTAAAAGAACCATTTCCATTGTTTCTAAATAATTGATTAGTTCTTCTTTCTTCACCACCGCCACATTTGGCCATGAACATATCCATATCTCTATCATTATCGTAATCAATCCAAACAGAACCATAATTACCTCCAGATGGATAAATGCCTAAGCCTTCTGGCACACCATTAACATCGGCACCTTGATAGTAAGTTAGATTATTATTGCCATCATTAATATAGTATACATTAGGTGCCACATCATGACATACAAATATATCTAAATGACCATCTCCATTAATATCAACAAAATTAGTTCGTTGAGTAAAAATACCGCCAGTAGAAATATCTACAGAATAAGAGGTTCCATTATTTCCTGCTTTTACAATGTTAACTCCAGAACCATTTCCAAAAACAAGATCGGCATAACCGTCAGCATTATAATCTCCAGCTGCTAAGCTCCAAGAAGCACTGTACGGTGCAGAGACAATGTAGTCGTTATCGATAAAATTACCTGAGTTTGTTTGATGTTGAATGTTTAAATCATAAACATTATATGGTGTTGCAGGAGCTTGTGGTGTTACAGTTCTTGTAACAATAGAAACAATATCGTCTAAATCGTCGTTATTCATATCTACGACACCTCTAAAAGTTCCACCAGTAGAAATACTTTGTTGTGTAAAGCTAAGCGGCAATAAGGTCTCTTCTGTAACAGTAAAGTCAAATCCATCATTATCAAAACGGTTGTCCCAAGCTATATAATATGTTTCACCTGCAACAACATTAAAAGCGGCTACTGATAATCTGCTATAAAGGTTTCCATCATCATCACTGCTTGCAAAACATGTTAAAGCATTACAATCTCCACTATATATTTGAACTCTAGTGTCAACTGTATTATCAGCATTTACCTGAAGGTCTGATGATACAGTTACTCTTAAATCACTTGAAGGTGTATATGCAAACCACTCACCATTTGAAGCAGCAGTATTTGATGTACATACAGGAACAGGTGCTGCACCATTAAAAGATGTCACAGAAAATGTTCCAGACCCTGTAATATGAGTAGCATTATCTGCCTCCGTACATGAGTTCGAACTAGTTTGAGCTGATAGCCCAAGACCGGTTAAAAAGAATATTAAAAAGAGTAATTTATTTTTCATAATGATTTGGTATTAATAGCAATATTATTTGTAATCGTTATCTAAAGAGTTAATCCATTGATTAATTAATTCAACACCTTCTTTGTGTTGTTGTGTTCTACCAATAATTGGCATTTTATATTCGTCTAATGTTGAGCTAATTCTAAATAGCAAAGCAGATTCACTCGCTTTGCCTGGCGTTACAATATGAGATAAGCCTTGTTCTAGCTTAAAGCTATGCTCTATATTAACACCCATATTAATAGCATCTTCAGTTTTATTAAAAGGGAATCGTAATGGAGCGTATTCACAGTATCCCTTATCTGAATGACAATGCGCGCAATTAATGTCTAAATAAGAGCGCACTCTTAAATCTAAAGGTTGAGATGCATCTTCCCAGTTTACTACAGTGTTTATGTTTGATGGTAATTTATTTTCTAAATAGCCATAATCAACCCATTTTTGTAACTGATTTTTAACCCCTTCCTTATAAGCAAAAACACTATTTATATTTTGTGGTTTTGTCCCTATTGGAAGAATTTCATCATATTTATTATGGCATGTAAAACACTCATCATATGATGGTATTTTATAGTTTACAGATTTTGTTTCGTTATTATCTACAAAAGTAACTCCAACAAAACTTCCAGCTTTGGTATAAGTAGCTTCAGTTTGCTCATCATTCCACTTATAGTTAGCCATAATCCACTCATCTTTTTGCTTAATGAGTAATCGGGTCTCAATCATCTTAGTGTACTTTTCAGGAAGTACATTTTCAAAGAAATGCGTGGTAATTAACACAGATCCTTCGGGAAAATCAAAAACACTATGATCATCTACATAACGTGCTTTAGAACCTTTTGGCATCCAAACAAAAGTTTTTGCTTTGGCATAATCGATAAACAAACCACTGATAATTTTATAAGGCAAAACACCATTAACAGGCTTTAGATCTGCCATATTACCTTCAAAAAAATTGTATTCAGATA
Source organism: Flavobacteriaceae bacterium (assembly GCA_030148025.1). Taxonomy (GTDB): domain Bacteria; phylum Bacteroidota; class Bacteroidia; order Flavobacteriales; family Flavobacteriaceae; genus JASBUG01. The sequence goes on along the minus strand of JASBUG010000033.1, from coordinate 79,285 downwards.
AATTTTGATACGGCTCACCATTTAAGTCGAGCGATACAGGAGAGTTTTGAGTAGTAGGTTGGGTTGAGACATAATTATCTTGCTCCGTACAAGATAAGCACGAGAATATTAACAGTGTAAGACCGTATACCCAAGTGTAATTTTTAGTCATTTATAGAAAATTTGGATAGCTAATTTAGCCAAAAGGGGAAGCCTCTAGGAATTAATTAGTTATAATGCCAAATTTTCTATATAATATGTTAAAACGCAGATTTTTTCTACAAACAACAAGGTTTTACTACACTAATTCGTTAGAATTTAAGTATTCTGCTATTTGAATGGCATTAGTAGCAGCCCCTTTTCGTAAATTATCAGCTACAACCCACATGTTCAAAGTGTTTGGTTGTGTTTCATCTCTGCGAATTCTTCCTACAAACACATCGTCTTTACCATGTGCATATATTGGCATAGGGTAAGTATTGGTGTCTGTGTTATCTTGAACAACGATACCTTCAGTTTGAGATAATATTGTACGTATGTCTTCTAAATTAAAATCATTTTCGAATTGCACATTTACAGCTTCGCTATGCCCACCAGCTGTTGGAATTCTAACAGCCGTTGCTGTTACAGAAAATGTTCTGTCGTCCAATATTTTTTGTGGCTCTCTGGCTAATTTCATTTCCTCTTTAGTATAACCGTTTTCTAAAAAGACGTCACAATGAGGCAAGGCATTTTTACCTATTGGATAAGGGTAAGCCATTTCACCTTCAACACCATTAATTTCATTTTCTAATTGTTGAACTGCTTTTACACCTGTACCAGATACCGATTGATATGTTGAAACAACCACACGTTTCATTTTATACTTGTCATGAAGTGGTGCAAGTGCTAATACTAATTGAATGGTTGAGCAATTAGGGTTTGCAATAATTTTATCATTTTTAGTAAGAGCTTTTGCATTTATTTCGGGAACAACCAACTTTTTATCAGGATCCATTCTCCATGCTGAAGAGTTATCGATTACAGTTGTTCCAGCTTCAGCAAATTTTGGAGCCCATTCTAAAGAAGTATCACCACCAGCTGAAAATAAAGCAATATCAGGTTGCATTGAAACGGCATCACTTAAACTAACAATTTTGTAAGGTGTTCCTTTATAGTGTATCTCTTTGCCAACACTTCTTTCTGAAGCAACAGGAATTAATTCTGAGATAGGAAAATTACGTTCTTCAAGAACTTCTAACATGACATTGCCTACCATTCCGGTTGCGCCTACAACAGCTACTCTCATCTGTTTTTTTGTTTAATTAAAAAATGTCTCGCAAAAGTATGCATTAATTTATTTCGATAGCTTATACAAATGCATAAAAAAAGACCTCGTTTATACTAAACGAGGTCTTTTTAACAATAATGTTTAGAATGTTACTTTTTTAACAAATCTCGAATCTCAGCAAGCAAATCTTCTTGAGATGGTCCAGCTGGTGGTGCTGGTGCTGGCTCTTCTTTTTTCTTCATTTTATTAATTCCTTTGATAATAAGGAACATTACAAAAGCAACAATAATAAAATCGATAAGGTTTGTAACAAAATCACCCCATAAAACAGCAACTTCTCCGGTTACATTACCAGCTTCATCAGCAACGCCTTCATTAATAACCCATTTCTGGTCTTTAAAGTCAGATTTAAAAATAAGTCCAATTAAAGGAGATACAATGCCACCTGTAAAAGATGATACTACTTTGTTGAATGCAGCACCCATTACAAAGGCTACTGCTATGTCTACCAAGTTGCCTTTCATGGCAAACTCTTTAAATTCTTTAAGCATAATTTAAGGTGTTAGTTTAGTTAATAGTTTTTTAAAAATAGCGAAAAATCTTAAATGTTAAAAAAGCAAAAGGCTTATTTTATAATTTTTCGTTTAATTCTTTGTGAGATAGAGGTTATAATTTCGTACGAAATAGTATTGGTGGTATTGGCTAACTCTTCTGCAGTATATTTCTGATCAAAAATGATAACCTCGTCTCCTTCATTGCAAGGTATGTTTGTTATATCTACCATAATCATATCCATACAAACATTTCCAATAATAGAGGCTTTTTGCTTATTAATTATCACATAGCCGTTGCCATTACCATATTGTCTGCCAATACCATCGGCATGACCAATGGGAATAGTTGCTGTTTTGCTAAATCCAGAACTCTTAAAAGCACGATTATAACCCACGGTTTCGCCTTTTTCTATAAGATGAATTTGAGAAATAACTGACTTTAAAGATGCTATAGGTTTTAAATTAGTGTTTTCCTCAGGAGAATTACCAAAACCATAAAGCCCAATTCCACTTCTAACCATATCAAAATGTGCTTCAGGGTAGTTTAAAATACCCGAAGTGTTACACATATGCAACTTTGGTTTATAGTCTAAATTTGATATGAACTTTTTTGAAATAGAACTAAAAGTTTCAATTTGTGATTTAGTAAACTCTTGCTCATTTAAATCTTCACTAGCAGCTAAATGGGAAAATATAGAAGCTACTTTTATTGAATCAACTTCCTTTAATTTGCTTAGAATATAGTCTACATCGTTTTTCCAAAATCCAAGACGGTTTAATCCAGTATTGAACTTTATATGAACAGGGTAATGCTTTTGGTTAAGTTTATTAACGGTTTCTATAAATTTGTTAAAAACTCTAGCGCTATATAAACTTGGTTCAAGGCACCTATCTATTAAAGTTTTAAAATTAGCGGGTTGAGGATGTAATACTAAAATAGGTTTAGTAACTCCAGAATCACGCAAGGCAACACCTTCATTTGTGTAAGCAACAGCAAAGTAGTCCACATCTAACTGTTCTAAATGGGTGGCTATTGTTGCTGCGTCATTTCCATAAGCAAACGCTTTAACGACAGCTAAGAATTTTGTGCTATCCGAAAGCTTTGATTTAAGGTATTCGAAATTATGTGTTAGTGCATTTAGATCTATTTCAAGAACTGTTTCTCGAGCTTTAAGCATTTGTACTTTTTGTGTTAGAAGGGATCTCTTCTGGATCGTTCACTTTCATATTTCGTACTTTGTCACGCAACATCGCCTTGTAGAATGCCGCTCTGCTTAAAGGCTCGTATTCTTCTACCTCACCCAGTAAAACAAGGTCGTCACTTTTAGCTTTTCGGTAGCTATATTGGGCTAAATTTCCTGTTCTAGTACATACAGCATGTACTTTGGTTACATATTCTGCTGTTGCCATTAAATGAGGCATTGGCCCAAACGGATTGCCTTTAAAGTCCATATCTAATCCAGCAACAATTACACGAATTCCTTTATTAGCAAGATCATTGCAAACACGTACAATTTCATCATCAAAAAATTGAGCTTCATCAATACCAACTACATCACAGCCATCAGCTAAAATAGGAATATTAGCCGCTGCAGGCACAGGAGTAGATCGAATTTCGTTAGCATCGTGGGAGACCACCATTTCATCATCATAACGTACATCTACAGTAGGTTTAAAGATCTCTACTTTTTGTCTTGCAAACTGAGCACGTTTTAAACGACGGATTAATTCTTCTGTTTTACCAGAAAACATTGAACCGCAAATAACTTCGATCCAGCCAAATTGTTCTTTATGATTTACTGTATTTTCGAGAAACATTTTGTAATTTTAACACTAAAACAAAGGAAAACTTCGTTTGCATAAAGGTGGCGTAAATTTATTAAAAATCAAAAACCAAAAGAGCATTAAATTTAAAAGTTATGAAATGAGACTAAAAAAATCTATTCTTAAATTTAAAAAGCTTAGAATTGAATTTTTTAGACGAAAGTATAACGGTTATAGAGGAGAAGAAATTTTTATTTTCTTCAATTAATCGATAAAAATTTTGAACAGATGAAAAAGAAACTAGAATCAGAATTAATTAGCATTGCACATAGAATCCTAAAACTAAAAGGAAAAGAAGATGTTATTAAAATGCATGCCGAGGTAACAGCACTCTATGAAAAATTAAGTGTATTGAAGTTTGCCCAAGAAAATTTTGAAGATGATATGCCAACTATTGGAAACGATTCCTCATTTTTTGGAATGCTTGATACTGCATTTAATAATAAAGTAAGTGATAATATTGAGGTTGAAGATAAGATTTATGTGAATATGGATGAGGTTGAAGACGATGGTATTATGCAACCTGTTATGGAGCAGATCAAGGATATGGTTGCACATATGCCTCAAGAAGACCAAAATGTGGATGATATATTAGAATCGATACTTCCTAAAAAGGAGAATATTAAAGATGATTTTGAAGAAATAACAGCTGGGTTTAAAGATATACCTGTTTTCGAACCTGTTTCTACACAAACAAATCAGGTTAAAGATGACGTGAAAAAATCGCTAAACGATGCTTTAAAAGGTAGAGGCTTAACCATTGGACTGAATGATAAGATCGCATTTATCAAACATTTATTTGATGGAAATAATGAAGACTTTGAACGTGTACTTTCACAAATTAACACCTCTGAAACCTTCGAGGAAGCTAGTGCGTTAATTCAAAATATTATCAAGCCAGATTATAATCATTGGGAAGGAAAAGAAGAGTATGAAGAACGTTTTATGGAACTTATTCAAGGTAAATTTGAATAATGAGTAAGCTTTTTATCGTTCCTACACCAATAGGAAATTTAAAGGACATTACTTTTAGAGCTATTGAAGTTTTAAAAGAAGTCGATTTAATTCTCGCCGAAGATACACGTACATCTGGAAAATTATTGAAGCATTTTGAGATCAACACACCTTCGCAGTCTCACCATATGCATAATGAACATAAAACAGTTGCTTCTATAGTTCATAAGTTACAAAGCGGAATGTCAATAGCACTTATTAGTGATGCTGGGACACCTGCTATTTCAGATCCTGGGTTTTTACTAACTAGAGCTTGTATAGAAAATGGTATTGAAGTTGAGTGCTTACCTGGAGCTACTGCTTTTGTGCCTGCACTAGTTAATAGTGGTTTGCCTAATGATAAATTTGTATTTGAAGGATTTTTGCCTGTTAAGAAAGGACGACAAACGCGACTTACTCTATTAGCAGAAGAAACCAGAACAATGGTGTTTTATGAAAGTCCGCATAAACTTGTTAAAACACTCACTAATTTTTGCGAATATTTTGGAGAAGATAGGCAGGTTTCAGTCTCTAGAGAATTAACAAAACTCTACGAAGAAACTATACGTAGTACAGCCAAGGAAGTATTAGAATACTATACAACCAAACCACCTAAAGGTGAAATTGTTATTATTGTTGCTGGTAAAGGAAAGTAGCCATTGTTGTATTGTGTAATTTGAAAAATGACAAAAACTAATAATAAACAAACACAAATTTCAATACTAGGGGTTTTTGCCATAATATTTTGTTTTTTGATTTGGTTTATGAATACTAATTATTTTATCAAAAAGGATTACTTAGACTTTAAAAAAATTGAATTTAAAGCAACCTTGCTTTTAAAAAAAGATGAACACCCTATAAAAGGAAATAAAATTTACTTAAAAAATGGACCTGAATTGATTGTTCATAGGGACTTGTTTGACAAATTGAAAAAGGGTGATTCAATAATTAAAAAAGTTAATTCTGACAGCATATTTTTTCACACAACTAGTGGGATTATAATTGATGATTATAATGAGTTTAAACGAAATAAGTATTTAAAGAGTTTGAAATAAAAACCACCTAAAGGCTAAATTGTTATTATTGTTGCAGGAAAAAAATAATGTCATGTTGAGCGCAGTCGAAACATCTTTTTAATGGAAGATTTATTATATGAAATTAGACAATGCACCATTTGCTCAAAACATTTAGCACTTGGGCCACGACCTGTAGTATCAGCACATCCAGATTCTAAAATAGTCATCATTGGTCAAGCCCCAGGAACTAAAGTACATAACTCAGGAGTTCCCTGGGATGATGCTAGTGGCAAACAACTACGAAAATGGCTTGGAGTTACTAGTGAGCAATTCTATAATGAACAGAATTTTGCAATAGTTCCGATGGGATTTTGTTATCCTGGAAAAGGTAAAAGTGGCGATTTACCTCCGCGACCAGAATGTGCGCCTCAATGGCATGAGCAATTAATAACGCAAATGCCAAAATTAGAATTAGTGATTTTAATTGGTATGTATGCACAGAAGTATTATTTGCAAAAACAGGCTAAAAAAACACTTACCGAAACGGTTGCTAATTATCAAGAGTACTTGCCCAAGTATTTTGTACTACCACACCCTTCACCAAGAAACAGATTTTGGTTAACCAAAAACCCTTGGTTTGAAGATGAAATCGTTCCTATTCTTAAAGAGAAAATTGTAGAAATTATACCTTAACACATTAGTAGTATTAATAAAACCCAATAATAGTATGTTTAAAAAAGTAATTTATATTTTAATTTTTGCCGCTACTCTTTTTTCATGTGACCAAAACAATAAAATAATTGAAAAAGAGTATTTTGATATTATTAACAGCAAATTGACAGGAGATTTAGCATATGAAACCACAGCTTTTGTAGAACAATATTGGCGTGTGGTTGGAAATACTGGTTTTAATAAAAGTATATATAAGATTGCTGAACAACTAGAAAAAGAAGGCTTTATTAAAGAAGAAAAAGCAAAGCAAAGTGATTTGTTAACCTACAGAATTGAAACAAGATCATTAAAAAAACCAACATGGGAATCGGTAGATGCTATTATAACAATTGATGGTGAAGAAAAACCTTTACTTAATCATTCGACTAATCGAAATATGCTGGCTATTAATTCATATAGTACTCCCAAAGAGGGGATAAAAGCTGAAGTAGTTTATATAGAAAACATTAATGAATTAGCAAAGACTAATGTAAAAGGGAAAATAGTTTTTGCAGAAACTCACCCTGCAAGAATTTTTAAAACAGCAATAGTTGAAGGAGGAGCAGTTGGTATTATGACATATAACAATCCTGATTATTTACAACCAGAAAAGAATAAAACTTCAATTCAATTTAGATCAATTCCTTTAGACACCGTTAAAAAATCATGGGGAATTGCTATGTCGTTTGAAGCTAAAGAACGTTTGAAGAAGAGTGTGTTAAAAGGAAAAACAACACTGAATGTAAAAGTTGAAACTAGGATTTACCCTTCAGAAGAATTAACAATTGTTGCAGATATTAAAGGCTCTGAAGCACCAAAAGAACGTCTAGTTTTTAGTGCTCATGTACAAGAACCAGGAGCTAATGATAATGCTACAGGTGTAGGAGTTGCTCTAGAAATGGCATCGGTTACAGCTAAATTGATTAAAGAGAAAAAATTTATACCAAAAAGAACTTTGACTTTTCTGTGGGGTGATGAAATTATTTCTACAAGAAGATATGTAAATGAAGATAGTTTGAGAGCTCAGCACATTAAGTGGGGTATTTCTCTAGATATGGTTGGTGAAAACACAGATATTACAGGAGGTTCATTTTTAATTGAGAAAATGCCTGATCCAAGTGCAATTTGGACTAGAGGAAATGACAAACATACCGAATGGGGTGGTCAAAAGTTAAAACTCGAAGACATGAAACCTCATTATTTAAATGACTTTGTGATTGAAAAGTTTAAAGAACAAGGAAAACGCGCTAATTGGGAAGTAAATACCAACCCTTATGAAGGAGGTAGTGATCATGTGCCATTTTTAAGAGGAAATATTCCTAGCGTATTATTTTGGCATTTTACAGATCAATTCTATCATACAGATAATGATAGAATTGATAAGGTTTCTAAGTCTACATTAAAAAATGTTGGTACAGCTGCATTAGTTTCGGCATTTGAATTACTGAATTCAGATAAAGATACAGCGAAAGAAATATTAAAAAACATTGAGAATGTATCTGTCAGTCGACTTCAAGAAGAGCTGGAGCAGGGTTTATTGGCGATTCAAAACGGAGGTATACTTGAAGAACAAATTGAAATTATTAGAGCATGGGAAGATTGGTATTTAAAAGCGGCTAATTCTGTTTTAGACATGGTTAAGGATAAAGATTTAATGAACGCAAATATTGAAGCAACCAAAAAGAAAATAAAAGAAGAAGTGAATATTGTTTTGACCGCATTAAAATCGAATTAAGAGATGTTCAAAAAAAGCCTCATCAATTATTGATGAGGCTTTTTTTGAATTGGTGTTTTGCGGTTTAATACTGAGAACCATTATGTTTACCTTCATTCCATCCATGTTTCCCTAGATATTGCTCACCACTTTCTACAGCACCATCTTCAATATTTGTTCCCATAGAATCATTCCATCTATTTAAGTATCCAAATAAAGAGATCACACCAAGCATTTCCACAATTTCTCCTTCATCCCAATGTTCGTATAAACGTTTTTTTATGTCTTCATCAACAGCATTTGGTACTTGAGAAGCAACCAAGCTAAAATCGAGTGCAGCACGTTCTCCTTCAGAAAATGCAGGATGAGTTCTATATTCCCAAATATTATCTAGTTTTTCTTGTTCGGCACCATAGCGCTCTGCAGCGCGAATAGCATGAGCTTGACAATAACGACAACCAGTTGAGTTACTACTTACCCAAGCGATCATTCGTTTTAGGTCTGAGGTTACACGACCATGATTAGCCATTACAGCCTTATTTAGGTTTATAAAAGCTTTACTTATTTCAGGACGACGTTGCATAGTTAAAACCGAATTTGGACAAAACCCTAGAGTTTCATTATAAAAATCGGATAAGCGTTTTGTCTCTTCATCATGATTTGGATCAAGTGGTGTTACTAAAGGCATTTTAGTGTTGTTTTAAGTTTATAAATAGTATTTTTGAATGAACAATAAACGAAAAAATCTTTAAACTATGAATAATAAAATCACAACACATTGGAAAGGCGGTATGCAATTTGAATCGGACAATCCTAGTGGTAAAACGGTAATCATGGATACTGATGTTGAGGGGAGTAATGAACGTTTCGGACTTGGGCCAAAAGCAATGATGTTGTCATCTCTAGCAGGATGTTCTGGATTAGATGTCGTATCTATTTTAAATAAGATGAAAGTAACAGATTATGAATTTAAAATGGACGTTGAAGCAGAATTAACAGATGAACACCCAAAATATTATCATACTGTAACAGTTGATTATCATTTTTATGGTAAGGATTTAAAAGAAGCGAAATTTAAAAAAGCAGTAGACCTATCGATAGAAAAATACTGTGGTGTTATGGAAATGTTCAGAAAGTTTGCTACTATATATACCAACATCCATTTTCACAATTCTTAAAGAATGCGTTGGACATTAAAGCCAAAACCAGAAATAGCAAAAGTAAAGCACCTTCAAGAAGCACTTCAAGTTGAAGAAATTGTAGCTACGTTGTTAGTGCAACGTGGTATAGAAACTTTTGAGGAAGCGAAACTATTTTTCAGGCCTAGTTTAGATGATCTTCATGATCCCTTTCTAATGAAAGATATGGATCTTGCAGTGACTAGAATTGAAAAGGCGTTAAGTTCTAATGAGCGTATTTTGGTTTATGGCGATTATGATGTTGATGGCACAACATCAGTAGCCTTAATGTCTTCGTATTTAAAAACTAGAAGTAGTGATATTGCAACTTATATTCCTGATAGATATGAGGAAGGTTATGGAGTGTCGTTTCAAGGAATTGATTATGCGCATGACAATGAATTCACTTTAATTATTGCCTTAGATTGTGGTATTAAGGCTCTAGATAAAGTTGCATACGCCAAAGAAAAGGGTATTGATTTTATTATTTGTGATCATCATAGGCCAGGAGAAACCATTCCTGAAGCAGCAGCGGTTTTAGATCCGAAACGACATGATTGTGAGTATCCTTATAAAGAATTATGTGGTTGTGGAGTTGGGTTTAAACTCATTCAAGCTTTGGCTTCTAAACAAGGAAAAAAAGTTGAAGATCTAACCGAATATCTAGATCTGGTTGCTACAGCGATTGCCGCAGATATTGTGCCTATTACTGGCGAAAATCGAGTGTTAGCTTATTTTGGATTACAGGTTATTAATGAAGCGCCTCGAACAGGAATAAAAACTATTCTTCAGCAAGTAAAAAAGGATACGTTTACCATTACTGATGTGGTGTTTATTATAGCACCTCGAATAAATGCTGCTGGACGTATGAAACATGGGAATCATGCGGTAACTCTGTTAACCGAAACGGATTATAATCTAGCAGCTGAATATGCCTCCGAGATAGAAACGTTTAATACCGACAGACGTGAAGCAGATAAGCGAATTACAGAAGAAGCGCTAAAGCAAATTGAAGAACAGAAAGAACAGGAGCGTTTTACGACTGTTGTTTATGATAAAAATTGGCACAAAGGTGTCATTGGAATTGTAGCTTCAAGACTTACCGAAACATATTATAGACCAACATTAGTATTTACTAAAAGCGGTGATAAACTAGCAGCTTCTGCGCGTTCTGTTTCAGGGTTTGATGTTTACAATGCTTTGGAAGCATGCTCTGAACATATTGAACAATTCGGCGGACATAAATATGCGGCTGGATTAACACTCAAGGAAGAAAACTATCAGGCATTTAAAGATAAGTTTGAAGAAGTAGTTAAGGCAACTATAGATAACCATTTACTAACTCCAGAAATTAAAGTTGATACGCAATTAGAGCTTCATCAAATAGACAATAAATTAATGCGCATTATGCGCCAGTTTGCGCCGTTTGGTCCTGGAAACATGACGCCTATATTTATGTCTGAACATCTACACGATACTGGCTATGGAAAATGTGTTGGAGAAGATGATAAACATTTAAAAATAACAGCTACACAAGGCGGCAATAATAAAATAGGCGGTATTGGATTTGGTTTAGGAAATAAGCTAAGCCTGATTAGAGACAGGAAACCTTTTAAAGCGGTGTATTCTATTGATGAAAACCATTGGAATGGTTCAGTTAGTCTACAATTAAAACTTCGAGATATTAAGCCTGATTAATATGGCAAAAAAAGACCCTTACGCAGCTTTACGCTATAAAGAATTCAATACATTTTTATTAATGCGTTTTGTGTTAGTATTTGCTTGGTCTATGCAATTTATTGTAATAGAATGGCAAGTGTACACCATAACTAAAGATCCGTTATCACTTGGTGTTATTGGTTTGATGGAGATCATTCCTGCATTAACCATGGCATTGTTTGCTGGCCATATTGTGGATCAAAGCGAAAAACGAAATTTACTTTTAAAATGTATAGCAGCGTTTTCTGTCATTAGTTTAGGACTGTTTTTATTGACATTACCTTCGGTTGAAGCAACTTGGGAAACAAACACGATACTCTATTATATTTACGCTTTAGTGTTTTTTGGAGGGCTGCTCAGAGCGTTTTTTGGGCCTACTATTTTTTCTTTAGTAGCGCTAATAGTGCCTAAGAAAATTTATCCTAATGCCGCAACATGGAATAGCTCTACATGGCAAATGGCATCTGTATTAGGACCAGCATTTGCAGGTTTAGCAATTAACTGGATAGGTGTACATTGGTCTTTATGCATCATTTTTGTATTAGTAGTTGTATCATTTTTAATTCTTTTAAAGATTAAGCGTAAGCCAATTTTAAATCCAAAAATTGGAGAATCTGTTATGACTAGCTTACAAGAAGGAATCAAGTTTGTCTATAAAACTAAAGCAATTCTTGGAGCACTTACTTTAGATATGATCGCTGTGTTATTTGGAGGTGCAGTGGCATTACTTCCTATATTTGCTCAAGATATTTTAGAAGTAGGTTCAGAAGGCTTTGGTGTTTTAAGAGCAGCTCCAGCTGTTGGCGCATTTTTAACAATGTTGGTTACAGCTTATCTTCCTATAAGTAAGAAAGCAGGATTAAAGTTATTAGGTGCTGTCTTCGGGTTTGGTATTTGTATTATAGTTTTTGGACTGTCTGAAATTTTCTGGGTATCAGTGATAGCCTTATTCTTTAGCGGTGTTACTGATGGTGTGTCAATGGTTATTAGACAAACCATTTTGCAGCTCAAAACTCCTGACCATATGCGTGGTCGTGTATCATCAGTAAACTCAATGTTTGTTGGGTCTTCTAATGAACTTGGAGCTTTCGAAAGCGGATTAACCGCAAAACTTATGGGAACTGTGACTGCTGTTGTGTTTGGCGGTACCATGACACTTATTACAGTCGTTACTACTGGATTGGTATCTCCATCCTTTAGAAAGCTTGATCTTACAGAAGATATGGAAGCTCATGAAAAAGAATAATTATTTTTATTTAGATTAAATTTAAATAAGTATATTTGAGTGATCAAATTTATCACTCATGCAAGAAATAGTGCCTATACATAGAAATACTTTTGGAATGTCTTTTCAATGGAAAAAGGACATTGCTAATAACGTATATAACAAGTTCCAGTTAATTTTTAGAGACACAGGGTTTTATTTATCCTTAGAAGAGATTGAGCAATTCTCAAAAGAAGTTCAAGATGCAAAAGGTAGAGGCGATTGTGCTTGCGCTAATAGCAATTGTACCAATACACGAACTATTTTATTAAGAACACCTTCATTTATGGTAGACCTTGCAGTAAGTACTGAAGAATTGGATTTAATTGAAGAGTTAATTGATGGTACTTTGTTTCAGATAAAACTAGATAAATATATTGACGGTCTGTGCTCTAATTAAACTCTTTTAAACTCATAGATTTTCCATCAAAAACACCATAAGTATAATAGGTAATCCAGTCACCTAAATTAATGTATTTAGATTGCTCATTTATATCAATATCTAGTGGTAAATGCCTATGGCCAAATACGTAATAATCTCTATGTTTTTCTTCTTCTTTTCGTTTACAGTATTGTACTAACCACTCGTTGTCTTCACCTAAAAACTTGATGTCTTCATCTCCGGAAATAAGTTTATTCTTTACTGAAAGGTATTGTGCTAATTTAACACCAAGGTCTGGATGTAACCATCTGAAGAGCCATTTACAGAACCTGTTAGTAAACACCTTTTTCATGCGTTTATAGCCTTTATCACCAGGACCCAAACCATCGCCATGACCAATTAAAAATGAGGTGTCATTAAATAAGAATTCTTGTGGTTTGTGATATACAGGAATATTCAATTCTTCTTCAAAATAACCGTTCATCCAAAGATCATGATTTCCAACGAAGAAATAGATAGGAACACCAGAATCACTAATTTCTGCTAGTTTCCCAAGTGTTCTTGTAAATCCTCTAGGAACCACAGTTTTGTATTCCATCCAGAAATCGAAAAGATCACCTAAAAGAAAAATGGCCGCAGCATCTTTTTTCACGTCATCTAACCAAGCAATAAACTTTTTTTCTCTAGGTAAAGAGGCTTCTTTTGTTGGAGCACCTAAGTGGTTATCTGAAGCAAAATAGATTTTCTTCCCATCAGGGACTTGTATGTGAATCGGGTTACTCATTATCACTTGCAAACCACTCTGCGAAACTTGTAGCTGTTTCTTGTAGTTTTAAAGAATGCAGTTTTATGTTTTTAGGAAGACGCATTTTAATTTTCTCAGCAAAATCTATAACCATCATCTCACTAGTTGGCTGATAATTTACCAATAGCACATTATGACCTCTATTTTCAAGTTCTTTTGCAAGCTCAACATGCGGTGTGTTTTTATTAAACACAGTAGCATGGTCAAATACATCAACAATTTCTTCTTTCACAATTTTTTTGAGGTCACCAAAATCGATAACCATTCCGTATTTTACATTGTTTGTATCGGTTATTGGCTGACCAATTACTGTAACATCTAGCCTATAACTATGCCCATGAACATTTTTACATTTACCATCGTAACCATAAAGGGCATGACCTGTTTCAAAAGAAAATTGCTTTGTAATACGAATATTGCTCATTATCTTCTTTTTCTTCTATTGACTACATAAACAATGATTAAAACTAAAGCGAGTAATAAAAATAATCCGTTTCCGCTTAAAAAGTTCAATATATCCATGTTATTCTTCTTTATTAATTCGGTTTTTGTTATAACGAAAAATAGCATATGCTATAATTACTAAAATCACAAAAGGTAACATTGAACCTATAAAAACACCTATTTCATAACTGCTATCAGGTGCGTTTTTTATTTTTTCATCAATATCTACAACCTCTTGAATAAGTGCTGATAATGCTAACATCATTTTCTAACTAAATATGGGTCAAAGTTAAGCCTTTTGAACAAGTGGGAGATACATTTTTCTAAATTTTATAATGAGAGGGATACCACGTGCAATGATCCAAAACGTAAATGCAATAAAAATTGCGTATAGCTTATAGTTAAAATAATCGAGAATAAATAAAACAGGAATAAATACTAAAAAGCTTGAAAATAGTAACACATTGCGTAAATGCCTCATTTTACCAAGGCCTTTGTAAATACCGTCAAAAATAAAAGCAAGCGCACATAGGGGTTGCATTGCTAACACTACCCAGAAAATTTTGTTGAACTCTTTTAATACTACAGGATCTTTCGTGAAAATATGACCTAAAGGAAAATATAAGGCACCGCCAATAATAGCCATGAGAATGCCAATAATAATGCCATATTTAATAAGCTTATTACTTAAAGTAATTAATAGATCATAACGTTTTGCTCCAAGTAATTTTCCAGATAAGATGTTACCCGCACTTGCATATCCATCAATAATAAAAGCACCTAAAAACCAAAGATTAATGGCAATAGTATAGGCAGCGATATACTCCTTCCCATAGCTTGTGGCGAAAGCACTTCCAAAATAAAGCGCAACATTTAAAGCAATAGTTCTTACAAAAAGATTTAAGATCATTAGTATAAATCGCTTGATCTCTTTATTAAAGGGAAAGCTTACTTTTAATGGAATTTCTGTTTTTCGTATTAAATAATAGGCAGCACAAATAGCCATAAGTAATTGCGCAATGACGCTGGCGTAAGCGGCACCTCTAATATTCATAGGGTCAATATAACCATCAATACCATACACAAGAACAATGTCCAGAACAATGTTTGAAGTAGCTCCAACTATAGCTATTATCATAGGGTAAAATGTGTTTTGAAGCCCTCTAAAGGCACCAAAAACAGCTATGGTAAATAAGGTGAATGGGAAACCAAAAACACGAATTCTATAGTATTCTGCACTGTAATTCAATATTAGATCTGATGCATTATAAAGCTTAAAAATAGTTTCGGCAAAAGGATAGGTAGTTGCAATTATTAAAACACTCAATGAGGTAATTAAAAAAATAGCCTGAGCAGGAAGATTTTTAACAGCCTCTAGTTGGTTAGCTCCTAAATATTGTGAAATAATAGAAGAGATGGCACTACGTGTTTGCCCGAGTACCCAAATAAGCATTGAAATAAATGTTCCTACTATCCCAACGGCTGCTAATGACTCGGTTGCATTAACATTTATATTTCCAACAATAGCCGTATCTGTTATTGATAATATAGGCTCAGAGACACCAGAGATCAAGGCAGGAATTGCTAATTTGTTTATTTGTTTTAAACTTATACTAGTTTGCAATACTATTGTAATTATTATTAATGCTTATTTTAGCATAAAATTTCTGTAAATTTAGTTTTTAAAATTTTGATTATGAAGAATATTTTAGTTCCTGTTGGCTCTTCAAAGAATGCAGTTAGCCATTTGCAATATGCTGTTGATTTTGCTAAATCGTTCGGAGCCAAATTATATATAGTACAAGTATACAATGTGTATACCAAGGCAGGAACTATGATAAAGGTAGATCATATTTTAGAGCGTGAAAGCCAAGAGTTTTTAGATGGATTGGTCGCAAAAATTGATACGAAAGGGGTAGATGTTGTAACAAGAGTTTTAAAAGGAAAACTAGCTCCTACCTTAGAGTTGGCTTGTAAAAAAGGGGATATCGATCTTATAATTGTTGAACCGAGAACAAACTCGATAAAAGATGAGGTATTTTTAGGTCGTACATCTGGAAAGATTATAAAACAAACGCAAATACCAGCACTTATTGTTCCTGAAGGATATACTTTTAAACCAGTGTCTAGGATTTTAATGGCGGTAAAGTCGGCTATTATTAGAAAAGAAGGTGTACTACTTCCTTTAAAATCATTTCAAGATAATTTTAAGGCCATTGTAAACTTACTTCTGGTTAAAACCCCATACTATAAAGAAGGCGATTTTGATATTAACGATGAGTTGTCAGCAATGATTACTAACACAACAACCACTGAAAATGCTACAACTTTCCAAGGTGTGTTAGAGCATTTCCAACAGAACGATCCAGATATGTTGTGCGTGGTGAGGCGAAAACGCGGTTTTTTTGCTAAAAAGTGGGAGAAAAATGTAATCGTTAAAAAAGACTTCCATAGTACTAGACCAGTACTTGTTTTAAGCGGAATGAAATAAACAAACGGGGATGTAGCTCAGTTGGCTAGAGCGCTTGACTGGCAGTCAAGAGGTCGTGGGTTCGAATCCCATCTTCTCCACAGGTATAGTTTTAAGTATTTGATGTATCTGGATGTAGGCTCTTTGCTTTATTCCAAGCATCTACAAATTCACTCCAGGAAATATCTCCGTTAATATGATCTTCTAATTTGTCGAGCGCTAAATTGGTAAAAGCGCAACAAGTGCTATATTCTTTAGAGACATGCCTGCAATCTAATCTGGAAATACGCCACCTAAATCGCATTGTAGTTTCCTTTACTTTTGGCGGTATGGCTTTACGCTCTAAGCGCAATAACCTATCGTTAATTCGAATATATTTTTCAATAATGGGACCGTCTAAGTTTTTCTCAGAGTCATTTATTTTTAATGATTCCGGAATTTTAGCTAGAGTAATGCTGTCAAGTAAATCCATGAGTTATACTTTTTTAAAAGCAGTAAATTCACTTAAAGAGCAGTATTAAGATACAAAAAACATCTAAGGTTCTGAAATTCAAAGACAACTTTAAGAAATAGCAACCTATATTGTAACACTTCTTTAACAAAGAGCGAGCTATTATATGGTAATTTGGTGCCTTAAACCATAATCAATCTTAAAATGAAAAGAACTTTACAAATCAAATTTTTAGTATTATGCTGTGTCGCTTTTTCAATGTTGCAAGCTCAAAACCCTGGTAAAACATGGAAAACTTATAAAGATCTAAGTGATGCAGGATGGTCTTTAGAAAAATTAAATGCTGCGAAAGCACATCACGACACCATACCAACATCGGCGGTAATGGTTATTAATAAAGAGGGGAATGTAATTGCTGCTTGGGGAGAATATGAAAGAGAGTTTATTATTCATTCGTGTAGAAAGAGCTTTATTAGTGCATTGTATGGAATTTATGCTGATAGAGGTGATATAGACATTAATAAAACCTTGGGTGAATTAGAAATAAAAAGTACAAGCACATTAACTGATACAGAAAAGACAGCAACAGTTCTAGATCTTTTAAAAGCAAGATCTGGAGTGTATATTCCTGCTGCTGCCGAAGCTCCTGCAATGACGAAATTACGACCAAAAAGAGGGAGTCATAAACCAGGAGAGTTTTGGTATTATAATAATTGGGATTTTAACGTTTTAGGAACCATTTTAAAACAAGAAACAGGAAAAGATGTATTCGAAGCTATGTACAATGAATTAGCATTGCCATTAAATATGCAAGGCTTTGAGATAAACGATGGATTTTTTGCGCGAGGACCACAAAATCAATATGACCATCCTGCTTATGTAATGAAGATGAGGGCTGATGACATGGCGCGTTTTGGCTTATTGTTTTTAAATAATGGAATGTGGAATGGCAAACAGATACTATCAAAAAAATGGGTGCAAGAGAGTATAAAAGCTCATAGTACTGAACTTGGAAGGTATGAAAATTCAGGTATGAGTGGCTATGGGTATCTTTGGTGGTTGAATAGTGATTTTCAAGACTATGGAATGTATGAAGCTGCTGGTGCTGGAGGGCATTTTATTTCAGTTTTCCCAAAAGCCGAAATTGTGATTGTGCAACGTGTAAATACTTATGAACGCAATAGAGTTACTAACGATCAAAAGAAAAAATTGTACCAATTAATTTTAGACGCTAAAACGGGTGAGGCTAAAAAGGGAGCGGCATTGGTTGATTTAAAATCACAGCCTGTTGAATATAATATAGATAAATTGGAAAAGGATGATCTAACTCAATTCGCTAAAACCTTTTCATTTGGAAATGTTGGAGATGCCTCAGTTATAGAAAAAAATGGCAAACTCATATTTAGATCTAATTTTTTTCCATTTGCTGATCCAGCATTAATTCCTTTAAAAGAGAAGGGGACCTTTTTGGTTGAAGACTTCTTATATCCTGTTCGTTTTAACAAAGATGAAAATGGCGAAATAAAAGAAATGATTCTTGGAGACGAAACAAGTCAGCAACAGTTTACAGGAACGATTAAAAAATCTTAAGAGACCATATTTTGGGTGATAAACGAGATACTTTTATCTACCACTAATTGAAGCTCTAAAGGAAGTTTTTTTGAAACCCACGGATGTTTTGAATTAAAAACATGATTTGCATTCTCTATAGCATAGAGAATGCTTTTTGGGTTCCATTGATGAAGTGCATTAGCTTCCGAAAAAGAGATTGAAGCATCTTCTTTACCATGAATAATAAGATGAGGAACGCTAATGCTTTTGGTAGCGCGTTGAATGTTTAGTCGTGTTTCATTCAACTTATAATTCTCATAAAATTGATAATTATGAGGCATTTGTTGTTTTGTTCTCCCGTTTAAAACATATTTGACACCTTCTTTTTTCCATTGTTCCAGATCACCAATTGTTGCTGTTCTTTTTCCAAAATCACTCACACTAGCCCAAGTAATAAGTTGTGTTATTCTGTTGTCTTCTGAAGTCTTTATGGTGGCTATTCCACCACCTCGGGAATGTCCAATAATAGTAATATTATTAGTGTCTATTTGATTTGAATAAGGGTGGTTTTTTGAAAGTAAATGGCCTAATAACGCATCAACATCATCTAGTTCTCTTGTATAATTATTTTCGGCAAAAGCATTAAGATCTGGAAAATCTATAGGATTTTCCACAGTGCCGCCATTATGAGAAAAATTGAACTTAACAAAAAATAAATTAGCATGCATAAAAGAGTCTGCTATAATATTCCAGCTTCCCCAATCTTTAAACCCTTTGTATCCGTGACAGAACAGAACAAGTGGTTTTTTGTTTGAGTCATTATTAAAATATGCATCCCAAACTATTGGCTTTTCGTTTATTCTATATAAGACATTGTTTTTTTGAATCATGATAGTTCTTTTTCAACAAAATCAATCTTTGGATTAAAGATCTCCAGAACGAGCTTATCAAGCTGCTGTTTAAAATTAATAAGTGTTTCTTCAGTAATTAAGGTGTCTTTTTTTCGGCTCGTAACACTGTCTTTTTTAGCAAACTTCAAAAACCCTGCATTTAGGTTTTTAAATGATATAATACCAGCTTCCACAGGTGCATTGATTAAACCATTTTGACGCATCATATATGTATACATGAGTATCTGGAAACTTTTACTATATTTTGTGTAATCTGTAGTTATGCTTTCCCAATCTACAACCTCAACTTTAGCCTGCTCTACTTTTCCTGTTTTATAATCTATAATACGTGTTGTGCCATCAAACTCATCAACCCTATCTACCTTTCCCGTTAAGATTACTGGAAATTGAAACCCTTCAACCTGTACTTTAGTTTTCAAATCTGCTTCAATTTGAATTATTTTAATGCTATGACCTGCTTCTATTAAGGCCTTTTCTTTTTTCAGAAAATTAGACACAAACCGTTTAGCAATTTCAAAAATTATTAGGTTTTTACCTTTGGTAATATCACCTTCACGATATATATCTTTAAAATGAAAAAGAACAGTATCGTTAATTTGAGCTTGCATTTTTAATAACAACTCTATTGTGAGGAATTTGTTTTCTAAGGGTTTATAAAAATCTTCAAGAGTATTGTGAACAACGGTACCTAGAGTGTTGGCGGCCACGGTTTCTTCCACATTATTGAATTCTTTTACTCCAAGCACTTTTTGGTAATAAAAGTCTAGTGGATTGCGTATATAATTAGTTAATGCAGAAGGAGAAATACCTTTTTGAGCAAACTCTTTTAGTTTAAATAGAATATCATCAGACTTTAAAACAGATTGTAATGAAGAGGCAATTCTGGGTGTTTTTGGAGCTACAATGCTATGTTTTATATTGTGTATATTTTCAATCTCCATTTGCGTAATAAACCTGCTTTTTTCTCCTCCATTTAAAACATCTGGTTCAGTATTGTATAATATATAGACATTTTTAGCTCTTTGTATTAGTCGATAAAAATGATAGGTGTAAATGGCGTCTTTTTCTTTATAAGTAGGAAGGCCATGTTCGAGTTTAACATCAAAGGGAATAAATGAATTATTACTTTTTCCAGCAGGTAAAATACCTTCGTTAACTGATGAAATAATAACGGTGTCAAAATCTAATACACGAGATTCAAGCATTCCCATGACTTGGAGACCTTGTAATGGTTCCCCTTGAAAATCTAAACTTTCGAAGCTAAGAACTTCTTTATACAAGCTATTTAAAGCTTTTATATCGTTTATATAGTTATAATTGGTGTTAAGAGACCTGATGGTGTTAAAAACCTCATTAAATCTATATAAATACTCCAGAGCGATTAAGTTGTTTTCTTTATTTTGGGTTAAGTGCTTTTTTAAGAGTAGTATTAGTTTAGAGCAATTTTGAAGCCCTTTTATAGCATTATTATTCCAGCTTTTAAATAAAATAGATAACAAGTTAGAATACTTTGGTGCCATTTCAATCAGGCTTTCTACTGTTAAGAAAGTCAAATTATTATCGTAGATTTTTGAAGTCATTTTTTCTACATAATCTATAGACGAATCTTGAAATAATGGTCTTATAAATTGATGTGTTAATATAGCTACGATCTCTTTAAAATATATGGTAGTTTTTGACTCTTTATGTAGTGAAAACAATTGATCGAACAATGAGGCTAAAGGAACAGATTTTAGTGGAAACCCCATGGTTATATTTAAAGCATCGATAGTATTTGGTAGTGAGTTGAGTACAGATGTAAGTAGGGTCTCGTCGCTTAATACAACTGCAGTATTGTTTAAATGGCCATTTTGTTGTTGCAGATTATGGAGCACCTCACCAATATATTTAGCTTGGCCAACATTTTTAGGAATTCCTATTACTGAAACATTTTTAGGTGATGTATAGTAATCATGTTTCCAATTAAATGGATGCTTATCAAAATACTTCCAAGAACGTTGATAGTTTCTAAGAAAGAAACCCGCACCATGATTTACATTGTTCATAAAACATGAATCAATATCCCAAAATATTTGAGCAATACCATTGTGTAATAGTTCTTGAATGATGGTGCTTTCAGCCGTATTTAAGGCATTAAAACCTAGAAAAACATGCTGTTTATCATTATTAAATTGAATATAACTTTCAAGGTTTTCGATTGCTTCTCTATATATCAATCCCTGATATCCACAACCGCTATTTCGAAGCTTTAATGATAAATTGTTGTAATATAACGATAGTTTTTCCCAAAAACTCAAATAGTTTTTTATGAGTGCAGTTTGATTTTTTTCAAGCGACCAATGGTTTATATCCTGTATTGCTTTTAAATATTCCAGAATATTTTCTGAAGGAATTAAATATCGGTCAATTTCATTAAAATCTTGTAATAATACTTGAGCCCATTTCGAAAAACTATCAAAACCTTCGGCTTCATTTTTTGAATTGGCTTCAAGATAAATTTGATAGAACTCAAATAATAATTCGGTATTTGTTATAGACTTTAATTGAGATAATTCTTCTACAAACTCCTCAATACTTAAAATAGTTGGAGAAAAAATGGTTTTTGTAGTTTGAGCTGCAATCTCATGCCTAAGAAAAACACCAGCTCTTTTACTAGGAAGAATAAAGGTTAATTGTGATAATTCAACCTCTTGGTTTTTTAATTCGTTTAAAACATCACTTATAAAACTAGGCATTTTATAAAAATAAAAAACGCTTCGAATTTTCGAAGCGTTTTTTTACTATATATTAAGAAAATATAATTTTTCTACTAGTTGTTTGCTAATTTTACTTCAACACGACGGTTAGCAGCTCTACCAGCTCTAGTTTTGTTAGATTCAATAGGATTATCTTGACCGAATCCTTTTGCAGTTAATCTATCAGCACTTATTCCATTTTCAACTAAATAACCCATAACAGCATTAGCTCTCTCATTTGAAAGTTTTTCATTACCAGCTTTACTACCAGTACTGTCAGTGTGACCTTCAATTGTGAAATTAGCTTTTGGATATTCTTTTAAGATTGCAGCAATTGCTTGTAAAGTTGGCTCAGTACCAGACTTGAAAGAAGATTTTCCAGAGTTAAAGTTAATAGTTCTAGCATATTCAGTTAATTGCTTTTGAACTTCTTCAGTAGGAACTACTACTTCTGGACAACCATTGTTAGCAACTGTACCAGCTTCGTTAGGACATTGATCATCTTTATCTAATACACCGTCACCATCAGTATCTGGCCAAGGACATCCGTTGTTAGCAGAAGGACCTGCTTCGTTAGGACAGTTATCTTGGTTGTCAGCAATACCATCACCATCAGCATCTGGACATCCAGCTAAAGATTTTAATCCAGCAGTATTTGGACAGTTGTCGTTGTTATCAGAAACACCGTCACCATCTGAATCTGGGCAACCATTAAACTCAGCTAAACCAGCTTCGTTAGGACAAGTATCTTTAGCATCTTCAATACCGTCACCATCTGTATCAGGACAACCATTGAAAGCTTCTAATCCAGGAACTTCAGGACAAGCATCGTTTTGATCGTAAACACCGTCACCGTCTGTATCTTTTCCACCAAATTTGATAGATACACCTACAGAGTGTTGGAAGTGCTTAGCTAAATAATCTTCGAAAGAATGCTTATAGCTTGATTGTACTGTTAAACCAACACGCTCGCTGAACCAGTAATTAAGACCAAAAGTACCGTTTAATGTCCCTGCTCCTACTTTTTCAACCCACGTGTAACCACCACCAATACCTAAATATGGCTCTAGTTTTTTAGCGTTTAATAAGTTTCCTAAGCTATATTTGATAATACCATCTAATCCATAATAACTTAAATCGTCTACACTTGAATCACCAAATGAATCGATTTTGTTAACAGATCCAGTAAAACCAAAAGAGAAATCATCTCCCATGTATTTAGATATTGTAAATGTTGATAATGATGCTACAACATTATAATGATCTTTAACATTGAAAAATTCATCAAAGTATTTACCTAATGGTGCGTTTTCTCCAGTTGGGTAAAAGTCAACTGCGTTAACTCCGAAACTGAATTGCCAAGAGTTATTCTCGTCTTGTGCGTTAACGTTGCTATAACCAATAACTAGCAACAAAGCGAACATTAATCTGCTAAGATTTTTCATATTCTATAATTTAAATTTTAAGTGTTAATTGTAAGCAAAAGTAAGTTGTTAAAATTTATTAACAAAGACAAATATAGGAAAATATTGGCTTTTTTGTGTAAGAAGCCTTGTGATTAGAAGCATTTTAAATAATTTCTAAATCTCTACCTACCTTAATAAAAGCATTAATTGCTTTATCTAAATGCTCCTTTTCATGAGCTGCAGAAAGCTGAACTCGTATTCTTGCCTTTTCTCTTGGCACTACAGGGAAAAAGAAACCTATAACATAAATACCTTCTTTAAGAAGCATATTTGCCATGGTTTGAGATAGTTTGGCATCATAGAGCATTACTGGAACAATTGCAGAGTCTCCATCTACAATATCAAAACCAGCTTGCTGCATTCCTTTTTTAAAATAATTGGTATTCCATTCTAATTTGTCTCTTAAAGATGTATCGTTTGAAAGTAGATCAAAAACTTTAATTGAAGCTCCAACAATAGCAGGAGCAAGAGAATTAGAAAACAAGTAAGGTCTTGAGCGCTGACGTAGCATATCTATTATTTCTTTTTTTCCAGTGGTATAACCACCCATTGCGCCTCCTAGCGCCTTACCAAGAGTTCCAGTAATGATATCAATTCTATCTAAAACCCCTTTCTCCTCAAGTGTACCTCTTCCTGTTTCTCCAATAAATCCAGCTGCATGGCATTCATCAATCATAACCATGGCATCGTATTTATCTGCTAGATCACAGATTTTATCTAATGGCGCTACTAAACCATCCATAGAAAATACACCATCAGTAACAATTATTTTAAATCGTGCGCCATTAGCATTAGCATCTTGTAATTGTTTTTCAAGATCACTCATGTCGTTATTTTGGTAGCGATATCTTGCAGCTTTACATAAACGAACTCCGTCAATAATTGAAGCGTGATTTAAAGAATCTGAAATAATGGCATCTTCTTTAGTTAAAAGCGGCTCGAAAACGCCTCCATTTGCATCAAAGGCGGCAGCATATAAAATAGTATCTTCAGTACCATAAAAATCAGCAATTTTTTGCTCTAAATCTTTATGAATGTCTTGCGTACCACAAATAAATCGTACAGAAGACATGCCAAATCCATGTGTGTCCATAGTATCTTTAGCAGCTTGAATTACTTCAGGGTGTGCTGATAAACCTAAGTAATTATTAGCACAGAAATTTAATACAGTTTCTCCTGTGTTTAAGGTAATTTCAGCTCCCTGTGCCGAAGTGATTATGCGTTCTTCTTTATAAAGTCCACTGTTTTTTATGTCTTGAATCTCTTTTTGAAGATGTTCTTTTATATTTCCGTACATGATGTTATTTTTTCTGCAAATTTAAACTTCTTTTATTGTTAATGTATCATTAATATACACAAGTATTTTTTTTGTAACTATAAATTCCATTTCATTTAAGGCGTCAGCATAAATTTGAAGTTGTTGAGAGTGTTTTTTGTCTTGATGGCCTGTTTTATAGTCTATGATAATAACTTCGTTTTTATTGTTAATATTCAACCTGTCAGGGCGAAGTGCAATTCCGTCTTTGGTTATAATATCTTTTTCATTATAAACGGTATAATTTGAGTTGAAGTAGGTTGATAGCTTAGGGTGCTCCATGATTTTTTGTACAGCCAGTTTGATGCTTTTTGATTGTTCATCGGTAATTACACCTGTACCAGTAAAATCACGAAGGGTATTTTCAACATCGATACTTGTTTTTATTTGCGCCATGATATTGTGAATAAGATTTCCTTTTTCAATAGCTTCTTTTTGTGAAGTATCCCACAACAAGCCAGAATTTGTAATTACTTTAATGTTGTGATGTTTTTTAGGGGTAGAAATAAATTCTGTTTGTTCTAATGCAGTTATAGCTACTGCTTTCTTTTTTGAAGTTTTAATACAGCTGCCAAATTCGTATTGAGTTTTATTATCATTCCAAAGAGTTAGGCTCTTTAAATAATTTATAAATAAACCGCTATAATTTTTGAGGTTTTCATTTCCGTTTTTGTCAAGGTTTTTACTGCTTATTATATACAGTTGTTCAATAGGCCTTGTGAGTGCTACATATAGTAAATTAACATTATCTAATTCTAGTTCAGATTGATGCTTTGAATATAAAAACGCCCCTTCTTTGTTGATATCTTCTAAATTAGAATTATAGTTTAAATAAGCATATTCAAAGCCATTAAAATCTTGTTTGTTTAAAGGGAACCATATTTTTGGGTTATTTTCTTTATAAATATCTAAATCGGCATAAGGGAATATTACTACTGGAAATTCTAGGCCTTTAGACTTATGAATTGTCATGATTTGAACGGCGTTTTTCCCTTCAGGAGAAACAATGCTTAAATTGTCTTTTTTTCGTTCATAATAATTAATAAACTCTAAAAGATTGGTGTTGTTCTTATTTGTGAAATCTAATACAAAATCTAAAAAGAATTGCACATAGGCGTTTGATGTTTTAACTAGATTAAAACTATGGATTATCAATTCTACCGTTTCATAAAGTGGTAATTGTATAGCCTCATTAAAATCGAAAGCGATATCATAATCTATTAATGAATTAAAAAATGACGAGATATCTTCATCAATAAATTTTTTATAAAAAGCATGTTTATTTTCGAGGTTAAAACAATACTGAGCTAAATAGCTTAGAACGTCTATTTTTACCAATAGATTTTTAGGCTCGAGAAGAAATTTTAAAAGATTTATAATAAACTTTATTTCTGGAGAATTGTCTATTAAAAGTGTTTCAGATGAGATAATATCTATATGCGCTTCAGAAAGGTAATTAGCAATAGCGACACCCTCTTTTTTCTTTCGAGTAAGCACACAAATATCACTTAATGAATAACCTAAATTAAGGCAAGAGTTTATGGTTTCCAATACTTTTTCTGGGTAACATATGTCTTTGTCGTCCTCTTTAGTGAGTTCTAAAAAAGAAAGGTTTACATAACCTTCTTGATCTAGGCTTTGTTGTTGTGTGCTATTTTTGTAAAGCTTTGCATAAGCTTCGGTGCTAAAAGCAAAGCTAGATAAGTGCTTAAAAAATTGGTTATTAAAACTTACTATTTGTTTAAAGCTACGATAATTTACGGGTAAGCGCTTTATAGTTTTTTCTATATAAAATGGATTGCTGTGGTTATAAAGGCCGATAAACTGTTCGGCTTTGCCTCCACGCCACCTATAAATAGCTTGTTTGGCATCGCCAACCAACATAGCACTTGTACTTTCCCCAGATAAAGCATTACCAATTAAAGGAATTATGTTTTCCCATTGCATGGTGGAAGTGTCTTGAAACTCATCAATAAAATAGTGTTTAAACTTCTCTCCAATTCGTTCGTAGATAAATGGAGCAGGTTGTTCTTTTATATGGTTACTAATAATGTTATTAAACTCTGAAATTAACAATAGGTTCTGTTCTTCTTTAATGTGTGCTACTTCTTTACTAATTTCATTCAGCACAGATAGAGGAGTAAGATTATTTGAGAAATTTTGAAGAAATTTTAAGTAAACAATATTTTGTTTAGTGTTTTCAAATGCCTTAATAATTATGGATTGTATACTATCAATAATTGCAGCTATATCGGTTGTAACTCGTTTTGGGTAAAGAGGAAGATTATCTAAAAGATCTTGTTGCCACTTAGAGTCGAATTTAATTTTATAATTTTTATTGGCAATATGTATAAAGTGTTTTGGTAAAGAGCTTCTATTAAAATCATTATGTTCTAACCCTGCTTCATCTATTAAAGTAAGTACTTGTTCAGCCTCTTTTGTTAAAGATTCTTGAGTGTTTTTAATGCGTTTTTGTAATAGCTCTTTTAAAGATTTAAAATCGTCAAGAGTTTTATCTTTTAAATTTTCAACAAACCAAATATGATTCTCGTTTATTAGTATTGGTGCAATTTGATTAAAGTCATAAGCAACGTCCCAACTCTTGTCATCATCTGTCTTTTCAAGAGCAAATTCAATTAAGGTTTGGGTTAATTCTTTTTCGGTACCTGCGCGAGCAATTAAATTATCAACGGCTTTATTTAACAAGGTTTCAGTATCGAGCTCAACTTCAAAATTTAAAGGTAAATGAAGGTCGTAAGCAAATGTTCGTATTACTTTTTGAGTGAACTTATCGATTGTTGAAATGTCGAAAGCAGCATAATTATGAACAATACTCTCTAGTATTCTTTTTGATTTTAAATGTAATACATTAGGCTCTATTGATAACTCATGACTTATATCTGTAAACATATCATCAGAGATTGTTAGAATATCGTTAGAAGAGAATCGTCTTAGGGTATCAATAATACGCGCCTTCATTTCGCCTACAGCCTTATTTGTAAAAGTAATGGCCAAAATATTTTTATAAGCTTCTTTATAGGGAGAGTTGAAAAGTATTTTTAAATACTCTTTAACTAGAGTGTATGTTTTCCCACTTCCAGCCGAAGCATCATAAATTGTAAAAGAAGGTGAATTCAAGAAAAAGAAATTTTTTATACCAAAATAAGGAAACTTAATAACTTAATAATACAAATTCTAAACCATTATTGTAAATTTGAGTTGGAAATAAATATTAATACAAAATCAAAAATTATGGCTTTCGAATTACCGAAATTAAAATATGCATATGATGCTCTTGAGCCTCATATTGATGCTCGCACCATGGAGATTCACCATTCAAAGCATCACAATGGGTATACTACAAAACTAAATGCAGCTGTAGAGGGTACTGATCTTGACGGACAATCTATTGAAGATATATTAACAAATCTTGACATGAACAATAGCGCTGTTAGAAATAACGGAGGAGGATTTTATAATCACTCTCTTTTTTGGGATGTAATGAACCCTGAAGATAGAGGTTATCTTTCTGGAGAATTAAAAGATGCTATTGAGGAAGAATTTGGTTCTAAAGATGCTTTTATTGAAGCTTTTAGTAAGGCCGCAGCAACACAATTTGGATCTGGTTGGGCATGGTTATGTGTACATAAAGGAGGAAAAGTAGAAGTTTGTTCTACACCAAATCAAGATAATCCTTTAATGCCTGGAGTTACTTGTGGAGGAACCCCAATTTTAGGATTGGATGTTTGGGAACATGCCTATTATTTAAATTATCAAAATCGTAGACCAGACTATATTGAAGCTTTTTTCAAGGTTATCAATTGGAATGAAGTAGAAAGACGATACGCAGAAGCGAAGTAGCATTTTACATTACGCAAAGAATTGGAGGGCATTTCGTAAGAAATGTCCTTTTTTTGATGAAATAAGAAAGTGATTTTTTTGAAAATGAAAAATAAAAAAGGTGAACGAGAATGTTCACCTTTTTTGCCCCAAATCTACCATAAACTTAACCTACTTATGTTATGGTGATGTAAATATAAAGGGGATTATTTCTATTAACTAAATTTATTAGATAAAATACTTATAAATTAGTCTAAGCGTGATTATTATAACATTAATAAAAACAACAGATTAGAGGTTTTGATAAAAAAAATAACTTGGTAAAAAATTTATTTTCAAGGAGTTATAAAGAATATGAAGTAAAATAAAAAAAGGTGAACGAGTGTTCACCTTTTTTTGCCCCAAATCTACCATGAACTTAACCTACTTATGTTATGGTGATACTAAATTAGATGTAATTTGTTGAAAGCTTATAAATATTAGACGAAATGCACTTTTTTTAGCTAAAACGACTGTTTTTATAGATTAAAAGATAAAAAACACATTTTTTCGCTAATATGCACGCTCTTTATTTCCTTCGTAGAAATTAATAAAAGCTCTATTTACAACACGATTTCCACCAACTGTTGGATAGTTGCCTGTAAAGTACCAGTCTCCCAAGTTTTTAGGACACGCTTTATGCAAATTTTCTACAGATTGGAATATAATATCAACATCGGCTTTAATAGTTGTATCGCTAAGTAGTTCAGAAATCTTATTTGATATTTCCTCATCTGTAAACGGGTCATAAATTTCTTTTACAAAATTCTTAACGTCTTTGTCTTCCAAATCTACTTGTGCTTTACATTTTTTGTATACGTCTTCTACAATATCGTATTTACCATTGTCCTTTAACAATTCTAAAGCCGCCCTAAAAGCAACAAGACTTTCAAGATTAGCCATATCTATCCCGTAGCAATCTGGATAACGTATTTGAGGAGCCGATGAAACCACCACAATCTTTTTAGGGTTAAGTCTGTCCATCATCTTTAAAATACTCTTCTTTAAAGTAGTTCCTCTAACAATACTATCGTCAATAATAACTAGGTTGTCTTCTGGTTTGATAACACCATATGTAACATCATAAACGTGAGCTACAAGGTCGTCTCTACTACTGTCTTCAGTAATAAAGGTACGTAGTTTAACATCTTTAATAGCGATTTTCTCTATTCTAGGATGTTCAGATAAGATGTCTTTTACATGGTCTGCAGATAACGATCTTTGTCCGTCCAGTATGGCAGCGGTTTTCTTTTTATTTAAGAATTCTTCTACAGTTTCAATCATTCCAAAGAAAGAAGTTTCAGCTGTATTAGGAATATACGAGAAAACAGAGTTTTTAATATCGTTATTAATAGATTTTAAAACCTTTGGCATAATTAATTTACCAAGCAATTTACGCTCTTGATAAATTTCTGAATCACTACCACGAGAGAAGTAAATGCGTTCAAAAGAACAAGCTTTTCTTTCAAGTGGCTCAATAATCTTTTTAATTCTTACTTCTCCAGATTTTTTAGTAATGATAGCATGTCCAGGTTCTAGCTCTTTTACATCGTCAAAAGCAACATCAAAAACAGTTTGAATTACTGGTCGTTCAGAGGCAACGACTACAACTTCATCATCTTTATAATAATAGGCAGGACGAATTCCTGCAGGATCTCTTAAAACAAAAGAATCGCCATGACCTAATAAACCAGCCATAGCATAACCACCATCCCAATTTTTAGATGATCGTTTTAATATTTTAGCAATATTTAAGCGTTCTGCAATTAATGGAGAGCTTTCATTTTTACTATAGCCTTCTTTTTTAAGGTCTTTATAAATTTTGCTTACAGCATCATCTAAAAAGTGACCCACTTTTTCCATAATGGTAATTGTGTCTGTATATTCTTTAGGGTGCTGACCAAGTTCCACCAAATTACCAAAGAGTTCTTTAACGTTTGTCATGTTAAAGTTCCCTGCCATAATTAGGTTTCGATGCATCCAATTATTTTGCCTTAAAAAAGGATGCACACTTTCTACACTGTTCTTTCCAAATGTTCCATATCTAACATGTCCTAAGAGAACTTCCCCAATGTATGGAATGTGTTTTTTTTGTAAAGCAACATCGTTTGCATATTCAGGGTGCTCTGTAAGTTCTTTGTTAATGCGTTGATTTATTTGAGCAAATATATCTTGAATGGGCTGTTGCTGGATAGAGCGCACCCTACTTATATAACGTTCCCCTGGTTTGGTATCTAATTTAATGCTTGCAAATCCCGCACCATCTTGTCCGCGATTATGCTGTTTTTCCATTAATAGATACATTTTGTTTACACCATAAAAGGCACTGCCATACTTTTCTTTATAATACTCAAGTGGTTTTAAAAGTCTTATATGTGCAATACCACATTCATGTTTTATAGCGTCGCTCATCTTGTTGTGTTGTTGTATGTTAAAATAAAAACGCGCTCTTTTTAGAGCGCGTTAGTTTATGTTAATTCTATTTCAAATTGCGTTAATGCCTTAAATTGTTGAAGTCGTTTATGTACTTCCTCGCTATTTAAATTCACCATACGCTCGGTTCCAAATTTTTCTACGCAAAAAGATGCAAGAGTAGAGCCATAAATTACTGCTTTCTTCATGTTTTCGAAAGAGAAATCATCGGTTTTAGCTAGATACCCAGAAAACCCTCCAGCAAAAGTATCACCTGCTCCAGTAGGATCAAAAACCTCTTCTAAAGGTAATGCTGGAGCATAGAATACATTGTCATTATTGAATAACAAAGCACCATGTTCTCCTTTTTTGATTACTACATATTTTGGCCCCATTTCATGTATCTTTCTTGCAGCAACTACTAAAGAGTATTCACCTGTTAGTTGACGTGCTTCTTCATCATTAATGGTAATTACATCAATCATCTTCATAACTCTGTGAAGATCATCAAGTGCATTGTCCATCCAGAAGTTCATCGTATCTAAAACAACAAGTTCTGGTTTTGTACTCATTTGTTCTAAAACACTAATTTGTGTAAGAGGATGTAAATTCCCTAACATTACAACTTTAGCATCTTTATAATTGTTAGGAACGATAGGTTGAAAATCTGCTAAAACATTTAACTCTGTTGCTAAAGTATCACGAGAGTTCATATCGTTATGATACAAACCACTCCAGAAGAAGGTCTTACCATCTTTTACTATTTCAACTCCTGAAATATTGACATTGTTTTCTTCAAGAAGATCTAAATATTTTTTAGGAAAGTCACCGCCAACTACAGACACGGCAGCCGAATCCACATTAAATTGCGAAGCTGCCAATCCTATAAAAGTTGCAGCGCCACCAAGTATTTTATCGGTCTTTCCAAAAGGGGTTTCAATAGCATCAAAAGCTACGGTACCTACAATCACTAATTTGCTCATACAGTGGTTTAAAATTTCAGTGCAAACTTACGTAAAATATATTCTGAAAAAAAGAGAAGAAAAAGGTTGTTTTTTAGAGTTATTTTCTTCCAAAATCGGCAGGAATTTCACCCCATGCTTTTGTTTCCCATTTAACAATGATTGTTGTAAACTGGTTAGAGTTCAACCATTCTTCTGCACGATCAACCAACTCGAAAAGCGGTTTGTTTTTATCAGATCGCTCTAACTTGGTGTTACATTTCTTCTTTTTCACCCAGCTTAAGGCAGTTCTTGAATCGGTATATATAATACGATTGCTTTTTTTTTGTTTTAAAAAAGCTAGTCCATGTACTAAGGCTAAAAATTCTCCAATATTATTAGTGCCTTCTTCAAAAGGTCCCTGAATAAATAACTGTTTTTTTGTTTTAGTATCAACGCCTCGATATTCCATTTTTCCAGGATTTCCACTCGAAGCTGCATCTACAGAAATAGAATTGTAGTTTGGTTGTCCTATTTTTTTTAATTGTTCTTCAGAAAGTTCACTTTTAAAAACCTTCGTCTTACCAATATAATCCTTGTAATTTCCTTTAAGTGCTTTTTTAGCAGCTTCAAACGAGCCGAATGATTTATATTGGGCACCTTGAAAATCTTTTATTTGGGCTTTACAATCGTCCCAGGACTCAAAAACTCCTGTTTTATGACCTTTCCAAACCGTGTAGTATTTCTTTTTTTTCTTAGCCATTTTTATAAGAGACTCTCAACAACCAGCGGAAAATGTTCCATTTCTAATTTATGGATTTTAGAGGCGACATCTTGAGCAGTATCATTTGTATCTACAGTGCATTCTGCTTGAAAAATAATAGCACCGTCATCGTAATGTTCATTGACATAATGGATGGTAATACCGGTTTTAGACTCCTTATTTGCTACTACTGCATTATGTACATGCATTCCATACATGCCTTTTCCGCCATAATTTGGTAATAAAGCAGGATGTACATTAATAACTTTATTAGGAAAAGCGTCTAAAATGTTTTCAGGGAACTTCCATAAAAATCCAGCTAATACTATGAGGTCTGGTTTGATGGAATTTAGAATATCTAAAACATGAGCTGTTTTATAAAATGCAGTTCGGTTAAACGACAAACAACTGGTTTGCAATGAATTGCAACGATCTATAACTTTGGCACGAGGGTTGTTAGTCAACACTTGAACAACAGAAGCCTTGTCCTTGTTTTGAAAAAACTTAATTAAATTTTCAGCATTAGTTCCAGAACCGGAAGCAAAAATTACAATACGTTTCATTTATAGTTGCAGTGTTCGGTTGTTCAGGCAAAAAAAAGAATAAATATTAACAATTAGAAGCAAAAACAAAATACTTCAATAGAAATTCATAAATTACATTCACATTTTTAATGTAAAAGTGCGTTTTAAAATAAAGTTTTTTATTTTTGCGTCCTAATTAAAACTTAAAATTTAAAGATTATGTCAGACATTGCATCAAGAGTAAAAGCGATTATCGTAGACAAATTAGGTGTTGATGAAAACGAAGTAGTTACAGAAGCAAGCTTCACTAACGATTTAGGAGCAGATTCATTAGACACTGTTGAGTTAATCATGGAGTTTGAAAAAGAATTTGATATTCAAATCCCAGACGATCAAGCTGAAAACATTGCAACAGTAGGTCAAGCAATATCTTATATTGAAGACGCAAAATAAGTAACGATATTTTATGGAATTAAAGCGAGTTGTAGTTACTGGGTTAGGTGCACTTACACCAATAGGAAATACCAAAGATGAATATTGGGATGGCCTAGTTAGTGGAAAAAGTGGTGCTGCGCCTATAACCTATTTTGACACTGAAAAGTTCAAGACAAAATTCGCTTGCGAATTAAAAGACTTTAACGCCACAGATTTTCTTGATAGAAAGGAAGCTCGTAAAATGGATAGGTTTGCACAGTATGCAATGGTTGCTTCAGACGAAGCCATTGCCGATGCTAAGCTAAACTTAGATGAAGTAAACAAACTGCGAGTAGGTGTTATATGGGGAGCTGGAATAGGTGGCCTGGAAACATTTCAGAACGAAGTTTTAAACTTTGCTGAAGGAAATGGAACACCAAGATTTAATCCATTCTTTATCCCTAAAATGATTGCAGATATTGCACCAGGTAACATATCTATAAAACATGGGTTTATGGGACCTAACTATACAACTGTATCTGCATGTGCTTCTTCGGCAAACTCAATGATCGATGCGTTAAATTATATACGCTTAGGACATTGTGATGTTGTTGTAACAGGAGGAAGTGAAGCAGCAGTAACCATTGCAGGAATGGGTGGTTTTAATGCTATGCACGCATTGTCTACAAGAAATGATAGCCCAGAAACAGCGTCCAGACCTTTTGATGCGACCAGAGATGGTTTTGTGTTAGGGGAAGGTGCCGGAGCAATCATTCTTGAAGAATACGAGCATGCTAAAGCCAGAGGTGCTAAAATATATGCCGAGGTTATTGGAGGAGGTTTATCTTCTGATGCGCATCATATGACAGCTCCTCATCCAGAAGGAATTGGTGTTATGGCTGTGATGAGAAATTGTTTGGAGAATGCTGGTATTGCACCAGAAGAAGTAGATCATATTAATACTCATGGAACATCAACACCTTTAGGCGATGTTGCAGAGTTAAAAGCGATTACTGAAGTATTTGGAGATCATGCTAAAAATATTAGCATTAATTCTACAAAATCTATGACAGGACATTTATTAGGAGCTGCCGGAGCCATTGAAGCTATTGCTTCAATTCTAGCAATAGAAAATGGCATTGTACCTCCAACAATAAATCACGAAGTTGTAGATGAGAATATAGATCCGAGTCTAAACTTAATTCTAAACAAAGCACAAAAAAGAGACGTTAAAGTTGCTATGAGTAATACCTTTGGATTTGGCGGTCATAACGCTTGCGTATTATTCAAGAAACTAGATTAAATCCCGAATGAAATTCATTCGTAACATACTAAATTCCCGCTCTAAATCAGACGGGAATTTTTTTGTTGAAATACAAAATATTCTTGGGTTTAAACCTAAGGATAAAGAACTCTACAAAAGGGCGTTTACACATCGATCGATGAATAAACGCGATCAAAACGGAACTCCTATTAATTATGAACGCCTAGAATTTGTTGGAGATGCTATGTTAAGTTCGGTCATAGCAACACACCTTTATAATGAAGTTCCTCAGGGTGATGAAGGATATCTTACTAAAATGCGTTCTAAAGTTGTGAGTAGAGAACACCTGAACGAACTAGGGAAAGAGCTAAATTTAATTAAACTAGTAGAGAGCAAGATACCTAAGAACAACTTTGGTAGTAACATACACGGTAACTTGTTTGAAGCTTTAGTAGGTGCAATTTTCTTAGATAGAGGGTATTCTTATTGTGAAAAATTTATTTATAACCGTGTTATTGTTCCTCATGTTGATATTGAAAAACTTGAAGGCAAAGTAATTAGCTATAAAAGTTTGCTTATCGAGTGGTGTCAAAAGGAAAAGCAAAGCTTCAATTACAATGTATACGAAGATACTGGTAATGACGAATTAAAACACTTTTCGGTTAAATTGTCAATAAATAATAAGGTAATTGCTAAAGCACGAGCAACCTCAAAAAAGAAGGCTGAAGAAAAGGCATCAAAACGTGCATTTTTTGCATTTCAGAAAAAAATTTCTAGAGCCATTTAAACTTAATGTTAACCCTACCAGTTTTACAATATCTAAGTATTAAGATTATTAATATTGTAATATAATGTAGTAGTAAAACGCTATATTTACAGCTCATAATGGAACTGTTATGGCGTTACACAAACTATTTGTAGACGATTTTGATGATGAAACATATTCTCTGTTAGCAATTCATTGCACCTTAGAAGATTATCGTGTTGCATACCTTTTAAATCAACAACTTCATATTAATTTAAAACGAAAAGAACAGGATTTAGATTTTAAATATGCAGCGTCCTCTTATGCTATTTATGAATGGAAAGATAAAGGGCATCAAATGGTTTGGAATCTTGTTTCAAATGTTTGTAAAAAAGAAGAAGATAGCTTTGTAAGCACTGGCTCATTATTTAATACTCAAAGCAAAATATTGAGAACTCATAACCTTATTCCAGAGTATAAAAAGGTAAATTATTTGCTAAAGATAAACAATGATGGCAACTTTATTAATGAAAGAAATATTATTCTTAAAGTTCAGGAAATATCACAAATAGCGGCTGTTTACAGTATAGATGCATCAGCGTTAAAATCAAAAGACAACCTAATTTTTAATTGATGGGAAGTAAAAGAAAAAAGACTAAAATAGTAGCAACTCTAGGGCCAGCAACAAGCAAAAAAGAAGTGCTTAAAGCAATGCTGGAGGAAGGTGTAAATGTTTTTCGAATCAATTTTTCGCACGCCAATTATAATGACGTGAAACAGCGTATTACACTAATAAGAGAGTTGAATGATGAACTAGGATATAATGCTGCCATTTTAGGTGATTTACAAGGACCAAAGCTTAGGGTTGGAAAGATGCAAAACGAGGTAATTGTTAACGAGGGTGATGAAATTATTTTCGCGACAGGAGAACGTTTTGAAGGAACCAAAGAGCGTGTATACATGACCTATGATAGATTTCCTCAAGATGCTAAGCCTGGTGAAAAAATCTTGTTGGATGACGGGAAATTAATTTTCGAAGTGGTTTCAACCGATAAAAAATCGGAAGTAAAAGCAAAAGTACTTCAAGGAGGCCCTTTAAAATCTAAAAAAGGAGTTAACCTACCCAATACCAATATTTCACAACCAGCATTAACTCAAAAAGATATCGAAGATGCTATTTTTGCTATACAGCAAAAAGTAGATTGGATTGCTTTATCGTTTGTACGTCATGCTGAAGATTTAATGCAATTGGAAGAGCTTATAAAGGAGCATAGTGAACATAAAATTCCGATTATTGCAAAAATAGAAAAGCCTGAGGCAGTTAAGAATATTGATAAAATTGTTGCATATTGTGATGGATTGATGGTTGCTCGAGGCGATTTAGGTGTTGAGATTCCTGCTGAAGAGGTGCCATTAATTCAAAAGCAATTAGTGTTACGTGCTAAACAAGCAAGAATTCCAGTAATCATTGCCACGCAAATGATGGAATCTATGATCAATAGTTTAACACCAACACGAGCTGAGGTTAACGACGTTGCTAATTCTGTTATGGATGGAGCTGATGCTGTAATGCTATCTGGAGAAACATCTGTGGGGAATTACCCTGTTCAGGTGATTAAGCAAATGTCAGATATTATTAAAAGTGTTGAAGATTCGCATTTAATAACAGTACCACAAAATCCTCCTCATATTCGAACCAATCGTTATATTACGAAATCTATATGTTACCATGCGGCAAATATGGCAAATGAAATAAATGCCAAAGCTATTTCAACATTAACCAATAGCGGTTATACCGCATTTCAAATTTCAGCTTGGAGACCAGATGCACACATTTTAGTGTTTACATCTAATAAAAATATTTTAACCCAACTCAACCTATTGTGGGGTGTTAAAGCATTTTATTATGACAAGTTTGTTAGCACAGACGAAACCATTGAAGACGTTAACAATATAGCTTGTCAAAAGGGCTATTTAGAAGAAGGAGATATGCTTATTAGTTTGGCAGCGATGCCTATTCAAGATAAAGGTATGGTTAATACACTTCGTGTGACCGAAATAACCAATTGTAGTTTTTAAGAACTAGTAATTACGTTTCTGTCATTCTTATTTTTATAATAATTGCTGAAATAAATGTAAGAATAGCTATTAGTAATATTGATGTATTTATATTAAATATATCGGCAATTACACCTGTTAATATAGCGCCAATAGCATAGCCTAGATCTCGCCATAACCTAAAGATCCCTATACTCTTTGCTCTATCAAATGGGTTTGTATTTTCAGCAATGGAAGCTAAGAATGTTGGATATACCATAGCTGTTCCCCAACCTAAAATTGACGCTAAAATACCATAGTGAAGCATTGTAGAGGCATAGAAAAACAGAAGAAGTGCTATTGCTTGAAGTAACATTCCAATAAATAACATTTGTTTTTTTGGATATATATCTGCCATTTTTCCAGTAAATAATTGTCCAATTCCCCAAACGCCAGGGTAAATGGCAGTAATTAGTCCTATTTGTTCTATAGTAAAGTTTTTGCTAGCAAGTAATAATGGAAGTATTCCCCACACCATACCATCATTTAAGTTGTTTACTAAACCGGCTTGAGATACGGAACCTAAGTTTTTATGAAACCAAGTCGTATCCCAAAAAATATTTTTTAATGGAGCAATAGTATTATTAGTGCTTTCTTTAGAAACATGATGTATGGTATCTTTAATTAAAAAAACACTAAAAATTAATCCAAGTAGTGTTAGTAAAATTCCTATGTAAAAAGGGTAAGGACGAAGTCCGTATTCACTAGCGATCCATCCCGTTGTAAAAGCTACAATAGCGACAGCTAAATAGCCTGCAAATTCATTTAATCCCATTGCAAATCCCCTGTCTTTTTCTCCAACAAGATCAATTTTCATAACAACTGTACTGCTCCAAGCTAAGCCTTGATTTATCCCAAGCAAAACA
The DNA here is from genome assembly GCA_030148025.1 of Flavobacteriaceae bacterium. Lineage (GTDB taxonomy): Bacteria > Bacteroidota > Bacteroidia > Flavobacteriales > Flavobacteriaceae > JASBUG01. The sequence continues at coordinate 40,628 of JASBUG010000033.1, read as the reverse complement.
TTGGCGGCAATAACCCAGTTCCAATTTTGAGCATACATTAAAACAAACGGAATAGGAATTGCTATAAGCCACCCAAGAATGAGTAGCTTTTTTCTACCATATTTATTAGCTAAAGCTCCTGTGTAATAATTAGTAATTGCTTTAGTAATACCAAATACAACTATAAATGAAAGAATTGCTGTTTTAACAGCTAAACCAAACTCTTTTTCTGCAATTTCAGGTAAGATAGAGCGTTCTAAACCTACCATACCACCAACAAAAGCATTAACAATTACTAATAGTGAAAATTGTTTCCAATTTTCTTTTAACCCTAGTTTTATTTCAGCCATTTAAAATTCAAATTTTAGTTGTACACTAACACTTTTTCTTTCTGGTTGTTTTTTAGTTTCTGTATTAAGATTAGATAACGAAATTCCTAATAAACGAACAGAGTTTTTTAACTTTTCTTGATATAATAAATCTTTCGCAGTATCTAAAATAATGCCTTTATCTTTTACATAATAAGGCAATGTTTTACTGCGTGTTTGTAAAGTGAAATCACTGTATTTTATTTTTAAAGTAACGGTTTTTCCTGCAACTTTACTTTTGGTTAAGCGTCTGGATACTTCATCTGCAATATGATCTAGTTTTTCTAACATAAATACTTCACTAGATAAGTTTTCACTAAAGGTGCGTTCGGCAGCTAATGATTTTCTGGTACGATGAGGTTTTACTTCACTGTTTTGTAATCCACGAACAATATAGTAGTAGTATTTTCCAGATTTCCCAAAATATGTTTCTAAGAATTCTTTGCTTTTTGATTTTAGGTCTGCTCCTGTAAAAATGCCTTTTTGGTACATTTTCTCGGCAGTAACCTTACCGATACCATAAAATTTCCTAATGTCAAGTTTTTCAAGAAATTCTAAGACTTCTTCTGGATTTACAGTTTTTTGTCCGTTAGGTTTATTGTAATCACTGGCAACTTTGGCAACAAATTTATTTATAGAAATGCCAGCGGAAGCCGTTAATCCTACTTCATTTAATATGCGATCACGAATTTCTTTGGCGATTAATGACGCACTAGGGTTTCCTTTCTTGTTTTTAGTAACATCAAGATAGGCTTCATCCAGAGATAATGGCTCTACTAAATCGGTATAGTCATAAAATATTTTTCTAATTTTTTTAGAAATTTCAGAATAACGCTCAAACCTCGGACGCACAAAAATGAGCTCAGGGCATAGTTTTATTGCTAAATTTCCAGCCATCGCACTTTTAACACCAAACTTTCTAGCTTCATAACTTGCAGCGCTAATGACACCTCGTTTTCCACCACCACCAACAGCAAGTGGTTTCCCTTGAAGCTTAGGATTATCCATTTGCTCTACAGATGCATAAAAAGCATCCATATCTACATGAATAATCTTTCGTATTGGTAAATCGCTTGGCATAGTGTAAATTTATGAATTCCTGCGAAGGAAGGAATCTCAATTTTTGAGAATTCAAGTAAAAACAATTAAATTTCTTTTTTAAAGAGATACCCACTTTCGTGGGCAATATTATGATTGAAATAGAACGCAAGTTTTTAGTAACGTCTGAAGCTTTTAAAGATGAAGCTTTTAAAACAATTCGTATTGTTCAAGGGTTTTTAAATAGAGACCCTGTACGAACCGTTAGAGTGCGTATAAAAGATGATGAAGGTGTTTTGACGGTTAAGGGACTATCTTCGAATGGTGGATTATCACGATTTGAATGGGAAAAGAGCATCACTAAAAATGAAGCAAAGGCGTTGTTAGAATTTTGCGAAAAAGGCGTGATTGATAAACTTCGCTATGAAATTAAAAAAGGAAAACACGTATTTGAAGTAGATGAGTTTTATGGAGACAATGAAGGCTTAGTAATTGCAGAAATAGAACTAGAGACAGAAGAGGAATCCTTTGAAACACCCGAATGGTTAGGGGAAGAAGTTACAGGAGATATTAAATATTACAATTCGCAATTAAGTAAAGAACCTTATATAACATGGAAACACTAAAAAAACTATCACTTTTAGCTGCTTTAGCTATTATAATGATCGCTTGTAATCAAGATGTAAAAAAGGAAGAAGTTAAAGAAGTTGAAGTTGAAAAAACTATGAAACAACTTAAGGAAGAGTTAACTTCTAAAGGGTTTAAAATCTTTGATTATGTAGATGAGAAAACTAAAGATACTGTGATTATGCAACAGTACTTTATTGCGTTTTTAAAACGTGGAGAAAATCGTTCTCAAAGTAAAGAAGAAGCCGATAGTTTACAGGCACTACATATGGCACATTTAGGAAAAATGTATGAGCTAGGTTATGCAGATATTTCTGGTCCATTCGGTGACGATGGCGACATAAGAGGTATTACCATTTATAACGTACCAACGCTTAAAATGGCAGATAGTTTAGCAAATGCTGATCCGAGTGTAAAAGCTGGTAGATTGGTTATCGTAGTACACCCATGGTGGGCTGCAAAAGGATTTCCGTTGAGATAATTATTCCGAAATTTCAATAAAGCGTTTAGTTTCATTGCCAAATTCATCCACAACTGTAATAGTATGTTTTCCTATTGTTGGAATAACTGCCATATCATGAATAGCCTTAGTGCTGCCAATAAAGGTTTCATCGAGATACCAAAACACAGTTGTTTCAGGTTTTGAGTGCGCAAGTTTAAAAACTAATTCCTGAGTTTCACCATCAAAATCTTTAGGTAAAAAAAACTTTCCAGCTTGTTTTGGATAAATGAATTGCATCGTTACACTTCCTTCAGCTAAACAGTCATTTCTGTAAGGTGGCAACGATTTATAAAAAGGATTTTTAGACTTGTAATAAAACTCCATTAATGGAGGTAAAACAAACCAAGATGTGTTTTTGATATTGCTTAAAGATTCGCAAGATGAATTCACTTGATATTGCTCTGAAGCATCCAAATGAACTAATACATGATAAGGGCAAGCTTTGGTCTTTAAACCACTTAACTGAATAAATTGATTGGAAGTGTCATCACAAATAGGAGACGCTCTGTAACCACTTTTTGAGCAGATTTCTACTTCCTGCATTTCATCAAAAGGTTTGCTAAACCATTCACTATTAGGAAGGATGTCAAACACATCAAAGAGAATTGGAGCTGCTGTTTCCACTCCAACCAATCCTGGGCGTCCTTCACCATCTGCATTTCCAACCCAAACACCAACCACATAATTTTTAGTCACACCAATTGCCCAGGCATCCCTAAAACCAAAACTGGTTCCTGTTTTCCAAGCGATTTGTTTTGAGGAGTCAAAAAACTGCCAATTTTCATCACCTTCTGGTCTGTTTACCTCTTTCATACTTTCAAAAGTGAGATAGATGGAAGCCGCATCAAAAATGATTTTTTCATCATTGAGTTTACCAAAATCAATTTCTGAATTTGCTAAAAAAGAAGGTTCTAAAAATTCATTCGAATAATACTGACTAGAATGCTCATAAAAATGATTTAAAGTTCCTGCCATAGCAGCATAGCTTTTACATAAATCCCACAAATTACTTTCTGCACCTCCAAGAATCAACGATAAACCATAATGATTGGCATTGTATTTTATGTCTTTTAATTGTAATTGCTTCAGGTAATGATAGAATCTATCCAAGCCAAATTGCTGTAATAATCTTACCGAAGGCACATTTAAAGAGCGTGCTAATGCTCGTTTAGCAGTTACTGCACCATCAAAAGTTTTATTGTAGTTTTCAGGATTATAGCTACCAAATTGACTTGGTACATCTGGGACTAAAGTATTTGGTAGTAAATCACCAGTATCTAACATAGCAGCATACAAAAATGGTTTAAAAACACTTCCTGTACTTCTGGGTTTATTGATGATATCTACTGCATTTTGATGCGCTTTATCGGTTGGCGAATTCCCAACATACGACACTACTTTTCGTGTGTTTACATCCAAAACCAAAACAGCTACATTATGAATTTCATTTTGGCGTAACTGATTGTAATGTGTTTTTACAATATGATTGGTTTGCTCTTGAACACTTGTTTCAATTGAAGTTTTTACTCTTTTGCCATAGTTTTTTTGTGCAACTCGTTGTAATAAATGAGGGGCTAATTGAGGTAAAGGATAGGGTTTTTGAGGTAACTCTTCAATTATAGACAGATCATAAGTTAAAGAATCAATAATCTCTTTTTCTAAAAGTTTCTCGAGTAATCTGTTTCGTTTCGCTAAAAGACGTTCTTGATTTTTTCCTGGATAAATTAAACTTGGTGCATTTGGCAATACCGCTAAAGTGGCACTTTCTGCCCAAGATAAATCGTTGGCATTTCTATTAAAATAACGCCATGAAGCGGCATCGAGACCAACGACGTTTCCGCCGAAAGGCGCATTACTAGTATAGAAGGCTAAAATTTCATTTTTTGAATGTCTGAACTCTAAACGTGTGGCTAGAATAATTTCTTTTAATTTTTCGATATAAGTTCTAGACTTGCCTTTTCTTGCTAAACGAATGGTTTGTTGTGTAAGTGTGCTTCCGCCTCGTTTTACTTCTCCTGAAGAAATATTTTCTTTTAATGCTTTAAAAATTGATATGGGATTAAATCCAGGATGCTTATAGAAATATTCATCTTCAAACAGAATTAAACATTCTTTAAATTTCTCTGGAATACTATCATTATGTGGAAATCGCCATTGACCATCTTTAGCAATATAAGCGCCTAATAATTCACCTTTATTGCTTTCTATAACGGTTGCTGTTGGGTCTGTAAATAAGTGTTTAGGTAAACAGAAATAATAAGCTATCAGCAGTATAAATGCAACTGCCGATTTTATTTTGTTTCTTTTTATATAGCTTATTATTCTTTTCATGTTTTATCTCCTCTTGAGAGGAGAAGATTTTGTTTGCAAAATCAGAGGTGTGTTATTTTTGATTGTCGAATTCAGTAATATAATGCTCAATTGCTCTTAAAACATTTTGCATATCATTAAAAATTTGATTGTCTGAAAATCTTAAAATAGTAATTCCTAGCTCATTCATTTTGAATGTTTTCTTTTCGTCATTTTCAACCACCTCAACAATTTGATGAGAATATCCATCGACTTCAATTCCAAGCATTAATTCATGACAAAAGAAATCTAAAATATAATTATCTATTGGTTTCTGACGATGAAAATCATAGCCATACATCTGTTTTCGCTTGAGTTTTTGCCAAAGAAATATTTCAGCTTTTGTAGAGTTATTTCTTAATTGTCTAGCTAACTCTTTTAACTTTGGGTTGTATGGAATTATTTTTCTACGTTTCATTTTTACACATCCCTAATTTCAAACAAGTTGAAATTTTTCCCTTCTCAAGAAGGGAGATTTCCATATTCGTATTCACGTTCTACTTTACAAATTCTAGTGTTATACCAACTATACCATTGGTTACGCCCTTTTTGTTGTGCAATGATATGCTCAGAGTTTTGCTTCCATGCTTTAATATCTTCTAAACTTTCCCAATAACTCACAGTAATACCTACATCTTCCCTAGCACTATCAATACTAATAAACCCTTTTTGTTGCTTGGCTAAGGCTTCCATTTTTTCGGCCATTTCAGCATAGCCTTCAGTATGTTCTGTTTGAGTTGATGTAAATATTACTGCGTAGTATGGTCTAAAGTTTTGCATAAGAATCTTTATTTATATGATAATCGATTGGTACTTCAAAGATGATGATTTTTTCGATTTTATTTCCATCTAAATCTGTCATAACCACTCGTAAAAATAATTTACTTAAAGCGACACTTGTTGGATGGTCTTTTACAGACTTGATATCTTTAATAGTTTCAGCCCAAGAATCGCCGCAAGCATCTTTTACAACCGATTTTAGTTCTTCTACATTGACGTTTATAAAGCGTTTAGCTTCTTTTTTTGAAATAGGAAGTGCCTTAAAACGTTTGTTACTGCTTATTGTCTTTAATGGCCTCCAGCTTGAATAGTAATGTTGCCAATCAATGAAATCGCTATGCGACTTATCATCTGTTACTGCAATACTATTTTGATGCTTTTGGAATACTTCAATGGTTCTAAATTCCTGATGATGTTTAATTCTAATGGTTTTCCCTTCTAACTTATCATCCTCCTCTAGTTTAAACATGAGTACCGCATCAAAATCAGGATTCACAGCATCTTTAATGGCTTCTTTTTCTGGTAAACCTTCAATACTAACTGTAAATGGTTCATAGTCTATTTTAAAGCGTTTTTGTAAAACCTCTTCGGTTAAAAAACCATTGAATACGTAGCCTTCTTCAAAAAAGTCGTAAGCGTCAATACCTCTTACTTTTACCCATTGTCCAGCGATCTTTTTTCCATCGTCAACAATGTCTATTTTTAAATTAGTTTGCTCTGTGATTTCAATAGGAGTTCCATATTCTAGTTTGCCTAAATTTTTGGCACCTCTACTTGGCTTTTCTCTAATTACTAATCCGTTATCAGCTTTAACGTATTGAATATCTTGTGCTGTAGCAAAGTTGAAAGCTACAATTATTGCTAAAAAATTTATTACTGTTTTCATAATGTTTAGGGTGTTAAGAGCCTGTTCGAGAAAGATTCGAACTTGATAAAGATTTTTAGCGCATCAATTGCGAACAGACTGTTTTTGTTATTTAATTACTTCTATCCACTGACCTTTTGTTCTTGCAAAATAGTCGTTGTCATACATCGCTTCAGCTTGTGTTCCAGGTAAATAATATTTACCTAAATATGAAGCGTTCAACAGCACATTAAAGGTTTTTGTACTTCCATTTTTTGAGCTTTTACCTAGGTTAAAATAGAAGTTAACACGATCATCTCTAATGTCTGTATAGTCCGCTTGATTGGTAGCAGCGTTTCCAAAATCTGTAAAGCGTGTGTTCACGATTTCCCATCCGGAAGGAAATATTTGTGTTAACGCTACATCATTTATAGGTTCGTTTTTAAGGTTAGTTACTTGTATGCTAGCAACAAAGTCTTGTCCTTGTTGTAGTTTCTTTATGTCTAAAGTATTGCCTTGAGAATCTTTAAAATTCACTTTTACATTAAGACCACGTTGCTCAGCAATTTCCTTACCTAAAGGCAACTTGCCTGTAGTTAATACTCTAACATAAACGGTGTTCCCTTTAAGGTTATTTACAGTTAATTTATTAGAACCATCAATAATTGAAATGTTTCTATTTGAAATAGCATTTTTAGTGCTGATCTCTTCAGCTTTCCCATCATTAGAAGCAAAACTTACCTGCAATGCTTTCCCACCATTTTCCTTTACCATTTTAGCCATTGCTAATAAATTGTATGCTGTAGATTGTGTACTCATCCAACGATTAGACGATAAGCGTTTTGCCATTAACTCTGAAATGTCTCTCGTACGATTATCTTTTAAAAGCACCATGGTTTCAAGCGCCATTGCTCGATTTCTATCTACCGAACCGTAAGTATAATAATCACCTTTTTCTGTATCGAATTCAATATTAGCAGTTTTAGTAATTGCCTTTGCAGCTTCTGGTTGTCCAGCCAAAGCATAAGCAGCAGCTAATCGCCATTTTCCATCGTTAGATAGATCGCTATGTTCTTTTAAGCGATTCATAGAAGCTAGATCTGGTTGTCCAGCTAAAGCTAGTGTGTATAATCTGTAAGCTTGAGCTACATCACTTCTGTAATATCTGTAAGATGGTCTCCAAGCTTTTGCTGCTTGTTTTTGATATTGAATCCAATTACTCTTAAACGTTAGAGGCAATACAAATCCTTTTTTCTCAGCTTCGATCATAAAATGTCCAGCATATGATGTTCCCCAATCATTTACATTGTTTTGTCCACTCCAATAGGATAAACCTCCATTTGGTTTTTGGAAATGTGCTAATTTTTTAATTGCCGCTTTTATATTGTCTTCTACTTTTTTCTTTTTATCGAAGGTTAGATCGAAAATTTCACCCAAGAATAGTTGCGGGAATACACTTGATGTCGTTTGCTCTACACAACCATGCGGATAACGAATAAGGTATTGTAATCTTCCTGTGAAATCCATTGGAGGTAAGGTTGAAAACTCTACTTCAGCAGTATTACTTCCCGAAATTCCAAAGGTTGAAACATCAATATTTTTAGACTCGTTTGCGTTAAGCACAACATCTGTAGCTTTGGTGCTAAATGGATTTGGGTTTTCTACATCAATTTCAACTTGATAGGATGCTGTTTCTCCATTTCCTTTTGCAATCACTTCAACAGTATTGATACCTTTTGCCTTACTCACATCCAGCTCAAAATATGCCATTTGCTCATCTGGTTTTGCAAAGGATAATTGCTGCGTTTGACTTCCTACTATTGAAATTCCATCGCTCAATTTCAAGCTTAGGTTTACATTTTTCACCTTGTTTTCCATTGCGAAGACTGTGACTGGAAGTGTTACTTTTTCTCCTGGACTGAGTTTACGCGGTAAGGTTGCTAAGACCATTAAAGGTTTCTTCACAGGAGTTGTTTTATCAACACTTCCATAAGCTGCATTATTGTTATTTCCGGCAACAACCATTGTGCGAACCGAACCAATATATTTTGGAATTTTTATGTCGTGTGCTTTGGTTTCTCCAGCTTTTAATTGGAAAGGACCTAAGAACTTCACAACAGGTTTAAAGCGGTTTGCTTTTTTCTTTTTGCCAGCGGTAGCACTGCCATCTCCACCAATTTCAAAAACTTGTTCCACGCTTCCAGTATAAGCTCCAATAACATCATCAAAAATGTCCCAAGTTTTTACACCAAGTGCTTCACGAGCATAGAACTCTTTCCAGCCGTTTGGTGTTTTAAAACGTGTTAAGTCTAATAAACCTTCATCAACTAAAGCGACTGTATATGTCATAGCTTTGCTGTTCTTTTCACTAACTTTTACAGTAATATTCTGCTCTGGACGCAAAACGTCTGGCATTGCAATCTGAGGTTCAAGAATTGTGTTTTTGTCTTCAACCATAATTGGAATAACACCATATAAACGAATTGGTAAATCGTTTTCTGTCACAGCATGAGGTTGCAATAATGAAATATTGATAAACACATTTGGAGTCATTTCCTTTGTGATAGGAATGCTTGCTGTGGTTTGTCCTTTTTGAGTTTTCACCCATTTTGTTGATAGTACTTCAGTTCCATTTTCAATACTTATTAAAGCACGACCTTCAGTTCCAGAAGGGAAGGTTACCTTAGCTTCTTCACCAACATTATATTTTTCCTTATCTGAAGCAAAGACTAACATTTTTGCTGCGTCCTTATTATCTCCAGTATTTCGTTGCCACCAATTTCTATAGAAATATGCTGTACGTCCTGTTGCGTGACCACTTTCAGGATCATATACACGAATTAAATAGCGTCCGCTTTCACCGTCAGGTACATTAATTTTAAAACTAGCTTCCCCGTTGTTATTTGTACTTACTGTTGTTCCCATAAAAGGTGTGCGGTAAGTTGATTTTTGATAGGATGCTAGATTTTCATACGATGAGCTCCACCACCAACGCCATTTTATTTGATAAACTTTTACTTCTAAATTATTTCGTTTAACAGGTTTACCGTTTGCATCGACAACAACGATATCAAAGGTTTGATCTTCATCTGTATAGAATGATCCATAAGCTCTTCCTTTAGGTGAACGTAATCCAACAAAGGATTTGTAAGGTGCATATTTTTTACTGAACACATCAATAGAGAAATCACCACCATTTTCGAATGCTCTGGTTAAGAAGGATACATTTAGCATTCCTGGAGCGTTATTTCCTATATTAACTTTTTTGTTGATGTTTGCTGCCCCTTCAGCGTTTACGTTACCTTCAAAAACAGTTAGCTCTTCAGTACTAAAACGTCTTGTTGGATCATTAAAAATGTATTTAGGATACTTCTTAAATCCTGTTGATGCTTTGGTGAATTTCGCCTTAATTTCAGCTTTTACATTTTTTGCAGGTGCACCATGTAACCAATTTACTTGTAATGTACTTTGTAAAGGTTTTGTGCTTGATAAAACGTCATTTTCAAAATCGATTTTTAATTTTAAACGATTCGGCTTCACCGTTTCAACTTTTAGAGTTTTATAAAAGGTTGCGCCTCCAACAGAGACTTTAGCATTCCAGTTTCCTGTTTTGTCTTCAGGTGATGTTGGTACTGAAAATCTGTAGAAATTATTTATGCCATTTCTAGCAATATTTCTGTAAGCTAATTTGCCATTTGCGTTAGTGACTTCCATTTTCACAGGATGTCCTTTTGGCAATTTGTTGGCATTGTCATTCAACATAAATGTCAAATGCAATGAATCTCCTGGTCGCCAAACACCACGTTCACCATAGATGTAACCTTTTAGTCCGCGTTGCAATGTTTTTCCAGATACATCAAACTTACTTAGTGATAATGAATTTCCATCATTAAGCTTTATATAGGTAACTTGATTGCCTTTTGTAACAACGGCGAAATACGCATTATTATCTGCATCAACAATTGCTAAACCTTCTTTGTTTGTTGTAGATTTTCTAATAGACTGTTGTTGATAATTAAACAACTCAATAGAAGCGCTTGCAACAGGATCAGTAGTAATAATGTCAGTTACTGCAAAGTAGTAGGATTTGTTGTTTCCACGTTTTGCAATGACTCCTAAATTAGAAGCAATAAGGTTACTCGAAACTATTCTATCTTGGTTGTAATAAGCATCATGACAAGGATTATCTTGCTGCCTCCAGTTGTAAGTGTATTGTCTGTAACTATAAGTGACATTATCCCAATAATCTTCTTCTCTTAAATCTTCATCTTCAGTGTTATTCTCTCTATAATCGCTATTACCGTAATCGTCATAATAGTAATCATCTTCATAATAATATTCATCGTCATCACTATTCGTTACAGTATTGTCATTTAACTCACAATTGTATAATGAATAGTCCTTTTTGAAGCTTAATTCTACCCGATAAATTGCACCTGGATCTGCTTTAAAATGATTAGATAAATCTAAACTATAGGCTTTCCATTTTCCCGTGTTTTGCGAAGCATCATCTATGAGCGTAATGGTTTTTTTAGCGATGCGACGACCAACACGCCTAATATTATATTCGTTGTTGCTTCCTAATTGGTTGTCTTGTAAAAATTGTAAAACATTGTTCTCAAAGATCTTAATGATTCTGACATCTACAGCTTTTAAGTTTACTGCTTCAAAATTGAATTTTAAATCTTGTGAGTTTGGTAATATTCCTGCACCAGTGATCAATCTTACTTGTGGTTTTAACTCTTCAAAAGATATAGTTTCCCGAAATTCACTACGTAATTTAAAATCATCGGTATTTTTAATGCCTTGATAAATATTAACCTCTACATCACCAATTACACGGTTTTCTGGATAAACTTTTAATACATTACCATTAACAATATATTTTGGATTCACTACATTTTTGATGTACACTAATCCATTAAAGTTTTGTTGTTTTTTTAATGGATCTGAAAAGTTGATAGATAAATATTGTTCTGGTGATTGGTGTACATTTACATCTACGATCTTGAAGTTATTTATTCCAGGAATAATGATTTCATTTTCACCTTTATTATCTGCTTTAACAGTATTACCATCCCAAGTAACTTTGATTTTAGAATCTTCAATTTTTCTATGGATACTATCAATTTTAAACTCGAAATTCTGAGCCACATCAATACCTTCTTCCCATGTAATATTTAACGCTTTACCTTCTTGTGAAGCTTGAATAAGCGATTGAACATCTTCAAACATGGTAGCATCAGCTAGCTTAATAATACCCTCTATATACTGCCACTCTTTACTATAAGACTGTAAGTTGTTAGTAATAACGCTAAAGTTTGGCTTAATAGTTTTAAACTTAAAAGTATAAGTACTAAATTCATTTGGAATACTAGGGTGTAAATCTTTTAACTTCAAAGACACTACATACTCTGTATCTGGTTTAAGTGGTTCGGAAGGAATAAAAGTAAAGGCTCTAGAATTTTTTGCTATTAATTTTCCATCGATATTTGGAGAAATAGATAAAATGTTATCATGAATTTTATCATTAGCTAACCACCCCTCAACTTCTTTGGTTAAACCTATATCTACTGAACTTAAAATGGACACACGTCCCGACGTATTATAACTTACATAATCTTTGAATTTGAAAAGATTATCTGTATCAACAGACTTTTTTTTACAGGATGCAATTACTATTGCAACCAAAACATAGGTGAGGAAGTTTTTAAATGACATAAGCCGATGGTTTTTAAATGAACGTAAAGTGTAAGCACTTTCTTGTTAATAGATACGCTTTAGATTTACAAGTTAGATTTTGGGTTGTTGTTAAATTGTTCTTAAAAGTTAATTTTTCTCATAAATTTCCACTTTCAGATTTCCTTTGTCATTCATAGAAGCACGATACATACCTTCGGTATTAAATTCAAAAACCATGTTTCCATTTTTGTCAACAGCAACAATACCTCCAGTACCACCAAGTTTCCCCATTTTATTATGAATAACTTCTCTAGCAGCTTCTTCTAAGCTCACTCCTTTATATTCCATCATTGCAGAGATATCATGGGCCACTTGAGCACGAATAAAATACTCGCCCCAACCTGTACTAGATACAGCGCAAGTTGCGTTGTTAGCATAAGTTCCAGAGCCAATTATTGGTGCATCGCCAATGCGCCCCCAACGTTTGTTGGTCATTCCTCCAGTTGAGGTTCCAGCAGCAAGATTTCCATATTTGTCAAGTGCTGCACAACCTACAGTTCCAAACTTTGAGTTTTTAATATCTGAATCATAAAATGCTTGTTTATCGTCGTGATCTAGCTCTGTTTTTTCAGTCGCCTTTATTTTCTGCAAAGCATTAAAACGTCTATCTGTATAAAAATAACTTGGATCAACAATTTCTAATCCATTTTCTGCTGCAAATATTTCAGCACCTTTTCCTGAAAGCATTACATGAGGCGAATCATCCATTACAGCTCTGGCTAGATCAATTGGATTTTTCACGTTAGTTGTTCCTGCAGAGGCACCAGCATTTAATGTTTTGCCGTCCATTATCGAGGCGTCCATTTCGTTAGTTTCTTCATGTGTAAATACAGCACCTTTCCCAGCATTAAACAATGGCGAATTTTCCATAACATTTATAGCTTTAGTTACGGCATCTAAACTTGTGCCTCCATTTTTTAGTACTTCATATCCTTTACGAATAGCTTCCTCAAGTTTCGCTCTATATTCAGCTTCTTTTTCAGGAGTCATATTCTTTTTTAAAATAGTACCTGCGCCTCCATGGATTACGATCGAAAATTGAGCATCCTCATCATAATTAATGTTTAAGTTATTGGCTTTGTCAAGTTCTTCTTTAATACTTGTTACTGGAGATTCTTGTTCAACTTTTGGCATTTCAGAGTCAATAATTTTCCCTTCTTCTTTGCAAGTAAAAATTAGTACAGATAAAACGAAAAGCAATGCTACTTTTTTCATTAGGAATAGTGTTAATGTTTAAGAGTTTTAAAGGTAATCTTTTATGATTTATTTCTGAATAAGAAACGATAAGAAATTAGTATCTTCGCGACAAATTATTACAACAATTAAAAAATAATAAACGCATGGAAGCAGTTGCAACTGATTTCGGAATTCAAGAAGCACTTAAACAATTAGGTGTTAAAGAAATAAATGAAGGATCTTCTACAGGCTCTGAATGGTTTTCTAATGGAGAATTAATAGAGTCGTATTCTCCAGTTGATGGAAAACTTATTGGGAAAGTAAAAGCATCTACAAGAGAAGATTATGATCGTGTGATGGAAAGCGCTACAAAAGCGTTTAAGACTTGGAGAGATGTACCTGCTCCACAACGTGGTGAGATTGTTCGTCAATTTGGAAATAAATTAAGAGACTTAAAAGAGCCATTAGGAAAACTTGTTTCTTACGAAATGGGTAAATCTTTACAAGAAGGTTATGGTGAGGTTCAAGAAATGATCGATATCTGCGATTTTGCTGTTGGTTTATCAAGACAGTTAAACGGTCAAACAATTCCTTCTGAACGTCCAGGTCACGTAATGAGAGAGCAATGGCACCCAATTGGTGTTGTTGGAATTATTTCTGCATTTAACTTCCCAGTTGCTGTTTGGTCTTGGAACACCGCTTTAGCATGGATTTGTGGAGATGTTTGTGTGTGGAAAGCTTCTGAAAAAGCACCTTTATGTTCTGTAGCATGTCAAAATATTATCGCTGATATCTTAAAAGAAAACAACTTACCAGAAGGAATTTCTTGTATTGTTAATGGCGATTATAAAGTGGGAGAATACATGACTACTGATACTCGTATTCCTTTAGTGTCTGCAACAGGATCTACAAGAATGGGACGTATTGTTGGAACAACTGTAGCAGAGCGTTTTGGTAAGTCTTTATTAGAGTTAGGAGGTAACAATGCAATTATCATTACGCCTTCTGCAGACCTTAAAGTAGTAGTGCCAGGAGCAGTATTTGGAGCTGTTGGAACTTGTGGACAACGTTGTACGTCTACACGTCGTCTAATCATCCACGAATCGGTTTATGATAAAGTAAGAGATGCGATTGTTGGTGCTTATGGGCAATTAACTATAGGAAATCCTTTAGATGAAAAGAATCATATTGGACCATTAATAGATAAAGATGCTGTAGATACTTATTTAGCTGCGATTGAAAAAGCAAAAGCTGAAGGTGGAACTGTATTAGTTGAAGGTGGTGTATTAGAAGGTGAAGGTTACGAGTCTGGATGTTATGTGAAGCCAGCGATTATCGAAGCTGAAAACCATTACGAAATTGTACAACACGAAACATTTGCTCCAGTATTATACTTAATTAAGTATTCTGGTGAAGTAGAAAATGCAATCGACATCCAAAATGGAGTAGCACAAGGATTATCTTCTGCAATCATGACTGAAAGTATGAAAGAAGCTCAAAAATTCTTATCGTATGCTGGTTCTGATTGTGGTATAGCTAATGTAAACATTGGTACTTCTGGTGCTGAGATTGGTGGTGCATTCGGTGGAGAAAAAGAAACTGGTGGCGGACGTGAGTCTGGATCTGATGCTTGGAAAATATACATGAGACGCCAAACAAATACTATTAACTATTCAGACGAATTACCTTTAGCTCAAGGAATTAAGTTTGATTTATAAACGATAGTTAAAATATATAGAAGCCGCATCAAATGATGCGGCTTTTTTTTGTTTATATCTTACGCAACCATTTTGCTTTGGTTACATCTTTTGAGAAAAATACTTATGGGATTTAAAAATTTGATGTTAGTACTTTTCTTTTCCTGTGCTGCATGTTTTTGCAGTGACAACCCAGATGATGGAATTGCTTGTACGCAGCAATTTGTGTATGGATTAAACATTACGTGTAAAGACGCTTCTACAAACGCGGTTATCACTGAAGGCTTAACTGTAGTTGCTGTCGATGGGAGTTATGAAGAAACGTTAATTAATGATCCAGGTTCTTCTGTTTTTATAGGAGCAGGTGAAAGAGCAGGAAATTACATTATTACTGTAACTTCAAATGCTTACGAAACGTATACCTCACAAGAGATTATATTGGAAGCAGATGAGTGCCATGTAATTCCTCAAAGTATCGAAATAGTTTTACAACCTAACTAAGCAATTCAAATTTACTTCTTATTTTTAAGATCATTTATTGTATGATTGTAATGAAAATAGGTTCGACTTTATTGACTTTTACATTATTTATTTTTTCTAATATTATGTTAGGGCAATCACCAATTGGTGTATGGAAAACAATTGATGATAATTCAGGTAAAGCTCGCTCACATGTGGTGATTTATGAAGAGGATGGTAAATTATACGGAAAGATTACAAAATTACTATTGCGCGATGATGATCCTAAATGTGAAAAATGTACTGGAAACAAGAAAGACCAACCAGTGATCGGATTGGTAATTATTGAAGACATGCCAGAACATAAAGATTTTTGGAAAGGAGGTACAATTCTAGATCCAGAGTCTGGAAAAACTTATAAATGTAGTCTTTGGTTTGAGGATGATAATTTTGACACACTCTATGTTAGAGGGCGTCATTGGACAGGTTTATACAGAACACAAACATGGTATCGAGCTAAATAACCTTAGCTACAAGTATATCGAGATTATCATTAATAGCAGATAGCCATTTGATTTTCGAAGGAACTTGCTTTTAGTATCAATTACACTAACTATACTTTACTTTTCGTAAAATACGAATAGCTTCTTTATAAAGCATATACACTTCCTTGTTATGAGCTTTTAAATAAGGTTTCGCCTCTAGTAATTTATCAATAGCATCAGGAAAGGCGTTAAAGTAACTAATTAAATAAGTTACAGGTAAGTTCTTTAGGTCTTGTTCTTCATGCTTTGTAAGCGCTATTCCTTTTTTAAGCCGTTCCAAAAGGGCATTATTTGAATTATAGACATGATGCAATACTTTTTTATCGTACTGAGGAGGGTCAAATAATAATCGTGTATCTATAGTGTAGTTTGCGTTATTGCCAAAATTAATAATGGTTTCTTCTAATTGAAAGTACTTGTCAGACCCTTGAAATCCTAGATTTACATACTCCACAATTTTAAAAGAGTCATCATTGTATTCAATAGAAACTTCATCTAGAGTTGAAAAGAATAAACGTACCTGCTCATTTATAAGCTCAATATCTACTCTTGAATAGAATACTTCATTCTTAACGATCTTTTTCTGCCCTGCCCAACACATTACAAAATACTCTTTAAAAACCTTGTATTGTGGATTATAATCCTTTCGCTTATTCATAAAATCGAACACACCATCAAGAGTATATTGAATGTTGTTTTGAGCATGATTTTCTATGGCTGAAACGATATTTGAATTCACATCTTTAATCTCAATATCGAATACTTTAGGCATGCTCATGCTGCCATCTCTAAAGAATACAGAGCCACCGTAATATTTCCAGATATTTTTACGTAACGATGTAATTTCGCGATTGTTTTTGGCTCTAATGGTAACCAGTCCTACTACTTTGTCATCGGGTAAATGTGGGAAGGGAATATTTTCATATTGCACCACTGGCGGATTGGTTAAATAGGCGTTGATGAGGTTTTGAATTTTACTGTCATCAAAAAAATCAACGCCTACTATATTGTTGTCTTCATCTTCAACACCAATAACGATATACGAATTATTGTTTGGGTTACTATTGCTAAGGGCGCATATGTGTTTTAAAAATTTAGCTTTCCCTTCTTTTTCACCAATATTGATCTTTCGCTTTTTATCATAAAAACTATTCTCATCATTATGAGCTAACAGGTTTTTAATAAGTAAGCGTTTGTTAATCATAATTCCTTTTTCACTGTCACACTATTTGCCTGTGCCGTTGGAAACACTAAAAGGTCTGCAATATTTACATGAGCTGGGCGTGTGACTGCAAAATAAATAATGTCTGCGATGTCTTCGGGCTGTAGTGCTTTATAGCCTTTATATACATTATTGGCAATATCATCACCTTTAAAACGCACTTGTGAAAATTCGGTTTCAACTAATCCAGGATTTATGGCAGTAACCTTAATATCAAACGGATTTAGGTCAATACGCATACCATCAGTAATAGCGATTACTGCATGTTTGCTGGCACAATAAATATTTCCTTTTGGATATACTTCTTTTCCAGCAGAGGACCCAATATTAATTATATGCCCAGATTTACGTTCTGTCATTTGTGGAATAATAGCTTTACTAACATACAACAAGCCTTTTACATTAATATCCATCATAGCATCCCAATCGTCTACACTACCATCTTGAATAGGATCTAATCCATGAGCATTTCCAGCATTATTAATTAGTATGTCTATATGTTTAAAATTATCAGGCAAACTATCAATAGCTTCAAATACTGCAAATTTATCTCGTACATCAAAGTTTAAGGTATGTACTTCGGTTTGTTTTTCTAAAGCCTTTTGTATGGTATCAAGACGTTCTTGACGGCGTCCGCATAATACCAATCTAATGCCATGTTTAGCAAATTCATGAGCTGTTGCTCTACCTATACCACTTGTGGCTCCAGTAATAAGTGCTGTTTGTTTCATATATTAATTTTTATGGCACTTTGTGCCCTTGACTTGCTACTAAAATTAAAAACCAGTCTTCAATGTCAAGATCTATATTTAATGCTTTATTTGCCCTGATAATACGTTCAAAATTTGTGGTGCCTATAACCGGACGAATGCCTGAAGGGTGTTTTAATATCCATGCTAACAACAATTGATCTTCGGTGGCATTATATTTATCCATTAACCCTCCTAACTGTTTGTGAATACGTCTGGTTTGTTCGTTGTCTTCTTTAAAAACATAACCCATAGGAGACCAGGCCATTGGTGTAATATTTTTAAGCATCATATAATCTAAAGTGCCATCATGCATAGCGTTACAATTAGTTAGAGAGAACTCTATTTGATTAACTGTTACAGGCACCTCACTAGCTATAAGCTCTACTTGAGAGGTTGTAAAATTAGATACCCCAAAATCGTTGATCTTGCCTTCTTGTGCTAACTTAGCAACAGCTTCCATAACCTCCTGAGGCTCCATTAATGGACTAGGTCTGTGTAGTAAAAGCAAGTCCAGATAGTCGGTTTGTAAATTGCGTAACGATTCTTCAACAGACCAAATAATATAGTCTTTAGAGTAATTATAATGCTTTACTTTATTATTTCTTGTTTCTGAAAGATATTGAATACCACATTTCGAAATAAGCTGAATATCTTGTCGTTTAATATCACTTTCTGCTAAAGCTTTACCAAAAGATTTTTCGGTAGAATAGTCACCATAAATATCGGCATGATCAAAAGTAGTAATGTTGTTTTTAATACAATGTTGCATTAAAGAAATCATTTCCTGAGTGTTAAGGTCTCTTCCCCAATTTCCCCAAGACATTGTGCCTGAAATGATTTTTGAAAATTTGTTATTTGTCATTATAAGTAGATTTGTTGCTCTAAAATTAATAAAGAAAACGTTAAAACTGCCCATATATGCTGCAATTTTTAACCAATTATTAACAGCGATACACGAATAATTTTAACAATTTGCGATGTTTAAAAATGCGAGTTATATTCACGCTTTCAAAAAAAATAAGAAATGATAGAAGAAACAGGTACAATTGACATTAAATCGATTAATGAAAAAATAGAAAAGGAGAGTGCTTTTGTTGATTTACTAACCATGGAAATGAATAAAGTAATTGTAGGTCAAAAGCATATGGTTGAACGATTACTTATAGGTTTACTTGGTCAAGGTCATATTTTATTAGAAGGTGTTCCTGGACTTGCAAAAACTTTAGCAATTAATACTTTATCACAAGCTGTTGATGGAAGCTTTAGTAGAATACAGTTTACACCAGATTTACTACCTGCTGATGTTGTGGGAACATTGATATATAATATAAAGGAGAACGATTTCTCTATTAAAAAAGGACCAATATTTGCAAACTTTGTATTAGCAGACGAGATTAACAGAGCGCCTGCGAAAGTACAATCGGCATTACTTGAAGCAATGCAGGAAAAGCAAGTTACTATTGGTGATGAAACATTTATTTTAGATAAGCCATTTTTAGTAATGGCTACCCAAAACCCTGTTGAACAAGAAGGAACATATCCGTTGCCTGAAGCTCAGGTAGATCGTTTTATGTTAAAAACTGTGATTGATTATCCTAAAATGGATGAAGAACAGTTAATCATGCGTGCTAACTTAAAAGGAGCTTTCGAGAAAGTAAATCCTGTAGTATCTCTAGCACAAATTCTATCGGCTCAAAAGGCAGTGCGAGAGGTATATATGGATGAGAAAATAGAAAAATATATTCTCGATATAATTTTTGCAACGCGTTATCCTGAGAAATATAAATTGGCAGATCTAAAACCACTCATTTCTTTTGGAGCTTCACCTCGTGGAAGTATCAATTTATCAATGGCAGCAAAATGCTATGCATTTATTAAACGTCGTGGGTATGTAATTCCAGAAGATGTTCGTGCTGTTGTACACGATGTATTGCGTCACAGAATAGGAATTACCTATGAAGCCGAAGCAGAAAATGTAACTTCAGAAGATATCATCAATAAGATTGTAAATGTTATAGAAGTACCATAAATAGTTGTTTAGTTATTTAACCAAATCAATGGTTAAATAGATGCATTTAAACAATTTAACAATTCAACATTTTACAGCAATTGGATACAAAGGAATTACTAAAGAAAGTACGAAAAATTGAGATCAAGACACGTCGATTGTCTGATCATATCTTTGGAGGTGAATATCATTCAACTTTCAAAGGTCGCGGTATGACCTTTAGTGAAGTACGCCAATATCAATATGGAGATGATGTAAGAAACATCGATTGGAATGTCACAGCCCGTTATAATGAGCCTTATATAAAAGTATTTGAAGAAGAACGTGAACTCACCATGATGCTTATGGTAGATGTTTCTGGGTCTGAACTCTTTGGAACGCACGAACAATTTAAAAACGAAATTGTTACAGAAATAGCTGCTACTTTGGCTTTTTCTGCTACTCAAAACAACGATAAGATCGGGCTTATTTTATTTTCGGATGAGGTAGAACTATATATTCCTCCTAAAAAAGGACGTTCTCATGTACTTAGAATTATTAGAGAGTTAATAGAATTTGAGCCAAAAAGCAAAAAAACAAATATTGCAGAAGCGTTGAAATTTCTATCTAATGTTATGAAGAAAAAGGCGATTGTTTTCTTATTGTCCGATTTTATAACAGACGAATACCAACAAACGCTCAAAATAGTGTCAGGGAGACATGATGTTACAGGTATTAGGGTATATGACAAAGGAGAAGAAGCGATACCTAATTTAGGAATGGTACAAATGCAGGATGAAGAAACAGGAGAATTACTTCTGGTGAATACCGCTTCAAAAAGAACACGTTTAAACTATAGTAAATATTATAACGAGCGTGTAGATTATTATAAAGATAGTTTCAATAAATCTGGAGCAGGAATAATTAACTGCCGTGTTGATGAAAGTTATGTAAAAAAGTTATTGGGTTATTTTAAACGAAGAGCCTAATTAAAAAATAAGAATGACAATTAGTAATTATATATATTCTATAAAGAAAGTAACTAGTAAGCTTGTTTTTAACAAAAGAGCGCTTGCATTATTTTGTTTTCTTTTTACTTATATCAATATTTATGCTCAGCAAATTTCGTCTTCTATCGATTCTACTTCCATTAAAATTGGAGAACAAATTACATATAGAATAGAAGTAGAGGTAGATACATCTAGTTTGGTGGTTTTTCCTGAAGGACAAACATTTGCGCCTCTTGAAATGATTGAAAACTATCAAGTAGATGCAACCAGATTAGATAGTAAATTTAAACTTATTAAAAAGTACGGATTAACACAGTTTGATTCCGGAACCTATACTATACCAAGACAAAAAATATTAATTGGAGATTTTACATTCTACACAGACTCATTAAAAGTTGAGGTAAGAAATATAGCCGTCGACACTACCAAACAGCCATTGTATAGTATAAAGCCCATTGTTGATGTAGATAAAAGTTCAAGTAAGTGGTGGCTCTATCTAATTATAGTGTTATTAGCCTTGGCCACTGTTGGCTTTTTATTGTGGTGGTTTATTTGGAGAGAAAAACCATTAACAGAAGAAGAAAAAGTTGCATTACTGCCTCCTTACGAAAGAGCAAAATTAGCCTTATTAGAATTAGATAAGTCGAATTATCTGGCAAACAAAGAAATAAAAGAATATTACTCTGAGCTTACTGGAATTATAAGAAAATATATTGATGAGAAAGTATATGATAAAGCTCTAGAAAGTACTACTGATGAGTTAATAACAAGGCTACAATTACTTTCTGAAGGAAACCAAATTGATCTTGGTAAAGAAGATATAAAAAACATTGAAACGATTTTGCGTCGTGCAGATTTGGTAAAGTTTGCAAAGTCTGAACCAGATATTGCTTTAGCCGAACTAGATAGAAACACCATAGATTTAGAGATTGATCAGGTAAAAGAATCACTTCCAGAACCAACTGAAGAGGAGCTATTAGCCGATCTTAAATATCAAGAAGAATTAGCAGCACAAAAGAAAAGGAAAAAAGTAATTATTACCATTGCTGCTTCTATTACTTTATTAATTGCTACCTATGTTGGATTTAGTCTTCACTATGGCTTTGCTTATGTAAAAGATACAATTCTGGGGCATCCTAGTAAAGAGTTGCTTGAAGAGAAAGATTGGGTAACTAGTGAATATGGAGCTCCTGGAGTTACAATTACTACACCAAAAGTACTGGAAAGAAAACCATCAAATGTTCCAGAACACTTAAAAGGAAAAGTTGAAATAGCTGGTTTTGGATATGGAGGAATTAACTCTAATATCGATATTGCTGTTGTTTCTTCAAAATTTGCATCAACAGAACCTCCTGGAGGTCATGATCAGGCACAACCAAAAGAAAATGAAAATAAAATAGACCTTAATCAAGTTGCAGAAGGGTATTTAAAGGAGTTTGAAAGTAAAGGCACCGAAAATATAATTACCAAAAGCGAGCAATTTATTACGCCAAATGGACAAGAGGGACTTAAAACCTATGGTACGGCCGATTTTAAAACAGAAAGAGGCACTGTTGAAAAAGGAAATTATGTTATTCTAGGATTTACAACTCAAAACCTGTTACAACAAGTAATTTTAGTTTGGAAAGATAATGATGTCTATGCCGATGAGATTATGGAGAGAGTTCTAAATTCGGTTGAACTTATAAAATTAGAAGAAGAATAAATGTTTGAGGGAATAGAATTTTTAAACAAACAATTGTTTTGGGCATTTTTAGTAATACCCATAGTAATTCTTTGGTACATTTTTAATCACAAGAAACAAACAGCAGAATTTAAGATCTCTAGTATTAAAGGATTTAAAACTGGGAATTCTTGGTTGCCAAAACTTAAACATTTACTGTTTTTACTACGTTTATTTGCTTTAGCACTTTTAATCACTGCTTTAGCAAGACCGCAAACAGTTGATGTGTCTTCAAGAACAAAAACTACACGTGGTATCGATATTGTAATGGCCATAGATGTATCGGCTAGTATGCTTGCAAAAGACCTTAAGCCAAATAGATTGGAAGCCTTAAAAACGGTAGCTGCCGACTTTATTCAAGGAAGACCTAACGACAGAATAGGATTGGTAGAATACGCAGGTGAAAGCTATACCAAAACGCCAATTACTAGCGATAAATCTATTGTACAGCGTTCTTTAAGAGATATAAAATATAACACTATAATAGAAGGAGGAACAGCCATAGGAATGGGATTGGCAACGTCTGTAAATCGATTAAAAGACAGTAAAGCCAAAAGTAAGATCATTATTCTTTTAACAGATGGAGTTAATAATTCTGGATTTATAGATCCAAATACTGCTAGTGAATTGGCTGTAGAATACGGTATAAAAACCTACACTATTGGGTTAGGAACTAATGGTATGGCCTTATCACCTATTGCTTTACAAAATGGTGTTTTTCAATATGGTCGTGTGCAAGTAGAAATTGATGAAAATCTACTTAAAGAAATAGCCGAAGCAACGGGAGGACAGTATTTTAGAGCTACCGATAATAAGAAATTAAAAGAGATCTATAAAGAGATAGATAAACTTGAAAAAACCGATGTTGAAGAATTTAAGTTCTATAATTACGAAGAGAAGTTCAGATCATTGGTTCTTTTAGCAGGATTGTTATTATTAATAGAAGTGTTATTACGATTTACAATATTTAGAAGTTTTGTTTAGATGCAGTTAGATGAGAAAATATGGTTTTGGCTATTGCTAATTATTCCGGTAATAATAGCATTGTTTTTAGTGCTTCAATTGTGGAAACGACACGCACAAAAGAAGTTTACAAATAAAAGACTGCTTAAAAAACTAAGCCCAAATAAGTCCATTTTTAAACCCGTTTTAAAGCTGGTGGTATTATGTTTAGCATTTGCATGTTTAGCTATGGCAATGGTTAACCCTAAAATTGGAACAAAACTAGAAACCATTAAACGTCAAGGAGTAGACATAGTTTTTGCTGTAGATGTTTCTAAAAGTATGCTTGCAGAAGACATTGCGCCTAATAGAATAGAAAAATCGAAGCAATTAGTTACCCAAATAATCAACAATTTAGCAAGTGATAGAATTGGGATTATTGCTTATGCCGGAAAAGCATTTCCGCAATTACCTATTACTACCGATTATGCCTCGGCAAAAATGTTTTTGCAAAACATGAATACCGATATGTTATCATCACAAGGAACAGCTATAGATGAGGCGATTCAGTTAGCAAAAACCTATTATGATGATGAAGAACAAACCAATCGTGTACTCATTATTATTTCAGATGGAGAGGATCATAATAATGTAGCTTCAAACGTGGCAGAAGAAGCCAGTGAAGAGGGAATAAAGATATTTACCATTGGTGTAGGAAGCACAAAAGGTGCACCAATACCTATTAAAAGAAATGGAATTATCCTTAATTACAAAAAAGACAACAGTGGTGAAACTGTAATTACTAAGCTTAATGAAGAAACACTAATTGATATTGCCGAAGAGGCCAATGGTCAATATATCAATGGTAATAACACAAGTGAAGTATTAGAGCATATTAGAGATATTTTAAATAAAATGGATAAGAAAGAATTCGAGGCCAAACAATTTGCAGAATACAAAGATCAATTTCAATGGTTTTTAGGGCTTGGAATTTTATTTTTATGCCTCGATATATTTTTACTCGAACGAAAAACCGCATGGTTAAACCGTTTAAATTTATTTAACGAAAATCTTTAGTTAAAGAAGTTTTAATTATAAAAATTCTATAGGAATTTTATAAATCCTTTAACTGTAATAAAGCCTAGTGTTTTATAATTTAGATAATTAGAATGAAATATTTAGTCACATACATCTTCGCTTTAATGGTATCCTTGTCATTTGCACAGCAAAAAGATAAGGCATTGCAACAATCCAATGACTTTGTTTATGAAGGGAATATGATTGTTAGTGAAGATTTTGTTACGGCCGAAAAAGAATATAGAAAAGCTATTTCTAAAAAACCTTCAAATATTGTTGGCGCATATAATTTGGGAAATGCTTATTTTGAAACCAAAAATTATGACGAGGCTTTATTACGTCATTTAGAAGCGGCTAAGTTGGCAACTTCAAAGGCAGATAAGCATAGAGCGTTTCATAATGCGGGGAATACACTTATGAAACAAAAAAAGTGTAAAGAAGCTGTTGAAGCTTTTAAAAATGCCCTTCGCAACAATCCAAGCGATGAAGAATCGAGATACAATTTTGCAGTAGCTAAAGAATGTGCTAAAGAGCAGCAAAATAACGAAGACCAAAATAAAGATAAGGACAAGGAAGACGAGGAAAAAAAGGACGAGGAAAAGAAAGAAGAAGAGCAGAAAGATGATGGAGAAAAGAAGGAAGATGAGAAAGATGAAGGTGATAAGGATAAAAAAGATGGCGACAAAGAGGAAGATGAAAAAGGAAAGCCTAAAGATGAGAAGGATGATAAAAAAGATGGTGACCCTCAAAATAAAAACCAACAGCAAAAACCACAACATGGTAAATTGTCACCACAACAAGTTAAAAACTTGTTAGAAGCAATGAGTAACGAAGAGAAAAAAGTACAACAAAAGATAAATGCTAAAAAAGCAAAAGGAAAAAAAGTAAAAGCTGAAAAAGATTGGTAGACAATGAGATTTAAGTTGTACATAATTGCTTTTTTAATTACTGGTCTAGCGTCTGCACAAGTTACTTTTGAGGCTAAGGTTAGTAAAAAGAAACTTGGTGTAAACGAACGTTTACGAATAGACTTTGTAATGAATAAGGATGGTGATAATTTCAACCCTCCTAGTTTTCAAAATTTCACTATAGTAGGAGGCCCTAGTCAGGCGATAAACAACTCATGGATCAACGGTGTTAGATCATATTCTAAAACATATAGCTACTTTTTAGCGCCTAAAAAAAGAGGAAGCTTTACTATTGGGCAATCATCTATAGAAATAGATGGAGAGACCTATAAAACACTTCCTGTAAAAATTGAAGTTACAGCTGCAGTAGACAAGCCAAAAGATCCAAACGACCCTAACTATATTGCATCAAAGAATATACATTTAGTTGCTGAAGTCTCTAAAACAAATCCGTACCTAAATGAAGCTATAACAGTTGTATACAAACTTTATATTTCTCCAAATACAGGTGTTGAAACTTGGAGAGAGCTTGATAATCCAAGATATAACGATTTTTGGAGTCAGAACATAAATGTTAAAGAGTTAAAACTGGTAAACAGTACCTATAAAGGAGAGGATTATCGCTACGTTGTTTTAAGAAAAACAGTGTTGTATCCGCAAAAAACAGGAAAACTTAATATTGAACCTCTAACTCTAGATATAAAAGTACAAGTGCCTACAAACAGACGCAATATTTTTGGAGATCGACAAATGCGTGTAGTACATAGGACGGTTGCAGCAGGCAATAGAACTATTAATGTAAAGCCACTACCAGAACAAGGGAAACCTCTAGATTTCTCTGGTGCTGTTGGAGATTTCAATTTTGAGGTAGTGACCAATAAAAGCGAATTAAAAGCTACTGAAGCATTGCAAGCAACCGTAAAGGTATCTGGTAAAGGAAACTTAAAATTGTTTGAGTTACCAAAGTTAACGTTGCCAAGTTCTTTAGAAGTGTACGAACCAGAACACAGTGAAAAGGTAACAACTAATTTAACAGGTATGCGCGGAAATATTTCTGATGCTTATACCATTGTACCGTCATATCAAGGAAAATACCCTATTCCACAGGTGAGTTTTTCATATTTCGACCTTAAATCCAAAACCTATAAAACACTCACTTCAGATGAAATTGTTATCAACGTTACTGAAGGTCCAACAAGTGCGGTTGCGGGAACCACATCTGCAGCAACAAATGAAGGCGTTGCTAAACAGGTTATAGACCCTTCTGGAGGGCAGTTCTCATCATTTAAAACATCTACTACTCTTGTGAGTATGGAAACCACACATTTCTTTAAAACTAAATTGTTCTGGAGTTTATTATTGTTGCCTTTTTTAGCAATTCCATTAGTGATCTTTATCAGGCATAAAAAGGATGAGAGAGATAACGATATAGAAGGAAACAAAATTAGAACTGCCAGTAAATTGGCAAGAAAATACCTAGGAGAAGCAAAAAAGGTTTTAGGTAATAAAGAGGCGTTTTATAATGCTATGGAGCGAGCACTTCACAATTACCTTAAAGCGAAGCTAAAGATAGAAACAAGCGATTTTAGCAAAGATAAAATTCAACAATTACTAATTGAGAAATCTGTTAAGGAAGAAACCGTTGTCGAATTTTTAGAATTGCTTACAAGTTGTGAATTGGCAAGGTATACACCGTTTTCTAACGTTGAGATGCAACAGGATTACGATAAAGCCGCCAGAGTAATTTCAGCTATTGATAAACAAATAAAATAAGTGATGCAGAGAATAGTTTTTTACATTACAGTCTTGTTTTTGAGTATTTCGGGATATGCTCAGGGTAACAAGTTATTTGAAGCTGGGAATAAATTCTATAACAATGGCGATTTTCAAAAAGCTATTAACTCCTATCAAAGTGTTTTAGAAAATAACGAACACTCGGGAGAGCTATATTTTAATTTGGCCAATGCTTATTACAAGTTAAATAAAATTGCACCAAGTATTTATTATTACGAAAAGGCACTTCAATTGATGCCAAATGACAAAGAGATTGAAAGCAATCTGGCTTTTGCTCAAAACATGACTATTGACGATATAGAATCTGTTCCTGAAATTGGATTGTCACGTGTGTTTAAAAATACAGTTAATGCCCTTAGTTTTGATACCTGGGCAATGATAGCCGTAGTGCTGGTATTTGTATTTGTAATTTTATTTTTAAGTTATTATTTCTCGTATACAACCTTAAAGAAACGAATAGCGTTTTTAGGAAGTTCATCTGCTATTATTCTGGCAGTTTTAATGCTGTTCTTTGCCTTTAGAAAATACGATTATGATCAAAAAGATAAACCTGCCATTGTATTTGCTCAAGAAAGCGATGTAAAAACAGATCCAAACCTAAGAAGTGAAATAGCATTTACCTTACATGAAGGAACAAAAGTACAGATATTAGAATTCTATAATGATAACTGGACAAAAGTAAAACTGGCAAATGGTAAAACCGGATGGATTCCTAACGAAGATATAAAGGCTCTTTAGGCTTTATTTAACAATAAAATTCGGGTAAAATATTATATTTGCTGCTTCATAAGTTTAATTGATGTCTAGAAAACAAATACATCTTTTATTTTCAATCATTTTTATCGTATTCATTACGGCACCATCTGTAGTCACATTATTAGATGAAGGTTGTGATGTTTCCATGTTTTGTGGATTAGAAGATGAAAAAGAAAAAGAAGAAAAAGATGGACAAAAAACTTTTGAATTGAATTTTATTGAAGTAAAGAACAATGACAATTCGCCTGTAGTGGTTGAATTGAAATTAGATACAAAGTTCTACTTAAACACTTTTAAAGAGTTACATAAGGAGAATGTCTCCCCACCCCCTGAACAGGTATAGATTTTTCAAACTTTCAAACCTAAGACCAACCATTCGTGTCTTTAGGTATTTTACAATTTATATCTAACACATACATGAAAAATTTATTTTCAAACATAAAAGGAGATGCCTTTGGAGGTATCACAGCCGGAATTGTTGCACTACCCTTAGCATTGGCCTTTGGGGTTTCATCTGGTTTAGGACCTAGTGCGGGACTTTACGGTGCAATTTTTATTAGTTTCTTCGCTGCACTTTTTGGAGGAACAAATACTCAAATTTCTGGACCTACAGCGCCAATGACAGCTGTAAGTATGGTAATTATTGCTACAATTATTGCAGCTAATGATGGTAGTGTAGAAAAAGCATTACCAGCAATTCTAACAGTATTCCTTCTAGCTGGTTTAATGCAAATTGGCCTGGGAGCTTTAGGACTCGGTAAGTATATTAGATACATACCTTACCCAGTAGTATCTGGTTTTATGACAGCCATTGGTGTTATAATTTTAATTACACAAATTTTACCTACTCTTGGTTATTATCCAAAAGAGGACATGGATTATGTGAACGAATTTAAACCACAAGCTGAAGAAGTTATTCTAGAAAATATTCTTAAAGAAGAAGCAGGAGAAGGTATTTTAGTTTTAGAAGATTTTAGAGAAACTATCAATAGAGCTGAAAAAGTATCTCAAGATGATATTTTAAAAGAATCTAAAACCTTAGCAGGTAAAGAAGCATCAGGTGTTTTAGGGGCTATAAAAGTATTACCAAGAGCTTTACAGCATATTAATTGGTTAGAGTTGATATTAGCTATGGGAACCATTTTTATTATTTATGGCTTTAAGCGAATAACAACCAAAGTACCAAGTACTTTAGTTGCTTTAATAGTAATGTCTGCTATAGCAATTATAGGAAAGTTAGACTATAGACCAATTCCTGAAATTCCAGATGGTTTACCAGAACTTCAATTAGGTATCTTTACTAATTTTAGTTTAGGAAGTGTCACGCCATATATATTTACGGCATTAACTCTAGCACTTTTAGGAGCGATCGACTCGTTGTTAACGTCTGTTGTTGCAGATAACATGACTAAAACCAAGCACAAGCCAAACAAAGAATTAGTTGGTCAAGGTATTGGTAATAGTATTGCTTCATTATTTGGAGGTATTCCAGGAGCAGGAGCAACTATTCGTACCGTTGTAAACATTAACTCTGGAGGTAAAACAAGACTTTCAGGAATGATCGCTGGTGTATTGCTATTTGTTATTCTATTAGCTTTAGCACCTTTAGCATCTCAAATTCCGGCGGCTGTTTTAGCAGGTATATTAATTACTGTTGGTATTGGTGTAATGGATTATAAAGGCTTAAGAGCGATTCCATCGTTACCTAGAGACATGAAATTAGGACCATTTAAATTGAGTTCTGAAGTAATGATCATGCTTGTAGTATTGTTATTATCTACTTTCTGGAACTTAGTTTATGCTGTTGGTATAGGATTAGTAATAGCATCGTTAATGTTTATGAAAAAGATTGGAGATCTTACTGCTGAGCGTTCTGACGTGAAAACATTGAAGAAAGAAAAAGCATGGAAAGACGAAGCTAATTTCCCAGAACAATACAAGGAAAAAGTATTTATCAAGCACGTTAAAGGACCATTATTCTTTGGATCGACGAGCGATTTCCAAGCGTTATCTCAACAAATCCCTGCTACTGCAAATACTGCTATTATGCGTTTAGATAGGATGCAGTATATGGATCAATCTGGGTTATATGCAATGGAAGATATGCTTCAGGACTTGAAAAAGAAAGATGTAGAAGCACTATTTGTAGGAATGCTTCCTCAACCACGATATATGATGGAACGTATTGATATCATTCCTGACTTCATTCCAGAAGAGCATATATTTGAAACTTTCGACGATTGCGTTGATTGGGTAAAAGAAAACATAAACGGTAATAATAATTAAAAAAAACATATAGTATGGCACATATAAATAATGCTTTAGATAAAGCAACACAAGATACACTTACTCCAGCAGGAGTACTTCAAGATTTAATGGAAGGAAACGATAGGTTTGTAAACAACAATACAAACACTGTTGATAATCAAGCATTGGTAGGACAAACTGTAGGAGGGCAATTCCCAAAGGCAGTAGTTTTATCTTGTATTGATTCTAGAGTACCAGTTGAAACTGTATTAGATCAAGCTATTGGAGATGTGTTTGTAGCACGTGTAGCGGGAAACTTTGAGAATACTGATATTTTAGGAAGTATGGAGTATTCTTGTAAAGTAGCAGGGAGTAAATTAGTATTAGTTTTAGGTCATGAAGCTTGTGGTGCAGTAAAAGCTGCTTGTGATGGTGTAGAATTAGGAAATATTACAGCGCTGCTAGGAAACATTACGCCAGCTGTCAAGCAATCAGCAGTTGAGGTAGATGGTGAAGCTAATTCATCGAACTCTGCTTTTGTTGCAAAAACAGTTGAAAACAATGTAAAATTAACCATGGATAGAATTCGTGAAAAGAGCCCGATTCTAAAAGAAATGGAAGATAATGGTGAGATTAGTATTGTAGGAGGTGTTTATATGCTTTCTTCAGGAAAAGTAGAGTTATTGTAAAATAACCTTATAATATTAAAAGCAAAAAGCCGCTATTTAGCGGCTTTTTTTATTCTTGAGAACTAGCGGTTTCATTATCTGAAGGCCGTTCAATCTCTTCTTTTATAATGTATGGAAAAATCATTGGTGCTATAGATTTTACAGGTTCGTATAACACTGAAGCTTCTAGGTCATCGTCTTCCATAAACGGAATAGAACGATTCATTTTTGCAAATACCATAAGTAAAATGCTTAGTATCAACCCTATTTTTAATGCTCCAAAAATTCCACCTAATAGCTTGTTCAACATGCCTAAAGCTGCAAAATCGGCTAATTTAGTAAGTGCTTTTCCTGCTAATGAGATTACTAAAACTATGATTACAAATGTAATAGCAAAGGCTACAATATTAATAGTTTGTTCGCTCCAATCTACTTTACTTTCAAGTAGTCCCGCGGCAAAATCACTAAAGTGAATAGCGCCAAAAACGCCTGCAATAAGTGCCACTAAAGAGGCAACCTCTACAAAAAGGCCTTTAGACAAACCACGAACAAGACCAAACAAAATTAGGGCACCTAAGATGATATCTAAAACATTCATTTATTTAGTATTAGTTGTTTTTTGGTTATAAGAACTCAGATTCTTTTAAAATTCGAACATCGCATAACAAACCTACATATTTTTATGCCAATACATCCTGAATTTTTAACCTAATGTAATAATAACGCTATAGTTTCATCAGTATTTTATAAGTCTGTAACTTTGTGCCTTATAAATTAAACAATGGCTAGAGACGAACAATTAAAAGAGCGCTGGAATTTGTTGGTAGAAAAACTCTCTGTACAGTTTGCAGATGGTGATACCTTAGATCTTGATGCTATTATTTATCTTATTGGTGTTCAGGAATTAGGGCAGTTACATCGAAAGTTTAAAAAAGACGAAAAGGTAAACTTAATGCATATTGCTATTTGCCGTTTATTAGAACCTTATGGGTATTATGAGTTTGATTTTATTGATGACCATGGCTGGCCACATTACAAGGTAAAAGAACAACTGCCGAACTTAAAGGCTGGTGAGCAAAGTGTGTTAATGAAAGAGGCCGTGGTAAACTATTTTCTTCAAGCAGAGTTTATAAGCTAAGATTTGTTAAATTTGCGCTTTATTTTGAAAGAGATATCATGATTGATAAGATAAAAGACCTTATAGAAGAAGCAGAAGCATTTACCGCACAGACCAAAGATGAAGTAGAAGCCTTCCGAATAAAATTTTTGGGATCAAAAGGGTTACTAAGAGAATTTTATGGTGAATTAAAAAATGTTGCTAACGACCAAAAGAGGGAGTTTGGACAAATTATTAATCAACTAAAAAATGCAGCTGAAAATAAGGTAAATAACCTAAAGGAAGAACTTGAAGGAAAAGAGGAAGAAAAAGGTGTATTTGGAGACTTGTCAAGACCTGGTGAACCAATTCAAATTGGAGCTCGTCATCCTATTTCTTTAGTGAAGAATGAAATTATCGATATATTTTCACGTATCGGGTTTAATGTAAGTGAAGGACCAGAAATTGAAGATGACTGGCATAACTTTACGGCTTTGAACCTTCCAGAATATCATCCTGCGCGTGATATGCAGGATACGTTCTTTATTCAAACAGATCCTGATATTTTATTACGTACGCATACCAGTTCGGTACAAGTACGTTATATGGAAAATAACAAACCACCTATTCGTACCATTTCTCCAGGACGTGTGTATAGAAATGAAGCTATTTCGGCACGCTCACATTGCTTCTTCCATCAGGTAGAAGGATTGTATATAGATAAAAATGTAAGCTTTGCCGATTTGAAGCAAACACTACAGTACTTTACAACCGAAATGTTTGGAAAATCTAAGATCAGACTACGTCCATCATACTTCCCATTTACCGAGCCAAGTGCTGAAGTAGATGTGTATTGGGGACTTGAAACCGAGATCGACTATCGTATTACCAAAGGGACAGGTTGGTTAGAGATTATGGGTTGCGGTATGGTAGATCCTAATGTTTTAGAGAATTGTGGTATCGATTCTAAAGAGTATTCTGGTTTTGCTTTTGGTATGGGAATAGACCGTATAGCAATGCTATTACACCAAATAGGAGATATTCGTTTATTAAGCGAAAACGACGTGCGTTTTTTAGAGCAATTTAAATCGGCTTTATAATACTTTTGTCATTTCCGTGAAATCGAAGATTCATGAATACAGAAAATTAAAGTATTAACTAATGAATAAAATGGGAATCCATATATGATAACTATTTTTTGGATTCCGCATCAAGTGCGGAATGACATAACACTAATTTTTAAATATTTTAGTGTAAATAAAACATACAAAAAAAGCGCTCTAATTAGAGCGCTTTTTTTATGCTTCAAATGCTGTTATTATCTTGTCTTCTGTTGGTCTTAAGAACATCAAATATAAAATGATCAGCACACCAAAAAGTATAAAGTCGGGACGTATAAATAAAATTAGAAAGGCGGTGCCTTCTAATATAGCATATCTAATAATTGAGGCTGTTTGATACGTTGGAAACTTCTCTTCCAGACTAAGGCTGTTATCTACACTCTTAATTTGCATATGATACAATTGATTCCCTAAAATTATTGCTACAATTGGAGCAAATGCATAGACCATATTTGAAGCATTTATTTCAGGAAACGGAATTGATTCTAAAGCGGTTAATTTGCCAATTAAAAGATAAGCTATTACTAATCCAGCACATAGTGCCAGATGAATAATTTGAATCATTTTTACCTTTTTTTTCATCGTATTAATCTTTAATAGTAGGTAGTTTAGTAACACTTGGCGTATTTCCAACTTCAATTACTGAAGAGCCGTAAACCTTAATAGTAGATTTTATAAAATCTTCCGCATTAGCTTTATAAATATTGTCTACATATTTTTGCGGATTTCTATCTATATAAGGAAACCAGGTACTGTGTATTTGTATCATAATACGATGTCCTTTTTTAAAGGTATGCAATACGTCTTGTAATGGGACATTTACGTCGGTAACCGTATTTGGAGTAAACGGTTCTGGGTGCTCATAGCTATTTCTAAAACGTCCCCTAAATACTTCCGAACGTACTAATTGTTGGTAACCTGCCATTACGATATTTTTTGCATTATGTTCATAATTTGGGTGATCATCTGGATACACATCAATCAACTTTACAATAAAATCGGCATCAGTTCCTGTCATAGATACTTTTAATTTTGCCAAAATCTCCCCTGCTAATACAGTGTCTTCAGTTAAAATATCAGATTCAAAGGTCAATACATCGGGACGTTTAGAGGCGTGACGCTGGTCGTCTGACATAAACTTTCTTGGTGTAAAGGTCAGCCCTTCTGTTTGAGAAGTATAAGGTACTGGTTTTTGAGGATCGCTTACATAATCAAAAACAGCCGCATTGTCGAATGATTTATTGACACCAAGTTTGCCGTTTTTACCAAAATGTAAACGAATTAATGGGATGTTTTTAGGAGGCCATTCGTTATAGGTTTTCCATTGTTTTACACCAGTATCAAACATTAGTGCTTCGGCAAATTTCTCTTCGCCTTTCCCTTTTAAATAATGAGCAAAAAATTTGCGCTCTACATCTCTCTGGTAATAGGTAGAAATGCTATCGCCAAAGTAAATATGATTATGTGTAGTTTGCCCACGTTCACGTGCCCAACCACCATGATCCCAAGGTCCCATGACTATGGTGTTTTTGGCTTTAGGACTCGATTTTTCAATCGATTTATAAATATTGATAGGGCCATATAGGTCTTCGGCATCAAACCAACCACCAACGGTCATAACCGCATGATTTACATTTTTTAAGTGTGGTAGAATACTACGTTTTTGCCAGAATTCATCATAGTTAGGATGTTCTACAATTTGATTCCAGAAAAAATTATCGTGATGATATTTTTCAGTAATATTTTTCAATGGACCTAAACGCAGATGGAAATCATATCCGTCCTTAGGAGGATTTGCATAAAAACGTGCAATCTTATCGCGATACCAAGGTTGCTTGGTTAATGAATCTTTTTGATAGCCAAATACAGCAAATGCAGCTGTATACGACTGCAGATAAGCACCTTGATGGTGAAAATCGTCAAAAAAGAAATCGGAAATTGGAGCCTGTGGCGAGGATGCTTTTAAAGCTGGATGCGCATCAGGAATAGCTGCCGCAGTGTAAAAACCAGGGTACGATATTCCTAGCATACCAACTTTTCCATTATTTCCTTTTAGATTTTTGATCATCCATTCAATAGTATCGTAAGTATCAGAACTCTCATCAATATCTTTTGTGTTCTTAACGTCATTTCCAGGAATATTAGGTGTCATATTATCAAACACACCTTCAGACATATAACGCCCTCTCACATCCTGATAGACAATAATGTACTTGTCTTGAACTAGGTATTGCGAAGGGTAACTAATGTTATACTTTCCTCTGTTAGATGCATTATAACAAGTCCTGCTTAATAGAATAGGATAGGTTTGCGATGCGTCTTTTGGTGTGTAGACAATGGTAAAAAGCTTTATACCATCACGCATAGGTATAAAATGTTCTGTTTTGGTGTAGTTGTCTTTAACATAGTTTTCGTCAATTTTTTGTGCATGGACCAAAACACAGCTAAAAACAAATAAAATGAGAATACTTACTTTGAATTTCATGGAGTGTTGATTTAATAATGTTCTAAAGTAATGATTTCGTGGGTAAGTATAAAACTGTAATTTTGTAGCCTGATTAAAACAGAGTAAGCAACGTGAAAAAAGACATAGAAATTCCTGAAGTTACCAATGTTTATGTGGCAGTTGTGCAGGAGTATAATGAGATTTATAAAACTAACGATTGGAACGCTTATATTATTAACGACAAAGAAGAAGCTTTAGAAATGGTATTGGTAGTTTCAAGAGGTTATACTCAAGACAAGGAAACTTCTACTATGCGCCATAAATTGGAACACTTACCACCAAAAAGTTATGCAAAAATAGAGTTGATGCAAGACGATGTTTTGACCTTAAATAATGAGTTTAAAGTCACCTTTTTTCAAGACAATCGATTGTTTGATAAAACCTATTTGTTTAGAAAAAACACTATTAATGAAAGGGCTTTACAGCCAATTCCGTTAATGGAGGTTAAAGGAGTTTTGGTGAGGTAGGTTTCGTTTTATCACTTAAAGCACTATTACATTATATTTAATGTTGTAGGATGTTTTTAATCTAGTTTTGATGCTTCCCAACCTATTATTACCTTTTTTCTTATAGGATTCCAATGATAACCTCCTATTCGTCCAGATTGTTGAATAACTCTATGACAAGGAATTAGGTAGGCCACAGGATTATTCCCAATTGCAGTGCCTACTGCTCTTGATGCCTTGGGATTTCCAATCATTTGAGCTATTGTGCCATAACTAGATAGTTCTCCAAAAGGAATGGATAATAAAGCTTCCCAAACCTTTAATTGAAAATCTGTTCCCTTTAAATGCAATTTGATGTTGCTTAATTGACTCCAATCATTTTCAAAAATTAATAGCGCATTTTGTTGTGTTTCATCTCTTAGGTTTTTATAAATAGCGTTTGGGAATTTTGATTGTAAGCCATGAAATGTGCTTTCTTGACTATCAGAGAAAGCCATATGGCATATACCCTTTTTTGTCGAAGCTACCAAAATTTCCCCAAAAGGCGTTGCAGCAAATGAATAGTAGATAGTTAAATTTTCACCTCCTTTTTTGTATTCGCCTGGAGTCATACCATCTAAGGTTATGAATAAGTCGTGAAGTCTTCCCGTACTAGAAAGGCCTGTTTTGTAGGCTGTGTCAAAAAGGTTTGAATCAGTCTTTTTTAATAGACTTTTGGCGTATTTAGAACTAACAAATTTTAAATATTTTTTAGGACTTATTCCAACCCAATCTTTAAATAATCGTTGAAAATGATGTGGACTTAAATGTATATGGTTTGCAATGTCATTTAATGAAGGTTGTTCTTTAAAGTTGTTTTCTATAAAGGTAATTGCTTCAGCTATCTTGTTGTACTGGTATGTATCTTTATTATCTGACATTGTTAAGATTGATATGTTTCTCGTTCTTTATTCAATTCTTCAATTAATTCGTCAATTTCTATTTCTGTTGTATTATAATTCGTAATACAAGCTCTAAATGTTGGAACATTTTTTACTGGATAAACCGATAACCAAGAGCTTCCTCTAGCCAAGATATTATCTAAAATGGTTTTTGTGAAATTCAAATCCGATTCAAATTGTTGATCTGTAAAACAAACTACTGGTAATTGGGTGTTGTTTTTAATAATCCATTTGTTTTCAGTTAGTTTTGTTCTTAGATACTCACCTATTTCAGCTTGATGATTGATTACTTTTTCATAACTATTCCAGCCATAAAATAATAAAGATAAATATACTTTTAAACCAATAAATCGTCTTGACCATTGAATAGAATGTGAGAATGGTTCAACAATTTCTAGTTTGTTAGCCTCTTTAGGCATATATTCTGTGGTTATTCTAAATGTTTTATTAAGAATTTGTTGATGAGAAGTCAAAAATACACTTGCTCCCATTGGGACAGACATCCATTTATGTGCATCAAAAGTTATAGAATCAGAAACAGAAATACCATTTAAAAAGTGTTTTAGTTTTGAACTTAGAACAGCAGCTCCACCATAAGCCGCATCAACGTGAAACCAGATGTTATGTGCTTTACAAGTTTTAGATATACTTTTTAAATCATCAATTGTTCCTGTTCCTGTTGTTCCTGCTGTGCCAATAACCATTAACGGACTTTGAGTTGAAGTATCAAGGTTTTTTATTTCTTGCTCTAATAGAATAGTGTCAATTTTTAAATCCTTAGTAGTAGGAATCGTTTTTACAAAATCATATCCTAATCCCACAACTTTTGCTGCTTTCTGTACTGAGTGATGTGCTTCTTGAGAACAAAAAATAATAGGTTTTTTATCTAAACCAAACATTCCATTTTTAGCAAAATTTGGATATTTATTGTTTAATGCACATAACACAGCTGTTAAATTTGCTTCTGCTCCACCAGTAGTAAAAACACCATCAGAGTTGTTTTTATCCAATCCAAATTTTTCAATAAACTCTCTTATAACGTGTGCTTCTGCTTCAACAGCAAAAGGTGCGTGACTCCAAGCAGCCAATTGAGGGTTATAAGAGGCAGTGATAAAATCTGCTATAATTCCAGCAAAATTTGCACGAGGATTAAACAGTCCAAAATAGTTTGGATGTGGTGTATGCACCGAATAATTTTCAAGGCCATTGATTATATGTTCTATAGCCTCATTAGGTTTATTTCCTAAAATTAAATCTGGTGTTTCGACTAAATTTCGTATTTCTTCTAAATGTAGATCTGGTGTAGTGCTGTAATCTTTTGTGTTCGCATAAAAATGTTCTACTTTATCTAAAACAGTATTTAGTATTTCTTTACGTTGTTTATCGTCAAAATCAAAATTCATTTTCTATATCATTATTATTTTGACAAAATTCTGAAATATTTGATTATTGAAAAACCCGATTCTTGCGGTTTCATCAAATGACTTAAAACGACTTGATATGAAATCGTTTTAATGTTTTATATCTAAGGTTAAACGAAGTTAGATGCTTTTTCTTACAAGCACAAGTTATGTGCTATCCCAGTAAAAATAGGAAAAGAGACTTCTCTAAATTATTATGGATTCCGTATCAAGTACGGAATGACAAAGAAGGGGTTGTTAGTCTAATTTCTCCGTCAATTTCTTAAACACCTTTTTAGCCTCTTTACCTTCGTAGAGCACTGCATATACAGCATTAATTATAGGCAGGCGTGTTTTTTTAACGTTCTTTTTATTAAGTAAAAAAGCACTTTTGGTAGCATAATACCCTTCGGCAACCATATTCATTTCCATCATTGCCGATTTTACAGTATAACCTTTGCCAATCATGTTTCCAAACATACGGTTTCTGGAGAATACCGAGTAACCAGTTACTAATAGATCTCCCAAATAAGCAGAATTATTAATATTACGCTTCATCTTGTGCATTTTCTTAATAAAACGCTTCATTTCACGAATGGCATTACTCATCAATACACTCTGAAAATTATCACCATAACCTAAACCATGAGCAATACCAGCAGCAATGGCATAAATGTTTTTAAGCATTACCGCATATTCAGTACCAATAATGTCGTCGCTAATTTTTGTTTTTATATAGTCACTAGATAAAGCATTAGCAATGGTTTGTGCTTTAGATGCGTCTGCACAAGAAATAGTTAGATACGATAAGCGTTCTAGAGCTACCTCTTCTGCATGGCAAGGTCCTGCAATCACGCCAATATTCTCAAAAGGGATGTTGTATTCGTCATGAAAATGTTCACCTACCAATAAACCTGTTTCAGGAATAATACCCTTTACAGCCGAAACAACTATTTTATTTGAAATGTCAATGTTTAACTTTTCCAGTTCAGAATAAATAAATGCTGAAGGAATTACAAAAATAAGCACATCTGCCTCGGCAGCTGTTTCATTAATATCGTTGCTAAGTTTCAATTGTTCTAGATGAAACTCGACAGAACTTAAATAACTAGGATTATGCTGATGTTTTAAAAGGTGTTCTTTAACATACACGCTACGCATATACCATCCAATTTCATCTACATTTTCACATAGCATTTTTACAATAGCAGTAGCCCAACTTCCAC
Organism: Flavobacteriaceae bacterium; assembly: GCA_030148025.1. Lineage (GTDB taxonomy): Bacteria > Bacteroidota > Bacteroidia > Flavobacteriales > Flavobacteriaceae > JASBUG01. The sequence goes on along the minus strand of JASBUG010000033.1, from coordinate 700 downwards.
TTCCAAAAACGGCATATTTTAAATCTGAAGCCATATAAGGTTTAAAATTTATGTTTTCAAAAGTACACAAAATATCACGTTTCAAATAGCGCTGTAAATCAATATCTTACAATTTTGGCACGCAATTTGAAATCCGGTAAATAGAATCAAAAAACGAAAGCTTATGAAGACGCTAAAATTACTCACAGGATTTGCTCTAGTAGCAACACTATTTACATCATGTTATACAGAGGTTATTGTTGATGACGAACCATCAATATCATTAAACCAGTTGTTAAACTCTTACGAGTTATGGTATGTAGACATTAATGAAACTATAGGTTTTGAAGAAACACCGTTTCTTCAAATTGCTTTTACATTATCGTTTAGAAATGGTACGCTATATGCTAATAATAACTTAGTAGGTATTGGAAGTCAAGGAAATGGATATGGTATTCCAGTAGGTAATTATAGTGCTTACGATATGATCTTGGATATAGATCATGATATAGACGGGTTTGAAACCTTTGATGTATACCAAATTGATAACAATACTATCGAGCTATATAACCCTAATACTGATACCTCGTATTTTTTAAACGGATACCAGCGTAACAACTTTGATTATGATTTTGTGTTCTACGATAATATCCATTATTTCTTACAAGAGTATGAGGCTTGGGAAAAAGTTTACACCAGTAACTATGGAGCAATAAATGAG
>JASBUG010000012.1 GCA_030148025.1 Flavobacteriaceae bacterium | reverse complement strand
AAAAATATCCATAGTATAAATACCAACCAAACAAACCACCAAACTAGGTGCATGCCTCCAAAATGTCCATCGTAAAAATGCATAATATTTAATTTAAATTTTTATAATTCAGTAATAATAGAATCTTTCGGTTTTAGAGTGCTTTTCTCAAGCTGTAAAGTGAAAGATGTTTTTTATGCCTAATGAGGCATCCTTATTTTTGTAGGGAAACCATCATTTCTTATATAGCTTAGAACATGTTCATAATTCTTGTTTTGAGTAAGCGTCAGCTATATAGTGGTCATCAAATTGACGTTTGATTTTAAATGTTTTGTCTCAATGATGGTGCTCATTATGTTCTTTCTTATTGCTCTTTTTATCAAGATTATCATCAGACAATCCGTGTGAATGATCTCCATGTTTTATAGGAAGTAAAAGATGGATAGCGAACATTAATATGATAAAAGTAAATAATGTTGTATTCCCTTTAATTCCTAAGACCGGAGCTAAAAAAATTAACAATAATGGAAGCCCACAACCTATGATCATCCATAACCAGTGATTTTTCATCGTTCTTACTAGTTTTAATTAATTTCTTGTTTTTAGTGATGAGGAGAGCTTCCAACTTTCTTTTTTTTATTCATCATTCCCATTCCTTTTTCTTGCGTCATTTTCATACAGGAGTTCATACAATCTTTGTCCATCATTCCATTTTCGTGCATCATTTTCATCATATTACTCATCATGTTCTCGTCTGTCATCATAGAATGCATCATCCCCTTCATCATTGTGCTGTCTTTCATCATGTTGTGCATACCATCGTTTCTCATCATCATTTTCATCATTTTTTTATTTCCTTGCATCATTTGCATGGCATGATTGCTTGTATGTACGCTTTTCATGAAATCCATCATGAAGTCGTGATTATTTAAAATTGAATTAAAAATCTCATTTCTTGTTTCATCATTTTCAAGGAGTGTGTTCATGTCTGTATTTTGGCTACAACTGTTTAAGGTAACCATACCTAGTATTGAAAAAATAATTACTAATGTTTTCATGATATTTTTTTTAAATTAATTGATTTTGTTATCAGATTAAAGCGCATTTTTAACTTCTTCAAGTCTCAAAAAATCACATTTAATAAAAATGCGCTTTAATATGTTTTAATTTGCAGACTTTAGAAAAGTTTCAATTTTTTTAATCTCTTTCTCGGTTAGATTAGCTCTTACTCTCATATGTAAACTAATCGTTTCCCAGTCTGTATCATTATAATCTGCAGGTGAGGGTGCTAAATGACATCTATTACATGTTTCACCCCAGTATTGAGCACCTGATTTTTCAATTTTTAATTCTACTTTATCGTCTATATTAACATACTTGTTTTTCGTTGCAGAACAAGCTGTGAAGGTTAATATAAATGTAAATAGAGCTAGTAATCCTATTAATATTGTTTGTAAATTTTTCATCTTTCTTCGAGTTTAATTATTCTTACTATAATCCAATTGCCCAATGAATAAATAGGCCATTAATAGTTCCACCACCATCATGACCACCGATACTGTTTGTTGTTTGATAAGCAATTTTAACAACTGATCTCCATGACATCCAATAATTTACGGAAAAAGCATATTGGTCTGATTGTTCTTCCCATTCAGCTCCTTCTGGAGCATTAAAATTTGAGAACCTTCCAACTAACTCAATTTTTTTTAAAAAATCACTATCGGCCATAGTAGGACGATAGCTTAATTGAGTATAAAAAGAATTACTTCTGTTGTTAAAAGTATATTCTTCCTCATCTCCATCCTCATGCATTTCTACATAAAAAGCGTTATCAACCTTAGAGTTATTATATTGCCCCTTAATGTCTATTATACCATTTAGTGCAGGTATTTGTTTTACAAATGAAAAATCAATGGCGTATAAAAAGGCACCAACATTTTCGTAAGCAGAGTCCTTTTTACCTACTCCATTAGTTGTATAACCTGAAAATCCAATTTCTGCAGATGAATCTGAGAAAGGTAGAAATCCAAGTCTTCCACCAAAGGCTTTGCTGTTATTGTTGTCTTCATAATTGTTAAAGGACAATAGTCCGGCTTCTTCAGGTTCAATACTACCATCTTTTAAACGAGGGCCATTAGTGGCATAGGCAGAATAGTTTAATTTAGGGCCTCCTAAATCAAATGCACCTCGTATCTCAAACCCAATTCCTGAGGCTGGGGCAATACCATCGTGTCCAAAACCAAGAGGTCTAGTTGGTAATCTATTAATCCAGGCAGGGTGTAGGCGCTCCATAAAAGTACCAAAAGGTAGTAGAAACTTACCGGCACGAAGAGTTAAGTTCTTATTTACTACATACATAACATCTGCATACTCTAATCCAACTTCAAGTTCATTGCCTTCTAATACAAATTCAAGCTCTGCCTCAAACATGAGCTTATCAGAATGCTTGAATAGAAAAATTGGAGCAAATGCCGAACCAACAAAAGATGATTCCTTTTCTTCTTTGGATTTAAGACTGTTTAAGCCTGTATGGCCATAGCCTCTTACCATAAACTGTGTTTTACTTGGTTTTACAGTTGTTGGGCTATTATTATTCATTTCAAAGTTGTTGTTTTGTGCATTAACAGCAACACACAAAACAAGAATTGTTAATATTAAAGCTGTTTTTTTCATTTTTTAAGAGTTCTTAAATAGTTAATTAATTGCCATCTTTTATTTTCTGGAATAGATGACTCGTATGATGCCATAGGAGTTCTCCCTTTGGCCAATTTCCAGAATATTGCACCGTCGGTTTGCGATTGAAAATCGTTGTTAGTAAAATCAGTTGGTTTAGGTGTTAAACCAGCACCTGCCATACCATCTCCTTTGCCTTTAACACCATGACAAACAGAACACATCATTTTAAATAGTTTTTTTCCCGATGCAGCTGCATTGATATCATTTTTCAATGGATTTATGATTTTATCTGCACTTTTTGGAGCAACCCATTTATCTTGAGGAGGATTTGTAAAAGCTATTGACAAAACATAAACAAATGATGTAAGTACGAGGCCTACTAAGATTTTTGTAGTTTTCATTATGTATGAATTTTGAATTGTTAAAATTGTAGTTAGTTTCAATTTCTACTAGTTAAATCAGACTATGACGTGTGATATAATTCAATAGAGTTATTGATTAACTATAATTTATTATGTGGTTTTAATTGGTTCTATATGTGTAATTGGACATATAGTAGATTTTGCCAAGAAAGATTTGTTGGCAAAATAGATACAGATTAAGAGATTAATCTGTTATTGAAAAATCAAATTAAGAAGGTTTCGTGTAGCACAATTATGTCTTTGGAGACTAATGGTGGAACATATTGTTTAAAAGGAACGACTTGGTTTTTTAAGCCTTTGAATAAGTTAACATAAGTGTGAAAAAAAGTACTTAAAAATACAAATGAATTGTAATCGTAATCATAATCAAACAAAACCGTTTGCAAATTATCACCTATTTTAACAAAAGACTTGTTATTACAACAGGATTGATCTTCAGGTGTGCATTTCTTTAATGGTGTTTTCTGAGGAGTTTCATAACAGGATCTTGCATTACTCATGATAGCAATGTCTACAATTTCGTTACAACAATAATGGGCATTCATTGAAAAAGAAGTCGTTGTTGAAAGTATCGCAACGGCTAACAAAAAAGATACTATTTTAGTAAAAAATCGTTTCATTTTGTCAATTAAAAAAATGATCAGTTAATCAATCACTTTGATGTATTAATTAGCATATAATCAGTGTTTTGAAATTGAATTTATTGCTAAATAATAAACAAAAATATAAAAAACACTTTCTTAAAAACATGATTTTTATCAGGTCTTTGGAGTTCGATTAATCAATTTTATAGTAGAAAAGATCTTTGGATAACATATTTTTATTCAATTTATCGTGATTTTTAATCCCTTAAGTATAGAAATAAAAGAATTCAGTTCAATTAAAAAATAATTATTAGGAGAGTAAATTTGAGGGCATATGAATGATGAGAGATGCAATTCTAAATATTTTTTTTAAAAAGTTAATGTAGCTGCTTTAATAGTGAGTTTCCTTTAAACAGGCTAAAAAGTATTTTGAAAATAACATAGTTTATCTATATGATTTTTAATCAAAACGGGAAATAGAATAATTAAAAAAAGAGATTTAAAACAGCATAAATATTTGTTAAATTGATATAGTATATAAAAAAAATTGTAGTTTTGTAGCATCTAATGAAGAAAATGTTTTATAAAATATCATCATTTATAATGGCACTTTTAGTGTTTTTGTCAACGTTGTCTTTTACGTTGGAGAGCCATTATTGTGGAGATATTTTAATAGACACCTCGATTTTTAAACATGCCAAAACTTGTGGTATGGAAATGAATCAGACTAGAACTTCATCTGACTGTGATATAGCTAAAAAAGATTGTTGTAACGATAAACAAATTGTTGTTGATGGACAAGATGAATTAAAAATTTCTTTAGAGAAATTAACTCTTGAACAACAAGTTTTTGTGGTAGGATTTCTTTATTCATATTCTAATCTGTTTGTATTAGAGGAGTCTAAATCAATCCCATTTGACAGCTACTCTCCTCCTCTTATTGTCAGGAATATCCTTATTCTTGATGAAGTATTCCTAATCTGATTTAAAACTTAGAAAAGTAAAGTTGTCCAATTAATTAGTAGTTGTAACTAATTATGGATATTTCACTATGCGTAAAATACGCTTAGAACATTTCTAATCATTTTAAATCATTTTCTGTCATGCTGAATAAAAGCATAAAATTCTTAATAGAAAACAAACTAGTTGCTATTTTATTACTAACTCTATTTATTGGTTGGGGAATAATGGTGGCTCCCTTTGACTGGGAAACAGGAGGCTTTCATCGTAACCCAGTTGCAGTTGATGCCATTCCAGATATTGGAGAAAATCAACAAATTGTATTTACTAAATGGGATGGACGTTCACCACAAGATATTGAGGACCAAATCACATATCCTTTGACAACCTCTTTGCTGGGAATCCCTGGTGTAAAGACTATTAGAAGTTCATCAGCATTCGGCTTCTCTTCTATTTATATCATTTTTGAAGAAGACATAGAATTTTATTGGAGTCGTAGCCGAATTCTCGAAAAGCTTAATTCTTTACCTAGGGGATTATTACCAAACAATGTTCAACCTAGTTTAGGTCCTGATGCCACAGGGCTGGGGCAAATATTTTGGTATACTCTGGAAGGAAGAGATGATAAAGGTAATGTTACTGGTGGATGGGATTTGCACGAATTGAGAAGTATTCAAGATTATTATGTGAAATATGCTTTATCTTCAGCGTCTGGAGTTTCTGAGGTAGCTTCAATAGGGGGGTATGTACAGGAGTACCAAATTGATGTAAACCCAAACATTCTTAAAGAATACAACATTTCTTTAAATCAGGTGGTGAATGCTGTGCGTAAATCTAATAAGGATATTGGAGCAAAAACCATAGAAATTAATAAAGCTGAATATTTGGTTCGTGGGTTAGGGTATGTGAAATCTGTAACAGATATTGAAGACGCTGTAGTTACTTCCGAAAATTATACACCAATTTTAATTAAAAATATTGCCAAAGTATCATTAGGGCCTGCTGAGCGTAGAGGAATTTTAGATAAGGAGGGAGCCGAAGTTGTTGGAGGTGTGGTAGTTGCTAGATATGGAGCGAACCCAATGGAAGTAATAACCAATGTTAAAAAGCAGATCAATGAAATAAGTGCAGGGTTGCCTTCTAAAATTCTTAAAGATGGGAGTACATCTCAATTAACCATTGTCCCTTTTTACGATCGTACAGAACTCATTAAGGAAACATTAAATACACTAGATGAAGCATTAACATTGGAAATACTAATTACCATTTTAGTAATCATAATAATGGTATTTAACCTAAGAGCTTCTGTTCTAATCTCTGGTTTACTACCAGTTGCTGTACTTATTGTATTTATTGGTATGAAATTGTTTGGTGTAGATGCTAATATTGTTGCACTTTCAGGAATTGCAATTGCCATTGGTACCATGGTTGATGTAGGGGTAATCCTTTCCGAGAATATAATTAGGCACATGCAGGAAGATAAATCAAAGTCTTCTATAAACAATGTTGTATTTAATGCTACAAAAGAAGTGTCCGGTGCGATTTTGACAGCAGTAGCAACTACAGTTATAAGTTTTATTCCGGTGTTTACAATGATTGGTGCTGAAGGAAAGCTGTTTCGACCTTTAGCAGCAACAAAAACTATGGCACTAATAGCATCTGTTATAGTAGCGCTCTTTTTAATTCCTCCATTTGCCGCTTGGTTATTTGGCTGGAAGTCACCCAAGAAAAGAATTAGTTTTGGAATGAACATTCTATTGGTATTGTTAGGGGTATATTCAGTAATTAGCG
>JASBUG010000036.1 GCA_030148025.1 Flavobacteriaceae bacterium | reverse complement strand
GACAATGTGCTTTATTTTCTTTAATTCACAAAGCTTTATAACGGTTTGCGCTAATGGAATTTTTGGTAATCTCATGAAGCTGTAAAGGTATTTAAAAATAGAAACTCCTTAAAACAATCGTTCAATTTTTAGCCTATAATTTTTAAACATCTCATTAACATAATTTTATGATTTATTTACATACATTGCCGACGATTAATTAGCACTATTTTCTATGAAAAAATTCACAATATTTTTAGCCCTCATTCTATGCGTTAACCTCACGTTTTCGCAATCAAACAAAGCGCTTTGGCTGCGTAATACAGCAATCTCTCCAGATGGAAAAACAATTGCATTCACTTACAATGCAGACATCTATTTGGTTGCTGTAAATGGCGGGAAAGCTACACGATTAACCACGCATGCGGCTTATGACACCAAACCAGTTTGGTCTCATAATGGACAAAAAATTGCCTTCTCGTCTAATAGACATGGTAATTTTGATGTATTTACCATTGACACTTCTGGAAGCAATTTAAAGCGTTTGACTTATCATTCTGCAGATGATTGGGCCACAGATTTTTCTCAAAATGACACCGAAGTTTGGTTCAATTCTATTCGCTTAGACAAGGATTCGTCTTTACTTTTTCATCGTTTAGGCGAACTCTATAGGGTTGCAACAAAAGGAGGATTACCGCAACAACTATTGAGTATTCCTGCTTACGAAGCTAGAAATAATGCCAATGGTGATATACTTTTTGAAGAAATTAAAGGTTATGAAGATCAATGGCGTAAACATCATACCTCTTCTGTAACTAGAGATATTTGGATTAAAAAAGCTTCAGGAAGCTATGAAAAACTATCTCAATTTAATGGAGAAGATAGAAATCCAGTATTTGGATCTGGAGATCAATATTATTATTTATCAGAACAAAATGGAACCTTCAATGTTTTTGAGTCTTCTATTTCAAATCCAACACAGTCTAAGCAAATTTCAAATTTCAAACTACATCCTGTTCGTCATTTAAGTATCTCAAATAACGGCATACTTTGCTATAGTTTTAACGGGCAAATTTATACACAAACAGCAGATGGTAAGCCAATAGAAGTCCTAGTTGATGTTTCTGGAGATCAATCTTTAAACCAAAACGAACTCTTATTTGTAAATGGAAACGTTAGCGAAATGGTACCTTCTCCAAATGGAAAGGAACTTATTTTTGTCTATCGTGGGGATGTTTTTGCTACGGCCTTAGATGGAAGTTTAACGCGTCGTTTAACGGATACACCAGAACAAGAACGCAGCATCGATATTAGTCCAGATGGAAGAACTGTTGTATATGCAGGAGAACGCAATAATAGTTGGAATCTTTATACTATGACTTTAGCAGATAAAGACGAAAACTATTTTACAAATGCTTTAGAATTGAAAGAAGAAGTGCTTTTAGATAGCAAAGCTGAAACCTTTCAGCCAAAATTCTCACCAACTGGAGAGGCAGTAGCCTATTTAGAGGAACGCACAAAACTAAGAACGATTACTATTGACACTAAGAAAATCACTAAAATTCATAATGGCGAAAAGCATTTTTCTTATGCTGATGGCGATCAAGATTTTAGCTGGAGTCCTGATGGAAAGTGGTTAGCAGTTACCTTCTATCCAGATGCCTATTGGTTTGGTGAAATAGGAATATTAAGCGCAAAAGGCGATCAACCTTTAATTAATGTTTCTAAAAGTGGTTTTAGTGATGCTGCACCACAATGGTCTGCAGATGGTAGCATTTTATATTGGAGTTCTGATAGGAATGGTATGCATAGTGTAGCCAAAACTGGAGCTTCACAACGCGATGTTTATGGCGTATTCTTAACACAAAAAGCGTATGACAAGTACCAATTGAAAAAGGATGAATTTGCACTTTTAAATACTTCTAAAGACAAAAAGGAAGACACTAAAGATGATAAAAAAGGAAATGATGAAAAGTCAATCACTCCTATTACTATAGAATTTGATAAGCTTCATAAACGCAAAGCTAAATTATCATTATTCTCTACAAGACTTTCTAGTACTTTAGTTACTAAAGACTCTAAGTCCTTATTATATTTAGGACGCACAGATAATAAAGCCGATTTATGGAAATTAGACTTACGTACTAAAGAAATAAAGTCGCTTGGGAAATTTGGTTTTGGAGGAAGCTTAGCTTTTGATAAAGCTGGAAAAGAATTATTTGTTTTAAGCAGTGGTAAGATTTCTAAAATCAATTTAAAAACTGGAAAACGTAAAGGAATCGCTATCAGATCTGAAATGCCTTTT
>JASBUG010000029.1 GCA_030148025.1 Flavobacteriaceae bacterium | reverse complement strand
TGTAGTACTTATATCAAGTTGATCATCAGAACTTCGTATAAGGCTCAAAAACCAATATCCGAAAGCAAAGAGTACAATTACTAATCCTAGAATTGTTAATAATGTCCATTTTAATATTTTCTTTAATCTTGACATCTTATTTCTTTTTTAATTTGAATTCATAAATAGTATGAAGTAAATATCTATTAAATAGGTATAGTTTATTTGTTGCATTTGAAATAAGATTTGTTCGAAAAGCAGAATACTTTTTGTTTTAACCTTTATCTTTGGATCTGAGAGTCTCAATAATTTGAGCATCTACCCACATGATATCTACATTTTCATAATTTTCTGATCCTATATTTCTATTAAAGAATAGATACCTCCCGTCTGGTGTTACAGCAGGAGAAGCTTCCCAAGCTTCTGTATTGATCTTATCTCCTAGGTTAATAGCTTCACCCCAAGATCCATCCTCCTGTTTAAAACTAATATAGATATCAGAATCTCCATACCCACCTTCTCTTTTTGCATCCCACATTAAATAGGACTCATCAGGTGGAATGAAAGGATGATTTAATTGTGTTCCTGTGTTAATTGCTTTGCTCAGTGCTTTAGGTTCTTCATATTTACCATCTATAAGGCGTGAATAACGAATAGGAAAATCTGGTTTATCTTTATGATATGTATCAAAATAATAAGTGCCATTAGCGGAAGATGAAAGTCGCATAATAAACATATCCGAATTACCTTCAAATGGAGCCCCTAATTTTTTCACATCTGACCATCCATCATTAGTACGCTTCATATATCTCTCCCCTAAATGCATCGTTTTACCATCTGGAGAGAAGACAACTCTACCACGCCAAGGTGATACAATAGATTCGTGCCATTGACCATTTATATATTTAAAGACAACAAATGTTGGTTTTTCATATTTACCTCCACTTGTAACAAAATAGAACTCTCTCATATCAGGTGTAAAAACACCATTCGTTTCCCAGTGCTCTGTGGTAACAACACCTGGTGCAAAAGCTATAGGCATTGAACCTGGTGGTTTTAGCCCTAAGTATGGATTCTCTATAACTAACGAATCATTACCCTTTAACTCTTGTGCTTCTGTTTTATATGAATTAAAAGAAAGTAATGATACAAGTATTAAAATTATAAATGTTTTTTTCATTGTCTTTTTTATTAGTTTCCAACAATTAATCTTTATTCAAAAAGTTATTTTACGGCTTATGATGGTTCAACCCAATCCAACACTTTTATAGGCATTTTTACTCCTTCATTTAGATTGTAATTTTGAATTCTAATCACTTCATTTTTGAACCAATCTGAAAAATCACTTTTATCATTTTGAAACTTCTCCGAGAAATTTTGATTATTAGCTTCAGTGTAAACCATCACTTCAAAATCATTTTTATTTTCTTTGAGATACCAGCTTTCTTTTGTTACCCCAATTCTTGCGTGCATTTTTGTGAACTCGTTATTTCTTGTTGTATTCACTTCTTTAGCAAATTTTAACCACTCTTGAAGCATGTTTTTTGCAAGAGGGAAACTGTATACATATTTAAATTTCATAATTATTATTTTAAGTCATTCTTTGTTAGTTTCTTAATTTATTCAATTCCTAAAGTTTTGTACAAATACCTGTGCTCTGCCTGTTTCTCCTTATTCCATTTAAAATCCCATAAAGCTTTTCCTGGATCAAAATAGTCTCGTACTGGTAACATGTTATTGCTATAGATATAGTTTTTAAAAAATTCTGAATAGTCCATACCTGTAGTAATTTTCAAGCCCTTAATAATATCATCTGTGTTATATAGCTTTTCTGTTCGAAGAAAGTTTTTGTATAACCATTTCATTAGATCATTTAAGCTTTTTTTATTATTTGTTTTTGTACGAATATCTACATCCAAGGCCATTGCAGCCATCCATCCTCCCTGATAAACCAAAAAGAAGTTTTCAAATTTTGTTTTGTCATCAATTCCTGCATCACGCATTGAAATTTTTCCAGCACTTTTAGAACCATTATAATATCCTAAAGAAAGGGCTGCTGTTGACAACATTTCTTCTGGAGACATGATTCCTATTTTGGTCGCCGTTTGAAATGCATAAAACTCAGAAAACCCTTCATTAAACCAGTGTTCTTCTCCGTTTTTATAACGAATGGTTTCGCCATTCCATAGATGGAAAAGCTCGTGTAGTAATACCGTTTTCCATGAGCCATAGCCTAAAGTGCTATTTTCAGACCAATTAAATTGGATAGACTTAGAATCTGCTTCTCCTCCGGAATCTTTTGTTTTACTGACCTTAATTGTGAAATCTGTATAGGTAACATTCAATGTATCTCTCGGGTTTCCACCAAATAACTTTTTATAAACAATAAATCCTTTAGTAATAACCTCAGTTATTTCGGCTTCTTTATCTAACGATTCGGTATCTAAGAATTCATAGTTTATTTTTAATTCTCCAGATGCAATAGTTTTGCTCATCTTTTCTAAATCACTTTTCAAAATGAGTTTCATATTACAATGCGAGCATATTCCGGATTCGAAAAATGTTAGCTCATCGCATTCTAAATCACAAGGAGTGCATACATACTCTTTAACCTCATCATTACACGAATAAAGCACTATGGTAAAAAGAAAAACGATTATATTTCTAGGTAGAATCATTAAATTATTACAATAAGTGTATTACTTTGAATTCCAAATACCAGTTGCAGCCATTTCTTTAGCATATTCACTAAAATCTATAGGTGGTCTACCAAGTACTTTTTCAATGTCGTTAGTAACTACAGAATTTTGTTCTATTAGTACTTCAGTAAACAAATAGTTGATCAACCAAATAAAATCATCTGGCACTTGTTGTTCTTTCATTACAGCTGTGTATTGGTCTAGTGTAATAGAATCAAACTTAATATCTCGTTGAGTTGCTTTGGAAATTTCTTGTGCTACTTGCTTGAATGTTAATACCCTTGGTCCTGTTAGTTCATAAATTTCACCATTATGTATATTATCTAACAATGCTTTAACCACAACATCTGCAATATCATTAGCATCAACATAAGGTACCAAAGCTTCATTTTTTGGTAATGCTAAGGTTCCTTCCAAAATCGGATCTAGAAAAAAGCTTTCACTAAAATTTTGATTAAACCAGCTTGCACGAACAATTATATAGTCTATTCCAGAATGAATGACAACCTGCTCACATAACTCTGCTTCTCTTTCACCCTTTCCAGATAAAAGCACTAATTTTTTTACGTTTTTTCGTTTTGCTAGTTTAGTGAATGTTTCAATAGCTTCCAGTGCTCCAGGAACTGCAAGGTCTGGTTGAAATGTAATGTAAATTAGATCCATTCCATCTACAACAGCCTCCCAAGTTTCGGGAGTATTCCAATCGAATGATGGGTTTTCACTTCTTGAACCTATTCTAGGTTCATAACCAAGTTTAGTTAATCTTTCAACTACTCGGCTTCCGGTTTTGCCTTTACCGCCAAGTACTAATATTTTTGATTTTTTCATGTTTATGTATTTTTTAAATTCTTCTTTATTGATAGTTGCGATATTCTAAGTAGTTAACATCATCGTGCCTCTATTATTCTTGTAATATTTTTTTTGGTGAATAAACACAAGCATACCAATACAATATGGCTATAACTAAAAACTCAAAAGCAATTGCCCAAAAACTTATAGAGATAAAAAAATCATAATAATTTCCGCCATTAGGTATAATAAAAACAGGAACCGTTATTAAAGCATCTAGAATAATACTAATTGACAACATTATTAACCCAATCTTATAGCCTTGAGTGTTTTTATCCTTTTTGTAATAATAGGAGCATCCTAACCATACCAGGGGTACCACAGCTACAAACAGCACGACATTTGCCTGTAAATCTGCATCTTTTAGAACTGGTATATAATAAGATATTGAATACAGAAATACAGCTATAACCCATACTAATATGCTTATTAAAATTGCGCGTTTAATTTTCATGCTATTAAATTTTATAACATGTCAAAACTACCGTCTAAATAAAAGTATGGTTTGTCGTAAAAGAATTAAGATTTGTTCGAAAAGTAGCTTATTTAATCTGACTGGGTCTGTAGCCAAATTTTTTTGCAAAAGCATTAGAGAATGAACTCAAACTATCATAACCAACATGCCATGCAGCCTCCTGAACTGTGGCTTCTTGGCTTCTTATAAGCTTGTGCGCTAAAGTAAGCCGTTCGTTCTGTAGATATTTAAAAACTGGCACTCCAAATAGCGCTTTAAAATCTTTTTTTAATCTGAAAGTATTTAATCCAATTGCTTTTGAAAGCTCTGTTAAGGAAGGAGGGTTATCTAAATTTTCAGAAAGAATCGTTTTTGCCATAATTAGTTTTTCTCTTTCTGAACTTTTTATGGTTTCAGTTTTTATAGAAGCCAACTGACCAAAAAAGTGGGACAATAATGCCGTGATCTGACTTCTAAAAAACATCATTTTTGTTTTTCCCTCATATTGGATATTGAATATTGAATCCACAATATGCTGCATTTCTGGTGTCATAAAAAATGCTGGTCCCTCTACGTAATGATCTGAAGGGTTTACCAACTCATTAAGCATTTCTGCAAACAATTCTCCTTCTTGATTAGGAAGTTTTTCTATAGCGCTAATAGAGGTTGCTATAACTAAACACTCTAATGGTTTTGAAGGGGATACTGTATGTACAAACTCTACATTTTCATCGGCATAAAATGATAACGCAAGCCCTTTAGTGTAATTAAATTCTTTTTCCTTATTACCATACTTAACCGATAGGTCTACATTTCCAGATCCATAAAAAGCAACTGCTATAATAGGTTCGTCAAAAAAACAAGAATCTACTGTTAGTGTTTCTGTTTTGGCCTCTTCAACCAAAATAATGAAATCATTAATATTTATAATATCTCTAGTCATATAAAGTCTAACAAATCTACAACATTTAAACATTGGAACAATACAGCTAAACAATACAACAAAATTATTTTACTTTTAACAAAACTAATTATTCATGGAAAAAACCGTAACTGAAGCCATTGCTTATAGACGCTCTTGCAGAATATACAAAGACGAACCTATTAACACCGAAAAAGTCAAACAATGTTTATATAATGCTTCATTGGCTCCAACAAGCAGTAATTTACAGCTCTGGGAATTTTATCATGTTACTAATAAAAACACCATACAAGATTTAGCTAAAGCTTGTTTTGATCAAAACGCTGCTAAAACGGCACAACAATTAGTAGTGGTTGTTGCCAGAAAAGATCTTTGGCGTAAACGTGCTAAAGCTAACTTAGAATATATTGACAAAGCTTATGGAAAAGATAACTTATCTGATAGAGATAAAAAAAGAAAAGCTATGGTTTCCAAATACTATAAAAAGGGAATTCCTTTTGTCTATTCAGATTTCCTAGGTATTCTAGGTATACTTAAATATGTAATATTTCAAATTGTTGGTTTCTTTCGCCCCATCTACAGACAAGTAAGACAAAGCGATATGCGTATAGTAGCTCATAAAAGTGCTGGGTTGGCTGCACAGAATTTTATGATAAGTATGGCAGCCATTGGTTACGATACATGCCCTATGGAAGGAAGTGATACTTTAAGAGTAAAAAAGATTTTGGGTATTCCTCATAGAGCAGAAATAAATATGATTATAGGCTGCGGCATTAGAGACGATAAAGGCATCTATGGCTCCAGATTCAGAATTCCTTTTGAAGAAACCTACACTCAAGTTCAATAAAAAGGAAGTCTTTAACCTACTTTAAGTGTCTTTTTATCGATATTTTTACACATTTAATCGTTTTTATAAGAATTTTTTTATTATTTTTCGCAAAATTTTAAAATCCTTCTAAAAATGAAACCCCTAACAAAACAAAAACGTAAAGTTTTATACTTTGCGGTATTACTGGTATTTTATACCCAATTAACTTATTCCCAAACCACTCGAGGAGCCTATTGGAATGGATATAACTCCTCATCGCAATCATTCCCAATGAATGCTGCTGCTCTATCAAGTGATATTAGTAGTGGTGTCCTAGTCCCTCAAGGTTTAGGCATTGACAATGATAGTAGAACTGTTTGGATAAATACAAATACATCAAGTACTTTAGATAAAGATACGGCACCTTTTATTTCGTATACAATTCAAACTCAATCAATCACCAGTATAACTTTTGATAGATTCGTGATGAATGCTGGAGCCAAATTTGGAAGTAGTAAATTACAGCTAAGATGGAATGTAGATAACTTCTCCTCTTCTTTAGGAGAATTTAGTATTGATGGTTCTAATTACACCTTAACCTCAATAGACTTATCTTCTCATGGTGCTATTGCTTCTGGAACAATAGAGTTTAGGGTTTACTATTATAATTCTCCAGGTAGTGATTATGTTTTTAACCCTAGTTCTGGAACAGTTTACCCTTCTATTGATGGCACCCCGAGTAGTTACGGAGGCAATGGTCAAAGTATTAGTATTTGGTATAATGCAGTTAATGAAACTCTTTCAAGAAAAAAGCAAAGTTTAAATGAGTTTAAAGTATACCCTAACCCTGTAGCGAATACACTTGAAATTATTAATGCATCAAACATTTCATCTACTATAAACATATACTCTATATCTGGTAAAAAAGTATTAAGTAATATCAGAAAAGACATGGTAAATTCTCAAATAGATGTTTCTTCATTAAACTCTGGAATATACATAGTTGAGCTAGAAAATGAGTTAGGAACGACTTATAAAAAAATTATAAAAGAGTAACATATACATAACTTTACTTTTAAATAAGCTGCTGTTTTAATAAACAGCAGCTTTATTTTTTAATGATTAATTATTTTACTTTAATTATCAATCTTTTATTTTTACCAAAATTTTATTTTATGACTTTATTACTTATGGCTGCTGGTAGTGGTAGTCGTTACGGAAAACTAAAACAATTTGATGATCTAGGACCAGCAAAAGAGTTTTTATTAGAGTTTAGCATTTTTGATGCTATTAAAGCAGGTTTCGATCATATAGTTTTAATTACTAAAGCCGAAAACAAAACATATCTTGAAGAGCATTTAGCTCCTAGAGTTCCAAATAATATAAAAGTTGATGTGGTAGTACAGGATATAAACGATCTACCCGAAGGCGTTTCTATTAACACATCAGAAAGAGCAAAACCATGGGGAACAGCGCATGCTGTTTGGTCTGCCCGTAATGTAATTAATGATGATTTCGTAATTATTAATGCCGATGATTTTTATGGTGCTGAAGCTTTTAACTCTGCAGCAGAATTTGTTAAAAACAAAGAATCGAATAATACCTATGCATTAGTTGGTTACCATTTAAAGGATACTTTGTCTGAACATGGTTCAGTATCAAGAGGAGTATGTAGTGTAGAAGGTGACCACTTAGTATCAATAGAAGAACATACTAAAATTGAAGCTGTAGATGGTGAAATTGTAGATGAAGATTCTGGTAGAACGTTAGACCCAGATACCATTGTTTCAATGAATTTTTGGATTTGTAATGCTTCAATTTTTGAATATATAGAAACCTATTTTAAAAATTTCTTGCAGATTCCTGAAAATCTAGAAAAAAGCGAGATCTATTTACCTTTCGTAGCTCAAGAAATGATGGCTAATGGTTTAATAGATATTAATGTTATTGCTACAAATAGTGAATGGTTTGGAGTAACTTATTATGAAGATAAAAATGAAGCTGTTAATACACTTCAACGATTAACAAAGGATGGTAAATACCCATCCCCTCTTTGGAAGTAAACTAAAATGAATACTTCTTTACTTAATGATGTAATTTCAGAATTTGACATAGATGATACCAATTTGTCATTTTCTGAAATTTCTCAAGGCTATATTAATGATACCTTTTTAGTACATATTAATGATTCGCCCAAGTACATATTACAACGTATTAATGCTAAAGTGTTTAAAAATGTAGAGGGACTTCATAGTAATGTAGAAAGAGCGCTTAAAAAGTTAAGAGCTCATGATTACCAATCGGTTGAATTAATACCAACTAAAACAGACAAACCTTATATTATTCATAAAGACAGTGTTTGGCGTATCTTAACATTTATTGAAGGAAGTACTGCTTACAACATCACTTCAAATCCTAAAATAGCCTTTGAAGCTGGCCGTATTATTGGGCGTTTCCACCAGCTTTTAAAAAACGAAAGCACTACTAATTATACTGAAACGGTAAAAAACCTAAACTACTTACCTTTTAGAATTGAAGAGTTTAAAGAAGCTCTTACTAATACTGAAACACAATTAAAAGAGATTGCCAAAACTGAAATAGACTTTGCTACTAAACATCTACATGATTTCAATTCATTCTATAAAGCAGCTTTAACAAAAAGGGTTTGTCATAATGATACAAAACTTAATAATTTGTTGTTCGATAGTAATGATAATGGCTTATGCTTAATAGACCTTGACACCATTATGGAAGGTTATTTTCATTACGATTTTGGTGATGCTGTTAGAACTATTGTAAGCGAAGCAAACGAAGATGAAAAAGAGGTATCTAAAATTGGGTGTAATCTGGAACTTTTTGAAACTTTTCTAAAAGGCATACATAGCAATGGTTCGTTTTTATCTACTAACGATATTGAATATTTACCTATTAGCTGTGTCCTTATGCCATTTATGCATGGTTTAAGAGCTTTAACCGATTTTTTAAATGGAAATATTCACTATAAAGTGAGTTACCCTGAACAAAATCTGGATCGCTGTAGAAGTTTATTTCAATTCGCAAAACTCGCATTAGAAAAACAACCAGAAATTAAAAAGATCATTAACGAACA
This sequence comes from Flavobacteriaceae bacterium, assembly GCA_030148025.1. Lineage (GTDB taxonomy): Bacteria > Bacteroidota > Bacteroidia > Flavobacteriales > Flavobacteriaceae > JASBUG01. Next base: position 223,844 of record JASBUG010000029.1, on the reverse strand, counting down.
TTTAAACTAGAAAAGCACAACTTAAAGGTTGTGCTTTTCTTTTTATGAGTTTAATCTCCACTTAAATTTTTATTGTAAACCCATATTTCGTCCCAACTATTTTTAAAAGAATCATTCATGCCATCAATGAATGCATCCCATGAATTCTCACCATGCACTTTTAAAAATGTTTCTTTGAATTTGTTGTCTTCATCTAACTTAGCCCAGTTTTTTAAAAAACTAACGGTTGCCAAATGGCGGCCTATGTCAAACCCTTGTCTAAACTGGTTATCGTAAACACCCCAAGGATTTACACCTTCCATTGCTTTAACAGTTTTACTAATTTGCTCTAGCAAGCCATTAACGCTATAACCGTGGCCTCTTGCCACCTCATGATACCTGATATAGAGAATTGGGTATTTAGAAATATCACCATCTAACATATCAGTATTATTTAGCTTTTCATCAGCCCTCCAATACTCAATAGTATTAAACTTTTTAATGTATGGCATTACATTATCTCTCCAGTCATCATCATGGCCTCCTTCTGCTGGTCTTGAATCGTTATGTGCAAACATCATTGGTCCCATTTGCCAAACAATCTTCCCTGCATTAGGTCCAGTATTAATATTAAATACCGTAGACTTATAAGGTCCTTCTTTATGATATTTCTGATTATGCTTTCGCATATTTTCACCTAGCACCTTTAATTTAGTGTAATCTGGTGTGATAACAATAGCCTCCCACATGGCATACGATTTGTCTTCTTGGGCATTTATGGTAAACACAGCACCAAATGCAATGCAAACCATTATCATTAATGAAACAGTTTTTTTAATCATAATTAAAAAATTTGATTGGTTGATAGTTCATCCCAACAAGGCATGAACTTAGTTTAAATAAAAAAACATTGGAGCTTCACGTATAATAAATGAAAGTTGTTTTCATTTAAGATGAAGGTCAGAATTTGAAGTACAGCAAATATACTAAATTATTCATGATCAATCACATAGAGTAATCGCAGGCAATAAAAAAGCGTTTTCCAAAAATGGAAAACGCTTTTAAAATTAAATATACTTTTATTAAGGCTAGCTCTTTGTTTTTACTTCAAAACCTTTGAACTTCCATTTTTCAATGCCTCCATCAAGATCGTAGATCTTAACAAAGCCTTTATCTTTTAATTGTTTGGCACAATCAGAACTTCGTCTTCCCGATCTGCAATACACAATAACAGGCTTTGTTTTATCTAGTTTTTCAATGTCTTCAATAAAAGTATCTGAATAATAGTCTATATTTTGAAATCCTTCGATGTAGCCTTCATCATATTCTTCTGGTGTTCTAACATCTACTAACTGTACACCTTCGGTTTCAGAAATTTGCTGCATTTCTTCAGGAGTAACCACTTGAATATCTGTAGTCTCTTGAGCATCTTTACAACTAAAAATAACACCGTTTAAAACTAACACTAAAAAAAACAGGACACGTTTCATAACTTATGTTTAAGCGTTGGTAAGCGCTCCATTCCATTCAAGAATGCCTCCAACGAGATTATATGCATTGTCAAATCCTAATTGATTCATTATTGCGCAAGCTTGTCCACTTCTGTTTCCAGATCTGCAATAAACATAATAACTTTTCGTCTTATCAAGCTCTTGTATTTCCTGAATAAAGCCTTGACCTTTATAAATGTCTATTTGAATTGCGTTGGGAATAATTCCTTCTGCCACTTCAATATCTGTACGCACATCTAAAATAACAGCATTGTTATCATTTTCAAGTTGCGATTTCCATTCTTCTTGTGCTAAATTTGCCATAACTATTTTTCGCGCAAAATTAACATTTCTTTAGGATATACAATATAGACGATAAAAAAAGTAATGTGTTACACTTTAATTACTTTTCTTAGTTTTTATTGAGCATCCTATGGCTCGTGTTTTAGTCTCTGTAATAGAGTTACCATCTAATAAAGCGTCAACGGCATTTTCTACATATTTAGTATTTACGGCAGCGGCATCTTTATAATTATCATCGATTGCTCCAATATACTTTACCTCATTCCCTTTATCTGTTTTTTGAAGAATGTAAACATGAGGTGTTTTTGTAGCACCATATTGTGGGTATATTTTTTGATCTTTGTCTATTAAATATGGAAATGTAAAACCTTTTGAAGCTGCTCGTGCTTTCATCGCTTCTAAATTATCTCCTGGCTTCATATCAGTATCATTTGGCATAATAGCAATTACGGGATATCCTTTTGATGCATACTTTTTGTCAAGATCAATAATTCTATCTTCATACTTTACAGCATACGGACAAGTATTACATGTAAAAATTACTATAAAGCCCTTAGCATCATCATAATCTGCCAATGAAACCATTTTTCCATCAATATTCTTCAACCTAAAATCGGTTGCTATATCTCCTACCTTATAGCCATCACTGGCTAAAGTAGTTGTAGTACTAACTGTAAATGCACTTAATATACATACAGCTGCAAAAACTGAAATTACTTTTAAAATTTTCATATGTTTTAGTTTAGAAATTGTTTTAGTTCTGTTTCTAATTCCTCGTAAGTAAAAGTTCTGTAAAAGAACTCACTCTTATCTTTATTATATATTACAGTAGCTGGAAGTCCTCCATCCCAATCTTCATTAACTTTTGGTATCCAAACATTCATAGCTGGGTCATCCAGAGCAACAACTTTTCCTTTAATCTTATTCTTGATCATAAAAGGTTTTAACTTAGAGTCATATTGCTTAGGAAAATCTAAACTTACCAATATAAGCTCAACATTCTTTCCTTTATAATTGCTATAGATTTCTTCAAAGTGAGGCAACTCCTTAACACAAGGCGCACACCAAGTGGCCCAAAAGTTTACGACATACGTTTTATCATCTTTTATTTGAAGGTACTTTTCAAAACTATCAAAATTTGTGTGTATTTCCAGATCTATATCCTCGACCTTTGGCTCGCTCTTACATGAAGCAAAAACCAATAACATTATAATTGCTAAATATCTCATACTATAAAAATAAACATCCATTTATAGTGTCTTAAAATTTTAACAAAAAATTATAGCACCAATTCTTTGTAATCAATAAAACTACTATACTTTTGTATGCACAATATTTGTATATACAAATGTCAATAGAAGAAGATATAAAAAGTACTGTAAAACTAGACACGAGACAAAAAACTGTCATTAATTTGGCTTATACAGGTAATTGGTTAAAAGAACAATCGCTTGTGTTTTTCAAAGGTTATGACCTTTCTGGTGAACAGTACAATGTATTACGAATATTAAGAGGACAAAGAGGAAATCCAGCCAACTTAGGCACTTTACAAGAACGGATGCTTAATAAAATGAGTAACACCACTCGCTTGGTCGATAAATTAATTACTAAAGGATTAGTAACACGACAACGTTGTGAAGTGAATCGAAGAAAGATCGAAATCTATATCACACAAAAAGGCATGGATCTTTTAACTGAAATGGATGATATGATAATTGCAAACAACAATAAGATTACTAAGAATCTAAACATTAAAGAGCTGGAGACCCTTAACACACTTCTAGATAAACTACGAGCATAAATCACAAATCTTAATAACAACAAACAAAAATTAACATGAAAAACAACGTTTTAAAAAGCACATTAATATTAGTACTAGCAATTAGTTTAGCATCATTCACTGCCGTTTTAGACAAAAATGTAGATGTAGCAAAAAGTAAAATTACTTGGAAAGGTTACAAAGTAACTGGTTCTCACGAAGGAACAATTGCTTTAAAATCTGGAGCTTTAAAATTTGAAGGCGATAAACTAGTTGGTGGAAACTTTTCTATAGACATGAACTCTATTACTACTACCGATATTCAAGGTGAGTATGCAAAGAAATTAGACGGTCACTTAAAATCTGATGATTTCTTTGGAGTAGCAAATCATCCAACTGCATCTTTAAACATTACTAAAGCCAAAGCTAACGGAAAGAACGCCTACACTGTTACAGGTGACTTAAAAATAAAAGGGCAATCACACCCAATAACTTTTGAAATGTCTGTATACGGTAGCAAAGCTACAGCTAACTTAAAAATTGACAGAACTAAATACGATATCAAATATGGTTCATCTAGCTTCTTCGACAATTTAAAAGATAAAGCGATCTACGATGAATTTGATCTAGTAGTAGATTTACAGTTTTAACATTGAATAGATTAATAGCAAATATTTAATGATTAAATGGTTCCCACTTCGGTGGGAATCTTTTTTTTATCACATTTTATAGAAAATAATTTGGAATAAAACTTTTCATTTCTATATTTGACCAAACAAAACAAATGAACACAATTTTAAATAATACTTGGTGGTGGAATTCTCGAAACGCAAATTCGTGAATTAACCCTATCGTATTTTTTAAAACTAAAATATTCAAGGCTTGTCATTCACGACAAGCCTTTTTTAATTTATAACCACATGTATAATTTAAAAACACATTACACAAAAATTCTGGCAGATACCATTACACCAGTAAGTATCTACCTAAAAATAAGAGATAAGTTCCCTAACAGTATTCTTCTTGAGAGTAGTGACTATCATGCTAATGATAATAGTTTCTCTTATATATGTTGTAATCCTATAGCGTCTATTAAAGTTGAAAACGATGTGATTACTAAAAACTTTCCTGATGGAACTTCGGAAACAAAAGAAGCAAAAAAAGATAATGTCACTTCAGAAATTCATGAGTTCACAAAGCAGTTTAAAGTAGATTCAGAAGAGAACTTTAAGTTTATTAACAACGGAATTTTTGGTTATACAGCTTACGACGCTGTAAAATATTTTGAAGATGTAGAAATCTCTAAAAAGGATGATTCATTGCAAATTCCAGATATTTATTATGCAGTTTATCAAAACATTATAGCCATTAATCACTTTAAAAATGTCGCTTATATTTTTGCTCATTGCTATGATTCCGTAAACAATGTTGATGATATTGAACATCTCATAAAGGCTAAGAACTTTGCTTCTTACAATTTTAAAGCTGAAGGTGATATCGGTTCTAACTTAAGTGACAACGAATATAAAGAGCATGTAGAATTAGCAAAAAAGCATTGTGCTCGTGGTGATGTGTTTCAGTTGGTATTATCTAAAAAATTTCAACAGAATTTTAAAGGGGATGAGTTTAATGTGTATCGTGCTTTAAGAAGTATCAATCCTTCTCCTTACCTATTCTACTTTGATTATGGAAGCTTTAAGATTTTTGGAAGTTCTCCTGAAGCTCAATTAATCGTTAATGAAGGTAAAGCAGAAATTCATCCAATTGCTGGAACCTTCAGAAGAACGGGAAATGACCTTAAAGATGCCGAATTAGCCAAAGAATTAGTAGCTGATGATAAAGAAAATGCAGAACATGTGATGCTAGTAGATCTTGCACGAAATGATTTGAGCAGACACGGTAGTAATGTTACTGTTGAGAAATACAGAGAGGTTCAATTCTTTTCCCATGTTATTCATTTGGTGAGTAAAGTAACTGGTCAAAAACACAATGGCACACCAACAATGCAAGTTGTGGCAGATACTTTTCCTGCAGGAACATTAAGTGGTGCACCTAAACATATGGCAATGCAACTTATTGAAAAGTATGAAAAAACAAGTCGTGCTTTTTATGGTGGAGCCATTGGGTTTATGGATTTTGAAGGTAATTATAATCATGCCATTATGATACGTACCTTTTTAAGTAAAGATCACCAATTGCATTGGCAAGCTGGAGCTGGATTAGTGTCGAAATCTAATCCAGAACACGAATTACAAGAAGTATATAATAAACTAGGCGCTTTAACAAATGCCATTGAAATAGCTGAAAGAATATAAATTATTGTCATTCCGCACTCGATGCGGAATCCAAAATAAGTTGAATTAAAATTAAACAGATCTTGAATCAAGTTCAGGATGACAGAAAAATGAAAAAAGTATTAGTAATAGATAACTACGACAGTTTTACATACAACCTCGTTCATTATTTAGAGGATTTAAATTGTGATGTAACAGTTGTAAGAAACGATAAATTAGACTTGGAAGATGTAAAACCGTTTGACAAAATAGTATTATCTCCAGGTCCAGGAATTCCTGATGAAGCTGGTTTATTAAAACCCATTATCGAAATGTACGCACCTACAAAAAGCATCTTAGGCGTATGCTTAGGGCTCCAAGCTATTGGTGAGGTTTTTGGTGGAGAATTGATCAATCTAGAAGAAGTGTATCATGGCGTAGCTACTAATGTCACAATTTCTGTAGATGATGAATCTTTATTTAATGGCTTAGATAAAAACATAGAAGTTGGCCGCTATCATTCTTGGGTTGTAGATGTTGATCTACCAGATAGTTTAGAAGCCACTTCTTTTGATGAAAATGGGCAGATTATGTCTTTACGTCATAGAGAATTTGATGTAAAAGGTGTTCAGTATCACCCTGAATCGGTATTAACTCCAGATGGAAAGAAAATTTTAGAAAACTGGATTAACAGTTAGAGCTGTCATTCCGCACTTGATGCGGAATCCACTAAATTGTAACAATATTAAAAAGATCCTGAATCAAGTTCAGGATGACAATAAAAATGAAACAACTATTAAACAGATTAATAAATCACGAGAATATCTCCAGTGAAGAAGCTAAACAAGTATTGGTTAACATTTCTAACGGTATGTATAACCAAAGTCAGATTGCTTCTTTTCTAACCGTATTCATGATGCGTAGTATTACACTTGAAGAACTTCAGGGGTTTAGAGATGCTCTTTTAGAGCTATGCATTCCAATTGACCTAAGCGAATTCAACGCCATAGATCTTTGTGGTACTGGTGGAGACGGAAAAGACACATTCAATATTTCCACATTATCGTCTTTCGTTACAGCCGGAGCAGGCGTAAATGTATCTAAGCATGGTAATTACGGTGTGTCCTCTGCATGTGGATCTTCAAATGTGATGGAGCATTTAGGTATAAAATTTTCTAATGATGAAGATTTTTTAAAACGTTGTATTGATCAAGCCGGAATATGTGTTCTACATGCACCTTTATTCCATCCAGCAATGAAGAATGTGGCACCTATTCGCCGTGAATTAGGCGTTAAAACCTTCTTTAACATGTTAGGACCAATGGTAAATCCATCGTTTCCTAAAAATCAAATGGTTGGTGTTTTTAATTTAGAATTACAACGCTTATATGGCTATCTATATCAGCAAACTGATAAAAATTATAGCATTGTTCATGCATTAGATGGTTATGACGAAATATCATTGACTGGAAAAACAAAAGTGATTTCAAACCATTCTGAAGCTATGTTTTCTCCAAACGATCTTGGTGTTGATCAAATACAACAAGAAGCCATCTATGGAGGAAATTCTGTTGAAGACGCAGCTAAAATATTTGTAAATGTTATTGAAGGTAATGGAACCAACGCCCAAAACAATGTGGTATGCGCCAATGCTGGATTAGCTATTGCTACGTCAAAACAGATATCACATCAAGAAGGATTTGAACTAGCAAAAGAATCTCTTTTAGGAGGAAAAGCAAAAGCGAAACTGAATAAATTAATAGAATTAAGTAAATAAACTGTCATTCTGAGGAGTTATGAAATAACGACGTGAGAATCTTCAAAATTTAAACAGATTGCCACATCAAATTAAAATTTGATTCGCAATGACAAACAAAAAATAAATGAACATTTTAGATAAAATAGTAATAGACAAACGTAAAGAGGTTGACTTAAAAAAGTCATTGATTCCAGTAACTCAGTTAGAGCAATCAGTGCTTTTCAACAGACCAACTATGTCGCTAGCAAATAGGTTACGAGAAAGTGATTCTGGAATCATTGCAGAACATAAACGTCGTTCACCATCTAAATCAGTGATCAATCAAAACTTAAATGTGCAGGATGTAGCCAAAGGCTATGAAAATGCTGGAGTTTGTGGAATGTCTGTTCTAACCGATGGAAAATATTTTGGCGGCTCTTTAGATGATCTTTTAATCGCTAGAGCTAGTTGTAATTTGCCACTATTACGAAAAGAATTTATTATTGATGAATATCAAATTTTAGAAGCCAAATCTCATGGAGCAGATGTAATTTTACTGATCGCAGCCATTTTAGAAAGAGATGAGATCAAGCAATTTTCTGAATTAGCTCAAAGCTTAAATTTAAATGTGTTATTAGAAGTTCATAACGAAAAAGAACTACATAAATCTATCATGCCATCTTTGGACATGTTAGGTGTGAATAACAGAAATTTAAAAACCTTTGAAGTTAGCTTAGAAACCAGCAAGACTCTAAGTAATTTAATTCCAAACGACTTTGTAAAAGTTTCTGAAAGTGGTATTAGCAGCATTGACGCTATAAAGGAATTACAACCTTATGGGTATCAAGGATTTTTAATTGGAGAGAGTTTTATGAAGACAGATAATCCAGGAGCAAGCGCAATTGAGTTTATAAATAAATTAGAAAATTAACGTCACTTCGAGTGATTTCTGTCAGATTGAGCGCAGTCGAAATCAAAAGAAATAGTATCGAGAAGTAATTACAAAAAATAAGAAGCGTGGTGAGATTCCCGCTTTCACGAGAATAAAATGAAACTAAAAGTTTGCGGAATGAAATATCAAGATAATATGAGTCAAGTTGCAACACTGCAACCAGATTATCTTGGGTTTATTTTTCATGAGTCATCTCCTCGAAACTTTGAAGGCACTATTTCTGAGTTACCAAATACAATCAAAAAAACAGGTGTTTTTGTAGATAAAACAGTTGAGTTTATTGCTGGTCAGATTGAAAGGTATCAACTAGATGCAGTTCAACTTCATGGTCACGAATCTCCTGAAGTTTGTAAACTAATTAAGTCGGCAAATGTGGAAGTTATAAAAGTATTCTCTATAAAAGATGAATTTGATTTTTCAGTGCTAACTGCCTATGAAGATGTTTGTGACTATTTTCTATTTGACACTAAAGGAAAGCTTCCAGGAGGTAATGGTTATACATTCGATTGGAGTGTTTTAAATAATTATCCATCTACAAAACCTTTCTTTTTAAGTGGAGGTATTGGTTTAGAACAGTTAGAAAAAATCAAAGAATTTAAACAAAGTCCAGCTTCAAAATATTGCTACGCATTAGATGTAAACAGCAAATTTGAAATAGAACCTGGATTAAAAAATATAGAACTATTAAATAAATTTAAAATCCAGATCAATGCAAGGCATTGAGACTGTTGAAATGCAGAATATAAAAATCAAATCGTTTATAATTTCTGAAACCTTGGAAGAAATTTAGATTTTATTTTTGGTTTTCCGAAAGAAAAATTCCTCATTTCAACTTGATTTTTTGGTTCGTTTTGTATCAAGACAAAATGAATAAAAATAAATAACAAAAAAAGAGATCCTGAATCAAGTTCAGGATGACAAAAATTATGAGCTATAACGTTAACGAAAAAGGCTATTACGGAGAATTTGGAGGCGCATATATCCCAGAAATGCTCTATCCAAATGTAGAAGAGTTACGTCAAAACTACTTAAAGGTAATGGCAGAACCTGAATTCCAAAAAGAATTCAACCAACTACTTAAAGACTATGTTGGACGCCCTTCTCCACTCTATTATGCAAAACGCCTATCAGAGAAATATAATACTAAAATCTACCTAAAAAGAGAAGATCTAAACCATACAGGAGCGCATAAAATTAATAATACCATTGGTCAAATTTTAATGGCTAAACGTTTAGGCAAACATCGAATCATTGCAGAAACTGGAGCTGGACAACATGGTGTGGCAACAGCAACCGTTTGTGCACTTATGGGATTGGAATGCATTGTGTATATGGGAGAAATTGACATTGCTCGACAAGCACCAAATGTTGCCAGAATGAAAATGCTGGGAGCCACTGTAGTGCCTGCAACCTCAGGTAGTAAAACGCTTAAAGATGCAACCAATGAAGCCATTCGTGATTGGATCAATAACCCTGTAGATACGCATTATATCATTGGTAGTGTGGTTGGACCTCATCCTTATCCGGATATGGTAGCTAGATTTCAATCGGTTGTGTCTGAAGAAATTCAAAAGCAATTAGTAGAACATGAAAATACAAGCAATCCAAATTATGTAGTCGCTTGTGTTGGTGGTGGGAGTAATGCTGCTGGTGCCTACTATCATTTCTTAGATAATGAAGATGTCAATTTAATTGCTGTTGAAGCAGCAGGTTTAGGCATAGACTCTGGTGAAAGTGCTGCAACTTCGGTATTAGGTCATGAAGGCATTATTCATGGTAGTAAAACCTTATTGATGCAAACCAACGACGGACAAATCACTGAACCTTACTCAATTTCGGCTGGATTAGATTATCCAGGAGTTGGACCAATGCATGCACATTTATACAAGTCTGGTCGCGCAGAGTTTATTTCAATTACAGATAATGATGCCATGAATGCAGGCCTAGAATTGTGTAAACTAGAAGGCATTATTCCTGCAATTGAAAGCTCACATGCTTTAGCAGTTTTTGAAAAGAAACAATTTAATCCAAATGATATTGTGGTGTTGTGTCTTTCAGGACGTGGCGATAAAGATTTAGAAACATACATCAATCATTTTAAACTATAAAAACAGATATGAGAATTGAGCTATTAGAATTGAGACATATCTAATAACTCACTACTCACTACTCACTACTCACTACTGAAAAATGAACAGAATCAACCAAAAATTACAAGAAGATAAAAAGTTATTATCTATATATTTTACAGCAGGTTACCCTAATATAAATGACACTGTAAACATTATTAAAGACCTAGAAGAAAGCGGTGTAGATATGATCGAGATTGGATTACCTTTTAGTGATCCATTAGCAGATGGTCCTACTATACAAGCGAGTTCGACACAAGCGTTAAAAAATGGAATGACTACCAAGCTACTTTTTGAGCAACTTCAAGATATAAGACAAACTGTTTCAATTCCTCTTATCATTATGGGTTATTTTAATCCAATGTTACAATATGGCGTTGAAGCATTTTGCAAAAAATGTCAGGAGATTGGTATTGATGGACTTATCATTCCTGACCTTCCAGTAGATGTATATCATGAAGAATATAAAGCAACATTTGAGAAATACGGATTGATAAACGTTTTCTTAATCACACCTCAAACTAGTGAAGAGCGTGTTAGATATATCGATTCCATTTCAAACGGATTTATCTATATGGTAAGTTCTGCAAGTACTACAGGAGCAAAATCTGGTTTTGGAGATGAACAAACTCAGTATTTTGATCGTATTGCTAGTATGAATCTCAAAAACCCTCAGATTGTTGGCTTTGGCATTAGTAACAACGACACCTTCACACAAGCAACAACGCATGCTAAAGGCGCCATCATTGGTAGTGCATTTATCAAACATTTAAATGAACATGAAGTAAACAAAATTGATGAGTTTGTAAACAATATTTTGTTCTAATCCTCAATAAATCAATTGCTTTTATAAAATCACTATCTTTAGTGTTCTTCTAAACCAACTGAACACTAAAATGAAAAAACTGGCATTAACTATTACTTGCTTGATCACTTTGATCTCTTGTAATAATACAGAAACAAACACTACATACGAATCAAAAGAATACGCCGTTTATATGCGTGGAAAATTAGCTGGTAAACACACCAGTATGCGTAATGAAAATAATGAGTATAAGTATTCGTTTAACTTTAGTGATAGAGGACGTGGTCCAGAAATAGAACAGACGTTTACACTTAATTCTGATGGTTATATTAACGCACTTGAAATTTCTGGTGTTAACTATTTAAAGGATACTATTTCTGAAGTATTCAAATTTGAGGATGGTAATGCTATTTGGAAAAGCTCTTCTGAACAAGGTGAAGAAGCTTCAAACGGAAAAGCTTTTTTTTCTAGTATTAATGGCACTTTAGGTGAATCTGAAATACTATTACAAAAACTATTGACAACACCTAACCAAAAGGTTGACCTGTTACCAAGTGGGAGTATTCAAATTTCAGATATAGAAAATCATACCATAGAAGGAAACAATTTAAGGTTAGTAGAAACCATAGGCTTTGGTTTTAATCCTAATTATATTTGGTTAGATGAAGATGATCGTGTTTTTGCCTCTGTATCCTCATGGGTATCCATAATTGAAGAAAAACACTTTGATCTTTCAAATCAGCTTTTAGATATTCAAACCAAAAAAGAAAATACTTACTTTAAAAAAATCGCTGAAAGCAAAACGGTTAAACCTAATGGAAAAGTTGTTATAAAAAATGTAAACCTATTCGATTCTAATTCAGCTAAACTTCAAAGAAACAAAACAGTTATTATTAACGATAATCGCATTGAAGCTATTTTAGATAACAGAGAAAGCTTGCCTGATAATGCTATGGTTATTGATGGTGAAGGCAAAACCTTATTACCAGGGTTGTTTGACAACCATGTACACATTGGAAGATCTGACGGATTAATGCACTTAGCTGCTGGAGTTACAGCAGTAAGAGATATGGCCAACTCGAGAGAATTACTTGACATAAGAAAAGAGTTTGACGAGAATACTGTTATTGGACCACGTGTAGTTACTTTAGCTGGATTCATAGATCAAAAAGGTCCTTTTGCTGGTCCAGGCTTAACAATCTCTAACGTTGAAGAAGGTATTAAAGCTATTGAAGATTATGCAAAAGATGGTTATCATCAAATTAAATTATACAGCTCTATTGACCCATCCTGGGTAAAACCAATGGCAGAAAAAGCGCATGAATTAGGATTAAAATTAAGTGGTCATATTCCTGCTTATATGTTAGCGCAAGATGCCATTAAAGATGGCTATGATGAAATTCAGCACGTAAACATGGTAGTTCTTAATTTTTTATCAGATACAATAGACTCACGAACACCTAAACGTTTTTCTGAAGTGGCAGCCAATGCTTATAAAATGGACCTAAAAGGAGAAGAGTTTCAGGAGTTTGTTGCATTGCTAAAAGAAAAAGACATTGAACTAGATGCCACTGTGTCCATATTTGAGGGTATGTTTACTACAAAAGCGGGAGAACCAGATCCGCAATTTGAGGCCATTATAGATCGCCTCCCTATTCAAATTCAACGTAGTTTCTTCTCTGGAGGGCTACCAATACCCGAAGGTCAAGCAGATAATTACAAAGCGTCCTTCGACAAATTATTAGACATTGTAAAAGAGTTACATGATCAAGGTGTAACTGTTATTCCTGGAACCGATGCTATGGCAGGATTTGCATTACATAAAGAACTTGAGAATTATGTTAAAGCAGGAATTCCAGCAAACGAAGTATTGAAACTTGCTACAATTACATCTGCAATTGTTACAAAAACTCAAAATGAACTAGGCTCTATTGACGTTGGTAAATTGGCAGATCTTGTTTTAATAGATGGTAATCCCCTAGACAATATTAGTGACATTAGAAAAGTAGAATTAACGATAAAGGATGGTAAACTTTTCTATGCTAAAGACCTTTATGAAGCTATAGGAGTAACACATTTTAAATAACTTTATAGCATAATAATTAACCTTAGCTAAACGTATTTTATGTCTAAAACATCCAGACGGAATTTTATAAAAAAGAATATTTTAAGTGGTCTTTTTTTAACTTCTGCTATCCCATTATTAAGAGCTGAAAATGCATTAAAAAAAGAATCTTCAATACCACAACTAAAAGAAAATAGTAATAATTATAACAATATAGACTGGAGCACTGTTAGACAGCAATTCCTGTTTCCGAAAGAAAAACATTATTTAAATACAGGAAGTTTAGGTCCTTCTCCAAAGATCGTTATCAACACAATATGTGAAGCGATGGAAAAACTGGAAACTTCAGTCAGTCATGGGAGGCATCAAATAGCAGAAACACATAAAAAAGCAGCTCAATTTTTAAATGTTACTACAGATGAAATTGCTTTTACCAGAAATGCCACAGAAGGTATAAACATAGCAGCAAGAAGTTTACGATTAAAAAAAGGCGATGAAATTATTATAACTACACACGAACATGTTGGAGGCGCTTCACCTTGGTTAGCCTTACAAAAAGATATTGGTGTTATCGTAAAATTAATTGACTTAGATTTTAACGGAGAAAACAATCTTCAAATTATAAAGAATAATATCACCCAAAAAACCAAAGTTATTGCCTTTTCACATATTACATGTACAACTGGAATGAAATTACCAGCAAAGGCTATTGTAGATGTATGCCGTAGTAAAAATATTTATTCATGTATAGATGGCGCACAATCATTAGGTATGTTTCCTATTGACCTATTAGACATTGACCCAGATTTTTATGCTAGTAGCGGACATAAATGGTTATTTGGCCCAAAAGGAACAGGAGTTCTATTTATCAATAAAAAAATCATTAAACATATCGATCCAGTATATGTCGGTGCTTATAGTGATAGTAAGTTTGATTTAAACTCTTTAACTATGGAATACAGAACAAGTGCCCAACGAGAAGAATATGGAACCCGTAACACTCCAATAACTCTGGGACTTGGTAGTGCTTTCGATTTTATTAATACCATAGGTATAGACAACATTGCTAAACGTAGCCGAGAGCTGGTAACTCACTTTAGAAGTCAAGTTGATAAAATTCCTGAAATTGAAATTTTAACTCCAAAAAGCGAAAGGTTTTCTGCGTCTATGATTACGATAAGAATAAAAGGGAAAGACAACCTTAAACTAAATCCTATTCTCAATAAAGAGAAAAATTTACGTATGAGAGGTATCTATGAAAATAATATCAATGGTATACGCATCTCCTTTGCAGTTTTTAATAGTTTTGAAGAAGTTGATATGCTTGCAAATGCTTTAAAAGAAATAGTTAAGGCTTAAATTATTAACTCTTTAGCTTCATTTTATTTTTATCAGAATATTTCGCTAATGGTTATATGGCAAAAAACCGCTAAATTAGTGGCTTAACCAACCACTAAACATGTTTAAATTAAAACCTGGAAGTCTCATTGCTATACTACTGTTAATACAGTGGTCTATTGTCAATGGGCAAACTACCGAAAGACCTAGTTTTAAAGCTGGAAAACTAACTGAAGACATTAACATTGATGGTGTTTTAGATGACCCTGATTGGACCAATACTCCTGTTTTATCTAGCTTCCTCACAACTGAACCAGTTGAAAAAGGGAAACCCTCATTTCCAACCAATGTTCGTGTTATTGCTAGTGAAAAATTTGTAATTATTGGTGTTGATTGTAAAGATTCCAGTCCTGTTGGTATTATTAGATTCTCTAAAATGCGGGATGCCAATATTGATAGTGAAGATCATATACGTATTGTTATTGATCCGTTTCTTGATGGACAGTCGGGTTATATATTTGCAGTGAATGCTAATGCTGCCAGATATGATGCGTTGGTATCAAACAGAGGTGAATCAGAAAATGAGGATTGGGATGCCATTTGGGAAGCTCAAACTTCAATTAATGATGATGGTTGGAGTGCAGAAATTAAAATACCTATTCAAAGCATCTCCTTTAAAAAAGGATTAACCGAATGGGGTTTTAACATAGAACGTCGTATTCAAAGAAATCAAGAAACCATTCGTTGGGCCAATGTACAACGTGATCAGTGGTTTATTCAAACTAGTAGAGCTGGATTATTAACCAATCTACCTCAATTTAATTACGGATTAGGTTTAAACATTCGCCCTTCTCTAGTGGGTAAATGGAATAAAGCTGGTGAAGGTGAACAAACAAAATTCTCTTTCGAACCCAGTTTGGATGTCAGTCAACGCATAAGTCCAAATGTACAAGCCACAGTAACAGTTAATACTGATTTTGCTGAAACTGAAGTTGATACTAGACAAACAAATCTTACCAGATTTCCTTTGTTCTTTCCTGAAAAACGAACTTTTTTTCTGGAAGGTTCAGATATTTTCGAGTTTGGTTTTGGAACAGGAAGCAGAATAGCGTTACCTTTTTTTAGTCGTAGAATTGGGCTTTTCGGATCAAGTGAAGTTCCTATTTTAGCTGGAGTTAAACTCAACGGTCGGCTAGGAAAAACAGCATTTGGAGCTCTAGGAACACGCACCAAATCTTTTAATGATGATGGCACATCATACGACCCTACAAACATGGGCGTTGTTCGTCTTCGTCAAAATGTTTTAAAAGAAAGCTCTGTTGGTATTATTGGGTCTTTTGGCGACCCTTTAAGCAGGAGCGGAAGCTGGATGTCTGGAGTCGATTTCACTTATCAAACTACACGATTTAATGGCGATAAAAATTTTATTGCTGGTGCTTGGGCTCTTTATACAGATAGAGAAGATCTACAAGATGACAGATCTGCATTTGGTTTTAAAATAGATTACCCCAATGATAAATGGGATGTTGCGCTTACCTATGCTCGTATTGGAAAAGAGTTTAATCCTTCTTTAGGGTTTGTACCTCGAAAAGGTGTGCATCATGTTCGTCTTGGTGGTACGTTTGCTCCAAGACCAGAATGGAAATGGGTAAGACAAATGTTTCAC
Organism: Flavobacteriaceae bacterium; assembly: GCA_030148025.1. GTDB lineage: Bacteria > Bacteroidota > Bacteroidia > Flavobacteriales > Flavobacteriaceae > JASBUG01. Next base: position 207,347 of record JASBUG010000029.1, on the reverse strand, counting down.
CAACTTTACACAACCTATATAAAAGGAATTGATGGTGAATGGCAATCGTATAGTGTATTTACAGCTCCATTAAACTGGCGTCTGGAAAGTGGTGACCGCATAGAACTAAATGCAAGACCTGTAGGAGAAAATATTTTGGAAGATTTTGAAATTGCTGATGGTGTTACAATTCCTAAAGGCAAATATCATTTTATGCGCTACAGAGTTGAAGTAGAAGCTGCTGCCAAAAGGCGTTTAAGTGGTCAAGCCTCCTATTGGTTTGGATCATTTTATGATGGTACCCTAAATGAAATTGAATTGGAATTAAACTGGAATCCTAGCTCTTTACTAGCTTTTGAGTTTAATGGTGTAAAAAATATTGCAGATCTCCCTTGGGGCGATTTTGACCAAACATTAGTAGGAACCCGAATACGCTTTAATGTAACATCAGATCTACAGTTAAACTCTTATTTACAATACGACACAGATAGCAAAGTTTTTGGGATAAATGCCAGAATACATTGGATCTTCTCTCCTTTAGGAGATGCTTTTTTAGTGTTCAACCATAACACACAAAATAATATTCACGACCGATGGGAGTTACAAAATCAGCAAATATTATTTAAGGTACGTTACAATTTCAGACTATGATAACCTAGCTAAATGCAGTATCTTTGTAGTTACAATTCAACCTACTCATGACTACATTTAACAAAGAGAAACACTGGGAAACTATTTATAACACTAAAGCTCTTACTGAGGTAAGTTGGTATCAAGAAACACCTGAAACATCTCTTCAACTAATAAAAGATCTGCAATTATCAAATACAGCTAGTATTATTGATATTGGTGGAGGTGATAGCTTTTTAGTAGATCATTTAATTACCTTAGGCTACCAAAACATAACCGTTCTGGATATTTCTGCGGCTGCTATAAAAAGAGCAAAGGAGCGTTTAGGTGAGGATGCTAAAAAAATAACTTGGATTGTAGCCGATGCAGCGAAGTTTACACCAAATGAAACATATGATCTCTGGCATGATCGTGCAGCTTTTCACTTTCTAACTGAGCAAAAGGATATAGACACCTATAAAAGAACAGCTGAAAATAACATAAACACTAATGGCCATTTAATTGTAGGCACTTTTTCTACTAATGGCCCAACAAAATGTAGTGGTTTAGATATTATGCAATATGATGAAGCATCTTTAGAAATTACATTTCAACCCAAGTTTGTAAAACAAAAAAGCTTTAAGAGTACTCACAATACACCATTTAACACCTCTCAAGAATTCACATTCTGTACCTTTAAAAAAGAATAATTTAAAATAGTTTACATTTATCTAAACTTTGTAAACAAGGATGGGAAGATTTTTTAAACTTAAGAACAATCTAAACTGGAAATACATTTTAGGTGAAGTATTATTATTGTTTGTTGGTATTAACCTAGCTATTTGGTTTAACAACTGGAACAGTTCTAAACAATCTATTCAAGACAGACATACCATCATTTTAAAAATAAAAGATGAAATAACCAATAATACTAAGGCTCTAACATTAGCACAAAATAAAAACACACAATTAACAAACGCTTTTAAAGATTTTAATGCTTATTTTGAAGAAAACTCTTCAAGAGTGATAGCTACTCCAAAAGAATTTGAATTATTAACAAAAACATATCCCACTTTTTTTAAAGTAAAAGATTCTGTAAAGATTAACGAAACTCAATACAGATATTTTGGAGGAACTACTATTGAACTTGAACTTCCAGATTTATCAAGGATTGCATGGAACACGGCACAATCTATTGACGCTACTAACACATTTAACTATGATTGTTTATACAACCTGGAAAGCCTATATAATCTTCAAGACAGAGTGACAAACGAAATTAATAAAGCTGCCGACGCATTACAAAAAGACGATGCAAAACAATTAAAACGTATTCTTAATTTTTTAAATCAGTTAAGCCCTCAATTAATTAATAATTATACCAATGCCTTATCAAACATTGATAGATGTAAATAAGTCTCTAAATCTTAATTAAACTAGCAAATGAAACTAATTAACGACTGGAAACTTGTAATCTTGTTATGCTTAACCTTAGGTTTAGCACCATTTTTCCCAGAACCGCATATTGTTGGAAAAATACGTTGGATTGCAGGAGGCGCTAACGACATGAAAGCAATGGATTGGTTTGACACGCTGTTTCATGGGTTTCCTTACCTTCTCCTAATTAGGCTTATTTTTAAAAGTTTTGTTAAAAAATAATAGAAAATAGTCTCAAACAATAACACTAATTAACACTTTTTAGTGTAACAAAATTTTATTTTGCAGTCTTTAAAAGAAACCATTTTAAAATTTTGAAACAGACTACAGAATATATTTACAACATTTCTAACAAAAAGAAGAACCGCGTTGACTTTGGTGATGGTGAATTTGTAGTCTCTAATTTTAAACAGGCCGAAAAATCTTTAGAGTCTTCTCGATTTTCAATTAAAACAGTACTAAAAGGAGAAGAAAAATATTTTCTCAACGGGAAAAAACATGTATTAACACCTGGAAAGTTTTTAGTAGTCAATAAAAACACATCTGTTGATATTGTAGTAAAAGATATTGAACCTGTTAAAGGTGTTTGTCTTTTTCCACCTGAAAAACTGGTAAATGATGTTTGCAAAAATTTCTCTTGTTCTCAAACTGAGCTTCTTGATAATCCTTTTGAAGAATTAAGTGATCTAAATTTTACTCAAAAAATATTCAGACTTAGCGAAAACAAAACCGGACAGTTTTTACACCAAAATATTAACGCTATTTTGCAAATGCGTATGCAAAATGAGTCTATCGATTTTGAAAGTTTCTATGTAGATCTTGTTGAACTATTGATTTCAGATCAATTAGAGATCAATAATATGCTATCTAGCTTGTCTTCAATAAAGAAATGCACTAAGGAAGAGTTATATAAACGTATTTCTTTAACTAGAGATTATATTCAAGATAACTATACAGAAAAGATCAATCTTAATGAATTAGCTCAAAATGCATTTCTATCAAAATATCATTTCTTAAGAAGCTTTAAAGCACTTTACAAACAATCTCCATATCAATATCTTTTAAAGCTACGTCTTGAAAAAGCACAGGAATTAAAATCTAAAAATTATTCAATAGCAGAAATTAGTGAACTAGTAGGTTTTTCTGATGCAAAAAATCTTCGTAAAGCATTACAAAAAATAAGTGCTTGAAGAAATTAGCAACTTTTACCCTTTTAAGAATAGTACATCCATGTTTCTTTGATAAGATTCTTTACTCTTTAAGATTCACATCATTTTTTTAACAGTTAACTACATTTCATTTTTAAATGCAATAATGTTACCGCTACATTTACACAAACTAAAAAGACATCATACATGTAACATTAGTTGTAATGTGTCAGTCTTTACATCATAATCAATCAAAACATCAATCATGAAATCAGTATTACAACTATTATTATCAACTCTTATATTGCTAATAACGTCATGCTCTAAAAACGAAAACCACGATTCAGATATTAGTTACCATGTTGCCTATAAAAGCGATAGTAATAATCTTAATGTAGATTTTAAGTACAAAAGCGATACAAATGGTGACCTCATACTTAAATTTGAGAACAGCTCGTGGGGAGATAACGACATTTACAATTGCATAGACCAATTTGAGGTAAAACCAAAACCCATAAGTGTAGAGTTTGACCGTGAACAGAGTTTAGTAAAAATAAAAACAGCTCCTAATCAAGAAAACACTATACAATATAGCATTAAACAAGATTTCACTGAAGATTTAAAGAATCATCATCGCTACAGACCCATAATCACAAACAGCTACTTTCATATTTTGGGAATGCGTTTATTTATGTTTCCAACAACTATTTTTGAAACAGAAGAAAGCAAGGCTAAAATTAGCATATCATGGGGTGAATTACCTAACAATTGGCTTTTCCATAGCAGTTTTGGCCCTGAAAAAAACATGCAAATTGAGGTCATACAAGAAGATCTTTATGCTACCTTTTTTGTTGGTGGTGATTTTAGGCGTTATCAATTTAACTATAAAGATAAACCTGTATATTTTGTAACCAGAGGAGACTGGAAAGCTATTAAAGATGAGCAAGTTTTATCTATTTTAAAAGAAACTGTAAACGCTCAATACAAGTTTTGGAACGACTCTATTAAAAACAGCTATTCTGTTTCACTAATTCCAACTTTTGAAGAATGGACCGCAACATCAAAGTCGTATTCGTTTGGAGGTAGTTGCTTAACTAACTCATTCATTTCCTTTGTTTCAAATAACGATGGTGCTACTTTAAAAAAAGTAAGTTGGCTTTATAATCATGAGTTACTTCATCAATGGATAGGCCGTACTTTAAAAAACGAAAATGAGGTTGAACAATACTGGTTTAGTGAAGGGTTTACAGATTATTATTCTTATAAACTCATGCTCAAGCACAACAAACTAACTGTGCAAGAATTTATTGATATCTTAAATACAGAAGTTGTAATTCCTCATTATCAAGATAAATACAACACCATGCCAAATTCTGAAATTACATTTCAAAAATACTGGTCAAACTACGGGGCTCTTGGAAAGCTTCCATACAGACGTGGATTACTTTACGCTTTTCTAATTGATATGCAAATAAAACAACAAAGTAACTTCACTAAGAGTTTAGATAACATCATGCATAGCTTAAATAATAAATCTAAAAAAGATATTGGATTTAGAATTAGCAGCACCACATTTAAAAGTGAACTCGCACTACATGTAGATAGCAACACTGCAAATCAATTTGAAACCTATATTACTAATGGTAAGCTTATTGATTTTAAAGGAAAACTTCTAAAAGGGCTAACTATTGAGGAAACTAATAATATGCCTTTATTTGGTATAGATAAAGCACTACCTGAAACGCTTTTAAATCAACTACAGCTTTAATTCAGATTAAAAAGTCATGAAAAATGTTATTTTTCTTTTCCTGTTATTAGTATTACTTCTTGGTTGTAATACTGAGGATAATTTTGACACAAACACCAAATATATAGTTGATGTCGCTTTTAAGGATGATTCTGGAATACTTAATTGTAGCATGAAAACTATTTGGAATAATACTTCAGATGTAGCTATTTCAGAAATTCCTTTTCATTTTCAATCAGACAGCCTTAATTCTTTGATAAAGTTGGTTAAGTTAAATGATAAAGAAGCTAATATAAGGTATACAACAAAAGACATTGATGGGTTTGATGGATTTGCTGTCATTCCCAACAAACCAATTAAAGCAGGTAAATTGACAAGCATTCATCTTGAATTTGAAACTCAAGAAAGAAGTATTGGCGAGTATCAAAATGGTAAAATCAATGATTTTACCTATTTCTTCTCTGACGACTTTCCTAGAATAGCTTTTTTTGAACATGGTGATTTTATATTCAACTATCAGGTTCATGCCAATTATCAAGTAAACATCTCCTACCCTTCTAAATATAAAATTGCTTGTACTGGACTAATCTCAAACAAAAATGAAAACGATCAAGAAACTATAGTAGCCACTAAAGCAAATGATGTTCCAAACTATGGTATTTTATTCTTTAAAAATGTACATATTGAAGAACGAAAAACTAATAATAACGTTTTGATACGTTCTATTTTTACTGAAGAAGACAAAAAATGGGGAATGAATATTTTAAGCTACGCTGAAGATATTGTGCAATTCTATGGTGATACTTTAGGCGTTTATCCACAACCAGTTTTAAATATCATTCCTGGCTACAACAAACCATACGGCGGTTGGCCCGTAAGTCCAAACATTGTTGGTGTACATCGCGGGATTGATGCCATGAAGAACAAAGCAGAAACACATGCCAAATGGATTACTGCCCATGAGATTGGACATCAATACTGGGGTTTTAATTATGTTCTTGATCCAATAGACTACCCTCAGTGGTTTGGTATAGGAATGGGCATTTTAACCGATCGCCTATATACTTTAGAACGTAATCTAGATATGAATCATGACGATTATTTTTCATCATCATACTTTCAAGGTGTAAAGCGAGGATACAATACTACCATTATGCAAAAAGTAGAAGACTTAAATGATCAAGGCTTTGACTGGAATAACATCATAAAACATGATAAAGCTTATTTAGTATTACGAATGCTGGCTTACGAAATTGGTGAAGACACATTCTTTAAAATATTTAAACATTGTCTTAATAACTATAAAGGAGTTAACGTAACATTAGATATGTTTAAAGCCGATTGTGAACAGATAAGTGGCAAAAACTTAGATTTGTTTTTCAATACATGGTTCTATAGTAATGATCATTTAGAATATAAAGTAGCATCAGTAGAAACGAATACTAAAAATGACGCTTTTCACAATACAATAATCATTTCCAAAGTAGGTAATGCTGGTACACGGCATCTAGAAGTTCAATTGTTATTAGAAAATAATAAAACAATTAATAGAGTTGTAAATGGATACTCACCAAGCAATCAAATAGAACTTATCACTAGGTTCCCAATTGTATCAATAAGCCTTGATCCAAAACATCAATTCCCTCTGATTAATAATAAAACATGGATAGCTAAAGTTACAAACTAGTTTTTAGCAATTTTTACCCCAAAACTAAAGCCCAAAATCTCTTTTTTTGGGCTTTAGCATTTTATCAAACTCAAAGTATGATTTTCTCAAGAAGAATTTTAATACCCTTTTTTATCATAACTATTTCCTTTCAGTTAGGTGCACAAGACCTAAATAGAAGAGCTATGTTAGGCGTGAGAATGTCTGCATTAACTGAAGAAATCAGTAAAGTAAGCAACTATAATGGTAATGGTGTTCACGTTGATGATGTTAACCCTAATGGAACTGCTGGAAAGCTAGGAATAACTAAAGGGTGTATTATTCAAAAAATTAACGGAAAAGAGATTATGTCTCAAACCGATCTTAGAATTGCCATTAGCGATCTTAGACAAAACGATGATATTTCTATAACCTATTTTAAAAATGGTGAAACTAAAACAACTAAGGGTAAAGGTATTTCAAGACCAAAAGAGTCTCACCCTAATGCTAATGTATATTACGACATTGTGGCTTATAAGGATAATGTGCTTCGGTCTATTTTATATACTCCAAAAAATGTTTCTAACCCTCCAGTAGTATACTACCTTCAAGGGTATACTTGTCAGTCTATTGAATACCCAAATAGAAATCCTATTAAACATTTAATAAACAATTATATAGAAGCTGGTTTTGCAGTATACCTTGTTGAGAAACCTGGAATGGGTGACAGTAAGAGTAAAACCCACTGTAGAGATATTAATTTTCACCAGGAATTAGAAGGCTTTAAGCAGGGTTATAAAGCGCTTTTAAAAAAGGATAAGATAGACACCAACAATATATTCATGTTTGGACACTCAATGGGTGGTGTTGTCGCTCCTGTTTTAGCACAAGAGTTAAATCCAAAAGGGGTGATAACTTTTGGTACCGTTGGTAAGAACTGGTATGATTATATGAAAGACATTTTTACTGAACAACAAGAAATTTTTGGCGCTCCTAAAGATGAAATTCAAGAAAACTTAAAATACAATGTACCATTCATCACAGATATGATGATACATAAAAAATCGAATATCGATATTTTAAACAATACAACCTATAAACAATATTTAACAGACAATAACCTTGTAGAGTCTTTAAAACAAGGATATTATATGGGAAGACACCATAAATTTTGGGCATCCCTAAACGATATAAATATACCCAAGGCATGGGCAAATGTTTCCTCTGACGTTTTGGTAATGCATGGAGAGTTTGATATACAAGCCATTAACCAAAAATATGCTAAAGTGATTGTTGATTTAGTGAATGGTAATAAGGGAAGAGGAACATTTGCCCTTTTAAAGAATACAGATCATGTTTTCTTAAAATTTGATTCTATGCAACATAATGTTGAAACACTTAATAGTGGTGCCTATCGACAGTACATGAGAGATAATTATAATTCTGAAGTCGCTAAAGAAAGTATTAAATGGATGCAAACTGTGATCAATTAAAATGTCTCATAATATCACATATAAAAACCCATTTTTGGCACTACTATTTTTGTGTTCAATATTAATTGCTCAAACCAAAACCAATGCCTCATTTACAGATTTCACTAAACAATTTATTAAACAATATACAGAGCAAGGAATAAGACCCTTACAGATATCATATGTTGCAAACTTAGAAGGTATTAAAACACATGAACAGCTTGAACAGCAGACGTTTTTTTTCAAACAGGTAAAAGCCAAATTACAACAATATGACTCTAACTCTTTGTCAAAGTCTCAAATACTAGAATACAAACTCATAGCCTATGAGACCAACTTAAACCTTCATCGTATTTCTCTTGAGAAAAATTGGAGACTGAATGCCAATACAGCAATAAACAACAACGGAATATACCATCAAAGCAATGGTAAACAGTGGTATGCTTATCTTTTAAAACGATGGGTTGACAATACAGTTACACCTGATGCTATGTTTCAATTTGGTCTCGATGAAATTGAAAAAGTAAAGGCTAGCATGCTGAAAATTAGACTGAGTTCTGGACTAAAGAGTAAAGATTTTGAAGCAAAACTTTCTGAGCCTTCTTTTTTTCTAAATAATTCGAATGCTATTGAGAACAAGTACAATACAATAAAAAAATTAGCTCAAGAAAAAGTTGCAGATTATTTTCCATATACCAACGACATAAGAAAAGTAGATATTGCTAAAGGCACCAATGAAAGTTTAGCACATGTACCAGCATTTTATAATAATAGTACGTTTTATTTTAATCATTTCGGCGACCCCTACAATATACGGCAAATGGCTTGGACATACATGCATGAAGGTGTTCCTGGGCACCACTATCAAGCTATGATTACTCAAAAAGTTAAGAGATCACCAGTTCAAGATCTATTTTTTTATTATGGGTTTGTTGAAGGTTGGGCTGCCTATATAGAACAATATGGAAAGCAGATTGGTGTTTATAATTCTATTTATGATGAATATGGAAAATGGGAATGGGATCTTATTAGATCTGTAAGAGTATCACTAGACGTCGGGTTGAATTATTATGGTTGGACCGATGAAAAGGCGCTTAAATTTTGGCAAAAGCATATTCAAAACCAAGACGATATTGCTCAACGGGAAATCTCAAGAATGAAACGTTGGCCAGCACAGGTAATTACTTATAAATATGGTGCTAAAGTTATAAATGAACTTAAACGTAATATTAAAGCACCTCCTGACCTAAAGATCTTTCATGAACAGATTCTCCAGCATGGAGATATTCCACTATCTGTTTTAAAAACCATTTTTTAATATCAATCAAAAAACCATCTTATAATGAAAAACACTCCGCAAAGTGTTCTGTTAAAACAGACGCTAAAATTATGTTTTATTCTATTTATGTCTGTAACTATACAAAGTTATGCTCAAATATCTATAGTAGAGATTAAAGCTGTTTACAAATCGAAAGAAGACGGTAGAATAATTTCAGAAAAAGAATTTCAAAGCTTTAAAGGAACTCACACCCTCCATAAAGTGATCAAAGGAAAAAAAGGAAAAGACACCATTATTATCTCTCCTCCTAACAACAGTAAATTTGCAAAGGTCACAGGCGACCATTCTGCTTTTAAATCGCTATTAGGAAAACCTTCAAAACCTTTTACCGTAACCGATATTAATGGCAACACCTATAATTCTGAAGCTTTAAAAGGTAAAGTTATTGTTATAAACTATTGGTTTGTAGCATGTCCGCCATGTATTAAGGAAATCCCACATCTAAACAACATAGTTAAAGACTATGGACATAAAGACATTGTTTTTCTAGGCTTTTCTAAAGATACTCCTGAACTTCTAAATAAGTTTTTAGATCATACACAGTTTGACTTTAAGATTATTCCTGATGCTTCTTCTGAAGCTAAAAAAAATAGTGTTTCGGCATATCCTTCAACTATGGTAATAGACAAAAAAGGAATTGTGCGCTACACAGGAGTTGGTCTAGAAAAAAATAGTATTACCAAACTAAAGTACCACATTCAACAAGCTTTAAAATAAGTGCTATGAAACATAATATTATAACTTTACTATTAGCAGTGTTGGTGACTTCAATTACAAATGCACAAAAACTCCAAAAGCACTATGAGTCTCTTTCTAAATATTCAGCTCAAAAAGAATGGAAAAAAGCAATGATTCCATTGGATTCATTACTTGAATTAGATCCAAAAAACAATTACTGGCTGATTGAAAAATCTAAAATAGAATCGTTATTAGAAAATCATGATGAGGCTAATAATTACCTTATAAAATCTATTAAAAATGGCTATAGAAATTTAAGTCATATAGAAAAGAGCGAAGCATTCAATAATATTAGAAACACTCCTCAATTTAAAGAAACTGTTCAAGACTTAATTAATGAATTGTCACAATATCAACTTAACAAGGGAGAACAAGATATAGTGATAAGTGTACCACCAATGTTAGAATGTTATGTGATCATGTTGTATTTAGGGAATTCAAAACACCCTCTAATAAATTCAAGGCGTGAACATGCTTACTTTAAACGCATTGATGACTATTTTTCTAAGTACAAAACACATGCGGCTTTAGTTAAACTTCGCGAGCAATATCCAGGTAACAAAGAAGATTGGATAAATAATTTAAGAGCACATCATAACCTTAGAACATTATACGCATATGATGGTTTAAATATTGATAAGATTGTAAAATTTCCAGTTGAAATAGATTTTGATTTAGCCAAAACAGTAAAGGAGTTTGCCGAGGCTTCAAACTTCATGTCTTTTTATAAGGAGAATAAAGAGTTTTATAGAGCTATGGAAAAAGTAATGACCACAAACTATTCTTTTGGCTCAAAGATCATTCCTTTTTTTAATGCCAATTTTGAGAAAAGAATCAATCGTTTTAACATTTACTTTTCTCCAATCTATGGAGGTTGGCAACATGGTCCAAAGGTTGCTATAGGTGACTATATAGAGTGCTTTTATTTTGGCGGTATTATGTATACCAATAAAAAGCACTTTTACTATCCAGATGTTAATTTGTTATTCACCTTTATTACTGAGTTTGATCATACACCTATTAATGCACTAACATCAAAGTTTCAATCAGAGTTATTGTCGTTGAAAGATCAGGTAAGCAAACTAAATAAAACTGGACATGTCTCTTATGGTAGTATTATATCTACTGTTAACGAGTACTTAACCTGGGCTTTTGCTTTACAATTCTTTTACGAGCAGACTCCAGATGAATATGAGGCGTTAAAGACCAATATTATAACTACAATGGAGAAATATAGAGGCTTTATAAAATTTGAAGATTTTATGGATTTCTATGAACAATATATAACAAATAGAGATAAGTATCCTATGCTAAAGGATTTCTATCCTGAAGTAATTAAGTGGATAAAAAATATTTAAAAAAACAAAGACATGGATAAAAGAACATTTTTAAAATCAGTTGTATCAGCAACAGCTTTGTTGGCAATAAGTCCAATGGCTTGTGTTAGTAATACAGAAAAAAAGAAAGTATTAATCTTAGGAGGGAGAGGCTTTTTAGGACCTACAATTGTTACTAAATTTTTGGAGGCAGGATATGAAGTAACCTTATTAAACAGAGGGAAAACAAATCCTCATTTATTTACAGATTTACCAATTATAATATGCGATAGAGAAAAAGAAGATTTATCCGATTTAAAGAAAGTTGCTTCTCAAATTCAGGCACATCAATGGGATGTAGTGGTTGATACATGGAGTAAAAATCCTTTAGTTGTAAAAGATTTTTTAGCAATGTTTTCTTCTCATATTAAACATTATCACTATACATCAAGCATTGTAGCGTATGGAGGTAAATGGGACAAGGTCATCACAGAAGAGACTGAACTACGACCTTTACCAGATCAAGAGATTAAGTACGATACAGAGTTGCCGTATATCTATAGAAAATGTCACGCAGAACGACACATTATGAGTTCAGGAGTGAACTATACATTACACCGTTCTCATGGAATGAGAGGGTTTAGAATTCCAGACCCAACAGATGAAGCTTATTGGCCTGTAAAATTTTATAGAGGTGATAAGTTATTTGTACCGTTAGATGAAAATCATGACACTCAAACCACAGATGTAGAGTCTTATACAGATTTTATCGTGCATACATCTAACAATAAAATCTATGGAGCATTTAACGTAGCAGACCCTACCATAACGTTTGAACACTATATCGAAACCTTAATAGCAGTGTTTGGACAACCAAAAGAGTTGCATCATATTCCAGCAGATTTCTTGGCTAAGCATGATATTTTACCTTATAGGGATTTACCAAGATGGCGACCAAATCCTTATGCATTTTATCATATAGATGTTACAAAAGCTATACAGCATGGGTTGAAAATTCGTCCATTAGAAAAATTATTTAAAGATCAAGTCGATGGTTATATAAGTAGAAATCCAAAGGATGATTTTGTGTTTGGACATCATGGAACCATCTCTCAAACAAAAACAGAAGAGATCATTGCCTTATGGAAGAAAGAAATTAAGAACTAGTAAACAGAGTTTAAATGAAAAACATATGTCCTTTAATAATACTTTTTGTATTAACACATACTGCAATAGCACAGCATAAAAAAGATACAATTGACATTAGTTTTAATAAACTTAAGATGAACAATCTTAAAGATCATGAATCGAGTTATTTAGTGACGATGGAAAAACAAAATGGTGATCTTGTAAATTCATCTATATGGACACGAAAGACTAAAATTAAAGATGATAAGATCATCATAACCCAAAGCTGGAGAAACGCCAATAGAAAAGGAAATAAGAAAATCTATTCAGTGCTAAATTCCAGTAATTTTGCTCCTATCTATCACAAAGTAATTAAAGGTACAGGAAAAATTAGTGCCTATAACTTTCATGAAAAAAGAATTATAGGGGCAGATTCTATAGCTGATAATGTAAAAAAAGATTTTTCAATTGATGTTGAAAAACTTCCATATAACTGGGAACTTGACATAGAGTTTTTCCAATTACTCCCAATGAAACTAAACAAAACTTTTGTAGTTGAATTTTATCATCCTGGTGGATCATGGAAACCAGCTTATTATGAATATAAAGTTTTACGAAAAGAAAAAATAGTTATGCCAGATGGCCAAAAGACAGATACCTGGGTTGTAAAAATTGAATATTCTAAAGGAAATGAAGCCACCTTTTGGATTGGCGTTAAAAATCAAAAAATGCTAAAAATGAAAGAGGTCTCACAAGCTTATATAAGTAACAAAATAAAATTGTAAAGTATGAAGATGAACAACATGAAACAAAATTATCTATTAATAGGGCTTTTATTTATTACTGTCTCATTGATAGCACAACAAAAAGATTGGAAAGGTAAGTTTGAACAACTAGGTTCACAACTACCTACGCCTAATGAATATCGTGCTGCAGATGGAGCCCCTGGTCCTAAATATTGGCAACAGCAAGCTGATTATAAAATAAAAGTTAGCTTAGATGATGACAATCAAAAAATAAGCGGTTCTGAAACAGTTACTTATTACAACAACTCACCACAAGCCTTAAAGTATATTTGGTTACAATTAGATCAAAACACTAGGCAACCAGGAAATGAAGAAGATAAAACCAGCACCTATAAAATAAATAAGCAGAAAAGACATGACACACGTTTTTTCTCTATTTATATGTTCGACAGAACCACAGAAAATGGTATTCATATAACAGAATTAAAGGACAAACATGGTAATGATCTAGAGTATGCTATTAATAACACCATGATGCGGGTTAACTTACCAAAACCTCTAAAACCTGGAGAGACATTTCAGTTTAGTACAAAATGGTGGTACAATATTAATGATAGAATGGAAGACTATGGACGTAGTGGTTATGAGTATTTCCCAGAAGACGAAAACTACGTATACACCATTGCACAGTTTTATCCTAGACTGGCAGTTTATGATGATTATGAAGGCTGGCAAAACAAACAATTTTTAGGAGATGGCGAGTTTGCTTTAACCTTTGGTGATTTTGAAGTTGAAATCGATGTTCCTTCAGATCATATTATTGCCGCAACTGGTGAACTCCAAAACGCATCAAATGTTTTGTCTAAACAGCACATAAAATTACTGGAAAAGGCTAAAAAATCTTATGACAAGACTGTAATAATAGCAACTCAAGAAGAGGCTATTAAGCGTGAGAAATCAAATAAGAAATCGAGAAGCACCTGGAAATTTAAAGCACATAATGTTCGTGATTTTGCTTTCGCTTCCTCAAGAAAATTTATTTGGGATGCACAAGCAGTAAAAATAAACGACAAGGATATTCTTGCGATGTCTTATTACCCAAAAGAGGGAAATCCTTTATGGGAAGAAGAATCTACCAAAGCAGTTGTAAACACTCTACACACATATTCAAATTATACTATTGATTATCCATATCCAGTAGCAATCTCTGTACATGCTGCAGATATAGGAATGGAATACCCAATGATATGTTTCAATTTTGGACGACCAAAACCAGACGGTTCTTATACAGACAGAATGAAATATCGAATGATTGGAGTAATAATTCATGAGGTTGGACATAATTTCTTTCCTATGATCATTAACAGTGATGAACGTCAATGGGGATGGATGGATGAAGGTCTCAACTCCTTTTTACAATACCGAACTGAACAGGAAAAATACATTGACTTTCCTTCAAGGCGTGGTCCAGCAAAAAGTATGATTCCTTATATGGGAGGAAACATAGAAGGCATGCGCCCAATAATGACAAACCCTGAGCAAGTATTACAAAAAGGAAATAACATGTATGGTAAGCCTGCAACAGCATTAAACATTCTTAGAGAAACCATCATGGGACCAGAACTGTTTGATTATGCTTTTAAAACCTATGCCGAACGTTGGGCTTTTAAACATCCTAAACCTGCAGATTTCTTTAGAACTATGGAAGATGCTTCAGCTATCGATCTAGATTGGTTTTGGAAAGGTTGGTTTTATACAAATGACCATGTTGATATTTCAATTGATGATATTACCTATTACAAAATAGGTGATAATACAAGTACTCCAAAAACAGAAGACACATTTGCACAAGCATCCTATTTTGAACTTATAAACTCACCTGAACCTTATTACGGTGAATTTAGAAATAAAATGAAAGAAGGGTATCTGGAGACTTTGACATTAAAAGAATTTTATGAAATTACCTTTTCAAATAAAGGAGGGTTAGTAATGCCGTTACTATTGAATTTTGAATTTGAGGATGGATCTAACGAAGATATTTATATCCCAGCTGAAGTTTGGCGTGAAAATGAAAATACAATTACCAAACTTTTCTATTTTGATAAAAAAGTGACTTCAGTTAATCTCGATAAAAATGCTGAAACTGCAGATATAGATATTAACAACAATAGCTTTCCTAGAAAAGAGCAGTCATCAAAATTTGAAAAATTCAAAAAACAAATAAAAGACTAGAACAATGAGAAAAACCATATTAGTAATTATTGTAGTCATTACTCCTTACATCTCTTTTTCACAAACAACAAATGAAAAGTATCAAGAGAAATTAACTACATTAGATAGTACAATAAAATCTTTATACCAGGTTATTTCTGGCGCTAAAGGTGAAGAACGTGATTGGGATTTTTTAAGATACATGTTTCATCCTAAAGCAGAACTTATTGCTTCAGGAAAAAGAAAGGACGGAAGCTATGGATCAAAACATGTAACCGTAGAAGAGTATATTAAAACCTCTGGAAAATGGATGTTGGAAAACGGCTTTTTTGAAAAAGAACTGCATCGAGTAACCGAACAATTTGGGCAAATAGCACATGTGTTTACTACATATGAATGTTTCAATTCTAAAACTGACAAGGAACCCTTCATGAGAGGGATAAATAGTGTACAGCTAATGTATAATGGAAAGAGATGGGTTATTATGAGTCTTTATTTCACTCAAGAAACAAAAGACAATCCAATACCAAAAAAATATTTACCAAATTAATATCTTTTAAAGATGAGTAAACAAGGTGTAAGATTTATAAAATTGAGTTTTGTGTTATTGGTTTCCATTTATACTATGGGATGTAAATTTGATAAAAAGAAGGAGTTAGTCGAAATTAATAGCACAAAATCATTGTTTGAAGTCATGAAGGCAAAGAACGATAAAAAATGGTTTAAGAATTTTACTTTTAAGCAATTAACCTTACGATATGACGAGTCGGGTAAAATGATAGATTCTGCCATGTGGTATGAATCGGTGGGTTATCCGTTACATTTTAGAATTGATAGAGATATAGATGCAAAGAATTATGTGATATATAGAAATGACTCGACATACAATTTTAGAAGTGATACACTCAGTCAAGCTATTGACAGGCCTGCTGTACATTTACTTTTTAAAGGAGGACTATATTTTATGACATTAGAAGAGAGTTTAGAAAAGTTGAAAAAGTACAATTATAAAGCTGAATATTTTAGAAAGGATACTTTCAATTCAGAGCCAGCTTTTGTGGTTGGCGATAGTGATAACCAATTTTGGTTACACGCTGAACACTTTTATTGCATGAGAAGAATTTACACGTCTAATAATGGAAAATTGGTAGATGTTGTTTATGATGATTTCAAAAGATTAGAAGGTGGTTGGGTTGAGCAAAAAGTTACTTTTTATGTTGATGGTAAAGTACGATTAGAAGAATTTTATCAAGACATTAAGTATCGAGATTATTTTGATCCTAAAATTTATGATCCAACTATAAAATATGAATGGTACTTAGAGTACTAGAAAAAATTTTACTGTAAATTAACAATTACAATATTATTTTGAATACAATTTAATAGTTTTAAAACTTATGAAAAAACTACTTTTTACTTTTTGCTTTTTATTCACGATTCTTAGTATTGCACAGCAGTCTAAGAATGAAAAAATTATTACTGCTGTCAATGAAAAACTTGATGAGATTTGGAAAGAATCTAAGGCTCCAGGACTGTCTTTGTCCGTTGTATTTCCTGATGGCAATGTGGAGACATTTACCAGAGGTTTTGCTAACATTGAAAAAGGCATAAAGATGTCTCCAGTAACCAAGATGTTAGGAGGGAGCACAGGTAAAGTATTTTATTCAGTAGTTGCTCTTCAATTAATTGAGGAAGGAAAATTAAAATTAGACGAGCCTATTTTTAAAACAATGTCCAACTATCCTTGGTTTAGTAAAATCCCTAATGCAAAGCAATTAACAGTACGATCATTAATGAGGCACGAAACAGGGATTCCTAGATATGTTTTTAAAGAGCAATTTCAAGCAGATGTTTTAAAGGACGTCGACAAAGTATGGAAACCTAAAGAACTGCTTTCCTATGTTTTTGATGATGATCCGCTTTTTAAAGTTGGTGAAGAGTTTGCCTATTCAGATACAAACTATATAATACTTTGTATGCTTATAGAAAAAGTTACTGGTAATTCGATCTATGATGAAGTGCAAAAAAGAGTGTTAAATAAAGCTGGTTTAAAAAATGTAGTTCCTCAAACGGGAAGATCATACAAAAATATTGCTCAGGGATATTGTGCAGACGATGATGAATTTTTCCCTGGATTACAGTTTGACAAAAACGGAAAGAGTAATTACAACTTGCAATTCGAATGGGCTGGAGGAGGCCTTGTAATTACTACGCATGATTTAGCTGTTCTTGGGAAAAAGATTTATGAAGGTGAGATGTTTGATTCTTCATTGCTAGGAGAATATTTTAAAGGTATTGATGCTGGTAGATTAGGTGGTCAATGGGGTTTAGGAGTTCACATTAGAAAAACTCCATTCGGTACTATTTATGGACATAGTGGCTTTATGCCAGGATACATTACGAATATGTTTTACTTTCCAGATCATAAGTTTTCTATGTGTTATCAAATCAACACTTCTGATAAAGCAAGAAGCTCAGTTATGAGAAAATTGCCATCAATTGGCAAAACCATTATTGATACCTTAAAAGAGTAAAACTCATCATTGAAGGAGAATATTTTAAAGGTATTGGTGCTGGCAAGCTAGGTGGAAAATGGGGTTTAGGAGTTCATATTAGAGAAACTCCTAACAGATAATAAGATCATCATCCCATATAGAAGTTTACCGCTATAGCGCCCAGATCTTGAAGGTTTCTATAAGATAGACATAAGTAAAGCTAAGGCAGCAGGATTAAAAAACAGACACCTTGTAAAAATGCTTCGAGATCAATTAGCTGATTATAAATTTCGCTATCTAAATGAAGGGTTCAAATTTGGTAGCAGAGGAAGTATAAGCGATCAAACTGAAGCTGATGTCTTAAAAAAATAGTTAAAATCAAAACAATAAAAAAAGTATAACAAATATAGTAATAGCACTCCAAGGTTTCATTGAGAATAATTTTGTATCTTACTGCTTATCATTTAGTTACGATTAATGTCAAAGCAAACAAAATCTCTCAAAATTATAAGATGGTTAGCTAGAATTCTTGGAGCTATTGCTATTGTTATTCTCATTTTCGGTATGGTTGGAGACCTTAATGGTTTTAAATCTAACACCGAAATATTCACCTTCATTTGCTTTCCTGTTCTTGTTATTATTGGTTTATTAATTGCCTTTAAATGGGAAGGTCGTGGAGGTACTATTTCTATTTTAGGCATGGTAGGGCTTCATATTATGCGAACAGATTTAGTATCGAGTCTAGAAATTAATGCTTTCGCTATACCAGGGTTACTTTATATTATCTATTCGGTATGGACAAAAAATTAACTAATTCTTTTCTCAAACAAAAATCTTATCGTAAATTTGCGATAAGCAATGAAAAGAACCTTAGAACCATATAACTACAAAAAAGAAACTGAAGATTTAGCCCGTTTTGCTAAAGCCTTAGCACATCCTACACGTATTGCCATAATAAAACACTTAGATAAGCAAACATGTTGCTTTACTGGCGATTTAGTAGATGTTTTTCCATTGGCGCAATCTACAATTTCCCAGCATTTAAAGGAATTAAAGAATGCAGGTTTAATTCAAGGGGAATTAAAACCACCAAAAATTAAATATTGTATTAATAAGGAAAATTGGGAAAAAGCAAGACTTCTTTTTAAAGACTTGTTTAATTAAAAAAATTTAAAAAAATAAATCGCTTATCTACGATAAGCAATAAATTATAACTTATGAGTATCTCAATAAAAATTTTAGGAACTGGATGTACTAAATGTCAAACCCTCACAACTCTAGTAACTAGTGTTGTAAACGAAAATACTATTGAAGCCACTATAGAAAAAGTGGAAGATATTATGGATATCATGGCGTATAATATCATGACTACTCCTGCCCTAGTCATTAATGAAACTGTTCAAACAAAAGGACGTATTCCAAGTAAACAAGAAATAATAGACTTAATAACGTCTCATAATAATGACAAGAAAACACAAACTGAAACTAATTGTTGTTCAACCGATAATTGCTGTTAACTATTATGTTTGATTGGTTGCAAAACTTTGCAGATTGGTTAGTATATAGTGTATTTAATATAAACACTAACAGTCATTTTGGAGAAGCATTAAATTTCTTTATTTACGATGCTATAAAGATATTAATACTCTTATTTGTTGTTATTTTCCTTATGGGAATAGTAAACAGCTATTTCCCAGTAGACAAGGTAAAAAGCTATCTAACACGAAAAAAACTATATGGGTTAGAATATTTAATGGCAAGTTTATTTGGAGTTGTAACACCTTTTTGTTCTTGTTCATCTGTTCCTTTATTTATAGGTTTTGTTAGAGGTGGTATCCCGTTAGGGGTGACATTCTCCTTTTTAATTACTTCGCCTTTAGTCAATGAGGTAGCTATAGGGCTGTTTATAGGCTTATTTGGCCTAAAAACGACTATCATTTATGTTATTAGTGGTATTCTTTTAGGAACTTTTTCGGGGATCATTTTGCAAAAATTAAACTTGGAACGTTTTCTAACACCCTGGGTTAAAAAAATACTGGCTAATGCCGAAAAAGAGCAGCATCAATTTATAAATAAAAAGCAATCATTAAAACAACGCTTAGCTATTATTTGGAATGATGTAGTTAAAATTCTAAAAGGAGTAACACCTTATGTAATAGTTGGTATCGCTATTGGTGGTATTATGCATGGTTATATCCCTGAAGGTTTTTTTGAAACATATATGAGTAAAGATAATTTGTTTGCCGTTCCAATTGCTACAATATTTGCAGTACCTATGTATACCAATGCCTCTGGTGTGTTACCAATTGTTCAGGTATTGGTTGATAAAGGCATTCCATTAGGAACAGCAATTGCGTTTATGATGGGAGTTGTAGGCTTATCACTTCCAGAAGCCATGCTTCTTAAAAAGGTAATGACACTAAAGCTAATTGCAATTTTTTTTGGTGTTGTGACTGTGTGTATTATTATTTCGGGGTATGTATTTAATATCATACTCTAAAAAAACTCTTGGTATTGCATCACTCTAAAATCAAACGTATTAAAGTTAGCATCTTTAGCTTTCATTTGCTTGTATAATGGTAATCTACTAATCGAGATATTTGCCGCTCCAGATCCAGAGGTTAAAGACACTGTTTTGATGATTCTTTTGTCATTTCGAAAGGAGCTTTGCGATTGAGACATCGCATTATGAGATGTCTCATATTCATTCGACATGACAAACCGATGTATTCGTGGCACTTCACTGGAAACAACTTCTAATTTTAACCCATAAGCTTTTAAGTGTTTTCTAAAAAAATACTCTGGACCATTTTTACTATTACCACCGGTAAATAGTAAGGTATTTATATTAGGATATTGCTTTAAATACCCAACAACATCTCGCAGCTTAATGTTCTTCATACCTAAATCAGATGCATCAATTTTTTCACGTTCTGCACTTTCAACTATATCACAAACACCTATTTTATGTTTAATTAAAAACTCCTTTCGTTGTTGCACCGCTTCTTCTGAATTATCAAAACGTAAATTCAGATTATGAATTTTGTCAATTTTCAACCATAACGAATTATAGTAACTTCCGTAACAAAAGTCAACATCTTTCTCCAATAATTCACCTGTACTAAAGCGAGGTGGCGGTAATGTACCAACTATTAACTTAGTAGTATCTTCCTGAATAAAAGGCGGATATGGGTGCTTATGTAAAAACATGTATTTTGAATTAGTAGTTAAAAATAGTATTTTTAAAGGACTAAGCTTAAATAAACATCAGATGGGAAAAGGAGATAAAAAAACCAGACGCGGCAAAATTACCATGGGTACATTTGGAGTAAGAAGACCACGAAAAAGACGAAAAGCTATTACAGTAGCTGCTGAAGAAAAAGCTCCTAAAAAAACAGCGGCAAAAAAGAAACCAACTGCGAAAAAAACCACTAAAACAACAGCAAAAAAATAAGCGAGATTCCTCTCGCTTTTTATTATCGTATAAATACTAATTCTGTATCTGTAGACATCGCTTCGCTAAAACCATAACCTTCATAATTAAAGCCTTTAATATCTTCTAAAGTTGTGGCATTAGTATCTATAATATAACGTGCCATATATCCTCGAGCTAACTTTGCAAAAGTCATAATGGTTTTATACTCTCCATTTTTTAGATCTTTAAAACTTGCCGTAATAACAGGCACTTTTAAAGCTTTAGTATCGATTGCTTTAAAATATTCATTACTTGCTAAGTTTAAAAACAATTCATCATCTTCCAACTCTTCATTCAGTGCCTTTGTAATTTTCTGCTTCCAGAACTCGTATAAATTCTTGTTCTTTCCAACAGGAAACTTAGTTCCCATTTCTAATCTATAAGGTTGCATTAAATCCATTGGCTTTAACAAACCATATTGACCAGACAAAATACGAACTGTATCTTGTAACTTCTCTAATTTATCTTCTGAAATGGTATAAGCATCTAGCCCTCTATACACATCACCACTAAACGCATATACAGCTTGACGTGCATTATCTAGAGTAAATGGTAAGTGCCATTCTTGATTACGCTCATAATTAAGCTGTCCGAGTGCTGGAGAAATCTTCATTAGCTTAGATAAGCTTCTAGCCGATTTCTTTTTCAGCAGTTTATTAAGTCGTTCAGACTCTTTTAAAAAACAACTCTCTGAAGTTTGAGTAGTTGGCAATTCACTCTCATAATTTAAAGACTTTGCAGGTGATAGAACTAGTTTCATAATACCAATTTTAGTTTCCCAAATTTAAGTCTAACTACTTTGAAAATAAAACGAATTAATAAGGAAATTTAAATATCACTATAAATTATCCTGATGCTTAGAATACCCACGCCATTTTTCTATACACTCAGACATATCTTCTGGCAACTCTGATGTAAAATCCATCCACTCACCAGTTTCTGGATGCTCAAAACCTAAGGTTTTAGCATGCAGAGCTTGACGCGGTAATACTTTAAAACAATTTTCAACAAACTGCTTGTATTTTGTAAAGGTTGTTCCTTTTAATATGCGTTCACCTCCGTAGCGTTCATCATTAAACAGGGTATGCCCTATATGTTTCATATGTACACGTATTTGATGCGTACGTCCTGTTTCTAATTTACACGATACCATAGTAATATAACCCAAACGCTCTAACACTTTAAAATGTGTTACTGCTGGTTTTCCTTTATAGGCATCATCTCCCAGAAAAACAGTATTCTGTAATCTGTTTTTTGGATGTCTTCCTATGTTTCCTTCAATAGTGCCTTCATCATCTTCAATATTACCCCAAACCAAGGCAACATATTCACGTTTACTGGTTTTTTCAGCAAACTGATTTGATAAATGATTCATAGCGCTTTCTGTTTTTGCAATAACCAGGAGTCCGCTAGTATCCTTATCTATACGATGTACTAAACCAGGTCTGTCACTAGAGTTATTTGGTAAGTTATCAAAATGAAACGTTAAGGCATTGATCAAGGTTCCTGAATAATTTCCATGTCCTGGGTGCACAACCATTCCTGCAGGTTTATTAACCACTAATAAATGCTCATCTTCATACACTATATTTAGTGGAATATCTTCAGGCACTAACAAATTTTCATATGGAGGATGCTCAAATAATACCTTTATTTCATCAAGTGGTTTAACCTTATAATTAGATTTTACCGAAACACCATTTACACGAATGCTTCCTTCTTTGGCTGCTGCCTGTATTTTATTTCGGGTAGCATTTTCGATAAAATTCATTAAATATTTATCTATACGTAAAGGTTGTTGCCCCTTTTCAACAGTAAAAGCATAATGTTCGTATAATTCTGATTCCTGCTCAGGTAAATTGTGTAATTGTTCGTCCATAAACTACAACTCCTTATCCTTTTCCATTTCCTAAAACCAAATCAATCTTTGATGTTTTGGCCAACATAGTTCCTGGAGTTATTTTTTTTCCTTTATGTCTAATTTCAATTACCTCATCTAAACCTAGATCATTTACATAAGTAATTGTTCCTACCTCAAATTCTAAAGCCTCTAAGGTTGGCTTTGCCTGTCTGAAAGTACGACGAATAACATTAGGCACCGATACTTTTTTATATCCTGAAGGATTTAATGTTAAATAGATTTTTCTGTTTTCTTTAACTAAAGCCCCAGCTGCTGGTTGCTGCTCAATCACTGAAAATTTAGGATAATTAGGATTATAATTTGCCGAATCCTGAACAACCATAGTCAAATCGTTATCATCAATCTCTATTTGCACAACATCTAAAGTTTTTCCTTTTAATTCTGGTACTTCAACAAAATCACCATGATTGGTGGTATATTTTAAATATCTAAGTGCAAAAAATACTAGCACAATCGAAACAACGATAGCTAACCCTAGTTGTTTAAAAAATGTTTTACTGGTAATAAACTTTATTAGACTCATATAAATACAGAATATGTGACAAAACTACACAAATTTATAGTTTCAAAAATTTTTGAATAAACTTTAGTTCTAGTATATACGTATATTCAAACAAAAAGGTTTTACGTTCTATGAATAAATAATATTTTTACAAAACGGTTAGAACCCTAATTTATTGAATCATTTATAACTTAAAAAAGCAAATGAAACAGAATATTGCTATTATCATGGGAGGTTATTCAAGCGAATTTGAGATCTCTTTAAAAAGTGGAAACGTTGTTTATGAATCACTCGATAGCAATAAGTATAATGTATATCGTGTACATATTTTCAAAGAAAAATGGGTATATGTAGATCCTGAAAACATCGAACACCCTATTGATAAAAATGATTTTTCAACTACTGTAAACAGTACAAAAATAACTTTCGATTGTGTGTTCAATGCCATACATGGAACTCCAGGAGAAGATGGTTACATGCAAGCTTATTTTGAGCTTTTAGGCATTCCGCATACAAGTTGTGGTATGTACCAAGCTGCACTTACTTTTAATAAGCGTGATTGTTTAAGCGTATTAAAACCCTATGGTATTAAAACTGCCGAATCTTATTATATAAATTTAGGTGACTCTATTGATGAAGATGCTATAATCAATACCGTTGGGTTACCCTGTTTTGTAAAAGCTAATAAAGCTGGAAGTAGTTTTGGGATTACCAAAGTATACAAAAAGAATGATCTGCAAGCAGCAATAGACCATGCGTTTAAAGAAGACGATGAAATTATTATAGAAGAATTTCTAGATGGCACCGAAGTGTCTATAGGTGTCATTAAGTATAAAGGGGACGTTATTGTTTTACCTGCTACAGAAATTGTTAGTGATAATGATTTTTTTGATTATAAGGCTAAATATTTAGGTGAATCACAAGAGATCACACCTGCAAGAATTAGTGATGAAATGGCTACAAAGGTTAACAAAGTAGCTAAACAAGTTTACGAAATTCTAAAAATGGAAGGATTTTCCAGAAGTGAATATATCTTTAAAAATGGAGAACCTCATTTATTGGAAGTAAATACTGTTCCTGGTCTTACAAAAGAAAGCATATTACCTCAACAAGCAAGAGCCGCTGGAATTTCACTTGAAGACTTATTTGATAATGCTATACAAGAAGCTTTGAAATAAAAGCTTTATTTTTATAATATGAAACGAGCAATTTTTCCGGGATCTTTCGACCCGCTTACATTAGGACATTTCGATATCATTACACGAGGCATTGCACTTTTTGATGAAGTAATAGTAGCCATAGGTGTTAATTCTGAAAAGAAATATATGTTCTCATTAGATGAACGTAAACGTTTTATTGAAGAAGCTTTCAAAAATGAGCCTAAAGTAAAAGTGGTTACTTATAATGGATTAACTGTTGATTTTTGTAAAGACATTGGTGTGAAATTTATTTTAAGAGGCCTTCGAAACCCAGCCGATTTTGAATTTGAAAAAGCCATTGCTCATACTAATAGAACCCTTTCTGAAATTGAAACAGTTTTCTTATTAACCGATGCCAATACATCTTATATTAGTTCTAGTATTGTGAGAGAAGTTATTAGATATAATGGTGATTATACCAAACTGGTTCCCGATAGTGTTCGTGTAAAATAAAAGATCATGTATTTAAAAATGACAAGTCTCCCTGTAGACGATCCTATTAAGGCATTTAAATTCTACACCGAAATAATTGGATTAAAAGAACACACCTTTATGCCAGAAGCGCAATTGGCTATTGTAACTTCTGAAGATTGTAAAACCACCCTTTTATTGGAACCTAAAGGAGATGGCTATTACGATGCATTCCAGAAACAAGTATATAAAGAAGGCTATCCTATTATTATTCTGGGTAGTGATGATGTAAAAGCTGATTATGAACGGCTAAAAGCTTTAGGAGTACCTTTTAAACAAGCACCAACCAAAACTGATTGGGGAACCGTAGCAACGTTTGAAGATGGCTTTGGTAATTACATTCAAATTCACCAGGACTAACGTAACATTATATTGGTTTGATCGTCGTCTAAGTATCAATCAAACTAATCAATCATGCGAACATTAAAACTATGCCTTGTTTTGATGGCACTTATTATGTCTTGTCAAAATGAAGCTCCAATCACTTTAGGGAACGGAATCCTAATTAATAATGTAACTATTTTAACTCCTAATGAAAATGGCTATACCTCATTTAAAGGGAGTGTCATTATTGACAACGACAAGATCGTAAAGGTCTCTAAAAACGATCAAACGCTTAATGGCAATTACCAAACAGTAAATGGAAAAGGCAAATACATTATTCCTGGTTTAATAGATAGTCATGTACATCTTGCAAGTATTGCTGGAATGGGATGGAAACACAAAAAGAAATATCCAGAACTTGCTAAAGACTATTATAATCAACTTCCTAGAAGTTATCTATATTTTGGATATACCACCTTAGTAGATGTAAATAATTACGCCCCTAATGTTATTAATGGTATTTTAAGAAAACCTGTTCGTCCAGATATCTATACTTGTGGAGACCAAATAGTGGTTGCTCACGATCTGATGATGAACGATACTCCTGTTGAAGATAGACTCATTGAACACCCACATTTTTTACACGACAAGTACAATGATAATGTAGAGATGCCAAGTGATATTGATCTGGACAAACACACACCAAAAGCGCTGGTATCACGAATAGTGGATGAAAGCCAAGGCATTTGTGTTAAGACGCTTTACGAAGATGGTTTTGGAGGTACCGAAGAATTAACTTGGGAACTTCCTAGTAAAGACATTATTAAAGAAATTGTAACTGAAGCTCATGCACAAAATGTTCCTGTATTATTACACGCCAATGCCTATGAAGCTCAAAAATTTGGCTTGGAAACTGGAATTGATGTATTTGCGCATGGTATGTGGCATTGGGGAAAATTAACAGACTATTTAAACGTAAACGAACTTCCTGAAACACATAAAAACTTACTTATTGAAATAGCTAATAAAAAGGTAGGATACCAACCTACCATACGAGTGGTTGGCGGTCAGAAAGATGTTTTTAATGTCAATTTTCTTAGAAATAAAAAACTGCAACATGTATATCCAGAAGATTTACTGAATTGGCTAAACACTGAAGAAGGTAAATGGCAAGAACAAAATATTAGAAAATATGCCAAATCATTTTTTGATGGCTTAACAAACGAGGAGATTATGGCACTTTTACAAAAAGTGGTCGATAAAGTTGAAATTGCAACAAGTACATTAGCAGAACATGATGCTAACTTAGTTTTTGGAACCGACACACCCGCTGCCAATACGCATACAATGCCTCCTGGTTTAAATGGTTATTTAGAAATGCAAAAATGGCAAGAATCTGGAGTATCACTAGAACAAATTTTATTAGCAGCAACTTATAACAATGCCAAAGCTTTCAATCTAGAAGATAAATACGGATCGATTGAAGAAAACAAAATAGCAAACCTATTGCTGTTAGATAAAAATCCTTTAAAAACTATTGGTGCTTATAACACCATTGAAAAGGTCATCATAAGAGGGCAATTGTTGAATAGAGAAAACTTATCGGCAACCTCTAATTAGCATAGTTTAATTCTATAGTTTTATGAAAAACTTAAAACTATGAAACCTTTTGATATAAACTTTTTAGACCATGTCGCTATTTATGTAGAGGATATGGAACGCAGCATTAATTGGTATGCAAAACATTTAGGGCTTAAAAAATATCAGGTTAAAGAATGGGGAGAATTTCCGGTATTCATGTTATCAGGTAAAAGCGGTCTTGCCATTTTTCCTGCAAGATTAGAAGATGCTAAAATAGATCCCAGTTCAAGGAATGTACGTATTGAACATTTTGCATTTAATCTCAACAACGAAAACTTTAAAAAAGCTCAAGATTATTTTAACAAAGTAGGTATAGAGTTTAATTTTCAAAACCATCATTATTTTCATTCGATCTATATAAAAGATCCTGATGGTCACAAAGTAGAATTAACAACAATAATGGTTGATGAAGCTAGTTTTTACTAGATCTGATATTAGGAAATCACGTCATGTCGAGAGTAAACGAGACATCTCATAATGAGATGTCTCAATCGTCACTATGCTCCTCATTTCGAAATAACATTAAAAACTATCTATAAATTGTATTCACCTAGTCCTTTTGTAAAAGCTTCAGGGTTTTCAGCTAAATGATATCTAGGATCATCAATAGCTTCTTCTATTACCTGATGAAACTTAGGGCTTGATTTGTATAGCAATACTTTACAATCTTCACTAAGGTGTTTTAATTTCACATGCTTTCCTTCAGCTTCATATTTGTTCACCAAATTGAAAATAGCTTCAATAGCTGAATGATCACTTACACGAGACTCCACAAAATCAATCTCTACTTTATCAGGATCATTCTTTACATCAAACTTTTCATTAAATGCAGAAATACTTCCAAAGAATAAAGGGCCCCAAATCTCATATACTTTTGTACCATCATCCTTCATACGTTTTCTGGCACGAATACGTTTTGCATTTTCCCAAGAGAATACCAATGCACTCACAATTACACCTGAAATAACCGCTATAGCAAGATCAAATAATACTGTTAATCCAGACACAAGAATCAATACAAATACATCTGTCTTCGGTATCTTATTCATGATTCTAAAACTAGACCAAGCAAAAGTTCCAATTACTACCATAAACATTACACCAACAAGAGCTGCAATAGGTACTTGTTCTATCAATCCAGAAGCAAATAATATAAATGCTAATAAAGCCAAGGCAGCAACAATTCCAGAAAGTCTTGTTCTTCCTCCTCCTTTAATATTGATAATAGATTGCCCGATCATAGCACAACCACCCATACCACCAAAGAAACCAGTGATAATGTTAGCACCTCCTTGTGCCATACATTCTCTATTTGAATTCCCTCTAGTTTCAGTTAACTCATCAATTAAGTTCAAGGTCATCAACGACTCTATCAATCCAATAGCAGCAAGAATCAATGCATAAGGTCCAATGAACTTTATGGTTTCCCAAGTAAATGGTACTTTGCTAAAAATATCTGTTTGAAACTGTGGTAAACCTCCTTTTAAGCCTTCTCCTCCTCCATCTCTAATAAAACTGCCTACAGTAGCCACATCTAAATTTCCAAAGATTACAATTGCTGAAACAACAAGAATAGCTATTAAGGCTTCAGGTAGTTTTTTAGTAAGCTTTGGTAATCCGAACATGATTCCCATGGTTAAAGCTACTAATCCTATCATAGTCCAAAGTTTATTACCACTCATCCATACCTCTTGGCCATTTTCAACCGTCATAAACATACCAAATTGTGCCAAACAAATTACAATCGCTAACCCATTGACAAACCCCATCATCACTGGATGTGGAATCAATCGAACAAACTTCCCAAGTTTAAACACGCCAGCTAACATTTGAATGATTCCCATTAAAATAACGGTAGCAAATAAATAGTAAAGTCCCAGTTCTTCTCCTGGAGCTCCCATAGCATTTCCTTCGGCAACTAAATGCACCATCACAACAGCTAAAGCTCCTGTGGCACCACTAATCATTCCTGGTCGTCCTCCAAATACCGAAGTAATTAGCCCTATCATAAAAGCAGCATATAACCCAACTAACGGATCTACACCAGCCACAAAAGCGAATGCTACAGCTTCTGGTACTAAAGCCAAAGCTACCGTTAATCCACTTAAAATATCATTCTTAGCATTTGCGGCACGTTTTCTAATAAACTCAGTCATAATGGTTTGTTTTTCGAAGCGGCAAAAATACAGTTAATATTAGTACTCACAAGCAGTTATTATTATAATTTCATTAAGTTTGGCATGCAATGCACTAAAACACAAATAATCAACCAAAAATGAAGAAACTCTTTTTAGCTCTTGTTTTCCTTAACTTCTCTTGTAACAATGCTCCCAAACAAAATGATTACAATTTTGAAACTGTATTTGAATCCTCAAGCGGGACTCAAACAGCCACTTACGCACAAGTTATAAAATATTGGTCAGACTTGGCTGAGGCCTATTCTGAAATACATATTCAGGAGATTGGTGAAACTGATTCTGGTTACCCTTTACACTTAGTAACCTTAAATCCTGATAAGAACTTCGATTTTGAACAAATTCGAAAAAACAAACGTGTGTTATTAATCAATAATGGCATTCATCCAGGAGAGTCTGATGGTATCGACGCGACCATGATGCTATTTAGAGATATTGTTAAGGGCGATGCAGATATGCCTCAAAAAACAGTTTTAGCTGCCATTCCAGTTTATAACGTTGGTGGAAGTTTAAATAGAAATTCTGGAACACGTGCTAATCAAAATGGTCCTGAAGAATATGGGTTTAGAGGAAATGCTCAAAACTACGACCTGAATCGTGACTTCATAAAAAGTGACACTAAAAATGCCTTAGCCTTTGCACAAGTATATCATTTGGTACAACCAGATATATTTATAGACAACCATGTAAGTAATGGTGCCGATTATCAATACACTTTAACACATTTGTTTACCCAACACAACAAACTAGGTGGTGATTTAGGAACTTATCTTAATAAAACTATGCGGCCAATGTTAGAGGAAAAACTAATGGCAAAAAACTGGGACATCACACCATACGTAAATGTTTTTAATAGCACACCTGAGAAAGGATTTAGCCAGTTTATGGATTACCCACGATACTCTACAGGGTATACTACCCTTTTCAACACCTTGGGAATGATGGTTGAAACACATATGCTAAAACCTTATAAGCCTCGAGTAGAAGGCACTTACGAGTTAATGAAAAGCATGATCGAAATTACTGAAGAGCAAAACGATGTGATAGCAGAACTTAGAAAAGATGTTTGGAAAGCTTATAAAGAAAAAGGAGAATATCCCGTTGCATGGACAGTGGATACAACTCAAAGCTCCACATTGAATTTTAAAGGATTTGAAGGTGAGTTTATTCCGAGTGAAATCACGGGAAAAATGCGTTTAAAATACGACCGATCTAAACCATTTACTAAAGACGTTAAATATCAAAACTTTTTTAAAGCGACTAAAAGTGTGAGCATTCCAGAAGCCTATATTATTCCTCAAGGATGGCATACTGTTATAGATCTATTGAAGTTGAACAATATTGAAATGGCACAGTTTGAAAGTGACACTACTATGACTGTTGAAGCTTATAGAATTGCCGATTATAAAACCCGAACACGTGCTTACGAAGGCCATTATCCGCATTATAACACTTCAGTATCAGCAAGGTCTTTAGATATCACTTTTAGAAAAGGCGATTATTTTATTTCTACAGATCAAGCTGGTTTACGTTATTTATTAGAAACCTTAGAGCCAGAAGCTGCAGACTCCTTTTTTAACTGGAATTTCTTTGACACCATTTTACAGCAAAAAGAAGGTTTTTCACCTTATGTATTTGAAGATACCGCCAAAACCATACTAGATAATGATCCTGATTTAAGAGCAGAGTTTGAGGCTAAAAAACAAAACGACAAACGTTTTGAAGCTAATTGGTATGCGCAATTAAGCTGGATCTTTGAGCGTACACACCATTACGAAAAAGCACATATGCAGTATCCTGTATATCGAGTAAAATAAAATAATGACATCTATCCCCTATTATTTAGTTGACGTATTCACATCTAGCAAGTATGGTGGCAATCAACTGGCTGTGTTTATTGATTATGATGGTAAAGTAGACTATGATCAAATGCTAAGCATTGCCAGGGAGCTCAACTTTGCGGAGATCACATTTATTACAAAAAACCATGATGATGTAAAGTTTGATGTTAGAATTTTCACACCCGAATATGAAGTCCCTTTTGCGGGTCACCCTTCATTAGGAACTGCCTATGTTATTGCCAAGTATTTAACTAGTACTAAGCCTTCCAAAATAATATTGAACTTAAAACAAGGTGAAATAGCTATTGATATTGAGGATATAAAAAATCTTGAAAACAGTAATTTTATTATGGAACAAGCACAACCTCAGTTTCTGGATGTGCTTTCACATCATGACATTTCTAATGGCTTAGGCATTAACTTGAATCACCTCGATCAACAAATGCCTATTGAAGAGATTAGTACAGGCTTGCCTTATATCATCATTCATTTAAAAGAGCTTGAACATATAAATGCGTTGAATTTAGATTCCAAAAAAATGAAGGACTTCTTAATCAAATTCAATAAGTATAAAACCAATAGTCATTCTGGTTTAAGCACATCGTTCTTCTTTGTAACCGAAGAGACCTTTGAGTCTCAAAATGATTATAACACAAGAATGTTTCTTATAGAAAACAATCAGCTCATGGAAGATGCCGCAACAGGTAGTGCCAATGGTTGTTTCTTAGCATATTTATTAAAACATAAAGCACAAAAAATTACAGCAACTGTTGAGCAAGGTTTTCAAAAAAACCGAAAGTCTTATATCAATTTAAATGGGTATGAACAGGAAGACAAATACTTTTTAAAAGTTGGTGGTAAAGTTGTTGAAATTGGTCAAGGTAACTGGTACATTTAACACTATGACCAAAAATAAAAACAGAATTTATTTTTAAGAAATTGCAACAAGTTTTATACAAAGTGTAATGATGACATACGTAGAATTACGTATTGATTTTACAAAAATTTAGAAGTACTTTACAGTCATAACATAAGTGTCATATTCTAACAATCAACCAAATGAAAAAAAATTACATTTTACAATCTTTATGCATTTGCTTACTTCTAATAGGTAGTCAAGAACTTTTAGCTCAATCAACAGAAACATTTGATGGAGAAACAGCTGGTAGTACATCTTTTACAGATAATGGGCAAACTTTTAATGTAACCAGTGAAACTGGAGAAGGCTATAACATTTTCCTTCACGGATTTAATGATCCTGGCTCTGGAGGAGCAAATGATAGCTGCACAGGATGCGGCTGGAATGGTTCTGCTCCAGACAATCAATTTCTAGATAATACCGGAAATGGAAACAATAATGGGCAAAATAATGGAACCAGTTTTACAATTAAACCAGCAGGAACTATCAACATAGAGGTCAGTTCTTTATACTTATTCTGCTCTACTAAAGACATTGGTATTCACTCAGGAACACTAACCATTACTAGGAAAAGAGATAATATAGAACAATTTATTTTTACAAAATCTTCTGGTTTTGCTAATCCAACAACCTTTACCCCAAACAATGGTTTTACTCTTATAGATTTTTCAACTGAAGGTGGAAGCGATAACTCTTCTACACCTATTGATGAATTAATAATATCAGGCTCTGGTAATTTAGATTATTTAGCCCTTGATGCTTTTACTTGGACTACAAGTGCTCTATCGATAAATAAAGTAAAAAACTCAGATATACATGAAATTTACCCAAATCCAACAACAGATTACATCAATGTTTCTAATATAAAAAACAAAATAGCTTATAGAGTTTATGATATTTTAGGAAAGAACCTAAAAAATGGACTCTTAGAATCAGACAAAAACATTAATGTCAAAGACTTTTCAAAAGGAATTTATTTCTTACAATTTGAGTCTGGAGAAACATTTAAATTTATAAAAAGATAGTTTTTATTTAATATTCTCTATAAGTACACTTTCTTTAATCGAGTTAAAAAACCTAGAACACAAATATGTGTTCTAGGATAAACGCTCTCAGGATTACCATGTCCTAAAACGGACTTGAAAACTCTGTGCTATTAATCAGTTCATAATCTGTAAGCGTTTTTAAAAATGCCACAAGATCAATTTTATCCTGAGCACTTAATTGAAATCCTCCATTGTTTTGTACACTGGCAAGTGTAGAATTAAGCGTTGGCGATATTTTAATACCATTGTTATAATGGTCTACAACTTCTTCTAATGTATTAAACCTTCCATCGTGCATATAAGGCGGAGTAATGGCTATATTTCGTAAAGATGGCACTTTAAACGCTCCTTTGTATAGTGGATTGTTTACGACTTCTGCTCTACCCTCATCTTCCATATCTGTTTCAATATCTAAGCCATTATTCATATAATCGTTATTCTCAAAATTGGCTCCTCCATGACAATGAGCACAATTGGCTCCAGAATTACTTGGGTTTGAAGGATCAAATTGCTTAAAGAACAACTCTTTTCCTCGTGCTTCAGATGCCGTGTAACTTGCTTCACTGCGCTGTACCTTATCATATTTACTATTGTTAGACACAATCGTATTCATAAACTGTTCGAGAGCTAACGAGATGCGTTTTTCTGTAATGACTGTACTTCCAAACACCTTTTCAAATCGAGTAACATAATCTGGAATGGCCTCTAGTTTAGCAATGACATTCTCGAGTGTTTCATTCATTTCTAATGGATCTTGAATAGGCATTAATGCCTGATCACGTAACAAATG
Source organism: Flavobacteriaceae bacterium (assembly GCA_030148025.1). GTDB lineage: Bacteria > Bacteroidota > Bacteroidia > Flavobacteriales > Flavobacteriaceae > JASBUG01. The sequence continues at coordinate 173,013 of JASBUG010000029.1, read as the reverse complement.
GGCGCGACCATCCCAGAAAAATTCGTTTTTATTCCAGGCCATATTAAAAATAGCCATGGCTTGACGTTTTCCAGGTAAACCCTCAACTCCAATAGAAAATCGGTTGGTATCTGCAAACGCATTTTCCTGCACATGGCATGTGGCACACGACATGCTGTTATCTTTACTCAATTGGATTTCATAAAACAAACGCCTTCCCAAAGCCACTCCTTCTTTGGTTAATTTATTATCTGCAGCAATATTAGGATTTGGTAAACCTTCATGCTCGAGCTTATAACTATTATCTATTGGTTTTATAGGCGTGGTATCATCTTTAGAACAAGAAAACACAAACACTAAAACCACGAAGAACTTTAAAAAGGTAGGCGTATTCATAATGAGATGTTTTATAGACCAAAGGTCATTAAATACCTTATATTTTGTTTTGACCTACATCAAAAAACAGGTAGTGTTTTACAACATATTTAAACCGAATACTTTAAGTTAGCTTAACTATTGATTATAAACACATTACACAACACAATATCGTATAACACGAACCATTATGACGAAATATATATTTTTATTTAGCTTGCTAAGTTTACTTGCTTTAGGGTGCAAACAAACTAACAATCAAGAAGCTCCTAAAAACACAACTGAACAAGTAGTTTCTGGTGTGCATAGTCCTGGACAAAAAGAGATTCCTGCTAAAGAACATGGTAGGAATGTAAATATGCTCACACTTATTGTTACCAATAACTATGTACAACATCCTGATGATACCATGGAGCTTTTTAGCTACCACTTATATGGCGAAATATTTGTATTGCCACGCGACAATGTAGCACATGCCACTTTAACACCAATGAATGAACCTGACAAGCTATTAAAACCAAGTTTAGATTACCGTTCTTACTATTTTGAAGGTGGTTATTTTAAGGACATGCAAGCTGTATATGAAGCATACCCTGACCGAGAATTTACCTTTAACATGACTTATGCTGACAGTACAAAACATACACACAACTTACCATTACCAGAAGCACAAGAACCACCTCCTACCAGAATGTTTGTGTATCAAGATGGAAAAGAAATATCGCCTTTAGAGATCGACCCAACTAAAGACACTGCTATAAAGTGGAGTGACTTCTCTGATGGTAAAGACGATGCTAACGGCATTATAAATGATTTGGTGACCATTGTAGCGTTTCCTTGTAAAGAAGGCAAACGCGCTTATATGTCTGGCGTACCAAACATGAATGCTAAACACCTAACATTTAAAGATAAAGAAGCGCTTATTCCAGCAGGTACTTTAAAGGATGGCGAATGGTATTGGTTAAATGGTGAATTCTCAAATGTGGCTTATACATCTATGGTGGATAATGCTCCAGCATATACCTCGTATATGACTGCTACCTATTTAGCTATTAGAACTAAAGGAGGCTCAGAAACATCACCCTGCGAGGTGTTTTTAACTAAAGTAGAGTGATGACATATCTAGAATTAGATATACTTATTCTCTCACCAAAGAACAACTGACTTCGTTTCAGTACCCAAACAATTCATACACAAACACGTTAAACAAAACCTTTTAGACCAACCCCCTAATATTAGCATACGAGTTGTTAAGTGCTTCCTTAATTTGCGCCTTGTTTAACCAGGCTACTTCGGTAATACCTTCATCTTCCTGTGGTAATAACGGACCATCGTAATTAGAGTGCATTTCAAACCAATAGGTCACTTTAATTTTGTGTTTCCCATTGCGTTTAAAAATATGGTAGGTCATTTCTAAAGGTTTAATAATGCTAATCCCATTAATTCCTGTTTCCTCTTCTACCTCACGCACAGCCGTTTTATCAATAGTTTCTTTACCCTCAGCTTTTCCTTTTGGCAGATCCCACTTATTATTACGGTAAATAAACAGTACATCACCATTGTCGTTATACACCTTTCCGCCACCAGCAACCACATTTGGCAATAGCTTTAAAAACTTTTTTAGCAGTAGCTCTTTTTCTCTGCCAATAAGTCTCACAGATTGTATGTTTTTTTTCTGGAGCTCTTTTATAACTTTTCCAATAGAAACGGTATCTAACAGGTAGTTTTTAAAATCCGTTTCTTGTTCAACCTTGGTGGTAAGAATAATTGGCTTATCGCCTACAAATATTTTATACATTGTTAATTAAAAACAGATTTTTGAGGAGTAAAAATAGTATTTTTTTGGTAGTTTTGCCACTATGATTTTCAACAAAAACACCGCCAAAAAAACCGCCGAGGTTTTGCTTCAAATCAATGCTATTAAACTAAGTCCGAAAGAACCATTTACTTGGGCTTCTGGATGGAAATCGCCAATTTATTGCGACAACCGTATTGTGTTGTCCTTTCCTCCTATTAGAAATTATATTAGAGAAAAAATGGCGAAACATATTGAAAAACACTATGGCAAACCCGATGTTATTGCTGGTGTTGCAACTGGTGCTATTGGTATTGGTGCTTTAGTAGCCGAATATTTAGGTTTACCATTTGTATATGTGCGTCCTGAAGCTAAAAAACATGGTCGTCAAAACCAGATAGAAGGGTTTATACAAAAAGGCCAAAATGTTGTGGTTGTTGAAGATTTGATAAGCACAGGAAAAAGTAGTTTGAATGCGGTTAAAGCTTTAAAAGAAGCCGAAGTTAATGTAAAAGGTATGGTCGCTATTTTTTCATACGGTTTTGATGTAGCAGTTAAAAATTTTGAAAAGGATGGTGTCACACTTTTTACACTAAGTAATTACGAAAACCTGCTGGAACAAGCTTTAGACACTAAGTACATTACAAGCAAAGAACTAGAAACTTTGTCAGACTGGAATGCCAACCCAAGCGAATGGAACGCAAATTGATACGTTCTAACCAAAAATAAAACACATGAATTTAGAATCTCCAAAAGTAACAATAGATAAATCTGCTCAAGACGTATTTGACTTTTTAAGTAACGTAGAAAATTTTGAAAAACTAATGCCAGACAACATCAGTAAGTTTGAAGTATTAGGTGACGATAAGTTTTTATTTGCCTTAAAAGGAATGCCAGAAATAGTGCTTAAAAAGAAAGAAGCCATAGCACCTAACAAAATAGTTTTAGGTGCCGCAGGTGGCAAGCTAGACTTTTCGTTAACTGGTGATATTACTGAAGTTGCAGGAGGACAAAGCGAGGTAAAATTAGCTTTTGCAGGCGACTTTAATCCTATGATGGCAATGATGATCAAAGGTCCAATAAGTAAGTTTATTGAAACACTTTCTACAAGTATTCCAAACGCTATTTAATATAAAAGCGTTACCTCTTTAAGATCGTATTCGTTTAATATGTCGTCTTCTTGTAAAATTTGCAGGTTGCCTTCGGCATTGACACCTTTTATAAAACCAGAAAACAAATTACCCTTAGCATCTTTAAATGTTGAGGGTTTATTTTTTCTAAATAATAAGGCTTCATAAGCACGTTTTATCAAACTGTGTTTGCCTTTTTCCAGTTTTTCAAAATAATACACCATTTGTTCTACTATACGTGTTAGCAGTTCATCAATACTAAAAACCGTTCCTGTAAGATTTCTAAGCGACGATGCTTGAGGAAGATTTTTAAACTGTGTTTGATTAACGTTTAGTCCAATACCAATAATTGAAGCTTCTATGTCATGATTTTTTATGACATTTTCTATCAGGATTCCGCATATTTTCTTTTGTTCTGACAAAATGTCGTTAGGCCATTTTACAGCAAGTTTTGGCACTTGAAATAGTTGTAATGTCTTAATTAAAGCCAGCGACGTTACCATGCTAATATAAAACTGATCATCTAAAGAAACACCTGTGTTACGCTTAAACACACTACATGTTAGGTTTTTACCTTTTTCAGAATTCCAAACCGTACCTATTTGCCCACGCCCTTTTGTTTGGTGTTCTGTGATCACTACAGTAAAGTCGTCTAGCTTCTTTTTTGAAGCCAGCTTACGCAAATACGAGTTTGTAGAGTCAATGGCATTAAGTTTGATTATATGCATTACGACTAAGAATTTTTAAATTATAATTTTCTTAAGATTTTTGCAGGTATAATGACCCAAAAAAATAATAACTTTGTACAAATTAAAACAATTTAATGACGAAAGAAAATAGTAATGCAGACCAATTAATAGCTGTAATATTAAATGGTATTGAAGATGTAAAGGGGCAAAACATTAATATTTTAGATTTAAGAGAGATAGAAAACACCGTTTGCGATTATTTTATTATTTGCGAAGGTACTTCAAATACACAGGTTAACGCCATTGTAAATTCCGTTCAAAAAAGGGTTAGTAAAGAAACTAAAGACAAACCTTGGCATATCGAAGGTAGTGATAATGCCGAGTGGGTTTTAATGGATTACGTTAATGTGGTTGTGCATGTTTTCCAGAAGCATATTAGAGAATATTACGATATTGAAAGCCTTTGGGGAGATGCAAAAACAACCGAAATAAAAACTAGTTACTAAAAAACATTAGATGTCAAACGATAAAAAACTAAATAATAAAAAGCCAAAGCTTAGTCCGTATTGGGTATATGGAGTAATCATAGTTATATTTTTAGCGATCAATGTATTTTCTGGAGGCATGGGCTCTTCTACAGGTGCTCCAACTACTCAAGACAAATTTTTTGATTACCTAAAAAATGGCGAGGTAGAAGAAGTTTTAATTATTAACCGTCGTGAGGCAAAAGTATTCTTAACCAAAGAAGCTGCTGCAAAAGAAGAGCATCGAAAATCGGTAAGACCTCAATTGCTTCCAATTTCTGGAAAAGTACCTAATTACCAATTTCAATTAGGAGATCTTCAAAACTTTGAGAATACCTTACGTGAAATTAAAGCCGAAAACGAACTTACAACAGTAGTTGACTATAAAATTGAAGAAAATATTTGGGGCGATTTCCTATTAACTTTACTTCCTTTTGTGCTAATTATTGGTGTATGGATTTTTATTATGAGACGTATGTCTTCAGGTGCTGGAGGTGGTGCTGGCGGACAGATATTCAACATCGGAAAATCGAAAGCTAAACTATTCGATCAAAATACAGAAGTTAAAACTTCGTTCAAAGATGTTGCAGGATTAGAAGGTGCTAAGGAAGAAGTACAGGAAATTGTAGACTTTCTTAAAAACCCTGAAAAATACACCTCTCTAGGAGGAAAAATCCCTAAAGGAGCTTTACTAGTAGGCCCTCCGGGAACTGGTAAAACCTTATTAGCTAAAGCAGTGGCAGGTGAAGCTAAAGTACCTTTCTTTTCGCTATCAGGTTCAGATTTTGTAGAAATGTTTGTTGGTGTTGGTGCTTCAAGAGTACGTGACTTGTTTAAACAAGCTAAAGAAAAATCACCTTCAATTATCTTTATTGACGAGATTGATGCTATTGGACGCGCCAGAGGGAAAAGCAATTTCTCAGGGTCTAATGACGAGCGTGAAAACACACTAAACCAGTTACTAACTGAAATGGATGGTTTTGGTACTAATACCAATGTTATTGTACTTGCCGCAACTAACAGGGCTGATGTATTAGATAAAGCATTAATGCGTGCAGGCCGTTTTGACAGACAGATATTTGTTGACCTTCCAGATGTGCGTGAACGTAAAGAAATTTTTGAAGTACACTTAAAACCTCTTAAAAAAGCAAAAGATCTTGATACCGATTTCTTATCGAAACAAACTCCAGGCTTCTCTGGAGCAGATATTGCCAATGTATGTAATGAAGCGGCTTTAATTGCAGCTAGAAATGGTAAGAAAGCTGTAGAAAAACAAGATTTCTTAGATGCAGTAGATAGAATTGTTGGAGGATTAGAAAAGAAAAATAAGATCATAACTCCTGAAGAGAAAAAAGCAGTGGCTTATCATGAAGCTGGACATGCTACCATAAGTTGGCTGTTAGAACATGCAGCTCCATTGGTAAAAGTAACTATTGTACCAAGAGGACGCTCATTAGGAGCAGCGTGGTATTTGCCAGAAGAACGCTTGATTGTTCGTCCTGAGCAAATGCTAGATGAAATGTGCGCTGCCTTAGGTGGTCGTGCTGCTGAGAAAGTAATTTTCGATAAAATATCTACTGGAGCACTGAGTGATCTGGAAAAAGTAACCAAACAAGCAAGAGCTATGGTAACTATCTATGGTTTGAGTGATAAAGTTGGTAATTTAACATACTACGATTCATCTGGACAAAACGAATATGGTTTTACAAAACCGTATAGTGAGCAAACTGCTGAATTGATAGACAAAGAGATCTCTGATATTATTGAAGAGCAATATCAAAGAGCACTTCAAATTTTAGAAGCCAATAAAGACAAGTTATCCCTACTTGCTGAAGAGCTTTTAGAAAAAGAAGTTATTTTTAAAGATAATTTAGAAAAGATTTTCGGGAAACGTCCTTTTGAAAAAAAGACTGAAGAAAGTACCGAAATCAGTACTGAAGAAGAGTAAAAAACCCTTTATAAAATCTTAAATTAGTCAATGATTAATTTAAGATTTTATATATTTGATAAAAAACTAGGACTTAACTGGTTAATAGCAAAACCCTAAATGAGCCTATTTCGTAAAATTTTCGGCCCGAAATCTAGCGACTCTCACGAGCATGTACCCGATGAAGAGAGAAGCAAGTATATGCCAGATATCAAACTCCCTATAGATGAGCGTTTTACGATAAACTTCAAAGCAAACGGCGGAAAATTTTTATACTGTGAAGATTTTGATGAAGTAGATAAAAATCTGTCTTTAATACTTGAAGAAAACAATTGGACAGATAAAAATGTGCTTCTGCTGGACGAAAGATTAGGTGAAAAATTTAGAGATTTTAATTTTTCCATTAGCAAAAAGCCAAGTGATAGTACTTACTTTTTAACCACTTGCGAATATTTAATTTCCAATGATGGTTCTTTATTGATCTCTTCAAATCAAATAGCAGAAAAAAAGCTAAAAGAATTACCTCCAAACTTCATCATATTTGCCACAACTAGTCAATTTGTTGAAACGATTAGTGAAGGTTTAAGAGGTATTAAAGATAAAAACAAAGAACGAATTCCTACTAACATTACGACTATCAAGCATTTTAAAGCATGCGATGATAAAGACTTTTTAAGCTATGGAAGTAGCTCAAAAAACTTATATTTGCTGCTGTTAGAAGACTTATAGATGAAAGAACTACTTGTTAGAGCATTTTCGGGAATTTTATATGTATCCTTATTCTTACTTGCCCTTTATTCGCAACACGCTCTTATTGGTTTATTTTTTGTTTTCGGGCTTATTTCTTTAGCCGAATTCAATAAGCTTATTCAACTTAAAGACATTGTATCGTATATAATTTTTATTATACTCTATCTTGTATTTGCCTATTGGCAACTTGTTGTTGATAATAGCGAAGGTTTTGATGCAGCCATTCAAATATTACATGTTCTCACCATATTTGTACAACTCTTTTTAATTAGAGATCTGTTCACAGAGAACACACTACCACATTTTATAACCAAACGGTATATAAACACCACGTTCTATTTATCGAGTGCCTTTATTTTTATTATCCTCATTGCAAATTATTATGAAGAGTTCAATCCTAATATATTACTAGGGGCATTTATTTTGGTTTGGGTTAACGATTCGTTTGCTTATCTGGTAGGGAAGAATTTTGGCAAACAAAAACTTTTTCCAAGTATTTCTCCTAAAAAAACGGTAGAAGGATTCTTAGGAGGATTATTCTTTGCCTGTGTAAGTAGCTATTTTATTGCTAAATTTACTGAAACATTAGATTTTACTAGTTGGTTAGTATTAAGTATTATAATAAGTGTATTTGGTACTATTGGCGATCTTATAGAATCTAAATATAAACGACAAGCAGGTGTAAAAGATAGTGGTGTGATCATGCCAGGTCATGGAGGATTGCTAGATCGATTAGATAGTATTATTTTTGCAGCACCATTCATATATTTGTTTTTAAGACTTTTAAAATATGTTTCATAAAGAAGGCCATAAAATTATATTAATAACCTTTGTTTTAGTTGTCATTTCCGTTCTGGCTATAGATCGTTATATTGATATTTCCTGGTTAAAATGGACATTAGAGATAGGACTATTAATACTATTAATTCTCATTCTGCAATTCTTTAGAAATCCGAAAAGGCATACCAAACAAAACGACAAGCAAGTTATTGCGCCTGTTGATGGTAAGGTTGTGGTTATTGAGGAGGTTTTTGAAAAGGAATATTTTAAAGATAAACGATTACAAGTAAGTGTTTTTATGTCTCCAATAAATGTGCATGTAACGCGTTATCCTATTGGAGGGAATGTCGTATTTAGTAAATACCATCCTGGAAAATATTTAGTAGCGTGGCATCCAAAAGCCAGTGAAGAGAACGAACGCACAACGATTGTTGTTGAAAACGAAACCTACGGAAAAGTACTATACAGACAAATTGCAGGTGCTTTAGCAAAACGCATTGTAAACTATGCAAAACAAAATGATAAAGCGGTGCAAGGTGCTGATGCTGGATTTATAAAATTTGGTTCTAGGGTAGATCTATTTTTGCCTTTAGACACCAATATTAAAGTAGCGCTTAATGAAAAGGTACGAGGCGGCGAAAGTATTATTGCCGAACTATAATGACCTCTGAAGAATTAGACATAGAATTTAGAAATACGGTAGATCGTATAAACGCACATACTGAACCCTTTCCTGCAGATGTGCTTTTAAAACTTTATGCTTATTATAAAAAGGCGACTAATGATTATGGCAGACCAAACAGCCGGAAACCCCTTATTAATGCCTTTAAAACCAACGCCTTATTCCAAGCACAGGATATGACCGAAGACGAGGCTAAACAAGCTTATATCGATCTGGTTAACAACTACTTTTTATATAGAAAATAAAAAAGAGCTCACCATAATTTGAGCTCTCTCTTTATATTTTAAACCGTAATCTCTTTTTAATATTAATTCAAACTTGCTAAACTTGCTTTAATAGTTTCAATTTTCGCTACGGTATCCGATTCTTTTTTACGCTCTAAAGCAATTACCTGTTCTGGTGCATTATTCACAAAACGTTCGTTAGATAATTTCTTTTGAATGCCTATTAAAAAGCCTTCTGCACGTTTTAACTCTTTGGTTAATTTTTCAATTTCTTCTTCTACATTAATATTATCCAAAGAAATTGGCACAAAATATTCATTCGATTTTACTCTAAATGACGCACCATCAACCTTCTCCTGTACATAGTTTATATTAGAAGCATTCACAAGTTTTTTAATAACCACATCAAAATCTTTAGTATAAGATTCGTTATTCATTACAAATAACTCAATAGCTTCTTTAAAGGCTATATTCTTTTCCTTTCTGATGGTTCTAACACCAGATACTACTTTTGTTGCAAATTCAAAGTTTACTATTAACGCCTCATCAGTAGCTCCTATTTCAGGATATTTTGAAATGATTAATGCTTCTTCAGGGGTTCTATCAGCAAGCGATTGCCAAATTTCCTCTGTAATAAAAGGCATAAATGGGTGAAGTATCTTTAAATTATCTTCAAATATACTGATAACTTCATTGAATGTTTTTGCATCAATTGGTTGCTGGTATCCTGGTTTTACAATCTCTAACAACCAACCGCAAAAATCGTCATAGATCAATTTGTACATAGCCATAATCACGTCAGATAATCTATACTTACTATAGTGATCTTCGATTTCGGCTAAAACTTTATTGAATTTTACTTTGTACCAATCGATCGCTATTTTACTGGAAACTGGTTGCTCAATATCATTAGACACCTGCCAAAGCTGAGTTAAGCTATAAGCACTCCAAATCTTTTTCCCTAACCCTTTTCCTTGTTGACAAAGGGCTTCATCAAATAACAAATCGTTTCCTGCAGCAGAACTTAACAATAATCCTACACGCACACCATCAGCACTATAATCCTCAATTAGTTTTAGGGCATCTGGCGAGTTTCCTAAGGATTTGCTCATTTTACGACGCTGCTTATCACGAACTAGTCCTGTTAAGTATACATTTTCAAAAGGACGCTGATCTTTATATTCATAACCAGCAATGATCATACGTGCCACCCAGAAGAATAAAATATCTGGACCAGTTACCAAGTCATTCGTTGGGTAATAATATTTAATTTCCTCATTTTCTGGATTACGAATACCATCAAATACACTCATTGGCCATAACCAAGATGAGAACCACGTATCTAAAGCATCTGGATCTTGACGTAAATCTCCCGCTTTTAAATCTGTATTTTGAGTTTTTTCTTGAGCCAGTTTTAAAGCCGCTTCTTTAGTTTCGGCAACAACAAAATCTTCTTTACCTTCTCCATAGTAATACGCAGGAATTTGTTGTCCCCACCATAACTGACGAGAAATATTCCAATCTCGAATATTAGTCATCCAATGACGATAGGTGTTTTCAAATTTTCTTGGAAACAACTTTACATCTCTATCCTCTCCAAAAACTGCTTCTATAGCTGGCTTAACCAGATCTTCCATTTTCAAGAACCATTGATCACTTAATCTTGGTTCTATAACTGCTTTGGTTCTTTCAGACGTTCCAACTTTATTAGTATGCTGTTCAACTTTTACTAAAAACCCTTTTTCCTCTAGTTCTTTAGAAATTTCCTTTCTGGCTACAAAACGATCTTTTCCTTCATAATGTAATCCAAAAGAATTTAAGGATGCATCTTCATTAAAAATATCGATAACTTCTAAGTTATGCTTCTCTCCTAACACTTTATCATTTTCATCATGCGCAGGCGTTACCTTTAAGCATCCAGTTCCAAATTCTACATCAACATAGTCATCTTCTATAATTGGAATTTCACGATTGCATAATGGCACAATTGCTTTCTTTCCTTTTAAATGAGAATAACGCTCATCGTTTGGATTGATACAAACTGCCGTATCACCTAAAATAGTTTCAGGACGTGTAGTAGCAATCGTCACTTTTTCATCAGAATCTGCAATATCATACTGAAGATAATATAAGTTTCCTTGACGTTCTTCGTAAATTACTTCTTCATCAGACAAGGTTGTTTTTGCCTCTGGATCCCAATTTACCATTCTGTATCCACGGTAAATTTGTCCTTTATTATATAAATCGACAAATACTTTTATTACCGCTTCACTCATATCGTCATCCATGGTAAACTTGGTTCGTTCCCAATCGCATGACGCTCCTAATTTCTTTAACTGTTCGAGAATGATTCCACCATATTCATGTTTCCATTCCCAAGCATGTTTTAAAAACTCTTCTCTTGTAAGATCATTTTTATCAATTCCTTGCTCCTTAAGCTTAGCTACAACTTTAGCTTCGGTTGCAATAGAGGCATGATCGGTTCCTGGTACCCAACATGCATTTTTACCTTGTAAACGTGCACGACGTATTAATACATCTTGAATGGTATTATTAAGCATGTGACCCATATGCAATACACCTGTAACATTAGGCGGTGGAATTACAATAGTATACGGTTCTCTCTCGTCTGGTACAGAATGAAAATAATCGTGTTTCATCCAGTAATCATACCACTTGCTTTCTACACTATTTGCATCATATTGTGATGGAATTGACATACTTTGGAATAATTTTTGAATATTAATGTGCAAAAGTACTTATATTTTGTTTTCTGCGAAATTAAATGGTCTAATAATGTCCCTTTATGTAAGTTGAATGTATCGACAAGACTGTATTATATCTAATATTTTTGTAGATTGATTAAAAAGTGAGTATGTTTACAATGAATTTAAAATTAAAATGATGAAACATTTAATTATGATTTTGTTTGTTGGATTAATCAGTTTCACTGGTAATTCGCAAGAACAAGTAGCTAAGATTAAGTTCAAAACAGATGTTATAGACTATGGTACTATTAACAAAGGCGCAGATGGCGTACGTGTTTTTGAATTTACTAATACTGGTAATGCCCCGCTCATCATTACAAAAGTAAAGTCAAGCTGTGGATGTACAGTTCCTTCTTGGCCAAAAGAACCAATAATGGCTGGCGAAAGCGGTAAGATTGAAGTGAAGTACGACACAAATCGAGTAATGCCAATAAGAAAGACCATTACAGTGACTTCTAACGCTGATACACCAACGGTTGCACTAAAAATTAAAGGTTTAGTAGTAGACCCAAGTAAAAACAGTGTTTTAAAGAAGAAATCTAAAAGCGTTATGGAACAATAATTAACGCTTGTTTGAATAAGAATAAGTCCTCCTTACAATAAGGGGGATTTTTTTTACAATAAACTTTCGAGTTCAAATTGAAACTTCATTTGAATGCCTTTTCTATCTATCAGTAATTTTATGCGCCTCCCATCTTCTCCATAAAACAATTGAGTTACATCCTGTAACGAATAAGAATGTACATGTTTACCATTAACGCTCAATATTACATCTCCTAACATTAATCCTGCTCTATGAGCCGGAGAGTTCTTTCTAAGCTCGACTATAGTAAAAGCTGGTGCTAACACATATTTATAAGAGCCAGAAATAAACATATTAGCTTTAGCTACAGATACATTTTTACTGTTAAATGTTGATAGTTGGGCTCCTTTATCTATCTCTCTTACAACCCTAACTCCATTATGCTCTAATACAATACCACTTTTATTATAGTAAAATGGTGCTTTAAAGTTTTTATTCCTTTTAAGGCTAATAGTTTTGTTTGAATAATTAAAAGTCACATTAAATCTTTTAAGTATCTCACCTCCTACACTTCCGTTTCGTTCTTTATAGTTTCTGGCATGACTAATTGAAGTAGAGTCAGGAAAGGCCGTATTTACTCTTTTAAGATCGAAACTTCCAAAAGATATCTGATCAATTTTTGAACGTTTACCATACACACTACCACTTAATCCACGACCCAAAAAATCATCAAAATACTTTTCTGGAATATCAATTCCAATGGATGCATCATCAAACAACCACAAAGCATCGCTTCCGCCTGTATCTATTAAAAGTTTTACAGGAATATCTTTTTGGTTTATTACAACATCAGCGTTTATAAATGGCTTATTATTATAAAAATCTAATGCAAATATTTCACATTTTTTACAACGTTTAGCCTGATACGTTTCAGGTGAATACAGTTTTAAATACTTTTGAGAATAATTAATTTCAACAACAAGATCTTTTAAAAGATCAAACCCTATAATACCATGAATTGACACACCTAGCTGTGGTGCAAAATTTAAGGAAGGATCAAAAATTGCATACAAATCCTGACCTATACTTAAGGCATCTCCAATTCTAAAAATGTTATTCTTAGATTTTAACGCTTCAACCGATTCACCTTCACCCAAACCTCTCAAATATATACGTTCGGTTTCATTAATTTTAAGCTCTTTCGTAAGGTTAACAAAATTGAAAATTATAGGCTTACTAACACCCGTATCCAAAATAAATGATAGCTCTACACCATTTACCTGAACAGGTATAATTATTAAATTATTTATGAGTTGAAATTTTATCTTATCATGTTCCTTTTCTTGTAAGGCAAACTTACCTTGCGAAAATCCATTCAAACAAGAACACATTGTAATAAATAAAACTATACAGAACTTTTTCATGCAATATTTAGGTGCCTATTAACAAGTTACAAATCTTTTGTTAAAAGCTGTAACAAAGGCTTTTATTTTAAAAAAACTTTAAGATAATTTTCGCAACTTTGCACTTCTATTAAAACAATAAAAATGCCAACAATATCAAACAAAGGACAAGCAATGCCGCAATCGCCAATTAGAAAATTGGTACCATATGCTGAAGATGCAAAAAAACGTGGAACAAAAGTGTTTCATTTAAATATTGGACAACCAGATATTAAAACACCTCAGGTAGCTTTAGATGCTGTAAAAAACAACAATCTTGACGTTGTTGCCTATAGTCGTTCAGAAGGATCTGAAACATACAGAACTAAAATTGCGCATTACTATTCAAAAAATGATATTCATGTTAATGCTGATCAAATCATCGTAACAACTGGTGGTAGTGAAGCACTACTTTTTACTTTTGGCAGTATTATGGATGCTGGCGATGAAGTTATCATTCCCGAACCTTTTTATGCTAACTACAATGGGTTTTCGACAGCCTCTGGAGTTACAGTAGTACCTGTAGTTTCAAAAATAGAGAACAATTTTGCCTTACCTCCTATTGAAGAATTTGAAAAATTAATCACACCTAAAACCAAGGCTATTTTAATATGTAACCCAGGAAACCCAACAGGATATTTATACAGTAAAGAGGAAATAAAAAAATTAGCGCAAATTGTAAAAGAACATGACCTATTTCTAATTGCCGACGAAGTTTACAGAGAATTTGCTTATGATGGTTCTGAACACTATTCAATCATGCAGGAAGAAGGTTTAGAAAATCATGCTATTGTTATAGATTCTGTATCTAAACGTTATAGCATGTGTGGTGCAAGAATTGGCTGTATTGTTTCTAAGAATAAAGAAGTTATAGACACTGCGCTAAAATTTGCTCAGGCTAGATTATCGCCTCCAACCTATGCCCAAATAGCTAGTGAAGCTGCATTAGACACACCGCAAAGTTATTTTGATGATGTTATTGAAGAATATGTTGCCAGAAGAAACACCTTAATTGAAGAACTTCAAAAAATAGAAGGTGTAAAAGTAGCAAAACCTAAAGGCGCATTTTATTGTATTGTTGAATTACCTGTTGAAAACGCCGATGATTTTGCTCAATGGCTTTTAGAAAAATTCGATCTGAATGGCGAAACCATTATGGTAGCACCTGCCGCTGGTTTTTATTCAACAAAGGGACTAGGCTTAAACCAAGTACGTATTGCATACGTACTTAAACAAGAAGACTTGATTGCTTCGGTAAACATATTAAAAGAAGCTTTAAAGCAATACAAAGCTTAATGACCATTTCAAGTAACACATCTTTAAAACCCTACAATACTTTTGGTATAGACGCGAAGGCTAAATACTTTGTATCTGTAAAAACAGTTGAAGAGCTACAGCAGGTATTGACGTTAGATCAATATGATGAAAAATTCATATTGGGCGGTGGTAGCAATATGTTACTTACTAAAGATATAGATGCTCTAGTTATTCACATAGATCTTAAAGGAATTGAGGTGTGCAACACTTCAACATCAGGTGTTACAATTAAAGTCAGCGCTGGAGAGAACTGGCATGATTTTGTATTGTGGTGCTTAAAACATAATTATGGTGGCATAGAAAACCTTTCTTTAATTCCAGGAAATGTTGGCACTGCTCCTATTCAAAACATTGGTGCCTATGGTGTAGAACTAAAAGATGTTTTCGAATCATGTGAAGCTCTAGATGTGACGTCGGGTACTATCAAAACATTTAGCAAAGATGACTGTGATTTTGGTTATAGAAACTCAATTTTTAAAGGCGACTTAAAAGGCCAATACATTATTTTAAATGTGACTGTTCGTCTAACTACTAAAGACCATGTTTTAAAAACAGATTACGGAGCAATTAAAACAGAACTGAAAAAACTAGAGGTTACCAAACCAACAATTAACGATATTTCTAAGGCCGTAATCAATATTAGGCAATCAAAATTACCAGATCCGAAAGTTATTGGAAATAGTGGCAGTTTTTTTAAAAACCCTGTTATTTCTAAAGAAGCTTTTGAACTTTTAAGAGTTAATTTTCCTAATATCCCAAATTATATAGTCTCTGAAAATGAAATAAAAATTCCTGCTGGCTGGCTTATTGAACATGCAGGTTTTAAAGGCAAACGATTTGAAAACTACGGTGTTCATGAAAAGCAAGCACTTGTTTTAGTGAATCATGGAGGTGCCAAAGGAAAAGATATTTTTGAATTGTCGAAGCTTATTCAAACTACGATAAAGCGAATTTTTAATATTAATTTAGAAGCAGAAGTAAATATTATTTAACATTTTACGTTACTTAAAAAAGTAAAAGCAGAAACAAATTACCCCAAGTCACATCCTTCTGGTATAATTGTTGCCTTGTTTTTAGTAATTTTATGGTTCTATATTCAACATACATTTTGAGTATAAGCATGTTACAGCATTAACAATTTGGTTTCAAAATTAGAACAACATATCGTTAGTTTACTTCAGGAAGGCGACAAACGCGCCATCCCTATTATTTATGAAAATTATGCAGCATCACTTTTAGGTGTAATTTCAAAGATTACTCCAGATGAAGCTATGGCCCAGGATGCACTTCAGGAAAGCTTTATTAAAATCTGGAGATATTCAAAAAAATACGATCCTAAAAAAGCAAAATTATTTACATGGTTGTATAGAATTGCAAGAAATACTGCAATCGATAAACTGCGTAGTCATAATTTAAAATTTGAAAAAGAAGTCCAAATAGCCGATTCTAACGTATATAAGTTATCGACATCAGGTTTAAATCAAGATGCTATTGATTTACAAAAGCATGTCGCAACACTGGACATAAAGTATCAAACTGTGTTAAAAGCACTCTTTTTTGAGGGAATGACACAACAGGAAGCTAGCGACGAGCTAGATATTCCATTAGGTACGATTAAATCCAGATTAAAAATTGGATTGAGAGAATTAAAAAAGATCTACAATCCGTAAAAATACAGTCATGGAAAAAAAAGTACATACATTTTTAGAGTCTGGTTTACTAGATAAGTACTTAATAGGAGCTACTACAGCTTCAGAAACTGTAGAAGTAGAATCCTATATTTCTAAGTATCCAGAAGTTAAAGAGGAATACAACATTTTACAAGATCATTTAGAATTGGTTGCAAAAACCCAAGCGGTTCGACCACCTTCTTACACGCTTGATGTTATTTTAGACGCTATTGACGACAAACCTGTGGTTCATTTACGATCTCAACCAAAACCTCGTTTTTGGTTTGGCATTGCTGCTAGTGTTGCAGCTTTGATATTTGCTGGAACGTCGTATATGTTATATAATCAAAATCAAAAGCTTCTTCAAGAAAATAATACTATAGCAGAAGAGATCTTTGACCTAAGAGATGATATAAACAATAACAATGGTAAGCTTGATGGTGTTATGAGAGAACTTATGAAGCTTAATAACCCTGAAACAGAAAAATACGTACTACGCGGAAATGGCAGAGCTGAAGATCTTAAAACGGTCGCTTATATAAACCCTGTAGATAAATCATCGCTTATTGATGTGGTTTCATTACCAAAAATCTCTGAAGAACAATCATACCAGCTATGGGCGCAATTGCAGGATAAAATGGTCAATCTAGGAATTTTAGATATGGCTGATCGCAAATTAAAATCGGTGCCATACATTGAAGATGCTTTAAGCTTAAATATTACTATTGAGCCTAAAGGCGGTAATAAAGATGCATCTCTGGAAAATTCGGTAGCTGAAATTTCCTTAAAAAAGAACAACGAATAATCTAATTTTTCGTTTATACTCATAAAAGGCCTTACATATGTAAGGTCTTTTTATTTATACGTCCATTATAACTATAAATAAAAGATATGTTATATACTATTTCATTGTATTAATTTTATTCTTTTTCTACTAAAAACTATATCTTTGCACAAACAATTTAAGTATGAAACTTCTACTCATAACGTTCGCTCTTTTAGGCTTAGCAATTGCTGGTATTGCAATTAAAATTTGGGCAAAAAAAGATGGTAAATTTGCTGGAACTTGCGCTAGTCAAAACCCAGTATTAAATGCTGAAGGAGAGCCTTGCGGATTTTGTGGAAAAACTCCAGATCAATTTAAAGATTGTAACGAACCTCAACACTCGTAAGTAATTAATGATTGTGTTAGATATTTTATTTTACACTTTTATAATTACGGTTTTTATTCAATTACTTTTTTACGCTTTTATTTATAGCCGATTTGCTTTTGGTAAATCACAAAATTACAAACAGAAGAACATTCCTGTTTCGGTTATTGTATGTGCCAAAAATGAAGCCGATAATCTTGAAAAATTTCTACCCTCAATTTTACATCAAGACTATCCAGAATTTGAAGTTGTTTTAATTAATGATGGTTCTCGAGATCATAGCTTAGACATCATCAAATCTTTTGAAGCTAAGTATAACAACATAAAAGTTGTAAATGTAAAACCTGTAGAAGCTTTTTGGGGCAGTAAAAAATACGCTTTAACATTAGGAATTAAAGCTGCTTCACATAATTTCTTATTATTTACAGATGCAGATTGCAAACCCGTTTCAAAACATTGGATAAAACAAATGAGTAGCCGCTTTACCAATACAAAAACGCTTGTACTTGGGTATGGTGCCTACAAAAAAATAAAAGGTAGTTTTTTAAACAAACTCATTAGGTTTGAAACCTTGTTAACGGCTATTCAATATTTTTCGTATACAAAAATTGGGTTGCCTTATATGGCTGTTGGGCGAAATTTAGCTTACAGAAAAGAAGAGTTTTTTAAGGCACGAGGTTTTATGAACCATATGGATATTAAATCTGGTGACGACGACCTTTTTGTCAATCAGGTAGCATCTGCTAAAAATACAGCACTGTGCTTTTCTAAAGACAGTTTTACAGAATCGCTTCCTGAAACATCTTTTCGCAATTGGTTTCAGCAAAAAAAACGGCATGTTTCAACTTCAAAACATTATAAAACAATTCATAAACTACTTTTAGGATTATTTTATTTATCCCAATTGCTATTCTGGATACTTAGTATCGTTCTGTTTTTGTTTTTATTTCAATGGAAACTAGTATTGGCTTTATTTGTAATAAGACTTCTTACAGCTTATGTTGTTTTAGGAAAATCGTCTAAAACACTCAACGAACAAGATCTTATTATTTTCTTTCCATTTTTAGAATTATTTTTAATTGTCTCACAATTATTTATCTTTATATCTAATCTTTCTTCAAAACATAGTCGTTGGAAATAAAACAAGCCATTACAAAAGCTAAGGAAAACAATCAAATAGCTTTCAACTTTTTACTTGACACTTTTTGGAATGATGTTTATGGCTTTTTATTAAAACGAACAGGTAACGAAAATGATGCTGAAGACATTACAATTCAAACATTTTCCAGAGCTTTTGATAAGATTCATTCCTATAATGAAAAGTATAAGTTTAAAACTTGGTTAATTACAATTGCTAAAAACATTCATATTGATTTTCTAAGAATGAAAAACGCTTCTATTTCTAACGAAAGTAGTGAAGATCATGACGAACGTGTTAAACGCATTATAGACGAATCTCCATCTCCTGAAGATAAAATTATTACAGAGCAAAACCTTGCTAAACTTTTAAAGGATATAAAAAAATTAAAACCCCATTATCAAGAAGTAATTAACCTTAGGTATTTTCAAGAACTAAGCTATCTAGAAATATCAAAAAAGCTAAATGAGCCAATGAACAATGTCAAAGTAAAGCTTTTGAGAGCTAAAAAACTATTAGCTGAAATTATTCAAAAAAACAATGAAATTTAGTTTAAAGAAACTTGGCCCTGGATTATTATTTGCTGGTGCAGCAATTGGTGTATCGCATTTAGTGCAATCAACAAGAGCTGGCGCCGATTTTGGTCTGGGCTTAATCTGGGCTTTACTGTTAGTGAACCTATTTAAATATCCTTTCTTTCAATTTGGACCTCGTTATGCTTCGGCAACAGGTCAAAGCTTATTAGACGGTTATAAAAAAATGGGAAATGGCATTTTAGTAGCATATTTTATATTAACCTTCGCTACTATGTTCACCATCCAAACTGCCGTAACAATTGTTACTGCAGGATTAGCATCTTCACTATTTGGCAATCTAGGGTTTGATCCTGAATTAGGTGTTAAGCTTTGGACTATAGTAATATTAGCTATTAGTTTCGCTTTACTAGTTATAGGCCGTTATAAATTACTAGACAGTTTAATAAAAATTATTATAATTACTCTGTCAATAAGCACAGTTGCTGCTGTAGTTGCTGCTTTAATTAATAATGACACACCTCTTTCTTTTACTCAAGTTTTACCAAAAGAAACTCTTGAAATAGGATTTCTAATCGCCTTTATGGGATGGATGCCTGCTCCTCTTGATATTTCTGTTTGGCACTCATTATGGGCTGTAGAAAAACGTAAAGATGATGCTGAGTTTAATTCAGACTCTGCCTTATTCGATTTTAATGTTGGTTATATAGGAACAGTAATTCTTGGAATCTGTTTTGCACTTTTAGGTTGTTTGGTCATGTTTGGCTCAGGAGAATCTTTTAGCAGTGCAGCTGGTGAATTTTCTGGTCAGCTTATAGAAATGTACACAAGCAGTTTAGGTGACTGGGCCTATATATTAATAGGCATTGCTGCTTTTACTACTATGTTTAGTACAACTTTAACTTGTTTAGACGCATCGCCTAGAGCTATGGACAGAACTTTAGAACTTCTATTTAATAGAAATTATAAAAGAGGCTATCTAGCTTGGATACTATTATTGGTATTAGGGACCATTATTATTTTCTTTGCTTTTGCATCTGAAATGGGACTTCTTGTAAAAATTGCAACCATATTATCATTTTTGACTGCTCCCTTTTATGCAATCATCAATTATAAACTCATTAGTAGCAAACATACACCTGAAGCATCTAGACCTTCCTTAAAACTACATATTTTAAGCTGGTTAGGCATCTTGTTCTTAATAGGATTTAGCATTTGGTATCTTACTATTTTATAACACTTTTTTAATACAATACTTCGTATCTTTGCCCTCATATTTGTAATTCTCATGAGTATAGAAACAAGTTCAAATACCGTACAGCGTCAGCCAAAACCAAAATGGTTAAGAGTTAAACTTCCAACAGGTAAAAAGTATACCGAATTAAGAGGTCTTGTAGATAAGTATAAATTAAATACTATTTGTACTTCTGGAAGCTGCCCGAATATGGGCGAATGTTGGGGAGAAGGTACTGCTACCTTTATGATTCTTGGAAATATTTGCACACGCTCTTGTGGATTTTGTGGTGTTAAAACCGGACGTCCTGAAACTGTAGATTGGGATGAACCAGAAAAAGTAGCACGTTCTATAAAACTAATGAAGATTAAACACGCTGTTTTAACTAGTGTTGATAGAGATGATCTTAAAGACATGGGAAGTATCATGTGGGCAGAAACTGTAAAAGCAGTTCGTAGAATGAACCCAGAGACGACGCTAGAAACTTTAATTCCGGATTTTCAAGGTATAGATCAACATCTGGATAGACTTATAGATGTTGCTCCTGAGGTAATTTCTCATAACATGGAAACTGTTCGCAGGCTTACTCGTGAGGTACGTATCCAGGCAAAATATGATAGAAGTTTGGGAGTTTTAAAATATTTAAAAGAAAACGGACAAAGACGAACAAAAACAGGAATCATGCTTGGACTTGGTGAAGAAAGAGAAGAAGTTATTGAAACACTTCATGAGTTAAAGGAAGCAAAAGTAGATGTAGTAACCATTGGACAATATTTACAACCTAGCAAAAAACATTTACCTGTAAAACAATTCATCACTCCCGATCAATTTAAAGAATATGAAGAAATTGGTTTAGATCTAGGTTTTCGTCATGTTGAAAGTAGTGCTCTAGTAAGATCTTCATACAGAGCTCAAAAACACATCCTTTAGTATGATTAATATCGCCATAAATGGTTTTGGTCGTATAGGCAGACGTGTGTTTAGACTTCTCCAAAACAATCCAGATATTCAAGTTGTAGCTATAAATGACCTTGCAGACGCAAAAACATTAAGTCATTTATTAAAATATGATAGCATACATGGTATTTTCAATGAAGATATTTCACATAACAATAATCATATTATTGTAAACTCGACAGAGATCAACCTACAAAACCAACAGGATATTACTAACATAGATTGGAAGTCATTTAATGTTGATATTGTTATAGAAGCAACTGGCAAGTACAAATCTAAAGAACAACTGCAGCATCATATTTTAAATGGCGCAAAAAAGGTTATTCTTTCTGTCCCTCCGACTGAAGATACTATTCAAACTGTTGTTTTAGGTGTAAACGATCATATTATTAATGGTGAAGATATCATCTCTAATGCTTCTTGCACCACTAACAATGCTGCACCAATGATAGACATCATTAAAAATCTATGCGGTGTTGAACAAGCGTATATCACAACTGTGCATTCCTAT
Organism: Flavobacteriaceae bacterium; assembly: GCA_030148025.1. Taxonomy (GTDB): domain Bacteria; phylum Bacteroidota; class Bacteroidia; order Flavobacteriales; family Flavobacteriaceae; genus JASBUG01. Next base: position 150,914 of record JASBUG010000029.1, on the reverse strand, counting down.
ACTACAGATCAAAGTTTGCACGACCAACCACATCGTGATCTTAGACGTGCTCGTGCTGCAGGACAATCTATAGTACCAACAACTACTGGTGCCGCAAAAGCGTTAACCAAAATTTTTCCAGAACTATCAAATGTTATTGGTGGTTGTGGTATAAGAGTCCCTGTTGCTAATGGATCTTTAACCGACATTACTTTTAATGTTTCTAGAAATGTAAGTGTTGAAGAAGTTAATAGTGCATTTAAAGAAGCTGCCAATAATAAATACAAAGGTATTTTGGAATATACTGAGGATCCAATTGTATCTATAGATATTATTGGTAACCCACATTCTTGCATATTCGATTCGCAAATGACATCTGTAATTGGGAATATGGTAAAAATTATTGGATGGTACGATAATGAAACAGGGTATTCAACTAGAATTATCGATTTAATTCGTAAATTATCCTAAAATTAATTTATCGATAAAATGCAGAAATTTTGTTAAAAAGTGCATTTTGTCGAATAAATTGTTATATTTGTCGATAAAATGACTTAAAAATGTCCCGAATCAAATATCACATATTTGTTTTTTTAGTCTTATTAACTACTGCGTTGTACCCTCAAACCAACATTGAGGACGATGTTGATTTGTCGAAAAATAAAATTGAATTTTTCATTAATGAGGCAGACAAACAAACCAAAGACTCCAATTTCTTTAATGCCATTCATACGCTAGAAAACGCGTTAGATATAGCTGAGAAAATTAAAGCAGAAAAAGAACAAGGCATTATTTTGTCTAAAATTGCTAACCTTCAATATAACGTAGAAGAGTATCAAGATGCGCAAATTACCATCTTGAAAGCCATGAATATTCAAAGAGGTATTGATGATAAAGAGAATTTGGCTATTTCAAGATATATATGTGGAATTATTTATCTGGAGAAAAAAGATTTTGTAAATGCTTTAGATTATTTAAAATCAGCAAAAACAATATTTGAAGAGGAAGGACTTGATGAATTAGTTGCAAAAGTTACCCTCAATGAGGTAAAAGCACATGTTGAACAAGACAAACTTAGTGAAGCAACAATTCTTGTTGATAAGGCCATTATTCTTTCTAAAAAGCATAATTTACCAGAAATTCAAAGTGCTGCACTTATTTACAGTGCAAATATTGCTTTAAAAGAAGGAAAAATAAACAAAGCTTTAGATCAAACACTTGAAGGATCGGCTATTGCAAAAAGCAATAATCATTTAAAAACCTTAAACGAAAGTTATCAGCTTTTAAGCACTATATACGAGCAACAAGGAAAATATCAGCTAGCCAACTCAAATTTAAAACTGTTTATAAATCTAAACGACTCTATTTTGGCTATGAGAAGTGCTAACTTATCTACAGAAAAGCAATTACAGTATTCTGAGGACAAGAAAGACACAATTATACAAACTCAAGCCGAAGAAATTAAAGAAAAGAATGAATCTGATAGTTTAAACAGATTAACTACCATTTTAAGTGTTGGTCTTATTACTATTCTGTCGCTTCTTACATTATCGCTTTATAAAAACAACAACATTAGGCTTAAGACCAATAATATGTTGTATCGTAAAAATGAGGAATTATTAACTGAAAAGGAACGTGCTGAGATTGCCGCAAAAACGAAGACTAATTTCTTATCTACAGTAACACACGAGCTTAGAACACCGCTTTATGCAGTAACAGGTTTAACCAATATGTTGCTTGAAGAAAATCCTAAGCCTGAACAAATGCAACATTTAAAATCGTTGAAGTTCTCTGGAGATTATTTACTGACCTTTATTAACGATATCCTTCAAATAAACAAAATTGAAGCCAACAAAGTAGAGTTAGATCCTGAAATATTTAACCTAAAACATAAAGTTGAAAATGTAATTGCTGCACTAAATAATTCGGCACAAGACAATAACATTTTTGTACATTTTGAATACGACAAAAAACTGCCTGAGATCTTTCATGGCGATCAATTAAAACTCTCACAAATATTAATCAACCTAATTGGTAACTCTATTAAATTTACCAAAGATGGAGATATTTGGGTTAGAGTAAGTCAATTATCGGTTAAAGATAAAATGCACTCAATACGACTTGAAGTAGAAGACAATGGTATTGGTATTACTAAAGAGAAGCAGGATAGCATGTTCGAGAGTTTCTCTCAAGGTTCTGTTCAAATTAACAGAAAATATGGTGGAACAGGACTAGGTCTTTCAATCGTAAAAGGGCTTGTTAAAATATTAAAAGGTAAAATTTATTTACAAAGTGAGTTAGGTAAAGGAACCAGTTTCTTTGTAGAAATACCTCTTGAAGAATCTCAAGAAGTTGCTAGCGTTAAAAAGAAAGATTACGCTGCAGACTTAAACAAACTAGACCTTGAAAGTGTAAGAATATTAGTTGTTGAAGACAATAAGATCAACCAAATGATCACTAAGAAAATTCTAAACAAAATGAACTTAGTCTGTGATCTGGTTGACAATGGCGAAGATGCTGTTGAAAAAGTTCAGGAAATTGAATATGATGTAGTGCTTATGGATATTCATATGCCTGGAATTAGCGGATTGGAAGCAACCAAACAAATACGTGTTTTTGACAAAGAACTAACCATATTTGCACTTACCGCTGTAACACTTGAAGATAAAATGCACGAGTTTGAAGAAGCTGGATTTGATGATATTATCTCTAAGCCTTTTAAACAAGAAGATTTCGAGAAAAAACTTTACGATGCTTTAGCTGGAAATGTATCGTCTTCAATTTTAAACACTAGCAGGTAACTACATAGTTTTTAATAAAAGCATCAAACGATTTAGAATCTAGGATGTTTGCTTCAATTGGCAGGTAAAACAATTTATCGCTAGGCAAGGCGTCTTTTAACCTTACAAAATCCTTTTCGGTAGTGATAATTAATGATTTTTCAGCTAATGCATTCAGCTCTGTATCACTAAACACATGATGGTCTTTAAAGTTAAGATGCTCGAAATTAAAGCTTAATTTCTTTAAATGATTTACCAAAGGTGAAGCATCAGCAATTCCAGTAATCAACGTAAATTCGGTGTGATTTAAATGCTCTAATTCTTTTTCAGTGTCTTTGGAAAAGATCTTATTAGAATACGAAATAGAGCTAAAAAACATGGTTTGATTTGCTTCTGGTTTTAATCGCCTAACTATGCTAGTTTTTTCTTCTTCAGATATATTATCTGGACATTTAGTAACAATAATAACATCGGCTCGTTTAGCTCCAGATTTAGGTTCTCTTAAATCGCCTGTTGGTAATGCAAAATCATCAACATATAAATTGTTGTACTTTGTTAAAAGTATATTGAAACCAGCTTCAACCTTTCTATGCTGAAAAGCATCATCTAACAAAATCACATCTGGTTTCGAATTCAGCTGTCTTAGTTTAGAAATACCATTTTGTCTATTAGCATCTACACTTACTATAATATCTTTAAACTTATTAAAGAACTGATAAGGCTCATCTCCTATTGTTAAAGCACTAGATTGATCATTGGCTATTTGAAAACCTTGGGTCGATCTTTTATAACCTCTGCTTAATGTGGCTATTTTATACTCATCCTTCAATAATCTAATTAAATATTCTATCATTGGAGACTTTCCAGTACCACCAACACTTAAATTCCCCACACAAATCACGGGAAAATCATACGATTTCGACTTCAAAATGCCTTTATCATAACCAATATTGCGCAACCAGGTAACACCATGATAAATTGGAACTATAGGAAATAATAATTTTCGAAGCAGCTTCATACCAAGAAACCGAAATGATTTATAAATTAGTAGGTGACCAAGATAGTAATTATTTATATTTGAGCTTAAACATAAAACACATGATTGTTCAAGATGTTATTGACCATTTAGAAGACTTAGCTCCTTTGGCTTATGCTGAAGATTTTGACAATGTTGGCCTTTTGGTAGGCGATAAAAATAACGAGGTATCAGGAATACTGGTAACCTTAGACACTCTGGAAGCTGTTGTCGATGAAGCTATAGATAAAAAATGCAACCTAATAGTTAGTTTCCATCCTATCGTTTTTAAAGGTTTAAAGAAGCTAACAGGTAAAACTTATGTAGAGCGTGTGGTTTTAAAAGCAATTAAACATGATATTGCTATTTATGCCATTCACACGGCTTTAGACAATGCTCTACAAGGTGTAAACGACAGAATTTGTGAACAACTTGAGCTTGTAAACAGACAGATACTAATACCTCAAGCATCTACTATAAAAAAACTCACGACTTATGTCCCAAAAGAAAAAGCTGCTACCCTACGCGACGCGCTATTTAGTGCTGGTGCAGGATCTATTGGTAATTACGATAATTGTAGCTTTAATATTGAAGGAGTTGGCACTTTTAACGGTAATGAACAATCTAATCCAACTATAGGTGAAAAAGGAACAACACGATTCGAACCTGAAACAAAATTAACCTTAACCTATACTAAACACTTAGAGTCAAAAATACTTCAAGCCTTATTTAAAAATCATCCATATGAAGAAGTAGCCTATGAGATCACAACTGTAGAAAACAAAAATCAGCACATAGGCATTGGTATGGTAGGCGAACTAAAATCGCCTATGTCTGAAACAGATTTCTTAAATTATTTAAAGAAAACTATGAAAACAGAGTGTATTAGGCATTCTGCATTGCTAAATAAAGACATTAAAAAAGTTGCCGTTTTAGGAGGTTCTGGTAGCTTTGGTATTTCGGCTGCAAAAGCTTCTGGAGCTGACGTTTATATTACTGCCGATCTAAAATATCACGATTTTTTCCAGGCGGAAAATAACATATTACTAGCAGATATTGGCCATTACGAAAGTGAGCAATACACAAAAAATCTTTTAGTAGCGTATCTTACAAAAAAAATTCCTAATTTTGCAATCATTTTATCAAACACAAATACCAATCCTGTAAAGTATTTATAAGCATGGCTAAAAAGAAAGAAGTTACTGTAGAAGAGCGATTAAGAGCGTTATACGATTTACAATTAATTGACTCTCGCGTTGACGAAATTAGAAATGTAAGAGGAGAACTTCCTTTAGAAGTACGTGATTTAGAAGACGAAGTTGAAGGATTAAACACAAGACTTCAAAAATTAGATGATAGTCTTGTAGACCTAGACGAGCAAATCAAAAACAAGAAAAACTTAATCGAAGAAGCTAAAGCTTTGATTAAAAAATATACAGAGCAACAAAAGAATGTTAGAAATAACAGAGAGTATAACTCTTTAACTAAAGAAACTGAATTTCAAGAGTTAGAGATTCAATTAGCTGAAAAGCATATTAAAGAATTTAATGCTCAAATAGAACAGAAAAAAGAGGTTATTGACACTACAAAATCTCGTTTAAAAGAAAGAGAAACACATTTAAAACACAAGAAAGGTGAATTAGATGCTATTCTTGCTGAAACTGAGAAAGAAGAAGAAGCACTTTTAAAGAAATCTGAAGAGTATAAATCTACAATTGAAGAAAGATTAGTAATTGCTTACTCACGTATTCGTAAAAATGTAAAGAACGGATTAGCAGTTGTACCAATTGAAAGAGGTGCTTCTGGAGGATCATTCTTTACTATTCCACCACAGGTACAAGCAGAAATTGCTTCTCGCAAGAAGATCATTACTGACGAGCACAGTGGACGTATATTAGTAGATGAAATGCTTGCGACTGAGCAAAAAGAAAAAATGGAAAAACTGTTCTCTAAACTATAAGTTTAGATTTGATTACATATACATGAAGCCTTTACAAATTTGTAAAGGCTTTTTTATTTTCCTAAAACTAATTCTTGTTAAGTTTTTATTTTTTGTTCGACAGAATTGCAAAACACATTATAAAATGAAAAAGACATCTTTCCTTCTAACTTTTGTATTGATAACATTTTTTAGTTGTCAAAACAATGCACAAACAACAAAAGCAACATCTAAAAAATCTAATATAGAAAACGGACTCATGAACGCAGACCCTGTAGAAGTTGCTTTACAAAATGGAAAAGCACGCGCCTATTTTGCAAGTGGTTGCTTTTGGTGCGTTGAAGCAATTTACGAAAGTGTAAAAGGTGTTGATGAAGTAATAAATGGCTATTCTGGAGGCCACACCCTAAACCCAACTTACGAGAGTAGCAATACAGGTAAAACAGGTCATGCAGAAGCTGTTGAAGTAATTTACGACCCTAAAGTTGTAAATTTTGCCACTTTGGTTGATGTGTATTTTGGATCTCAAAATGTCACACAAGTAAATGGTCAAGGTCCAGATATTGGCTCACAATATCGTTCTATACTTTTCTATCAAAACGAAGAGCAGAAGCAGATAATTCTAAGTAAAAAAGCTGCGCTTTCTAAAAAGTTAGACAAACGTTTAGCAGCTGAAGTAATGCCATTTTTAAAGTTTTGGGTTGGAGAAGATTATCATCAAGACTATGAAAGGCTACACCCAAACAGCTCATATATTAGAAGAATTTCAATTCCAAGATTAAACAGGTTTAAAGAAAAATTTCCACATCTTTTGAAAGAGGATCACTAACCTGAATTGATTTTTATTTATTTGATTTTGTAAGTGAAAACTGCTAAATTCGCTTAACGATATACACATCAAAAGTTAAGCTACATTAGAATATACTCATTTATTAAAAATTAAATTTAAAATGAAACAATTAAAAATTACATTATTATTCTTATTCACTTTATCAACAGTTATTTCTTATGGACAAAAAGTTAAAATTAAAAAAGGCATAATTTCTATTAATAAACAAGAGTATGGAAAAATAGAAGATGATAAATCTGTTAGAGGCTCATTCTATATAAATGACCTAAAAGACAGTAATTTACTATATTTCAAATGGATAGCTGTCGATGGTCTAAATTATTATGAAATTTATAAAGCTGATGATTTAGACAATATTCTTTATGAAGAACAAGCAGTAATGGGTTTTAGAAAATATATGGTAAAAAAATTGTATAACGCTGAAGCTCTGACAAAATCAGGACTCGATCTCACTAAATTAGATAATCTGGCTAAAAAGATGGGCAAAGAATTTTCTCGGATAAGGAATCGAGGATATTAAAGCTTATCTTAGATTTATGCAGTAATTTATGTGAAAAACATCTCACTACTTCATAAAATACTGAAATAACTACACTTTACTAAGCCAAGGTTTGATCATTAAACAAATGATCAAACTCTTATTTTAACTTCGTAGCCTTCAACGTAAATATCAAAGGGTATAACTTATCCTTTGAGACATACATATTATTTTCAGTCTTGGTCAAGTTAGGTAATACATCATAAGGACTTTCATCATATTCCTTAAGAAACTCTATATGCAAACCAGCTTCAGTCAAGGCTGAAACAACTTCACCTAAACCATGATTCCAACCATATTCTTTAGTTACCATTTTTGAATCTTGGTTAGCATAGGTGCCTTCATATTCTTCATAAATAACTTCCTTTTGCATATAACCATATTTCATGCTTGCAGGTGTTTCTAAATAATCAAACATCCATACTATTGGGTGAAATTCAGCCATAAAAAAGGTTCCTCCAGATTTCAATCGTTCTGCAATCATTTTACCCCAAGGTTTTAGATCTGGTAACCAACCAATCACGCCATAACTAGTAAATACAATATCAAAAGTATCCTCAATATGTTTTGACGTATCCAACACATTACAACACACAAATTCGGCGTCTAGCCTAAGTTCAGCATTTAGTTTTTGAGCCAACTTAACGCCTTCATCACTTAAATCTACTCCTGTACACTTAGCTCCCATCCTACTCCAACTCAAGGTATCTTGCCCAAAATGACACTGCAAATGCAACAGCGATTTTCCTTTTACATCTCCTAAAGCGTCAAGTTCGTACTTCATTAATGAGCTCTTACCATTTTTAAAAGCTTCAAGATCGTACATCTCACTTTCAGCATGCACTTGTACTTTCGTATTCCACGTTACTTTATTTACTTCAAAATAATCTTGTTCCTTACTCATAACTAAATTTTGAGTGCCTAAAATAATACATATCTATTTAATCGAAAAGAATTCCTCGCAGCTTGCTGCGGGGTTTCCTCTGAAATTGTCATTCCCGTGAAAACGGGAATCTAAATAAAAGAATTTTGGTTTTTAGTCTGATAAGACCAAAATAAAACGAGCAAATACTTCGATACTTTTATCGGGAAAAGTTAGTTTCAAGAAATTCATTTATTTTAGGTTTCTTATTTTTGAACAAAACACTAAAATGCAACGTCTACTCACACTACTGATCATTATAAGTTTTATTTCTTGCAAGGAAACAAAAACTGAATCACCTCAAAAAGAAGAATTAACTACCGTACAAAAAATTGCTAATGCTCATGGTTACGAACATTGGGATAACGTAACATCTATACAATTTAGATTTGGCGGAAAAGCAGACAACCCTAATAGTGGTCGTTTATGGCAATGGAACCCTAATACAAACGACATTACCCTAAAACGTGATACCATTGTATTTAATTACAATAGAAATAATATGGATTCTATTGCGATAAAAAGTGATCGAGCTTTTATAAATGATAAGTTTTGGGCGTTGATTCCGTTTCAATTACTATGGGATGAAGGCACTACAATTTCAGAGGTTGAAAAGGCCACATCTCCAGTAAAACAAGTAGAGCTAAATAAACTAACAATAACTTATTCTAATGAAGGTGGCTATACGCCAGGTGACGCTTATGATATTTACTTTGACGACAATCATATAATTCAAGAATGGAGTTTCAGAAAAGGAAATGCACCTGAACCTTCATTATCTAATACATTTGAAGATTACGGAGAGTTTGGAGGTATAAAAATTGCGCAATCTCATAAAAAAGCTGAAGGTGATTGGAATTTATTACTTCGAGATATAAAAGTAGCATTGAAAGACTAATTGAAGTCTTTCAATTTTTCTTCCAACTGAGCTGAACCTCTAAACAAAATATCAAGATAATCATTGACCTTTTCTGCCTTAAATCGGCTAGAAGGTCCTGAAGCACTTATCGCTGCAACAACATCGCCTTGTTGATTAAATACTGGAATAGCAATACATATAAGCCCAAGCTCAAGCTCTTCCATATCAAGCGCATAGCGTTGTTTCTTTATTTTATTTAATTCTGTTCTGAGCTCAGCCTTTTTAGTAATTGTATTTTCAGTTTGTGGTATTAAAGCAACTTCTTCTAAATAAGAAGTCAATTCCGAATCATTCAAATATGCCAACAACACCTTTCCTATAGCAGAACAATACGCATCTTGATAAGAGCCTATTTGCGTACTCACTTTTAAGCCTAACGGACTTTCTGCTTTATTTAAATACAGCACCTGATTGTTTTTTAGCACTCCAAAGTGAATGGTCTCAGTAATTTCTTTGGCAATATGCTCTAAAGGAACACGAGACATTTGTCGTAACGATTTATGAATAGAAACCAGATTTCCTAATTCAAACAACTTTAATCCTAAAATATACTTATCATCAGCACCTTTTTGAACAGCACCCAAAGACTCCAAAGTTCGCAACAATCTAAACGTCGTTGTTTTATTATAGCCTACTTTTTTAGCTAATTCCCTCACACCCCATTTTTGCTGCTCTCCAGTAAAAGCTTCTAAAAGGGAGAAAGCTTTTATAACAGACATGTTTAGATCTTTAGTATCGTCGTTCATTAATTATTCTATAAAATAGATTAACTTAAAATGGTATGATGTTTCAAAAATAATACTTAAATTTGAAACAGCGTTTCACATATTGAAACAATTTTATATTTTTTTAGTTTTTACAGTTAAAAATGCACAAAGCAACACTAGAATACGCACAACAATTAGATCAGCAAGATCCAATAAAACATTACAGAGAGCAGTTCCATATTCCAAAAGACAAGAATGGTAATAATTGGTTGTATTTTACAGGAAACTCGCTTGGTTTACAACCTAAAACTACGGAACAATACATTCAGCAAGAACTGAAGGATTGGGCAAACCTTGGTGTAGAAGGGCATTTTGAAGCAAAGAACCCTTGGATGCCATATCACGAATTCCTTACGGAATCAATGGCAAAGGTTGTTGGCGCTAAACCTATAGAAGTTGTGATCATGAATACCTTGACAACAAATCTTCATTTGTTAATGGTATCTTTTTATCAACCAACCAAAACAAAATATAAGATCGTAATTGAAAGTGATGCCTTCCCTTCTGATCGTTATGCTGTTCAAACACAATTAGAATTTCATGGGTTTGATGCAAACGAAGGACTTATTGAGTGGAAGCCTAGAGAAGGCGAAGAATTATTACATATTGAAGATTTAGAAGCTATTCTTGAAACCCAAGGTGATGAAATTGCTTTATTACTAATTGGTGGCGTAAATTATTATACAGGACAATATTTAGACATAAAACGCATAGCAGAATTAGGACATGCCAAAAATTGTATGGTTGGTATTGATCTCGCTCATGGCGCAGGAAACATTCAACCCAACCTTCATGATTCGGGAGTTGATTTCGCCGCTTGGTGTACATATAAGTATATGAATTCAGGCCCAGGTAGTTTAGCAGGACTTTTTGTTCATGAAAAACATGCCCATAACAAAGACCTAAAACGTTTTGCAGGTTGGTGGAGCCATAATAAAGAAACGCGTTTCAACATGCGACAACCTCTTGATGTCATGCCTGGAGCTGAAGGTTGGCAATTAAGCAATCCTCCTATTTTATCTATGGCAGCAATTAAAGCGTCGCTAGATATGTTCAATGAAGTTGGAATGGAGTCTCTAAGAGAAAAATCAGAAAAGTTAACAGGCTATTTTGAGTTTTTGATCAACGAACTGAACAATGAAAAAATAAAAATAATCACTCCGAGTAACCCAAAAGAACGTGGTTGTCAGTTATCTATTCAAGTTAAAGATGCCGATAAAAGCTTGCATCAAAAATTAACAGATGCACATATTATTACAGACTGGAGAGAACCAGATGTAATTCGTTGTGCTCCTGTACCTTTGTATAATAGTTTTGTGGACGTGTTTAGAATGGTTGAAAAATTAAAAGATATTTTGAATGAGTACTAAAAATGATAACATCTTAATAATTGGCGCAGGATTATGTGGCTCTCTATTAGCCTTACGTTTAGCACAACGTGGTTACACAGTAAATGTTTACGAGAGCAGGCCAGATTTACGCGTTACAGATATTTCAGCAGGAAAATCAATTAATCTTGCGTTATCAGATAGAGGCTTTAAAGCCTTACGTTTAGCTGGTGTTGAAGAAAAAGCCCGAGAGATTTGTATTCCTATGATAGGTCGTTTGATGCATGATCTAGAAGGCAATACTTTTGCATCAAATTATTCTGGACGTGAAGGGGAATACATCAACTCCATTTCTAGAGGTGATCTCAACGGAATGCTCTTAACTGAAGCCGATAAGTTTGATAACCTTACCATTCATTTTAATAATGAATGTACAAATGTCGATCTAGATACTAATACTGCATTCTTTAAAAACACAACGACTAACGAAGATTTTAAAGTTACTTCAGATATAATTTTTGGAACAGATGGTGCAGGTTCAGAATTAAGAAAAAGTTATTTTCTACAACGTAAATTCTTATTTAGCTATTCTCAAAACTTTTTAACGCATGGTTATAAAGAATTAGAAATTCCTGCATCACCAGACGGTAATCACCTCATCAGTAAAGATTATTTACATATTTGGCCTCGTGGTGAATATATGTTAATTGCGCTAGCCAATTTAGACGGTAGCTTTACGGTAACACTATTTTTAGGTCATGAAGAAGGTAACTATAATTTTAAAGAACTGGACACTGAAGAAAAAATAAAAGACTTTTTCCAAAAGCAATTCCCAGATGCATTGGCGTTAATTCCAAATATTGCTGAAGAATTCGCCAATAACCCAACAGGTGCTTTAGGAACTATAAAATGTTCGCCTTGGCACTACAAAGGCAATACCCTAATAATGGGAGATGCAGCCCATGCGGTAGTTCCTTTTTATGGACAAGGGATGAACGCTTCTTTTGAAGACGTAGCTGTACTTGATGGTATTATAGATCAGCATGAAGGCGATTGGGAAACCATTTTTAAAACCTATGAAAACCTAAGAAAAGCCAATGCAGATGCTATTGGTGATCTTGCAGAAGAGAATTATTACGAAATGCGTGACCACGTGGCAAATCCAATTTTTAAACAAAAGAGAAAGTTGGAAATGGATCTGGAAAAACATTTCCCTGAAAAGTATTTTTCAAAATATTCTATGGTTACCTTTAATGAGGATATTGGATATAATGAAGCTATGACCAAAGGTCGCGCACAAGACAAAGCCATTTTAAATATGATTGCTGATAATGACATCTCGACTTCGCTCGATATGACAAAAGAACAATTAAGAGAAATTTTGGATAAAGTAAATAGAGAAACTGAAAATATTTTAGACGAAGATAGAATTGCAAAGACTATGCATCATTGATTAGTGATTAGTGATTAGTGATTAGTGATTAGTGATTAGTGATTAGTGAAAATAAATAATAATCAATTCGAAGAATTGAACATTGAAATGTAGAATATAAAAATCAAATCGTTAATAATTTCCGAAGCCTTGGAGGAAATTTAGATTTTATTTTTGGTTTTCATAAAATGAAAAATTCCTTATTTCAATTTGATTTTTTGGCTTGGTATATCCTGAGCGCAGTCGAAGGGTTTTGTATCAAGACAAAATGAACGTAAAACAAATAAAAAGTATGAGTAACAAAAAAAATAAGATTCCTGCTTCCGCAGAAACTAAGGTAACACCAAGAGGCGCTTATCCACATGTAAAAGTAGTAGGCGATTTTATCTTCGTCTCTGGAACTAGTTCTAGAAGACCAGATAATTCTATTGCAGGCGTTGATATTATTGACGAAATGGGAACCAAACGTTTAAACATTGAAGTACAAACGCGTGAAGTTCTTAAAAACATAGATGCCAATTTGCAAAAAGTAGGAGCATCACTTAAAGATGTGGTAGATGTATCGACATTCTTAGTAAACATGAATGATTTTGCTGGTTATAATAAAGCGTATGCTGAGTTTTTCGATAAAGAAACTGGACCAACACGTACAACAGTAGCTGTTCATCAACTACCACACCCAGATTTAGTAGTGGAGATAAAAGTGACTGCTTATAAGAAACAATGAGTTCTTTAAAAACGCATAAAAAAGAATTAATTGAAAATGGTTTTTCAATTACTAGATCAATTTTTAACTCTAATGAAATTGAACAATTATTGGAGTTAATTGGTGATTCTGGTGAAACCTATGCAAAAAGGCAACTAATAAATAAGTCACCTAAGATCAAAGATATAATTTTCAACAACCCTAATTTCAATAAACTTTACCATTCAATTTGTGATAGGAGTTACTTTTTAAGTAAAGCTATTTATTTTAATAAGCCTAAAATGTCAAATTGGTTTGTAAATTACCATCAAGATATTAGTATAAGTGCATTAAAAAAGATTCCATTTGACGGTTTCTCTAAATGGACAAGTAAAGACGGTCAATTAGGAGTAATTCCTCCTCAAAATGTATTAGAAAACACTATAACATTCAGACTACATTTAGACAAAACAGATGAAACAAATGGTGCTTTAAAAGTGATTAAAAGCTCTCACAAAAAAGGATTAATTAGAATTGACGAAAATTTCAAAAAAACTAATTTAGAGGAAAAGCTATGTAAAGTTGATAAAGGGGCAGTTATGTTAATGAAACCTCTATTATTACATGCTTCAGAAAAATCGGTTTCTAAATATGATAGACGTGTAATTCATCTAGAATTTTGTAATGAAGAAATACCAATGGGTTGGTTAGAAAAAAAACTCGTTATTTAATATTATATAAATGAACATCCAAAACTACATAAACGGTCAATATGTAAACCCAATCAATAATGAGTGGATTGACAACTACAATCCGTCTAATGGAGAGGTGTATTGTCAAATTCCGAATTCTTCAAAAGAAGATGTAGAACAGGCATACAAAAGTGCTCAGTCTGCTTTTTCAAAGTGGTCGCAAACTACTTTAGAAGAACGCAGCAGGATTATGTTACGTGTTTCAGAACTCATTGAAGAAAACCTAGATCGTTTAGCAGAAGCAGAAAGTAAAGACAACGGAAAACCATTATGGTTAGCCAAAGCTGTGGACATTCCCAGAGCTTCGAGCAACTTTCGTTTTTTTGCAAATGCTATAACACAATTTGCAAGTGAAAGTCATGAAAGTGTTGGTCAAAACGCCATAAACTACACACTCAGACAACCTATTGGAGTTGTTGGCTGTATTTCACCATGGAACCTTCCACTCTATTTGTTCTCGTGGAAAATTGCTCCAGCCATTGCAGCTGGAAACTGTGTAGTTGCAAAACCAAGTGAGGTTACACCAATGACAGCTTATCTTTTAGGAGACATTTGCACAGAAGCTGGATTACCAAAAGGCGTTTTAAACATTGTTCACGGACTTGGTACTTCTACAGGTCAAGCCATTGTGGAGCATCCAAATATTAAAGCAATATCTTTTACAGGTGGTACAGCTACTGGCACACACATTGCCAGAACAGCAGCACCAATGTTTAAAAAATTATCCCTAGAACTTGGCGGTAAAAACCCAAATATCATTTTTGCGGATTGCGATTATGAGGACATGCTAAAAACAACCGTACGCTCTTCGTTTGCTAATCAGGGACAAATTTGTTTATGTGGTAGTCGAATTTTTGTGGAAGCTTCAATATACGAGCAATTCAAAACTGATTTCACCAATGCTGTTAGCAAACAAAAAGTGGGACATCCATTGGCTGAGGAGACAAAAATTGGCGCTTTAGTTTCAAAACCTCATCTTGAAAAAGTATTGAATTATGTTGAAATTGCTAAAGAAGAAGGCGGAAAAGTATTGCATGGTGGGAATCAGTTAACTATTGAAGGACACGAAAATGGCTATTATATGGAGCCCACTATTATAGAAGTGCCTTCAGACGAATGTCGTGTAAATCAAGAAGAAATATTTGGTCCTGTGGTGACCATCATGCCTTTTAATTCTGAAGAGGAAGTTTTAGAAATGGCTAATAAGGTTAAATACGGTTTATCTGCTACTTTATGGACTAATGACTTGAAGCGCACTATGCGTATGAGCAACAAATTACAAGCTGGTATCGTTTGGGTGAATACTTGGTTAATGCGAGATCTTCGAACACCTTTTGGTGGTGTTAAAGATTCTGGAGTAGGTCGTGAAGGCGGATTTGAAGCCTTACGTTTCTTTACAGAACCTAAAAATGTTTGTATTAAATATTAAATTAATTGAATGTCACCTCGAGCGCAGTCGAGAGGTTAATAATGAGAATTTATTTTGTATACATACTACTTTGCTCAGATGGATTAACTTATGTTGGTATTACAAACAATATTGCAAGAAGACTTGAAGAACATAAAAACGGAATGAATAAAAGTTGTTTCACATATAAAAGAAGACCTCTGAAGTTAATTTTTCAACAAGAATTTAATGATATAAAACAAGCAATCTATTTTGAGAAAAAAATAAAAAATTGGAGCGCAAAGAAAAAAATTGCTTTAGCTAATGAAGATTTTGATATGCTACAAATACTTGCAGAGTGTAGAAATGCTACACATTCAAAATATGATTCAAATAAAGAATAGGTCTCGACTGCGCTCGACCTGACAAAACAAAACAATGGAAGAACTACAAAAGGACATATACTACTCTACTAATACTGAAGACATGAATCTTGAAGCGATCTATAGCTTTATTAAAGATTCGTATTGGGGAGCTTCAAGAACATTTGAAGAGCAAAAAACAGTGCTTCATAGTTCTATAAATTTCGGGTTATTTCATAAAGAAAAACAAATAGCCTATTGCAGAGTAATGACAGACAAGGTGTTCTTTGCCTATTTACTAGATGTATTTGTTTTAGACGAGTACCAAGGAAAAGGCTATTCAAAATTATTAATTGATCAAGTATTAAAACACGAACCTTTAGTAAATATTCATAAATGGATGCTAGCCACAAGAGATGCTCACGGTCTTTACGAAAAATTTGGTTTTGAAGCTGTAAAGAATCCAGCTATGTTGATGGAAAAAATGAGCGATACAATTAAAAAAGTTTACGAACATAATGTTGAATAAAGAAAAGAAACAACCAACGTCTTCAATTTATGATATCAAAATCAATGATATTAAAGGCTCTCCTATCGACCTGAATGAGTTTCGTGGAAAGAAGCTATTGTTCGTTAATGTAGCATCTAAATGTGGGTTTACCAATCAATATGACGGATTGCAAGAGCTTTACAATACTCAAAAAAACAGATTAATGATCATTGGTTCACCATGCAATCAGTTTGGAGCTCAAGAACCCGGAACAGAAGAAGAAATACAGTCATTTTGTAGAATGAATTACGGTGTAGATTTTTTACTAACCGAAAAAATCGATGTAAAAGGTGATACGCAACATCCACTTTACAAATGGCTAACGACCAAAGAACTGAATGGAAGTAAAAACTCTTCAGTAAAATGGAATTTTCAAAAATATATAGTTGATGAAGAAGGACATTTTATAAATTACTTCTACTCCATCACAAAACCTATGAGTAAAAAGATATTAAAGTTATTATAAGAATATGAACTTAAACTTAAACAATAAAAACGCCTTGGTATGTGGAAGCACACAAGGAATTGGAAAAGCGACAGCTTTAGCGCTTGCAGCAGAGGGCACTAATGTGACCTTGGTTGCCAGAAATGAAGAAAAACTAAAACAAGTTCTAGCGGAGTTACCCTCACACAGAAACCATAGCTATATCGTTGCAGATTTCTCTAATCCAGAAGATTTAAGAGAAAAAGTATCAAGCTATATTTCTGAAAATCACGGATTCCACATTTTAGTGAATAATACTGGAGGCCCAAAAGGAGGCCCTGTGTTTAATGCTGAAATAGACGAATTTGAAAGTGCTTTTACACAACATTTAAAGTGTAATCATGTATTAGCTCAAACCGTTGTCCCATTTATGAAAGAAGCTGGTTTTGGGCGAATAGTCAATGTTATTTCCACATCTGTAAAACAACCTTTAGACAGACTTGGGGTTAGCAACACTATAAGAGGTGCTGTGGCTAATTGGAGTAAAACTCTGGCCAACGAATTAGGAGGTTTTGGAATTACAGTAAATAACGTTTTGCCAGGAGCAACCTCTACCGAACGATTAAATGAAATCATTAAAAACATTTCAGCAAAAACTGGAAAAACTATTGAAGAAGCTTCTAACGGAATGAAAAGTTCTGTTCCTGCAAAACGATTTGCCCAACCAGAGGAAATAGCTAATGCTATTACCTTTTTAGCAAGTGAAGCTGCAAGTTATATTAATGGCATTAATCTTCCAGTAGATGGAGGAAGAACAAAATCTTTGTAACTTTATAGCACTTGTCGTTCCGTACTTGATACGGAATCCACTATACTGAAATTGAATTAAAATAAGATCCTGAATCAAGTTCAGGATGACAAATAAAAGTATTAAAAATGAGTAAACTAGTTTCGCCTTTAAATTTTAAAGATTGGATAGAAGAGAATCGACATTTATTAAAACCACCTGTAGGTAATAAATGTGTATGGAAAGATGGTGATTTTATTGTCATGGTTGTTGGTGGCCCTAACAGCAGAAAGGATTATCATTATAACGAAACTCCAGAATTCTTTTATCAAATAGAAGGAGATATGGTTTTAAAGGTCATTGATGAAGGTGTCCCAAAAGATATTCATATTAAAGAAGGAGATATATTTTTACTTCCTCCAAAAGTACCGCATTCACCGCAACGTGGTGCTAATACTGTTGGTTTGGTAATAGAATATCCTCGTGCTAAAGAGATGATGGATGCTTTGGAATGGTACTGTGAAAATTGCAACCATCCATTGTATCGCGAAAAATTTGAATTGGACAATATTGAAACAGATATGCCTGTAATATTTGACAAGTACTATGGTAATGATGAACAACGTACTTGTGATAATTGTGGCGCTGTTATGCAACCTCCTAAAAAACTGTAAAATAATGTCATTCTAAACTGTCACATCGAGCGTAGTCGAGATGTAAGTGAAGAATCTCTAATAAGATACTTCGACTACGCTCAGTATGACATAGCAATAAATTATGAGTAAAAGAAAACTTCGTATAAACGGTCATTCACACCTACTTCCTTACCCTGAGGAAATTCCTCAATTTATGAAAGACAAAGGCATCTTTTGGGTAGACGAGGATAAAAAATTCATGCTACAAAAGGACTGGAAACGTCCTGTAACAGATTCAAGTTTCTTCTTAAATGAGAAGTTAGAATGGATGGATCGATTTAATATTGATCATGCAGTAGTTTTAAATCTATCACAACTTTATGGTAACGGACTCCGTTTAGAAGAAATGAAGCAAGCACTTCGTTTTCAAAATGACTTTAACGCCAGAGTTCAACATGAAAATCCAAGTAAATTCACTACAGGTTTTGTGGTGCATCCTGGATTTGTAAGAGGTGCATGTTGGGAAATTGAGCGTTGTGTTGAAGAATTAGGCATGCGTTTATTGTGTTTACCAACTCACTACATGGATACTATTGGTACTTGGCGTTGCATTTTTGATGAAGAAAATGAGCCAATTTTTGAGTTAGCCGACAAATACAATCTTGCAGTTGAAATTCACCCTTACGATGGTGAAAAATTTATCAAGCTGGAAAATACCTCTTGGAGATTTCACCTTATCTGGATGCTCGCACAATGTGCTGATGCCTATCACTTTTTAACCTTAAATGGTTATTACGAAAAGTACCCTAACATGCGTATTTGTTTTGCTCATGGTGGTCAGTTAGCACAAATGAATCTTGGTAGACGTATTCAAGGATTTGATGGAAGACCCGATCTTTTTGAAGGTAAAGAACACCCAAGAAAAGCTGTTGGACATAAAAACATCTTCTTCGACACTTTGGTTCATGATACTGGATCACTAGAACTTCTGGTAAAAAATCAAACCTCTAAGCAAGTGCTTATTGGTTTAGATGATCCTTATCCCTTAGGTGAAATGGAAAGCGATGTGCAATCATCATATCCAGGAAAAATTCTTGATCTGGCGATTGACAGAAACATTATTACCGAACAAGAGAAAGACGAAATGTGGGAAGATAATGTATTGCAATGGCTTTTTGGTGATGATCAAACCGCAAAACAAAACCTTGTAAATAAGATTCTGTCATAAACATGATCGAGGTAACCCAGTTTCATAACGTATCACATATTTGCATATCACTTATTGGCGCGATCCTTCTTCTGGCTATTTACTACAACATTAGAAAGCGTTTTAGGCTGGTATTAGAAGAAGGTAATTCTGTAAAACGTGTGGATCGTGGTTTACTATACTTGAGCTTCGGAATGTTAATATGGGTCTTCTCAGGAATCTGGGCATATGCTGCTAACTATTTCACCTTCGCAGACACCCTTACTTATCAAGTTGGAGTAAATCTGTTATCTACTATTAACAACCTGTTTTGGTTATTGGCACTGTATTATTTTCATAGTGCTCCTGCATTTATTTACAGAAACGAAAAGAATGTAAAGATCATTGCTGTTATAATTTTAATTGTTGCATCACTTACAATTGTGTTGTCCTCCACCATAGGTAACACTGTCTATAACGGTATTAAAATCACTTCTATTCCAGACGTATTACTTACTACATTCTTATGCATATTGATGGGTATCTCGTTCTTTAGAACTTTTATGTATCGTGGCTTAAAACTAGTTGCTGTAATTTCTGTAATTGTTATCTTTCTATTATTCTATTCGCAGTTGCACGATGTAATTGTAGTACTAGATGATGGATTCAACAACCACCTCATACGCATTATCACCAAAACATCACTAGTAGCCGTATTTTTAGTGTTAGCAACAAGTTGGGTTATTGAATTAGCACATACACCAAAACCCAACGAAATGCGCATTAAGTTCATAGACTGGTCACTTATACAATTAAGTATTCCTTCCAGAGGTATTTATGACGCAAGAATAGATTTTGGATCTAAAACAACTCAATACAAAAACCTCCTAAATTTTGCCTACAGAAGAAAACATCTTCAGGCAAATGAACAATGCATCATTGTAAATTCTGGTGGAGAAATAAAAAGTCAGACTTACTTAACCAGAATTATAGACAACATAAATAGTATTCTGAATTTAAATGAAGATGACAAATTACATCGTAAAGACCTCATAACTTTTGTTGGCGAAAGTCAGTACCGCTTACGTATTCTTCCAGAAAATATCGTTATTGACGAGGCACTACTTTCCGAATATTTAAAGCAATAATTACCGAGTCACAAAAACTCACAATTGTTATTTTTTGTTATTATTAGCTACAACACTAGGTAGTTAACTCTCATTATGTATTCTTTGTTATGGATAATTTGTAAACCATGACAACATTAAAAACACTAATTACAAGTCTTGTTCTCGTGCTTTTGTTATTTGCATGTAAGCAAAAAACGAACGAGCTAACAACAAGCGAAGCGCCTGATAAAGACGCTATAACTAAACTAGACACCTCTAATAGTTTTCCTGCATTCAACAGAGAATTAATAATAAATATTAAAGGCGACTCAATTGCTGGATATGCTTTAATTGCTAGTGGTGAATCACCTAAAGAAACCGTGATTTTCATATCTGGGTATCCTGGAAATGACACCAATTTTGATACTGCACAAGAAATAAGGAGACATGGTAAAAACGCTATTCTTTTTAATCATAGAGGCGCTTGGGGAAGTCAAGGAAACTACAGCTATTCCAATTGCTTAGAGGATATTGAACAACTCGTTGCATTTTTTAGTGATCCAGAAATTTCTAAAGAATTAAGAATAGATCCTAATAATTTCACACTAATAGGTAGAAGTTTTGGTGGTGGCATTGCCTTAATTTCAGGTAGTCAAATTAATTCAGTAAAAAAAATAATCGCACTGTCTTCATCTAATTACGGTACTAGAATAGGAAAATACAATCATTTGGATGAATTGACCTCTTATAAAACATACATGAAAAAGCAGATCATGATCAACACCAATATTGATGAATTTTTGCAGGAATTATTAGATAACAAAGAAACGTTCAACATTGTTAACTACAACGAGCATCTAAGTAAAAAAGAAGTGCTTATCATAGAAGATTCAAAAAGAAATGAGCATTGGATCAATAAACTAGATAAGAAAGACTATATCCTTTTGGAATCTGATCACAACTTTGTTGAAGAACGCGTTGAGATGATTGATACAATTATGAATTGGCTCAACAAACACTAAAAAATAACTTCACCTATGAGACTCTCCATAATTACAGTGCTTTGCTGCTGTTTATTTGCATGCCAACAAAAAACAAACCATTCAACAACAAATAAAAACCAAAGTTTAGAGACTGAAATTGAGGCAAAACTTGATAGCTTTTATACAGTTTACGAAAGATTTGATTACGATTGGATCGATTTTTTTGAGGACGAATTCACTAATGTATTTCCAGATACACCTATCAGAAAAATTTCAAAGGATTCTACCAAGGCTATTTGGAAGAATATTTACAAAAACTATAACGTACAATTACTAGAGCGTGGTAAGCCATCTTTCATAAGCTCACAAGACATGGTAATCACTCATAACTACTTCAATGAAATTTTCATAAATAAACAAACCAAGGATACTATAAAAAATGCAGGCACTTACATTGTTGCCTGGAGAAAACAACCAGATGATTCTTGGAAAATAGCCTTTGAAAGTGTACAAAACAATTAAAAATGAACAATCAACATCAAAAAACGAACAGATTAATCCTTAGACCTCTACAAACCGATGATAGTCGTTTTATTCAAGAATTGGTCAATACCAAAGGTTGGTTAACTTTTATTGGCGAAAGAAATGTTAGAAACAATACTGATGCGATCAACTATATAGAAAAAATCATTTCTAATGATAAAGTCACCTATTGGGTAGTTGAACTTTTAGATAACACAAAAATTGGAGTTATCACGCTAATTAAAAGAGAACATTTACCATTTCACGACATTGGTTTTGCCTTTTCACCTACTTATCAAGGAAGTGGCTACGCTTATGAAGCTTCGAAAGCTATTTTAGAATACGTTATAAACACAACCGACTACCAAACAATATTAGCAGCCACAAATCCGAGAAACACAAGCTCAATTAAACTAATAGAAAAATTAGGTTTGACTTATTACAAAACCGAAATACAAAATGATCAAGAATCAAATCTGTACAAGTTAGATTTAGAGAAGTTAAAAATTGATCGTTTGGTTAAAAAGTTCTTCAGCTCCTTTACTAATAAAAACTCAAAACCTCAGCTACATATTCTACACCAAACCTGTTTAGATCAAGTTACAATTGTAAAGAACACCAATGGACAATGTGAGACTTATGATCTACAAAATTTTATCACGCCCAGAGAAGAGCTACTAACAAACGGGATGCTTCAAGATTTTGAAGAATACGAATTAGAAGAGAAAACTACCATCACCAGACATATTGCACAACGAGTTTCTCACTACCAAAAGAATGGCAACTTAAACGGTCGGAAGTTCTCTGAAAAAGGAAGCAAAATGTTTCAATTGGTTAAAACCAATACCGAATGGAAAATAACTAATGTGATTTGGGACGATGAACCTCTAACCATTAGCTAATTAATCAACATTGTCATTATTTAAATAAACCTATAAAATCAAAAAACAGAACAGATGCAAACAGCTACTGAACAAACTCCAAAAGACGTATTTGGACACCCAAGAGGGTTAGTATATTTATTCTTTGCCGAACTATGGGAACGCTTTTCATTTTATGGAATGCGTGCACTTTTAGTTTTATACATGACCAAACAACTATTGTTTACAGACGATATGGCCTTTGGCGTGTTTGCTGCTTATATGTCTTTAGTGTACGTTACGCCAATGCTTGGAGGTATTTTAGCCGATAAGATATTAGGATTTAGACGTGCCATTTTACTTGGAGGGATTTTAATGGCATTTGGTCATTTCTTTCTTTCGTTTGAGCACCCTGTCTTCTTTTATGGTTCTTTGGGGTTAATTATTGTCGGGAACGGTTTTTTTAAGCCAAATATTTCCTCTTTTGTTGGTGATCTATATAACAAAGGAGATCATAGGAGGGATTCTGGATTCACCATTTTTTATATGGGTATCAACCTTGGAGGCGCTATTGCCCCTTTAGCCTGTGCTTGGTTTGCAGAAGCCTATGGCTGGCACTACGGTTTTGTATTAGCAGGAATAGGAATGCTACTTGGATTATTCGTTTTTCAAAAAGGCTTAAAAGCCGATGTATTTGGAAACAAAGGTTTAATCACAAATGAAAAAGCATATTACACGAAACAGTTTGGTTTGAATAGAGGACAACTAATAAATGTTTTGGCAGTTCTTGTGGTGCCTTTATTTGCTCTAATAGTTAAGTTCAATGAATTTGAGCACTATCTTGTTTGGGTTATTTCCATACTATTAATTGCCTACATAATTTATGTACTCACTACGGTTACACCAAAAGAAAAAAAGCGTCTTATGGTTGCCGTTTATTTCACATTGCTGTATACTTTATTTTGCGCCATTTTTGAACAAGCTGGTAGTTCACTCACGTTGTTTGCCGACAGGAATGTAAATCTTGTTGGTATGGACGCAGCTGGGACTAACAGTATAAATGCAGGATTTATTTTTATTCTAGCCATTCCATTTTCACTACTCTGGGCATATTTAAATAAAGTAAAGAAGAATCCTAATTCTGCTATAAAATTTGGTTTGGGACTTTTTCTACTAGGACTAGGATTTGTGATCTT
Source organism: Flavobacteriaceae bacterium (assembly GCA_030148025.1). Lineage (GTDB taxonomy): Bacteria > Bacteroidota > Bacteroidia > Flavobacteriales > Flavobacteriaceae > JASBUG01. Next base: position 127,007 of record JASBUG010000029.1, on the reverse strand, counting down.
CGCATTATCGATTCATAGTGCTGATGAATTTGCAAAAACATCAATGATGTATCTAGTTGGCGGCTATTTTGTGCTAACCGTTGGTGAATTATTTCTATCTCCAATCGGCTTATCAAAAATGACTGAGTTATCGCCTTTAAAATATGTGGCCTTTATTATGGGGGTTTGGTTTTCAGCTAACTTTTACGGTCACTTCTTTGCTGGAAAAATTGCCAAACTTACTACAGTAAACAATGGTGATGCTAATGTATTTTCAACTGGTATATTTAGAAGCATTGTAGAAACCATTACTGGAGTGACTCCTGAAATCGCCGCTCAAAATAGTGATAACTTTCAGCAACTATTTTCATATGTATCAGTCTACGCAAGTTTCGGGGTGATTACCATAATTGTTGGTATATTTGCTATTATTATTTCACCACTAATTAAAAAGATGATGGGTGGTGTGCATTAATAGTATCTATGCATTTTATACCAGAAAAACTAGACGATTATGTTGTAGCTCACAGTCAGGATGAGCCAGAATTATTACAACAACTTAATAGAGAAACCAATCAAAAAATCCTGCAACCACGAATGTTAAGTGGGCATTTTCAGGGCCGCGTGTTAAGTATGATCTCTAAACTAGTTCAACCAACCACTATTTTGGAGATTGGTACTTACACTGGCTATTCTGCTATATGTTTAGCCGAAGGCATGTCTAAAAATGGAGAGCTTCATACCATTGATATTAATGAAGAGCTCTATGATTTTCAGCGTAAATATTTTGATAAATCAGGATATGGAGATTCTATTTTTCAGCATTTAGGAAATGCCTTAGACATTATTCCTGAATTAGATAAAACATTTGATCTGGTATTTATTGATGCGGACAAGGAAAACTATGTGAATTATTTTAATGTAATCGTTGACAAACTCAATCCGGGAGGCATTATTTTATCAGACAATGTACTATGGAGTGGCAAAGTACTTGAAACCAAATTTAAAAAGGAGGATACCTCAACACCTGCTTTAATTGAATACAATAAATTACTGAAAGAAGATCCTAGAATTGAAACTGTGATGTTACCAGTAAGAGATGGCTTAACTATTAGTAGAAAAATTTAGTTTAGAACTTTCGTTTTACAGAACCAGTAAAATCGTCTAGTCCATCTTTAACCTTACCAATCTCCTCGTTAATATCTTTAGCAAGATCGGTATCAATACCATGATGTTCAGCACTTTTTGATATTTCATGTTTAATATCGTTAGTGGCATCTTTAAGTGTTCGCATACCTTTTCCTAAGCCTCTGGCAATTTCAGGAATCTTATCTGCTCCAAACACCATAACTACAATAAATAGTATTAAAGTAATTTCGGCTCCGCTAATAAATAAAAATGTTGCTTGCTGTATCACAATGCAAATATAATGAGTCTATTTAAAACCCATAAAAAAACCGACTTAAAAAAGTCGGTTTTAATAGTATATTAACTAAATGTTAGTTTTTACTCTTGAATTGATCAAACTTACTTTGCTTCACTTCTTTTGGCCAAGAGTTGTTAGAAGTATCAACATCGGCAGTTTCAAGGTCTGGATCTACAACAATAGAAACAATCTCTTTTTCTGAAGCTATTGATTTGCTAACTTGATTATCATTAAATCTCCAGATCTCTGCTGGGTAATGGATACGCTCTTTAGTTCCATCTGCATAAGTGTACTCAGCAATTAAAGGCATCACTAAACCTCCTGGTTTTTCAAAAGTAACATTATAAATGTACTTAGGAGATTTAATGTTTTTACGCTCTTCTTCAGTAAAATTATCCATTAAATACTCCTTTAAAACTGAAGCGTTATCTAATAAAGTTCCATTTTTCATTTTCTCATTAAACTCATCACTTCCCTCTTCAACTAGAGATACTAATGGAGGCATTTGCTCTTTACTAATACCATATCTTTTAACAATCTCATCTGCATGCTTATCAGTAAGATTTGTTACATACAATTTTTTAACTTCTTTCACACCTACATCAACCCAGTCTGTTGTAAAGAACCATCCTCTCCAGAACCAGTCTAGATCCATTGCAGAAGCATCTTCCATTGTTCTAAAGAAATCTTCAGGAGTTGGGTGTTTAAACATCCAACGTCTAGAATACTCTTTAAAAGCATAATCAAATAACTCTGGTCCCATTACAGTTTCACGTAAAATATTTAATGCTGTTCCAGGTTTACCGTATGCATTATTACCAAATTGGTATGTATTTAAACCTTTACTCATAATAGGAGCGATATAATCTTGATCACCTCCCATATAAGATACAATGTTTTTAGCTGGACCACGACGTGATGGGAAATTATCATGTCCTTCAGATAATGCTGCTGGATGTAATTTTCCAAAATCCTGTTCTGCGATATATTGCATAAATGTATTTAAGCCTTCATCCATCCATGTCCATTGGCGCTCATCACTATTCACAATCATTGGGAACCAGTTATGTCCAACTTCGTGAATAATCACACCAATCATTCCATACTTTGTACGGTCTCTAATTGTGCCATCTTTTTCTGGACGACCAAAGTTGTAGCAAATCATTGGGTATTCCATTCCCATTGGTGCATTTACTGAAATTGCTTTATGGTATGGGTAATCAAAAGTCATTCTTGAATAAGAAACTAATGTACTAGCTACTGTTCTTGTAGACCAGTCTTCCCAAAGCGGATTAGCTTCTTTAGGATACATTGAAACTGCCATAACATCTTTACTACCAAGCTTTACAGCCATCATATCCCAAATTAATTTTCTAGATGTTGCAAACCCGAAATCACGAACATTTTCAGCATATAACTTCCATGTTTTCTTTTTAGTAGATTTAGTTTTCTCAGCAGCTTCAGCTTCTTCTTGAGTTACGATCATCACAGGCTTATCGTATGATTTTTTAGCCTCTTCATAACGCTTCATCATTTTTTTACTAAATACCTCTTTACGATTCATTAGACGTCCAGTTCCATCTAAAATATGATCTGCAGGCACTGTAATGTTCACTTCAAAGTTTCCAAATGGCAAAGCAAATTCATCACGTCCCCAGAACTGAGAATTCTGCCATCCTTCAACATCGTTGTATACTGCCATTCTTGGGTAGAATTGTGATATTACATATATTCTATTGTCTGATTCTGGGAAATACTCGTATCCAGATCTACCACCATCAGCAACATGGTTATTAATATTGTACCACCATTGAATTGAGAAAGAAAACTTATCTCCAGTATTCATTGGTTTTGGTAACTCTATACGCATCATAGTTTGGTTGATCATATGCGGTAATGGCTTACCATTAGTATCAACAACTTTTTCAATATTGAAACCTCCATCAAAACGTTCTTTTAAGTAGCTACTTGCAAAACTAGAAGGTCTTTGATAGCTAGAAGTACCACTACTTTCAATTAGCGGCGACTTAGAATCTTTAGCTCTCATATTTTGGTCCAACTGCACCCATAAGTACTTTAACTGATCTGGTGAGTTATTAGTATAAGTAATGGTTTCAAATCCAGAGATCTTTGCATTTACATCGTCCAGCTCTAGATCCATTTTATAATCAGCTTGCTGCTGATAATACTCAGGGCCTGGTGCTCCAGAACCTGTTCTAAACATGTTAGGTGTGGCAAACTCATCATACAGTTGTCTAAACTTGTTAACATTGGTATGCCCAGTTTTTTTCTCTGTTTTTTCTTCCTGTTCTTGGGCTATCGCTCCAACTGAAATGAACAGTGCAGATAAAAAGAAATACGTTAATTTTTTCATTATAAGTGATTGTTACAAAATTTAAGCCCTGAAAATAGCATTTTTTAAGGAAATGTTAACTTTTTTAATTAAAGTTTAACACTCGCGAATCCTTGACAGGAATAAGGACAAAACTTTTGTTTTCACCATTGATTTTTGTCTTAACAATATTTTGTTGATCTGGAAATAGATCAAAGAGAATTTGATTCTTTATTCGGAAGGTTTCAATGGCTTCAACATTACTTATTTCAAGGTAACAATACACAATATCATCTTCATATTCTTTACCCAGAAAATTATATTTCATTTCTTGATCATTAACTTCTACAACAAACTTTGTTCGTAAATAACGTTCAATATATTTATTGGCCATTACTTCATTTTTTCCCTCACCTAACATTATGGTTTCGTCATAACGTTCTCTCAAAACTTTTTCAAAATCATCTACAAATACCCTAGTAATTATCTGCACTGATTTTTTTTCTTTTACATATTCAATTTCCGTAACACTTACGTAATATTCGTGCATAGAAGTAAAAGACAATAATGGTAAAATTAAAGTAATAAGAAGTATTTTAATAGCTCTCATAAATAACAAATCATATTTTATCGCTGCCAAATGTAACTATTTTACATTTAAGAGTTTTAATTAATTGTATTTCAAAAAACATTCCAAAAATTAATCGTTGGCAGATTTTAAATTGTTTTTATAGGCTTTGATCTTTTCAGTCATAAACTCAAAAATCTCAATAGAGCTTTTATTTTTGCATCGCTTTTCAAAATTTGGATCATCTGTACAGAAATAGAAAAAATCGGCTCGAAATCGTTCTTCCAAAGGGTAGATTATAAAAAAATTATCTGGCAAATCAGCCTTTATTTTGTTTAATAACACATTATTTGATTCGACTCTAACTCGTCCCTTTAACCGTTTTGTTCTTCCTGTAATAGCATTAAGTACTTTATTTAAATTAACTCCAACTCCCAACCCTATACTTACATACTTACCAGCATCAGCTTCATGAAGCCTTCTTTCGTTCTGGGTTTTTCGTTTTCCAGTATATCCTGGTATGCCCACATCATAAAAGTCTATTGGTCTTTCTGCATCAGAGTTTTTAACATCTGATGAAAGATCTCCCGTTAAAATCTTACCAACAACAACTTGGTCTAATTGATTTACGTTTTCTTCTAAAACTATTCTTATATTTTTATCTGAAATGTGTTCTGGTTTAATTTGAACAGCTTTCAATTTATATTGTACAGATGAGAAGACTAGAGTATCTAACACGCGAACTTGTATTGTAAAACCTCCTAGTTTATTCGTCGTAGTATAAGTATTTAGCGTTTTATTAATTACATGAATATTTTCTACATCAGAATTCCCAACAACTACGCCATCAATTTCTAAAGTCTGCGCTTGAGAAATTGTTATAAAAGCAAGACAACCAATAATTAAAAACTTATTAATCTTGTCCATTTTTCTGTTTTAAAAATAGTTGTTCTTGTGTTTTCAAAAATTCTAAAAATTCTAACTCTCTATGTGGTTCAAGCAATGCGTAATCAAAATTATTTTCCTCAACAAAAAATAAGAACTCAACAATTATGCCTTTATTAATCTCTAATGCCTTTGATAAATAATCTTTTGAATACACATCTAGAATAGTCTTTTTCTTATATGTTGGGGTATAGATCTTCCTTTCTTTCTCTCCAAAAATAGATTTTATTACTCCACCAAAAATCTTTTTAAAATCAACACCATTATAAAGTTGTCCCTTATTCATTACTGAACTTAGTGCATGTTCAACAACCTTATCATCAAAAGCTCTATCATCAAAAAACTCCATTTTATCAAGATTGTCCAATCCAAAATATAAGGCATCTAAATTTGGATTAACCAACTCTATACTTTCTGTGTCTACAGCTAAATTACCAGATAATTCATGAGGTAAAATCACTACTTCGTCTAGTTTGTTTACTTGCTCTACTAAATAAACAGTCATCTTTTTTGAAGTCATAATTTCGTTATTAACGACAACTTGAAAATCTTTAAACTGTAAAGCTCCAAAATAAACATGGTCATTTAAAGCCACTTCAATCACAAAATTACCATCTGCATCTGTAACAGTTCCTTTATTGGACGATGCGTTATAAACAGTAACTCCTTCTAGATCGTTTCTTTCAACAATAATTTTTCCAGTAACTTCTATTCGTGTAGATTCTTGGCCAAAAGAAGTAAGTGTTAAAAAGAAAAAAAAGACTACAAAAGGATGGTTAGTTTTCATGCCTTAAAGAAACTAACATCCTCTCTTAATAAAATGTCAACAGAAATTAAACTTTTGTTAAATGATATCTATTCGCTTAGTTTTTAGAAGTTTCCAAAGATTGAAACTCCTTACTTTTTTCAATTAAGAAATTTAAGAATTCAAATTCTCGACCTGTTTCTAATAGAGCTGTATCAACTCCTTTACTCTCAACATAATCTATAAACTCAACAATTCTATCTTTAGGAATGCTTAGCCTTTTTAATAAGTATTCGGTTGAATATTTACTTGCGATCAATGATTGATTCTTAATTTTATTTTTTTCTTTCTGCTTACCCTTAAAATTAAATACAGGCTTCAATAAAGTACCCAAAGCTTTTACAAAATCAACACCATAGTGGTATTCTGTAGCATCAACAGTTGCAGCATTTACCTTTGTAATATAATCTTTTTGAAATTCAATTTTATCAAGATTATCTAATCCAAAATATAAGGCATCTAAATTTGGATTTTCCATTTTTGTACTCGCTACATCAGTTCCTAAATTTCCAGACAACCCATAAGGCAAGATCAAAACCTCATCAAGCCTATTAACTCGTTCTACCAAAAAGATAGTCATAGATTTTGCCTGTATAATTTCTTTACTCACAGTAACTACAAACTTTTCAAATTGTAACGCAGACACTTCTACAACATCATTTAAAGCAACTTTTATTTTAAACTTACCACTAGCATCTGTAATGGTCCCTTCATTTGAAGACGTATTAAAAACTGTCACTCCTTCTAGATCTGGATGATCAACAATAATTTGCCCTTTCACCTCTATTCTATTAAAGTTTTGTGAAAAACTTAATAGTGTAAAAAATAAAAAAAATAGTGTTATTATTTGTCTCGATTTCATAAGGTAAGGTTAAGATTTTTTTATTTATTTAAATTATTGAGACGTAATTTTATTACTTCTCATATTTAATTACATTTATGACAAATTTACAATTCTTTTTCTACTCATTATAGAAAAATTACTTCAATTTCAAAAGCATGAAAAACATCATAATTGCTAGCACTTCAACTGTACACGGTAGTGGTTTTTTAGACTACTTATTACCACATTTAGAAAAACATTTTAATACTGTTAACCAGCTTATTTTTATACCGTTTGCAAGACCAAGTGGTATTAGTCATGATGAGTACACTAAGAAAGCAAAAAGTGCCTTTAAAAAAATAGGTAAAGATGTAAAAGGACTGCATGAATTTGATGATCAAAAGAAAGCTATTGAAAATGCTCAAGGTATTTTTGTTGGAGGTGGCAATACATTTGTGCTTTTACAACAACTATACAAGAACAACCTAGTACTTTCTCTTCAAAGTGCAATTAACAGTGGAGTTCCATACCTAGGCACAAGCGCTGGTAGTAATATTTGCGGGTTAACTATTAACACTACTAACGACATGCCAATTGTTTATCCGCCAAGTTTTAAAGCTTTGGCTTTTGTTCCCTTTAATATTAATCCGCATTATTTAGATCCAGATCCAAATAGCACACACATGGGAGAAACTCGAGAAACACGTATTCAAGAATTTCATAAATTCAACACACAACCAGTAGTAGGATTAAGGGAAGGCAGCTTTTTAAAAGTTAGTGGAGAACACATAGAGTTATGTGGCCCTCTTTCTGCTCGGATATTTGAATACAATAAGACGCCTTATGAATTAGAATCAAATTCTAGCCTAGACTCTTTAAAATAAAAAAAGCTTCACTTAATGTGAAGCTTGTTGAGCGGGAGACCGGGTTTACTTCGACTACGCTCAGCATAAACTTCTCACCCTAGTTTTGTGGTAAAACAAACTATCAGGCATAAAAAAAGTCTCATCAAAAATGAGACCTTAGAGAGCGGGAGACCGGGTTCGAACCGGCGACATTCAGCTTGGAAGGCTGACGCTCTACCAACTGAGCTACTCCCGCCTTTGCGAGGGCAAATATATGTAAAAGTATTTATTCACGTAAAAGAAATTTATAATTTCTTTACAAAATGATAACCCAAAATCTTAAACCCCTGATTATAATAGAACTTATGCGACGGATGATTCTGAACATACGTATTTAACTCGATTGCTTCGCATCCTTTTCCTTTTACATAAGCATATATCCATTCAAAAAACTGTTTCCCTAACCCTTTTCCTCTATAAGAATCGTCAATATAAACATGGTCTACTTCTACACTTCTACCAGAATAATGTCGTGTACAAAACCACATACCAGAAAACCCAATTAACTTTTGTTCGTCAAAAACACCTACACATTCATAGTTTTGTGTAAACATTTCAGAAAATCGTTGTCTTAAAATAGCATCAGAAAATTTTTGCTCAGTAAATTTTTGCATTAATGGTATTAATGTGTCAATATCATTTGAATTTAGTATTCTAAATAACACCTTCATATTCTAATTTCTTTTTTGATTCAAATATAACCTTTAAACCTATTTAAAGTGACCATTATAAAAATTAAGTGTCTTATAAATAGGTCAACTTTTGTATTTTTATTACAGCTTAATTTAAAGGGAATGAGAAGAGGTAATAGTAAGATTAAATTGTTAATTGGTGCAGGTATCATTTTGTTTGCAGTTATTAAATATTGTGCAAGTGCTGAAGTCAACCCATATACCAATGAAAAACAGCACATTGCTTTAACCGAAGAACAAGAAATTGCTTTGGGTTTACAAGCTGCTCCGCAAATGGCACAACAACATGGTGGCTTATATGCTAATAATAATTATCAAGCCTTTGTTGATAAAGTTGGTCAAAAACTTGTAAACAATAGTATTGCTAAGCAAACTGGGTACAAATATGATTTTCACCTATTAGCTGATGAAAGAGTAATCAATGCATTTGCTTTACCAGGAGGACAAATTTTTATTACGTATGCGCTATTCTCTAAATTGGAAAACGAAGATCAGCTTGCTGGTGTATTAGGACACGAAATAGGTCATGTGGTTGGGCGTCATTCTGCTGAACGTATGGCAAAACAAGGTTTAACTCAAGGAATTTTACAAGGTGTTGCAGTTGCTGTAGACCCTAATACTGCGCAAGGAGCAGCAGCAATTGCTCAAATGGTAAATATGAAATATGGTCGTGAAGACGAATTACAAAGTGATGATCTGGGCATTAGATTTATGATCGATGCCAACTATAACCCTGAAGAAATGATAGGTGTCATGAAAATTCTAAAAACTGCAGCTGGACCTAATAGAACACCTGAATTTCAAAGCACACATCCTGATCCGGAAAATAGGATTGAAAAAATAAAAGATGCCATTAAAAAATATAAAAAGCCCTTAAATTAAGGGCTTTATTCACATTTTTAAATAACTATTTGCGCTTCTTTGTCATTAGATCTTTTAACGCTTCAATAGCGTCTGTTGCCTTTGAGAGTTTCGCATATTCTAAAGCCGTAAATCTATTTCTATAGCACGTGGTATTTAATTCTGCACCTTTAGACGCTAAAAATTTCAAAACTTCAACCCTGTTATGCCTTGCGGCATACATTATTGGTGTCATTCCTTTAAATCTTTGATTTACATCCTGTCCTAAAGAGATCATTCTTTTAACAGTATCAATATCTCCCTTGGCTATTGATTTACAAAAAATACTAACATCGAGAGAATTTAGGTTTTCAATATTTACTTTCTCTAAACCATTACTCTTTGGTTTAGCATAACTTACTCCTAAGATTAACAAACTTGCTAATCCGGAAATTACGATTGTTTTTTTCATGATGAATTGATTTTAAATTTAATTATTGATTACTCTAAATTGAACAATACCAACTACAAAAACTAAACGCAAAGTGTTAAATAACAGTTTTTTAACGCTAAAAAAGAAACGCCCGATATGGGTTAACCTAAATCAAGTAAAAGCCGATATATATTGACTTTTTTAAAAAAAAGTATGGTTTAAAAATTGAGAACAATAACTAAACTGCTTAGCATAACTTATGCTATCTTTGTGATTAAAATTTAAAGATGAACAAAAAAGTAATCTTAATGATTTTGGATGGTTGGGGTAAGTCCCCAGATCCAAAAGTTTCTGCGATCGATCATGCCAAAACACCTTTTATTGATAATTTATATAACATTTACCCAAATGCCAGTTTACGAACTGATGGACTTCATGTAGGACTACCAGAAGGGCAAATGGGAAACAGCGAAGTAGGACATATGAATCTTGGAGCTGGACGTATCGTATATCAAGATCTGGTAAAAATAAATTTAGCAGTAAAAAATAAAACTCTTCAAAATGAAATTGCTTTGGTTAATGCCTTTAAATATGCCAAAGACAATAATAAAAATGTGCATTTTTTAGGACTTTTAAGTGATGGTGGTGTGCATTCACATATTAATCATTTATTTGGTCTACTTGATGCAGCTCATGACTTTGGAGTAAACAATACATTTATACATGCCTTTACAGATGGTCGTGATGTAGATCCTAAATCGGGGTATGGTTTTATTACAGAATTAGAGCAATATATAGAAAACTCACCTGCAAAATTAGCAACGGTTACTGGTCGTTATTATGCCATGGATAGAGATAAACGCTGGGAGCGTATTAAACTTGCCTATGACGCAATGGTAAACGGAATTGGACAACTTTCTAAGAATATTCAAAAGTCTATTTTAGGTAGTTATGAAGAAGACATTACAGATGAGTTTATAAAACCCATCATTATGACAGATAACAGCAACGAACCTGTTGCTACAATAAAAAGTGGTGACGTTGTGATTTTCTTCAACTTTAGAACAGACAGAGGCAGACAGCTTACCCAAGCCCTAACTCAACAGGAGTTCCATGAACAAAACATGCATACTCTTGATTTGCATTATGTAACCATGACCAATTATGACGAAACGTTTAAAGGAATAAATATTGTCTTTAAAAAAGACAATTTGACAAATACTCTTGGGGAAGTATTAGAGACTCATCATAAAAAACAAATACGAATCGCTGAAACTGAAAAATATCCTCACGTTACTTTTTTCTTTTCTGGAGGTCGTGAAGAAACATTTATTGGTGAAGAACGAATTTTAAGAGACTCACCCAAAGTTCCCACTTATGATCTAAAACCAGAAATGAGTGCCTATGAATTAACAGAGGCCTTATTACCTGAACTTGAGAAAGCAGAAGCAGACTTTGTATGTTTAAACTTTGCAAATGGTGATATGGTGGGACATACAGGTGTTATGCAAGCAGCTATTGAAGCTTGTGAAGCTGTAGACAAATGTGTTTCAACTATAATTCCTGTAGCTCTAGAAAATGGTTATACTACTATATTAATTGCAGATCATGGAAACTGTGAAACGATGATAAATCCTGATGGCACACCAAACACAGCTCACACAACAAATCCAGTGCCAATAATTTTAATAGATAACGAACTAAAATCTATAAATGATGGTATTTTAGGAGACATTGCTCCTACCATTTTACAACTAATAGGAATTGAAAAACCTGATGCTATGACGCAAAATTCATTACTTTAGTGTAAATTCGCTATTAATGAAGCTTTATAACCGTTTAACTATTGCTATAGATTTTGATGGAACTATTGTTGAGGACGACTACCCCAACATTGGTAAACCTCGCATATTTGCATTTGAAACACTTAAAAAGCTGCAAGAAGATGGACATCGTTTAATTTTATGGACTTATAGGAGTGGTATACGCTTAGAAGAAGCTATCTTTTTCTGTCAGGATCATGGTATTGAATTTTATGCTGTTAACAAAAGTTTTCCTGAAGAACAATTTGATTATACTAAGAGTAGAAAGATTCACGCCGACATTTTCATAGATGACAGAAACCTTGGAGGTGTTTTAGGCTGGGGAGAAATCTATCAAAAGATCACAAATAAAACACCTCAGTTCTCTAGTTCTAACAAAAAGAAAGGTTTCTTTGGTTTATTTAAATAACTAACCTCTGACTAATTCAAAATACTTTTTATCTATACTTTCTCTGTGGTCTGGGTGCGCAATATTTACTAGTGCTTTCACACGCTCTTTAATCGTTTTACCATATAAATTAGCTACCCCATACTCTGTTACTATATAATGCACATGTGCTCTCGTTGTAACTACTCCAGCTCCAGGATTAAGTGTCGGTACAATTCTACTAAGTCCTTTTCTGGTTACCGATGGTAATGCTATAATTGCTTTCCCTCCTTCACTTAACGAGGCTGCTCTAATAAAATCCATTTGGCCACCTACTCCAGAATACATTCTAGTACCAATAGAATCTGCACAAACTTGCCCTGTAACATCAACCTCGATTGCCGAATTAATTGCAACCATACGTTTATTCTGCTTAATTACCGAAACATCATTTACATAATCAGACGCACGCATTTCTACAAACGGATTATCATCTACATAGTCATACAAACGCTTCGATCCCATTAAAAATGTAGCCAAAGCTCTTCCAGGGTTAATGCTCTTATAATTACCATTAATAACATCTTTTAAAATTAGATCTATAACGCCGTCAGAGAACATTTCAGTATGCAACCCAAGATCTTGATGATTCGTTAATTTTGACAATACAGCGTTAGGAATTGAACCAATACCCATTTGCAGGGTACTCTTGTTTTCTATCAATCCTGCAACATAATCGCCAATTTTTTGTTCAACTTCAGTAGGTTCGGTAATACCATGAACAGGTAACTCTTCATTACTTTCTACAAACACATTTATTTCAGATACATGAATAATACCATCACCATGAGTTCGCGGCATATTCTTGTTAACCTGAGCAATCACTACATCAGCATTATCTATAGCTGCCAAAGTAGCCTCAACAGACACGCCTAATGAGCAGTATCCATGTCTATCTGGAACAGACACATGAATTAAAGCTACATCCAGATCAACAATATTTCTTTTAAATAGCAAAGGAAGCTCGCTTAGAAATACCGGAGTATACGATCCATTTCCAGCTTTTAGCGTATGGCGCACGTTTTTACCAATAAAAAATGAATTTACATGAAAACTTTCCCTTAGCTCAGGATTTGCATATGGTGCTTCACCTTCGGTGTGCAATTGGCAAATCTCGACATTTCGTAATTCTTCATGCCTCTGGCTCATCGCTTTTATTAAAGCCTGAGGTGCCGCTGCTGCTGCTTGGATATATACTTTACTATTAGATTTTATAATTTTTACTGCTTCTTCAGCACTAACTGCTTTATACATAATGTTTAATTTTCTAGGGCAAAATTATAGATTATATCAAATGAAAAACATGCTAAATGTCATAAATCTTGAAAAATAATTTACATCTATATTTTAAGTATCTTTGCCATTATTTTTTTTACATGATCATAGTTAAAACAAGAGAAGAAATAGAGTTAATGCGTGAAAGTGCATTGATCGTATCTAAAACCTTAGGTGAAATTGCCAAAGCAATTAAACCAGGTGTTACCTCATTAGAATTAGATAAGATTGCAGAGGAGTGTATTAGAGACCAAGGGGCAATTCCAGGTTTTTTGGGTTTATATGACTTTCCTAATACACTTTGTATGAGTCCTAATGACCAAGTGGTACATGGCATTCCTAACGATACTCCGCTTGTAGAAGGGGATATTATATCGGTAGACTGTGGTGCTATTAAAAATGGTTTTTATGGTGATCATGCCTATACTTTTGCGGTAGGCGAAATTGACTCTGATACTAAAAAACTTCTTCAAATCACTAAAGAATCACTTTATGTTGGTATTCGCGAGTTTAAAGTTAACAACCGAGTTGGTGATGTTGGTTATGCCATTCAACAATATTGTGAAGCACATGGATATGGTGTTGTTCGTGAGTTGGTAGGTCATGGTTTAGGAAGAAAAATGCATGAAGATCCTGAAATGCCAAATTATGGTCGTAGAGGTCGTGGTAAAAAATTTATTGAAGGTATGGTTGTAGCCATAGAACCTATGATCAATATGGGAACTCATCGCATAAAGCAACATAGAGATGGTTGGACAATTACAACATTAGACAATAAACCTAGTGCACATTTTGAGCATGATGTAGCCATTGTAGATGGTAAACCAGAACTACTATCAACCTTTGCCTATATTTATGAAGCCTTAGGTATAGAGAGTAACGAGGAAGATGAGTTTAGACAAAAAGCTTTAGTATTATAATGGACTTAAATCTGTTTACTGATATTAAACCAAAAGAAATAATTAAAGGTTATCATGGGCGTTTTGTACACATGAATGGTTTTACTTATGCCTATTGGGAGGTTGAAGCAGGCGCTGAAATTCCTATACATGATCATGTTCACGAACAAATGATGCAAGTTATTGAAGGCAAATTTGAGTTTACTGTTAATGGTATTACAAAAATCTATGAAGCAGGCTCATTAGTAAAAATACCTTCACATGTGCCTCATGGCGGAAAAGCCATTACTGCTTGTAAACTTACCGACATTTTTTGCCCTGTTAGAGAAGACTATAAATAAGCAACTATTATATGACCAACAACAAGAATTCTGTACCACCAACATTAAGGTTCTTAAGTTTTTTAATAGATGTAACATTTATTCTTTTTATTATTTTTTCTATAGCTTATATAGTTGGAACTTATGGTGTAAGTTTTAATTCTTATGCTGTTAATTATTTGTATAGTTTTTCTTTAATTTTTCTAAGCTTTATTGGGTATTATGCTTTGTTAGAATATAAATTTCAAACTACTATTGGAAAGCTATTAACCCGAACATTTGTGGCAGATCTAAATGGAAACAAACCAAATTTTACTTCCATTTTAAAAAGAACCTTATTACGGTTAATTCCTATAGACCCTTTATCGTTTCTATTTTCTAAAAATGGTTGGCATGATAGATTTTCAAAAACCCAAGTTTTAAGAAAAGGATAGATGAAAACACTTTTTAAAACCATACTCAATAGTATTCCAAGGCCAATTTTAATTAGATTGAGTTATGTTGCGCGTCCTATTTTAGCCCTATGGCTAAAAGGAAACACATACACAGATCCTATTGACGGTAAAAGTTTTAGATCATTTTTACCTTATGGTTATGGCACACAACGTAATAATGTGCTATCGCCATCTACTTTGTCATTAGAGCGACATCGTTTATTATGGTTATATCTAAAAAACGAAACCGGTTTTTTCTCTGCGACAAAACGTGTACTACATTTTGCTCCTGAACAAGCTTTTTATAAACGTTTTAGAAATTTGTCTAATATAGATTATGTTACTACTGATTTAGAGTCACCATTAGCCGATATAAAAGCAGATATTTGTAACCTTCCTTTTAAAGATGATGAATTTGATATTATTCTTTGCAACCACGTTCTAGAACATATTCCTGATGACACCAAAGCAATGCAGGAATTATATCGAATTCTCAAACCAGGTGGTTTTGGAATTTTTCAGATTCCTCAAGATTTATCGAGAGCAACAACTTTTGAAGATAACACTATAACAGACAAAAAGGAACGTGCCAAAATTTTTGGTCAATATGACCATGTTCGTGTTTATGGTCGTGATTATTTTGATAAACTAAGAAGCATAGGCTTTAAAGTTGATGAAGTAGATTACACCTCAACCCTTTCTCAAAGTGAAGTTGAAACGTACTGTTTAGCCAAAGGTGAAATTATTCCTGTGGTTTATAAAACTATTTAAGAACTAAATAGCAGATCCATATTAAAATTGTGTACTTAAAAATTAGAAACAATTCTAATCTTTTATCTTGTTCTATACCTTTCATTTTAGCAAAATGAAAAAAGTTGAACAGTTTAATCTGTCCAACTTTAATCCCCTAATTAATAACAACTTTATTGTTTTATAAATCTTTTAGTAGTTATACCGCCATTATCAGCTATAATTTTCAATAAATACAAGCCATCTGACAGTTTTGAAACATCTATGGTATTGCTATAGTTTTCTAAAATTTTTTGTCCTTGTACATTATAAATTTCTGCTTTTTCAAATTCAGCAGTCATTTTAACATTCAAAATTGAAGCGGTTGGATTTGGATAAATATTGATATAATTTTCTATCAAGGAAAACTCATCCGAACCTAATGTAATAGTTTCATTCTCTAAAACAGTAACCTTTCCACTTCCTGCTCCCCCTCCATTATTTGAAGACACTATTAAATCTAAGTCACCATCGTTGTCAATATCTACAGATTCTATCCAATTAGGATCAATAACTGAAGATGACAGTACTGTTGGCGCATTAAACGCAATTGCACCTGATGCTACTCCATCCACTGCTGTATTTTTATACAGTAATATTTCATCAGTAGCATTATCTACAACCGCTATATCTAAAACACCATCATTATCATAATCGCCACTAGTAAGTGAAATCATATTTTTAGAACCATCTGATGACAATAAAATTGTTCCCTCTCCTATTCCTGCTTGTCCATAATATTTTAAACTAGACGTACTTCCAGCAGCATTTACCGCAATAAAATCGGTATTACCATCTTCATTAAAATCGCCAACAACGGTTTTTCTTGTACCAGCCGACGTTGTTGGATTATTGGTAATTAAATTAACACCAAAGTTATAGGAAGGTCCATTTAAGGTTTGAACTCCATTTGTAGTATCAGTACTCCCATCTGTTTCATTACCTCTTCCAAATTTTGAAAGCACCAAGTCTAAATTTCCAACATTCGCAATATCTGTAAACAACCCATGTAATGGTCTTCTATTAGCAGTTTTTTGTAGCAATGTGCTTACTGTACCACCAACAACATTAAGAACTCTTACATTAACGGGATCATTAGAATCTCCAAGAGCAAGTAATTCATATTCTGCATCGCCATCAAAATTCACTTTGCCAATATATCTGCATCTATTGAGTTCATAAAGAAATTGCAAACTCCCAAACGATCGATTTCCTAAGTTTTCTATCCAATAGATGCCATCATTAGCAGCAGTTGAATTTGCATAATTTGAAAACACAATATCTAAATCACCATCAGCATCAATATCTAAGCTAACTGCAGTCCAAGGTTTCATAGTGGAACCACCAACTAATAAAGAGCCATATGTTATTGTTGTATAGTTTGAAAGGTCTCCTGTTCCATATAAAACAGATATGCTATTTCCTGAAAATTCTGGAACGACAATATCTGTAAAACCATCTCCATCGATGTCTGCATAATCAAATTGTTGTGGTTGACTGAGTCCATTACCTACTGCATGTTGTGTAAATTGTTGTGCGTTTATTTGGAAAGTAAAGACACTTAAAAAACAAACCCATAAAAATTTCGAGCAAGTTGTATTAATTGTAATAGTAATTTTTCTATTCATTATTTGTGATTTAAAATTTTGCACAAAACTAATTTTCAACCACTTATCTTATGCTCCAATTTCAGAACGATTTAATTCATTTAACAACCTTTTGATTCAAAAACAACGATTTAATTCACAGGCCGCAGAATATGATTATTTATCCTATATTTCAAATCTTCAAACATTATCACAATTGGAATTTAAAAAGTTATACAGCGTTTGGATCTCATATGGTCTTTCGTCAAAATTTGAAAATGAAAAAAATAAACGCATTAAAATATTAAATGGTTATGCTATTATTTGGCTTCATCTTATTCTATTTTTCTTTGTCGCAACCTTAATCACTCAAGGTTTCTCATTACTAAATGATCACTCAAAAACGATTATTAATTACACCGATTTAATTGCTCAAGGGGTAACCGCTTTATTTTTATTTCCAGTTTTACATCTTAACAAGAACTATCATTTTGGCATTGCTCGTGCTTTATTTCTATCTATTGCTTTTATTAATGTTTTTGCCTACGCTATTTTCATTTTCCCTGGGAATTTTACAGAGTATTATTTCTTAATACACGGTGGATTGAGTTTAAGTCTTTTTAAAAGAAATGTTTACCCTTTTATACTCATGGTCATTTCTTTTTGCCTATTCTTAACGCCTTATTATTTTTTTGATGCTTACTCCGAAGATTATATAGAACGTTTATTGCTGTCTCCAGCACTGAGACTATTTATATCGCTATACTTACTTTTCAATTATTTTAAAAGATTGAATCATAGAAACGAAAAACTACTTTCGTTAGAAAAAGACAAAGTGTTATCTGATAAAATCATTCTTCAAAAACAAGAGTCTGAACTCAGAAAACTTAATGATTTCAAATCGCATTTCTTTGTTAACTTTTCACATGAAATTAGAACTCCAATAACCTTGATTAAAGGTTACACCTCTCGAATTGAATCTAAAGATGCCGAAAATCAGAAAAAATTAAACATTGTTAATGAACAAATTTCTAACATTGAAAGCATCTTAAACAACATTCTAGATTTAAGTAAAATAGATGCCAATGAACTCCGACTAGAAAAAACGCAAGTAGACTTTGAGCCATTAATTAAAAAACATTACATCAATTTTATTGAGTTATTTAATAAAAAGAATATTGACTTTTCTCTTAACGCAGATATTCCTAAACTCTCCATTTTTTGTGATGAAGAATTTATAGCTAAATCGTTAAATAATTTACTTAGCAATGCTTTAAAATTTACGCCTAAAAACGGAAACGTTACTATTGAAATAAAATACAACACAGACTTAAGTATTTCAATTATTGATAATGGCATTGGAATTCCTGAAGAAGACTTAACTAAAATATTCGACCGTTTCTATCAATCTAAAAATGAAATCAACAAATCACAAGGTAGTGGTATTGGTTTGGCTTTTACTAAAAATATAATTGAAGCACATGGCTTCTCTATTGAAGCGCAAAGTAAGCCTTATAAAACAACAAGATTTACAATTACAATTCCTAATCAATTTGTCACAGAAGAAATTGAATTTGTAAATACAAAAATAAACCTATCACATAGAGATAATAAAGACAAACCTACCATCCTCATTGTTGATGATTATAAACAACTAAGAGATTATTTAAAGGATGTATTAAGCGATTATCAAATTTTAGAAGCAGAAAATGGTGCCGAAGCTCTAAAAATAATTCAAAGTCAACCTATTGATCTTTTGATTACAGATTATATGATGCCAAAAATGGATGGTAAAGAACTTATTAAAAATATTAAAAAAGCAAAATTAAAATTCCCGATTATAATACTAACTGCTAGAATAGATGAATCTGTAAAATTAAGGATGCTACGCATTGGTGTTGATGATTATTTAATTAAACCTTTTCTTGAAGAAGAATTACTTTTAACTGTAAAAAAATCTCTAGAAGCACATACTAATATTCTAGTAGAAAAAAGCAATTTATTAGATAGTGAAGTTATTGATTTTGAAAATTTAAGTTCAGATTTCAGTATAAAAATAGCCCAAAAAATCAACGACAATATAGCTAGTTCAGATTTTGGAGTACAAGATATTGCAGATTATTTTGATATTTCAAAAAGCACCTTAAACAGACGAGCAAAAGCTATTTTAGGGCAAACAACCCAACAACTTATATTACAAGCTAGACTTGAAAAAGCAAGAGATATTTATTTACAAAACCCTAAAATGACTCAAAAAGAAATTGCCAAAAAGGTTGGTATGAGTAATACTTCATATTTGTTCAAAAAACTAAAAGAAACTTACGGCAAACAATATAAGCCTAAAGTCTAATTTGAAAACATCTATTGTTTTTAAGCAAATAATAATAGTAAACAAAAAAGGAAAGTTCTAAAACTTTCCTTTTTTAAACATAAACTAGTTTTTCACAAAACGTTTGACTAATAATTGATCTTCTTCTCCCTTAATTTTTATTAAATATAATCCTTGTGTTAAACTTGAAACGTCTATTCTATCCTCCTTAGTTTGTAAAACTTGTTTTCCTAGAACATCTAAAACACTAATTTCCTTTATAGATATTTCAGTTTTGATATTCAAAATATTTGAAACTGGGTTAGGGTACATTTTAAAATCGACCTTTGTTCTAGTATCCAAACTTAAAGTTGGATCAAACTCAAAAGCTCCCATATCTACCGTTGCATTAAAGATCCTGTTATTCCCTAAAATATCTGTAGTTAAAAAAGCAGGCACTTTAGAGTTATCGCCAGAGTCCTTTGCGAAAGAACCACCAGATATTCTAAAATTATCTGCTACCGGATTTACAAACAAAGGGTCTATTAACATATAATTACTGCCTACAAGCGAAGTAGCTGCTGGACTATGATCAAAAGGTGTTGCACTTCCGTTATTATAAATAATGCTGTTGTATAATTGGCATTCGTATGAAAACCCATTAACAATTTGTGTTACTTTATTATTTAATCCTGTATTCTCAGTAATGGTACAATTCTTAATATAAAAATAAGAGGCTCCTCCTACTGCGCCTCCAAATGAAGAAGACCAAACCTTAATAAATGATGCAGAGTTTACAGAAACGTTATCATATATTAAGCACCCTGTAAAGGCAATTCTTGAGAATAAACTAAAGTGTCTATTCCCGACCAAAAACACATTGGCTTGATCTACGCTGTAATTATTTCTAATAATACTATTATTAAAATCAATTTGAGAAATTGTATTGGTAACACCACTAATTAAATCGTGATAAAATACAGCAGCGTCTGTTGCTGTATTTTTCTCAATGGTACAGTTCCAAAAATTTAAACTTGTAGTAATACCATTTGAGGCATTTTCAGAAAAAATAGCAGCGCCTCTTTTTTGTTGCGGTGTTGAACCATTTGCATTTCCTCCAGTAATGGTAAATCCATCTACTGTAACACCTGTAACCGCTCCCGAATATTTAATAACATGGTATGAATTGTCAGCTCTTGTTGCTTCAGTATTGGTAATAGTAGCATTATCGTTTCCAGAAATATCTCCACTTAAAATAGTTGGATTTGCATTGATATCTCTTTCTGCCAAAGTAGTTTCTGTACCATTAAAACCACCATACATACGTAAATTTGAAGTCAATGTAAAAGATGCCGATCTGCTTGATGTACTTGGCACATAAGTTCCTGCTGCTACCCAAACATCTCTATTTAATGCTACTCCAAGAGTCATTGCTGTATGCAAATCGGTAAAAGCATCGTTCCATGAACCTCCATTATTGGCTCCAGTAGCATTAATATCTACATAAAGAATAGATTGCGCATTTAGGGTATTAAAAATTACAATTATGAATAGGCTTAGTAGTTTTGTTTTCATAAGTATTAAGGTTAAAATTATGGTGCAAATTTGGGTTGGTTTTGCTCACCTTTTTAACCTAATCTTCTGAAACTCCCTTTTTAACTTCTGAAATTATAATTACCTTATATTGGTAACTATTTTTAAGAACTCTTCTTTTTTTTCTTTAGAGATAGAGACCATATCCTCGTTATCCATAAGTATATAACCACCATCACTTTTCACATACTCTTTTATGAATTTAAGATTGACCATAAACGAACGATGGGGCTTATAAAATGGTTGAATATTTTCTAAAATATCTACAAAGTGCTTTAATGGTTTACTAATAAGCAACTCTTCTGTGGTAGTCGATATTTTTGTGTACATCCCATCTGCTTTTAAAACAATAATATCATCAAAATTCACAAATTTAATACCACTTGAAACTGGAAGTGCGATCTTATTAAAATTAGTAGAATTAAGGCTAAGTTTTAGTTCTTCAAGCTTCAAATTTGTTTGCGATTTACCAATGCACTTAATAGCTTTTTCAACTGCTTGCTTTACCTGATGTGATCGCACAGGTTTTAATATATAATCTATAGCAGATAATTGAAATGCCTGAATGGCATATTCGCTATATGCAGTAGTAAAAATGATTTCGAAATTGAAGACTTCTTTTTCAATAAAATTCAAAATTTCTAAACCAGAGTGTTCTGGCATTTCAATATCAAGAAACACAATATCTGGCTCTTCTTGCTCAATTAACTTAACACCAGACAAAAGATCTTCTGCTTCAAAAATAGCTGTTATTTTAGGACAATGCTCCTCTATTAGAATTCGCAATACGTTTCTTGCACTTTTTTCATCATCAATAATTATTGCCTTCATAGTTATATTTTAGAAAGAGGTATTTTTAACATTACTTTGGTGCCTTGTGGCGTTCCATGGTCATTGTATAAATCTTTTATTTCAACACCAATTTTTTTATCACTTTTATAGTTTAAAAGCTCTAATCTGTTCTTAGAAGCCTTAAGTGCAAACGATTTATGTAATATATTTTTCCTACTATTGATCTGCTCTGATCGTTCGCGACCAATACCATTATCAGTAATTACACATTCCAAAATATCACTTTCTATCAAATTAAATTCAATGCTTAATTTTCTATCTTCTTTTTTATGAAGCAGTCCATGTTTTAGTGCATTTTCAACATAGGGTTGAATAAACATGGTGGGAATAGTATAACAGTCTTCATTAAGATTTTCATCTACTGAAATATTGTAATTCAACTTGTCTTCAAATCGTAATTTCTCTAATTCTAAATACAGATTTAAACTTTCTAACTCTTCCCGAATGGTTATATAACCAGTGTCGCTATGGTGCAAATAAGTACGAATTAAATCGGAAAACTTCCCTAAATAATCACTAGCTAAATCCTTTTTATTATAGAGTATATATTCCTGAATTGAATTTAGTGCGTTAAATATAAAATGCGGATTCATTTGAGCTTTTAAGGCTTTTAACTCGGTATCTTTATATTGCTTTTCTAAAGCTAATCGTTTTTGAGCTTCACTTAATTCAAGTAATGTTATTTCGGTTTGTTTTTTAGCTTTTTGCCTTCCAAAATAAAACACGACAACAAGTAAAATTAACAAGAATACTGCTATGGAATAGAAAAACAAATTTTTGCTTCTCTCACTTTCTAATCTAGATATTTCAGCTTGCTGTTCAACAACTTCCTTCTCTTTTAATATCTTGTCATTTTCATATTTTGCTTGCATATCCTCTATAGCATTAACCTTTTCTAGAGAATACAAACTATCTTTTAAAGTGGAATGTTCTAAAAAATACGCATGCGATTTGACAATGTCATTTTTAAACTTATAATAATTGCTTTGATTTTTATAGGCACTACTTAATGCTTTTATGTTATTCTGATTCTTATAAATATCAATGGCCTTACTATTATAGTATATTGCCTTATCGAAGCTATTTAATTTAGAATAAGACACTCCCAATTCCATACTAGTATGCGCAATATTTGCCAACTGTTTATTGGTTTCATAATATATTAAAGCTGATTTTAAATAGGCAATAGATTTTTTTATATCTCCTTGTTTTCTCGCCAAAACTCCTAAAGATGAATTGGCAATATTTACACCAGTTAGAAAGTTTGTTTTCTCTGCTATATGTTTTGCAGCTTTATAGTGTTTTTCTGCATTAGCGTATTGTTTTATATCGCTATAAGCTGTTGCCAAGTAAAAATGAATTCTGGCTTTGTTAGGGTTTAAAGAATCTGATTTAAAAAACTCAAGATTTTCTAACTGAATATCTATAGCTTTTTCTGGTTTTTTTAATTGAATATAAATTTGAGCTAAGCTTGAATTTGTTAGCATTAAGCCTTTAGTATCTTTAATACTATCTTGAAGATGTCTTGCTTTTAAAGCATATTCTAAAGCGCTGTCAAACTTTCCTCTTTGTACATTAAATATGCAATAGTTTAAATACGATTCTGCTAAGCCCTTAGGGTAGTTTATTTGTTTACTAATACCAACGGCTTGTTTTATAAATTCTTCACTCTTAGATATATCAAAAGGCGTGAGATATTTAGGAAGTGTATTTAAGAGCTTAACTTTACTTGAGTCATTTGTTTTATGAGCTTCAACTAATTGAAGTATACTATCAATCTTCCTTTCTTGAGCAAAAAGAAAAGACGCAGCAAACATAAAAACCAAAAAAGTATACTTATACTTCATCCAGAAACGAAAATAAAAAACAAAGATGAAATATAGTGGTGATAATTGCTGTAGATAAGTTTTTGACTTCTAAAAGGTTATTTATTCAGGAAATCCATTAAGTGATAAAGTTTCCAATTGGTTTTTATCATTCTCAAAAATTAGAAACACTTTTAATTCTGAATGGTCTTTTAAGAAGCTTTTAACTCCTTCAATTCCCATTGCTTTAAACGCTGTAGCATAAGCATCTGCAGTCATACAATCTGAAGCAATAACAGAAATGCTTAACAAATTGGTTTTACTTGGATAGCCAGTTTTTGTATCAATAATATGTGCATACTTATTACCTTGTTCGTCTACTTTAAACTTTCGGTAAGTACCAGAGGTAGCCATGGCTTCATCAGTTAGAGAAATAGCTTTCATTACCGTTTGCGACCCATCAAAATTCGGATTTTCAACGCCAATTTTCCAAGAGTTTCCACTAGACATATTAATCCCTTTTGTGCGTACTTCTCCGCCTATTTCAACTAAATAGTTTTCAACATTTCTAGCGTCTAAAAACTCTGCTATTACATCTACAGCATAACCTTTTGCAATAGCATTAAAATCAATAAAAGTTCCCTTATGCTCCTTAATTACTGTACTGTCATCTCTAGTAACTTTATCAAATCCAACCGTCAACATTAAACTATCAATTTTAGCTTGATCAAGATTCTCTATAGCACCTTCAGGTCCAAAATCCCAGGCATTTACCACAACTCCTATCGTGGGATCAAAAGCACCGTCTGTTAGTTTATATATGTCTTTTGACGCATCAAACACTTTTCTAAAATGTGAATCGATGGTTGTTTCCTCGTTTCTGTTTATTTTAGAAATAAAAGAATTTGCTTGATAGGTAGACATTGATTTATTTATAATGTAAAACAGCTTTTCAAATTGCTCTTGTAAATCTGTTTCTGTTTCTGGCGTACTATATTGTACAGAATAACTTGTACCAAAAACATTTCCTATAACACGTTTATTTTGAATATCGTCTTTACAAGAACTTACAAATAACAGTACTAATATGTAAAAGGAAAATCGTTTCATTTTAATTAAAATTTGTTTCTATAAACTGTATGCCATTGTATTCGCATAAATACTCATCATTTGCATAAATGGGAAGTTCTTCTCCGTTTGGATTTCCTAATCCAACTCCTGCATATAACACCTTTGCATCTTTATCTCGCGCATGTTCTTTAAAAGTTTCCATCCAAACCACATCGTAATTATTCGGGTTTTCTGGAAGTTTTACTGCCCGAACAATCACAAAAAAATACTGATTATTCTTATCGATACAGACAAATTGTGGATGCTTTTTAAGCTTACTATTTACAGCAACAAACTCAAAACCTCGCTTTTCAAGGTCTTTACCAACAAGGTTCATTGCTAAGTTGTGAAGCTCTTGCTCTGTTAAAGGTTTACTCATACAGCAAAATTACCACTAAAATTTGCTTAGATAAAATTTCTTAACTTTAAAAAAAGTAACCAACTACATTTCAATAATTTATGATTAAGTTTTTTAGACGTATTCGCCAACGTCTCTTATCTGAAAACAAATTCTCTAAATACTTATTATATGCTATTGGTGAGATTGTATTAGTTGTTATTGGAATTTTGATTGCGCTTCAAATAAATAACTGGAATGAGCAACGAAAAGCTAATCTCCTTGAAGCCGATTATTATTGTCGTCTTCTAGAAGATATCAAACAAGATAACATACAAATTAAAGCACTTATTGTACGGTCTCAAGATCGTCTAAAGGCTTCTAATCAGGCTGTTCGATTATTACAAGGTAGAAATCCAAAATCTATAGAAGTAGCTCATCAAATTGACTTATCAATAAAAGCCATATTTACAGATTTCCAACCAAATAATTCAGCTTTTGAAGACCTTAAATCTGGTGCCAACTTAAGCATTATTAAAGACAAAAATATTATTAAGGCGCTTAATACTTATTTTAATAGTATAGAAAGTTTAAAAAGTGTTATTCAAATAAATGGTAAAAACGCAGTAGATATTTATTATGCGCATGATGATAGCTTTAGGAATGGAAAAACACTAGCATCAATAATGTATGGCCGTTTTAAGAATGGAATGGAAACAGATGTTAAAGAGGCTATAACAATAGATACCTTGGCTACGCTTTCAAAGAAAATGCAAAACAGATTATATAATGAAGCTCTAAGATATACTTCAGCTAATACAAGACAATTAGAACTTTACAAAATTATTGGAAAGTATGTAGAAAACGTTTCAAAATTATTAGAACAAAAATGTGAGTTAGATAATGATTAAACTTTTTCGTCATATACGTAAATCCTTATTATCAGAAAATAAAATGAGTAAATACTTTAAATATGCTATAGGTGAAATTATTCTCGTGGTTATTGGAATTTTGATAGCGTTACAAATCAATAATTGGAATGAACAACGTATTAATAATAATTCTGCCAAGATATATATAGAAAACATTAGAGAAGAACTTGAAGCACAAATTAAAAATCTTAACGAGGTTTTTGTAAACAGATTTCAAAGAAAAATTAATGGCCTCCAGAGCGCAAAACTATATCACGAAAATCCGACTCTCGTAAATGATACTTTGTCCTTCCTTAACGAGATCTCATATGGTGCCGTTGGTAGCTATGGAGTAGAATCCTTTAATCAAGGCGTTTTTGAAAGTTTAATTAATACTGGTGTTATTGGCAATATTAAAAAAGACCTAAGAAATGAAATTCAAAACCATTATGGTAACTCTAAGTTAATTAGCATACTCTCTCAAGAACAAGCAAGTAATTATCAAGATATGGTAAATGGTTTAAGACCCTTTTATCCTGAAGCTCCAAAAAAAATAAGCAAAACAGACCAAATTAGATTTCTAAAAGCATTAGAAACCGAAGAGTTTATAAGACAAGTTAACATTGAAATCTCAAACGGTTTACATAATCTTCAACGAGTAAATAGTATTATTAATAGTGCTAATAATCTTATTAAGTCAATAGATAACTATTTAGGAAATGATTAAATTCTTTAAACGTATACGAAAACAACTCCTTGGAGAAGGAAAAGCAAGTAGTTATTTTAAATATGCTCTTGGTGAAATACTACTTGTTGTCATAGGAATTTTAATAGCGTTACAAATAAATAACTGGAATGAAGCTAGAAAAGAACGCGCTTTTGAAATTAAAATGTTAACCGAAATAAGAAACTCGCTTCAACAGGACACCACTTATTTTAATATGCTGGATAAGCGATTAACAAGAATAGACACCAGTACTATTGCCCTAATAAAGATTATGCAATCTAGTAACATTAATGAGGAAAATCTTCAGAAACATGCAGCTAATATTAATCATAGCTATATCTTTCAATATCATAATGGTAGTTTTGAATCGTTAAAAGCTTCTGGTATAGAAAAAGTTTCGAACGATTCTTTACGAACTGCACTAATTGAATTTTACGATTTTACACTTCCTCAGGCCAAAATTGGAACTGATTTTAGAAGATCGGATAGTAGTTTTGAGCTTGAAGAAAATCTTGAATGGGAATTATTCGAAATGGGAATTACAAATGATGATCCGTTTTCAAAAGAGCTAACTATTGCACGTAAAAAATTTATAAGCTCTAAACTACATTCTAAAAGCTTTTACAGGTATGTGAAATTAAAACAAAACCAAGCGACTATTGGAAGAAACTTTATGAGAAGGCTTACCCAAGAAGCCACTGATTTGATAATTTTAATTACAAATGAAATAAGCGACAGTTAAATTTCTGTAACACTCATTTTAATATAACTTGCAATGAAACGAAATAACCCTTCATAAATAAATGTCAAAAAATAAAATCCAACCATGAAAAAAATCATTCTTACTATTGTTGCTGCTATTGTGATAGTTTTAGGCATCTTAGTTATAAACACGTTAAGACTTAGTTCTAAACAAGTAGATTCAGAATCATTAGCGGTAGTTGACTTTCCTAATGATATTTTCAACAATCTCTCAAAAGCCATACAATACCCAACAATTTCGTTTAGTGAAGATGTTGCTCCAGATTCCACCGCATTCTTTGGATTTCATAAATTTCTTGAAGAGACTTTTCCTCTTACTCATGAAAAACTGTCTCTCGAAAAAATAAACAATTATAGTTTACTTTATAAATGGGAAGGATCAGATCCAACAAAAAAACCAATTATATTAATGTCGCATCAAGATGTAGTTCCGGTAGATGAACCTACTATAAATGATTGGGAAGCTGGTCCATTTGAAGGCAAAATTACCGATACAGATATTCTTGGTCGTGGTACGATGGACGATAAAGGTACTTTAGTAGGACTTTTAGAAGCTGTAGAAAAGTTACTTGAAGAGTCATTCGTGCCTTCTCGAACCATATACCTTGCCTCTGGTCATGATGAAGAAGTTGGAGGTGCTAATGGTGCAGCTAAAATTGCAGCTCATTTAAAAGCGCAAGGAGTACAAGCTGCAATGACACTAGATGAAGGCGGTTTTCTTGCTGAAAATTTAGTTCCTGGAGTTGATAAACCAGTTGCTATGGTAAATTTAGCTGAAAAAGGATTTGCCTCGTTCAAACTTATTGTAGAAACTCATGGAGGTCATAGTTCGCAACCTCCAAGAGAAAATACCATTGGTATGTTAGCACAAGCTATTGTAGATCTTGAAAATAACCAATTACCATATAAACTCGTAAAACCTATTGATTATCAATTTGAATATATGGGAGCCGAATTACCTTTTTTCAAGAAGTTAGCATTCGCCAATCCATGGTTATTCAAAAAACCTGTACTTGAAGCATTAAACGCACATACAACAACAGCTCCAACAATAATTGATGGTGGTGTAAAAAACAATGTGATTCCTACAGTAGCAGAGGCGACAATTAATTTTAGAATTCTACCAGGAGAAACAATCGAATCTGTAAAACAACATATTGAAAGTACAATATCAGATAAAGTAAAAGTAGAACCCGTTGGGTTTTTAACTAACCCTTCTCCTGTTTCAAGTATCGATTCTGAATCTTTTAAAATCTTAGAGCAGACAATACGCAACTTGTTTCCAAATAGTATTGTTGTACCAGGATTAGTGGGAGGTGGAACAGATGCACGTTATTTTTATGATATCTCAGATGATGTGTATCGTTTTTATCCAATAAGAATTAGTCCTAACAGCTTGACTCGATTTCATGGAATTGATGAAAAAATAAGCAAAGAAAATTATAGAGAAATTATAGAGTTCTCATATCATTTGATTAAAAGCTTTAATTAAAAAAGTTTCTCTAAATGATTAAATTCTTCGTATCTTTAAAAGAATTGAAAGATGATGTAAGATGAACACTCCCAAACGATTAGAGCACGCACTTATAAAACTTTATACGGCATTTCACAACAACACTTTAAACCCTGAGTGTTGTAAAGCTTGTGCTGTTGGGAATATTTTAAACAATCAAGATTTCTGGAAGCACCTTTCTAACGAGCACGGATCGTTACAATTAAATTACGTTGGTCGAGTGCATCAAACCCTAGGAAGGCAGTTTAACGGTTATTCACCTCAGGAGTTATTACTAATTGAACAAACCTTCTTAAATGCATGTGGTTATACTACACCATTACACTATAAAAACGATAAGCCTAAAAACCCAACTAACAAAGGCACACTATTTAAAGGTTTGGTGGCTGTTACGTCTCTTTTATGTAAGTTTGATAACGTACCAAACGTTATGGATTATTCTAAATTGTTTGAATACCATAAAGAGAAACCCAAATACAATTTAAACAGTATTCTACAATAAAAAACCCAACGCTTTTGCGTTGGGTTTTGTTTATATGGATTCCGCATCAAGAGCGGAATGACAAGTCATGTCAAATGGCGATTATCGCCTATCCTCCAAAGTCGTCGAATCTAATGTTCTCATCTGGGATACCGAAATCTTCTCCCATTTTTTGAACTGCCTTATTCATTAATGGCGGTCCACAGAAGTATAATTCTATATCTTCTGGTGCTTCGTGATGATTCAAGTAGTTATCGATCACACAGTTGTGAATGAATCCAACGAAACCATCTCCTTCTTCATCATGAATATCTTTCTTCACTTTCCAGTTATCCTCCTCTAAAGGCTCAGATAATGCTAAGAAGAACTTAAAGTTAGGGAACTTACGCTCTAATTCGTAGAAATGCTCTAAGTAGAATAGCTCACGCTTAGAACGTCCACCATACCAATAAGTAACTGTTCTCCCAGTTTCTAGTGTTTTGAATAAGTGATATAAGTGTGAACGCATTGGTGCCATACCAGCTCCACCACCTACATATAACATTTCAGCATCACTTTCGTTGATAAAGAACTCTCCATAAGGTCCAGAAATTGTACACTTATCACCTTTCTTTAAGTTGAAAATATATGATGATGCCACTCCTGGATTTACATCCATCCAACCATTTTTAGCACGATCCCATGGTGGTGTTGCAATACGAACGTTCAACATGATTTCACGACCTTCAGCTGGGTAAGAAGCCATAGAATAAGCTCTCTCAACTGTTTCATCGTTCTTCATTACCAATGGCCATAAACCAAACTTGTCCCATTCTGCCTGAAACTTGTCTGGAGTTTCATGCTCTTCAGGATGCGCTGTAATATCTATATCAGAATATTTTACTTCACATGGTGGAATTTCAATTTGAATATATCCTCCTGCTTTATAACCCATATCCTCTGGAATCTCTACTACAAATTCTTTAATAAATGAGGCTACATTATAATTACGAACTACAACTGCTTCCCATTTCTTAATACCAAAGATCTCTTCAGGTATAGAAATATCCATGTCTTGTTTTACCTTCACCTGACATGCTAAACGCACACCATGTTGTAACTCTTTACGAGTAAAATGTGGTGTTTCTGTAGGTAAGGCTTCTCCTCCACCAGAGTTTACATGACACTCACATTGGATACAAGTTCCACCTCCACCACAAGCTGATGGTAAGAAGATCTTTTCTGCTCCTAAAGTTGCTAATAAAGTCCCTCCAGAGGCAACTTCTATTTCTTTTTCACCGTTGATCTTGATCTTTACAGGTCCAGATGGTGATAATTTTTGCTTCACAAATAATAACAACCCAACCAACAACAATGTTAATACTAAAAATGCTGCTACTGTCGCTACAATTGTTCCTAATGTACTTGCTGCTAATATCATGTTATTCTACTGCTTTTATAGTGTTATCAGCGATCTCTTTTTTATCGTCTTTCTTTTCCTCTACATTTTCTATCACTGCTGCCTTCGTTTCTTCTTTAGCTTCATCATCTCCTCCAGTTAACATTCCACCGAAACTCATAAATCCGATAGCCATTAAACCAGTAATGATAAATGTAATACCTAATCCTCTTAATGCAGGTGGTACGTTTGAGTATCGTATCTTTTCACGAATAGCCGCAATTGCTAAAATTGCTAAGAACCATCCAATTCCAGATCCTAGTCCGTATACAAACGACAAACCTATAGTAGGAATTTCACGCGATTGCATGAATAAAGAACCTCCAAGAATAGCACAGTTTACCGCAATAAGAGGTAAGAATATACCAAGAGAGTTATATAATGAAGGTGAAAATTTCTCTACTACTATTTCTACCAATTGTACCATGGTTGCAATAGTTGCAATAAACATGATAAATGATAAGAAACTTAAGTCGTACGATGCATATTCTTCACCTAACCATCTACCTAGAGCTCCAGGTTGAAGAATATACTGATCTAATAACCAGTTTACTGGTACTGTTACCACTAATACAAAGATTACCGCGGCTCCTAGACCAACAGCTGTTGACACTTTTTTAGATACTGCAAGGTAAGAACACATTCCTAAGAACGTGGCAAATACCATGTTATCTATAAATATTGATTTAAAAAATAATTCTAAATGTTCCATATTTTTTTATAGTATTGAGTATTGAGATTCTAGTATTGAGTAATTTCTCATGACTCACTACTCATATCTCATTACTATTTTAATGATCTTCAATTAATGCTTTGTTTCTAGAACGTTGTACCCAGATAATAATCCCTACTACAATTAACGCCATTGGTGCTAACAACATAAATCCGTTGTTTTCATAACCATAAGCATACACTCCTGTTTTTGCAATTGGGTCTCCTAAAACTTTAAATCCTAATAAAGTTCCAGATCCTAATAATTCTCTAAAGAATCCTACAATTATTAAAATAACACCATATCCTAGTGCATTTCCAATACCGTCTAAAAACGAACGCCATAGTCCGTTACCTAAGGCAAAGGCTTCAAAACGTCCCATAATAATACAGTTGGTAATAATTAGACCAATAAAGGCTCCTAATTCTTTACTTAACTGATACGAGAAGGCTTTTAATACCTGATCTACAATAATTACCAATGCAGCTACAACTGTAAGCTGAACGATAATTCTAATTTTTGAAGGAATAATATTTCTAATTAAAGAAATAACTACGTTACCTACTCCCATTACAAATAATACCGAAATAGTCATTACAATTGACGCTTTTAATTGCGCTGTAATCGCCAATGCCGAACAGATACCAAGTACCTGAATAGTAATTGGATTATTATCTGCTAAAGGGTCTAATATTAACTTGCTATCTTTTTTTGATAATAGTCCCATAAATTATTTGTTTTTTAAAGTTTGGAAATAAGGCACATAAAGTTTTAACTCGCTCTTGATCATTGCTGCAACACCGTCACCAGTAATTGTTGCACCTGCAATGGCATCTACCTCATTATCGTTCTTATCTTTATTCAACGGATCTCCATTACTTTTAGAAATGGCGATACCTACAAAACTACCAGAAGCGTTTAAAAGGTTTTCTCCAATAAAATCGTCCATAAAGAAACGCTCTTTAATATTTGATCCTAAACCAGCTGTCTCAGCAGCGTGATCAAAATAGGCACCTTGTACTACCATGTTATTATTCATAGCAACATAACCCCAAACAGCATCCCAAAGGCCTTTACCTCTAATTGGAGCTATATAGTACGTTTTACCATCTTTTTCTCCAACAAATAAAGGCAATTGTCTTTCTTTACCGTCTTTGGCATTTTGTTGTTCTTTTTTTACATCGATAAGGTAAGCTTGGTCATCTTCTTTCGCATCAGTACCATTAGTAATTACTAACTGACTAGTAATGTACTTTGAAAACTCTTCTCCTACTTTATTATCTGAAACAAAAATGGCGCTACTTTCGTCATTTTCATTCACTCCCATAGCGTATAAAATGTTTTGTTGCTTTTCTATACGTCTGTTCTCATCAATTTTTGGTCTTAATGATGACGCCACAAAAGCTAATAACGCTCCTACTACTACCACCATTCCTATGGCGAATAGTATTGTATATAAATTTGAATCTGTTTTATTACTCATAACTAAGCAGTTTTAACTTTTGCACGTTTAAGTCTTTTCTTCACATTTCCTTGAACCACATAGTGATCGATAGTTGGTGCAAATACGTTCATTAATAAGATCGCTAACATTACACCTTCAGGATATGCTGGATTAAACACACGGATCATAACAGAAATAAATCCGATTAAGAATCCATAGATCCATTTTCCTTTATTTGTTTGAGACGCTGTTACAGGATCTGTAGCCATATACACAATACCAAAGGCTAAACCACCTAGAAGTAAGTGATGCCAGAACTCGGTACTCATTAGTGTATAGAACTTACTGCTTTCAGCAATAATACCTGCATCTGCAACCCAGTTAAAGATCAATCCCATAACCAATGCTCCTACTACAGACGATAGCATGATTCTCCAACTACCAATTTTAGTAAAGATCAAGAATAATGCTCCTAATAATATTAATAAGGTCGATGTTTCTCCAACCGATCCAGGAATAAATCCGTAGAACATATCCATAACACTAAATCCAGCATCATTACCTTGAGCTAAACTTCCTAAAATTGTTTCTCCCGAAATTGCATCAACTCCAGTAGCTCCTTCAGCTATTTGATCGGCACGTTCTCTAGCACTATGTACCCAAACCTTATCTCCACTCATCCATGTTGGATATGCAAAGAATAAGAATGCTCTAATAGTTAGAGCTGGGTTTAAGATATTCATTCCTGTACCACCAAATACTTCTTTTCCTATTACTACACCAAAGGCTACAGCAACAGTAAGCATCCATAAAGGAATGTCTATAGGTACAATTAACGGCACTAACATTCCCGTTACTAAGTATCCTTCTTCTACTTCGTGTTTTTTGATGATCGCAAAAATGAACTCGATCAATAATCCTACACCATACGATACAATTACTAATGGTAAGATTTTCCAGAATCCAACCATAAAATTATCTACAGTCCAGAATTCAGGACTAAAAAACCCAGCAGAAACTGCTTGAATTTCTCCCAAAGCTAAATGATGTTGGTACCCAGCATTGAACATACCAAAAATTAAACATGGTATCAACGCCATGATCACAATGTTCATGGTACGCTTTAGGTCATCGGCTGCTTTAATATGTGTTCCGCCATGAGTAGTCTCGTTTGGCAAATATAAAAAGGTATGAATCGCATTAAACGCAGGAGCCATTTTGGTTCCTTCATACTTCTTTTTTAAGTCGTGCATTTTACTCTTCAATCCCATGACTATCCTATTTCTTTTAACATTAAGTCTAAACCTTCTCTAATTATCTTTTGGTGAGGTTGTTTACTCACACAAATAAATTCTGTCAATGCAAAATCTTCAGGGGCTACTTCATACATTCCTAAAGCTTCCATTTCATCAAGATCTTTATACATACATGCTTTTAAAATTTGCATTGGGTAAATATCTAATGGAAATACTTCCTCATAACCACCAGTTACAACAAAAGCTCTATGCTCTCCATTAGTATTTGTATTCAAATCGTATTCTTTGTTTGATGACATCCAAGAGAATGTTAATGCTCTAGACGTAGAAATTTTATTGAATATTGGTTTATTCCATCCAAAGAATTCATAATCGTCACCTTCAGGGATAATAGAAATTACATTACTATAATAATCTAAAGCACCATCTGGTTTAATTTGTTTTCCACTAAGTACATTTCCAGAAATGATTCTGACATTAGCTTCTTTAGGAATTCCGTGATCGTAAATCATCGTTGCTACTTCACTACCAATCTTCGTTGTGAAATATCTTGGTTTTTCTACAGTCGATCCTACTAAAGCCACAACACGCTCTGCATTAAACTTTCCTGTTAAGAACAATTCACCAATAATCACTAGATCTTGAGGCGATAATGTCCAAACAGTTTCTCCTTTATTTATAGGATCGATCTTATTGATTTGAGTACCAACATTTCCTGAAGGATGTGGTCCAGAAACTTTGTGTAAAGTAATCCCAGACAAACCTGCTAATGGAGAATTTGAGTTTTTCCCCACAGATACATGTACCTTACCTTCGGTTAATTTACCTAATGCTGTAACAGCTGCTTGCAGTTCGGCTTCTTTACCTTCTAGTACAAAATCATAATCTGCTGCTAATGGCGCACTAGCATATCCTGAAATAAAAATAGCTTTTGGCGATCTTTCTGGATTAGCGATCACGTCGTAAGGACGTTGCTTTACAAATGCCCAACATCCAGATTCTAAAAGACGAGATTTAATATCTTCGGCTTTTGCATCTGCAACATTTAAGGTTCCAAAATCTTGATACGCTTGTTCTTTATCGGCTTGAATTTTAATAGCTAAAATTCTGCGCTTTTCACCACGTTCTATTTCCATGATCTCACCAGAAACTGGCGATGCAAATTTTACATCTTCATTAGCTTTATCGTAAAATACAGTTTCACCTGCTTTTACTTTTGCGCCAACTTTTAAAATCAATTTTGGAGTAATACCGTGGAAGTCTTCCGGTCTAATAGTATAAAAGTTGCTTACAATAGCATTTTCTTTAGCTTTTTCTGCAGCACCTTTAAGTTTTATGTCCAGACCTTTTTTAATACGAATGTCGTTTGACATATTTTGAATATTGAAATTAGTTGTCTAAAAATCCGTGCAAATTTACAAATTTCTCTATGTATATTTTATTTCCATACTGGTTAGTTTATTATTTATAACAGTTCTAAATAAGTCTTTTCTTTTAGGCATGCATTTTGATTATATTTACCCTGAAATTTAAGCCTCTATGAAGTTAATAATCACATCTGTTTTAACTGTATTCATTTCAATTACACATTGTTTTTCGCAAGTCGAAACTGAAATTGCTCCACCCGATTACATAAAGACTATCACCTTTAAAGGAAGCACGGAACAAAGCCAGCTACCTATTTTAAAACTGGGAGAGGTTTTACAACTTGAATTTGACGCTTTAAACGGTGAAGAACCAGATTTTTATTACACTATTGACCATTATAATTTTGATTGGACACCTTCACAGCTTATGAAAGCTGAATATATGCAAGGGTTCGACAACCAAAGAATTCGCGATTATTTAAATTCATTTAACACCTACCAGATCTACTCGCATTACAAATTGCAAATTCCAAATGCTCAAACCAGACTTAAATTATCTGGAAACTATATGATCAAAATTTTTGATGATAATGGTGATATTGTTTTTAGTCGAAAATTCATGGTATATGAAGACAGAGCCAGAGTTGGTGTGTCTATTAAACGCTCAAGAAATGTAAAATATATAAAGCAAAAGCAATCTGTTGATTTTACTATTTCGTCTCCTACTCTAACCTTTAATAACCCCAAGCAAACGGTTAAGGTAGCAGTGATTCAAAACAATAATTTAAATACTGCCATCACTAACCTAAAACCCTTATACACCATAGGCAGAGAACTTATTTATAAATACGATACAGAATCCAGTTTTTGGGCAGGCAATGAATATTTGAATTTTGAAAACAAAAGTGTTAGAACTGCCAATATTGGTGTACAGTTTGTGGATCTGAAAGATATTTACCATCATTATCTTTTCACAGATATTATTAGAGCCAAACGCCCTTACACATACAATCCAGATATTAATGGAAATTTTTTAATAACCGCCTTAGACGCCGAAGATGTAACCATTGAAGCAGACTATGTAAACGTTCAATTTTCTTTACAACATCCTGAAATGCTTAACGAAAAGAGCATTCATGTATATGGGAATTTCAACAATTATGCTCTTACCAACGACACTAAAATGACGTTTAACTCTCAAACAGGCTATTACGAAACCGTTATAAAACTAAAGCAAGGATTTTATAATTATAAGTATGTTATGAAAAATGAAAACGGCACGCTTGATGAAGGAATTATTAGCGGAAATTTCGATCAAACCGAAAATAATTACAAAGTTTTAGTGTATTACAGAGACTTGGGAGCTAGATATGACCGAATTATAGGGCTTGGAGAAGGCTCATCAACGACAATTAGTAACTGATAATCTATAAAATCGTTAAAATCGTCTAAGAAATTTAAAAAAGGAAATCTTGAGTACGATAATTTAGTATTTTTGTTTACTTTTAATTGCATCGTTATTCTCCTATAAACTAAGATGGTACAACAAGTAACAAAAGGCATAAAAATTTCGGTTGAAACAAACTTCGAAGGTACGTTTTATAAAAATTATAAAGTACACTTTGCTTTTGGCTATAAGGTTACCATTGAAAACCAAAGTAAAGATTCGGTACAATTAAATTCCAGACATTGGAAAATTCTAGATGCACTTAACAACGATGAAATTGTTGAAGGTGAAGGTGTTATTGGAAAAAAACCTGTTTTAAAACCTGGAGAGTCACATACCTATAACTCTGGATGTCTATTAGCTTCACCATTTGGAGCTATGCAAGGCCACTACAACATGGTAAATTTTTCGAACACTAAAAACTTTAGAGTTACCATCCCTACATTCAAGCTTAGTGCTCCTTTTGCTCTCAACTAATAGTTCTAATTAGATCGAACCTATATACTTTATCGTTTTGCCGTATGTGATAAAACGAACAATTTGAATAGTGTATAAACTCGTATGCTTCGCGATAATCAAAACTTATATCATCAATTTTGTAAACTCCATGAACATCTATATTACCATGAGGAGAAATACGCCTATACGCGTATTCACCTCTTCTTTCGGTTTCATGTAATTCAAACCAGGCTCCTGCAGCAATCCCATCAAGCCATTGAGCATGATCATGGGTGTGATCTACATCAAGAGGCTCTAAAGTTCCAATAAAACTAGGTTGATGGTCTTTAAGTCTATCAAGAAAATATTTCATATTCTCTTTCCTTACAGACGATGTAAACATTGAAATATCACCACTTGCACTTACGTCGTAAATATGATCTTCTGTATCGGCAATTATAACATTTCCTATGGTACTAGGCGTAAACCATTTTGATTTCTTTAAACGCTTTTTGATCACCTCACTAGTAACCGAAGCTATTAGTGAGTTAGTTACAAATCTGGCACAATTGGAAGCTTCTTTTATAAACGCAGCATATCTTATAAAATGACGTTGCTGCATCATTGTAATATGTTCGCGTGCTTTTGTATAGTTTATTTTATTACAAACTGAAGCAATTAATTTACCATCACCATGTGTTAATTTAGGGTTGGTTGCTAAAAATTTCAATATCTCATCAAGGTTTTCAATGGTATCATTTTTAATGATGGCTTTAAGAGGAAAATCTAATTCATGATCGGTATCTTTTCCTCTAACACGTCCGTTTGGTTGCGATGTGATATAGCGTCCAAAGTCGTGATACTCTAATTCTCCGGTAGCTTTATTGATCAGTACAAGCGCCGCATGACCTGCGCGAACGTAATTCTTTTTTCCAACACCTATATATCTTAAATACGGCGAGTACCATTCGTCTGCCACCATTACAATGGTTTCGGGGTAAGCCAATGTTAATATAATTCCTGTATTGGTCATCTATGATATCTTAAAATCGTATTCAGATTCTGTACTATCTATTAGGTTATTAAAATGCATTTTCAAACACTCATCATCTTTACTTACCTGTGTAATACTTGTGGTTTTTACAAATAACCTATCCATCACTATACCGTATTCGGTATTCTCTACTTCGGTAGTTTTATGAAAGTTCAAAATTGATACTGTATTTAGCTCGTTATGATCCTTATAGTTATCAAACCATTGTTGCCGTTCACGTTTCATTTCTTCAGTATACAATGTAGACGACGACCACATTTTAGGCTCTAAAGGCAACTCTTTAAAATGCTTCTTTTCGCCATCCCAAACCAGTTCGAAAAAACGCAGACTTATATTCCAGTCGGCAATTACCAAGGTAAATGGTTCTACACCTAACAGATCATAATCTGTTATAGCATTATTAATATCATTGCACGATAACAAATCACGCATCACCACACCTCTGCTCAATCGATATGATGCTTCTCGTTTATGTCTAGCAAAACCACCATTCAACACACATAACACCCTTTTTTTATCGCTAGCTCCAATCCAGGATCCTCCAGCTGTCTTATCTTTTGGGAATAACATTTGGGTATTATTAATATTATAAACATCGGGATGTAACGGTATTCTATTTGGCGCCTCATCTCTATTAGAGGTAAGCACAAAATTGTTTTTATCTGTTGGAAATATCGATACTGTACACATAAAAGCTATAGTCTAATCTAGCCGTAGCAACTTACAAAAATTATCGAAGAATTTAATGCTAATATTTGCTTACAATAGGATAAAATAATCATTAAAATTTGTTGTAACTTTGCTCCTTAATTTTTATAACTCAACTAATAAAAAATAATCATGGGAAAAGGATTTTTTAATGTTCCTGTTGCAGTAAACGAGCCTGTTAAAGGATATGCTCCTGGTTCTCCAGAGCGCGACGCTGTATTAGAAACATATAACGAAATGTTTAACAGCACTGTAGATGTGCCATTATATATAAACGGAAAAGATATTGAAACTGGAAATACCAGAACAATGTCTCCTCCACATGATCATCAACATATTGTTGGAACTTATCATCTAGCTGAAAAATCTCATGTAGAAGAAGCTATTGCTACAGCTTTAGAAGCAAGAAAGGAGTGGTCGCAAATGCCATGGGAACAGCGTGCTGCAATCTTTTTACGTGCTGCAGAATTAATTGCAGGACCTTATAGAGCAAAAATAAATGCTGCTACTATGATCGCACAGTCTAAAACAATTCACCAAGCAGAAATTGATGCTGCTTGTGAGTTAATAGACTTCTTACGTTTTAATGTTCAGTTTATGACTGACATCTATCACGAGCAACCAGAAAGTACAAGTGATGCTTGGAACCGTATTGAATATAGACCTCTTGAAGGATTTACATATGCCGTAACACCATTTAACTTTACAGCTATTGCTGGTAACTTACCTGCATGTATGGCATTAATGGGTAACGTTGTTATTTGGAAACCAAGTGATAGCCAAGTATTTTCTGCAAAAGTAGTGATGGATGTATTTAAGGAAGCTGGAGTTCCTCCAGGTGTAATTAACGTTGTATTTGGTGACCCTGTAATGATCACTGACACAGTTATGGATCACCCAGATTTCTCAGGATTACACTTTACAGGATCTACATTTATCTTTAAAGAGCTTTGGAAAAAGATTGGAAACAACATTCATAACTACAAAACATACCCAAGAATTGTTGGTGAAACAGGTGGAAAAGACTTTATCGTTGCACACCCTTCAGCAAATGCTAAGCAAGTTGCAACAGCTATTTCTCGTGGTGCTTTTGAATTCCAGGGACAAAAATGTAGCGCAGCATCTAGAGCTTACATTCCATCAAGTATGTGGAATGACGTTAAGAATTACGTGATCGAGGATGTGAACTCATTTAAAATGGGATCGCCAGCAGATATGAACAACTTTATTACA
Source organism: Flavobacteriaceae bacterium (assembly GCA_030148025.1). GTDB lineage: Bacteria > Bacteroidota > Bacteroidia > Flavobacteriales > Flavobacteriaceae > JASBUG01. The sequence goes on along the minus strand of JASBUG010000029.1, from coordinate 86,210 downwards.
GCAGTAATTCATGAAGGTTCATTTGACAAACTTGCAAAATATATTGATCAAGCAAAAGCAGACAGTAATGCAGAAATTATTGTTGGTGGTGGTTACGATAAGAGTAAAGGATATTTTATCGAGCCTACAGTTATTGTAACTACAGACCCTAAATACACAACCATGTGTACAGAATTATTTGGACCTGTAATTACTATTTATGTGTATGAAGATGACAACTATGCCGAAACTCTAGAGTTGGTTGACGGTACAAGTGAGTATGCATTAACAGGAGCTATTTTCTCCACAGACCGTTATGCTGCTACACAAGCAACAAAAGCTTTACAAAATTGTGCTGGTAATTTCTATATTAACGATAAGCCAACTGGAGCAGTTGTAGGACAACAACCATTTGGTGGTGCCAGAGCTTCAGGAACTAACGATAAAGCAGGAAGTGCACAAAACTTATTGCGTTGGGTATCGCCACGTATGATCAAGGAAACATTTGTAAGCCCAAGTGATTACAGATATCCTTTCTTAGGAGAGTAAATAAGTTAACTTACTATAGTAAAAGCCTGTTTTTAACGAAACAGGCTTTTTTATTGTTTTTAATTAAATTTGTAGGAAAACAGTGAAAATATAATAGAACTATAATCCCTAGGGATTATATTCAACCGTCGGCATTAATTAGATGAAAAATCAAGTTTACATATTAATTTTTAGCCTATTTTTTTGTTTTTCAACATTTGGGCAGACTGATACGCTAAAAGTTGAAAAAGAGAAAATTTCTAAAATAGAGGAGAAATTAACGATTGATAATTCTTCTCAAATAGAAATTACTAATAAGTCTTTTGACAAGCTTGTTAAAAAGCTAACTGAAGAGAAAAAGGAAGAAAAACCCATTTGGGATACATTAATTCCGTTGTTAATTGGAGCTTTACTTGCATTGATTCCACAAATAATTTTTTGGTTTTTAAATAAAGTAAAAGAAAAGTCTAAACAAAAGCTGGAGATTCAAGCTAATTTAAATCGACTTGAACATTTATTATGTGACCATTATCGTGAATTAGCAATGCACAAAGCTCATAAACCTTATTGGTACGCTCAATTTGAAAGAAGCGAAAGAGAAGACAATGAGGAAGAAACTAAAAAGTTTTATGCGTTCCATATAGAATCAGGAAACAAAGTAAGGGCAACTGAAATTAAGATTTCTAATACTTTTTCAGAGTTTTATGGACTTGTGATTAAGTTCCAACATTTGACTGATTTTGATGATAAGATAAAAGGGTTGATTAACGAATATTATGAATTCCAACCGACTAAACCTAATTCGATTGATTCAACTAGAGATGACCTTCCAAAAGAAGAGAATATTGAAGAAAAAAGGTTACGTGAGAATTACGTAGGTTTTACCAATCCGGTTAAAGAAATTGTGGAACTGATAAATAAAAAATAACTACTACCAACAATGGCTATAAGTAATTGCAAGTACACATAACCGAGACCGTTGACAACAATTTAATCCAAACTCTAAAATGAAAAAACTTAACTTTCTTTCTGCTTTATTCATAGGGCTTTTGATTCTCTCATCCTGTTCGAACAGTGACGATAATGAAACTGAAATATCAGTTATTGGCGGTTGGACTGTTGATGAAAGTAAATTGAACGGAGAAATTGTTACTAATCAGAGCGTGATTCGACTGTTAACAGCTGATAATCGAACAGAATTTAGATTTTTAGACAATATTGGAGGAAATTTGGAACTAAGAATTGAACTAGGTAATTGGACTATGAATGGGAATGAGCTTACGGTGGACTTTGACAACTCTAATCTTGAATCTAAAGTTTATACAGTAACTGATTTAAAAAGTTCATCAATGAAATGGGAAACTGAAATTTCAGGACAAGGTACATTAAAAGAAATTCTAACAAGGTGAAAACTACCTACAACTATAGCTATAATCATTGTTAGACCATTGAAGAACAACAATGCTAAATGGCATTAAAATATTTAAGCTATATCTTTTATCTACTCTTCTTTTCGAACAAATAACACTCCATATAGAACAAGAATAACTCACTTTGATAAATGATATTTGTGTCAAATAATTAATTATTTGACATACTTAAACAAAATGAGACAATTAAAATGTAAGCTCTTATTACTATTTTTTACATTGGTGCTTTTTTTCGTTCCAAAAGCCAACAAACTCTTAGCACAATCATCTAATCTTACAGTTGAAAGTTATGACATGTTGATTAAGTTAAGTAGTCCAAAAATAAGTCCTAACGGCACAAAAGTTTTACTTATTAGTAAAAAACCAAATACAGACCTTAACACGTACACCAATACCCTTTGGCTAATCGATATACAAACAAAAGAAACGTTTCCTCTTACTTATAACACAACATATATAAGTCATCCTGAATGGTCTCCAAACGGCCAGTATATTTCTTTTATAACTCAAGGAAAAAACAAAAAAAGACAGATCTTCAAAGTTTCGGTTAGTAGTAATAAAATACAACAGATCACTCATAGTAGCGAGGGAATTATTACGTATAAATGGAGTCCAGATGGAGAATTATTTGCCTTTGTTCAAAAAGACACTCCCTTAAGTAATAGCAATAATTACAATAAATCCTTTGAGGTTGGACATGACTCCTACTTAGCAAAAAAGGCAGCACAGCCTGCTCATATTTGGACATGCTCAGTTGATGGAAATAATGAGCAACAATTAACGTTTGGAGAATCTGGATTTAATAGTTTTACTGGGGACATTGAATGGTCTCCAGACAGTAAACACATAGTTTTTATTGAACAACCAAAACCACATCTCTCTGAGTTTTTAAAAAGCTCATTGCAACTAGTAAACATAAACACAAAAAATATTACTACACTGGACAAAGGATTTAACCTACCCGTTAACCCTTCTTTTTCTAAGGATGGATCTGTTATTTCATACAACAAAGTTATTGATAAAGAACCTTTGTTTAATCCACACGGATTATTTACCCTAGACTTAAAAACCCGTAAGAGTAAATACATTTCTCATAATATAGATCGTCATATCAATGATCACCTTCAGTTTTCTAATGCAGAATTTCTTATTGGCACACCTGATGGAACAAGAGTTAGCTTATGGAGAGTCCAATCAAATGGTTCATTTAAAAAATTGGACACGAAAAACATCATCCCATCATTAAATGATATAGACATTGGTCCAACAGATAAAATTATTTTTGTTGGCTCAACATCTCAAGAAGCTCCAGAATTATATTACTTAAAAGATTCTACGAGCATTCCCAAAAAAATAACTTCTTTTAATTCAGTAGTTTCAAAATTAAACTTAGGCAAGGTTAGTTCAGTAAATTGGAAAAGTGACGATGGTTTTTATTCAGATGGTGTTATAACTTACCCTCCTTCATTTTCACCAGATAAAAAATATCCCTTAGTATTATACATTCATGGTGGACCAATGGCATCTTCTGTAGAAAAATTCAGCTTTTTTGCACAAGCACTTGCTGCTCAAGGTTGGGTTGTTTTTCAACCTAACTACAGAGGAAGTAATAATCTAGGGAAAGCCTATCAAAGCGCTATTATTAATGATGCTGGCGAAGGACCTGGGAAAGATATAATGACGGGAATTAAAGCCATTACAAAACTTGGTTTTATTGACAACAGTAAAATGGCAGTTTCTGGTTGGTCCTATGGTGGTTTTATGACTGTATGGCTAACCTCACATTATCAAAGCTGGAAGGCAGCTGTTGCAGGAGCTGCGGTTACAGACTGGTTTGATTGGTATAGTATGGCAGACATGAATATTTGGTCTGCTTATGGTCTTGGCGGTTCGCCTTGGACAAATAACAATGCAGAGAATTATCGAAAACAGTCTCCTATTACTTATGCACACCAAATTAAAACACCTACACTAATTTTATCAAACATTTTAGACCAACGCGTTACTGTTTCTCAATCTTTTAAGCTATTTTACAATTTAAAAGACAATGGTATAGAAACAAAGTTTATAGCCTACCCTTTACCTGGTCACTTCCCACAAGATCCAATACATAAAAAGGATATTTATAAGAGGTGGATAGAATGGATAAAGAAACATTTTTAAAATTACTATAAACTCAAAAATACAAATCATGAATACTAAACATCTTGCACAATTCAATATTATTAGACTAAAAGACGATTTAGATTCTCCTATTATTAAGGAATTCAAAGATTTCCTCGCTCCAATTAATCTGCTTGCAGAAGAGAGCGATGGTTTTATTTGGAGGCTTAAAGATGAAAATGGTGAAAGTGCTGCAGACGTAGAAACTCCGTATGAAGACAAGTTGATTTTTGTAAACATGTCTGTTTGGGAAAACTTTGATTACTTAAAAGAATATGCTTACCGAACTGTACATAGTTACTTCTTGAAAAGCAGAAAAAAATGGTCAAATGATATGGCAGGCTACAAAGCTGTCATGTGGTATATAGACAAAGGGCAAATACCAACAGTATTAGAAGCAAAAGAAAAATTAGACATGCTTAACCAAAAAGGCTCAACACCTGAAGCTTTTAGCATGACTGAAGTATATGATGAATTTGGTGAAAAGTACTTTAAATAAAACCTATAACATATTATTAAGCTATTAAAATGGCTATTGCTTAATCTTTGTAGCCAGTTTAAAAAACATCATTATGATACGACTATTCAAATTTCTATTATTCCTTATTTTTTTATCCTGTCAAACATATGAATCAAATGAGAGCGAAAAAAAATCTGCTCAGGAAATAGTTATTGGAGAAAGCATCAATTTATTTTCAGAAATTTTGAATGAACATAGGGATGTATTAATATCTCTACCAAAAAACTATAATCGAAATATACAGAGCTATCCGGTTATTATTGTTTTAGATGCTGAATATTTGTTTGAACTAACAAGTTCTATGGTAAAAATTAAGGCATCCAGAAACGAAATACCAGAAAGTATTGTTGTTGGGATTCCAAATAACACAGGGAAACGTTCAGACATGGCATTACAACTTTTCAAGAAAGATGGAAAAAAATTTTTTGGCAATCACGGTGGAAAAGCAAATGAATATCTAGATTTTTTCAAAAAAGAGCTTATTCCATTTTTGGAAGATAATTATAGAATTAATTCTCACAGAACCATTATTGGCATGTCTCCTACTTTTGGCCCTGTATTGGAAGCCTTCTGGGACAAACCAGATATGTTTGATGGATATATTGTTCTAGCTGCAGAACTTTCAGTAAAACTTACATCTGGAGAAACAGTGCTAGAAAAAACCTTAAAGGCTATTCAAGATAAAAAACGTTCTAAAAGCGCTATATATATTGGCAAAGCTGGAGATGATTTAAAACGAAGACCAAAAGAGGAAGCCCTAGCTTATACACAACTGAATCAAAAACTTGCAAATACTGCTAACCCTAACATTAATTATACGGTTGAAATCCTTGAAAACGAAAATCATTATGGAATGTCAATTTCAGGTATAGAACACGGATTGGAAACCATTTACCCATTTAATATTTGGAACATTCCATATAGAGAATTCTGGAATTCTGAAAATCCAGCTAACGAAATAGAAAAATTTTATAAGAACTTTTCCAACAATTATGGATTTGAAATTATCCCACTCGAAGACTCATTTTATGCATCACAAACTTTATCAGGCACATTACGAAGACTTGAAAGGCAAGGACGGAAAAAAGAATTAAATGAGGTTTTAGATTTAGCCATTAAATACTACCCCAACTCTCCTAAATTTAAGAAAATGCACCTTAATAAAAATTAAACAATTGCTAAACACTATAAATGCGATAATACTTCTTAAACGATTACGATATACAAAAAAAGCCTGAGCGATAACTCAGACTTTTTCTTTTATTACTTAATAATCAGCTTAATTTAAATAAGTGCTTATATCTTCTAACTCATAAACATAACTCCTAGACAAAAATCCTTGTAAGAATGCAGCATGTGTACCACCAGATATAATTAGCACACGGTCGTTCTTATCCATTTTAATCTTATTCATATTAGCATACATACGTAAATTTCTTTTATAGAACTTTGCAGCTTCATCTACCCCTTCAAAACCATTTTCGGTATTTACATAAGCTAACACATCGGCATTTATATTTATTAACCAATCGTAAGCCTCTTGAGTATTCATTAATGACAAAGCTTTTTTAAGTCCTACGTTTTTAACATCCAGATCGACGGTGCTTTCTAATCTTTCCATCTCCTTCATAAAGTCAAAATACTTTTCAGCATTAAGCTTTTCGGCTAAGGCATGTTGGTTATAATTATACCCTATTCTATGATCAATACCATAAATACGCTTCGTTCCTGTTAAACGCCCTATTTCAAAACCCAAAAGTTTGATCTCATTACCTTCATAAGCTGTTTTAGCATTAACATTATCAAGATATGCTTTATAGCTTTTTTCCAATTCGTCCTGATGTTCTGGCTCCTCTTCAACCAATATAATTGTAGGCTTGAATTTTGCGATCAAATTATTTACCTCTTTAATTTCCTGTTTGCTTTTTTCTTGTGATTCATCATACTCTGTAGAGGTTGCATCGGAGGTATAACCCATATGAAAAACCCCTAGATTTAAAACCTTAATCTTACTATTAGGCTTTATGGCTTCTGTTGTTTCTACTACTTGTTCTTGAGCTTTTATCTCTTTTTTACAAGCAACAGTTGTTACTAATAATACAGCGGCGATAATTTTTTTCATTATAATTGATTTTGTGTTTAATTTCTATGCAATACTACTTGAATACATTACCCCAAAAACACACTTTACATCAATACAACATTTCACTAAACAATCTTTACAATACACAAAACATATATTTTCATTGAAGCATTATATATGTTCATATAACAAAAACCATAATTCGTCCTGATTTTTAAATATGAAGCTATTTCAGTTTTACATTTGCAGAAACTAATACGTGCATGAAACTAACAAAAGAGCATAAATACAACCTACTCATTATAGTAAGCATCTACCTTTTAAATGATCTTGGCGATTTTATTTTAAACCACGACAAGGGTATTTCGCATTTTTTTAATATGTACTATTTCAAAATCACGTTTCTACTTTCTTGCGTTATAGTTTATGCTTTAAACTACTTAGTTGTTTTACCAAAATTCTTTGAAAAGAAACAGTTCTTGTGGGTCGCTATAGCCTTTGTTCTATTAGTTCCTATATTTTCAGGAATTCGTTTTCTTTTAGAAGAAGTAATAATGTACCAAATAACACATACTCATAATTATTATTTGGAAGCTCAAGGTGTATTGATCACACATCTTTTAGACTCTTTTTACTACGTTCTTATAATTGTCATTTTTAGCTCAATTATATATTTCTTATTTAGGTACTTCGAAAGAAAAGAACAGATTCATCAATTACAAACGCAGCATCAGGAAGCGCAAATGGCTGTTTTAAAATCGCAAATAAGTCCGCATTTTTTGTTTAACACACTTAACAGTTTTTATGTTGATTTATATGACACACAACCAGAAACAGCAGCAGATATTTTAAAGCTTTCAAATCTATTACGATACGTGATCTATGAAACTGAAGACGATTTTATAGCCTTAGATAAAGAAATAGATTTTATTAAAGATTATTTGCACTTCTTTAAACGCCGATATGAAGACAATTTCTTTGTAAACTTGAACATTACAGGTAATACAGCCAACAAGCAAATACCTTCAATGATCCTCATTCATTTTATAGAAAATGTTTGTAAACATGGCATCATCAATCAAAAAGACCGAGCAGCTAACATAGATATTAATATTACCCGAGACGCTTTAGAAATTCATACTAAAAATGCCATTAATCATTCAGACAAACATCATGAAAATGGTATTGGTACCGATAATATAAAAAAACGATTATCTGTATTATTTGACAACAATTTTGAATTAGAAAAAACAGCTTCAAATTCAATTTTTGAAGTATCTTTAAAGTTTCCGTTACACTAGGTATATCCAGATATGAACAAATTACTTACATGTATTATAGTAGACGACGAACCACCAGCAATCAGACTGCTTGAAAAGTATATTACTAAAGTTCATTTCCTTTCTTTAGAAAACACATTTACAAACCCTCTGGAAGCCTTAAAGTACCTTAATACAAATGAGATAGATCTGGTTTTTCTTGACATACAAATGCCAGAAATTACGGGTATTCAATTATCAAAAATCATCAATGCGAATACAAAGATTATTTTTACAACAGCTTACCCACAGTTTGCTCTTGAAAGTTATGACGTAGCAGCTGTAGATTATCTCTTAAAGCCTATAGATTTTGAGCGTTTTTACAGCGCTGTAAATAAAATAAACAAAGAAGTTCCTGTAAGTAACAACACATCAAACTCTGAATCTTATTTGTTTGTGAAAACCGATGGTAAGAACAATTTTGTAAAGATATTTTTAAAAGACATTCTCTATGTTGAAGGTCTTAAAAACTATTTATCAATTCAATTAAAAAACGAACAAATAATTACCTATGGAACTTTAAAGCATTTAAGTGAAAGTCTCCCTAAAAATGAATTTATTCAAATTCACAAATCATTTATTATTGCTTTAAAACATATTGATAAAATAGACAATCAATCGGCTTGGATCAACAATTCAGAGCTACCAATAGGAAACACTTATAAGAAACATTTTTTTGAAGAGGTTTCTAAAAAGAAATTATAACAAGAAGTTATTACCCTTTATACTTTATAGGTAGATGTACCACTTTTTTAGTTTCAAAGAAATCTTCTTCAAAAAAGTCGCTCAAATTATATAAAGTTGCTTTAGGGAAGTCTTTAAGCTCTTCGGTAAGGTCACCACCTTTTAGATATAAAATACCATTTTTAAGTTCGTGATTACTCTTTTTAAGCACTTTGCTTTTCACCCAACCAACAAAAGCAGGCATTGCCGTAACGGCACGACTTACTATAAAATCGTAATGATCGTCAATTGCTTCTACACGACTATGTGTTGTACTCACATTGTCTAGTTCAAGAGCTTCAGCAACACCATTAACTACTTTTAATTTTTTATTAATGCTATCTACCAAATGAAACTTAGTTTCAGGAAACATGATTGCTAAAGGTATTCCTGGAAAACCTCCTCCAGTTCCAACATCCAACACCTTAGCTACAGGTTGAAACTGCATTACTTTTGCTATGCCTAAAGAGTGAAGCACATGCCTTAAATACAATTCATCAATATCTTTTCTAGACACAACATTGATCTTAGAATTCCAGTCTAAATACAGCTCATACAACTGTTTAAATTGTGCTTGTTGCATTTCTGTAAGCTCCTGAAAGTATTTTAGGACAAGTTCCATAAACCGTAATATTTTTAACAAAAATATAATAATTTGTGTGTATAAAAATTGAAGTTGCGGCAAATTGCAATCCTTTTATTATTTATATTTGTCGCTTAAATAAAATGACTTTAAATTCGTTTAAAAGTCAAACCCTTATTAAATGGCAAAACAAACTTTAACTTTCTCAAGAAACGACTCGGCGAAATTCTTCAGAACACTTAATAAAAGAGTTAACAACTACTTCAAAGAAAACAACATTAAAAAAACTGGTAACTGGAAATTATACTTTAAGGCCATTGTGATGTTTACATTACTTATTGCTCCTTTTGTGTTATTACTAACTGTTACCTTACCTACTTGGTTACAAATTATATGCATGATAATTATTGGTATTGGTGTAGCAGGTGTTGGTATGAATGTAATGCATGATGCCAATCATGGTTCGTTTTCTAGTAAAAAGTGGGTAAACAAATTAATGGGAAGTAGTATTCATATTCTAGCTGGAAATGATTACAACTGGAAAGTACAACACAACGTACTTCACCATACTTATACAAACATTCAAGGACATGATGAAGATATTGATGCGGGTAGAATTATTCGCTTTTCTAAACACGCAAAGTGGTTTAAAATTCATAAGTATCAAAAATATTACGCATTCTTTTTATATGGTTTATTAACAGTTAATTGGGCACTTACTACCGATTTTAAACAAACCTATCAATACCTAAAAAGAAAATTATCATACGGCGATTTCCCTAACCCTGCAACGCAATGGACAAAATTAATTATAGGTAAAATAGTATATTATTCTATCTGGGTTGTATTACCATTGGCTTTAGGGTATACTTGGTGGCAAGTATTAATAGGGTTCTTTATTATGCATTATACTGCAGGAATAATTTTAAGTGTTATTTTTCAATTGGCACATGTTATGCCAAATACCGAAATGCCTTTACCAGATGAAAATGGCAACATGAAAAACACATGGGCCATTCATCAATTGTTTACCACTTCAAATTTCTCACCTAAAAGTTGGTTGGTAGAATTTTATACTGGTGGATTGAACAGACAAGTTGAGCATCATCTATTTTCAAATATTAGTCATATACACTATAGTAAAATAGCAAAGATTGTTAAGGAAACAGCTAAAGAGTTTAGTCTTCCTTATAATGAGTATAATACTATATGGAAAGCTATAGGTGAGCATTACAACCAATTAAAAGTATTAGGCCAAAAACCTAGTTTAGCCTAGTTTTTAAAAAACAGCAAACACACACAACTAATGAACCAACTTTCTGATAGAATAAACAATCTATCTACCTCAGCCACATTAGCCATGGCAGCAAGAGCTCGAGAGCTTAGAAGCGAAGGCAAAGACATTATTGGATTAAGTTTAGGAGAACCAGATTTTAATACTCCCGACTTTATTAAAGACGCAGCCATACAAGCCATTAATGACGACTATAACTCATACACACCAGTTGATGGTTATGTAGAGCTTAAAGAAGCCATTATTAAAAAGTTTAAGCGTGATAATGGTTTAGAATACACTTTACCACAAATTGTGGTATCTACAGGTGCTAAGCAGTCTTTATCTAATGTAGCAGCAGCAATGATTAATCCTGGGGACGAAGTTATATTGCCATGTCCTTACTGGGTAAGCTATAATGACATAGTTAAACTAAATGAGGGTGTTCCTGTTGAAGTAAAAACATCTATTGATACCGACTTTAAAATGACAGCTGAACAGTTGGAAGCTGCAATTACACCAAAAACTAAAATGATATGGTTTAGCTCACCATGCAACCCTAGTGGCTCTGTATATAGCAAAGCTGAACTTAGAGCATTGGCAGATGTGCTTCAAAATCACCCACAGATCTATGTTGTTTCCGATGAGATTTACGAGCATATTAACTTTAGTGAAGGTCATGCAAGCATGGCTCAATTTGATGACATGTACGACAGAACCATTACTGTAAATGGTGTATCTAAAGCTTTTGCAATGACTGGTTGGCGTATTGGTTTTATTGGTGCTCCTGCTCCTATTGCCAGAGCTTGTAATAAAATGCAAGGACAGGTAACTAGTGGTGCCAACTGTATTGCACAACGTGCTGTTATTACTGCCATGGAAGCAGATCCAAGTACGATAACTTATATGATAGATGAGTTTAAAACACGTCGTGATCTTGTTCTAGGTTTACTGAACGATATTGATGGTTTTAAAGCAAATGTCCCTGAAGGTGCATTTTATGTATTTCCTGATATTTCAAGCTATTTTGGAAAAACCTTAAGAGGTAAAACCATTAATAATGCGACAGACTTCTCTATGTATTTATTAGAAGAAGCCTTGGTTGCTACAGTAACTGGCGAGGCTTTTGGAAATCCAGACTGTATTAGAATATCGTATGCAGCATCTCAAGAAGAACTTATTGAAGCCATTAAACGAATAAAAGAAAGTCTAAGTTAAGGACTGTAAATTATACTAATTAAAAAGCCTCGACCCTTGCTATGGTCGAGGCTTTTTTTATACCATCTCTTCAACCAGATGATATGACTAACTAAATACTAATTATAAAATGTTTATGATAGCACTATTGCTGTAAGCGTAATAAGTGCTGTTATAATTGAGACAAAAACAATTATTTTTCTTTTTTGTCTTTGTTCGTTTTCAAATACCATTCGCTCACGTATGCTTTTTAAAAGCTGTGGTGTAGCTGTTGGAAAATTATTTACTACATTTCTATTAACTTTATAATCACCAATAAGATTCTTAAACTTCTCACGTTTATGATTACTCAATAGATTTTTATTGTTCTTTAAAACAATATTCATCGACCCTGCTCCTCCAAATCCCATAATTCAAAATTTAAATAGTTAAAGATTATTCTAAGAGAATAGTTATCCTTTTAGCAATACCTATCATTGCTAAATAATTAACTAGAATTCAATAAAAGAGTTATGAGTGTAAGGGCTCAAAACGCAGTTAAGCATCAATTGGTAATACTAATTAAGTGCGACTACCAATGCAATAACAAAAACAGACAGTTTTAAAATGGTATCTATACTTGATGTAAATTGGTATTGCTTGCTTTTAATACGTTGTTTAATTCCAAATATAGATTTTGGATTTGAGTGAAAGAAGTTATTGCGAATTTCCTTCTTGTAAGTTGAGGTTAAAAGTCCTTCGTTTTTAAATACAAATGGTACTTTTTCCTGTCTGGGTAATGGTTCTAATTCTTGTTGTGTTAATACTAATTCCATGATTAATGTTTTTGATTGATTACATCTATAAGACGGCTATATAAAAAAAATGTTACAGCACATTTCTTACAGGTCTCAAAAAATAATATCTCAAAAATCGTGGGAAATATTGTAAATATTGAGCTTTCTCAATACCAAAAAAAATGAAAAATTTTTAAAAAAACTATGGATTATATTACCTATTTCTCCAGAAAAAAGGAGTTAATAATATCAATACGGTAAACAATTCTAAACGACCAATAAGCATCAAAAAAGAAGCCCACCATTTTCCAATTACAGGCATGTCGTAAAAATTATTCACTGGACCAAAATCGCCTAAAGCTGGTCCAACATTCCCCAAACTTGATGCTGCAACACCTATGGCAGATTCAAAGTCTAACCCTAACATTGAAAAAACCAAAGCACCAATAATAAAAGAAAGCATATATAGAATAAAGAATGCAAGAATATTAAATACAATTTTACCAGTAACCGATTTTTTATTATAGCGTACAGGTAATATGGCATTAGGGTGTAATGTACGTTTAAACTCTATAAAACCATTTCTTATCATCATTAAATGACGCACTACTTTTACACCTCCAGATGTACTTCCAGCCGACCCTCCTAAAAACATAAGTCCGAAAAAGAACACTGTTAAAAATGGTGTCCACAATGTAAAATCTGCTGTTACAAAACCGGTAGTAGTAATAATTGCCAGCACTTGAAATAGAGCATGCCGTATCGCACTTTCTGCTTCTCCCCAAACCATTGGGTGCGATACTGACGATATAGAAATATCTGCTTGAAAGTAAATTATTAGCGATGCAACAATGGTAAAAATAACAATGAACTTAAAATACAATTTAAACTCTTCATCCTGAATAATTTTTTGCACACGCCCTTTAAAAGCAAAATAGCTTAATACAAAATTTGTACCTGCAAGAAACATAAACAATATCACTATATATTGAATTACAGGTTGTCCGTTCCAATGTGCTAAACTTGCATTTTTAGTAGAAAACCCTCCTGTTGACAATGTACACATAGAATGATTTATGGCGTCAAAAAAGTTCATCCCAGCTACTTGAAGCAGAATCGTCTCAGCAGCTGTATATCCAAAATATATTAACCATAAACGTTTTGCTGTATCTGTAATTCTAGGATGTAATTTATCGGCACTGGGTCCGGGAGCTTCTGCGGCAAATAACTGCATACCACCAATACCTAGTAAAGGAAGAATAGCTATAGCTAATACAATTATTCCCATACCACCAATCCAATGCGTTAAACTTCTCCAGAACAATATCCCTTCTGGTAACGCTTCTATATCGTTTAAAATCGTAGATCCTGTAGTAGTATATCCGGAAATTGTTTCAAAAAAAGCATTTGTAAAACTTGGAATAGCTCCAGTAAACAGGTAAGGAAGTGTTCCTGAAAGAGCCATAATTATCCACCCAAAAGACACTACAATATAGCCTTCTCGCTTATTCATTTCTTTTTCATGCGATCTCGTTAACAGCATTGTAACCACTCCCAACACCATAACAGCAAGACCTGAAAAAACAATATTAGTGCCTACGCCATCTTTGTAAGCAAAGCTCATTATAGAAGCTAATAACATGAACCCACCATTAAACAATAATAGCAATCCAAAAAAATGGCAAATAATTTTATAGTTAAGTTTCATTAATAGAAGAAGCTTTCAACTTTTTTAATTGATCTTGGCAAACAGCACACTACAATTCTATCGCCCGATTCTACCTTAAAATCACCTAAAGCAATAATACCTTCATCATTCCTAATTACACCTCCTATAATGGCTGATCGTGGAAAATCGAGGTCCTTAATATATTTTCCCGCAATTTTAGATTTGTCATTAACAACAAACTCTAATAACTCAGCGTCCATATTATTAAGGCGTGTCATAGCAACAACCTCACCCTTTCTAATATATCTAAATATATTATTCGCCGCCAATAATTTCTTATTGATAAGTGTATCTATCCCAATAGAGTGAGATAGCTCAAAGTAGTCCATGTTCTCTACAAGAGCCACCGTTTTTTTAACACCTCTGGACTTTGCTACCAAACACGACATGATATTGGTTTCTGAATTCCCCGTTACCGAAATAAAAGCATCCATTTCACCAATATTCTCTTCATCCAAAAGCTCAACATTACGACCATCACCATTTATAACCAAGGTATTAGGAAGCTCATCGGCAAGATCAAAGGCAATATCTCTATTTACTTCAATTAACTTAATATTAAACTTACTATTTGTAAGACTTCTAGCAGTTTTAGATCCAATTTTTCCTCCACCAAGAATCATCACATTTTTGATTTCGGTTTTAAACTTACCTGTTAATTTGCAAATTTCTTCATCACCACCTTTAGACGTCATAAACACCACATGGTCTCCTTCTTTAAACATGGTATCGCCTCTAGGAATAATCGTTAAATGCGATCCATAACGCTGAATAGCAATTGGCATAAAATGTATTTCAGGCATTAATTGCGCTGCATCTTTAACAGATTTTCCAACAATACTTGCCGTTCTAGAAAGGTTCAGCCCTAACATTGTTAAAGCACCATCTTCAAATTCATAAGTATCACTAAAAACCGACTGATTTAATAGTAATTCAATTTCTGAAGCTGCTAAAGATTCTGGTGAAATCAATTCATCTATACCAAACTTCGTAAACCCAACCTCATCTTTAAAATCTATAAATTCTGCATTAGAGATTCTGGAAATGGTTTTTTTAGCACCAAGTTGTTTTGCTAAAACACTCGCCGTAATATTTGTTGTTTCAGAAGAAGTTACCGCAATAAACAAATCGGCATTTTTCACCCTGCATTCATTCAAAATAGAAATTGATGTGGCATCTCCCTTTACAACCTTAATATCTAAATGCGTATCTGCATAAATAAGGCTATCTTTTTTAGAGTCTATTAATGTAATTTCTTGTGATTCGTAAGATAATAGTTTTGCTAAGTGAAATCCAACTTCTCCTGCTCCAGCAATAATAATCTTCATCGGGTAATATTAAAGATATAGATTAGCAAATATAATTTATTTTTAGGGATTTGTATACGAATTGTATTTCTTTGCACTAAATTTTACACTCAAGTTTTTAAACAGTTAATTTTAGTAATGTCAAAAAAAGTAAAACCTTATAAAAACAGTGATCTAAGTAAAAAGCAACAGGTCACAAAAATGTTTGACACCATTTCAAAAGAATACGATGGTCTTAACCGTGTTATTTCTTTTGGAATTGATGTGAAATGGCGAAAAAAGGTAGTGGCACTTGTATCAAAAATAAAACCTGACTCTATTCTTGACATTGCTACAGGAACTGGTGACTTGGCCATAAATTTAACAGCAACCAATGCAAAAAACATAGTTGGTTTAGACATTAGTGAAGGCATGCTTAATGTAGGCCGTGATAAAATAGCAAAAAAAGGTCTGGAAAATACGATTGAAATGGTATTGGGCGATTCAGAAAATCTGCCTTTTGAGGATAACACTTTTGATGCTATTACAGTTGCTTTTGGAGTTAGAAATTTTGAAAACCTAGACAAAGGACTTACTGAAATTTTGCGAGTATTAAAACCCAATGGATTGTTTGTAATACTTGAAACCTCTGTCCCTACCAAAACGCCTTTTAAACAAGGTTATAACATATACACCAAAGGCATTATGCCTCTAATTGGAAAACTGTTTTCAAAAGATAAAGTAGCCTATTCTTATTTAAGTGAATCGGCATCGGCATTTCCATATGGAGAAGCATTGAACAATATTTTACTTAAAAATGGGTTTATTAATGCGAAAGCATTGCCACAAACTCTTGGTGTTGCCACCATTTATACAGCAACTAAACAATAATATGAAAAGAATAGTTTTAGTTTTAACCTTAATCATTGCATCACAAACAGCTTCAGCTCAACTTTTTAGCAAAGACAAGATACAGAACAACCAAAATGTCGATAAAGCAAAATGGTCTTGGGGTTACTTTCTTGGCTTTAATAGTTATGATTTCAACTTCGATTATAAGCGCAATAGAAAAGACATTCAAACAAAAAAGAACCTAGGATTTAACGTAGGTTTAATTGGTAATATGCGTATAAATGAGCATTTAGATCTTAGATTAGAACCAGGTTTATTTATCACAAAACGTGATGTACAATACGACGAGAGTTATTTTAACGGGATGGAGTTTAACGACTCAGATTTGCTGAGAGAAGTTAACTCAACTTATATACATGTTCCACTACTTTTAAAGATCTCAACCACTAGAGTTAACAATATTAAACCATTTATTGTAGGTGGTTTTTCTGCTGCCATTAACCTTTCTAGTAATCAAAATAACCCCGATGATAATAGCAACGGACAATTCAGAACTAAAAACAGTATGTTCTTTTACGAAATTGGAGGTGGTATAGATATATACTTACCATGGTTTAAGTTTACGCCGTCTATAAGAGGTGTATTTGCTATAAACGACGAGCTAGTTAGAGATGTAGATCCTAATAGTCCTTGGACAAGTAATATAGAGAGCATGAAAACCAGAGGGCTCTTTATTAATTTTACTTTCCAATAGAAGGCTGACGTCTAAACTCACTTAACAATATAGCTGCAGCATTAGCCACATTAAGGCTTTCCGTTTTTTGCAAATCTCCAAACCTTGGAATAGCAATTCGCTTTGTTATATGCGCTTCTACAGATTCATGAATGCCATTTGCCTCATTCCCCAAAACCAACACACCTTTATCTGGTAAGTCTGAATCATACACATTTTCGCCATCCATAAAAGCTCCAAATGTTTCAACCCTATGATCTCTTAAAACACTTTCTAAATCTACATAACTTATATTAACACGAGTAATAGACCCCATTGTTGCCTGAATAACTTTTGGGTTATAACAATCTACCGTCTCTTGACTACACAATAGATCTTTTACCCCAAACCAATCGCATAAACGAATAATAGTTCCTAAATTCCCTGGATCTCTTACATCGTCCAAAGCCACAATTAAACCCTCAAAATCTATAGTTTTGGCTTCAGGCATTTTAAATATTGCCAATGCATTATTTGGTGTTTTTAAAAAACTGATCTTTTTCAACTCTTGATTAGATATTTGTGTTACCAAATCATCCAATACATCAAAATCTAACGTAGTTGTATATAACTGATGTAGTTGCAAATTTGAAGCTAAAAGTTCGTTAATTGTTTTTTTTCCTTCGGCTACAAAAAACTGATGTTGTTGACGATACTTTTTTTGTTTTAAGCTCGTTATTAACTTTATTTGATTTTTACTTAGCATTGCAACTTTGGTTAAATATTTGCATTATAAATTTAGATAAAGAAAGTAATAAAAATGATATTGTAACATGGCCATCCCTAAATATTTTTTTTCGTTGGAAATAATGTATTTTTGATGCCATGTAAGTTTCGTTATTTATAACCTTAACTCATTTGTTTTTTTTAGTTGAAACACACATTCTTAAAAATATTATTATCCCTCCTGTTTGTAAGTAGCTTTACAGCATGTAATGTAGTAAAACGAGTCCAAGACAAAGAGCATCTACTAACCAACACTTCTATAACAGTTAATGGTAAAAAAACAATATCTGAGGATATCAACAATTTAATTTACCAACGACCAAACAACAAATTGCTTGGGTTTCCTTTACGACTACATATATATAATTTGGCGCGAAACAATCGTGATTCTTTGTTTGAAAAATGGCTAGATAAAAATCCTAAAAGAAGAGCTCGACTAACTAAAAAACTATCTAAAAAACAATTAGATCAATTAAAAAATTCTGCTTTAGGATTTAATAACTGGTTAAAAAGAACAGGAGAAGCACCAGTTATTCTAGACAGTTTAAAGAGTGCTCGATCTAAGGAAAATTTAGAAGACTACTTTTTTGCCAATGGTTGGTTTGATAGGAAAGTAGAATTTACCACTACAAAGAATGATAACAAAAGAGCCACAGTAAATTATACTGTTGACACAGGAACACCTTATGTACTAGACTCTATTTACAGCACTGTAGCTTCACCATTGTTAGACTCGCTATATCAAGAATCAAAAAACCAGAGTCTATTAAAAAAAGGAGAACAGTATAACAGACTAAATTTCACTAACGAACGTGAACGAATTACAGAAACCTTCAGAAACTCTGGAGTGTATCATTTTTCACAAGATTATGTATCGTTTAAACCCGATACTATTGGCAAGCAACATCTGGTAGATGTAGATGTTATTATTCAAGATAGAAAAATAAGAAATGAAGATTCTATAGCAACAGTACCTTTTAAAATTTACAATATTAAAAATGTAAATGTAGTAATTGGCGACCCTTTTAAAAACCTAGGAAACACTTACCAAGACTCTGTTACTTATAACAATACTACTTACTATAGTTATGATAAATTTAGATATAGACCTAAGGCATTAGACCAAGCCATATTTATAAACAAAGGAAATATATTTAGAGATATAGATCGCGTTAGAACATATAGACATATCAATAACCTACAAACCTTCAAATATCCAAACATAAGTTATGTAGAATCTGTAAATGATTCTACGCTTACTGCCAACATTACCTTAGTACCAAGAAAAAAATACGGATTAGGGTTTGATGTAAATGTCTCACAAAGTAATATTCAATCTATTGGAGTTTCCTTTAACACAGGCCTGCTCATTAGAAATGTATTTAAAGGAGCCGAAACACTTGAAATTTCTGCATTAGGAGCTATTGGAGCCTCCAAAGATGGCTCAAACAGCAGCCAGTTTTTTGATATAAATGAATTAGGTGCCGATATTAAATTAACCATTCCTAGGTTTGCTTTTCCTTTTTTTAATACCGAAAAGATCATTCCTAAACATATGTCTCCTAGCACCAGAATGAGTCTTGGTTTTACTAGTCAAACTAATATTGGTCTTGACAAACAAACAGTTAACGGTATTTTTAATTACAACTGGAATCCTTCAAAAACAGTTACTAATAGCGTTGACCTATTTAATGCTCAATATATTAGAAATCTTAATCCAGGAAACTATTTTGGCGTGTATCAAAATTCATTCAATAGCTTAGAATCTATTGCATTGAATTCATATAATACACCGCCTGAATTTATTACTACAAGTGATACAGGAGTTGAAAGTTTAATCCAAAATAGAGCAGATGACTTTATTGCTTTGGTTTTGCAGGATAATAGTTTTCAAAGCTCAAACCCTACAGATTATCAAACAGTAAGCAACATTAAACAGCGAAAAGACAGATTAACAGAAAACAACCTTATTTTCTCAACAAGTTTTAATTATGTAAAGGACAGAAGAGAGAATTTGGTAGATGAAGATTTTTCTATTTTTAGGCTAAAGCTTGAGTCTGCTGGTAATTTATTAACCACAGCTTCAAGAATCATTGGTATAAATAAAAATAATAATGGTAAATACAATTTATTTGGTGTTACCTATTCTCAATACGCTAAAACTGAACTCGACTATATAAAACACTGGAGTATTGGCAGAAATAATGTTATAGCTTTTCGTAGCTTTTTTGGTATTGCAATTCCATATGGCAATTCAGACAATATTCCGTTCTCTAAAAGTTTCTTTGCAGGTGGAGCAAACGACAATAGAGCTTGGACAGCTTATAATTTAGGACCAGGAAGAACCGACAGAAAAAATGAATTTAACGAAGCCAACATGAAACTAGCTTTTAGTTTAGAACATCGCTTTAATTTATTTGGCAGTTTAAATGGTGCTCTTTTTGTTGATGCAGGTAATATATGGAACGCTTTAGATAGTGAAGATGATCCAAAAGCAACCTTTACAGGGTTTGGTTCTCTAAAAGATATTGCTGTTGGATCTGGTTTTGGACTGCGATATGATTTTGGCTTTTTTGTTTTAAGAGGCGATATTGGTTTTAAAACTTACGACCCTGCCAATGCAACAAACAATAGATGGTTTAGAGACTACAATTTTGGGAATGCCGTATACAACCTTGGTATTAACTACCCTTTCTAAAAACTTTTTTTAACAATTATACTGTATATTTTTTCACTTTTTAAGCCATTAGATTCGAGGTGTATTTTTTAAAATTTATGTACTTTTGACCTTTCATTTTATTATAAAAATTACAACATGGCACATAATATAAAAGCAGGTGTAGCAACTGGGAAAGAAGTTCAGGAAATTTTCAAATTAGCAAAAGAAAAAGGATTTGCTTTACCAGCAGTTAACGTTGTTGGTTCAAATACCATAAATAGCGTTTTACAAACAGCAAGAGATTTAAATGCACCTGTGATAATTCAGTTTTCTAATGGAGGTGCACAGTTTAATGCAGGTAAAGGTTTATCTAATGAAAATCAAAAATCTGCTATTGCTGGAGCTGTAGCTGGAGCAAAACACATTCATTTACTAGCCGAAGCTTATGGTGTTCCTGTTATTTTACATACCGATCATTGTGCTAAAAAATTATTACCATGGATTGATGGTTTACTTGATGCCAGTGAAAAACATTTTGAAGAAACAGGCAAACCACTATACAGTTCGCATATGATCGATCTATCTGAAGAGCCAATTGAAGAGAATATTGAAATATGTAAACAATATCTTCAACGCATGAGTAAAATGGGAATGACACTTGAAATAGAACTAGGTATTACTGGTGGTGAAGAAGATGGTGTTGATAATACAGATGTAGACGATTCAAAACTTTACACACAGCCAGAAGAAGTTGCTTATGCCTATGAAGAATTAAGTAAAGTAAGCGATCAATTTACTGTCGCTGCTGCTTTTGGTAACGTACATGGTGTTTACAAACCTGGTAATGTAAAATTAACACCTAAAATTCTTAAAAACTCTCAGGAATATATTTCAAAAAAATATGGTGTTGCGCACAATCATATAGACTTTGTTTTTCATGGTGGTTCTGGTTCTTCAGTAGAAGAAATTAGAGAAGCTATTAGTTATGGTGTTATCAAAATGAATATTGACACCGATCTACAATACGCATTTACTTGTGGTATTAGAGATTACATGAAAGCAAACGAAGCCTATCTTCAATCTCAAATAGGGAATCCAGATGGAGACGATGTGCCTAATAAAAAATACTACGATCCAAGAAAATGGCTACGCGAAGGTGAGAATACTTTTGTAGAACGTTTAAAGAAAGCGTTTGAAGACTTAAATAATGTAGATACATTATAAAATTTGTGTAGTTTTGCACTCTAACTAATAACTAAATTTATGGCTTGGTTTAAACGAAAAGACAAGGGAATACAAACACCTACCGAGGCTAAAAAAGACACACCCAAAGGGTTATGGTATAAATCACCAACAGGAAAAGTGGTCGATACCGAAGAACTTGAAAAGAACTACTATGTAAGTCCTGAAGATGGTTACCATGTACGTATAGGTAGCAACGAGTATTTCGACATTCTTTTTGACGATAAATACAAAGAATTGGATGCTGGTATGTCTTCTAAAGATCCTTTAAAATTTGAAGACACTAAAAAATATACAGAGCGAATAAAAGCAGCTACCGAAAAAACAAATTTAAAAGATGCCGTACGAACAGCTGTTGGTAAGTCTAAAGGAAAAGACCTAGTAATTGCATGTATGGATTTTAGTTTTATTGGAGGTTCTATGGGAAGTGTTGTTGGTGAAAAAATTGCACGAGCAGCTGATTATGCCCTAAAAAAGAAATTACCTTTTATGATCATCTCCAAATCTGGAGGCGCACGTATGATGGAAGCAGCATTATCCCTAATGCAGCTAGCTAAAACATCGGCAAAACTTGCACAGTTAGCAGATGCCAAATTACCTTATATATCACTATGTACAGATCCTACAACTGGAGGAACAACAGCATCTTTTGCTATGTTAGGAGATATTAACATAAGTGAACCAGGAGCTCTAATTGGCTTTGCTGGACCACGTGTAGTTAGAGATACTACTGGTAAAGAATTACCTGAAGGTTTTCAAACGGCAGAATTTGTTTTAGAACATGGTTTTCTAGATTTTATTACACATAGAAGAGACCTGAAAAACAAAATAAACTTATACATCGATTTAATATTAAATCAACCGTTAAGAGCATAAAACTAAAAAAGCGAACCAAATGGTTCGCTTTTTTGTTCTTATAAAATCACACATTTTATAAGCTTAGTTAAGAATTACATCCCTAACTGTTCCATCATCAAAGGTAAACGTAGCTTGATTATCGCAATTACCATCTCCATAATCAAAAACACCAGCAAAATTGGTACGTTCTACATCAATTGATCCCTGAACAAAGAATTTACAAACTACTTCTCTGCGTAAAGGAATTACAACTTCATAAGTGTGTACATTGCCATTTTTAAAATTAGAGGTCCAATTTCCAGTTACTTCAAATACATTATCGCTCCACACACCACTTCCATGACCTTCTATCCACTCTCTCACTTTGATTCCATTTCTTGAAGCTTCAGAGCCATCAGGCCAAATAACAGTAATATCTACCGTTTTAGTAAATTGAGGGTTTCCGCTGTCATTAGAACGCTGACGTAAAATTGTTTTACTTCCCAAAATATTTAGGTCATTAAAATAGAAATCCTCCAAGCTTTTAGATATAGATATCTGCTGCGCATCTGGATTTCTTTCGTACGATAGTATTATTTTTCCTTTTAAAATATTTCCTCGTACTTCACACCCTTCTGTTCCAAAATCAACAGTAATCTCTCTTGAATTCAATTCGGCTACAACTGTTACAGTAACACAACCAGGTAACGTGTAAGATTCACTTCCAGTTGTTCTACCAGAAACATTTTCACTGGCTTCCTGTGCTTCATAGGCATCAATAGCGATATCATCCATTGTTTCAGAAGCAACATCTATTTCGGCAGACATAACTATTTCAGAAGCATCAACTTCTTGCTCTAAATTATCAACAGCTTCATTTTCGCTACAGCTAAAAGTAAGTACCGAAAAAGCCATGATTCCCATAAACACTTGTTTAGTTAAATTTAATTTTCTCATCATTGCTTGATTTTAAGTTTATTTAATGTTAAGACTTTCTTAAAATGAGAAGGTTTAATTAAAAAATAAAATCTTCAACACAAAGTCTTTACTAGCCCCTTAAAAAACAAGTGTTTAAGCAAACCAAAAAGAATTTTAAAAAAGATTATAATTTATCAATTTTTACTATCTTTGCCGCTTGAATACGAGAATCGTAATCAGTACATAAAAATCATTTAAATAAATATTGGAATGTATTTAACAAAAGAAATTAAAGAAGAAATCTTTAAAAAACACGGTAAAGGTGCTAATGATACTGGATCTACTGAAGGACAGATTGCATTATTTACTCACAGAATTAACCACTTAACAGAGCACTTAAAGAATAATCGTAAAGATTATAACACTGAAAGATCTCTAGTAAAATTGGTAGGTAAGCGTAGAGCATTACTAGATTACTTAACTAAGAAAGATATTTTAAGATATCGTGCCATAGTTAAAGAATTAGGATTAAGAAAATAATCATACTAAAGAGGCTTCGCGCCTCTTTTTTATTTATATTAACTCCCGTAAGAGTTTAAATTACAAATCAATCTGAAATTTATTTCAGAACAAATTTAGAAGAAGCTAATTATAGTTTTTCATTGGTCAAGACACTTAGTGTCACACAACAACTACAACAACACAACGACCATTGTTTAATTAGAATTAAAAATATTTATGATTCCAAAAGTTTTTAAAGAGGTCATAGACCTTGGTGATGGAAGAGAGATTTCTATCGAAACAGGAAAACTAGCAAAACAAGCACATGGTTCGGTTGTAGTACAATCGGGAAAGTGTATGTTATTATGTACAGTAGTTTCCAATTACAAAGCCGCAGATGTTGACTTTTTACCCTTAACAGTAGATTACCGCGAAAAATTTGCTGCTGCTGGACGTTATCCAGGAGGTTTCTTTAAAAGAGAAGCCAGACCAAGCGATGGTGAGGTATTAACAATGCGTTTAGTAGACCGTGTTTTACGTCCGTTATTCCCAAAAGATTACCATAGTGAAACACAGGTAATGATTCAGTTAATGTCGCACGATCCAGAAGTTATGCCAGATGCAATGGCAGGATTAGCTGCTTCAGCTGCTATTCAATTATCAGATTTCCCTTTTGAATGTCCAATCTCTGAAGTACGAGTTGGTAGAATTAATGGTGAATTCATTATTAACCCTTCATTAGCTCAGTTAGAAGAATCAGACATCGATATGGTTATTGGTGCTTCTGCAGATTCTGTAATGATGGTTGAAGGTGAGATGGACGAGATCTCTGAAGAAGAAATGACTGAAGCTATTAAGTTTGCACATGAAGCTATTAAAGTACAATGTGATGCGCAATTGAGATTAGCCGAGGCATTTGGTAAAAAAGAAACTCGTGAATATGAGCCGGAAAGAGCAGATGAAGAATTAGCTCAAAAAATTCATGACATGGCATACGACAAAGTATATGCTGTGGCAAAAGCTGGATCTTCAAAACACGAAAGAGGTGCTGCATTTGCAGAAATCAAAGAAGAGATTGTTGCATCATTTACAGAAGAAGAAATTGAAGATTTCGGAGATCTAGTTTCTAAATATTATAGTAAAGCCGAAAAAGCGGCCGTTCGTGACCTAACACTTAACGAAGGTTTACGTTTAGATGGACGTAAAACAACAGATATCAGACCAATTTGGTGTGAAGTAGATTATTTACCATCTACACATGGATCGTCCATCTTTACTCGTGGAGAAACTCAAGCTTTAGCAACGGTTACATTAGGTACTTCTAGAGAAGCTAACCAAATAGACATGCCGTCGTATGAAGGTGAAGAGCGTTTCTATTTACACTATAACTTCCCTCCTTTCTCAACTGGAGAGGCAAGACCTATTAGAGGAACTTCAAGACGTGAAGTTGGTCATGGTAATTTAGCACAACGTGCTTTAAAAGGAATGGTTCCTGAAGATTGTCCTTATACAGTACGTGTTGTTTCAGAGATTTTAGAATCAAACGGTTCGTCGTCTATGGCAACAGTTTGTGCTGGTACTATGGCAATGATGGATGCTGGTGTACAAATGAAAAAACCAGTTTCGGGTATTGCTATGGGACTGATTTCTGATGCAGATACAGGAAACTATGCTGTGTTATCAGATATTTTAGGAGATGAAGATCACTTAGGTGATATGGACTTTAAAGTAACTGGTACTGCTGATGGTATTACCGCTTGCCAAATGGATATTAAAGTAAAAGGATTATCGTACGAAATTCTTGTAAATGCTTTAAATCAAGCACGTGATGGTCGTTTACATATTCTAGATAGAATTGTTGACACTATTGCAACTCCTAATGACGATGTTAAATCTCATGCTCCTAAAATGGTTACCAGAACTATTCCTGGAGATTATATAGGCGCACTTATTGGTCCTGGTGGAAAGGTAATTCAAGAATTACAAAAAGAAACAAATACAACTATTGTAATTAATGAAGATCCAGTAACCGAAGAAGGTATTGTTGAAATTTTAGGAACAGGTCAAGAAGGAATTGATGCTGTTTTAGCTAAAATAGATGCTCTATTATTCAAACCAGAAAAAGGAAGCGTTTACGAAGTGAAAGTTGTAAAAATGCTAGATTTTGGTGCTGTTGTAGAATACACTGAAGCTCCTGGAAATGAAGTATTATTACACGTAAGTGAATTAGCTTGGGAACGTACTGACAATGTTAGTGATGTTGTTAAAATAGGAGATATTCTAGATGTGAAGTATTTTGGTGTAGATCCAAAAACACGTAAAGAAAAAGTATCACGCAAAGCTATTTTACCAAAACCGGAAGGCTGGGAACCAAGACCTCCAAGAAATAACGATCGTAATAATAATCGTGGTCGTGATAACAACAGAGGACGTGACAATAGAAATCGCGATAATAGAAGAGATAATCGTCGTGATAACTCTAAAAATGAAGAAAAGAAAGAAGATTAATACTTCTTTTATTATAACTATAAAACCTCCCAGACTCTGGGAGGTTTTTTTTATTCAAAAAATTAACATAAGTTTATACAAATACCCGAAATAATAACTATTTTTATTTTTTTGTAACATTTTGCTGTAAGTTTACGTATAACTATATGACGACAGTAATAATCCCAAAAAAGAAGGAGACCTTTAAATGAGACAACTTAAAATTACGAAGCAGGTTACAAACAGAGAAACTGCTTCCCTAGATAAATATCTTCAAGAAATAGGTAAAGTTGACTTAATTACAGCAGATGAAGAAGTAGAATTAGCACAACGTATAAAAGCAGGAGATCAAATTGCTCTTGAAAAGTTGACAAAAGCAAATTTACGTTTCGTTGTATCTGTAGCTAAGCAATACCAAAATCAAGGATTAACACTCCCAGATTTAATTAATGAAGGTAATTTAGGACTTATAAAAGCAGCACAGCGTTTTGATGAAACCAGAGGTTTTAAGTTCATTTCGTATGCTGTTTGGTGGATTCGTCAATCGATTCTTCAAGCACTAGCTGAACAGTCGCGTATAGTACGTTTACCATTAAATAAAATTGGTTCTATTAATAAAATTAATAAAACCTATGCATTCTTAGAGCAATCTCATGAACGTCCGCCAAGTGCAGAGGAAATTGCTAAGGAATTAGATATGACAATAAACGACGTTAAAGAATCTATGAAAAATTCTGGACGTCATGTTTCAATGGATGCACCTTTAGTAGAAGGTGAAGATTCTAACCTTTACGATGTATTACGTAGTGGTGAATCTCCAAATCCAGATAAAGATTTATTACACGAATCGTTACGTACAGAGATTGAAAGAGCTCTGGAAACATTAACGCCTCGTGAAGCAGATGTAATTCGTTTATATTTTGGTTTAGGAAATCAACATCCAATGACTTTGGAAGAAATTGGAGAAACTTTCGACTTAACTAGAGAACGTGTTCGCCAGATCAAAGAAAAGGCAATTCGTAGATTAAAACATACATCTCGTAGTAAAATTTTAAAAACTTACTTAGGATAGTTATATTTATATCCTAATAACCGCAACAAACAGTTACATAACTGTTCGTTTTTTGATTGATGAAAGAACCCTCGGCTGATTACCGGGGGTTCATTTTTTTACACTATTTTTGCCGAAACAATCAACAAAACTCAATGAGCAAATTAATTGCACCTTCAGTATTAGCAGCAGATTTTGGAAACTTACAACGCGATGTAGAAATGGTAAACAATAGTGATGCCGATTGGTTTCACATCGATATTATGGATGGCGTGTTTGTTCCAAACATCTCATTTGGAATGCCAGTTTTAAAAGCCATAACAAAACATGCAACAAAAACTATCGATGTACATTTAATGATTGTCGACCCAGATCGTTATATAAAAACATTTGCTGAGCTTGGAAGCAACATACTAACAGTACATTATGAAGCCTGTACACACTTACACCGTACTCTTCAAGCAATAAAAGCTGAAGGTATGAAAGCTGGAGTTGCTATTAACCCACATACAAATATTAATGTACTGGAAGACACCATAAATGATATAGATCTAGTATGTATTATGAGTGTTAATCCTGGTTTTGGTGGGCAAAGCTTTATTGAGAATACTTATAATAAAGTAAAACAGCTAAAAGATTTAATAAACAAAAAAGGTGCCTCGACCCTTATTGAAATTGATGGAGGAGTAACTAATAAAAATGCTAAAACTTTAGTTGATGCAGGCGCAGATGTTCTTGTTGCTGGTAGTTATGTTTTTAAAAGCAATGATCAAACAGCTACAATAAAAGACCTAAAAGCAATTGCAAACTCATAAAAGCGTAGTCTAAAAATATAATTTTTAGACTCGCTCTTCTAAAATTGCTTCAATAAAAAATTCATTAAATCTGTAGTCGTTACAATACCAACTAATTTTCCATTGTCTTCTACAGGAATAGCATGAAACTCTTTTTTTGAAAGTATTTCGGCTACCTCTTTAATGGTAGTTGTAGATGGTACACTTACCAGATTCTTTGCCATTACTTGCTCTATAGTAAACATATTGTATACAACCGTATCAACAGATTCTTCAGATTCATCAACTGCATCTGCAAAGCTAATACGTAGCAAATCTGTATAACTAAGCATTCCTTTTATTTCTTTACCACTTACTACTGGAATATGTCTAATATTATTTGTTTTAAACAAGCGCTCGGCAGTTTCTAAGCTATCTTCTCTGCTCAAAGTGATGACATTTCTTGTCATTATCTCTGATATTGGTGTTCCTTTTTTCATCATACTTGGTTTAAAATTCCATACTAAAGTTAGCCATATAGCCTAAGTAAATTCATGATAAAAGTCAGTCGTGAAAACAAGCTTATTGTTAAAATAATGTTAAAAACATACAGACTTGTCTGTTTTTGTGTTTAAGATTTATATATTTGTCTCATGAAAAAATTAGGTGTCAAAGAAAGAATTATTGAAGCAGCTTCACGATTATTCTATTTTAATGGATATAATCAAACTGGCATAAATCAAATTATTGCCGAAGCAGATGTGGCAAAAGCAAGCATGTATCAACACTTCAGATCAAAAGAAGATATTGCCGTTGCCTACCTAATCGGAAGACATGCTATGTGGATGGGACAATTAAATGAGTGTGTTTCAGTAAAGAAAACATCTAAAGGAAAAGTAATAGGATGCTTTGACTATTTAATCAAGTGGTTAAACGAAGTAGATTTTAGAGGCTGTGGGTGGCAAAATATAATAACCGATTTGCCAGATGATCATGAAAAAATAAAAAACCAAGCCATTTTACATAAAAATGATGTTAGACACTGGATTCATAACCTATTAAAAGAAGAGGAATATACAGATGCTCAAGCAGAGGAATTAGGTGATGAAGTTTTAATATTAATTGAAGGGGCTATTATCCTCTCGCAGATCCAAAAAAATGACTGGCCAATAAAAGTAGCTAAAAAAGCCTGTATCAAAATATTAAAGTAATTAAAAGTAGAATCTAAATATAATATAATAATCAAAATAAACAGACTTGTCTGTATGTTCATCAAAAAATAACGACAAAGACTAAATAATAATTTAAAAAGAAAAAGAAATATGACGCAATTAGTACCACCATTTACAATGGAAACTGCTTTAGCAAAAGTTCAGGCCGCAGAAGATGCTTGGAATAGTAAAAACCCAGAAAAAGTGTCTTTGGCATATGCTAAAGACTCCAAATGGCGTAATAGAAATCTATTTTTCCAAGGAAGAGACGCCATAGTAGATTTTTTGACGCACAAGTGGAAAAAAGAAACTAACTATAAATTAAAAAAGCATCTTTGGTCTTTTACAGATAATAGAATTTCGGTGAGATTTGAGTATGAATGGAAGAACAAGGATACTGGGCAGTGGTATCGAACTCACGGTAATGAGCATTGGGAATTTAATAAAGATGGTCTTATGCAAATAAGAGACATGAGTGCCAACGATGTTGAAATTAAAGCATCAGAAAGAACATTATAAATATCATTAATCAAAAAACGAACAATTATGAACACATTAATCAAAACAACCACAAAAACAGTACTATTAATAGTATTAGCACTAGGAATTTACTCCTTCAATTCAAACAAAACAACTAACAATGTAAATGAAGTAGAGATTTCAAAAAGCCACACTAAAACAACCTATAATATGGTTAAAATAAATGGGCTAGACATTTTTTATCGTGAAGCAGGAAGTAGAAACAAACCAACAATCTTGCTATTACACGGTTACCCAACATCATCACATATGTTTCGAAATTTAATAACAGACTTATCTGTTCGTTATCATGTAATAGCTCCGGATTATCCAGGCTTTGGAAGAAGTGAACAACCTTTAATGAAAGACTTCGAATATACTTTTGATAACATGGCTAACATTGTTGAAAGTCTGTTAGATGAACTTAACATTAAAAAGTATAGTATTTATTTAATGGATTACGGAGCTCCAATAGGGTTCAGAATTGCATCAAAATACCCAAAACGTGTACAATCATTAATCATCCAAAATGGAAATGCTTATGATGAAGGTTTAAAGGATTTTTGGATTCCAATAAAAAAATACTGGAACGACTACAAACCTGAAAACGGAAAACCACTAGAAGCTTTTCATTCGCCTGATGGTTTAAAATGGCAATATACTCATGGTGTAAAAGATGCATCGACTATTAGTCCAGACAACTGGCATATAGATCTTCAGCATTTAACCAGAACAGAAAATAACGACATACAATTAGCTATGTTCTATGATTACAGAACCAATGTACCGTTATATCCAAAATGGCAAACATATTTTAGAGAACATCAACCACCAACATTAATTGTTTGGGGAAAGAACGATTATATTTTTCCGGCAGATGGTGCACATCCTTACAAACGAGATCTAAAAAATCTAGAGTTTCATTTGCTAGATACTGGTCATTTTGCCTTAGAAGAAAAGGGTGATGAAATAGCTAAATATATCTTGAACTTTTTACAAAAGAATAATATTAAATAATCATGTGATAGTTAGTTAGTAGCAGTCAGTTCGAGTTTCCGTGTTTTTTTCATAATGTACAAAAAGAGGTAATTCTTCTCGGACTGACTATCACATCAACATCGTAAATCATGGAAACAAACTATACAAATAATCTTAGATATTCTCACATCAGATTTCATGAAGAAAGCTATAGCAGAATAAAAAGAACCTACCCCAAGCCAACCATTGTACCTGGTTGTTATGAAGCTTTATCATTAATCAAATAACAAACAGAATCATGAAAACAATTAATTGGAAAAACGCAATTATCGCAGGAATTATAGGAACCATATTATTTGATATTATAGGTTTACTATTTACAGGAAAATGGTGGGACATACCAGAAATACTAGGAGCTAAAACAGGATTAGGGTTGGCTTACGGTGTTATAGGACATTATAGCAATGGTATTTTATTATCAATTTTATATGCAGGAATAGCACCTTCGCTTTGGGGACCAAAATGGGTTAGAGCTATTGTATTTGTAGTTGGAGAAACCATCGCTTTGGTGTGGCTATTTATGTTGCCATTATTAGGTGCTGGCGTCGCAGGTTTAGACATGGATCCTATGATGCCTGTTATAACAATGGTACGCCATTTAGTATATGCCATACCATTAATTTTTATGATTGGCTTAGAAATACCAATTGCAAAACCCACAAAAGCATAGTTACATTAATAGCTCTAATTAATATGAGAACGCATATACAATTCATGAAAAGGTGTATTGAATTAGGCAAAGAGGCAATGCTCAATGGCAATCCTCCAGTTGGATCAATACTTGTGAGTAATAATATTATAATAGGTATTGGTAGAGAAGCTGGAAAATCTGAAAATGACATCACTAAACACGCAGAAATAGAAGCCATTAGAGACGCCATAAAAAACCATCAACCATTAAACAATGCCATTCTATATACTACTCATGAACCTTGTATCATGTGTTCTTATGTTATTAGACACCATCAAATAAAAACCGTTGTGTACGGTATAAAATCTAAATATGTGGGAGGTGCTACTTCTAATTTTAAAATTTTAGAAACAGATAAAGTGGCGAACTGGAAGGTAAAACCTAAGATCATTCAAGGAGTTTTAGAAAATGAATGCTTAGCACTATCCAAACAATATAAATTAATTAACAGTAACATATGACATATCCAAGCGACATTGTTTTTACACCAGCAGTAAAAAAACTTCAAGAACACTATAAATCCAGAAATAGTTATGCCAGAATGGAGCAATATGGTGGCTGGAATACGCAAGTAACATCAGATCTTATTCAATTTCTCGAAAAAATAGATTCGTTTTATTTTGGAACAGCTAATAATAATGGACAGCCCTATATTCAGCATCGTGGCGGACCCAAAGGTTTTTTAAAAGCCATAGACAATGAACATCTTGCTTTTGCTGATTACTCAGGCAACATGCAGTACATTTCTATTGGAAATTTAAGTGAGAATGATCAGGCAACCATTTTTTTAATGCATTACCCAAGTCAGTCTCGAATAAAAATATGGGGGACAGCCAAGGTAATTACCGATGATTCAGAATTAATAAAATCACTACATGATCCATCTTACAAAGCCAAGCTAGAAAGAGCGATTGTATTTAAAGTAAAAGCCTGGGATATTAACTGCAGACAACATATTAAGCAACGTTTTACAGTCGAGGATATTGAAAAAATCACAACTCCATTATACGATAAAATTAAACTCCTAGAAGAACGTTTAATTACAAAAAAAGATTAGTTTCGAACAATTAAGATATCGGTTAAAATTTATGAATCCATTAGAAAATCTTAAAGCACTAAATTTAGAACTTCCTAAAGTATCTACTCCAGGAGGTTCCTATGTATCTGTGAATATTCGAGAAAACATAGCCTATGTTGCTATTCAGTTTCCAATACATAACGACACCTATTTATATCAAGGTCGGTTAGGAGATAGTATAACAACTGAAGACGGTTTTAAAGCCATGGAACTTTGTGCATTAAATGTACTGGCTCAAATACAAGCCAAAGTTGGATTTGAAAATATTGTTGGCCTTAATCATATTGATGCCTATTTTCAAGCTGCTGATGGATGGGATGAATCTCCGACTATTGTTAATGGTGCTTCTGAGCTTTTTGCTAAAGTATTGGAAGATAAAGGCACACATTCCAGAGCTATTTTTGGAGTTGAGAAACTACCAAGAAACTTTAGCGTTGGTCTTACCTCCACGTTCACCATCAAAAAATAATTATAAAAATAAACACAACATTAAAATTATGCCGCACTTTGTAATAGACTGTTCTGAAACTATCATACAACAACAAACACCTGAAACCATTATGCAAAAGGTTTATGATACTGCTTTAGCCTCTACCCTTTTTGCTCCTGATGATATTAAGGTACGTATCAATCCATTTACAAAATATATGGTTGGTAATGGGAAAAAAGATTTTATACATGTATTTGCAAATATTATGGAGGGCAGGACTACTACTCAAAAAAGTGATCTGAGCAAAAGTATTGTTAGTGAATTGAAAGTCATGTTCCCTGAAGCACCAATCATATCAATAAATATTCGGGATTTTGAAAAAGCTACCTATTGCAATAAAACCATGGTTTAAACGTTTTATTAAAAACACATATTTGAGATATAGCATATAATAAAAGGCACTCCCAATTTGAGAGTGCCTTTATTTTTAATCGACTCTATAAACACTATTACTCCTGTGATGTTTCTTTTAAAACATCCATAGTAAACTTTATCCATTCATATTTAGGAATACCTTTGTCGATATAGTAATCTGGTTGAATCCCTTTATCATCAATGGTCATTTCAGGAATACGCATACTTTTAGACAAACAATAACCTAGTTCAAACTCTTCACTAGGTGATTTTACAAAATACATGTTAGAAATATCTAGCACGCCATAGGTAGTTGTACCAAACAGCTTCACCTTTTTACTTTGTTTAGCCGCTAGTAAAAACTGTTCTGCTGTACTTCCATTGGCTTCGTTAATGAGTATTGCTATGTTTTTTGGAAACTCATGAACTTCATCATATTTAGTTATACTAACCACACCTTCATTCAAATTCACAAACTCACCTAGGTGTTTTGACAGTGTATCATAAGAGCTTTGTGCCCATTTTTTTTCATCATCGCTAAACCCATATTCCGGCTTATTAATAAAATCTAACATGCGCTGATTATTCAACTCTGTTGAATACATTTCCATACCTACCGTACGTATAGGGTTGGTATACATTATTGGCAACAACTCATGATAACTACGGTCACTACCACCTCCATTATTTCGTATATCTATAATTAAGTTAGGTGTTTTTAGTATTAGCTCCTTGTTGGCATGAATTACAGAATCGATAATTGGTTTGCGTGATCCTGAAAAACTAGGGATACGTAAAAATGTTGTTTGATCGTCTATTTTTTCAAAATAAGGTTGTTCTGCCTCTATTATTTTAAAATAACGTTCAACAGCAGGATTGGTTTTTAATTCAGGCACTTTTCTTTTTAAGTTGATATGCCCCATTTGTAAATAATTATCGCTTAACAAAGTAGCTTTATCGAAATTAACTGCAGAATGGTCTCTCATATAAAAAGTTGCAGATTTATCTGCAGCTATTTTTAATTTTACTTGATCTTTAGTCCAATACACACCATCAGCTTCAACTATAAAGCCCACAAAAGCATCATCTATTTTTTTAATTCCAATAGTATACACACCTGATACCCAAATGCCTTCAAAATCAATATTTTCTTTAGACTGTAGGTATTTAGTAAACTTAGGAAGATCAACATCTAGTTTTTCCCAGTTTTTAAACTGTGCAATCACAGACTCATTACTCACGTTGCTATTAGTAGTCCCCGAATTGTTTTGCACAACGGGCCTAAGTGATACATGCCCTGATCTAAAAAAGCGCAACCAAGCATTTAGGGTTGTATTACAGTCTGATATGTTTGTAATACTTTTAACTTGTTCACTTATCTTGGTATTATGTGCCTTATAAGCAGATGCGCCTTTTTGCTCTAAAGCATAGGCAAATCCAGCATCATTTTTCTCAAAAGTTGTTTTAAGCCATTTAAAATTAGATTCACAATCACAATCTTGTGTTTGCGCTGTTAAAAAAAAGGAGCTTAGAAAAAAGAATGCGAATAAGTGTCGTTTCATTGTAGTATATTTTTTTGATTGTTACAAATAAAGACCTCTCAGTTTCATATTTGTTACATCCTAAATTAAATATTAACATTTACGAATTAATTAAAACACATGCCTCATATAGTTAAGTTTAAAACCCACCTCAATTGGGAAGCTTTTTACACATATCAATCAAATGATCTCAATTTTTTACTAAAAATATAGCTTAGGGAAAAATTGCCAATTCCTCGGGAAAATCTACCTAGCTATTCCTTTCATTCTCGTCGCATCTTTGCTGTATCAAAATATTTATAAACAGTAAAAACATAGAAAAATGAAAAAAGTAATTTTAGCATTGACGCTACTTTTAGGAGTAACAAATGCATTCGCACAACTTCCAGACAATGAATTTGATATTGATGGTGTAACAGCTATCGTAATCACCGATCCGCAAAATGATTTTTTAAGTCCACATGGTGTTACCTGGGGTGTCGTTGGAGAAAGTGTTACTAAAAATAACACCGTAGAGAATATTGAAACACTTTTTAAATTGGCTGAAGCTAATGGTATAAAAGTATTTATCTCTCCACATTACTATTACGAGCATGATCATCACTGGCAATTTGAAGGTGCTTTAGAACAATTAATGCACAATATAAACATGTTTGATCGTGGCGACCAATTAAACAAAAAAGGGTTTAAGGGTTCTGGTGCCGACTGGTTAGATCGCTATAAAAAATACATCGACAAAGATTTTGTAACTGTGGTTGGTCCTCACAAAGTTTTTGGCCCAGAGCAAAACGATTTAAGCTTGCAGCTAAGAAAACAGAAAATTGACAAAGTAATATTAGCAGGTATGTCTGGAAATTTATGTGTGGAAGCACATATGAGAGAGCTTATTGAAGATGGTTTTGAAGTGGCAGTAGTAGGTGATGCAACAGCCTCAGCAATTATTCCTGGATATGATGGAAATGAAGCTGCGCAAACAAACTTCCGCTTTATCGCGAGTCATGTATATAGTACAAAAGAACTTGCAAAAAAATTAAACAAGTAATGCTAATTACTAATATAGTATTAGATACTAATTCTAACATATAATTAATTACAAGAGGAGTGTTGATTAATAGCGAAAAAGTATCAGTCGTTTTACGATTGGTACTTTTTTTATTGTTAGTTTTCAAACAAAAGAATGGTATATTCGTAATTAAAGTAACACGATAAGGTTTTATTACATTTTACGACACAGAGACTATGAAATTTATTGGAAATACTAACGAATATCTTCAGCTTAAAACTCTTGAACAATGTGACCGTAGTGTATTTAAAGAAACTATTGAAGGAAGTCTTACCATTTTATGGTTTCAAGACGATGCTAATGAATTAATTATCGACGGCAAATCATATACCTTTAATAAGCATCAAATTGTTTTCCTTACCGAATTTCATCAGGTACACGTAAAACACATTGAGCCTACTCGTTTCCTTAGATTTAATCGTCCGTTTTACTGTGTCATAGACCATGATACTGAGGTTGGTTGTAAAGGTGTGTTGTTTTTTGGAGCCTCTCAATTACCTGTAATTCAAATTCCAGATGAAGACCTCTTACAGTTTGAAACACTTTGGACCATGTTCAACATTGAAATGCAATCTAAAGACAATTTGCAAATTGACATGCTTCAAATGATGCTTAAACGCTACTTAATTTTATGCACGCGCCTGTTTAAAACACAAGCGCAATATCCAGAAGTAAAAGTAGAAACAGATATTGTAAGAGAATTTAATTTTTTAGTAGAGCAACATTTTAAAACCAAGCACAGTGTTGCTGAATATGCTGCGTTGTTGAATAAATCGCCTAAAACACTATCAAATATCTTCTCAAAAATAGGCTCTAAAACACCGCTGCAATACATTCAAGAACGAAAAATGCTGGAAGCTAGGCGTCGTTTACGTTATAGTGACATGCAAATTCAAGAAATTGCATATGAAATTGGTTACGATGATATTCAAGCATTTAGTCGCTTTTTCAAAACACAAGAAGGCATATCTCCTTCTGTTTTTAAAGAAACCATGTAATTGGGAAATATTGCCAACTACTAGGGAAACCTTGCCTACCAAATAACAGGCTTATCTTCAGATCTTTGCTTCATAATAACACAACAACTAAGTATTATGAGAACAGCAAAATTAAAAAACAATAAATCTAATATTTCAAATTTCGATTTATTAACAAATACAAAAAGTTATTTATGGAATAGCCGCAGACGCCATTCATATATTACTCGATTTAAGTTTAATTAAATACAATATTGATATGAAAACAATAGAAAATTATAATGATTTCGAACAATTAATGACTCAAGATAAACCCATACTCCTAGACTTTTATGCAGATTGGTGTGGCCCTTGCCAAACGTTATTACCTACGGTTGATAAACTTTCGAAGGTCTATGAAGGGGAAATAGAAATTAGAAAAATAAATGTTGATCAAAACAAAGAGCTAGCAGCACAATTTGGAGTAAGAAGCATTCCTGCGTTGTTCTTTTTAAAAAACTCTGAAATAGTCGACAAGACAAATGGTTTGCAAACAGAAACAGTTTTAAGAGAAAAACTTGACTCCCTACTAAATTAATAGCAACATATTCATAACACTAGATAAACCTTAAAAGTGTCAATCATCTATTTTTTGATTGGCACTTTTTTAATACCCATCATAATTAAAATTAAGCATTAGTTTCACCTTATTATACAATGTTGGAAACTGATTTCTAAAGGCTACTGGTGTTTCCATAAAGTACTCTATTAAAACTGCCAAAAACTCAAATTGATTAGTGTAGGCATATTCCCTAAAGTACTTTGAAGCTATCAACTCGTCACGTAACGGTTTGTTTTCTGAAAGCATTTGTGTTAACTCTTTAAACGTATCTTTAAAAATAATAGAGCTCACATCTTTCTCCTTTAAGCTATTTAAATGTATGGCA
Source organism: Flavobacteriaceae bacterium (assembly GCA_030148025.1). Taxonomy (GTDB): domain Bacteria; phylum Bacteroidota; class Bacteroidia; order Flavobacteriales; family Flavobacteriaceae; genus JASBUG01. Next base: position 47,915 of record JASBUG010000029.1, on the reverse strand, counting down.
TGTGCAAACTCGTGAATACCCAAATTTAAATTATCATCACCTATATTATAACCTTCCTTAAAATCATGCCAAGACAATACCAATGCTTTTAATTTTGGATTAAACTCTCCCTTGTGGTAATCTTCATTTGTTTGAGAATAAAATGCTTCTGGGTAGACAAATATTTTATCTATTAACCCTATATAAAAATCACGAAATCCAAAGGTTAACATCACTGCTGTTGCAGAAATAAGTACCGCTATCTCATCGTTTATAACTAACCCTTGTCTTCCAATAAAGGTTTTATCTGCAATAAATGATGCTGTTCTATGTTCAAAATAGCGTTGCTCTTTAGGCGTTAACTTATTATAAAAGGAGAAACGTTGTTTTAAAATACGTTTTTGGTTTTTTGACAAGCGTTTTTTAAAAATATAAAAGTGTACAAAAAAAGGTTTCTTATTACGCATTACATTGGCTAACTCTACCATTTTAAACCCATAATAAAACATCATAAAAGCCAGAGCTGTTAAAAAAACGCCCAAAATGATCTTGCTAGTAGATGTAAATTGTTCTAAAGCCAAGGTTAATGCCATACTTACAGTAACGATAATTTATAAATGATAATTGTATGAACTAAGTTAACCCAATTTAATTTAAAGAATGAGCATCTGTTTAAAATAAAAAGCCCAAAGTAACTTATACTCATCTTTGTAGTTAAATTTTAATTCTACATAGGCATTATAAACTAATCTTATGACCAGCATACATGGTTATTTGTACTCTATATTCTTGTTTAATGTCTTCCATTATAAAACAAAGCAGTTATACCTAGATATACCTGCTTTTATTAATTAGTTAAAAATCTCAAAAGTGTCATTCACTAATTTGTGGTGTGATCTAAACTATCAATTTTGAGATACCTCATTAACTTCGGCTTCCCGCTTTCATTTTTAATAATTGGATTCTCAATTATTAAATAATTACTAGAAGATTCAATAATCTTAAACTCACTAAAATCAAGCTCATCTATGAATATATATTTTGAATCTAGACCTAAATCAAAATCAACTTCCCTAATATTAGCTCCATGTTTAATTTCAATCGTATTGTTTTTTTTAATTATAAATCTTTCTCCAAAAAATACTAAACTAGGGTTTTCATAAGCCCGTGAAGCATTTCTTATATTACTATTTATAGTTGATTTCCAATTTCCAAAAAGATTTTCATTTAATTGAGATTTATATTTTGAAAATTTAAATCTACGACATGAATTTAAATCCATGATAGTAAGAGAATCAAAGTCAATATTTTCTACTAAATAATCTGTATCGGCAAAGGATGATGAATGAAATTTATATACATAAAACTTGTTAAAATAATTAAATTTATCAATATATATTTTGCTGTCAAACAAAATATCTTCAGGCAATGAAGCTTGCACTCTGTACTCAAAGCCTTTATTTGTACTATCTACAACTTTCAATATAAGAGGAATTGTATCAAGCTTTGCTTCACTTTTCCAATAATTATTATAGAATTTATCAATATCTATATTTTTATTATGTTTTAATTGTTTCAGAAATATTTTCTCACTTTGAGTTAAGTTAAGGTTATAATCAAAAAGAATCAATTGGTTTTCATCATAAACATATTCAATTGTTACTTCTTGATTAGCATTATCCATAAAAACAATTTCACTATCAAACATTTTTATTGAATAAGATTCTTTGATTGAATCAATTAAATTGTAGATAATTACTTCTGATTTATCAAATTCAAATATTAATTGATCATTTGCTTCATAATATTTACCCTCAATATTGGGATTATTACAATTCATTAAGAATATAGCTATTAGAACAATAAATATTTTTTTCATTAGTTTTCATTTTTTTTTTGCAATGATTTTTTGAATTTTTCTTTTAAAACTATATTAAAATAATGAATAAATTTATCTTTTAACTCTTCAGTTCTAAATAATAATTCTCCTACCTTATTCTTTTCTCTATCCTTAAAAAGAATATATGAATAACCGCTAAAGGTACCATCTCCATAAGAGTTTCTATTTGTATATACAAGATTATCAGCCCCCATATTATTTGTAGCTACATTTGTACCTGAATTATAGAGATAACCATAATCTCCACTAGTTGAATATTCAGCAACACTGTTTACACTATACTCGTGACTAAAACTTATAGATCCATAATTTCTGTTTTGCTTCATCGCTTTTCTCCAATTTCTAACTCTTTGAGTTCTTAATCTAACAGCGCTTGTAGGGATATATGATATTGTTTTATGCCCTGATGTACTCATGAATAACTCAATCAGAGCGTCTAAATAAACTTTTAAAATTATTTGAGACAAGTATGTATTTACCACAGCCTCACCTACACTTAAGTTTGAGGATGAATTTAATCCGAACTCTATATTGAGGTTTTCAGATAATTTATTGATATCAATATCCATGACATCACTGTTTTTCTTTTTATTTTCTTTCTTTTTCTTAGTCGTAGAATGATTACTTCCGTATTTATGGTCAAGTTCTGCTAATTCAATTGCTCCAGCTTCATTTTGATTTCCCCAATTTATAATCCCATCCGCACCACTCGGGTCTGCCCAATAAACAGGATTATTATCAAATCCCGTATAAGTAGACATACTCCAATGAGTCACAGGGTCAATACTAGTAAATCTAGCTATCGCAGGGTCATATTGTCTAAAATCCATCTCATACAAATTCAACCCTAAACTCTCATTCAGCTCAACCCCATTATACTTATAAGGGTGATTAGTAAGCGGCACATTATTATACCCTTTATGTTTTAAGCCAAACGGATAGTAGTTGTTTTCGGGAACTATTTCGGACTGAAAAAGTTACATCGAAATCTAAAGACTGATATTACTTCTATTTCTTTCAAATCTTTCGATTCTTACTATATATGTAAAAGAACGTTTTAATGTGATTATCTTTCAACAAAAGAATTACAGAATCACATAACTAATTTTTACTACTTAATTTTTTTCTTTATTTGCTCTAATTGCATCAATCTCTTCTTGACTTAAAGACTCTAAGAAATCTATCTCATCTAGAGGGATCGGAAAGCTTTCAGGATATTCAGTATGAATTAGTTCTTTCTGCTTTCCTTTATAAATTTTATAAGCTTGAAGTGGAAAACCATCTTCAGCTCTCGGTTCAACGGCTAAATATTGTGTAAATATATTATAAGGAGTATAATAATGTATCATGTAGCGGCCTCCTTTTGAAATATCATAATATGCTTGTTCATTTACTAAATGTTGTACATAAGCAGGAGAAACTATATTCTTAGTAAAGTTAATACCAGTCCCATTTATAAAATTTCCTCTTCTTTGTTCCTTTCTTAATTCTCTAACATCAATAAATCTGCCATTAACATTTTGAATAGCATTATCTCCATTCAGTTTTAACACTGGAGTTCCGTGTATTTTATCAGGGATTCCAAATTCAACAAAAGGAAACGAATCACCTCCAGTCAAAACATTAACAATTTTGTCATTCAATTCAGAAATCTTTTCTGTTTTTTGAATTATAATTTCATTCTTTTCATTTAATTCATGTTCAGTATTTAGATCTCTATTAGCTGACCAAAATGCACCAATAAGAGTTATGATACCACCTAGAAGTATTAAACCTTGAGGACCAAAAATTAAATTCCATAAATCTTTCATATTGATTTGTCTTTTTTACTCTTTGCTTTTCTTTTAGCAATTCTTTCCTGTTGCCTTTCCAATAGATACCACCATTCTCCTTCCTTTCGGGATGAAGACCTTTGAGCTCCAATAGCAATTAACAGTTTTCTTAATTCATCATCACTAAATCCACCAACTCGCTGCTTAATTACTGTAAATGATCTGTCTGTAAAAACTCTATGATTGAGTAAATCTGCTAAAATCTCTTTTGCTTTCTCGTCACTCTTGTTTTGTAAAAAGAACATCTTTTCATTATGCTTAAACTGAGATTTTTGAAGACGATAGTTTATTATACCTGTTAGTACTGCTCCTAAAACAACACCAATTAGTGCCCAAATTGCAGGATCTAAGTTAAGTCCATTCATTATATAAATTTATTGATCTAAGATAAAACTTTACCTGATAATAGAAGTAGGTATTTATCTTATTTTTAATAAGCAATTAAAAGCCTATTGATGAAGATATTTTAGACGTTCTAGTAGTTTAGTCCATACACCCATTTCAAAATAGGTTTGAATAGTATTAAACACGAATTTATCCTTTCTAATGATAACCGTTAGTATTTTACATACATCTAAAGTGTCTAGATCATTGTAGTTATTACTTTCTAGTACTTGATCTACTAACTTACACTTTGTATAATCAAATTTGACAAGTAGTCCTAACGATATTATTGTTTCAATGGCATCAAATAGTAATTGATGTGTTTCAATCGATTTAACACCGTTATTTATTTTAGAATGATGTAATTGATCTACAAGTACAAATAAGTTATCCCATTGTTCTTTAGTAATAGACTGAAGATGATTGCTGAAGTTATGTAACGATGTCATAGTACGATTGTTTTGTAATCGTAACTATCACCATTTTAAAATTGATCAATTATTTACAACTTTTCAAAGACGATGTCAGAAATTTTATAAGAGTTTACGTTTCCAATTTGATAACTAACAATGTATCTACCTTGACGAAATCCCTTTAGTTTTTTAGATATCTTGTTTTTAATATCCTGATCTAAATCTTCATAGAATTTTAAATCATCTGTCATGGTTTTAGTTCTCACAATAGTCACACCTCGTTTAAACGAAGTCGTGAAATTGTCTATTCGAATTTCAGTAGTAACCCAATAACATTTGTCAGAACCTTCAACTTTGTAACACGCTCTTGGAATATCATACATATCAACCTGTAAAAATTGTTTCATTACATCATTTGTACTATTGACAAAGGGAGAATAATTTGAAGTTGATCTATTATTGTATTTCCTCATAAATTTAGCTGAAGAGATATCGTTGAATGTTGTTGATTGAAACATATCAGATTTTATAGTTCTTTTACCTAGTCTATAGATACTATCCTTGAATTTCTTCAATTGTTTAGATGCATAATCTTTGAAGTTATAAGCAACTTTAGCACTGTATTTATAAACAAAACCATTGTATTCTGAAATTGAATATTCTTTTAACGAATGTGTTTTAGATACCATTGTTTCAATCCTAGCTTCTAACTCTAGTTTTATGCTTTTCTCCTCTAACTCTTCCAATAACTGTTCTTTAGATTTAGATTGTTTCCCAACAATCTCATACTGATATTCTAAGTGCATTCTCTCTAATAACAAGCTAACAGGAATGTAATTATTGTTGCTTACTTCTTTAATTGTGAACTTTCGTTTTTTACGAAAACTAGTTATTTGATTATCGTTGTCGGGAAATATTTTCAACTGTCTATTTGGGTTACTTCTATCCATTGCAGAAAACAAAAATTGTAAATCATTCTGTCCCCAATGAATGTTATAGTAGTCATCACTATTTCTAAACTTGAATACCTTTAAAGTGATTTCTTCACTTTCTGTATAATCTTTACTAACTACCTTATATTTTTTAGTGTACTGGATTAAGTTTTGTCCAAACGCTTTAGTTTGAGAGTCTATCTGAACTAATTGTACAATTTGTTGTTTTTGGCAATAGGAATGAAATTGAAATAGCAGAATTACTACTAGTAGAATTAAGTTTTTCATTTTTTTGGTATCACTCAAACCCCTAAGTGAAGTGATTTAAATTAAAAAAGCGTGGGGTTTCAAACCTTGCTGACTGAAAGGTATCGCCAAACACCCGACTACATACAAGTACTAACCCACGCCCATGCGTGAGCATTAGAAACTTGTTATTATGTAGTCTATACTTAATTGGCGATTTTTTCAGACAGAATAACAGCTAACGCTTATCTAATATTTTTATTTAATTATATTCTTATAATTCTCTTCGTTTTGTTAGAGTAAAAGTAGCAATAATATACCGAAACACTATAACTAATAAGTATCGCAATTTTACTAAGATTCAACATTTTTGTATTTTTCTATTCCAATAGTAAAATAGAAACTTTAACTGTATTTTTGGAGAGTGTCGGAATCAAATAATATTATTAGCGTAGAAGATATAGTATTAAAAGTTTTATATACTACAAAAGATACATATGATGTATTTTTAGAACTAACTGAAAATAGATCTAGACATATACACGACAGAGTTTTAGAGAAACTGTCAGAACCATTTGAGTTGTTGTTTGATAAATACCTAAAACCTTGTATTTATATAAAAGAAAACACTGCATATAGTTACATTGAATACAATTATTCAGATGATGATTACAAGGAAGCGGACTTAAATGTAACGAGTAAAGGTATTTTAAGAGACGAAGAAGTTAGTCATGATGCACACAATATTTGGTTTGAAAGAAAACAGAAAGAGATTAAATCTCTATTGGATAAGTACTCAATTAAACAAAAAACAATCCCAACCAAAACATACCCCACTTTCCGTACTTCTTCAAAAGTCACAAAGGAACAACTGCTTTCAGTTTTTAAGGAACTTCAACGATTAGAAATTATTGATCAGAAAGTTGAACCTGACTTTTTTATTGTTTGTTTTACTGAAAAAGAACTAACCAGAAAGCCACATATCAAATTTAAATTTGAACCTATTATACTTTATCATGTGTTCAGGTTATTTGATAAATACGGAATTGTTTTAGATACCGAGAAGAGTGACATTTTTACTAAGAATCAACTTTTTATTGATAATAATGGTAATGCTTTTAAAACTCCTTTACGTACAGGATTAAATGCGCTTAAAGAATATCCAAAAGACAAAACCAAAAGACAATTAGTTGAAGATTTAGAGTCTTCATTTCAAAAGATTTTTTCTTGACACCTCTTGACAGTCATTGACACGTCAATTCTTTCCGTAATGCATTCCTATACCTTAGCGTCAGCTACCATAGTGGTAGTTGAGTTAAGGCCTTACTCTTTATTAATTAAATCCAGTAAAAATGGAATTTAATTTTGAGTATTCGTTCTTTGACAATTTGAAAAACACAACACCGTCTAGAACGATAGGTATGGATGTACTCGATGAAATAATTCGAGGTGATGAGCTAAAGTCTAAAATTGAACTTTATCGTAAAACAAAAGATAAAAGTTTAAAGATGGACTTACCACTAGTAACTTTTAGTGGCGTATTTGACAAGCGTAAGAAATCTGAGTTGGTTGAACACTCAGGTTTTATTTGTTTGGATATCGACGATATTCCTTATGCAAATGAACTTAAAGAACGTTTAAAGGAGGAAGACTACATACATTATATGTTTGTATCGCCTTCAAGAGGCTTAAAAGTCATTATTAAAATTAATGCTACTAACGAGGAAGAACATCTCCGTTACTTCAAAGCTTTACAAAAGCATTTTAGCGACTTGAAAATTGAAATTGATAAAGCTTGCAAGGATATTAGTAGAGGATGTTTCTTAAGTTACGACGCATCTGCGTACTATAACATTGAAAGCAACACTCTCGATTTTGACTTTGTAGAAAAGTATTTTCCTATTAAGAATACAGAAATACAAAATCAAGGGCTAATAATTGAGAGTGAACAAATTGAAGCTGACAATGAAGTTGGTAAAAAAGCTTTAGCGAACGCAGTCAAAAAGTTCTTAGAGTGTAAGAATGGAGAAAAGCACAACGTACTTTTAAATCAGGCGACACACTTAGGATATTTCATTAATGCTAAGTTGTTGGATTATACGAGCAGTTACAATGCTCTTTTTAATGCTGTTCAACAGAGAAAGGACGAAATTGAAAACGTTAACAATGCAGTTAAAACCATTGAAAATGGTTTAATCTATGGTTTAGAAAACCCAAAACCAGTTAAAGGCATTTCAATTTCAAAAACCAATTATCAGTTTTGGTATAGTTATGAAGGTAAAGTATCGATACTTACCAATATGTACTATACTTTCTTAAATCGAAATGGCTTTTGGGGTTATCTGTATAACGGTAGCCGAATCTTGGTAAGGGTTCAAAACAATATTGTTTCGATCGTTAAGAAAGAGGATATCATCGATTTTACGATGAATTTCATTCGCAATCTCGATTACGATATTGGAGACCAGTGCACAAAGTTTGATCTGTTGGAGAAATTCCACAACAAGCTGAATCATCTTACTTCTGAAAATCAGTTGAACACATTTTTAAAATTGAATCGCAAGTTCGTACAAGACACTTCGGACACTTGTTATAAATTCTTCAAAAATGGAGTGCTGAAAATAACGAAGTTAGATAAAGAGCTAATCGATTATAATGAAGTGGAGGATTTGATTTGGGAATCATCAATAATTGATCGTGAGTACAATCCAACAAAAGTGCAACTGATGGATTTTATCACTAAAGGTGATTTCTCTCAATTGGTAAGAGGTGTGACTGGAGATAAAGAGAATAATCCAGATTTCTCTAGATATGAAAGCATGAGAACTATTTTAGGTTATTTACTCCATGATTACAAAGACCCGAAGAATGCAAAAGCGATTATCTTTTGTGACGAGCAGATTTCTGACAATCCAGAAGGGGGAACTTGCAAGGGGTTAGTAATGTCTGCCTTGAGTAAATACAAAAAAATGACTGTAATAGATGGTAAGAATTTTAGTTTTAATAAAAACTTTGCTTTTCAGCAAGTAGATTTAGATACTAAAATATTATCGTTTGATGATGTGAAGATGGCGTTTGACTTCAAAAGCCTTTTTAGTGTAATTACTGAAGGCGCAACGGTGGAAAAGAAGCAGAGAGATACAATGTATCTTAAATATCAAGATTCTCCTAAAGTTTTAATTACTACTAATTATGTAATTGAGGGTGAAGGTAATTCATTCGATCGTCGTAAAGTTGAGATAGAATTTTCGCAACATTATAACAAAGATCATACGCCATTTGACGAATTCCAGAAAACACTTTTTGATGACTGGTCCGATGAACAATGGATATACTTTGATTTATTTATGACTAGTTGTATTCAACACTTTTTAGGAACAGGAATTATAAAACCTGTTGTTAAAAACATTCCAAGAAGAAAACTTCGTCAAAAAGCTGGAAAAGAATTCTCTTATTTTAGTAAGAAGCTAGACCTGCTAGAGAAGAACGGTAAGGAATATCCAGTGAAGAAGATCAAACAAAAGTTTGAGGCTGAATATCCTCACATCAAGGATCATAAGTGGTTCACAGCTTTTAAGTTTAATAGCTGGTTAAAGTTGTACGGACAGGCTTTTAAATATAAAACCGAATTCAGATACAGCAATAATGTTCATTACGTATCATTTATTGAAACGGCTAACACACAGTCATTAAATTAAGTTGTGTTTTTTCAATTTTTCTATTGAATAGGAAAATACAAATTATAGGCACTATTTAATTAAGTGCAAAATAACAGTCTGGCGATTAGATCGTCGGACTGTTTTTGTTATAGCACATATGTAATGATGTGAAATAACTAATAATTATCTTTTTGAGTACTCTCCTGTCGATTTAATCATGACGGTTACCAAAAATAATCGTAACATGAAAACAATCGCAATCTACACCCGTGTAAGTACTACACAACAAACAACTCTTAATCAGGTCCTAGCCTTAGAACGTTTTGCAACATCAATGGGTTTTAAATTTGTTGTATTTGAAGAAGTTAAATCCACTCGTAAGACAAGACCAATCAAAAAACAACTGTTAAATGATCTTCGAAAAAAGAAGTATGACGGACTGTTAGTTTATAAGTTAGATCGTTGGGCTAGAAGTTGTACAGAACTAATTTTAGAAATCAACGAACTGGTAAATAAGGGTATTGAATTTTACAGCTACAAAGAAAACATTGACTTCACATCTCCAACAGGGAAACTATACTTTACAATTCTAAGTGCTTTTGCTGAATTAGAAAGAGAGTTTATTCGCCAAAGAACACTAGAGGGATTAGCTAGAGCAAAAAAACAAGGAAAAACACTTGGTCGTCCAAGAGGAAGCAAAGACAAATCGTCAAGAAGTAAAACTGGATATTTACTAAGAAGTATTCGTATGAAATCCAGTCCAAATAATCCTCCTGTGAAAAACCGAAATGTCGCATAGCATATTTAGTGGTAATTAATTGGGCGATTATCGTCCCAAATAATCCTACGTTTTTTTGGACAGTCATTATAACAATATCATCAAAGAGTTTACACAGTATCTAATTACCATTGGATATAGTCATATTGTATGTTATAATTCTCCAAATATGATTACTCACTTCTTGGAATACTGTGATAAACCTATCAAACAGTTATCTAAAGATGATGTGTTGTTGTTTGTAGATCATTTGAGAAACACTACCAGTGTAAGAACACAAAACAAACTGAGTCATTCCCATATCAACGGTTACATCATTTCATTAAAACGTTTTAGTAAGTTCTTGTTTCAAGTAAACAATATTGATCTCAACACAGAACATCTAACTTATCTAAAAGTTGATACTCCTGAAAAGAACATCTTAACAATAAATCAAGTCAAACAATTGTTTGAAGTATGTGATAATACCAAACTAGGCTATAGAGATAAAGCAATGTTATCGTTGTATTACAGTTGTGGACTTAGACGTAGTGAAGCACTACATGTACAGTTAAGTGATATTGATTTTGATAACAATGTATTATTTGTTAGAAAGGGTAAAGGAGGCAAACAACGCTATGTTCCGTTTACTCAAAGCACACATCAATATCTTAGAGAATACATTAACATTGGAAGACGACGACTCAATCGTAAACACAAATTCAGAAATACACTTCTTATCAGTTACAAGGGTGAGAAAGTAAAAGCACAAGCACTACAGTTGAGATTGAATACACTTTGTAAACGAGCTGGAATAACAGACAAAGTCGGACTTCATACATTACGACACAGTATTGCAACTCATTTTTTACAACAACAAATGTCAATCTATGATATTAGTGAGTTTCTCGGTCATAGTTCTTTAGAATCAACACAGATATATACCCATATCGTAGATAAATTATGAGTGGTTTTAAATCATATCTACAACAGAAACACTTTACTGAAAGTACAGTAACTACATATTGTTATTTGGCAACAAAGTTTCTTACGTATAAAGATATAGCCGAATGCGAAGAAAGCGAAGATTTCTCTATAGACTATAAAGAGATATTAACGTATATCAAATATCTAAGACGTAACAATAACGACACATCGGTCAATCTTCATTTGGTAGCTTTACGTCATTACTTCAACTATAGAAATGTACAATACAATCCAGTCAAACTTCATATCAAAAGACAACCAACACTTATTAGTTCCAAAACACTTTCACGTGAACAATTACATCACATATACGATAGTTATCCGAATACGTCTAATATCGAGATAAGAGATAAAGTACTGTTGGGATTATTCATTTTTCAAGGAATACAATCTCACGAAGTCAAGAATATTTATGTTGAAGATATTAATCTCGATAAACTGACATTGACAATCAAACAAAGTAACAATAGTAATAAAAGGGTATTGCCTTTGGATATTAAACAGGTTCTACTATTAAGTAAGTACTTGACAGTTACTAGAAACGAAATGGTTAGTAACTCCAAGGAACAAGCGTTAATTGTAACTTCTAAAAACAAAAACAGTACACGAAGTATTCTCAATCAACTCAACAAGAAACTGCCAAAACTGCCGTATCAACCTAATCTTCGCTTGATAAGAACATCTGTGATTAAAAATTGGTTGAAAACACATGATCTAAGAACCGTACAATACTATGCGGGACACAAATACATTAGTAGTACTGAATCTTACTTGTCAAAAGACTTACAACACCTGAAGAATAGTGTAATTAAGTTTCATCCGATGTAATTATTTTGTTACGATAACTGAAATTGAGAAGGTCTGTTGGTACTGACTTGAAAGCATTTACATTAAACTTTTTAATTTGTTATTGTAGATACTCCAAGCACTAGTAACTAAAAAAGTTAGCTTCGAAGAGTTTTCTCCATACTTATTAAAACTCATTTTATGCAATTCAATCTGTATAGTAAGAATACTATTAAATGAAAGCATTTCTATGTGTATTAAATCCTCTAATATATTCTTAGTACTCATCCCTATCTTTCCTCCTATATTACACTCAAGGTATTCATCTTCTGTTAATGCATAAGCTCCTAAAATAACATTAGTTCTATTTGGATGACTTACTGAAGAAAACTTATCATAATACTTCGATTTAATATCTTTGAAATCATCATAAAATCCTTTATAATATTCATACCCTGGTTTGCCTTTATAAGGATTTAATATTTTGTTGTTGACTTTTTGAGTCGTACTGAATTTCATAGTTCTATTAGATTCTCCTTCTTTTGATTGAATTACTTCCTTGTAGAGCTTGTATTGATTCTCATCTCCAAAAATACTAAGCGTCAACTCTAATAGTTCAAGATGATTTCTTAAAATTAGAACAGACTGATACTCGAAGCCCTCTGATAAAATTTTATGTAGTACTTGTAGATTATTTTGTAATACTGTTAAAATAAATTGATAATCATAAAATAGAGAAGTTAAGTTATCAAACTTATCCCGTGTGGAAAATTTGAACTTTTCATGAATACTAATCCATAAGACATTATTGCGATAATGTATAAGCCTTAAAAACTCAAAATAGTCTCTTAACTCGTCGGGATAGCCATTGTTTTTAAAATAGTTTTTACAATTTTCTTTGTAGTTAAAAATTAAATCTTCTAAATCTAATGAATCATAACCTCGAAATTCTTCATTATAAAACTCCTTTAAATAATCAATCATATTTAAAAATAGAAAATATAAAATTGACAGTTCAAAAGTTAGAATAAAAAAAACAGCAAATGTAACAGTTGCTGTTTTCTCAATAATTTAAATTTAATGTATTATGTCTAATTTAAGACATTATTGACTTATGCTGTCCTAGCAGGAAAATTATTTCCATTTCTTAAATTAGAACTATAAAATAACCTATCACTAATTATCCTAAAATGATCAATTAATTTACCCATCTGCATAGATATATAAGCAATTACAACCACAATAATTGCAGGAATTATTAAATAAATAAACCAAGCTCCATTATTAATAAATAATGCTTTTAAAGAAAGATTACTCATTTCCTTAGCAACTCCTTTTAATTCAGCATTCTGAGCACCTTCAATCATCATTTTCTTTCTTTCAGAAAAAGTTTTAAATTTATTACTATCTCGTACCAATCTATGATAAATTGTATAATAACTCCCAAAACTAATGTATGATATATTATTAATTATATTACAAATAGATTTATCAAGTAATTCAATAAGTTCAAGATCTTTTCCATCTACTTCACCATTAATTTCAAGGTTTCTCAACTTATCTCTTAAAGCAAAATAATTATATCTAAGAGTTAGACGCAACGACGGAGCTATAACACTTTCATAAATAAAATGATAAAGTCCGAAAAATAAGAATAGAAATATTAAAGTTTTCATAATTAAGTACTGGTTGGCAATTTTCTTTTAATTAATTGTTCATGTAAAATTCTTTTTTCTTCAGTAACCCTTGACATCTCAATATTGTGTAACCTTCTTTGTCGTCTATTTATGTAAAAACTAACGATACTAACTGATACAAAACCAAACCAACCTAGTATATTAACGAAATTGTCGTGATTTATTATATCAAAGAAAAATGGTTTTAATTGATCACTTGGAAATTTGAGAAAAAATATTAGAATGTACAATCCTATAAACATCACGGGTAATTGGCCTTTATCTAAGGCAGCAATTATAACATCTCTTAAAAAACCCCACATGTTAGGTCGAAAGGAATTATTCCTTTTCCGGCTCTTTTCATTTCTTGACATATAGTTATTATAAAATAACTCTTAAGGAGATTCAAATATAATAAAATAACTTAAATTGAAAGAAATGCTCTATATGCCTGCAAATTAACAATTTACATCTAATTAATTTATTTTTTTATACTTCTTTAAAATTTATTTTTTTACTATATTTGATATTGCATCTTACTTTTATGGTGATTTTTTCAATTAACATTTGCGTTCATTATTATAATTTTGTTTGTACTTGTATATGCAAATCATTCTCAAAAAAGCAAACTTTGTAGTATACGAAATTGTACACTTTTTAATCGGGTTTTTGACGTTTTCTCTTACTGTAAGTTTAGTAAAATAGTCGAATAAATATATTAGGTCAAATTAATAAACAGGTGTAATTTTTACATATTTGAAATAGATGGAGTTACTAAAAGACATCCTTATCAATCTTCTTTCAGACGGAGTTTCTTTCGTGCTAGGAATGTTGTTTGTAATTCTATTCCCTTTTTTAAAAAAACCTAATGTGTTCAAAAAACTAATTCAAAATACACGAAACTTAATTAAGGTTTTAATGAATTTTGATTGTGACATTGACAGTTTACAAGTATTACCTGTAGATATAAAAAAAATCTGATTCTAAATTATTAGCATCATTAATACAAATAATGTGTATTAAATGCGTAATAATTCACATTAATGATGGCAAAAGTTCACATAATGTGAAATTTCAGTGTTTCTTAAAACTGATGAAAGTTCACGAAACTATATCAAAAAACTAAAACATGTTTTTATGTATTTTGACACTCTCGTTCTCACCATTTCAAAAACCATTTACTATTAATATAAAGTAAACAAATCTAAATAACACTCACTCTTGCTTCACAATCTCAATAATATGTCCTTTACCAATTTTCTTAGGATAATCATGGTCTATTATACTAAACTTATCTCCTAAATTTACTTTCCCTGTTTCTTCAATTGGTAATCTACATTTTACAATAGCATGAGTTGGTTTAGTACTACTTAATGTTTTTTGATTACCTACGATGATATCTAATTCCCATAGTAACATATATACATCTTTGTAGTTAAATTTTAATTCTACATAGGTATCATCACCTAAACTAATCTTATGACCAGCATACATGGTTATTTGTACTCTATATTCTTGTTTAATGTCTTCCATTATAAAACAAAGCAGATATACCTAAATATACCTGCTTTTATTATTTAATTAGTTAAAACATCTTAAAATGTCATCCACTAATTGGAGTTGTTTTTTATATTCTTCACTGTTTTTGACATCGTAAAAATAATTACACCAACAATTATAAAAAATAATGCCATTAAGAAGCTTACTCCATAAAAAGCTTCACCATCAAGAAAGAATTTAAATAATGAAGATATCACTTGCATTAATGGGAAAAACACTAAAAAAATTCCACTCCAAATTCTTAATATGTTTTTCAAGTATTTACTTTTAGCCATTACTAAAATTAAAATCACCATGTTTATAATAGCTGGAGACCATCCATTTGGAAAGTTAAAAACAACGTTATATCCATTATAAAGGATCAACAATAACAAATAGCTTATTAGAAAAACTCTAAAATTCTTGTTCTCAAAATAAACTCTACTTTTCATATTAAATATTATTAATAATTATAATCAAACCCATCAGGATAAACATAACAATAACACCCCATGTTTTAACTAATAGCCTCCATGATATATATCTATGGTCTTTCATTTTAAAAGAATTATTCTTGCCTAACCTAAATAGGAGAAAAATAAGGCCTATAATTATAAATATTAAACCAGCCATAACTGGATTTGCTTGAAGAAATTCTCCGATTCTTTCTTTCATAAATTAGAAATGTGGTGTAAGAAATATACTAGTCATAACATTCATAAACAAAGTTAATCCTTTTGATTGAACTGCTTCTTGCTTTTTTGTTAATTTACTATATTTTTTAGTCTGCTTCATTGTTTTTTTAACTGCTGATGTTGTAAGAGCGCTAACTAAAGCTTCTTTTCCCAAACTTGCAGCTTCATCAATATTGCCTTCCATTGCATGGATAGTACCTTGAACAGTCGTTGCAGTAGATGCTACACCATCCGCAAGTTTAGCTACTGGTCCCGTAATTGGCAAGCTAGCCCCTCCTGTAGCAACCGTAGTAGCATTAGCTACATCAGAAACTGTTTCTGCAGTTTCTTTTACTTCAGTAGCAGCCATGTAAGTTAATCCTTTAGCAGCAGGTGCTGCATTTTCTTTTACAGTATCAACTAAATCTACTACAGCATCAACTTTTTTATTTTGACCATCTTCTTCATCCTTTTGAGTATTACTATTCTTATTTGAAGGCATTGGATTATCATCAAACCCTGTTAATGAACTTACAAAATTCATAAATGAATTAATTATTTTTGTGCCAGCTTCTTTTCCTTTTTTTATAATATCATCATCACAATCACCTGTTGGGCAAGGCTTCATTCCATCAGGATCTTGAAAGAATATTGGATTATCAAAGGCATAATTATATGGACTATGTCTTCTCATTTCCTCAGCTAGAGGGTCTAAATTCATCCATCTACCAAGAGCTGGGTCATAGTTTCTAGCTGTAATATCATACCAACCTAAACCAAGCTCATCCTGATACTCTTTTCCTCCAAATTTTCTTTTGAGTGCTAAGTTAGTAGAATTAACATTCCCATTATACCCTTTATGTTTTAAGCCAAAAGGATAGTAGTTGTTTTCTTCCTGGATTTCAAGAGCTCCTCTTGTAAAACTTATATGATCTACATAGAAATAAGTTTGCGTACCAGTGTTAGTATTGTCTTTGTCTAATCTTAAATGGATTTTAGAAACATTACTTCCAACGGTGTAGCTATAAGACCCTGTTCCTGTCGCTATATTATAGTTTAATCCGGTATAGCCTAAATGATTTCCGTTAGAATCAAACTCCTGTACGTAAAACCTAACGATAGATTGTGTATTCCCTTTATCAAAGACTATTTTAGCGGTATACACTTCTCCTGGCGCCACTGTTAGTGTTGGTGTTTCGTGGCGGATCCCTTCCCAAGAACCATCTACATTTACTTTTAAACGTCCATTTTCAAAATTAGAGGTGGTATTAATGTTATGAATCCATCCGTCCATATCGCTTTCAAAATCGCTATCAATAATTTGCTGATAGTTCCCATTAGGATCTTTATAACTCAAACGTACATTCCCTAAATGGTCTTTGTATTGGTATACATATTCATATGCACTACCACTAGCATCTATATACCCTTCAGGGTGGTTAAAGAATTTCAAAGAACCGTTTTCGTATACATAATTGCCTGCATACTCTGTTGTTACCCCAGTGCTAACTACTTTTTTAAGCTTCACACCTGTAGCATCGTAAATGTAAGAAATATTTTCACTACCTACAGGTACATTGGTAGGTAAATTTAAATGGTTATAACTAATATGAGATGAAACGCCTACACCTTTATTAGTGTCTGATAACATATTTCCATTATCATCGTAATAATAATCGTTAGTAGAATCAGAAGCTGTATTAACTGCATCATCTTTAAATCCATATTTATCTACAGCAGCTGCATCTATTACTTTTCGTAATCTATTACTACCGCCATCATAATGGTATGTTAGTATATCCATAGTTCCAAAATGAGAACTATTTGTAGAAATAGGGTTATCTACAATATGCCCCTTACGAGTTAAACTAAGTATATTTCCATTCTTATCGTAAGTTATATTACTCAAATTATATCGATTAGTATTATCAGTAGCACTACTAATTCTATTAAGAGCATCATACGAGTATTTGTACCATTTTAAACTATTATCTGTATTACCAGTTTTCCATACAGTTTCGGCTATGTTGCCATTATACAACTTTGTACCACCATGATCATGTGTATTGTAATTTATTTTAAAACCAAACAAATCATTGCCTAAATTAACTGGGTTGTTAATTTGTTTTAGCCAGCCTCTTATATTGTACTTATAATCTACCGTTTGTAATGGGTTAGCACTAGTATTTCCTACTTCTTTATATATAAGCTGTCCTAAGGCATCGTAATGATTCTCTACTATTACCTCTTCTGGATTGCTGTTTATTTTATGGGTTTGTTTTATTAATCGACCTCCATGATCGTAATAGAATTTTTCGAGCGTGGTAATGGTTACTCCTGCTTTGGTATGTCTTGTTTTAATTTCTGTGGGCTGCCCCGTAAAATTGTACTTGCTTTCTACAATATCTGTAGTGCTTAAATAATCATTTTTACTATAGACATATATAGGTTGCCCCTTAGCATCATAATAATTTACTGCTGTAATCCAGTTTGATGTACCTAACACTCTGGTTTTACTTACTGTTGGTAAGCTTTTTGTATCTGTACTTGAACTTAACCCATAATATGTTGTAGCTGTACTACCTAAACCAGATGGTAGATCAACATAACTATCGTAATAATTTATAGTATGAATGTCTGTTATGTTGGCAGTAGGATAAGCCGTATTAGTGTAGTAAATGGTAGTAGCATCAATTGTTATGGAAGGATCTACTCTAGTAACATAGTTACTACTTACTCCATCGACAGTAGATTGTAAACTGGTTCTGGAAATATTTAAACTCATTTCTCCCGTATAAGCTACCCTCCCAAATTGATCGTACTTGGTAAATAACCACATGTTTTGTGCATTTAAATTGGCATCTTGGGTCATAATGGGTTGGTCCAGTTTGTTATATACAATATTTTC
Source organism: Flavobacteriaceae bacterium (assembly GCA_030148025.1). GTDB lineage: Bacteria > Bacteroidota > Bacteroidia > Flavobacteriales > Flavobacteriaceae > JASBUG01. Next base: position 29,243 of record JASBUG010000029.1, on the reverse strand, counting down.
CCAGCCTTTTCCAGGTATTTTCTTTTCAACCAACCTGTTGCGACTATCGTATTTGTATTGGTAGCCAAGATCGTTTAATTGACTATTGATCGTACTTATTGCCACTGTACTAGCGTTCATTTTTGGTGGCAGCACATAGGTTAGATTACCATAATCATCATACACATAATAAGTGTCATGCGGTGTTGGCACACCTCCTACATTAGCATAATTACGCTTTAACACCACTTGTCCAGCCTTATTTTTATACTCATGTATGGTATTGTTATTCCCACTTGTCCAGTTTTCGTTTTTAGTAATAGTCTTTGTAAGGGTATTCGCTGCATAGGTACCATTTAGACTTAACGTAGGTGTATAGGTGTCGTCAGCAAAACTTAAGCTTACGTCAAAGAGCTTTACTTCGTTGGTATTTGTTCCATATTCAAACTGTATTTCATGTCCGTTCCCTATAGCCCAATCTTCTCCAGGTGCTCCTTGCTGCTTTACTCTATTAAGTGGTGAATCATCATATACACTTTCTGAGAATGGGTTAGGATTTATCGCATCAATATCGTCTGGAAAATTGTTTTTATAATAGTTCTCTATAGTTGTTAGTAAGCCAGATGTAGCTGTATAGTTTAAATTACTAGTACCACTATCGGCATAAGGCAAATATTGTTTGGGTTGTCTTCCAAATCTATCGTACACAACAGGCGTTACAATATCGTTACCATATTTTTCATCGATAATATCAAGTATACTAGATTCGTTGCCGTCTAGGATTTGTACTATAGGGTTGTAGAAATATTGTCTTACACTTGTGTCGGTGGCATAGTATAAATAACTTCTAAATCTAGAAGTGGTTGTAGTATTTGCCCACTTAAATTCTGTTCCACTAATAACCTTGTTTCCATTGATATCATAAACTCCAGAAACACCTGAATAATTTCCGGTATATCCACTGGAATGAATTACCCCAACTAATAAATACCATTGGTTAAGTTGAGGAAGGTCACCAGTCCAAAAATAAGGATTACTATTCGCTGTTCCATCTAAATTGTTTACATTTTGAGTGCCATGATATGTTGTACCATTATTTGATCCTGTTCGTTTTACCCAAACTGTATATCTGTAACTTTTTGTATTGTCTACAGAAATATAATCTGTATTCCATCCGCCATCGCCATTATTTCCACTATCATTAACACACTCCCAAAGCATAGCTGAATCACCATGCGGATTGACCCCTAAAATGCGATTGTTTTCTTCCGGACTACCATTATTATTAAAAAAAGGTATTGTACCTGTGCCCAGTACCCAATTATTTTTCCAATCTATAACATTATGACTAAGTGATGAACCACCACCGTGTTTAACTCTAGATTGTTCTGGGCGCCCCAGCCCATCATAATAGGATATAGTTTCTACTTTTTCATTGTTAGCTACACTACCTGTTGAACTTCCTACCTGATAGGTCGTGGTCTTGACATAATTTTTGGTTGTTGTTTGTGCTGCAACTGTAAAAGTCACAAAAAACATTAAGATGATAGTATATAAAATAGTTTTCATGATTCTTATAGATTTAGTTAGCGTAGTTGTATTCGTTTTTACTTAGGATATTTCCGTCCTTATCTTTTACCTGCTTGAGCCTATGAAAATCATCATACTCGAAGGTTGTAATATTACCTCTTGGATCTTTAGTACTCGTTACACCAACCATAGGATCGTATATATAGGTAGTAACTAGTGTGTTCGATAAAGCTCTAAGTTGTGTTTCTTGGGTTGTTGTAAGATTCTCAGTAATAGTAAACCCATTCCCAAAGGCACTCAAGCTTTCTATTTGTGCATACGTAGCATTTTCTATTTTTGCAATAACATAGCGATTGTCATAGCCCCATATATAAGCTGTAGACGCTCCATTAACTTGTTTTACCTGAACTAAATTTCCAGCTTCAAAACGCTCGTAAAGCAATCTGTCTTCTAAAGCTGCAGTGCCTTTAGCCGTTTGAATTTTAGAAGGAAGTGTGCCGCTATAATGCGTTTTTTTATAAGACATTAAGCTAGTTCCTTTATACACTTTTGTTTCTAATGGAATCGCAACCATGTTTTTAGACTTTAAAGATCCTGCTCCAGTAGTAGATAGATGATCAGCATATAAGAACTCCTGCTTTAATGTTTCTCCTTTACTATTTGTGGTTTGTGTGTCTTTTAATAAAAAATTGGCAGGTAAAATAACTGCAGGTTTATTTGGAATTGGGTAAGTTACCAAGTCTTCATCGTAATAGGTATATGATGTAATCTGTTCAACAATATCGGCAGCAGCATTATAATATTGTTTTGAAGATGCATTTGTAATAGCTCCAAATTTCCCCCATGCTTTCGAGGTTTGCTTTAATAATCTACCAACATTTGGCCAACATAATTCATGAGCATCATTAATATTATTCCAAATTTGTGTGTCTACACATTCACTTGGTCTATGCAACTGTACACCTCCAGACATAGAGCCTATGTTTAATGATGGACTATAAAGATTACTTCCTTTGTCATATGGTATATAAGAAATTTTCCACTTTCCTGTGGGACTTAAATGAGGTATTGGCCAAAGGTCACTTTTACTCTCATCTACATGCAAATAAATACCAGTGTTGTTATAATATTCTTTGTCGTAATATGCATTTGTAGAGCTAGCAACTACAATATCGTTTTTATCATAGATGGTTTTGCCTTTAGATTTTCCTAACTCATAAGACACTCCATATTGTTTTGCCGTTTCTTTACCATTAATATAATAGGTATAGATGCCAGATTTATAGTTTGTACTATTGGTGGTATTGAATTCATGAATTGTTTTTCCATTGGTATTTCCATTAGCATCGATAGTAGTTTCAACAACCGAACTATAACCAATATGGGGTTTATCGGTTCCTCCAGCATACGACAACCTATGTAATATGGTAGATTGAACTGGTAAGCCACCACTATCAAGTGAAAACTGAGTTGAGGTATAGGTATGCCTTGGTTCTGAAATAACAGTACCACTAGGATACTCGTATGATTTATGTAATGTTAAAGTTGAAGCATCACTATAATCTTTAATAGATTTTATGCGAATTCCTGCTTTTTCATTATAGGTATAGGTATTTACAATTGTACCTTTTTCTACATCTACAGAGTTGGTAAAATTTGATGATGGGTTTGCCAAAATAACTTGGTAATGTCCTGAGTCCAGAGTTATTGTTGTAGTATAAGGATAAACTGGTGTCATCCCACCGCTTATTAGGCTTAGACTATTCCAAACCACATCTACACCAGCTTTAACATTACAGTTATTATCGTAAATATCTGTCCATGACAAGGTTGCAGTAGGGCTAGCTATTTTTACAATACTCACTACTTTTTCTACAGTAAAGTTTTTTCCTAAACTTCCTGATTGATCATAGATAATTTTATAATCGGTTTGATTACTGGTAACCTCGAAAGTATCAAACAATGTGGCTGGAGTAACTTGGCCAGTTGGAAACGGAAAAATGGCATTACAAGCATTTAAATTGTATGCTGGAAGACTTGGATTTACCATCGATACCGAAGCAACATTTTGCCAAGTGGTAGTGCTTCCAGTAATTTCTTTTTCGTAATTAGGTTCGTATTCAAAATTGGTGTATCCTCCTGTAGGGTAGGTTATTTTTTTTAAGGTGCCTCTTTTTGAAAAACTAAAATTGGACGATCTGTTTGCCCCGTTATTTGGCACATATGGATGGCTGTATGTAGGATAAAGTACCGTGTTAAGAGTTGCTCCATTGTAATACCCATAATAATCTTGTGCCAACGAAGAGGTTGGTGGCATTGCATATGGCGTTTCATAATCGAATGTATATGATTTAATTTGGTTATTATTCTTATCATTTACATCAAGACTCTCCAACATTAACCTCAACAAAATTGGGTTTGGCGCATTACCAGAATTATACGGTGGCACAGGAGCATTGGAGGTTCTAAAATAATCGTAATTGAATGTATAAGACTTATGCAGATCTTTTACATTGGTTGTGGTATTGTGATTATCATAGATGTTTATTTTTTCTATTGCAGATGCATTGGCATTCATATCCCAACGGTTTGCCAATAAATCAACATCAACGATTACTTTTCCGTTATGCGTAATTTTACTCAGTATTTTTTGATCAATAACATATTCCGTATTACTATATCCCATCAAATTGGTTGGCGTTGGTGTTTGCTGTGGAGCACCATTTTGAACAGAAATAATATTTGTAACACCTATTACATTATTTGCTACTCTATTATCTGAACCATAAGGTGTATAGGTAAATTCGTAAACATCTTTATTGTTTGCAGACTCTATCTTACTTAGTAACCAGGAAGAGTTATATTCTTTCTTCATACCAAAAACACTAAATTCACCTATATCATTTAAATTTGTGTCTTTTGTCACCTCTTCTTCTTCAAAGGTATATTTGGTACCATCATCTGTAGTAACAACCCATTTGGTAATTGGCGTATTTGCACCACCAAACGCCTTAGTGATAGAGACTTTTAAACGTGAATTATCTAAGGACTTAGGAGTTTTTGAGACCACATCAATCGTAAACATATCGCTATTCCCAAGAGCATTGAAACTAAAATAATCGGGTTGTGTATCGTACTCTCCTTCATCTGTTTTCTTTAAGAAATACATGTAATCTATAAGTTCAGCCTGAGTATTAAAAGACGGATTAGAAGAAATATCATCATAAGCTATAATACCACTATTAACTTCGGTATCCCAAAGTGATTTATAAGGTCCGTAAGTATGGCTAGACAAATGAAAATCATCTGGCATTCCATTAACTATTCTTGAAATACGACCACCAACATTTAAATTCCATCCTAATCCCACTTGGTTTGCCAGTTGTTCTACTTTAATACCTGAAGCATCATATGTCAAACTTATTGGTAAATCTATTTCCCTACCTTTATAAGTATAAATAGGTATTGAAATGTTTGGCGATCCAGTATATAAATTCACTGGAGTATTTCCATATTTAGTAAATGCTTGTGCTTCTGGCGAATTTGGAACTGGCGCTAAACGAATAGATTCAGCAGTGAGATTAAATGAATCATCATAAATTTGTCCAAATGATATCGACGATATCGTTGCTGTAAAAATTAGTAATACTAATTTTTTAATGGTTGGTGCTTTCATGTTTTGAGTTTTAAAATAGGATTTAAATTAACACCTAAACCTACAAACAACTTGAGAGAAACAGCTAAGGGAATAACTTATAAATAGTACGATTTTAGCTTAAGATTGGTAAGCTAAAAACCATACTTAAAGTAATTAAAAAAGACCACTTTACTAAGGCTTTTCACTTAGTTTTACTAAGGTGAAAACGCCCAAAAAAACACTACTTAACTCAAAAACAGCTGTTTACATATTTACAGACTGATTTTTGAGCTCAATCTTTTTCAATTCAGTCTACGAATTTTTAAATAGTCAATGAATAGCAATGCATGCATTAGTTTAAAACTTCTAACACTCAAAAATTTAATCTTCTAGTATTTCAAAAGTTTCAAAAATGATAAAATGACTTCTTATATTTCTTTTTGTTAAAAGAGTTCTTGCTACGCTATGACGGAATAAAAAATAACATCAAATGAATTATTTCGAATTTAACTGAAAACAAAAAACCCCACAGTTCCAACAAACTGTGGGGTAATGAATTAAATTGAAATTATTTTAGTGACCACGGAGGGATTCAAACCCCCGACCGCTGGAGCCGAAATCCAGTGCTCTATTCAGCTGAGCTACGTGGCCTGTTTTTAAGCCATTAACTTAGCCTTTACTATTGTAGAAATAGTTTTACCATCGGCTTTTCCAGCTAATTCTTTACTCACTACGCCCATTACTTTTCCCATATCTTTCATACCGCTTGCTCCCAAAGTCTCTATGGTTGAAACAACTATTTTTTCAACTTCTTCTTCACTCATCGCTTCAGGTAAAAACTGAGAGATAACTTCTGCTTCTGCTAATTCTGGTGCCGCGAGATCATCTCGTCCCTGCTCTTTAAAAACTGCCGCACTATCCCTACGTTGTTTTACTTGTTTTTGAAGGATCTTTAGTTCTTGTTCTTCGGTTAACTCTGTCCCTGCTCCACTTTCTGTTTTTGCCAACAAAATGGCAGATTTTACTGCTCGTAAAGCTGTTAAAGCTGTTTGATCTTTAGCTTTCATAGCTGTTTTCATTGCAGCCATTATTCCTTCTTGTAAACTCATATTCTAGCGATTAAATATTGAATTGCGAAGATAAAAAATAGATTGTTGCATAAACAATAAAGCATAAAGTATTTAAAAACAAAACCCGAAGTAATGAGGGAATACTTCGGGTTAACTTTAAGCACCATTTATGGTGTGCTATTAATTAATTTAATCTACATTATCGTGTAAAAACGAGTTGTTATTCCTTAGTTGAATATCGTCATTATCATCTAATCCTACCGACATTCTAGAGGCGTTATTTTCAGATGAATGTTCTGTTTCTTCCAGATTAACACCTTGGCGCTTATAGGCTGGTTCTTTTTCTATATCATCAATTTTTGCATTATTGAATTTATAGTTAAACTCTTTCATCTTTCTACGACGTTCGTTAGCTCTTTCTTTCAATAATTCAGAAATTGGGCTATTAATTGGATCTAATTCTTCAATTGGTTCTTCGGTAACTGTATCTTCTACAACCTTCTTTTCGAACACTATATCTTCCTCTATATCAAGCACTAATTCCTTTTTCTGTTCTTTTTCGTTCATTGTAGACTCCAACACAATGTAATCATCCAGCGCATAACGTGTTTCGCCCTCTTCATTGGCTTCAGTTACTGGAATCAATTCTATATAATCATTTACAGAAATATCCTTAACATCATCATCAAGTTCGAATGTTACTTTCTCTTCTACTATAGGTTCTTCTATTGTTTCATTTGGCTCAGGCGTTGTTAAAGGTAAATCAAACGTTAGCATTGTTTGTTCTTCCTTTACTTCAGGCTCTTCAATAGTTTCTTCCTGAATTACTTCATTGATTATAAAATCTGTTTCTGTAATATTCGCCAGCACCTCATCATAAACAACATCAATATTTTTGATGATCTCTGTAGTGGCAACTAAATCCATTGAAGAATACTCTTCTTCAATATCCTCTTCATCATCTATTAATGTATGAATCACTTTTTCTTCTTTCTTCTCTAAAATAATATCTGGCGTAATAATAGCAGGCTCTCTATCTGTTGTAAGATCCTGTTCCATCGCTTGCTCTTCTTCTAAAGAGTGAATGACCTTTTTAGCTTCGGTATTAGAAATTTCGTTTTGTTGTTCTGCGTTAAAACCAGTAGCAATGATTGTAACAGAGATAGCTTCTTCTAAAGCATCATCTTCACCAACACCCATAATAATATTCGCACCGTAACCAGCTTCGGCTTGAATATGATCGTTAATCTCACCTATCTCATCAATAGTAATTTCCTGAGAACCTGAAACGATAAGCAACAGTACGTTTTTAGCTCCAGTAATTTTATTATCGTTAAGCAATGGTGAATCTAAAGCTTTCATAATAGCTTCTTGTGCACGACTTGGTCCTGCTGCCGTTGACGACCCCATAATTGCTGTACCACTATTACTTAAAACGGTTTTGGCATCACGTAAATCTATATTTTGCGTATAGTGATGTGTTATTACTTCTGCAATTCCTCTAGAGGCTGTCGAAAGTACTTCGTCTGCTTTAGAGAAGCCAGCTTTAAACCCTAAGTTACCATATACCTCTCGTAACTTATTGTTATTAATAACCACCAAAGAATCCACATGAGATCGTAATGTCTCCACACCTTTTTGGGCTTGTTCGTTTCTTATTTTCCCTTCAAACTGAAATGGCATCGTTACAATACCCACAGTAAGAATGTCCATTTCTTTAGCCATTTTAGCAATAATAGGCGCAGCTCCAGTTCCTGTTCCTCCACCCATTCCTGCAGTAATAAATACCATTTTTGTATTGGTATCTAACATGCGGCGAATGTCTTCAAGACTCTCTAGGGCAGCTTGTTCTCCAATTTCTGGATTGGCACCCGCACCAAGTCCTTCTGTTAGACTTACACCTAACTGGATCTTATTTGGGACACCACTATTGTGTAATGCTTGTGCATCTGTATTACAGATCACAAAATCTACACCTTTAATGCCTTGTTGAAACATGTGGTTAATGGCGTTGCTTCCTCCACCACCTACTCCAATTACTTTAATGACGTTGGATTGATTTTTTGGTAAATCAAAGGTTATATTGCCAATGTCGTTGTTGCTACTCATAAAATTAGTTTTACTGGTTCGGTTAATTTACTCGGCGTTATCTAAAAAATCTTTAACGCGTTCCGTTAGTTTATCTAAAAAGGATTTTCGTTCCTTTTTTGGTTGTTCAATGGTTTGTTCTTGTTCGTTATCTTGTAGTGCTTCGTCTGCTTCATTTATTGCATTTGTAACACTTTCTAATTTTTTCTTTTCCTGGCGTTTTAGCCCATCCATTACTAATCCTACAGCTGTTGCAAATAATGGACTTGTGACATCGTCATCACTATCGCCTGCTAAATGTTCATTAGGATAACCTATTCTGGTATCCATTCCTGTAATATATTCGACTAATTGCTTTAAGTGGTTTAACTGGCTTCCTCCTCCTGTTAATACAATACCAGCTATTAGTTTTTTCTTCTGTTCTTCATGTCCATAATTCTTGATCTCAACATATACTTGCTCAATAATTTCAACGACACGTGCATGGATGATTTTTGACAAGTTCTTCAAGGTGATCTCTTTTGGTTCTCTACCACGAAGCCCAGGAATAGAAACAATCTCGTTATCCTTGTTTTCACCAGGCCATGCAGAGCCAAACTTAATTTTTAATAATTCAGCCTGTTTTTCAATAATAGAGCATCCTTCTTTAATATCTTCAGTAATAACATTTCCGCCAAATGGAATTACAGCCGTATGACGAATAATACCATCTCTAAAAATGGCTAAGTCTGTTGTACCTCCTCCTATATCAATTAAGGCTACACCTGCCTCTTTTTCTTCCTGACTTAAAACAGCATTTGCTGACGCTAATGGCTCAAGTGTAATTCCTTCAAGCTCTAATCCGGCACTCTTAACACAGCGACCAATATTTCTAATAGAAGACACTTGACCTACCACCACATGAAAATTGGCTTCTAATCTGCCACCATACATTCCTATAGGTTCTTTTATTTCGGCTTGACCATCAACTTTATATTCTTGTGGTAACACATGAATAATCTCTTCACCAGGAAGCATTACTAATTTATGAACCTGATTTATCAATCTATCTATGTCATCCTCATCAATAACCACTTCAGAATTTGATCTGGTAATGTAATCGCTATGTTGAAGGCTTCTAATATGCTGTCCTGCAATACCAACGGTTACACCTTCAATTTTAGTTCCAGCAGCAGCTTCAGCTTCCTGTACCGCTTGCTGAATGGATTGAATCGTCTGGGTAATATTGTTTACCACGCCTCTATGAACACCCAAACTCTTCGATTTCCCTATACCAAGAATTTCAAGCTTACCGTATTCATTTTTACGACCAATCATGGCCACAATTTTTGTGGTTCCGATGTCTAATCCAACTGAAATATTATTGCTCTCCATAGTTTATTTTTTAGTGCATACAACCTGGTTGTCAAATTGTAAATTCACCTTACTATAATTATTTAGCACTTTGTCTTTTTTAGCCTTTTGATAAAAAGCTTTAAAATTGTTAAACTTTTTATCTAAATTTTTCAAATCACCAACCAAGATCTCAAAATCGTACACGCGTGTTTTAAGAACAAACGTTTCATTTTGATTTTGACGAATCTCAATCACTTGCGTTTTTAAAAATTGATCATTATAAATCTTATTGGCAATTTTAAACACATTGCTCAAATTATTTTTTCTAATATGACCAGTAACCAGAGGTACACGGGCTGTATAATTTGAGGACAAAGGCATGAACGAACCTTCATCATCTATATAGTACGAAGCATTTGTGTTTACTCTTGCAATAGGGTTGCGTTGTATCACATCTGCTCTAACCTCTCCATTAACAGTAAGATGCACTTGGGCAGTTTTGATCATGGGATTAGATTTTAGGACAGACTCTAAGTCATTCAAATCTAAAATTTCTTTAGTCACATTCGTAACTCCGTCTTCATTTTGTATTAACAATTTATTAACCGTTGATTCGGTAATAAACAGATTGGTTTCACCCATAAAATTTACAGCAACTTTCTCAACCTTACGCGCATTATTTCTCATACTAGAAAAAGCGAACAAAAAACTCACTAATACTAGTAAAAAAAGCCCTTTTATGAAATTCCAGTTAACTCGCAATACTCAGTTTTTCTTTAATATTTTTAACTTCTGCTCCTATATCTCCAGCACCTAAGGTCATTACCACCTTTGCATTACTTTCTTGTACTTTAGATACAATTTCAGACTTCTGTATCAACCCTTTATTTGGGTTTGTAATTTTACTCAATAACCACTCTGAAGTCACTCCTTCAATTGGCAACTCTCTAGCGGGATAAATATCTAAAAGTAGTATTTCATCAAACTGAGAAAGGCTCTTTGCAAACTCATCGATAAAATCTTTTGTTCTACTAAACAAATGTGGCTGAAAAATCACCAAAACGCTATCATCTGGATACATTTCTCTAACTGCCTGATGCACTGCATTGATTTCTTCTGGATGGTGCGCATAGTCATCAATGAACACAAATTCATCAGTTTTAATTTGATAGGTAAATCGTCTTTTAACCCCTTTATATGATGCTAATGCGCTTACAAGACTGTAAGGAGCGCAACCAAATTCTACAGCCATTGCAAGCGCTATTAATGCATTCGACAAATTATGTCTACCGGGTAGGTTAAATAATACGTTCTCTATATTTTGCTTAGGTGTTTTTACATCAAACACATAACTTCCATTTTCTATTCTAATATTAGTAGCAACATAATCGGCATCTTCATCTATTGCATAAGTAATCCCTTTTAAAGGCAAGCCTTTCTTTACAAATAAGGTTCCTTGAGGTTTTAATCGTTTTGAAAACTCTACAAATGATTTTTCCAATTCTGAAGCCTCTCCATAGATATCTAAATGATCTGCATCCATTGAAGTTATGCAAGCCAAATCTGGCGACAAGGTTAAAAATGAACGATCAAACTCATCTGCCTCAACTACCGACACCTTTTGCCCCTTAAGAATAAGATTTGAATTATAATTCTCTGAAATACCACCTAAAAATGCCGTTAGTTCTACATGGCATTCAGCCAATAAATGTCCTAAAATGCTTGTAGTTGTTGTTTTTCCGTGTGTGCCTGCCACTGCCAAACACACTGTGTTTTCAGTAATTAACCCCAGTACCTGCGATCGTTTTAAAACATTAAAGCCATTTGTTTTAAAATGAGTTAATTGTTTATTTTTTTCTGGTATGGCAGGTGTATAGACTATTAAGGTAGTTTCTGAATTCAAGTATTTTTTATCAATAGCAGCTAAGGTATCTTCAAAGTGTACTTCAACACCCAAATCTTGAAGCGCTCTTGTAATTTCAGATGGTGTTTTATCGTATCCTGAAACATTTTTTCCAGCAGCAATAAAATATCTTGCAAGTGCACTCATACCAATGCCTCCTACACCAACAAAATATACGTTATGTACGTTACCTAAATTCATTTATTTTAAAAGTTTTTCAACTTCGTCTGCTATATCTTTTGTAGCATTTACCAATGCTAATTTTTTTATGTTTTCTCCTAATTCCTGTTGTTTTTCATTTGAATTTGCTATCTGTGAAAACTTATTTTCAAAATCAACCTCCAGATCCTCTTCTTTTATTAAAATGGCACCATTTTTTTCTACTACAGCATTTGCATTTTTAGTTTGATGGTCTTCTGCTACATTTGGCGAAGGGATAAATATTACCGGTTTACCAACAATGCACAACTCTGACACAGAACTAGCTCCAGCCCTAGAAATAATGACATCTGCAGCTGCATAGGCCATATCCATTCTATTTAAAAATGCATGCACCTGTACATGTTCCAGATTACTATATTGTCTATACATGTTATAATACAACTTACCGCACTGCCATATAATTTGTACATTCTGCGTTTCAAAAAATTCTAGTTTCGATTCAATAAGTTCGTTAACACGTCTTGCTCCTAAACTTCCACCTAATACCAACAGGGTTCTTTTGTTGTGTTTTAAACGGAAAAAATCTTTTGCCTCAACTACTTTATTATCTATACTAAGTAAATCTTGACGTACTGGATTTCCAGTTTTTACAATTTTATCTTTTGGGAAAAAGCGCTCAAGTCCATCATAAGCCACACATATTTTATTTGCCTTTTTGGCTAAGATTTTATTAGTAATTCCTGGATACGAATTTTGTTCTTGAATTAAACTTGGAATCCCTTTAGATACTGCCACTTGTAACAAAGGACCACTAGCAAATCCTCCTGTGCCAATTGCCACATCTGGCTTAAATTGTTTTATGATTTTTCGAGATCTCATTAAACTACTAATAAGCTTAAATGGAAACGACAAGTTCTTTAAGGTTAACTTACGCTGTATCCCAGAAATCCATAGTCCTTCAATTTTATATCCTGCTTGCGGAACTTTTTCCATTTCCATTTTATCATTTGCGCCAACAAACAAAAATTCAGCATCAGGAAAACGAGATTTTAATTCATTTGCAATAGAAATTGCAGGATAAATATGTCCTCCTGTTCCTCCTCCAGATAATATGATTTTATACTTCTTACTCATTATATAGTCTCACTTAAAATTTCAAGTGGGTTATCTTCTCTTTCTTCTTTTTCTTTTATTTCTTGCCTTTTAGCACTTACACTAAGAATAATTCCAATAGCCAAACATGTAATCCAAATAGAGGTCCCTCCACTACTTATTAATGGTAAAGTTTGTCCTGTTACTGGAAATAGCTCAACAGCCACAGCCATATTTATTAATGCTTGAAATACTATTGGCAAACCAACTCCTATAACTAATAATTTTCCAAATATGGTATCGGCTTTATGTGATGCGATCACAATTCTAAACAGCAATAGAAGATATAGCAACATTAATGTTAACCCACCTATCAACCCGTATTCTTCAACAATAATTGCAAAAATGAAATCGGATGATGATTGCGGTAAAAAGTTCTTTTGAATACTCTTCCCTGGTCCCACACCTTGAATTCCACCAGATGCTATAGCTATTTTTGCTTTTTCTATTTGATAATCGGCCTCAGTATCTTCACCATTTGTAAAACTATCTATTCTACTCATCCAGGTATCTACACGATTTGGCATTGCTTCTGGAAATGCTTTTGCAGCCATGATAAACATTACAAAGGCCACTATTCCAGATAACAAGATCAACACCAAATACCTAATTGGATAACCCCCTAAAAAAGCCAAGGTCATTACCATTGTAAATATGATTGCCGTAGTAGAAAAATTAGCAGGAAGAATAAGTACCAACACCAAAAATACAGGCATCCAAAGCGGTAAAATAGTTTCTTTAAAGGTTATTTGTTTGTCCTTGATCTTTGACAAATATCGAGCTACATACACCATAAGCACTATTGATGCTAAAGTTGATGGCTGGAATGTAAACCCAACAAACGGCACTCTTATCCAACGTCTTGCATTGGTAAGGCTTTCTGAATTATCTGTTTGAAACATGGTTGCAGCCAACAACACTAACACCACAGGAATCATGATCATAGACAAGCCTCTAAAGTAGCGATAAGGTGTTTTATGAACTACATAAATAATGGAAAAACCAAGGAAAAGGTGCAAGAAATGCTTAACAAAATAGTTAAAGGTATCGCCATCTCCCCTTACATAGGCTAAATTACTAGCAGCACTATATACAGGAAGAAATGAGAATATTGCCAACAACGCAGCAATTGCCCAAATTAATCGGTCTCCCTTAATATTATTAAATACTAGTTTCATCTTAACCTAACTAATATATTTTTTAAACAGCTCTTTTGCTTCCCCAAGCAAAACAGCCTTGATTTAAAACATGTTTTATAATTTTCTAACCGCTTCTTTAAATTGACGGCCTCTATCTTCGTAATTATCAAATAAATCAAAACTTGTGCAAGCAGGCGACAATAGTACATTATCTCCAGCTTCAGCAATTTTATAAGCAATCTTAACTGCCTCTGTCATGAACTGCGTTTCAACAACCACATCTACCATGTTGCTAAATGTGTCGAATAACTTTTGGTTATCTACGCCTAGACACACAATAGCTTTTACTTTTTCGTTAACAAACGGAAAAAGCTCTTTATAATTATTCCCTTTATCTTCCCCTCCAACTATCCAAACCGTTGGCGCATCCATGCTTTCTAAAGCAAAATAGGTTGCATTCACATTGGTAGCTTTTGAGTCGTTTATATATTGTACTTTATTAATTCTAAGTACGTTTTCTAAACGGTGTTCTGCGCCTTGAAAATTTTCTAGACTCTCTCTAATAGTATGTTTTCTAATTTTTAGTAAATGCGCTACAGTTGATGCTGCCATGGCATTTTTAACGTTGTGTTTTCCCTCTAAAGCTATGTTTGCTGTTGGCATAATTATTTGACTATTATCAATTATTATTTTTATGTTCTTTTCTTCTAAATAAGCTCCTTGTTCCATTTTCCTTTCTAGTGAAAACGGCAATAATGTTGATTGAACTGGATTCTGGTTTAAGTGATTTACAATTACTTCATCATCTGCATCATATATCAAATAATCATTACTTGTTTGATTCATGGCTATTCTAAATTTTGATGCGATATAATTTTCAAACTTGTAATCATACCTGTCTAAATGGTCTGGTGTAATGTTTGTAATTACAGCAATGTGTGGTTTGAATTCCTTAATGCCATCTAACTGAAAGCTACTCAACTCTAACACAAAATGCTCATATTTCTCTTCGACTACCTGTTTAGCAAAACTGTCACCAATATTCCCACCCATAGCTACATTTAAGTTTCCATTTTTAAGCATATGATGTGTCCACATTGTGGTGGTGGTTTTTCCATTACTCCCTGTAATTCCAATAATGTTAGCACTTGTAAATTGCGAGGCAAATTCAATTTCAGAAACAACCGTAATCTTATTTTGAATTAGCTTTTGAACCAAAGCAACCTTATCAGGAATACCAGGGCTTTTCATAACTACATCTGCATTTAGAATCTTAGACTCAGTATGTTCACCTTCTTCCCATTCAATCTCATTATGTTCAAGAACTTCTTTATATTTTTCTTTTATCTTTCCTTTATCAGAAAGAAAAACTTCATATCCTTTCTCTTTTCCTAAAAGCGCCGTTCCAACACCGCTTTCTCCTCCTCCTAAAACCACTAATCGTTTCATCTAGCGAATCTTCAAAGTCACAATTGAAACTATGGCCAAAAGAATACCGATAATCCAAAATCGTGTAACAATTTTACTTTCATGATATCCTGATTTTTGGTAATGATGATGCAATGGCGACATTTTGAATATGCGCCGTCCTTCACCATATTTCTTCTTGGTATATTTAAAATAGCTTACCTGCATCATTACAGATAAATTCTCTGCTAAGAAAATACCACATAACACAGGAATTAACCATTCCTTTCTAACAGCTATAGCTATTACAGCTATAATTCCTCCAATTGTTAAGCTTCCAGTATCTCCCATAAACACTTGAGCCGGATAGGTATTATACCATAAAAAGCCAATCAGCGCACCTACAAATGCTGCTATATAAATGGTAACTTCTTCCACTCTTGGGATATACATGATATCGAGATAGCTCGAAAAAATAACGTTACCCGATACCCAGGCAAAAATTCCAAGTGTCAATACAATAATTGCTGATGTTCCAGCTGCTAAACCATCAATGCCGTCGGTTAAATTTGCGCCATTCGACACTGCTGTAATAATAAATATGGCTGCTAGAATAAATATTATCCAGGCATATTTTTCTAACCCAGGGTTGATCCAAGTAATTAAATCGGCATAATCAAACTCATTGCCTTTTACAAAAGGTATGGTTGTTTTTGTTGATTTTGTTTCTTTTTGAAGAAGATCAAAAGCCGAAGTATTTGCATTGCTAGCTATTAATTCCTGTTGTTGTTCTACAGGAAGTTTTTCTTTTATAGTAACGTCGTTATGAAAATATAAAGTAGCACCGACAATGATCCCTAAACCAACTTGCCCAAGTACTTTAAATCTTCCCTTCAATCCTTCTTTATCGTTCTTAAACTTCTTGATATAATCATCAATAAACCCAATAACTCCCATCCAAACAGTTGTTACTAAAAGTAGAATGATATAAATGTTATCTAGTTTTGCTAATAACAGCACAGGAATCAGAGTTGCCAAAATGATAATAATTCCACCCATAGTTGGTGTGCCCGCCTTTTCTTGTTGCCCTTCAAGTCCGAGATCTCTAATAGTTTCTCCTACCTGTTGTCTTCTTAAGAAATTAATAATTCGTTTTCCATAAATAGTAGAAATTAGCAATGATAAAATGATTGCTATCGCAGCCCTAAATGTTAGGAACCCAAATAATGACGCTCCTGGAAACTGAAATTCTTTTTCTAAGTATTCAAATAGGTAATATAGCATCTTACTTTTGTAATTGTTTTAAAAATTCTTCTACTATTTTATAATCATTGAAATCGGTTCTTACACCGTTTATTTCTTGATATGTTTCATGCCCTTTTCCCGCAATTAGAATAATATCGTTAGCATTAGCCAATTGGCATGCCGTTTTAATCGCTTGTTTTCTATCTGTAATCGATATTATTTTTTTGAAATTTTGCGGTTCTACACCTTCTTCCATATCCTTAATAATAGCTTCAGGCGATTCTGTTCTAGGATTATCACTTGTTAAAATCACTTTAGTACTTAAAGCTGAAGCAATATGTGCCATTTTAGGACGCTTTGTTTTATCTCTATCTCCACCACAACCAACAACCGTTATAAGCTCTTCGTTTTTAGTTCTAATACTATTAATGGTTTCCAGTACGTTCTTTAATGCATCAGGCGTATGCGCATAATCAATTATTGCAGTGATCTTATCATCAGATATTAAATACTGAAAACGACCACTAACACTTTCCAATTCACTCATTAATCGTAAGATCTCTACATTTTCTAAGCCCAGCAGATCTGCTGTGCCGTAAATAGCTAGTAAATTATAAGCATTAAAGTTCCCTATTAATCGTGTCCAAACTTCATTATCATTTATTTTTAAGAAAAGTCCGTTTAATTGATTTTCTAAAATTTGCGCACGATAATTAGCATAGCTTTTTAAAGCATATGTATATTTTTTGGACACCGTATTTTGCTGCATCACAAGCCCATTCTTATCGTCAATATTTACAAGAGAAAATGCTGATTTTGGTAAGTTGTCAAAAAACAACTTTTTAACATCGCGATACTCTGCAAAAGACTTATGGTAATCTAAATGATCATGAGATAAATTGGTAAAAATACCACCTTCAAAATGCAAGCCTTCTGTTCTGTTTTGATGAATACCATGTGAACTCACTTCCATAAAACAGAACTCTACACCTTCATTATTCATCTCTTTTAAATATCTGTTTATGGTTAAAGAATCTGGCGTTGTATGTGTTGCTTTATATGTTTTATCATCAACCAATATTTTAACTGTAGAGAGCAGCCCAACTTTATATCCTGCTTTTTTAAACAATTGATATAACAATGAAGCAATGGTGGTCTTACCATTGGTACCTGTTACACCAACCAGCTTTAAATTCTCTGACGGCACACCGTAATAATTAGAAGCTAATATTGCCAATGCGCTACTAGAGCTATCCACCTGAATATAAGTAACACCTTCTACAATATTCTCTGGAAGTATTTCACACACAACAGCTACAGCTCCTTGCTCTATTGCTTTTTCTATAAACTCATGTCCATCAGACACAACTCCTGCTATAGCAACAAATAAGTCGTTCTTCTGCACTTTTCTAGAATCAAATTGCACATTTTCAATCTGTACACTAGTGCTCCCAACAACAGCATTTAGAGTAACTTTATATAATATGTTCTTTAATTCTATCAAGACAGTGTTAATATTATGGTTTGATTTTTCTTAAGCTTCGTTCCTTTAACTACCGACTGCTTTACAACATTACCTGTACCAATCAACTTCACCTTCATTCCCATATTCTCTAAAAGTGTAAGAGCATCCATTGCTGGTACACCTTTAAGGTTAGGCATTATTGTTTTATAGGTTTGTGCAACACTATAATAAGATTCGAAATTTTGCCCTACAGTTTCATCCTGCTCTTCAAGATCAGCAACGGCATCTATCATTGGAGTATCTGTATATATTTTCTGTGCAATTTTTTTAAACACTGGCCCAGACACATCAGCTCCATAATACCCAACACTAATATCTGGCTTGTGTATTACTACAATGCAAGAATACTTAGGGTCTTCAGCAGGAAAGTACCCAGTAAATGATGATATATAGCGTTTATTTTCATCCCAGTCATCCATCCAATATTCGGTTTGTGCTGTACCTGTTTTTCCTGCCATAGAAAAGTTTTTTGAATACAGATCATTTCCAGTACCATGCTTTTTCTCTACCACATTTTGCAATAGTTTCTGCAACTTAGAAACTGTTTCTTTTGAGCATACTCGGGGATTTATAACCTCTTTATCAAAAGACTCAATACTATTACCAAATTCTTTTACTTCTTTCAAGAATCTAGGCCTTACCATTTCACCATTATTAGCAATAGCATTATAAAATGTTAAGGATTGAAGCGGTGTTAATTTCACATTATAGCCATAAGCCATCCACTCTAACGCAATACCACTCCATAACCCATCTTTAATTCTAGGGTCGGGAATAACTGGTTTACCTTCACCAATCAATGGTAAACTAAGTGTGTCCTGAAGATTCATATCATACAATCCATCAACAAACTTCTTTGGATTATCTGTATAACTATTATGTATTGCTTTAACAATACCAGTATTTGAAGATACCTCAAAAGCCTTTGCTAAACTTATCTTACCGTAACCACCATATCTGGAATCACGAACCTTGTTTCCATAAAATGTCAACACACCTTTCTCTGTATCGACCACAGTTGATGTGTCTATCACCTTATCTTCCAAAGCAACCGCTAGCGCCATTAACTTAAACGTAGACCCAGGTTCATGCGATTCTCCTACTGCATAGTTTAAACGCTCATAATAATGGCCGTTTTTATTTCTTCCAAGGTTAGAAATTGCTTTAATCTCACCCGTTTTAGTTTCCATAACTACCACACACCCATGATCTGCTTTATACTTTTCTAACTGCTCTAGAAGCGCATGATGAGCTATATCCTGTATATTTACATCAAGCGTCGTATAAACATCATATCCATCCTGAGGCTCTACTTCATTAGCATCGCTAATAGGTTTCCATTGCCCTTTCCCTATTTGCTGCTTTAAACGCCTTCCGTTTGTTCCTCTTAAATATTTTTCTCCAAAGGCACCATCAATACCTGGACGTGTAACATTACCCTGATCATCCCATCGTTCATACCCAATTGTTCTTTGAGCAATAGCTCCCATAGGGTGTTCACGCTTTGTAGTTTGCTCAACAATCAATCCTCCTTTAAAAGCACCCATTCGCAACAATGGAAAGTTTCTTATTCTTAAATAATCTGAATACCCTAAATTTCGAGCCAGCAAAAAATATCTGTTTTTATTTTCTCGTGCCTTACGTATCGCTTGCTGGTAATGTCCTGAAGATTTTCCGTGAAATTTTGACAACGAATCACACAAGCCTTTTATATGCTTATTAAAGTTTTTTGAAGACGGTGTAACTGCATCAATTCTAATATCGTATTTAGGCACTGAAGTAGCCAACAAACTACCATCAGCAGAATACACATTACCACGATTAGCAGGAATTACAAAATTCTTTTCCGCCCTTTTCTCTGCCAAACCACGATAGCGCTCCCCTTGCACAAACTGAATACTCAAAAGCTTATACACCACCAGAAGCGCAAAGATGAACATACATCCTGCCACAAAATACAATCGGTTTAATATGTTCTTCTCGTTTACTGCCAAGACCGAACTTTATTTTTGTGATTTAACCTTTACCTTTATTGGAGGCTCTACAGACGGCAAGACCTCCTTATCTTTTAGCTTCCCCCTAATAGTCGATTCCATTTTCAACTCCATCAATATGGATCGTCCATCAATAAACTGAGATCGATACTCTTTTACTTCTTCATTCAAACTCGCTATTTCATGCACTTTCCTATCTGCACTATGAGAGCTTCCAATCATAATAACAGCCAACAAAGACAAAAAGATGATCATTCTCCAATTCTTAAAGGAATCTTCACTTATCAAGAAAGTTCCCTTCAAAATATTATGTATACTTCTTTTCGCCATTATAATTTTTCAGCCACTCTTAGCTTTGCACTTCGAGCTCGATTATTTATTGCTATTTCCTCCTGAGTAGGAATTATTAGTTTTCCAATTTTTTTCAGAGGTACTTCTACATTTCCAAACACATCTTTCTCCGGCTCTCCTTCAAACATTCCATTTCTTATAAAACGCTTCACCAATCTATCCTCTAACGAGTGATATGATATAAAACTTAAACGCCCACCTTTATCTAATAATTCTGGAACTTGTGTTAAAAATTCCTTTAAAGCCTCTATCTCCTGATTTACCTCAATTCTTATCGCTTGATAAATTTGAGCCAGAATCTTATTTTCTTTTCTTGGTGGTAAATATTTTTTTAAAACTGTTTTTAACTGTTCTGATGTTTTAATATTATCTTCTTGACGAGCCGCTACAATTGTTCTAGCGATAGCTGGTGCCTGCCTTAACTCTCCATATTCATAAAACATCTTTTTAAGCTGCTCTTCATCATAGTCGTTTACCACATGAAATGCAGACAACTCATCTTCTTGATTCATTCGCATATCCAAATTGGCATCAAAGCGAATAGAAAACCCACGCTCAGGCTTATCAAACTGATGTGATGACACACCAAAATCTGCCAAAATTCCATCAACTTTCTTTACGCCATGAAACCTCAGAAACCTCTTCACGTATCTGAAGTTTTCATTTATTAGCGTAAATCTGCTATCATCAATTTTATTTAAAAGAGCGTCTTGATCTTGATCGAAAGCTATCAACCTTCCTTGTTTACCTAAGCGATTTAAAATTTCTCTACTATGACCACCTCCTCCAAATGTCACATCTACATACGTCCCATCCTCTTTAATATTTAAACCGTCAACCGTTTCTTTTAGCAATACTGGATTATGATACTCCATCTTCATCTCCTCCCATTACTTCTTCAGCCAGATCTGCAAAATCAACAACTGCATCATCTATAGCCTTCTCATATTTATCTTTATCCCAAACTTCCATAATACTACCAACAGAAGAGACCACAACATCTTTAGAAATATCTGCAAAAGAGATCAAATCTTTAGACACCAATAGTCTGCCAGAAGCATCCAATTCAACAAACTTTACACCTGCTGTAAAACGACGAATGAAGTCGTTATTCTTTTTCTTAAACCTATTTAACTTGTTTACCTTTTGCATTAACACCTCCCATTCCTCCATAGGATACAATTCCAAACAAGGCTGAAACACAGCACGTTTCAACACAAAGCCTTTTTGCAATGTTGAAGCAAGCTGTTTTTTTAACGCTGAAGGCATCATCATTCTACCCTTAGCATCAATCTTACATTCGTATGTTCCTATTAATGAAATCAAGTTTTACAAACAGTTTAACCGTATAAGATTCAAATCTAATAAAAATTCTACCACTTTTTACCACTTTCACCCACTTTGTTAATAAAATTCTACCAAAAACAGTATAAATCGTCAAAAAACACATTTAAACGACAAAACGCATGTTGAAAATCAAATAGTTACAATTGCCATTTAATAATTAACAATCGCTGTTTAAAACTCCTTTTTACCACATTTAAAAAGCCTTAATTTCATTGCTTTTTTTCCATAGATTTTGTTTATGAGCATTGCTTTATCTTAAAATAAATTTGTGTAGATTTGCTACTGAGAGAAACCGTAAGTAAAACATGACTCACAACTTAAAAAAGGAAGGTAATTACAGCTATATAGAAATAGGAGAAGGCACTCCAATTATTATTTTACATGGGCTCATGGGAGGCCTTAGTAATTTTGATGCTGTGACCAAATTTTTTGGCAGTAATGGTTATAAAATTGTAATTCCTGAGTTACCAATTTACACCATGTCTTTACTAAAAACTAATGTTAAAAGTTTTGCTAAATACCTTTATGAATTCATTGAATTTAAAGGTTTTGACAACGTTATTTTACTGGGTAATTCTCTTGGCGGACATATAGGACTCTATCATACCAAACTTTACCATGAAAAAGTAAAAGCATTAGTAATTACTGGTAGTTCGGGACTCTATGAAAGTGCTATGGGTGGCGGCTACACAAAACGTAGTGATTATGAAGTGATAAAGAAAAAAGCGCAAGAAGTGTTTTACGACCCAGCTGTAGCGACCAAAGAAATTGTAGATGATGTTTATGCTACTGTTAATGACAGGAATAAGCTTATAAAAACCTTAGCTATTGCTAAAAGCGCCATTAGACATAACATGGCTAAAGACCTTCCAAAAATGCACACGCCTACTTGCATTATTTGGGGAAGAAACGACACGGTAACACCTCCTAATGTAGCTGAAGAATTTCACGAGCTTTTACCAGATTCAGACTTATTTTGGATCGATAAATGTGGTCATGCTGCCATGATGGAACATCCAGATGAATTTAATAGACTACTTTTTGAGTGGTTAACCGAAAGAGGTTTTTAATATAAATCGATTTTCGCATTCGCGGAAAAATGTCATGAAAATAAAATCAGCTGAATTTGTTGTAAGCAACCAAGATGTGTCTAAATGCCCATCTAACAATCTTCCTGAATATGCCTTTATTGGAAGAAGTAACGTTGGTAAATCTTCTCTCATCAACATGTTAACAGACAGGAAGAGTTTAGCAAAAACTTCAGGTCGCCCAGGAAAAACACAGCTTATCAATCATTTTATAATCAATAAAAACTGGTATTTAGTAGATTTACCTGGATATGGATACGCTCGTGTTTCTAAATCTACAAAAAAAGTATTTCAAAAATTTATCACAGCTTATTTTGAAAAAAGGAAGCAACTAGTTTCGGCTTTTGTATTAGTAGACATAAGGCACAAACCTCAACCGATAGATCTAGAGTTTATGCAATGGTTAGGCGAAAATATGATTCCTTTTTCTATCATTTTTACAAAGGCAGATAAGCTAAAACCAAAGGCTATTGAAAACCATGTTGCGTCTTACAAAGAAATCTTACTGGAGACCTGGGAAGAAATGCCTAATTACTTCGTTACCTCATCTTCTAAAAAGATTGGAAAAGACGATTTACTAGATTATATCGAGGCGATCAACAACGATATTAAGAATTAATTCTTTAACACAAACTCCAAAGGCAATCCGGTTGTTCCACTTGGAAAACTTGTCCCTAATAATGCCGACATTGTAGGTGCTATATCAATAATTCTTGTTCGCTTTAAAGTACTACCTTGATTTATTCCTTTTCCGTAGAATAATAATGGCACCTGGGTATCATAGTTAAAACCACTTCCGTGTGTAGAACCAGTTTTACTATATGAAATAAATGCTGGATCATAAACGTATATCACATCACCCGATCGTTTTTGATTATAGCCATTTTGCAATAATTTTTCTACACCGTCATTAAACCCGCCATTAGTCATTGTTTTAGCAGTATAGGCCTTATCTATGTTTTCGTAAGCAATTATTTCATTTACAATAGCCTCTTGAACATCTGCTAGTTCAAGTCCCATACTCGCTATTTTTTGTCGATCTAAAAACACTTGATTATTGCTAACATTTTCAACTAAATCTGCAGATCCATATTTCTTAGTTAGAAACTCAGTAAACTGTGCTTTGGTTTTCTTTGAATCTACCAAACCTGCTGGAATTTTAACACTTTTTAAATACGCTGGTACATGAACAGCCCCATGATCTGCAGTTAAAAATACAGTATACTCTCCTTTCCCAACTTTTGCATCCAAAGCCTTAAATAAACGCTCAAGCTCAAGATCTAAACGCAGGTAAGTATCTTGCACCTCTTTAGAATTCACGCCAAAATTATGACCTACGTAATCTGGACTTGAAAAACTAACTGCCAACACATCTGTAACAGCATCGGCGCCTAATCCTTCAGCATCAATGGCAGCTAAAGCAAAATCTGTTACAATAGTATTACCAAATGCCGTCGCTTTTAAAATATCGTAGCCCATATTCTGATCCTTCAATTTTGCAAGATCATAAGGAAACGTTGCTGTTTCTTTCCCTTTAAAACCACCTTCAAATTCATTTAAATCATCGCCACTTTCAGTATATGTATCGATATTATATAATGTATTCCATGTAGTTAAATATTTATCTACACTCTTTTTCTTATTAAACTCTTGAACCCATTTTGGCAGCGCATCCATATAAAACGAGCTTGAAACCCAATTCCCTTCATCTTTCCCTTGAAACCAATAAGCAGCATTAGCCGTATGTCCTGCTGGTAAAATCGCACCTCTATCTTTTATAGAAATACCAATTGTTTTTCCTTTCATTTGAGTAAATAACCTGTTCTCATCTGCAAACGTGGTAGTTTTCATTCTATGTGGCGACATCTTTCCAGCACTACTATTAGTTCCTAATGAATTCATGGCATCGTCTCCTGCACAATACACACTCTTTTTCACTTCTTTATCATACCAATTATTTGCAATTACTCCATGATACTTAGGTGTTGTTCCGGTATAAACCGAGGCATGACCTGGACCAGTATAAGTTGGGATATAATTAAAATGGTTGTTTTTACAATTAAAGCCATCATTAATCATTCTCATAAACCCACCATCTCCAAATCTATGTTGAAATCTTGTTAAATATTCATACCTCATTTGGTCTACAACAATACCAACTACCAATTTAGGCTGATTATTTGTTGATTCAGCAATAGGAGCACTGCTTTGAGACAAACAATTAAAACTTAACGTAACAGCAATAATAGATAACAGAAATTTCTTCATTTTTGTAAAAATTAATTAAGAAACCAAAAATACGGTTTTTAGTGATTCTTATTTTAATTAATCATTAAATAATAGTAGTATTTTTTTACTTTAGCAGTAACTTAAATATATATGACATACCTTAATAATATTGGCCTTTATTTTTTAATGATCAAGGAGATGTTTCGTAAGCCAACCAAATGGTCGGTAATGAAAGGATTGATATTGAAAGACATTGACGACCTTGTAATAGGTTCTTTAGGTATTGTTGCTTTTATTTCGTTTTTTGTAGGTGGTGTAATTACCATTCAAACCGCTTTAAATATTAGCAACCCTTTAATCCCAAAATATCTAGTTGGTTTTGCCACAAGACAATCTGTTATTTTAGAATTTGCACCAACATTCACCTCTATTATTATGGCTGGTAAAGTTGGATCTTTTATCACTTCCAGTATTGGAACCATGCGTGTTACTGAACAAATAGATGCTTTAGAAGTAATGGGTATTAATGCTTTAAATTATCTTGTATTCCCTAAAACAGTAGCAATGATGCTTTACCCTTTTGCTATTGCTATAGGTATGTTTTTAGGTATTTTAGGTGGTATGGCCGCTTGTGTTTATGGTGGATACACAACTCTTGAAGATTATATATTAGGTGTGCAAATGGACTTTGATGGTTTTCATATGACATACTCTTTTATTAAAACATTTGTTTTTGCTTTTATTCTTGCTACCATCCCATCCTTCCATGGTTTTTATATGAAAGGTGGTGCTTTAGAGGTTGGTAAAGCCAGTACCACATCGTTTGTTTGGACTAGTGTGGTAATTATTTTATTGAATTATATTTTAACCGATATGCTTTTAGGATAATGATAGAAGTAAAAGATCTACATAAATCGTTTGGGGATGCTCACATTTTAAAAGGCATTACTACGTCTTTTGAAAAAGGAAAAACAAGTTTGGTCATTGGACAAAGTGGCTCAGGAAAAACTGTTTTTTTAAAGTGTTTATTAGGTTTGTTCTCGTATGAACAAGGCAGTATTTCTTATGATGGTAAAATATATTCTGAATTATCAGAAGATCAAAAACGCAACCTTCGTGCCGAAATTGGCATGGTATTCCAAGGGAGTGCTTTGTTTGATTCTATGACGATTCAAGAAAATGTAATGTTTCCATTACGTATGTTCACTAAAATGAGCAAAAGTGAAATGGAAGATCGTGCCGATTTTGTATTAAAGCGTGTTAATCTTCCAGAGGCACATTTTAAAATGCCAAGCGAAGCTTCAGGAGGTATGCAAAAACGTGTTGCTATTGCAAGAGCTATTGTAAACAACCCTAAATATTTATTTTGTGATGAGCCAAACTCTGGATTAGATCCAAAAACAGCAATGGTTATCGACAATCTAATTCAAGAGATTACAGACGAATACAATATTACCACTGTAATAAATTCGCACGATATGAATTCTGTTATGGAGATTGGCGAAAAAATTGTATTTCTTCAATTGGGTTTAAAAGAATGGGAAGGATCAAAACACAACATCTTTAAAACAGAAAATAAAGCTGTAACAGACTTTGTATATTCCTCAGAACTATTCAAAAAAGTACGTCGTATGTACTTAGAAGAAAACGAATAAATTAACTATCTATTTTTAACGATCAAGGTATCAAGACTCAATCGTTGCTTTAACCAGTTCGATAATTTTACATTGTCTTCAGAAATACTTTGAGAAGTTGCCGTTGAGTCGTTCCATTTAATAGTAAACACAGATAATGTATCTAAGGTTTTAAAATCTGTAGTCACTTCTCTAGAGTATGATAATTTAGATATCTTATCAAACAATACCTGCGCCTCACTAGAAATATCTGTAAACGGAATTTGATCTCTTTCTAACTTCGATAATTGCGCCACCTTATCTTCTAAGAACACTATTTTTTGTTGCTGCGACATCAGATCCAGCGAATCGCGATAACGCAATTCTTCCATATACTCCAGATTATTTATCACCCTATTTGTTGCCTGATTAACGGTAAGTGTAGCCCCTTCAAGAGAGCTATAAGAAGCAAATCTTTGCTTTAAAACATCTATAGTAGATTGCGGTATTTCATCCGATCCAAAAGTAGATATCTCTATTTTAGAGCCATTAGCTGCATCGTAATCGTACGTCGCATTCTTCTTAATGTAATTCTTATTAGGCAACCCTTCTAATTCTGTTGCGATAAACTTTTTAGCGTCATGATTAAACCTACTTTCCTTAAGCACATTAACAAATGTAAAACCTGCAGGAATCATTGCTGCAATGGCTAATAATGTTGCAAACCTAGCTATGCGCTTACGTTTTTGCGAATTAGCATACCTAAGCATTGGAAACCTTAAAAGTTTTAGCACTAAAAATGTTGCTAAAGCTATAAATACAGTATTAATAGCAAACAAATACATTGCTCCAGTAGCAAATTCTAATCCTCTTGCAGCATCTTCTCTTAAGGCTGTAGCTAGTCCATAACCCGCAGTACACAAAGGTGGCATTAACGCTGTTGCGATAGCCACACCAAAAATAACTGAAGCTATTGTTCCTTTTTTAGTTCTGGCGATAATTAATGCTAAACCACCAAAAAAGGCTATAAGTACATCACGAATATCTGGTTTTGTACGACCTAACAACTCTGAAGTATCTTCACTTAATGGAAATAAATAGAAGAACAGAAACGCAGTTATTAAACTAAGAACAATCATGGTTGATAAGTTTACCAATGATTTCCTAAGCGTATCAATATCATTAATAGCAATGGACAAACCAACACCTAAAATTGGTCCCATTAGTGGAGAAATTAACATGGCTCCAATCACTACAGCTGTAGAATTCGCATTCAATCCTACCGAAGCCACAAAAATAGAACATATTAAAATCCAAGCTGTAGCGCCTTTAAAAGGAATATCTCCCTTTATAGCATCTATAGTTGCATCACGATCTGTATCATGTCTAAAATCTAAAAGTTCAACTAAAAAGGTTTTTATATTTAACCACAAACCTTTTGCACCTTGCTTTACAGCTTCTTTAGATTGCTCAACAGCTTGCTCTTTGTTTTCTTCCTCAGTAAAATTGAACTTATTTTCTTCCATATTTACACGTACTTATCTCCAAATTTTTCGCTTACGCTTTGTCGTAGTTTCTTAATATCTTGTTCCTTTTCTTTTGGAAAGATAAGCAAAACTTCATCTTTATCCACAATTATATAATCGTTCAAACCTTCAACAACTACAATCTTTCCCTGTTTAGAGCGTATCATATTTCCTGAAGCATCCTTTGTTAACACATTTGCGTTTACAATAGCGTTTCCTTTATTACCATTATCTATCTTGTCGTATAAACTTCCCCAGGTTCCCAGGTCGTTCCAATCGAAGGTTGCAGGAAGTACATATACATTATTACTTTTTTCCATTAGTGCATAATCGACTGAAATATTCTCTGCTTTACCATAGTTATCTCGAATAAAATCATCTTCAAAATCGGTATTATATACCTCGATTCCTTTTTCAAATAACGCAAACAAACTAGGGCTATTATTTTGAAACGCTTTTACCACAGAAGTCACACTCCACATAAATATTCCAGCATTCCATAAAAAATTACCTTGCTCTAAAAATGATTTAGCAGTATCGTAATCTGGTTTCTCCCTAAACTGATCTACTTCCTTAATATTTGAAGTAGCTTCTTTGTTATACTCAATATATCCATAACCAGTGTTAGGAAACGTTGGCTGAATTCCTAAAGTCATAAGCGCATCTTCTTTCTCACAAAAATTAAAAGCTTGCTGCACATTATTAGTAAATGCTTGCTCATCTTCAATCCAGTGATCACTAGGTGCTACAATCATTACAGCATCTTTATTCTCTTTCTGAATTTTTAGTGATGCATATAAAATACATGGAGCCGTATTACGCATTGCGGGTTCTAAAACTACTTGACGCTTAGTTACATCAGGTAATTGCTCGAAAACCAGGTCGTTATAGCGCTCATTAGTAAGAATAAAAATATTTTCCTT
>JASBUG010000015.1 GCA_030148025.1 Flavobacteriaceae bacterium | reverse complement strand
TTGTTGAAGCAGTTGAGTCCGAGAGGGCAAGGGTGGGATGGCACCTTTAATGGGAATGAGTTACCGTCGAGCGATTACTGGTTTGTGGTGGAGTATGAAGAACCTAGTGATGGCACTAGAAAACAATTTAAAGCCCATTTTACCTTGAAAAGATAAAAATTTATGAAACTGAAAAAGATCTCGTTTTTACTAATGGTGGTTTTTTATGCGCAATTTTCTTTAGCGCAAGAAGGATTACCAATATACTCCGATTATTTAACCGATAATTATTATTTAATTCACCCTTCAATGGCTGGAGTAGCCAATTGTAGTAAAGTGCGTTTAACTGGTCGTCAACAGTGGTTTGGCCAAGATAATGCACCAAGTTTACAAACATTAAGTATTAATGGACGATTTGGAGATACACCATCTGCAATTGGAGGAATTGTATTCAATGATAAAAATGGTTACCACTCACAAACAGGAGCGTATATAACATATGCACATCATTTAATGTTCTCGAGAAATCCAATAGATCTTAATATGCTGTCTTTTGGATTGAGTGCGGGAATGATTCAATATAAGTTGGATGAAACCTCATTTCTTGCAGACGGGTTTGATCCTATTATAGCAGGAGTTGAACAAAGTGCTACAAATTTTAACATTGACTTTGGGTTTTCATATCATTTCTTAGACTTTTACGCTCATGCTACTGTAAAGAATGTCCTTAAGAACGACGGGATTAATTTTAATGAACAAGGATTGAGCTATAACAATTTACGCACGTATTTATTTTCAGCAGGAAACGTGTTTAGCAGCATCAATAGCGAATGGAGTTACGAACCTTCTATGATGTTTATGTACCGAGATGCAACTAAAGAATCTATTGTCGATGCCAATATAAAAGTGTATCGTGAAATGGACTTTGGTAAAGTATGGGCTGGTTTATCTTATAGACGAAGTTTGGATGGTGCAGAATTTCAAAATGGGAATGGATCTGGAGTTAATAGTCAGAAACTTCAATATTTTACACCTTTGATTGGAATAAATTACAAGAACTTTGTAGTTGCCTATACCTATTCATACCAAGCTAATTCTGTAGTTTTTAACAATGGTGGTTTTCATCAAATTACTTTAGGAATTAATTTTGGCTGTAGACGAGAGAAATTCGACTGTAATTGTCCTGCAATAAATTATTAATAAAAAAAGCCTTGAAATTTTCAAGGCTTTTTTTATTACTGCTCCCATTTATAATTTTTCTTTTTCCCTTGTTCTTTAATAGCTTTAATCATTGCGTTTTCTAGTCCGTTAGTATTTTTCTTAACGTTTTTGGAAACATAGGCTTTTCTTTTTCTATTCAACTCTTGTACTTGTTGTTGAATGTTTGCGCGTTCTAAACTTTTTTCTTTTACATAAGCTTTTATTTCTTTAGAACTTTTTCCTTTTAGCTCTGAAGGTAAAGCAGATTCTTTAAGATCTTCAACAACAACTTCTTCCGATTCGATAGCATCTACAAGATCCCATGTTGAGTTTTTATAAAAATGAGAGCTTTTACTTATAGTTCTGCCCACTGCATTAGCTTTACTATAGGTTGCGGCTTCGCTATCCTGAGCTGCCTGTATAGCAATTTTTGCTTGCCCCCTTTTTCCATAGCCTATATAAGTTTTGTTAAGTTTCTTGTTTAGTTCTAGAATGGCATCATCATAAGGTGAAGCAATATGAACAGTTCTTTGGTTGTGGTCTATTGCAAGATAATCGCCATTGGTTAACATAGCGCCATCTTTCCACTTTGTGTTAATACCTTGTTGGTAAGAGCCACAAAAAATAGTGTTAACCGTAATGTCCTTTTCGTTTGCATTTGTTGCAGCATCTTTATAGTGAATTTCTCCTTGTGTAAAAGGTTCGTTGCCCGCAATAAAAATTAACTTTAGGTCATCTGGGTTTTTACCCCAATGTAATTGATTTAATGAGGTTTGAATTACTTGACCACAAAATTCACTACCACCATTTGTTGTTAGTGAAAACAACTCTTTAGAAATATCATCAAGGTCGTTTGTAAAGCCAATAACTTGACGGATATAACCTTCTTTAGAGTTCAAGTTGTCATTTCCATACTCATAAAGTGATATAAGTAAGTTTGGGCGCTCATTATTACATTTGGCATACGATAACTCATTAACAATGCTCCAAAGTTGTGCCTTTGCCTGATCTATTAAACCATCCATACTATTACTTGTATCTAAAAGCAAAGCAACTTTTATATGTTGTTTATTTGGGTTGGTGGATGAACTTTTTAATGCAAGACTTTTTTGGGCAAAGCCTAAAGACAGTACAATAATCATTAAGTTTTTTAACAGTGTTTTCATAGCGTTTGATTTTTTGATTTTGATGAATTTATTTTAAAATGAATCTAGTCATGATTTTAGATTTAATAATAATTGGTTTAATATTAAGGTTCATAATGTCCATAGGTGCTCTAGTAATTCCATAAGCAGTGACTTCAATATCTTTTAATGAATTTGAATCATATTGGTAGTTAGGCTCTTTCTCAATTTCTTTAATATAAAGTGCTTTCCCTATGTTTTGGTTAATCGCTAAGGCATATTTTGATGCTTTCTTACTTGCTTTATTTAAAGCCTTTAGTTTATTTTTAGCTATTAAAGCTTCCATATCACTATGATCAGTTTTTATTATTGAAATGTTAGAAATATCAATTTTGGTTAGATCGTGGTAGATTTTGGCTAGTATTTCTCCTCTATAAATTAGGAGTTGGTATTTCTTTATTTTGGTTAATTTATTATTGCCAAGAAATTTTCTTTTGTATAAACCATCAAAGTTTTCTACCGATAATTGTTTGTCAATGTTGATGTTACATTGTTTAAGAATCGAAATCAATTCGTTTTCTTGAAATTCAATACTAACCTTTCCTTTTTTATCATTTTCATTCAAAGTAATTTGTAGATATATTTTGTTTGGAATAATTTCTGTTTCAACTTCGCCTATAGTTTCTATATAAGGCTGGTCAATAAAGTTTTTTTGCCCTGTTTGAGAGAGTATTATGTTTGTGAACAGTAAGGCGATTATAAGGTGAGTATTAATTTTCATATTATGGTTTTTAATGTTTGATAAATTTAGAATCAAACTATTTGTTAAAAAATCAAGAATGAGGCTATCTAGTATATCATTGAGTGAAGTGTGTTGATTGTTTAGGGAACTGCACTTTTTAGTGTTATTTAAGAGGTGTTTTGAAGTGACCTTATTTTATTTTAAACATTAAAGTATGTATGTTTACCAATAGATACGTTTTATGAATTTAGTTTTAAGACATATAATTGCAATTGTACTACTATTAAATTTTAGTTTATTAAATAGTCAGGAACAGAATATTCCCCAAAAGGAACGGTTTACTGTAAAAGGTGCTGTGGTAGAAAGCAGAACTTATAAACCTATTCCTAAAGTTAATATTTTGGTTAACGGTGGCAACTATACCACAACAAATGCTTTAGGTGAGTTTAGAATTGAAGTATCTAAAGGAGATGAACTTGTAATAAAGCATAGCGATTTTGAAACTGTTTATTATACCATTCAAAACAGTGAACGCATAAGAGTTGAAGTAAGACCAAGTATTAATGAAGCGTATATTTCAAAAAGATTACGATCGAATCCAAGTCAGTTTAATGCACTCATAGATTCAGCAAATGTATATTTAAAAACAGATGCCGAAAAAAGCATTCAATTTGTTACTGAAGCCTTGTCGGTTTCGAGTTCTACTAAAGAAAATGCCGAAGTATACGAAACTTTAGGAACTATTTATTTTGAATGGAAACAATATGACCTTTCAGTGTCAAATTATAGAATTAGTTTACAGAATAAAGATGCTAATGGCGTAAAGTTACAGCTTGCTAAAGCCTATGAGTTTAATAACAATTATCAAGAAAGTATTTCAACGTATGAGTCGATCGATCAATCGGCGTTGTCCAATTGGCAACTGGTAACACTTCACGAAGGGCTAGGAGATGTCTATATAAAAACAAAAGAATATAATGCAGCGCTAAATTCTTATAAAAAAGGATTAGCAATTGCTCAAGAGCATTTAATTACTCCAAAGATCACCGACCTAAATTCTAAAATAGCAAAAACTTATGAAGCATCAGGTGAGTTAAGCGAAGCAGAGAGTTATTTTAAAAATTCATTGAATTTAGCTTCAAAAGAAAACAAAAAAAGAGCAGCAACAGAAATAGTTGCGGTTGCCGATTTCCAAAATAGAAACAGAGCTTACGATAAAGAAATAGAGCTTCGTAAGCAGGCACTAACAGAAATAGAAGACATAGAAACCGACTCTGTTTTTGATAACGAAAGTGCTATAACACCGCAAAAGCAAAATTATAAAATTGGTAGCGCCTATGCCTTACAAAAGGACTTTAAAAATGCTATCCCTTACCTGGAGAAAAGTATTGAAGAGGCAGATGATAAAGAAGATTTGGTAGTACAAAAAGATGCCACCAGAAAACTGTCGGAAGTATATCGCGATGCAGGAGAATTTGATAAAGCATTTTCGACGGCAAAAACTTATGAGCGACTGGTTGATGAGCTTTACATAAAAAAAGAACAAGAGATCTCTCAGGCAGCACGCTTATCTAAAGATTTGGCAGTAAAGCAAAATCGTATTAATAGCTTAGAAAGCGATCGTGCATTATCAGAAAGTAAATATGAATTGACTACTGAAAGAAATAAACGTCAAAAACTAATTATTTACTCTTTAGTAGGAGGTGTGTTTTTGTTACTCGTAGCTGGATATTTTATGCTAAAAAATATAAAGCAGCAAAAACTTAATAATAATCTTTTGGCTTTAAAATCGCTTAGAAGTCAGATGAACCCACATTTTATTTTTAATGCTCTTAATTCTGTTAATAGCTTTATAGCAACCAACGATGAAAGAACTGCAAATAAATACCTTTCAGACTTTTCGCTGTTAATGCGTGCTGTTCTGGAAAATAGTGAAGAAGATTTTATCCCTTTAGAAAAAGAGATCGAACTGTTACAGCTGTACACTAAGTTAGAGCATTTTAGATTTAAGGATAAGTTTGATTATGAAATTACTGTAGATGACACAATTGCTATAAACGAATTTCAAATTCCTCCAATGTTATTGCAGCCTTATATAGAAAATGCGGTATGGCATGGTTTAAGATATAAAAAGGAGTATGGACATTTAAAGATAGCAATAGAGAAGGTTGATGATTTTGAGATTAAAATTAGTATTTCAGATAATGGAATTGGAAGAGAGCGATCGAAAGCTTTAAAAACAGAACATCAACAAAAACAGAATTCTAAAGGCATGGGTAATATTAAAAAAAGAATCGAGATACTTAATGAAATGTATAAGGATAAGGTTGATGTATTTATAGATGATTATCAAAATGCCGAGGACCCAGGAACACAAGTTGTGGTAACATTAAAAAAGGACTAGATGAAACTTAGTACAATTATAGTTGAGGACGAAGAAACCAGTAGAGATATTTTAAAGAGTTATCTTAAAAAATACTGCCCTAATGTTAATGTTTTGGGTGAAGCCGCTAATGTTGATGAAGCGCTAGTGTTAATAAGAAATAACGATCTGGATCTTGTGTTTCTTGATGTAGAAATGCCTTATGGAAATGCTTTCGATCTACTTGATAAAGTTGGTGATAGAAATTTTGAAACTGTTTTTGTTACTGCTTATAATCACTACGCTATAGATGCCTTAAATGCCCATGCTAGTTACTACCTAATGAAACCCATTTCTATAGACGATCTTATAAAAGCCGTAGATTATGTAGTAGAAATAAAAACCAAGGAAAATGCTTTGCAAGAACAAGTGTTGGTCCCGAAAACAAATGCTGTAAATGGAAAGATCACTATCCCTCAGCAAGATGGATTTGAAGTGCTTGAAACAGCAAACATATTGTACTGTAAGGCAGATGATAATTATACAGAAATCTACTTAAATAATAATAAAAAGAAACTAGTAAGTAAAACACTAAAATACTTTGAAGATGCCTTGACTAGTTCTAACTTTGCTAGAGTACATAAAAGCTACTTGGTAAATGTAACCGAGGTGGTAAAGTATATAAAAGGAAAAGGTGGAAGCGTAGTACTTAGTAACGGAAAAGAAATAATGGTTTCTGCCTCTAAGAAAGCCGATTTATTATCATATTTTAAATAAATCCTCTATTATGAGATTTTATAATGTGTACAAGCTTTTTTTCGCATTTTTGTTTATTGTATCAATTAATGGGTATACGCAACAAATAGTAGTAGAATACAAACTAGAAAGACAATTCTCGAAAGGGCGTCTTTTTACAAGGTTAGTTTTGAATTCAAATGGCAGTTATTTTAAAAAGATTATAAATACTGGACATTTATTAGAGTCTTATGAAGAAAAGGGAAATTGGGAAAAGAAAAAAGACACATTAATTTTAAATTTAGAACAATTTATATCTTTTCCTGAATATGATAATAGTGAATGGAATAATTACGAAAGAAAGGATATGTATTTAGTTAAAAAGAGAAGTATAATTCCAGTTTTTAATAATAAGTTGACAAGAAGATTAAGATTAAAAAAAACTTACACATGCCAATTATAAAACCAGTAAAAGGAAAATCTCCTGAAATTCCAGACGATTGTTATATAGCAGAAAATGCCACTATAGTAGGTGAAGTTGTTATGGGAAACCAATGCAGTATTTGGTTCAATGCTGTTATTAGAGGAGATGTACATTATATAAAAATGGGCAACAAAGTAAATGTACAAGATGGTGCAGTAATTCATGCTACTTATAAAACTTCACCAACAATTATTGGAAACAATGTGTCCATTGGTCATAATGCTATTGTTCATGGTTGCACGATTCATGATAATGTTCTGGTTGGTATGGGAAGTATTATTATGGACGATTGTGTTGTAGAAAGTAATAGCATTATTGCTGCTGGAGCTGTAGTTACAAAAAATACAAGGGTAGAGGCAGGCAGTATCTATGCAGGAACACCTGCAAAAAAAATAAAAGATATTAGTAAAGAACTTATCTCCGGGGAAATAGATAGGATTGCCAATAACTATGTAAAGTATTCCAGTTGGTTTAAAGAATGAATGATTTGATGAATAGAATATGTTTAATTACTATTTTAATACTCAATTCATGTTGTATTAGAACATCTTCTTTAATAATTGATAAGACAACCGTATATAATTCTAAAAGATCTGCACTTATTTTAAGGGATGATGGAACATTTAAATTAAGAAGTTATGATGGGCTGTTTCATGTCCCTACATTTTTAGGAAAGTCTGAAGGTAAATATGAGATAAAAGAAGATTTGCTATACCTTACATCTTCAAAGCAATTAAATAGTTTAGGTGTTTATGAAAGGGAGATTAATATAAAATCTACAAATAAAAAAAATGACTCTATACAATTTTATATAAAAGGATTTAATAATAAAAAGAATTTGAGCCTTGACGTACAGTTTTTAATCGATTCGGAAAGAGACTATAGGTTTGAAAACATATCAAAAGACACAATCATATCTATAAAAAGTGAGATAGATCAATTCTCATATCCAAGTATAATAGTTAATCTTAGATTACCTTATTATAATGAATTTTCTAATCATGTAATTACATCAGAAATTTTTTTAGAAAAGGATGATAAGGTATATAATCAATTTTTTATAGATATATCTGACGTTTCTATCGAGGAAGATTTTGGGAATATGTTTTTTGTAAATGAGATTATGAAAATTAAAGATGATGTCATTAAATGGAATGGAGAAGTATTCAAGAAATCACCTAGAGGAATGTTAAAAGAAGATTAGAACGACAGGAAATCTACATTGAAATTATTGCCAATCAATGCCTTAATAATATCTGGATTGCCATTGGTATAAAATAAGTTTTGAGGTATTGCTTTTGTATTATTTAATAAGGCATGCTTTTCTAGAACAGATCGTGTTTGTCTAGCAACTGCTTCTCCCGAATCTATAATTTTAATATGTTTAGGAAGCATTTCTAGCAACAAAGGAATAAGATATGGATAATGTGTACACCCCAATACTAAATGATCAATATTGGCAGCTATCATGGGTTTTAAATAGATTTCCAATAAAGCTTTCATTTCTTCAGAATGTAGTTTGCCGCTTTCAATTAACGGTACAATACCTTCTCCCACTTGTTCAATAACGGTAGTGTTGTTTGCAAATAAATGGGATGTTTTAGAAAATAGAGCACTACTTAAAGTGCCTTTTGTAGCAAGAATACCAACAGCATTGGTTTTAGTTTTTAGTGCAGCAGGCTTTATAGCTGGCTCTATACCAATAAAGGGAACATTATAGTGAGCTCTTAAGTGGTCTATAGCATTGGTAGTAGCTGTGTTACAAGCAACAACAATAAGTTTGCACCCTTTACTTAATAATAATTCGGTGTTTTTAATACTAAGCTCTATAATGCGATCTTTTCCCTTAGGGCCATAAGGTGCATGTTTACTATCGGCTAAATATATGGTGTCTTCATTTGGGAGTAGCCTGTGAATCTCCTTCCAAATTGAAGTGCCGCCAACACCAGAATCAAAAATACCAATAGGTTGTGTGTTCATATATAACAAAAATAAAAAAGCTGTCTTAAGAAGACAGCTTTTTATAAGTTATTTAAAAGTAGTGTTTTTTAGAATCCAAGTTCTTTTTTAACATCTGCCATTAGGTCTTTTCCTTCGGCTAAGATCACTCCTTGTCCTTGAGAAGAATCTAATACATATTGAAATCCTTGAGCTCTTGCTACTTTTTGAATTGCTTCTCTTGCTTTTTCAGTGATTGGCTTTAATAAGTCAAACTCCTTTTTTTGCATATCTTGTTGTGCTTGCCCTTGAAATTGACGAATGCTTTGCTCCATAGTAGCAACTTCCTGCATTCTTTTCTGGTTTTCTTCTTTTGTTTGTGAAGAAGCTTCTGCGTCGTATTGCTTTATTTTATTTTGGTACTCTGTACCCATTGTTTGCAATTCAGTGTCATATGTCTTAGCAAGTTTTTCTATTTCAGCTTGAGCTGCTTTATATTCAGGCATCGCAGCAACCAACTCCTGCGTATTAATATGAGCAACTTTACTTTGCGCATTCATAAAACTCGTGCTTCCTACTATAAGTGCAATTGCTAATACTAAGGTCTTTAAATGTTTCATTTTAAAAAAAATTATGTTATAAATTGTTGTCTATTAATTATTGTTTTGATTTGTACTGTCTTTCTCTTTTTTTCTAGCTTCTATTTTGGCTTTTCTAGCTTCTAATATTCTTTTTTTCTTGTCTTCCAATGCCTTTTTTCTAGCTTCTTTAGGGCTTAACTTTTTGGCTCCTGTACTATCTGTTTTTTTAGCAGCGTTCTTTTTGGCGTTTCTTGCATCAATTTTTGCTTGCCTATCTGCTAATATCTTTTTCTTTTTATCTTCAAGTGCTTTTTTCTTAGCCTCTGCAGCACTTAATTTTGGCGTTTCTTCTTTTTTCTCTTCTTCTACTTTATTCGCAGTTGTTGTGTCTCCAAGCGTTTTTTCTTTAGCGGAAGAAGTCGTTGTTTCTTCTTTTTCTTTAGTCGACTCTCCTTCGCGTGCTTTTAATTTAGCATCTCTTGCTTTTTTACGGTCTTCTAAAATTTTCTTTCTCTTATCGGCAATCGCTTTTTTCTTTGCTTCACGATCAGCCTGTTGTTTTGCACGTTTGTCTTCAATAGCTTTTGCACGTGAGGCTTTTTTATCTTCTAGTTCTTTAGCTCTTGCTTCTTTATCTTTATTAACCTCAGGAACTATTTCTTCTTCCTGTGCAGCCTTTTTTTCTTTTCTACCCTGAGCTTGCTTACGCTTCGCTGTTCTATTAATAGATCTTAGAACTTGTTCACTGATATCATATCTGTCGGCAGAGTAAAGCATAACTACATCGGCAGATTTATCAAAAACAAAATCGTATTTTTTATTTGATGCAATTTCTTGAACTGCTGTAAAAATTTGATCTTGTATAGGTTGAATTAACTGTTGCTTTTGAATTACCAAATCGCCATTGGGACCAAATCTTTTATGCTGATAATCTAATATCTCGTTTTCCTCGATCGTAATTTCTTCTTGACGTTCTTGAATAAGCTCTGGAGTTAATAAAACACTTTCAGATGTAAGTTGTTTCTTTTTTTGATCTACATCGCTTAAACGTTTTTCAATTTCATCTTTCCATTTTAGAACTTTAGAATCTAATTGAGCAGATGCATTTTGATATTCTGGAACGTTTTGTAAAATATATTCAGTATCAATATAACCTATTCTTACACTTCTTTGGGCAAATGTAGATAGACTTATAAAGGATGTTATAGCCAGTAAAAAAAGAACTTTAGTTTTCATCCGTGTATGTTTTTAATAATTGTTGTTTTTATTAATTCTAACACTGCCAGACAAATGTTTTTTTAGATTTGGTTGCAAGCGTTATTATTTATCAAATAAACGAAATATATTTTGAAAAATTTTAACGCCTCGATTAAATCATTAAACTGTTCGTTGAAAATATCGTGCCAAACTTAAAATTGTTGCCCTATTATAAAATGTGTTTCCCAACCATGTTTAACATTTTGACCTGGTAAAGGATCGAATCCATGACCAAAATCAATTCCTAATAAACCAAATGCAGGCATAAACAATCTAACACCTAAACCTGCAGAACGTTTTAAGCTAAATGGGTTATAATCTCTAAAATTATCAAATGATGCACCTCCTTCTAAAAATGCCAATGCATATATTTTTGCTTGAGCAGATTTTAAAGTAATTGGATATCTTAATTCTAAAGAGAACTTATTATAAATTGTACCTCCATCTTGCGATGAAAGTCCTTGGTTAGGATATCCTCTTAACTGTACAGCTTCACGACCATCTAAGCTATATGTTCCTAAACCGTCTCCACCAACAAAAAATCTTTCAAAAGGAATATCACCTCTATCATTATTATAAGCACCTAAGAATCCAAATTCTACTTTAGGGCGTAATACTAAATCACCTACAATTTTCGTATACCATTCACCATTAAATTTTACTTTATAGAACTCTAACCATTTAAATCGTTCTTGATCTATTTCAGATCGTCTGTCTACCGCATCATTATACTCTGTTGTTTGCGCAGGAGTAGGGTTGGTAATACCTGGATAATTTCCAATAATATCTTCCATGTCTGCTCGTTCTTGCTTTAAAGCAGCATAATCTACATTATTAAATAATGAGTATGGTAAGGTGAATTTTGCTGTTAAGCTAAAGTTCGACCCTTGTGTTGGGTATATTGGATCTACAGCAGTGTTATTTCTGCTTAAACCAATTGTATATGCTAAATTGTTTGAGGAACCGTCACCAAAAGTAAATAATCCAGTGTTATAATTCTTTAAGTTATAATGTTGAAAACTTAATGCTTGAGAGAGCATGAAGTAATCATCAGGAACGGTCAATCGTTTTGCAAGACCCACAGAAATACCTGTAATATTAAAACGTCTACTCTTATCTGCTCTTCTACTTACAGGATCGAATAAAAACTGCTTTGTATGAGATAAAGAGGTAGAGAAGTTAACTGGTTTTTTACCACCTAACCAAGGTTCAGAAAATGAAAAACTATAGGTTTGATAAAATCTACTTGCTTGAAGACGCAGAGCTAATTTTTGTCCATCACCCATTGGAATTGGTTTATAGGCGTCTTTTTTAAAGATATCTTTAATAGAAAAGTTGCTAAAAGATAATCCAAGAGTACCTATAAATCCACCACCACCATAACCACCTTGAAGTTCAATTTGACTTGATCCTCTTTCTACCACAGAGTAACGCATGTCTAATGTGCCTTCATTAGCGTTAACATTTTCAAAATTTGGTTCTATTTGTTGTGCATCAAAGAAACCTAATTGTCCTAATTCACGAATGGTACGAAGTACATTAGCTTTACTGTAAAGCTGCCCAGGTAAGGTTCTTATTTCTCTATAAATAACATGGTCGTTGGTTCTTTCATTTCCAGAAACCGATATTTTATTAAAATATGCAGGTTTTCCTTCGGTAATCCTAACTTCCATGTTTATGACATTTCCTTCGGCACTAGTTTCAACTGGAGTTATAGACGAAAATAAGTAACCATTATTTTGATATAGATTGGTGAGATCTATTGCATCTGGTCTTGAATTGTCTTGAATACGCTTTTCTAATTCAACACCGTTGTATGTGTCTCCCGGATTTATACGCAAAATATTACTTAATTGCTTGTCGGTGTAAACTGTATTTCCTAAGAAGTCTATTTTACCAAAAGTATACTTTTCGCCTTCTTCAACTTTTATGTTTAGAGAAACAGTATTATCATCATTATAAATAACCGAGTCAGAAATAATACGTGCATCTCTATAACCATTCTCTTTGTATTTATCGATTACACTTACTAAATCTTCTTTAAAATCTGCAACAATATATTTTGAGCGTTTAAAAATTCGTATTGGATTTTTCTTCTTAGTGTTTTTCATAGCTTTTCGGAGCTTTTTAGCACTAATTCTTTCACTTCCGTTAAACACAATATCCTTAACCTTAACTTTATCTCCTCTGTTAATATTAAGTTTCATATTAACTCTGTTTTTATCGACAGAGTCTATAACTTCATGAGTTGTTATTCTTACATCAGCATTTAAATACCCTTTTTTTCGATAAGAGTTTTCTAAATAGTTTTGAGTAGTTGTAATAAGGTTTTCTGTAACCTTTGTTCCAGGTTGTAATTTATTTTCGTTAATGATGTTCTCGAATTTCGATTTTTTAACACCTTCAATTTTAACCTCTTTTAATTCAGGAAGATCTATTAAACTTATTTCAAGATTAGCAATATTACCCTCGGTAATACTAGTGATATAAATATTTATACTACTGAATAGGTTGGTTTTCCATAATATTTTTATTGCTTCGCCAATTTTAGAGTTAGCTGCTGTTGGAACCGTTATTTGTTGTCCTTTTCTTAAACGTGAGAACGAAATAATAGTAGAGGCATTAAATGAGGTGTTTCCAGTCACAGCTATTTCACCAATCGTATAGGTTTTAGAGTCTTCAACAGGATTTACTTGTGCAGTAATGGTTAGGCTGCTAAATAAAAAAGCTATAAATAAAAATCGTGTAATATGTGTTTTCAATAGTTTGATATTAGCTAAGTTGTTCACTTGTTTTTCCAAATCGTCTTTCTCTTTTTTGATAGTTTACTATAGCCTTATATAACTCTTCTTTGTCAAAATCAGGCCAAAATATATTAGTAAAATACAATTCTGCATATGCAATTTGCCATAATAGAAAATTACTAATGCGTTGCTCGCCACTGGTTCTAATTAATAGATCGACATCTGGCAAATTTTGCGTGTAAAGATGCTGATTTATTACCGATTCATCAATTTTTTCGGGCGAAATTATATTATTTTTAACTTTAATGCTTATTTCTTTTACAGTATTTATTAGCTCATCTCTAGAGCCATAGCTTAAAGCCAAGGTTAACGTAAGTCGGTTATTAGATTTGGTAAGTTCAATAACATCAATAAGTTCTTTGTAAACCTTTGAAGGCAAGGCTTTAAGGTTCCCAATAGCATTGAGTTTTATGTTGTTGTCTTGCAGTGTTTTAATTTCTTTTTTTAATGAAGAAATTAAAAGTTTCATTAGGGTCTGAACTTCTAATTTTGGTCTGTTCCAGTTTTCCGTAGAAAAGGCATATAGTGTTAAATTTTTAACACCCAACTCAGCACAGCCTTCAACAACTTGTTTAACGGCTTTACTTCCTTTTTC
This sequence comes from Flavobacteriaceae bacterium, assembly GCA_030148025.1. Lineage (GTDB taxonomy): Bacteria > Bacteroidota > Bacteroidia > Flavobacteriales > Flavobacteriaceae > JASBUG01. Next base: position 14,472 of record JASBUG010000015.1, on the reverse strand, counting down.
ATGTCCAAATACTCTTAGTTTACCTCTTTGTTTAGCCCAACGACCATTTCCATCCATAATAATGGCAATATGATTTGGTAAGGAGTCTATATGTATTTGGTTTTTTATGTCCACCTAAAAATCGCAGTAACAGGGTTTTCGTGCAAATGTATAAGTTAAAGTAATACCAGTAAACATATACCAGTCATTATTATTAAGATTTCCAAAACTGTAGGTGTCTTTCAGAAAATCGTTATTTGGAACACTTCCATCTAATTCATCGGAGAACGTATATCTGGCTCCTATTTCAGCAGCAATTAAAATATGATCTGTAATAGTCATTTTATAACCTAAGGCCATTGGAATTCCTAATGCCCAACTAGAGGTGTTTTCAGACGTTAATCCAGTATTAGCAAAATAAAAATTATCATGCTTTGCAGCAGATATCCCAGTGTAAATATACGGTGTTGCTTTATGCCCATCGTAATGCAAATTGAAATCGAAGAACGTAAACTCCATCCCAGCAGCTACTTCAAAAATACTGCTTTCAAACCCATAGCCTCTTTCTTTTCTTCTTGGGTCATCAGATTTCCAGTCTTTTGCCAGTAAATCAGTATAAATAAGTGAAAATCTATAAGAGTGTCTAGGACTTCTATTCCATTTTAAAACTCCGCCAAATGCAAATTGGTTTGGTGAAATATAATTTGTTGCACCTACGTCACCAATAAAGTTACTACCACCAGCAAACACCCCAACTTCGTAGATTTGAGAGTTAACTGATTGATAACTTAAAACACACATAATAAAAACGGTTAGATACCTCATAGATGTTCAAAAGTTTGCAAATATAATAAATATGATTAGCCTATTATAATTTGATGTTATTAGTATTACAGATAAACACCAATTACCGTAAATTATTGCCTAATTACGTTTATCTTCTCCCCAAAGAAGTTTTTTACGAAGGGTGATTAAAAAGCTTTCATCGGTGAGTTCGATCATTTTTATCTTAAAATCAGCTTTTTTAATTGTTATAGTGGCATTATTATCTAAAGTTGCAATTCTTGAATCTAAAGACACTAGATAACTATCTTCTCTACCACTTACTTTTAATTTTATTTCGGTGGAATTTTGAATTACTAAAGGCCTTGCATTTAGATTGTGTGGTGCTATAGGTGTAAGCGTAAAACTGTCTGTTTCGGGCATAATTACTGGTCCGCCACAACTAAGAGAATATCCTGTAGAACCTGTGGGTGTTGAAACTATAAGGCCATCAGCCCAATACGATGTTAAATATTCGCCATCTAAACTAGTCTCTACGGTTATCATAGAAGTCGTGTTTTTACGACTTACAGCAATTTCATTTAACGCAATATTAAAATCTAGAAGATCTTTATTTTCAGGTTCGGTAGTAATACTTAATAAGGTGCGCTCAGATATACGATAATGACCTTCAATTATATCGTTTAGTGCTTTTTCAATGTTATCTTTTTGTATAGTAGCCAAAAACCCTAAGCGCCCTGTGTTTATTCCAATAATGGGGATGTTTAGATCTCTAACATATGTAATGGCTCTTAAAATAGTCCCGTCGCCACCAATACTTATTAATAGCTCGTAAGAGGCATCTAATTCGCTAAAAGTTTTAAAACTGTCTAAATTAACATGAACATCCTCTTCTTCTTTTATGGAATTAAAAAAATGTGTTTCTATAAAAACATCAAACGACTTTTCGAGGCATAGATTTAAAAGTGTTTGAACAGGAATTGACGAGTTTTTTTGGTAAAACTGACCATAGATAGCAATCTTCATAATTACAGATTTAAGTATCTATTTAAATAATCTGAACGCTCTTTAAGGCTTTTTAAAAAAGCATCTTCTTCATGTCCAGATACAATATTGTATCCATAACGTCTAAAGGTTTGAATAATATCGTTAAGCCCTGTGTTTCCAATCTTCACGGTTATTTGAACTACATCATTTTCAAGCTTAGAGATAAATGCTCCTAGGAGTTTTCCATTATTAGATTCTGTGATTTGGCATACTTCACTAAAAGAATAATCATTATACCCTTTTTCAACAATTAAAATACCACCAGGCTCTGAGAAGAATGGCGTTTGATTGAATAGTGAGATAATATCATTGAGCTCATAATATCCTAGGTATTTATTATCGTCATTTAATACAGGCATTATGTTTGTGTCTTTTTGAGCAAAAGCCTCTAAAACATCTAGCCAAAGTGTTGACTTTCTAACATAAAAACCTTCTAAGGTGTATAGGTGTTCGGTTAAGGAGCTGTCAGATTCAAAACAATGGGCGTCAGTATCTGAAATGCAACCAATATAAATACCATCTTTTTGAACTGGAATATGAGAGTAAGTTAATTGATTGAACAATTGCTGCACTTCCCGTATTTTTTCAGAAACTGCAACGGGTTTAATATCATTTATTATGAACTCACTTAAAGGCATAATTTCATTTGTAATCATATGCAAATTAATCAATTTTTAATACAATAAGCGTAACATACTTTGTATTTTTGCATTTAAAAATTTTACAGATGACAAAGTTAAGTGTAAACATAAATAAGATTGCTACTTTGCGAAATTCCAGAGGAGGAGATACTCCTAATTTGTTACAGTTCGCAAAAGATGTTCAGCGCTTTGGTGCACAAGGAGTTACTATTCATCCAAGGCCAGATGAGCGTCATATTCGTTATCAAGATGCGTACGACCTTAAACCAATAGTTTACACCGAATATAATATTGAAGGGAACCCTATCGAGAAGTTTGTAGATATGGTTTTAAAAATTAAACCAACTCAGGTTACCTTAGTGCCTGATGCCGTTGATGCTATAACGTCTAATGCTGGTTGGGATACACTTAAACATAAAGATTTTTTAACTGAGGTTATTAAAGAGTTTAAGCAAAATGATATTAGAACCTCAATTTTCCTCGATCCGGTACTGGAACAAGTAGAAGGCGCAAAAATGACTGGCACAGATAGGATTGAACTCTATACAGAGGCCTTTGCGCATCAATATGGTTTAGGGGACAAAGCGGCTATTGAGCCGTATACGGCTTGTGCTGAATTGGCCAATGATATTGGTTTAGGCGTAAATGCAGGGCATGATTTGTCTTTGGACAACATTCAGTTTTTTAAAGAAAATATTCCAGGGCTTTTAGAGGTTTCAATTGGGCATGCATTAATTTCGGAGAGCCTATATTTGGGCATCGAAAATGTAGTAAACATGTACCTTCATAAATTACAATAATGCTATTACACTCAAATATTTTAGGAGAAGGAAAGCCTTTTGTAATACTTCATGGTTTTTTGGGGATGAGCGATAATTGGAAAACCCTTGGCAGGCAATTTAGTGCGCAAGGGTTTGAAGTGCATTTGGTAGACCAACGAAATCATGGGAGAAGTTTTCATAGTGATGCGTTTGATTATGAGTTGATGGTGTCTGACCTAAAATTATATTGTCAGGAGAAAGGGCTTGACGATATTGTATTACTAGGTCATTCTATGGGAGGCAAAACAGCCATGTTGTTTGCAGCACTTTATCCAGAGATGGTTTCAAAACTTATTGTTGCAGATATTGCTCCAAGGTTTTATCCAATACACCATGATGCAATATTAGAAGGCTTGTCAGTCTTAGATTTTAATCAAATAACATCGAGAAAAATTGCAGATGAAACTCTATCAGAATACGTTTCAGAGTTTGGGATACGACAGTTTTTGTTAAAGAACTTGTATTGGGTTGAAAAAGGGCGGTTAGGACTAAGAGTTAATCTTGAGGCTTTAAAAGAACATGTTTCAGAAGTGGGAGAAGCACTTGCAATTCATTTAAAATTTGAAGGAGATACGATGTTTTTACGTGGTGACCGCTCAGAATATATTAGTACGAATGACGAGGCTCAAATAAAAATGCAGTTTCCAAAAGCTAAGATTAAAACTGTAGCTAATGCTGGTCACTGGTTGCATGCCGAAAACCCAACGGAATTCTACGGATTTGTTATAGACTTCATTACCTAGGAAGTTGGATATTTTGTATCTTCATTGAAACAAAATATGTTATCATGAAATTTTTAATGAAACTTATATTAAGTGCGCTTGCTGTAATTATTCTTGCAAAATTATTACCAGGCGTATCACTTGATAGTTATACAACTGCCATAATAGTTGCTGCTGTACTAGCAATTTTGAATGTTTTGGTAAAACCCGTACTTGTAATATTTACATTGCCAATTACCATCATTACTTTAGGATTGTTTTTACTAATTATAAATGCAATAATAATACTTCTGGCAGATAAATTAATTGACGGGTTTGGAGTGTCGAGCATCTGGACAGCTATTCTTTTTAGCTTATTACTTTCCTGCTTGCAATCTATTCTGTATTCTCTATTAAAAGAGGATAAAAATTAGGCTGAATTTCAGCTGTTTGAAAACTTTGTTCAGTTGTAAAAATGTTGTACTTTTGCAGCCAATTTTTATTTAGGCAAAATGAATATTACAAGAGAAAATATTGACGCATTAAATGCAGTAGTTAAAGTTGATATAGAAAAAGGCGATTATGCCGATAAGGTTGAGAAAATTTTATCAGATTATCGTAAAACTGCAAACATTCCTGGTTTTAGAAAAGGACATGTACCAATGGGGATGGTAAAAAAGCAGTATGGAAAAGCAGTATTGGTTGATGAGGTAAATAAACTTTTACAAGATGCTTTAAGCAAATATTTAACTGAGGAGAAGCTAGATGTTTTAGGAAATCCGTTACCAAAGGCACAAGACGACCTAAACTGGGATGCAGATAATTTTTCTTTTGAATTCGAATTAGGATTAGCTCCTGAATTTGATGTAAAGGTTAAAGGTAAAAAGGCAATTACGCATTACAATATTGTTGCTGATGACAAAATGATTGATGATCAGGTTGAGAATATTCAAAAACAGTACGGTAAAATAGTTTCTAAAAACGAAGTTGAAGAGGCTGATGAAATTACAGGTACTTTTGAAAATGAAGAAAAAGAAATTAATAACTCAACAACAATTACTTTAGACAAGATTAAAGGGAAGGTAAATGCAAAGAAGTTTATTGGAGCTAAAGTAGGGGATGTTGTTAAGCTAAAAACTAAAGGACTTTTTAATGATGATCATGACTTAATGAATCATTTAAAAGTGTCTCATGACGATGCTCACGGATTGGAGATTGAAGTTACGTTCACTATTACTGAAGTAAATTCAAGAGAATTGGCTGACCTAGATCAAGAATTGTTTGATAAGTTATTTGGTAAAGGTAATGTTACATCTGTAACAGAGCTTAAAGAGAAGATTAAAGAAGATGCTGAAAAGCAATTCGTTCAACAGTCAGATCAGAAGTTATTAAACGATGTTACTGAGTATTTAGTTGAAAATACAAAGTTTGATTTACCTGCTGAGTTTTTACAAAAATGGATACAAACTGCTGGTGAAGAGCCATTAGATGAAGCACAAGCTAAAGAAGAATATGAGAAGTCTGAAAAGGCAATGCGTTATCAATTAATAGAAGGTAAGCTTATTACTGAAAATGAGTTGCAAATTAATTTTGATGACTTAAAGGCTTATACGCACGAGATGATAAAAGGACAAATGGCACAATTTGGTCAAATGAATCCTTCTCAAAAAGAATTAGATGATATTTCAGCAAGGATCCTTTCTAACCAAGATGAGGTAAAACGTTTGTCTGAACAATTAACTAGTCAAAAATTATTGGCTTTTTATAAAGAGAATGCAAACCTTAAGGTTAAAGAACTATCATACGATAAATTCGTAAAGGAAGTTTATAGCTAAATAATAAGGAAACAATATTTTAAAGGCGCTTTTTTTAAGCGCCTTTTTTATGCGATATCGTTAAATTCTAGCTTTGGAAGAAGGTTGTCTTTTTTCTTTTGTATGTGTTTCATCTCGCATAAAATTTTATCAAGCATCTTTACGGCTTTATTTATATAATAGCCCTTGTTTAGCATCACACATTCTGCACGTTGCGACATAGCGGCATCTGTAATTTCAGAGCGTGTAGGCACTCCTTTTTTTGCTAAATTCTCCAAAACTTGAGTAGCCCAAATATCTGGTATATGTGCTGCTTCGCAGATACGTAAAATTTCTTCCTGTATTACAGCAAAATTGTTCCAACCTGTTTCTATCGCAAGATCACCTCGTGCGATCATAACTCCAATAGGGTAGTTTTCCATAGATTTTAAAATAATACTAGGTAAGTTTTTAAAAGCTTCCTGAGTTTCAATTTTTAAAATAATACCCAATGAGGCATCCAAATGTTTCATTTCATTTAAAAGATCTTCTACATCTTTTTTATTGTTTACAAACGAAAAGTTAACAGCATCAGCATGTTTTGCAACAAATTTTAGATCTTCTTTATCTTTTTCTGTAAGTCCGTTAATTGCAATTTTAGAGTTTGGGAAATTAATTCCTTTTTCAGCTCGTAATTTGCCGCCATTTTTCTTAGTACTGGTTATTTTTATAATAACATGATCTGGTGTAACAGTATCTATAAGACCTTCAATTTTGCCATCATCAAAAAACACAGGCTCTCCTGGTTTTATGTAATTAAAAACTTCTGGAAGCGAACAAGAAATATGTGCTATTTCTTTTACCTTCCCTTCAGCGTCAAGCTTTGCGGGTTCACCTAAAATAGGTTGCTTGTCTATTCTTAAAAGGTCGCCTTCAAATACATAAATAATTTCTTCTAATGGTAATAACTCGTGTACGGTATGAATTTCAGAATTAGATTTTTTTTCTAGAAAAACGTTAAGTAGCGTATCTGTAGTAACAAAGGCTGAGTCACTACAGGATGCCCATCGACCAAGCCCTTCTTTATTATCTATAATAAGCCTGCATTTTTTGTCTCTGGCATCTCTAAAAATTATAAACGAATCTTTTTTTGTTTTCTTTAACCACTTTTTGTTCACTGGAATAATGGCATCGGCTTCTTGATTGTTTGGAGGTATTATGCCGTAAGGTGCCAACCACACTTTTGCAGGACTTACAACTTGACCCAAAGCATTTCTTTTAGGTTTAATATGAATTACTTTAGGACCGGGTTTCATTTTACCAGTACGTAACTTTGGACCACCCAAGTCCATCATAATTTTGCATTTAGAATCGGCAGATTTGATGTTGGTAATTATATCTTTCCACACGGTTTCATTGTCATGAGCACAATTAACACGAGCGCAATTCATGCCATTATCAACCAAGTCTTTGCTAAAACTTACATCCTCGGCAGCCAATGTTGGTTGTGTAACCATAATTCTTGTAGTACGTTTTTTTGGAGGCTTTCCAAAGAGATGTTTTGTGTGTCGCTCTAATAATGATTTGGCAACTTTTGGCGATAATTCAGGGATATCATAGCTAGAATGATTTAAAGAAAGTAAGCTATTAATAATTGTTTTAATACTCAATATGGTATACAAAATATGTCCTTCAGAGTTTGTTGGACTGGGAATACCTATGGTTGCAAGCTGCTCCTGTACTTTATTGCTATTAAAACTCCTAAGTGCCAAATAATGAACCAGATTCTTAGCACTTTCTTTATATTGTGGGTGTACTTTATCTATTAAGTGATTATACTGTTTTTCATAAGCAACAATTTTATTTAAAACTAAATCTATTTGTTGGGCTACTTCTTTAAGAAGTTCACTTTTAAAAAACATAACATAAGAGTTTTTGTAAAGTTAAATTATTTGTGCTTATTTTAGTGAAAACCTATATTAAATAAGCTTTAATTTAAAAGCGTTTATTTTCAGATAGAAGTTATTATCTTTACAAAATTCAACTAGAAAAAAAATAATATGGATTACGGAAAAGAATTTAAAAAATTCGCAATAAAAGATCAAGGTATAAGTAGTACTTACTACGATAAAATTGTAAGTAGTATGTACCCTACTAACTTGACGCCAAATATTATAGAAGAACGTCAAATGAATATTGCAATTTTTGATGTATTCTCTAGATTAATGATGGATCGTATTATTTTCTTGGGAACAGGAATTAACGATCAAGTGGCAAATATTATTCAAGCTCAGTTATTGTTCTTAGAAAGTACTGATTCTTCAAAAGATATTCAAATCTATATAAACTCTCCTGGAGGTAGTGTGTATGCTGGTTTAGGAATTTATGACACCATGCAACTTATTAAACCAGATGTAGCTACTATTTGTACTGGAATGGCGGCTTCAATGGGAGCGGTTTTATTATGTGCTGGAGAAAAAGGGAAACGTAGCGGGTTAACACACTCCAGAGTAATGATACATCAGCCACTTGGCGGTGCTCAAGGACAAGCGAGTGATATTGAAATTACAGCTCGTGAAATATTAACCCTTAAAGAAGAGTTATATAAAATCATAAGTAAGCATTCAGGACAGGATTACGACAAGGTATATGCCGATAGTGATCGTGATTATTGGATGAAAGCCGATAAGGCACTTGAGTACGGAATGATCGACGAGATATTATCTCGTAACTAAATTAATAAGAACTAAGAATAGAAGTTTATGGCGAAGGAAGAGTTAGAATGTTCGTTTTGTGGAAGAAAAAAACCTGAAACAAATTTACTTATAGCCGGATTAGATGCACATATTTGTGATAGGTGTATTGAGCAGGCTCATGGTATTGTTATTGAAGAGTCCAAACAAATGGATTCAGGTGATTTGTCTGCCGAACTCATGTTGCGTAAGCCTCAACAAATCAAGTCGTTTTTAGATGAATATATTATTGGTCAAGAACACACTAAGCGTGTTATGTCTGTGGCAGTATATAATCATTATAAGCGTTTGTTGCAAACTCCTACTGATGACGATATTGAAATTCAAAAAAGTAATATCATTATGGTGGGGCAAACAGGTACAGGTAAAACATTAATGGCTAAAACAGTTGCCAGAATGTTAAATGTGCCGTTGGCAATTGTTGATGCTACAGTATTAACTGAAGCGGGATATGTTGGTGAAGATGTAGAGAGTATTTTAACACGTTTATTACAAGCAGCCGATTATAATCTTGAAAAAGCAGAAAGAGGAATTGTATTTATTGATGAGATCGATAAGATAGCGCGTAAAAGTGATAATCCTTCTATTACCAGAGATGTTTCTGGTGAAGGTGTACAGCAAGCTTTACTTAAATTGTTAGAAGGAACAGTAGTAAATGTACCACCAAAAGGAGGTAGAAAACATCCAGATCAAAAATTTATTGAAGTAAATACTGAAAATATTTTGTTTGTAGCTGGAGGTGCTTTCGATGGTATTGAACGCCACATCTCTAAACGTTTAAATATGACGGCAATAGGGTATAAGGCATCACACGAAGGTGAGATTATAGACAAAGACAATATTTTACAATATATCATTCCAAAAGATCTAAAAGATTTTGGATTGATCCCTGAAATTATTGGTCGATTACCTGTATTGACTTATATGGATCCTTTAGATGCTAATACGTTAAGAGCTATCCTTACAGAACCGAAAAATGCAATCATTAAACAATATAAAAAGCTGTTCTCTATGGACGAGATTGAGCTTTCTGTAACTGATGGAGCTTTAGATTTTATTGTTGATAAAGCAATAGAATATAAACTTGGAGCACGTGGCTTACGATCGTTATGTGAAGAAATATTAACTGATGCCATGTTTAGTTTACCAGGTAGCGAAGAGACCAAGCTTAATGTTACCAAAGCTTATGCTGAAGGAAAACTTACTAAAACAAGATTAAAGAAACTCAAGGCAGTTTCATAGTAAAATCAATACTATTATAAACTAAGAAACCACTCAATGTTGAGTGGTTTTTTATTTTGGATTTTTAATTAATTTTTGCAGGAAACTTTTTAATATTTTCTTGATTGCAGGTTAAAATTAGCATTAAAAATGAAAGTAAAAAATGGCTTTTTAGCTTTTTAGATGAATCGAACTCAATTTTCGTTTAATGAAAAAAATAGTCCATTTTTTACGATAAAAAGCATGTTTAATTTAATGGTTCAAATGAAGTAGCTCATCCATGTAATTTCTGGAGTTAGAAAGTCTAGGAATTTTATGTTGTCCTCCCAATTTATCCTTTTCTTTTAACCAATCATAGAACAGTTGCGGTCTGGCAATATTTATCTTAGGTCTGTTTAAAGTAATATTGTTATAGCGTTTAGCTTCGTAATCAGAATTTAAAGATTTTAAGGCATTATCAAGAAGTTCGTTAAAATAATCGATGTCTTTAGGAGGTGTTTTAAATTCGATAAGCCACTCGTGAGCTCCTTTTTCTTTTCCTTGCATAAATACAGGTGCTGCGGTATAGTCTACTATTTCTGCTCGGGTTTTTTTGCAAACACGTTTTAAAGCATCTTCAGCATTTTCAATAATAAGTTCTTCTCCAAATACATTAATATGATGTTTGGTTCTGCCTGATACTTTTATTCTATATGGATTTAATGACGTAAAACGAATGGTATCACCAATTTTATAACGCCATAATCCAGCATTTGTAGTAATAACAACTGCATAATTAACCCCTTTTTTTACTTCGCTTAGCGGTATGATTTTTTCTTGTGGGGTTCCATATGCATCCATAGGAATAAATTCATAGAAAATCCCATAATCTAGCATTAGTAATAATTCGCTAGAGTTGTTTCTATCTTGAATTGCAAAAAAGCCTTCAGAAGCATTATAAATCTCATAATACTTAAAATCCTTTTTAGGAAGTATTGACTTGTATTGATCTATATAAGGTACAAAGCTTACGCCTCCGTGAAAGTAAACTTCTAGATTTGGCCAAATATCAAAAAGACTGTTCTTTCCTGTAGTTTCTAATACATTGTTGAGGAGAACCAACATCCATGAAGGCACACCAGCAAGACTAGTAACATTTTCATTTATTGTTTCATCAACAATGGCTTGCATTTTAAACTCCCAATCACTCATTAATGAGACTTTACTGCTGGGTGTACTACTAAATTCGGCCCAAAAAGGCATGTTGTCAATTAATATGGCCGAAAGATCTCCAAAAACAGTTCCATTCTCTTTATATAATTCTTTACTACCACCTAAACGCAGACTCTTTCCTGTAAATAACTGTGAATCTTCATTGTTGTTGAGGTACATGCATAAAAGATCCTTTCCTGCAGCATAATGACAATCTTCTAAAGATTCTACGCTCACCGGAATGAATTTGCTTTTTGCATTGGTGGTGCCACTTGATTTAGCAAACCATTTAATTGGTGATGGCCAGAAAATATTTTGTTGTCCTTGACGCGCCAGTTCAATCATATCCTGAACATCTTCATAAGTAGAAATTGGAACGCGTTCACTAAAGGTTTTATAATTAGTAATTGAGGCAAAATCATACTGTTTTCCAACGTGTGTGTCTTTGGCAGTATCAATTAGCCCTAGAAGCAATTCGTTCTGTACTTCATTAGGGTATTTTAAAAATAATTCGATTTGATGAAATCGTTTTTTTAGAAACCATGAAGCAATTGAATTTACTAAAGGGATTGGCATATATTGGTTATATTTACGAGAACTAAAATAACAAAAATCTTTTTATGCATTACCAAGGTGTACTAACAAAAATGGAAACAGAATTCGGTAGTCCAATTCAATATTTTTTAGTATTTGAAAATGACTTTTTGAATATGAATCAACTATTGAATAAAACCTTAAAAATGAGTTTTGTAAAGCATCAATGTCTAAATTGTAGCTTAGATAAACCTATTTATAGACAAGGATTTTGCAAGTCTTGTTTTTATGAAACCCCTTTAGCAGGTGATTGGATCATGAGGCCAGAATTAAGTACGGCTCATCTTGGTAAAGAAGATCGTGACTTAGAGTATGAAAAGAAAGTACAGTTACAACCTCATGTTGTGTATTTAGCTAATTCCAGTAATGTTAAAGTTGGGGTTACCCGAAAAAATCAAGTGCCAACCAGATGGATAGATCAGGGTGCTCATGAGGCTATCGAAATTGTTGAAGTGCCAAATAGGTATCTTGCGGGAATTACAGAAGTTGCGCTAAAAGATCATATTGCAGATAAAACCAATTGGAGAAAAATGCTCAAGAATGATATTGAAGATAAAAACCTTGTTGAAACTCGAGATCATTTAAAACCATATTTACCAGAGGAAGTTTTAGAATATTTTATTGAGAATAATTCGGAAACCAATTTAGAATTTCCCGTTGCCAAATATCCTGAAAAACCTAAGAGTTTAAATATTGAAAAATCTCAAGAGTATACAGGTAAATTAGTGGGTGTAAAAGGACAATACCTTGTTTTTGAGGACGAAACAGTTTTTAATGTCAGAGCCAATGAAGGAAAGGTGGTTAGAATAGAAATGGTTGTTTAAAAGTTTGAATACTCATGTTTTTTATAAAAAAAGAGGCCTTTTTACGGGCCTCTTCTTTATGTTTAATAGGATACGATCTTTTTAACTCCGGTGCCTTTATTAGTGGTAAGTTTTACAAAATACAACTGATTGCTAAATCGACTTAGATCAATTTCTGTATTTACTTTAGTTCCAGAGTTGTAATTGTTGTTGATGATGCGTTTTATCAATGCTCCTTTAATATCATATATTTCAAGTTTTACGTCTGTACTATAGTTAAACTTATACTCTAAATTAACTCTATCTTTAAAAGGAACAGGATATGCTTTAAAGATTGGGTTTCCTTTGTTGTTTGAGGAAACAGATAAAGAGCCATCACAATTAATTATACCCTCATCGCCTGTAGGAGTATAAATTCCATCCTCATTTTCAGATTTTGAACAACGGCATTTTTCTAGACAAGTAACAGCATGGGCAATTACATACACTCCTTTTGCTTCTTTTACTTCAATAGGTCCTATTGTATAGTTTGATATGTATCCTAGGTCTTCAAAAGTAAAATTGTATTGCCCTGGAGCTACTGTGAAGAATCCATTATTATCAATAGGATATTTGTCGCATCCTATATATAGATGCGCCTCATTCATTACATATCCATCGTATAAATTATAGGTTACAGTTATTGAATCTCCAGTATAATTAACAATAACTTTTCCTGCTTTATCAGCTTTCGATGTATCGCATTGTCCAGCTCCAGCATATAGATCTAGTATGTATTCACCAGGAGTTTCAAAATAGTTGGTCCATCCCCAACGATTAGAATTCAATTCATCATCCTCCAAGAAACATGTGCTTACTTCTTTATCCATTGCAAAAGCAGTATCACAATTTCTAAAATCATCTACTTGCCAATAATAGGTAATGCCACACTGTTCTTCTCTTGGCGTTTCGTTACCGCATTTATCAATCGCTTTAAAATAATAAGTTAAAAAACGTTTGCATCCATTGGTAACCCATTCGGTTCTATCAAGTTCAATAGTTGGTTTTTCTCCGCAACTGGTTTCCCCTGTTATTTCACCGCTATCTATTAAACTTTGAGGGCTAGGAATTTTAGACTCGTCTATATTACATCCTAAATCTCTGGTATCTTCTCCACTGCAAATTATTTTTGGAGCTTTTGCTTCGATCCAGGTATAAGTAATCACGACAGGATCAGATGTATGACAAGTATTGCTATAAGTAGCAGTCCACGTTTGTGATTTCTCACAGCCATTAGATTGTACGCCACCATCTTGTACGCTAACTGTTGCATTAGGGTTACATTCATCATTAACGGTAAATGTAGGTACTACTACTGTAGGGTTACAACCAAGATCACCACTAACAGCATTAGTAGAGATGATTGGTTTGTCAGGATCATCAGTCCAGGTATAAGTAATCACGACAGGATCAGATGTATGACAAGTATTGCTATAAGTAGCAGTCCACGTTTGTGATTTCTCACAGCCATCACCTTGCACACCACCATCTTGTACACTAACTGTTGCATTAGGGTTACATTCATCATTAACGGTAAATGTAGGTGCTACCACTGTAGGGTTACAACCAAGATCACCACTAACAGCATTAGTAGAGATGATTGGTTTATCAGGATCATCTGTCCAGGTATAGGTAATCACGACAGGATCAGATGTATGACAAGTATTGCTATAAGTAGCAGTCCACGTTTGTGATTTCTCACAGCCATTAGATTGCACACCACCATCTTGTACACTAACTGTTGCATTAGGGTTACATTCATCATTAACAGTAAATGTAGGTGCTACTACTGTAGGGTTACAACCAAGATCGCCACTAACAGCATTGGTAGAGATGATTGGTTTATCAAGACCGGCAGGTACAGTAAAAGTGGCTGTTACCGGAGTAGTAGAACCGCAATCGTCTTTAGCATTGATGTTTATGGTAATGACTTGTCCGTCGCCACATTGATCAGCAGTTAGTAACCCATAAGCTGGAGTTGTATCATATTCTACCATGGCATTACATCCGCCTGTGGCGTTCATTGCATTAAGAGCGTCTATCCAAGCCTCGAACTTAGTTGTAGGATCTTCACATGCATCTGTGGTAACATCTGTTGGTTTAGGA
>JASBUG010000014.1 GCA_030148025.1 Flavobacteriaceae bacterium | reverse complement strand
TTGTTGAAGCAGTTGAGTCCGAGAGGGCAAGGGTGGGATGGCACCTTTAATGGGAATGAGTTACCGTCGAGCGATTACTGGTTTGTGGTGGAGTATGAAGAACCTAGTGATGGCACTAGAAAACAATTTAAAGCCCATTTTTCTCTTAAGAGATAAAAAAAAGCCGAAAGAAACTTCTTTCGGCTTTTTTCGTTATTGTTAATGTGTTATTCTTATAGTGCCATGCTTAGTGATAATGTGACGTTTGTGTTGTCTGTAGCAATACGTGCAGCATCAGTTAAACCAACATTATATAGTCTATGGTTGATGTCTCTTTTAGCGTTTTCATAGGCTAAATCTAATCGTGTTCCACCAAAATTATAGCCAACCCCTAGAGAAAACCCCTTAAGGTCACCATAAAAAGAAGTATCATTGTATGGGCTTTCTTCTAACTTGTAACCACCTCTAAAGCTAAACCTTTCATGTCTTACCTCACCACCTATTCTATAAGTATTTGCAGCTTTTAAATTGTTATTAATAATAGTGTTTTGAGCTGCAAAGTAAGAATCTGATTTTGGTGTGAATTTTGTGTTTCCATAATCTTTTCTAGAATAATCAAAACTAATGAGGCCTTGTTTATTAAGTACTAAAGCAACACTTCCTGTAATTTTCGCAGGTGTTTGTAGTTTGTAATCTGGGAATATATTTACAATTTGAGGATCAATAATAGTTGTGATTAGACCATTATCATCTCTTACTGTGTCAATATATTGCGTTGTTTCTTCACTAATTGTATACCAAACTGGAGAGTCGTAACTAATACCAACTCGAAGCATGTCGTTTAATTTTGCAATACCACCTAGCTGGAATGAAAATCCATTACCAACTGTAGATAGAATATTTTCAAAGGCTACCTCATTAACTAATGATCCAACATTGGAGTTTTCTTCCAATAGAAAGGTAGAGCGATCATAATTTATAAAATGAGAATTAAGGTTTAATCCTAGATATAAATTATCTTGATATTGTGCTGCTAAATTCACGCTTAATTTACCATTGTAACCAGTAGATCTAAATGAATATTCCTGGTTAAAATTTCCAGCTGCAATATTTGAAGTATAAATAGTGTTAGCATCATCGTCTGAATCGGGTTCTAAAATAAAAGATTCATAACCTAAAAAAGCTTGTTGATTGGCAAATCCATAACTAGCACCAATATCTGCGTAAGCATCATCAATAGATTCATCAGCAAATGCAGATATCTCATCAAGGCGTTTGCCTTGAGCGTTAGCTAAAAAATAACTATCTATAGATCTATTATTTACTCCAGAAGCAAACCAATCGTTGTCAAAGTTTTGAGTTTGCTCATAGGCAAACCCTAATACAAATTTTCTCCAAGGATTATTACTATTTGTATTGTTGAAAACGAAAACTACTCCAGCTTGATTGAAATCGAAATTTGATTCAGATGATATGTTTGAATTGTTAAAAAAACGTGTCTCATTTTCTGTGTCCATATTAGAAACAGAAAAAGATGCATAACTGTTATTAAAAATTGCCGACCCAGCAGGATTTAAACTTACTGCAGACATATCACCTCCTAATGCTCCAAAGGCACCACTCATAGCTCGAAAACGAGCTGTTCCCTGAATGTTTTCGGAAGAAAATCTAACGGCGTCAGTGATGTCTTGAGCGTTAATTGTAGACATAGATATGACACCTATGATCAATAGTGTTAACTTTTTCATATTTGTGTAATTTTTCTTTTTTATAAGTTATTTCTTCTTGATGAACGGCTGCTGCTTCTAGAAGAAGACCTTGAACCAGAGCTTCTCATGCTCGATGAAGAGCGATTAAAAGAAGAGTTTCTATTTGAAGAGGACCTATTGTAATTAGTAGAATTATTGTTAGACCTTCTTGATCTTGTAGTTGTGCTTCTAGGACGATTAGTTGATGTTCTAGATCTTGAATAAACACGATTCCTGCTCGTAGTATTTGGTCTTACTCGAGTATTTGATCTCGTTGAGTTTCTATTAATAGTGCTATTAGATCTTCTTGGTGTATTATATCTATATCTTGATGTAGTGCTTCTTCTTGAGGTGTTGTTGTTATAAAAATTACGTCTGCTATTAAGACTAGATATTCTATTACTATTATTGTATATAGCACCTCTTCTTCCAGCATTATAGGCTAAACCTCTTCTACTGTAAATACGGTTTCCGTAATAAAAATTATTGTAGCCATAATAATAAGGGTGGTAATAATTAAAATGTCCCCAATAATAAGGTCTGTTCCAGCCTATATAAAAAGGTGAGTGCCAATAATCATAATATCCAATAGCAAAACCGCGATTCCATCTATAATAAGGATAGAAACCTCCAATCCAAAAACCATTGTAAAATGGTCTGTTATAAATGTTTATGGTTACATTTTCATTGTCATATCCCCATCCAGCATTACTTCTATAATTTAAAGAATCGTTTTCTGTATATGAGCTTTCGTAAGAATCGATATCTGTAAAAATCGCATCGTCACCTAAGGCGTCTAATTCTTGCGATTTTTCTTTAAAATAATTTTGGTAGTAATCAGAGTTTTGATCGTTAGATCTCTCAACAACTACAGTTTCTCTATGTTCAACAGTTCTATTATTCAATTCGTAAATACTATCGTCTTCGTAACCAGCAAGTTGATATGATCCACATGAAGTTAGGCCCAATAGCAAGCCTAACGCGCCAACAAAACGCATTTTGGAATTTAAGTAGTTATTTAATTGCATATCTCTTTAAATTAAATTGTTGAACATAACAAAAATAGTTAGTTTTGCTGAACTATTTTTTTATTTAACATAGTCACAATTTTTGTGCCAAAACAATATATATGAGCAAAAATCTTACGAGCAGGAGTGAAGATTATTCTAAATGGTATAACGAGCTGGTTGTTAAAGCAGATCTTGCAGAGAATTCTGCAGTTAGAGGTTGTATGGTTATAAAACCTTACGGATATGCTATTTGGGAAAAAATGCAAGCAGAACTAGATAGAATGTTTAAAGAAACAGGTCACCAGAATGCTTATTTCCCATTATTTGTTCCTAAAAGTTTGTTTGAGGCAGAAGAAAAAAATGCTGAAGGATTTGCTAAAGAGTGTGCGGTTGTAACACATTATAGGTTAGAAAATGATCCTGATAATGAAGGTAAGTTGAGAGTAGATCCTAAGGCGCGATTAGAAGAAGAATTGGTGGTTAGACCAACATCAGAAGCTATTATCTGGAATACTTATAAAGGTTGGATTCAGAGTTATAGAGATTTGCCAATATTAGTAAATCAGTGGGCTAATGTGGTGCGATGGGAAATGCGTACGCGTTTGTTTTTGAGAACGGCTGAGTTTTTATGGCAGGAGGGACACACCGCACATGCGACTAAAGAAGAAGCTTGGGAAGAAACGAAACTAATAAATGGTGTTTATGCAACGTTTGTAGAAAACTTCATGGCTATTCCTGTTATTCAAGGATTAAAAACAGAAAGCGAGCGTTTTGCAGGAGCCGAAGAAACAATGTGTATTGAGGCATTAATGCAGGATGGGAAAGCGCTACAAGCAGGAACATCTCATTTCTTAGGACAGAACTTTGCAAAAGCCTTTGATGTTAAGTACACGAATAAAGAAGGAAAACAAGACTATGTTTGGGCAACATCATGGGGTGTTTCTACCCGTTTAATGGGAGCTCTTATTATGACACATAGTGATGATAAAGGATTGGTATTGCCTCCTAATTTAGCGCCAAACCAAGTAGTAATAGTTCCAATTTATAAAAATGATGAGCAGTTAGAAGCGATAACAGAAGTCGCTAATAATATAATGAACGGTTTGAGAGCTAAAGGTGTTTCTGTGAAATTTGATAATAGAACAACATTTAGACCTGGAGCTAAATTTGCGCAACATGAATTACAAGGTGTGCCTTTAAGAATTGCCATTGGCCCAAAAGATCTTGAGAACGGAACCGTAGAGTTGGCTAGACGTGATACCTTAACTAAAGAGGTAGTTGCTTTAGAAGGCATTGAAAATGTGATAGAAGGACTAATGACTGAAATTCAAGATACCTTATTTAAAAAAGCTTTGAATTTTAGAGATGAGCATATTACTGAAGTAAATAGTTTTGAGGAATTTAAAGAAGTATTAGAGACTAAAACTGGATTCATCTCAGCGCATTGGGATGGTACAGCAGCAACTGAAGAAAAAATAAAAGAGCTTACAAAAGCAACCATACGTTGTATACCTATTGAAAATAAAAAGGAATCAGGCAAATGTGTGCTTACTGGTGAGCCTTCAGAGCAGCGAGTTTTGTTTGCAAAAGCGTATTAGAAAAATATTTTCAAAAAAAATCAATTAGAAGTTGCAGCATTCAAAATTAGTTGTATTTTTGCATCCGCAATGACGAAAAAAGCATTGCAAGTTTTTTGAAAAGTTTTGCAGATTTGGTTTTTTAGAATTAAATTTGCGCACTCGAAAATAAATGGCCCGTTCGTCTATCGGCTAGGACGCCAGGTTTTCATCCTGGTAAGAGGGGTTCGATTCCCCTACGGGCTACAACGATTTAATAAAAAAGAAAAATGGCAAATCATAAGTCAGCGTTAAAAAGAATAAGAAGCAACGAAACGAGACGCTTAAGAAATAAGTACCAGCACAAAACTACACGTAATGCTATTAAGAAATTACGTGAGATGACTTCTAAGAAGGATGCTGAAACTTTATTCCCTTCAGTAGCTTCTATGATCGACAGATTAGCTAAGAATAATATTATTCACGCTAATAAAGCTGCAAACTTAAAATCAGGTTTAGCTAAGCACGTAGCTTCTTTGTAAGAAAGAAGAATTAAAAAATATTTGAGCCTCTCAATATTGAGAGGCTTTTTTTATAGTTATTGTTTTGGTCTACTTTTGTTAAAGAAAGTAATAAAAAGAGAAGCCGCAGTTAAATTTAACTGCGGCTTCTCTTATATAATAGATTTTGAATTAGTTCTATCTATCGATTCATTGAAATTAAAAACTCTTCGTTGTTTCTAGTTTGCTTAATACGATCGTTCATAAATTCCATAGCTTCAACAGGGTTCATGTCTGCTAAATATTTACGCATTACCCACATTCTTTGAATAGTGTTTTCATCTAATAATAGATCATCTCTACGCGTACTAGACGATGTAAGGTCTATGGCTGGGAATATTCGTCTGTTAGATATTTTTCTGTCTAATTGAAGTTCCATGTTACCAGTTCCTTTAAATTCTTCAAAGATAACTTCATCCATTTTAGAGCCTGTTTCGGTTAATGCTGTTGCAATAATTGTAAGTGACCCTCCATTTTCAATATTACGAGCTGCACCAAAGAAACGTTTTGGTTTGTGTAATGCATTAGCATCAACACCACCACTTAATATTTTACCTGATGCAGGTTGTACCGTATTATAAGCTCTAGCCAAACGAGTAATAGAATCTAATAATATAACTACATCATAACCACATTCTACAAGTCGCTTCGCTTTTTCAAGAACAATATTTGCAATTTTTACGTGCTCATTTGCTTCTTTGTCAAATGTAGAAGCAATTACTTCACCTCGTACATTACGTTGCATATCTGTTACTTCCTCTGGACGTTCATCAATTAATAAGATCATTTGATACACTTCGGGATGATTTGCAGCAATAGCATTTGCAACATCCTTTAATAACATGGTCTTACCTGTTTTAGGTTGCGATACGATCATACCACGTTGCCCTTTACCAATAGGCGAGAACAGGTCCATAATTCTAGTTGAAATGGTACTTTGTTTCTCGGCAATATTGAATTTTTCGTCAGGAAATAATGGTGTTAAGTGTTCAAAAGATACACGATCTCTTACAACTTGCGGATCCAGACCATTAATTTTGGTTACCTTAATTAATGGGAAATATTTTTCGCCTTCCTTTGGAGGTCTTACATGTCCTAATACAGTATCTCCTTTCTTTAGTCCAAACAATCTAATTTGAGATTGAGAAACATAAATATCATCTGGAGAGGATAGGTAGTTATAATCAGAAGAGCGTAAAAAACCATAGCCATCTTGCATTACGTCTAGAACGCCTTCACTTTCTATTATAGCATCAAATTCAAAATCTGGCTCACGATAACGATTACGGTTATCTTTATTTCCTTTATTATCTTGATTACCTCTGTTTTGTTGCTGGTTCCCTTTGTTTTGGTTTCTGTTATTTTGACCTTTGTGCTCTTTTTGAGAACGGTTTTGGTTGTCCTTTTGCTGAGGGCGATTTTGCTGTTGTTTTTCTTCAACCTCTTTTTTAGGAGCCTCTGCTTTTTTACTTTCTTGCTTACCATCATTAGTATTAGCAGGAGCTTTTTCTTTTGGACTTTCTTTAAAGTCCATTGTTTTTTGTTGAGGCGCTGTTTCTTTTTTTCTTTGAACACGCTCTCTTTTTTTGCGTTGAGGCTTTGGTGTTTCTTTTTCCTTCTTTGCAGCTGCAGGTGGATTGGCAGCTTGATGATCTAATATTTGATATACAAGATCTAATTTTTTTAATGAACGATACTTTGAAATGTTAAGTTCTTTTGCTATCTCCTGTAATTCAGGAAGCTTTTTTTCTTTTAATTGTGAAATTTCAAACATTGTTGAATTGAATAATTAGTTTTTCAGTGAAATTGAATTGTTCCAGGGTTTCCTTAGGGGAATCGAGGGAAAAATTTGAATTATAATTTTTTTTGAAGATTAATGTTATGCGATACAGTATGTTGCATAACCTTATTGCAAGTATACAACTTTATTTTTACATAAATAGTATATGTTTTAAAAAGAAACTGCTATTTTTGTGCTTCAATTTAAAAAAGCGCAATGCTACAACGAATTCAATCAATATATTTATTACTTGCTGGAGCTATCTCTGCAGGTTTGATTTTTGTAGTAAGTCTTTGGACAAACAAAGATGGTGTAGCTATATTTGCGAAAGATGAAATGTTGTATCTGGGGATGTTCTTAGGTTCGGCAGTTTTATCATTAGTTGCAATTTTTATGTATAAAAACAGGCAGTCTCAATTTGTTGTGGGGCGGCTTAATATCATATTAAACTTTATTTTACTAGGATTATTTGTGTATCGATCGCTAAACTTATCTGGAGAAATGCAAGTTTCTGAGAAAGGTATTGGGATGCTTCTACCTATTTTTTCTATCGTATTCTTGGCTTTAGCTAATAAAGCCATCAAAAAGGATGAAGAACTCGTAAAATCTGTAGATCGATTAAGATAAACCTATCATCTTAGTAGTATTAGTGCGTGAGAACCCAAGGCAATAGCTTTGGGTTTTCTTTTAGCGTTTAAATTCAATGACTTCCAGATCACTAATCTTTTTCTTATTTATTATAAAGCGAAGCATTGTCCTTACTTGATGAAATCCATGTTTGCCAATAGCACCCGGATTCATATGTAATAAATTTAGTTTCTTATCGGGTATAACTTTTAAAATATGTGAATGCCCACATATAAATAGATCTGGAGGATTATTATTAATAGCGTCTCTAATGTTTGGGTTGTATTTCCCTGGATATCCGCCAATATGCGTAATCCAAACATCTACATCTTCACATTTAAATCTATTGTGCAATGGAAATTCTGCACGTGCTTGATTATTATCAATATTGCCGTAAACAGCTCGAAGCGTTTTCACCTTTTTTATAGTGTCAGTCACTGTTAAATCACCAATATCCCCAGCATGCCATACTTCGTCTACTTGTTTGGCATACTTAAGAATATCATCACCAATATAACTGTGAGTGTCTGATAATAACAGGATTTTTTTCATCTGATAAATTATAATTATCTGTCGATATCATTATAAAATGTTAATCGTCATTTTATAGTTGTAAATCTACGTATCTTTGTCGCTTTAGTAACAAAATTATCAAATAGATTGCGATTTTTTATAGAACTTTCGTATAACGGAAAAACATATCATGGTTGGCAAAATCAACCAAATGCTATTTCGGTTCAGGAGGTTCTAGAGGATGGGTTGTCTAAATTATTAAAAGAACCTATAGCTATTGTTGGTGCTGGTAGAACTGACACAGGAGTACATGCTAAACAAATGTTTGCACATTTTGATACTAATGCCGAATTTTTGACCGAAAAGCTGCAGTTTAAGCTTAACTCTTTTTTGCCAAAAACCATCGCAGTCCACGATATTTTTGAAGTAAAAGATGATGCGCATGCAAGATTTGATGCTATAAGTAGAGCTTATATTTATAGAATAGCTTTAAAGAAAAATGTCTTTAATTTTGAACAAAGCTATTATCTAAAACACAGTCTTGATGTTACTAAAATGAACGAAGCATGTGGTATATTGTTTGAATACCAGGACTTCAAATGTTTTTCAAGGAGTAATACAGATGTTAAGACCTATAATTGCGACATCATGAAAGCCGAATGGAAAAGAGAAAATGATGAACTCGTTTTTTCTATTAAGGCTAATAGATTTTTGCGTAATATGGTACGTGCAATTGTTGGTACCATGATTAATATCGGGCTTGGTAAAACAGAGATTGAAGGTTTGCATGATATTATTAAATCGAAAGATAGATCTAAGGCTGGAGCCTCAGTTCCAGGACATGCCTTATATTTAACAGAAATTGAATACCCAAAGAATATAAAAATACATGGCTAAAAAAAAGGAAAACGTTTTTGATACAAAGCTTTTTAAACGATTATTGGTTTTTATAAAACCCTATCGTTTTGTGTTTGTGTTGTCTTTGGTTACAGTTATTGGGCTTGCTGTTTTTGGTGCATTACGACCAAAAGTATTACAACTGGCTATTGATAATAATATTGCTAATCAGCAATTTGAAGGCTTTACTTTTTATATAGTTATCATGTTAGGGCTTTTAGTTCTTGAAGTAACAAGTCAATTACTCTTCATTTATTATGCAAGTTGGTTGGGGCAATCTGTAGTGCGAGATATTCGTGTAAAGTTGTTTAAGCATATTCTCGATTTTAAAATGAAATACTACGATAATTCTTCGGTTGGTGTTTTAATTACTAGAGCTGTTACAGACATGGAGCGTATTGCAGATATATTTGGTCAAGGATTATTTATGATCTTTAGTGATATTCTAAAAATGTTAGTGGTAGGAGTGACCATGTCATTAATGAATTGGCGCTTATCTATCATTGTATTTTGTACGTTGCCTTTTATTTTGGTTGCGACCAAAATTTTTCAGAAGTATATGAAAAAAGCTTTTGAAGAAGTGCGAACAGAAGTCTCTAATTTAAATTCGTTTGTACAGGAGCGTGTTACTGGAATGAAAATATTACAATTATTTGCTCGTGAAGATATTGAATATAAAAAATTTAAAGCCATTAATGAGCGTCATAAAAAAGGGTGGTTAAAAACCGTATGGTATAATTCTATTTTCTTTCCAATTGCTGAATTGTTGTCATCCTTAACTTTAGGATTAATAGTTTGGTACGGTGGGTTAAATGTGGTCTTAGATCAAACGGCATCTTTAGGAGATCTTACTGCTTTTATAATGATGGTGCCAATGATGTTCAGACCATTAAACCAGATCGCAAATAAATTTAACACCTTACAAATGGGCATGGTTGCTGCAGATCGTGTGTTTAAAGTGTTAGATACAACATCTAGTATTGACGATTCCGGAACGGCTATTGCTGGTCATTTTAAAGGTGATATTACGTTTAAAAATGTGCATTTTTCTTATGTTGAAAATGAAGAAGTACTTAAAGGTATTTCCTTTAATGTTAAGGCAGGAGATACAGTAGCCATTGTTGGAGCAACAGGAGCAGGAAAATCAACCATTATAAATTTACTAAATCGTTTTTATACCATTGATTCAGGAGATATTATTATTGATGATGTTAATACCAAGGATGTAACACTTAATTCCTTGCGTAAGCAAATAGCTGTTGTGTTACAGGATGTATTCTTATTTGCAGATACGATATTGAATAATATAACATTAAATAATCCTGATATTAGTGAGGCTGAAGTACATTTTGCGGCAAAACAAATTGGTATTCATGATTTTATTATGAGTTTACCAAATGGGTATCATTACAATGTAAAAGAGCGTGGTGTGATGCTTTCGTCAGGACAACGCCAGTTGATCTCATTTTTAAGAGCTTATGTGACAAATCCTAGTATTTTAATTTTAGATGAAGCAACCTCTTCAGTAGATTCGTACTCAGAACAGCTTATTCAAGAAGCAACAGATAAAATTACTAAAGGACGTACTTCAATAGTTATTGCGCATAGATTAGCAACAGTTAAAAAAGCAGACAACATTATAGTAATGGACGCTGGTAAAATTGTTGAGCAAGGCACCCATGGTGAGTTGCTTAAAAAAGAAAATGGGTACTATAAAAATCTTTACGAAGTACAATTTATGCAGGAGGAAGTGGCTTAATTTGTTTTAAGTTTTTTGCCATAAATATACTGGGTTAAAAGGACTAAGAAAGAAATACAAACCCCTAATATTGGTAAATAGGATGGGTGTGCTCCTAAAAAAATCATAACCAAGGCAAAAATTGAAATTCCATTTAAAACTAAGATAATCATAGTTAGTATTAGGTTTTCTAGGGAAGGATTTTTTCTTAAAAAAAGAATAGAAAACAGTAAAGTGCTTATAGCAATTATTAAGGGAAGGTATAGCCAAATAAATTCTTCCAAGTTCATATTTATTTAGCCCAAATCTTCTTTAATTAAATTAGTAAGCTCCTCGGTGTTTTTATACATGATAAATTCACCGTTTTTTATATACGAAACTTGCCCAGTCTCTTCCGATACTACAATGGCAAGAGCATCAGTTTTTTCTGTTATCCCTATAGCGGCACGATGTCGTAAACCAAAACGTGCAGGGATATTTTTTTCATTATTAACAGGTAAAATAACTCGAGTTGCTTTTACAACATTATCGGCAATTATTATGGCGCCATCATGTAGCGGGCTGTTTTTAAAAAAGATACTTTCTAATATAGGTTGGGTAACAGTAATGTTCATTTCGTCACCCGTAGTTACTAAAAAGTCGAGGTTATTATTACGTTCTAAAACAATTAAAGCACCTGTTTTAGAACTGCCCATTTTAGTACAAGCGGCTACTACAACTTCGGCCTCGGTAGCATTAATAGATTGGGTGCGTAAAAAACTAAGACGTTTCATAATACCGCCTTTTGCTCCAATGTTTGTCGAGCCAATCATTAATAAGAATTTTCTAATTTCTGGCTGGAATACCACAATTAAAGCAATAATACCAACGCTCATAAACCCACCAAGAATTTTAGTAAGCATTTTCATTTGCAAGGCATCAACTAATAAAAAGATAAGGTAGATAATTACAATACCAACAAAAATATTAATTGCTACAGTGCCTTTAATAAGTTTGTAAACATAGTAGAGTAAGAGCGCTACAAGTAGTATGTCTATAACATCGAGAACTGTAAACTTTAATACTTCGTCAAATATTTCCAAGCTGGAGTAGTGTTTTAAAATTTTAATAAATATAGTTAATTATAAAATGAATTCATCATTAGAAATAGTAATAGGTAATGATTCTATTGCAAGTATTTGAGTTTTAATATTAATGTAATTTTCAAATGAAAGATTTTCATTAAAAATCAATATCAATTGCTTTTCAGTATTAGGTGGGAAATAGTCGGTTATCGATTTAAAGTAAGTTTCTATTGAATCTAATGATTTTCTCATTTTGGGATCTGGGCTTACAGAACCATCTTCATTTATTTTAATATAAATTTCCGATTCAGAATTAATCTTGGAATTTTGACTTTTGATATAGTTTATATCAGTAAACTCAATAAACGCTAAGTTTTGAATTTCAGGATTTGAGCAACTAAAATAATTCTTGGCACTCTCGTTTTTGTGCATACCATCTCCGTGTCGTTTTTCTTGTAAATATTGTAAATGAGGTAATATTTGCTTTAGTGTTAAGCGCTTATCAATATTCACTAACCAGTTGGTGGTGCTTATCATGTTTTTTCTATTAAACTCAATACCTTCGGGTTTGGTTTCGTCATAAAACATATAGATAGGAGATACATCCAATATTTCTGTTATTTCTTTATTTGTGGTTTCAGGTAATTGTACTATACGCTCGTTGCAAGAAATAACTAGAGTTGATATAAATAATACTATAAATAACTTTTTCATTAGTGTAATTGGTTGGTTAATGTAATACATTCCATAGCTTCTTTTACGTCATGCACTCGTAAAATTCTCGCACCTTTTTGTAGTGCAATGGTATTTAAGATAGAGGTACCGTTTAATGCATTTTCTGGTGTAGTTTCTAATAATTTGTAGATCATTGATTTTCTAGAAACACCAGCAAGTATTGGTAATTCTAGATTGTTTAATAATTCTAATTTATTTAAAAGCTCAAAGTTTTGTTCCAGGTTTTTAGAAAAACCAAATCCAGGATCAATTATAATATCATTAATTTTTTGTGCTCTGGCTTTGGCAATTCTTTCTGTAAAATAATATATCACATCTTTAATAATATCATCATAATTGGTTTGCTGTTGCATGGTTTTGGGGTTGCCTCTCATATGCATCATAATATAAGGTACGCCTAGTTCTCCGACTGTTGGTAACATGTTGTTGTCTAATTGTCCTCCAGAAATATCGTTTACCAAAGCGGCGCCAGCTTCAATACATAATTTGGCAATATGAGCTCTAAAAGTGTCTATAGATATAATAATATCTGGAAATTCTGAAATCAACAATTCTACAATTGGGAGCGCTCTGCTTTTTTCGGTTTCTTCATTAACATGATCTGCACCAGGACGAGAACTGTAAGCTCCAATATCTACAAATGTTGCTCCTTGATTAAGCATTGTTTCTACTTGTGTAAGTATGTCTTTGTCACTTTTGTAACGACCGCCATCATAAAAGGAGTCGGGAGTAATATTTAATATTCCCATTACTTTTGGAGACGATAGATCTATTAGTTCACCTTTACAGTTTATGGTCATTGATACCGTTATTTTTACCGTTTATTTGTAGATTTAAAATAAACTTTGAATAGTTTAAAATTTTAAGCGAAATTTACGCAAAATTCGATTGACTTTATGCAAAATACCTCAAAACAATACGACGATGTGATCTCGAAGTGCAAAGCTTTGTTTTCAAACAAAATGAAGGACTATGGAAGTGCCTGGAGAATATTGAGATTACCATCTCTTACAGATCAAATATTTATAAAAGCACAGCGCATTAGAGGATTGCAGCAAAACGATGTTCGTAAAGTAGATGAAGGTGAGGTAAGCGAATTTATAGGAATCATAAATTATTGTATCATGGCCTTAATACAATTAGACAAAGGTGTGGTAGAACAACCAGACTTGTCGGTAGACGAGGCTATAGAGTTATATGATGAGAAAACAGCAATTACCAAACAATTAATGCAAGATAAAAATCATGATTATGGTGAAGCCTGGAGAGATATGCGCGTTAGTTCCTTAACAGATCTTATTTTACAAAAGCTATTACGTGTTAAACAAATAGAAGATAATTCTGGAAAAACCATAGTAAGTGAAGGTATTGATGCTAATTATCAGGACATGGTAAATTATGCCGTTTTTGCCTTGATTCATTTAAATGAAGAAAAATAAATTATGAAAATACTAGTCACCCTTTCAAGAATATTTGTCGGTGTTTTATTTATCATTTCTGGGTTGATAAAACTTAATGATCCGTTAGGATTCTCATACAAATTACAAGAATACTTTAGTACAGATGTGTTAAATATTCCATTTCTGGAACCTTATGCTTTGGCTATATCAGTTATAGTTGTAGTGTTTGAGGTAGTTCTCGGAGTCTTTTTGTTAATAGGATATAAGCCAAAATTTACAGTTTGGAGCTTGTTAGGGATGATCGTGTTTTTTACCTTCTTAACGTTTTATTCAGCCTATTTCGATAAGGTTAAAGATTGTGGTTGTTTTGGAGATGCATTAAAGCTAACACCATGGGAAAGCTTTACCAAAGATGTAGTGTTGTTGGTTTTTATTTTAATTCTGTTTTTTGGTGTAAAACATATAAAGCCAATAGTTAATAAATTACCAACCACTATTATTGCTCTTGTGAGTTTTGTGTGGTGTTTATGGTTTGGTTATCATGTATTAATGCATTTACCTACAGTAGATTTTAGGGCTTATAAAATAGGTGATAATCTTCTGGAAAATATGAGTGTTCCTGAAGATGCGCCAAAAGCAGTTCAAGAGTTTACATGGACCTTTAAAGTAAATGGAGAAGAAAAAGAGTTTATTACAAATGGATCTTATCCAAGTGTTGATGGTGAGTATGTGGGAGTTGAAACTAAAGTTATTAAAGAAGGAT
This sequence comes from Flavobacteriaceae bacterium, assembly GCA_030148025.1. Classification (GTDB taxonomy): domain Bacteria; phylum Bacteroidota; class Bacteroidia; order Flavobacteriales; family Flavobacteriaceae; genus JASBUG01. Next base: position 45,903 of record JASBUG010000014.1, on the reverse strand, counting down.
ATGAGCCATCTATCCTTGATTTTTCTATAGAAACAGATGAGGACGATGTGACAGAGCAAATGCTGTCTGAAGAGAAATTAATAATGATCGTGTCATACAGTTTAGAAAAGGCAGAAAAAGACGGACTGAAAAAACTTAAAGCTTTTTCTGAAGATGCTATTAGAAAAGGGTATAAGGTAATTGGTATTACGGCCTCGGGTGCTGAAACAAAGCAGCAAATTAAAGAGGAATATAATTTGAACTTTGACTTTTATTTATGCGATGAAAAAGCCTTAAAAACGGTGGTGCGTTCTAACCCTGGAGTACTAGAGTTGAATAAAGGAACTGTGATTCAAAAAGAACATTGGAATGATCTAGATGATTTAATACTAGAAAGTCAACCAAATGCAATGCCGAATTTAAATTTTGAGTTAAAAAAAGAATTAGGGGAGATTCTTGAGTTGGATCAAGGTGTTAGAAAAATTTATTTTACCCAATCCAAAGAAACAAAAGATGAGTTAGCAACTCAATTAAATTTACCAATACAAGAACTCCCAGAAGATTATATGAAAGTTTGGGACAGTGTTGATGCTGATAATCTAAAAAGAGCAGAGAAATTAATCTCTATTCATGGATATCCTGGAAAATCTCTTGTAGGAGAACCTGAGAACACTGCAATTTGGTATGTAATCCAACATTCACCAAAGATTAGTGAGTATATCGATGTTATTAAAGAGGCAGCCGATAAAGATGAAATTCCAAAACGTCTAGCTGCAATGATGGAAGATCGTTATTTGATGGGAGAAGGTAAAGAACAAATTTATGGCACACAAGGAACAACTTTAAACCAAAACTCTAAAACCCCTTTGGATGTGATATGGCCTATTAAAGATGTTGAAAATGTTAACAAAAGACGTGCAGAAGTTGGTTTTAGTGAAACCATTGAAGAATATGGTGTCAATTTGTTTGGAGAAGGATTTCAATTTAAGAATTATACATTACAAGATATAAAGCGAATAGAAAAGGAACACCCTTGGATTTTAGAACTTCTTAAGGATATAAAATAAAAACAGCTGCTTTCATATTTAACAAATAAAATATTCTATGCACTCCTAACTTTGTTTGGAGTAGTTACCGTTATTTTCTTTTTATTTAATGTGCTTCCTGGAGATCCTGCTCAAATGATGTTGGGACAAAATGAAGATAGTGAGCAATTAGCAATTGTAAAAGCTAAGTATGGTTTTGATAAACCTATTACAACACAGTATTTGTATTATTTAAACGATCTGTCACCTGTTTCTTTTCATTCTAAAGACGACCGAGATTATACATTTTTAGATCACAAAAAATATACAGCCAGTACCTTGTTTTCTATAGGGAAAACAACAATAGCTGTAAAGTTCCCCTACTTAAGAGAATCGTTTACAAAACAAGGGAAAAAGGTTAGCGATGTATTGAAAGAAACACTTCCTAATACATTTGTGCTGGCAGTTACAGCAATTATTATTGCCATGGTTTTAGGTTTGGTACTAGGAGTTATTTCAGCAAGATTTAAAGATACTTGGGTAGATAGAGCTATTCAAATAGTAAGTACTTTGGGTATGAGTTTGCCCTCTTTTTTTAGCGCAATTTTGTTTGCCTGGTTTTTTGGTTTTGTATTGCATAAGTATACCAATTTAGAAATGACAGGAAGTTTATATGAACTTGATGATTTTGGAGAAAAAAATAATATTCAATGGAAGAACTTGATACTTCCAGCAATTGTTTTAGGAATCCGTCCTTTAGCTGTAGTTATTCAATTAATGCGTAATTCATTACTAGAGGTTATGAGTCAGGATTATATTAGAACAGCAAGAGCCAAAGGTTTAAGCGAGATTAATGTGATTAAAAACCACGCTATTAAAAATGCATTAAATCCAGTTGTTACTGCAATTTCTGGATGGTTTGCTTCTATGCTGGCAGGAGCTGTGTTTGTAGAGTATGTTTTTGGTTGGAATGGTTTAGGGAAGGAAATTGTGAACTCTTTAAATACGCTAGACCTTCCTGTAATTATGGGTTCTGTACTAATTATAGCATTAATGTTTATCATTATTAATATTTTTGTGGACATAATTTATGCCTTGTTAGATCCAAAAATAAAATTGCAGTAGATGTTTAAAGTTCGCTTTTTTATAATTTCTGTGTTTCTTTTTGTTGCTTGCGAAACACCAATTAAATTTTCTGAAGCTGCATTAAAAGATGTTCTGGAAACTAGAGAAGGAAAAACGATCGAATTTCGAGATGTAATTGAGCAATACAAAGGCAAAAAGGTGTTTATAGATGTTTGGGCTTCTTGGTGTAAAGACTGTTTAAAAGGAATGCCTAAGGTGAAGGAACTTCAGAGCGAAAATCCAGAGGTCGAATTTTTATTTCTGTCGCTTGATACAAGTATTTCAAATTGGAATAATGCCATTAAAAAATATAATATAAAAGGAGAACATTTTTATATAACATCTGGAGATGATGGAGCGTTTAAAGACTTTTTAAACTCAAATTGGATACCGAGGTATATGGTGTTAGATGAGTATGGAAATATTTCATTATTTAAAGCAACGAAAATAACAGATAAGAGAATTAAAGAAGCATTACAATGAGAAAACAAATTGTGGCAGGAAACTGGAAGATGAACAACGACCTTACAGAAACCGAAGTATTGATCGCTGAGCTGAAAAGACAAAATAAAACATCAAATGCCGAGGTAATGATAGCTCCGGTGTTTACAAATTTATATCACGCTTATGAAGCTTTAAGAAAGGATAATATTGAGGTTGTTGCTCAGAACATGCATTATGACAATAATGGTGCGTATACGGGAGAGGTGAGCGCAAATATGCTAAAATGTGTCGGTGTAAATACTGTTATTTTAGGTCATAGTGAGCGTAGAGCCTATTTTAACGAAAATGATGAAGCTTTAGCAAAAAAAGTTGATGCTGCTCTAGATCATGATATGCGTGTTATTTTTTGTTTTGGTGAAGAGTTAAACGATAGAAAGTCTGATAATCATTTTAACATCGTTGAATCACAAATAAAAAATGCACTGTTTCATTTAGAAGATAAAGATTGGAATTCTATTGTTTTAGCTTACGAGCCTGTTTGGGCAATTGGTACAGGGGAAACAGCAACTCCAGAGCAAGCACAAGAAATGCATGCTTTTATAAGGCAAACCATTGAAGAGAAGTATGGTAATAATATAGCGCAATCTGTGTCTATTTTATATGGAGGAAGTGTTAAGCCTAATAATGCAAAAGAAATATTCACGAAGCCAGATGTTGATGGAGGTTTAATAGGTGGAGCCTCATTAAAAGCTGAAGATTTTTTCGCTATTGTTAATGCATTTTAATATGTCTAATACAATTTACATAGGATATTATTTTGAAGTAAAACCACAAGTTCCTGCCGTAGAAATATTGATTGCAGAATTAGGTTATGTAGGTTTCGAGAGTTTTGTAGAAACCGATAAAGGCGTTACTGCTTATATACAAAAAAGCGATTGGAACGACACTATTTTGGAAGACGTGCAAATTTTAAAATCTGATGAGTTTGAAATTACATACACATTTGAAGATATTGAACAAACTAATTGGAATCAGGAATGGGAACGAAATTTTCAACCAATAGTGGTTGATAATACATGCGAAGTTCGTGCCCCATTTCATGACAGCGCTGGTTTAGAATATGATATAATTATAGAGCCTAAAATGAGTTTTGGTACTGGACATCACGAAACTACTCATATGATGATACAACATATCTTGAAGAGCAATTTTAAAGATAAAAAGGTGTTAGATATGGGATGTGGTACAGGTGTTTTGGCTATTTTGGCAGAAATGAAAGGAGCGAAACCTATTGATGCTATAGATATTGATAATTGGTGTTATATAAACAGTTTAGAGAATGTTGCCCGAAATAATTGCGAGCATATTTCTGTTTACGAAGGAGATGCCAGTCTTTTAAAAAATAAAAGTTACGATGTCATTATTGCAAACATAAACCGCAATATTTTGCTTAAAGACATGGAAACTTATGCATCTTGTTTAAATGCTAATGGAACATTGTTATTAAGTGGATTTTATAATCATGATATTGTGACTATTAAAAATGAATGTAAGAAATACGGCTTGAAATTATCTGAAACCTTAGAAAGAAATAATTGGGTGTCTTTAAAATTTATAAATTTGTAAAAAATTGAATATGAGTTTGAAAGAAAAGATTTCAGAAGAAGTATGTTTAGAGGAAGAAGTTGTAAAGCAGAATGAGATTGTGCTTCATAATGATGATGTAAATACTTTCGATCATGTAATTGATACACTGGTTTATGCCTGTGATCATACACCAGAGCAGGCAGAACAATGTGCAATTATAGTGCATTACAAAGGAAAATGTACCGTAAAAACTGGAGCCTATGATGATCTTGAGCCTAGATGCATCATGCTGCTCAAAGCAGGATTAAGTGCAGAAATAATTTAATAAAAAAGCTCTGATTTTTAATCAGAGCTTTTTTATTAAAAGTGGTATTATTTATTCATTCTACCCACAGCACAACTAACAAACGATTTTGCTTTAGTTGTAATAGGGTTAGCTTCACCAACAACAGGATATCCTAGTTTATGTAATAGGTTTTGAACTGTTGTTAATTGCTCTTCATTTATATAACTGAATGAAACAGTGTCGTTTTCATTGTTTACAACAACATCTGTAATATGTTCTTGGGCGTCCAATTTTGTTTTAATTGTATTGGCACAGCCACCACATTTTAAGTTTTGAATTTCTAAAGTGGCTTTCATTTTTTCGATTTATACGTATTTGTTCCCAAAGGTACGTATAAAGGACAAAAATTCATTAAACTAGTGAGTAAAAATATTAATGCTAATCCCATTAAAATATATGCAAATATTCCCTCTATAACATCGTATTTAAAAAGACCAGCAATAACAATGGCAATTAGTACCCTAATGCCTCTGTCTAAGTTTCCCATGTTTCTCTTCATCTGTTTCTATTTATTGATTAATAATTGACAATTCTAAATAGCAACAAAAGTCGATTTTTTTAGATAGATCGGGTTTTCTATCTCATAGCGTTTACTGCAATATACATTAAATTATAAAAAAATGTTAAAATAATTTTGTTAGAGGTTTGTAAAACGCAGCATAGAATGTTAATGCTTTAAATAAATAATTTAAAGTCAAATACTAGTATGTTTATGACAATTAATGAGTTATAAATATCAAAATGTTTAAATGAAAAGAAATCACATTTATTTTTACTTGTTTAATAAAAGATATAAAGAGTAATGGCTATTAGTCTATAAAAGTCTAGATATGTAAAAAAATGGTTTCATCTTGAAAAATTCAATATTAGATTTCGTAAAGGGTAAAATAGGTTCTTTTTTAAGAGAGTTATTCATTATTGTAATTGGAGTTACATTGGCTTTCTATATTAGTTCAAAACATGAAAAAGAACAACATAATATATTAATCAATAATATATTAAATGCTATTAAAAATGAGCAAACCACAAATATTGCAAGGATTGATGCAACTATAATATCCAATCAACAAATGTTGCAAGCCTATGATTCAATAATTTCTAATATTAAACCTTCAAAAAACGAAATCACCATCACAGTTAGTAAGGCAGTTTTTAACGACATGGCTTTTGAACTAGCTATACAAAGTGGCGCTTTGAGTAGCTTAGATTTTAATTTGTTTGCAGATATAAATTGGTGTTACAAACTACAAAAAAGCTGTATCGAAATTCAGGAGTCATACATAAGTTATTTGGAGGTTAACACTATAAAAAAAATGCAACACTATATTTCTTTGAAAAATAAATTAAAAGATATTAATAGAGCCTTTGAACTTCTTAAAGAAGAAAGCCAATCACTTGTCAATTCGATAAATGATTATCTATAACATAATAATAGCTAAAATGTATATATAATGGAAAAAAGAAAAAAAGACAACCCTTGGAAGTTAAAGACCCCACCATTGACCTCAGAATATGAAATGTACATCGATATTATAAACGATAGAGAAGTAATAGTCTGTACTGTTGGTAAGACTATTTTACACTATGATTATAGAATTATAAACGATTTGCATAATATGTTGAAAGAATATGGAGATTGGATGCTTTTAGGTAGTAAAGATGAAAAAGTAGAAACTAAAGAAAATACAGTTGAACACTGGGCAAGATCTTCAGAAAACCCTATTGGAGGCTGGTATGGTTTAAAAAAAGGATTAAGAGGAAGAGTAGCTATGTATTTACCTCCTTTATTAGAAGAGCTTGGTTTAGCTGAAGTTGAGCATAATAAGAGAAATAATAGAATGAGGTATAAGAAATAGAAGAGATATCAAATAATGCTATTTTGTCCATGAAATAGAACTAGGATAAATTAACTAAACTTATTACTCAATAAGATCTTAGCTTTTAAATAATAGGCTCCGGTTTTATGATTTTTAATCTTTTCAAGATGAACATTAATAACCTCTCCAAATTTAGTTTTTTGCTCTAGTTTATGGACTAGTCCAGTTATATTGTTATAACTACCTCGAACTTCTATTAGGTAGGTTGTTGTAGTAAGATTACTTTGTGCAAACAAATGTGGTTCTAAAAATTGCATTACTGTTAAATTGTGTTTGTTGGAATATGCATTAATTGTTTCCAGTAAACTATTTTGAATAGAACTACCTTTTATTTTATAATTTCTTAAAATAGAATCGAAATAAGATTGTTTCTTTTTAAGTATTGCCAATTGCTTTATACTATTCATATTTAATTCTTTTTGAGCCCTTAATGATAAATAGTCTCTACGTGCAGAAATAGTATTAGAAATGGCAAATTGATAGCATAATACTACTATAAAAACAAACCCTAAAATTAATATTATGTTTTTAGATTTTTGTTGCATTGGTCTGTTTAATTATAAGTTCAAATAATGCCTCTTTTTTAACCTCCCTATAATAGCTAATAGTAACCTTTTCCACCCAGTCTTTTTTTTCTAAAAAATTGACCCAATTTGTAAGTTCTTTACTGTTTGATGATGTACCAATGATTTTAATAACACCCTTGTCTATTTTAATTGGTTTATCGTTTTGAATCTTTTTTAGAAGCGGATTGTAATTAAACTCTGAAAGTAATATAGATTTAGGAAGTTCTTTTATGAGGTTGTTAATAAAATAGGAGCTTTTAGAAGAATTTGTAGAAAGTAAATTATTAACTGTGTTCTGTATGCTATCCACTTCATTTTTAAGTGTAGTTATTTTTTCTATTCTTGCTTTATCTTCATTACCAACCAATTTAAGTGCTTCAGACTTGCTGTAATAGTGATTAAAGAACAAAAAATTTATAAGTAGTAACCCTAGTATAAAAACAAGTCCGCTTTTTAAAAAGACGCTGTAAAATTTGATGTTCTTAAAATCTTGTAATAGCGTTTTTTCTAATACCGATAAATTAGTATTTGATTTGTAGTTGTTGAGAAACGATTGTAATGCACAACTTTGCGATAGTATAAATTTGGAGCTGCATTTTAGCCCGTTAATCGTATACAAAACTTCTTCGGGATTTGTAAGAGAAGCGATAGAGTTAATTTCTCCATCTTTAATTGTAATAGAAGAATTAGACGTAATAATATTCGAATGTCCTAAATATTGAGTTAAGCTAGAAACAATTAAGTTACCCAGCCTTATATTAATAATATGAAAACCTAGTTGTTTGTATGTTTCTATAATAGCATCTACATAATCTTTACGACATATAGAAATAAAGGTATTGTTACCCTGTCTTAGAATTTCGTAATAGAAATCATTAATTTTTATGTTAGGAAACGCAAAATGAATTAATTTAAGATCGTTAGTATCTATAGTTTTAATTCTTTTGGTTAATACCTTGTTGGTATTGATGTTAAGCGAAATATGCTGCCCCTTTTTTAGTTCATTTTTTAAAGCTTCTACCTTATCTAGTACAACGGTTTTGTCAAGAGTTATTTCTTTTTTCGATTTTTTTAAAATGCTAACATTAATTTGTTCATTACCATTAAAAGTGTAATGTTCTAATCCAATGTGAATTGATCCATAAATTAAATACGATTTTAAAGAAGCGAGCATTTAGTTGATTACTGTTGGTTTTATAAGAATTGTTAATTTTGATTTAGAAGCAAACCTCTTTTTTTTACTAAACAAGAGGTTAAGTACCGGAACTTTTGCTAATAATGGTACACCTTGTCGAGATCTGTTTCTCATTTGTTCTTCAAGGCCTCCTAATATGGCTACATCTTGATCTTGCATTCTAATAATAGAGCTAAAGCTTCGTGAAATTATATCTGGCGGAGCATCATCGGCAATTCTGGTTCCAAAACTGGATTGAATAACAGAAATATCTAGTGTTACTTGTCCATTTCCTGAAACAGAAGGCTTAATGGTTAATCCTAATTCTGCATCAATAGGAAGGTAATTCGTAATCTCAGATGTTTGTGGATTATCGGTACCGTAAATGTTTCTTCGTGTTACTGCATAAAAAGATGTTTGTCCATTAGAAAATGTAGCTCTATGACTATTTAAGGTAGCTAATTTGGGGGTTGAACGTATTTTAAGATCTCCGTTAGATTCCATAGCCTTAATGGTGGCAAAAAAGTTAGGACCAACACGCCCTAAATTAAAACCAGAGAAACTATTAAAACTTCCTATAAGTTTGTTTACAGTATTAGCTCCTAGCGTCATATTAGCTTCAGGGAAAACATTTCCTTTTGTAGTTGCTGGTTCATCTCCAATCCCCCAGCTAATTCCGGTTTCAATCTCAGCATTTTTTTTAGCTTCTATGATCATTACTTCAACCAAAATAACGGGTACCGGTTGATCTATTTTGGCTATAAATTTTTTAAATCGTTCTACTGCTGCCGCTGAACCACTTACATAAAAACTCTCAAGTTCATAGTCTACGGTTATATTAAGTCCTTCAGTGGCTTCTTCAGGGAGAATGCTTAGGAGGGACTCACTGTTTTCTTGTGTAGATTGCAATCTATTAAATGAATTTGATTGTGAATTTTGGCTATAGCTACTGTTTCGGTTATTAGCACCATTATTATATTGGGCATTTGAATAATTGTTGTCAACACCATTTAAATTGTTTAGCACCTTATTTGAAACACTGCTCATACCATTTGCACCTTCAGGATCAGAAAGTAAGGCAACAGAGCGATGTTTCAATCGTACAACCTCAATGGTTCTTACACTTAGTTGATCTTCAGTTCCGAAAAAATAAACCTGCCCTTCTTTTTTGAAATTAAAAAGAGGCTTAGTGTCAGTTTTTTTTGCAGCATTGTTTCTGTTATTCGAATTGTTTTGATTTGTTGAGGTGTCTGATGATACTTTTTGAGGTTCAAATATCTTGATTAACAGGTCGTCGAAGGTAATGGACTTTGATTTAAACGTTATAGCTCCAGCTTGCTTTAATGGCGTTGCTGTGAAAACATCAATATTAAGCTCATTACTAATTTCGTTAATGATTCTAGCGATGGATTTGTTATTAAAGTTAACCTCTAAAAGCTTAGTGTCATAGTCCAAAATTCGAAACGAATTTCCAGCTATATCACTATTGAAAGTTCCTGTTTTGTTAGAGTTGGTACTATTTTTTGTGTCACTTTCAAACATCCAAAATCCATCTTTTGATTTTTCAGTAATTAAGTTGTTTGTCATTGCTAATTTGTACATAGCCACATCAAAAGGAGCATCTACTATATAGGAGGTGATTGGTGTATTATCCAGACCAGGAGCAAAGGCTAAATTTTTTCCTGAAACATCAGTAATACGTTTAAATAGTTCGTATAGTACATCGCCTTTGGCATCTATAGTTATAGTAGAGTTATTAGGGTTAAAAGAAACAGGAATTATTCTTTCTGTAACAGGATCAGGGATAGGAACAAAAGGTTTAACTGCTATTATATTTCCTGTAAACTCCATTGTAAGATTGTATTCCTTACATAAAAAAAGAAGAAGGTCAAAAACTGTAACTTCAGGAAAATTATTAATAACATTAATGTTATTTAAATCGGAAGCTACATTTATGTTTAATTTATGAATCCTAGATACCGCTTTTAATAAATTTGATAGTGTAATATTAGAAACATTTATGTCGGTTTTATAGTTTTCAGTTAGCCCAGGGCTTTCTATAGAAAGTAACTCTAAATTCTGTTTTAACTTGTTTAAACGCTCATTATTCTCCTGACTATATGCAGTACATAATACGAGAAGAAAAAATATATATAATAGTCTTTTCATTAATAATATGGTCTTTTATCAATCTGCTAGTAAGGTATATACCTCTTCAACTGAGGTTATGCCTTTTGCAATTAAATTGATAGCATTGTGCTTAAGGGTTTTTATATTGTTTTCCTCCAGATAATTGTCAATTTCTAAGTCGTTATTTTTAATATGTTTTATAACAGATTTAGTAATGGGGATAATTTCGTAAATAGCTTTTCTACCACTATAGCCTGTATGATAACAATGATTGCACCCTTGAGCTGTAAAGTGTGTTTTAAGATGTTCTGGGACCTCAAAATTCTGAGGGAAAATATCCTTCTCAATTTTAGTTTCTTTTTTGCATTCAGGACATAGTATTCTCACTAAGCGCTGGGCTAAGCTTATATTTAAAGTACTTGCAATTAGAAATGGAGGTATTCCCATATCTACTAGCCTTGAAATAGTAGCCCATGCAGAATTTGTATGTATGGTTGAAAGTACCATGTGTCCAGTTAATGATGCTCGAATAGCCATATTAGCTGTTTTGACATCGCGAATTTCTCCTACCATAATGATATCTGGATCCTGTCTAAGAAAAGTACGCAATGTACTTGCAAAGTCTAAACCTATATTTTCTTTTAATTGTACTTGATTGATACCTTCTAAAGTATATTCTATAGGATCTTCAATGGTTAGGATATTTGTTTTAGTATCATTTAAGAGTTTCAATGTAGCGTAAAGTGTCGTTGTTTTTCCAGAACCAGTAGGTCCAGAAATAAGTAAAATGCCATTAGGCTTTCTTATTGATTCTTTATATGTTTTAAGCTCTGTTTTTGTAAAACCTAAATCCACAAGGGAGATGTCACTGGCATCTTTACTTAAAATACGAAGTACAATCTTCTCACCATATAATGTTGGTAAGCTTGACACGCGAATATCGAATTCGTCAAAATTTAATTTTACGGTTATACGTCCATCTTGAGGTAAGCGTTTTTCGGAAATATCAAGCCCTGCTTTAATTTTTAGCTTATTTACAATTATTGGATATTCATCTAAAGGAATGATGTATTGTTCTTTTAGTTTTCCATCAAGGCGAAATCGAACTCTACATCTGTTTTCATAAGGTTCAAAATGAATATCACTACTGCCAATGTTTTTTGCAGTAATCAAGAGATTTTCTAAAAAATCGTTGTTATACTCTAAACTCTTACTTTGAGTTGTTACACTTTTTCTAAAGTTCTTTGCTAGGTAGTTTTGGATTTTTTCCTCACTCTCTTCAATAAGTTCTATATTCTTTCCAAGTACAATTTGTAATTCTTGTTTTAAGGCTTCAGAAGTATTGATAGACTTAAAAGTTAGCGTACCATTATGAGCTGCTGTAGGAACAATTTTATAGTGATAAGCTTGCTCACTATTAATGAGCTGCAAAAGTGGAGTAGGTATATCAAATGTATGCTCCATACTATAAACTATAGAGGTTATTAATAAATCCCATCCATTGAGCGATATAGGTTATTCCAAAAAATAAACTCATATAGCCAGCTAATGGCACGGTAGCATTCGATCTCTTAATTGAAATATGGAGCAGCAAAGAAAAAATGAGAGCACAAACAAAAAGAACCAAAAAAGAAACAGACGAAAATGTAAAAGCAAGACCTATAAACAATAATAGATCACCTAAGCCAAATACATTGAATATGCCTAGTTTTAATTTATAACGCGCATATAAATAGATTACAAGTACTAAAACACCAACAAACATAAGGTTGGTTACCACCGATAAAAAAAATAGTGTTTTAATGGTGTTGGTATAATAAAGTACCCCAAAGAAAAATGCAGCTATTGGAAATAGAAACCAATATACTTGACGCTCTTTAAGGTCTTGATAAAATATCAAGAGTAAGCTTAGTATTAATAAAACTTTAATTAATAACATTAATCTTTTACTAGTTGTTTGGGTGTTCCAGTTTCATCTATTTCCCATACGTTAAAAATGCCGTCGCCGTCAAAATCGGTAATCGCCGTTGCTCTAGCTTTAAAGTTGCTATTAGAGGCATCCAATATTTCGTATGTATAATTACCGGTTCCATTGTCTTTAATAGTTTTCGGTGCTTCGTAATCTAGCTCGTTTAACTCTGTGGTAAACTTAGAGTACATGTATCTATATGTAGTTTGCGAATTATAGATGTATTTTAACTGTATTTGCGCCTCCATACTTTTGGTCTTACTTATTAGGGGCATTAAATTTGGCAATGCCAATAACAATAGAATTCCAATTATGGCCAGTACAATTAATACCTCTTGTAAATTGTATGCGGGTAGTTTTTTCATGTCAATCAATTTGTTTAAATGAAACCTTTTTCAGTTGCAATTTCTAGTAGCACTTTATCATCTTTGTTTTCGATGCAAAAAATTTCTTTTAATTGTCTTTTACGCCTTTCTACACCACCTTTAGATAGTTTTACAAAGTTTGGGATATCTTTTGTTTTAGTTCCTTTTGATAGTAAGTATAACATTTGCCTGTCTATTTTGTCTAGAACAATTTCGCTTGAAACATGCCGTCTAATCAGTTTTAAGACAGTGTCACTATAAAAAGGAGGGCTTGTTAGTACTTTAGAGACTGCTTTTATTAAATCGTTAAACCCTATTTCAGTTTTTATTAAAAAACCGTCTGGATCTACATTTTTTAAAATGGTATTTAAGCGGTAATTGTCTCCATGAGAAGTGAATACAATAATTTTTACATCTGGGAAATTATTCCTTAATTCAATTCCTAAATCTTCCCCAGATAAAAACTTTTTATCCTTTGAGGGAGGTATACTTATATCAAGGATTACTAAGTTAAGAGGACTACCTATTACTGCTTTGTTGATTTCGAATAAAGCATCATCACAGTTGGTAGCTGACTTTATTTTAAAACTTAAGTCAGAATGGATATTTTCCAAATGGTCAAATACATTCTCAAATGAATTAATTATAAGTGGTTCATCATCCACTATTAAAATGTTAATAAAATTACTCATGCTAATAATCAATTTTATGTTCCAGTTCTTAGGGAGAATCACAAAATTTTTACCAAAGTAATTGTATCTGATCAAATTTCAATAAGGTTAAACCTTATTAATTGTAAGGTTTCAGCTTATTATTGTAATCATAATATTCTAGGATAAATATATTAAACTTGATATAAGGCTTAGTTAAAGTAAGGATACTTTTTTTTTATTGTAAGGTAAATGCTTAGCGGTGAATAAAATACCTGTATTAACTTCATAACTTCAAAATTAAAGTGCAAGTTTATGAAGAATCAATTCAGTTTTACAGTTTGTTTTTTTCTATGTATAGTAGTTAGTGCTTTGGCTCAAACCAATACGTTTCCTGTAACAGGGAATGCTGGGATAGGTACTTTAAATCCAGCTCACGAATTAACTGTTGAGGGTAGCTCTTCCCCAAATATAGAATTAAAAAATTCCAATTATTCAAATGGTGGGTTTATTATTAATAGAACAAATTATGGACAACAATGGAAATGGTGGGCCGAAAATAATGTAATGTATTTAGGCTTTGCTACAAACGAAATTAACTTTTCTAATAAACTAACTATAGAGTCTAATGGAAATGTAGGTATAGGAATAACTAACCCAGAAACATTACTTCATGTAAACGGAAAACTTAGTATAGGCAAATTTGATTCAACAAATACTGAAGGGTTTTCTATTGATTATTTAGATGGCGGAACAGCAGAAACTACTTTTAAGCATAGAAGATGGGGAGCTAATATTTATTTTAAAAGAGGTGGTTCGAGTGGTGAACGCAAGCAGTTTTATTTTGGAGGAAGCAATAACCATAGAATGTATATATATGATGATAGTGACCAAGTAAAAGTAAGGCTTGATTCCGGAGGTGAGTCTTATTTTAATGGAGGGAATGTTGGTATTGGCGTTACATCTCCTACTAACCCTTTAGATGTTGAAGGCAGAATTGGAGCTGGTAAGTCTAGGGTTTTACAATTAGATTGGACATATGAAACCAATTGGGGAGGAAGCTCTAATAAATGGGCAGGTTATATTGGTTTTAATGCTTATCGTAATAACGACGATACTAAAGATCATTTTTATGGGAAGAATAAATATACGCATAAAGGAGTCATTGAAGGTTCAAATTATGGGTTTAGATGGCTTTATAGAAAAGGTGTAGGGTCTGATTCGGACGGTCAACATTTGTTGAATGAATACATGAGGTTAGATCAAGATGGGAATTTAGGACTAGGAACTTCTAATCCAGATTCAAAACTTACAGTAAAGGGTAAAATACATGCCGAAGAAGTAAAGGTAGATTTATCGGTTCCAGGACCAGATTACGTTTTTGCTAATGATTACAAGTTAACCTCGCTTGAACAGCTTCAACAATACATAAATATTAATAAGCATTTACCAAACATTCCATCTGCTAAAGAGATGGAAGCTAATGGTATTGATTTGGGAGTGATGAACATGAAGCTTTTAGAAAAAATTGAAGAGTTGACGCTTTATACTCTAAAACAGCAACAACAAATTAATAAACTCCTTCAAGCAGTTAAAGAGTTGAAATCAAATAAATAAGTAATATGTTAAGGATAATTTTTTTTATAGCACTTTTTGTAACAACATTAAGCTTAAGAGCTCAAGATGAAACTGTAAACGGGACATTAACAGTTAATGGTAATATAATATCTAATGATATTATAGAGATTAATGCAGATAACGCTAGTGGACATGTTGCGTCAAGAGTGTTTTTAAAAAGCCATAACGACTATAGAGGAGCGGGCATTTTTTCACTAGGGCAAACAAATAATTGGTTTATAGGTAATCCTTATACTGACCACGCTAATAGTTTTATGATAGGTGTTGCTTCAAAAACTATAGGAACTAATGCCATTGCTCAAAAGCAATATGCTAAATTATATGTAAATAGTAATGGTAATGTTGGTATTGGAACTACTAATCCACTTTCGCGTCTGCATTTAAGTGCTGGAACATCTAATGATGCTGTTTTAACTATTGAAGCAGATACGGATAATAATAATGAAAATGATAATCCAAGAATAAAATTTTCTCAAGATGGAGGAGTAACTAATGGATACATAGGATTGACAGGAGATGCGAATCAAGATTTCACTAATTCTACTGTAAACAGTTTGTTCGTTAAATCTCCAGGAAATTTTGATTTTCAAATAGCAACAAATAATGTTGCTAGGGTTACGGTTGATAAAGATGGAAATACAGGTATTGGAACTACTAATCCTGATGTGAAATTTCACGTAGAAGCTAGTAGTACAGGAAATAGTTGGTCTCCAATTGCTGGCACTACGGCAATTTTTGAAAATGCTAATTCGAATAGGTCTTTTATCTCAATTATTGGGAAGTCTAATGGATATAGTGAATTATGGTTTGGAGATGAAGATTCTCAAAATAGTGGTCGGGTTAGGTATAATCATGGTTCTTCAAGCTTGTCTATGTGGAATGGAGGAGGAGAAAAAATGACTTTAAACTCTAATGGTAACCTTGGTATCGGTACCACAACTCCAGACTCTAAACTTACCGTTAAGGGTAAAATACATGCCGAAGAAGTAAAGGTAGATTTATCGGTTCCAGGACCCGATTATGTATTTGCTAATGATTATAAGCTTACTTCACTTAAACAACTTCAACAATATATAAATACTAATAAGCACTTGCCAAATATTCCTTCTGCTAAAGAAATGGAAGCTAATGGTGTTGATTTAGGAGTAATGAACATGAAGCTTTTAGAAAAAATTGAAGAACTCACTTTATATACAATAGATCAAGAAAAGAAGTTAGGTGCTCAAGAGACACAACTAAAAAATCAACAACAGATCAATCAGGAGTTAATAGAACGTCTTTCAAAATTAGAGCAATTGCTTCTAAAAAAGAAATCAAAAAATTAATTGTCAAAAAAACTAATACAAATGAACAAACTAGCATTACCTCTATCAATTATTGCCATAATAGCCTGTGTGTTTACAGCTATACAATTACAAAAATCTTCAAACTTAGTATATGTTGATGTTAATAAGCTTTTGGATGGTTATGTGCGAACAAAAATTGTTAGAGCCGATTTTGAAGAAAAGGCAAAGACTTTAAATGCCAATGTAGATAGTCTAATGGCAGATTGGCAAAAAGAATTAAAGAATTATGAAAAAGAACGCTCTAAAATGAGTAGAAAAGAGTTGGAGCTTAAGCAGCAATTATTAGGCAACAAGCAACAGCAAATAAATAACTATCAACAAGCCATACAAAAACAGATTCAAGAGGAAGACCAAAAGGCAACACAAACAGTCATTAACGATATTAATGACTACATAAAGCTTTATGGTAAAGAAAATAATTACAGAATCATTTTTGGAGCTAGTGGAGCGGGTAATATAATGTATGCCAACGAAGGCACCGATTTAACAGAAAAAGTACTAGAAGGTTTAAATGCAGAGTTTGAAGCGAAATAGAATAGAGGTTTTAGCCACTACAGTGTCATTATTATTGCTAATAGGTGTTGTCATGTTAGTTACTAGTTGCAATGCTAATAGCTTTGATAATGAAACACAGATGTTTGCATATTTAAGGAATGAGAGTAATGGCTATACCCAACATAAAACCATAAATGGAGTAGATTTTACTTTAATGTACCGCCCAACAGATGTTTTAGTAAAACAGGAGCTAGGCAATATTGTAGCAGATGCTAAGGAAATAAATGAATTACGAAGCAAATATGGTAAATACATGTATTTCAATATAAGTATGAGTAAAAATAGTCAGGAGCTATTAAGTGTGGCGCCCAAAAACAGAAATGAGTTTGGAGCCATGGTTAATCAATTGGCTTTTGGAATGCAAGACAAAGTGCATCTTTTTACAGAAACAAAAGATACCCTGGAAATGGCCGATTTTATTTACCCACGTATGTACGGTATGAGTAAGGCAACCACCATTATGTTTGTGTATCCAAGGGATGAAAAGAAATTAACAGAAGGTTATTTAAACGTTACAATTGAAGATTTGGGGCTGTTTACAGGCGAAGTGAAATTTAAAATACCTATTGATAAACTTATTAAAGAACCACAGTTAATATTCTAGAGAGATGAAAAATCAAGCACTTCTAGTCATTCTTATGTTTCTACTTGATAGTACATTAGTTTGTGCTCAAAAAAATAAGGTAGAATTATTTTTTAAAGATGGAACAGTACTTACTGGTTTAGGAAAACTTACGGGAGATTATATAAAATATAAACCTGATAAAAAAGATAAACCAAGTAAGTACCATTTTGCATTATTAGATCATGCTGTAATACATTATGATAAGTTACCTCTAACCTATGTTTATTTATATGTGAACAATAAAAAAAGACCACGTGTATTAGAGCAAGTAATAGGTGGTGAAATAAATCTTTATAGAATTTCATCAATGAACAGGGCACCTTTTCCTGGAGGTAATGGAGGCTTTATTGGGGAATACACTTTTTCAACAAACAGCTATTACATACTCAGATCGAGCGATAAAAAAGCAACCTATTTAGGTTCTAATACGTTGTTCTCAAAAAATTTTAAAAAAGAAGGGGTCAAATTCTTTAAAGATTGCCCAAAGCTAATTGAAAAAATTAAAGAAGAAACTTTAAAGCTAAAGCATATTAAAGAGATCGTTCACTTTTATAATCAAAAATGTAAAAAATAATCAAACCAATAACTAATTATGAATAAGTTTAAATTCTTGGATAAAGTAGTTGCCAATTATGTTTTAATTATGGTAGTGTGCATATTATGCACAATAAATTCACAGGCACAAGGACCTACTTCTCCTGAAGCTTCTAGCTTTGAACCTGTAGATGCTACTGATATGGTGAGTTTAGGAACTGGTGATTTAACTTATGTATTGCCTTTGCTAAATGTGCCTTCGCCTGAAGGAGGTTATCCATTAGCGTTGTCTTATCATGCGGGAATTGCAATGGATCAAGAATCATCTTGGGTAGGCTTAGGCTGGACCTTAAATCCAGGAGCGATTAATAGATCAGTTAATGGCTATCCAGACGATTGGAAAGATGCACGTTTTAAAGAGTATTTTTATGATAGTGGAGATCAAGCAACATATCTTTCTGCTAGTTTAGGATATACATCATTTACTACTGGAGGAGGTTCTGTTGGGGTTTCTATTTCTCATTCTGACGATAAAGGATTTGGAGGGGCAGTTAGCTTTGGGTTTGGAGTTGGTGAGAATGCAAGTGTAAATGGAAGCTTGGGGTCTGATGGTGCTTCTGTTGGTGCTTCAATTGGAATAAAAGAAACACCTTTCTCAATTGGTGGGAGTGTTGGCACTAATGGGTTTGGACTAAGTGGTGGTATAGGATGGGAGGAGAAATCGGGTAAAAAAGGAATGTATTATAATCAAAGTTTTAGTTTAGGACTAAATTCCAGCTGGAGTGGTGACATTTCAGTAAATGCAAATTATGGTAAAGGAGAAGGTAGTAAAAAAAATAGCATTGGAATTAATTTATCATCAAAAGGCATAAGTGTTACGGGTAAAATTAAAGGTGTAGGCACTGGAGCAAATTTTGCGTTTGAAAATGCCGTATCTCAAAGCGATTATAATATTAAAAAAAGTGGGTGGTTTATTCCTTTGTATATTCCAACAGCTGAAGGAATGATTACTGCAAGTTTTGGCTATCAAAAAATTGAATATTATCTGGATAAATTAGAAACAACTGGTGTTAGCGGCCCTTTGTATTTTAAAGGTTTAGAAGCTACAACAGGAAGATGGGAATGTAGTTACAATAACGGTCCTTTAAATTTTAAGCACCATGTAGATCCAGGGCATACGCACCCAAATGTAGATAGTTATGTTGTTAACTATATAAACGATGTTGATAGTTTTGGTGATATCTATGAGGTGGACTTTAATGGTACTTCTAATAATACGTTAGAATTAGATAGGAATAATGCAGTATTTCCTAATTACGATAATTATAGAGTAACAGCGCAAGGAATCTCTGGTTCAATGAAACCAACACTTTATAGAAATGCTGCCTTACAAGGCTTACGAAAAGACATTGAAGAAAGTGGAAGTTATAATAGCGATTATGAAATTAGTTATAAAACTCAGAATAATACCAATGCTGGGTTTAACATAGAACCAGAATTTCATTTTGAGAATGAATATTCATCTTCATTGTTAGTAGATCCAGCAAATTTTAATAATAGTAACTCTAATATCTCAATTTTTGATTATTTAGATTCGGCTCCATCTATAGAAGAAGAACGTAAACGTGGAGGTCGTTATGTCGAGTCTTTCACTAATACAGAGTTATCTACCTCAGCAGCATATACCACAGGTTTGTTAAAGGCCAATGCTACAATTAACTATGGGGATATAACTAATTTTGATCCTGATGGAATTGGGGCATTTAAAGTGACAACTCCAGATGGAAAAACGTACCATTATTCAATTCCAGTTTATAATCATGAAGTAGTTTCCAGACAATATGGAATGATTGCAAGTAGACCTGGAGAAGAACAAGCTTTTTTTGAAAAAAGACAGTTGAAAAAATACGCAACACATTGGCTATTAACTGCTATAACCGGGCCAGACTTTGTTGATATTAATGGGAATAATTTGGCTGATGATGATGATTATGGATATTGGGTTACTATGGATTATGGAAAATGGAGTAATGGTTATATATGGTACGCGCCTCATGGGGAAGAATATTCTGTAGATAGTTCAAATCCAGATCTTAAATATTACACCTGGGGCAGAAAAGAAATTTATTATCTAGACAAAGTAATTACCAGAACACATACAGCATTATTTATTAAAGAAGAACGTAATGATAGTCAAGGGAAACAACTATTCTATAAACACCGTTTAGATAAGAATACTAATAAAACAATAAGCTTTAAAGGGCAATCTTTATTACGATTAAGAGAGGTCATTTTGTTAGACAATGATGAGGCTTCATCCATATCTAAAAATAATGTAGGTAGCTTAAGTTCTATACCTGCGCCTAATTTTTCAGAGACGGTAACATTCTATGATAAAATTTATGAAGATGGAGATTCAAAGGTTATAAACTATAGTATGCAAAATAATGTGTTGGATATAAATGATTTTACCAGCTTAAACACACTTCGAGATAAGTCACTTAAAATTGTTGATTTTTCAGGATATAGTTATGATCTGGCATCAGGAGCACCGTACACATTTGGAGGAGTGAATGGGCGTTTAACACTTAACCATGTAACTTTTAAAGGAAAGGGAGGTGTTCAACTTAAACCATCTTATAATTTTGAATACCATTTAGGATCTTATTATTTAAATCAAAAGGATAAATGGGGCTATAATAAATTTTATCCAAAAGTTTGGAATTTAAGAGAAATTACAATGCCTACTGGAGGGAAAATTGAAATTGAATATGAACCTAAAACATTTATTTCAGCCACAGAGCATGAGTTGTTTTTTGACGGTGTTGTATCAAACGGAAATGAAATTACAATTCATTCAGATGAACCATTTAGTGATTATAACGTAAGTTCAAATAGTCAATTACCCGTAAGTTATATAGAGTTTCAATCGTGTACAGAACATGATAATGCAGGAAACCCTTTAATAGATCATGTTTTATATGATTATAAGTCGTTTTATGGAATGGCTACGGTAATATCTGTTTCTAATGCCGGAAAAACTTTAACGCTTAGGTTTAATGGAGATCCAACGTTACATACAGATGTTTATTCTAGTAAAACTAGTTGTTCAGACTTATCTTCAGATTACCCTGAGATTGCACGAGTTACTATTCCAACTGGAGACTATAGTGCAGGGGTTAGAGTGAAATCTGTTAAGACTACCGATGGTTTTGCAGAATACAGAACAGATTATGATTATAGTATACCTGGAACATCAAACACTTCTGGAATTGTAAGCTATGTGCCATATATTAACGAGGTTACTAATGAGGTGCCATATGGTATGGAACTTCCTCCTCCGGTACCAATGTATGGACATGTTAAAACTACATCGTATGGTACAAATAATGAATCATTAGGGTATACGCAGTATGAATTTAAAGTATTGCCAATAAAACATAATGTTACCAATGTTGGATTTCAGGATGTTCTTGAGTTGAGTCCAGCTCCACAAAGCAGTTCCTCTAGTGGTAATTTTGCTGTTTTATTAAAGAATATCGAGTTGAAGGATAACATGGCATCGTTAGGCCAATTATTGTCTAAAGCAAGCTATAATAATTATGGGCAGCTTTTAAGTAAAACTATTAATAATTATAAATCAACTGAAAATATTTCTCAAGGAATTACACAAGAATCTTTTCAGACTTATAAAGAAATAGACTATGAAAACAATAATAATGGATCTGATAGGTGGTTAATTAGTTCCTCTACAAGAACTACCTATCCAAGTGTTTTAGAGTCTACAACCGTTATTCAAGGTGGATTTACAAGCACTACATATTTTGATACTTATGATGAAATATCATCTCAACTTTTAGAAACTAGGACTGAAAGTAGTGATGGGACTGAATTTAAAACAGAAACAATTCCTGCTTATACTAAATATTCCGATTTAGGTAGTAAAGCAGATAATGTAAACAATAAAAATATGCTAACACAAGAAGCCATGACAAAAAGCTATATAAATCAATCTGGGTCATGGAAGGAAACAGGAGTAGGAATAACTACCTGGAAACCTGATGTATATTCTTATAATGTAAATGGTGCAATATTAAGTACAGATGTATGGAGAAAACATAAAACCTTTACATGGAATGGTCAACTTGATGGAAATGGCGTGTATGTTAATTTTAGTGGTGAGGATGACGGTTTTAATTGGAATGTAAATGCTGGTTCGCAAGCAGCACAATGGAAACAACTTTCTGAAATCACAAAATACGATGAGTATTCTTTACCACTTGAGTCTGTTGATATTAATGGGAATTATGCAGCAACAAAAATGGGAGACCGTAACACTAAAGTGATGGCTGTAGCCAATGCTGCTTATCAAGAAATGTTCTATTCTGGTGCTGAATATTTAGATGGATCAACTTTTGATGATGGAATTTCAAGTGTGGGACGCACTTTGGTAAAAGCACACACAGGAAAATATTCAATTGAGGTAAGTACACAACAAGGATTTAAAACAGATCTGTTGTCGGGACATCGTGCTGGGAGATACAAAATTTCAGTTTGGGCTTCAAAAGATAATTATACAAATGCAAAAGTTTTCGATGGATTAAGCTTGAAATCCTTTAACGGAGAGGTAATTCCATCTGGTGATTGGGTGTTGTTAAACCATTATGTAGACTGGGACACTAATAGCAAAACAGTTTATGTAAAAGCAAATTCTGGCACTATATTTTTTGACGATTTTAGAATTCATCCAGTAACCTCTTCGATGGTTACCTATGTTTACAACGATTGGGAAGAACTGGAAGCCGTTTTAGGCGCAAATAATCTTTCTACAACATACGAATATGATGCTATAGGTAGATTGGTGAGAACCTTTAGTGAGGTAGTGGATGACACCAATTTAACAGGCGGCTTTAAAAAAGTCGCAGAGCATATATATCAATTTAGTAACCCTATTGAAGGTGTTATTCAACCTCTCTTTGCAACGGTTACCTATGGAGCATCTAATGCTACACATCAGGAATTTATTGCTACAGTAACAGGAGGTTCAGGAAATTATAGTTTTAAATGGTACAAAGGCATTGGTGATTCAAGCACACAATTTGAAACGGCATGGTCTTCAACATCTCCAAATTTCGATTGGACGAATCTTTCGGGTTGTGATACACGTTATGTGAAATTGGTTGTAACCGATAATCAATATGGTTATTTAGGGGAATCTATTAGAGTGATAAGGAATAATAATGAATGTGACTCTGGTTCAGGAGGAGGTAACCCTCAAAATTAATAATACTAGTAAGCTAAAAATAAAACATGTTTAAAATTATGAAACAATACAAACTAAAATACCGTCTCGTTATTTTTTTCTCAATAGTTTCTTTTACCATGGCCTATGGGCAGGATTGTGTAAATTGTTTTGATGATGGCCCTAGTGGATGTGGCAAAAGAGGATATTTTGATAATGATGGAGATGGTTACGGTG
The DNA here is from genome assembly GCA_030148025.1 of Flavobacteriaceae bacterium. Lineage (GTDB taxonomy): Bacteria > Bacteroidota > Bacteroidia > Flavobacteriales > Flavobacteriaceae > JASBUG01. The sequence continues at coordinate 22,489 of JASBUG010000014.1, read as the reverse complement.
CCGGAAATATTATGTGCTTTTATGGCCCTAACCCTAGCAATTATGCTAAATCTGGTGGTGATTGTAATGACAATAATGCTAATATCTATCCAAGAAAATTTTATATAGACAATGATGGTGATGGTTATGGTACTGGATTTATCACTTTAATTTGTCAATCAAGCTCAACTCCACCAGCAGGTTATGCTATTAATAATGAAGATTGCGACGATACTGATAGCACAATTACTATTGAGCGTGTATGGTTTCAGGATAGTGATAATGATGGCTTTGGAGATCCAAATGTTACCCATCTGGGCTGTTCTGCTATAGGATTAACGAACCCCGTGGTGGTAGGAGGCGATTTAGATGATACCAATGCTGCTATTACAAATATTCCGCCAAGTACCTTTTATTATGATGCTGATGGTGATGATTATGGAGTAGATAGTAATACAGAGTATAGAAGCGAACCGTCTTCTGCATTTTATGTTCCTAATGGTGGAGATTGTAACGATGGAGATGCTAATATTCATCCTGCAACCATATGGTATCTTGATGCCGATGGTGACGGATTGGGAGGGAAAATTCCAATAGTGCAATGTAATATGCCTACAGGAGGCACCTATGTGTTGGTTAGTGGCGATCTCTGTCCAAATGATATTGGTCCTGCGGGGAATAATGGTTGTCCGCCAAATGATTTAACGGCCGAACCTTATAATACCGTACTTACTTATACGTATAATGCCTCAGGCGAAGGTACTTCTAAAAGTAAAACTTATTATAACGATCTGGGTAAACTTTTACAAACTCAAAACTTAGATATTAAAACTGGTAAGGTATGGGCAAATGAAATTAAATATGACGATGCAGGACGACCTGCAGTACAAACGTTAAGTGCGCCAATAAACTCTCAAGGACATATTTTTTTCGATAATGCTTTTATGAGAAAAACAGACGGAAGTAATTATACCACTTCAGATTTTGAAACCACACCTGAAGCGCCAGCTCAAGTGGGAACAACAGCTAATACATTGGGTTGGTTTTATAGTGAGCAGAATACCAATGCTGCTGGAGAAGGTAATGATTATCAGGATATTACCGATTATCCGTTTTCACGAACTATTTACAGTAAGTTAAACCCTGGTTCGGTACTTAAAACTATTGGCGGTAATAAAGTTGATGCAGATAATGACGGAACAAAAGAATGGATACAAGGACATGCCTTTTCTATGCCAGCAGGCGATGAGCTTGCCCAAGCAGGTGCATTTAACGATCCTAGTTATAAAACCAGCGATGGTAGTAGAAAAATTATTAAAAGCATAAGCAGAGATGTGCATGGTAATGAAGTGGTGGCTTTTAGTGATACCGATGGTAAAGCTTTAGCAGCAGCCAGAACAGGAGGCGCTGCAGTTAGAAATCAAACCGTAAATATTAGCAAACAAGGTTTTGTAGATATACATGTGCCAGTAGGTACCACTGGGTTTACTGTTAATGGTGTATCTGGTATAATAACCGAAGTACACGATCTTATTAATGAAACACTGGTTACAGCTGCCACAAACACTTTAGCTAATGGGTTTTATAGAGTGTCAGTTACTAATCTCGAGGATTATGACCCTATATCGCCAGCAACAACTATAAGTATATCATGCAAAGAAAATTATTACGATTATAGTTTAAATAGTTATGACGATGTAGGTCGTTTAATATCTTCAAAGCAACCTTTAAATCATTTAGAAACGACCTTTCAATACAATACATTGGGGCAATTAGTGAGCACCACAAGCCCAGATGAAGGCACAGCAAATTTTAAATATAGAGAAGATGGTCAAATACGCTTTTCTCAAAACTCTAAACAAGCAGACCCAAATGATGATGGTAATGTGTCTGATGCTGAATTTTCATATACCAATTACGATGACTTAGGAAGACCTATAGAAAGTGGTGTTGTAGAAAGTACGGCTTTTGCTACTGCCGATCCTGATGTTGTTACTTTACCATCTGGAACAAAAAAAGAACAACAATTTACCACCTACGATTATTTAGAAAGTGCAGATCTGGCAATATTAACAGGAGTGCATAGCAGTTATAGCAACCCTACATTTTTAGCAAGCAATGTAGCAAAAACATCCAATGAAAATACGACAACTTATTATAGTTATGACGTGTATGATCGTGTAAAGTGGGTCGTGCAAAATATTACCGGTCTAGGTTTTAAAACCATCAATTATACTTACGATCAAATAACAGGCGCTGTAACCTCAGTTGATTATCAAAAGAATAATCAGGGCGAACGATTTATACATCGTTATACTTATAATATTGTTAACGAACTGGTAAAGGTTGAAACCTCTACCGATGGAGTAGCTTATATTACCCATGCCGAATATAGTTATTATGAAAACGGTGCCTTAAAGCGTTTAAATATTGCTGAAGACTTACAGGGTCTAGATTATGTATACAATTTAAATGGGCAACTTAAAGGGATAAACCACCCTAGTTTAACTGCTGCTAAAGACCCTGGCGGTGATAATAACGATTTGTTTGGCTTAGCGATAGATTACCATAAAAATGACTATAAACGTCCTTTAAGCAATGTAGAAACGACCACGTTTGGAAAAGACCAGTTTAACGGAAATATAAAAGGTTTACGTTGGAATAATGGTTATAGATCGTTTGGTGTAGGCGAAGAAACTACGTATGACTATCGCTATAATAAAAACAATTGGTTAACCGATGCTTATTTTGGTAAGTACAGTACACCTGTACCTACAACTGCCAACCCACACGAAACCTCTACGGCAGTTACAAGTAGTGGTAGTAGTTTAGCTATTGAGGCTACCGAAAGCATTACCCTATTACCAGGGTTCCATGCGCAAAATGGAAGTGTTTTTAGCACCACTATTATAGATGTAGATGGCTTTTTAAGTAATAATGGTGATTATGATGTTACAAACATAGAATATGATGCCAATGGAAACATAGAAAAGTTAAAGCGTAATGCTAATACAGTAAGTGGCATCAATGCTATGGATAATTTTACTTATCATTATAAATCTGGTAAAAACCAATTAGATTATGTAAGTGACACAGTCGAGAACTCTGCTATAACCACAGACCTAGAAGGTCAAGCACCAGGAAATTATGTGTATAATAGCATAGGACAACTTATAGAAGATCATGAATTTGCTACTATTGCTGACCCTACAAATATTATTAGATATAAATATAATACCAGTGGACTGGTAACCGAAGTGTCTAAAAAAAATGTACCTTTGGTAAAGTTCTTTTATAATGATAAAGGACACCGTGTACGTAAAGATATTTATGGCACGACAGGCTCATTGACAAAAAGTGATTATTATATTAGGGATGCTGCCGGAACCATTTTAGCAGTATACCAAGGTAATATGGTTAAAGAGCATACTATTTATGGCGCTAGCCGTTTAGGGGTGTATTATAGAAGTGCTGCAACACCAGAAGAAGCTTCAGTATATCAAATTACTGACCACTTAGGGAATGTACGTGTATTGGTGGGAAAAGTAGCGGGTGGTGCGCAAGATTTAAAAGGTGCTACAGATTATTACCCTTTTGGTATGGTTATGAATACCCAATTAGTGGATGCCAATGGCTACCGCTATGCCTATCAGGGTCAAGAGAAAGATCCAGAAACAGGGAAAGAAGCCTTCCAATTACGTTTATGGGATAGCCGAATTGGTAGATGGTTGACTACTGATCCAGCTGGACAATATTCAAGCCCTTATCTTGGAATGGGTAATAATCCAATTACACATGTTGACCCTGATGGAGGGGAGGATAATCCGATTTATGGCTCCGATGGGACTTTTAGAGGTGTTGATGAATATGGTTTACAAGGAGAAGCTATAGTTTATGATGGGGAATTTACGAATGGGATGGCACAATCAGATATTTTGAGTAATGGAGGTAGTTTTTTAAGTAATTGGATGAGTAGTGATTCATATTCAGGTACAGCTTTTGCTAAAATATATGCTCATATGTTGACACTGCCTAGTCGTCCTGATTGGGATGGAATCGTTACAGTTGGAGAAGCAGACAAGTGGAGAAAAGAAGGTAATGGACAGCCTCTTTTTGTAGATATTTCAAAAATGAATTTTAAAAGTAGTAGGTTAGGCGTTGATGATTTTGGTGGGAAAAATGAGATGTCAGTTAATTTTTTTAAATATTTTGATATTCATGCCGATAACCCAAATATTTTATATAGACCAGCAAGAGATAATACATTATCAGGCGTATATGGAACACTTAGAGTTGTTTTACTAGACCCTCAAAAAGGAATTGTAACTTTAAAATCAAGATCTAATGGAGGGATTGATACTTATGATTTTAAGAGTTGGAGGAAATGGATAAAAGGTGCTGGAGATGATTTTAGTTTTTATGGTTATGGTTCAGGTACCATAAATATGAAATATATACCTAGACCAAGAGGAATTAGCCCTCCAGGAGTTGATTAAATAAAGATTATGTTATATAGATTAAGTTTATTAGTGTTAATATTAGTTTTTTCATGTAATCAAAAAGCATTACCTGAGGCTTTTTCTTTAAATAAAGAAAGGGGCTTTTATTTAGGAACTATAGAAGTTTCAATTTTTAAGATTAATCATAAGGTTGAGTTGAAAGAAATTAAAAATTATCCTGTTGCTAATTCTGATTTTAAAGCAAAAAACTGGAATTTAATTAAACCTAATTTAAAAATTTATGGTTTTCTTAAAGACTATTTGAATGATTCATTTAACACTACAGTTAATAAGACAGATGTTCAATTTATCAAAGAGTTAATTGTAGATTTAGAGAAGGATAATACTGCTTATCTTATATCTGGATTATATGATGTAAAAATTGGTTTAGAGGATAGTAAAAATGAGAATTACTATTGTATTTATTTAATTGATAGAGAGAAAAATATTTTCTATGAATTTAATCTTTCACATTATTGGTAAGTGTAGCCCCCAGCTACCGCTAGTCTGTGACTAGTGGCGGTAAGAGTAAGAAGGAAATAATATAGAAGCTACTTTATTTCTAAAGTAGCTTTTTCTATTAAATATATCTACATAACAAAGCCCGCTAGTCTGTGACTAGTGGCGAGTATGAGTAAGAAAATAAATAAAAGCTACCGTAGTAAAATATAGTAGCCTTTTTGTTGCAATGTTAGTTATACCACAAGCTGCAAGCTTGCGGCAGCGATTGGTATAAGTAAGAGAAGTATAGAGTAGCGACCTAAAGTTTTTACTATATTAGTTGTATGAGCAGAAACTATAAGTTTTATAATAAAGCGGGCTTATATTTTGTATCGTTTGCAACGGTATATTGGATAGATGTGTTTACAAGACAGTTGTATTTTAATGTTCTAGTTGAGAGTGTTAGTTATTGCAGAGCAACAAAAGGCATGGAATTATATGCCTATTGTTTTATGCCAAGTCATGTACATTTTATCTTTCGTTCTAATAATGAAGATCCATCTGGCTTACTTAGAGATTTTAAAAACTTTACAGCTAAAAGTGTAATAGGAGCTATAGAAAACAATGCTCAAGAAAGCCGCAAAGAATGGTTGTTGAAAATGTTTGAGCGAGCAGGGAAAGAAAAGAGTAATATAAGTAAATATCAGTTTTGGCAACACCATAACAAACCTATAGAGTTGTGGAGTGAAAAAGTCATTAAACAAAAGATAGATTATATTCACAACAATCCAGTTATAAGTGGTTTTGTTGCCAGTCCAGAAGACTGGAAATACTCAAGTGCTAGAAATTATCAGGACGATAATACGGTATTAGAGATAGATGAAACTGGTTTTATAGAATAGTAACTGTTAATTATCAGTTACAAACTTCGTATAGCTAATTTTCGTTACAAAAGAATAGATTTCTCACATTCATTCAGAATAACATCAAAAAATAACAAAGCAAAAGCCTTAGTATTTGTGAGCTATAACCTTAGCCGTATCTAAGCGATTTACAATACATTTATTCTTGAAATAAAGCGTAAATGAGTAAGCATATTTTTAAGGGTTGCATTTTTCTATTTTGTATGGTAAGCTGTAAAACAGTCAACATACATAAAGAGCTGCAAAAAACCACACAAGTTCAACAAACACTTGGTAGTATAGGTGCTACCAATGGTAATATTATTAGCAATGAGTTTTATAGCGATATCCGCCCTAATTATACAAAACCAATAGCAGTTACAGTTAGCAGTTTTCCATTTACCAAAAACACCTACAGGGCATTTACAAAAGCACAACAATACCAAGCTGCTAAAATTACCTTGCGTTATGCAGACACCTTAAAAACAAAACCAGCATTTGTGCAATTACAATTAGCAGATAAAGTAACGTTAATTGAAGCGCTAAATGGTATAGAAAATAAAGGTGTAAAAGCCTACCTGAGTAATAATGATACGGCAGTTTTAGTAACGAATATTTCGGTTGCTTTTAATAAAGAAGACCATGAGATATTGGTTAATGCAAATGCTGTGCACCTAATACAAGACAATTTGGGGAGCTATGTATTACAGTGTTACCAAACTGATGGTTCAATAAAGATTTTGCGCTTTCATCAAGGCGTCGTATTTGCATACAAAGCTGCCCATAGTTGTTGGAAAGAAAACAGCAAACAACAATTAGATATTGTCGACCTGGTAGCACAAGGTAGTGATTGCTCTGGGAAAACTTACAAATCGGCAGAGCGTGCTAAAAAACAGATAGACTATTTTAAATTTTAAAACAGTGAAAAAAATATTTGTGATATTAATAATACTAGGTTTTGTAGCCTGTGACGATATACTAGAAGTTAAAAACATCTCCAATACTGCCGTGGTTATTTTAGCCCCAACTAATAACGTAACATTAAATACTGCGGCAGTAAATTTTACTTGGGAACCAGTAGAAGAGGCAGAAAGTTACCATGTGCAAATAGCTACACCCAATTTTGAAGCAGCTCAGCAAATAGTGAAGGATACCATACTTACAAGTACTAATGTATTGCTAACTCTAGAAAATGGTGAGTTTCAGTGGCGTGTACGAGGAGAAAACTCAGCGTATCAAACTAAATATACTATAACCAATTTTACAATAGAAGAATAAAAATAAAACATATGAATACCTCAAAAATTAGAGCAGGAATTAACGTGTACTTGTTATGTGCAGTTTTTTTTATAACTCATATAAGCAAAGCACAGGTAACAGATACAGGGACTAATGTTGGGATTGGTGTTTCTACACCCTCTCACTTATTATCAATTGGAAACAATACGAGTACCACAAATTTATTTAAAGTTGATGGTAATCATTCTGATGTATTGTTTAATGGAACACATACAAATGGTAATATTTGGAGTTTTATAAATTCAGGGTCAGGCTCAGGGACACGATTTTATGTAGAAGATGCCAACAATTCATCTGGCAGATTAACATTTGACTTCAGAGGTAATAGTGGTGCTATTAATATATTGGCAGGAACTAGTGCAGGAAATGTAGGTATAGGTACAACCAGTCCATTATCTACGTTAGATATTAGAAGAGCAGATGCGAACGCTAGTGTTTTAAGTTTACAAAGAACAGACACTAATGCTAATTTCGATTTTGGCTTAGCAGGAAATGATTTAAGAATATTTTCACCTGATGGAAGTGGCTCAAATATTTTGTTTGGTATTGATAATGGTGGAGTAAGCCATAATAATTTGGTTGGTATTGGGACCGCAACACCAGGAAGTGGAACAGCTCCAGTTCCTAATTTGAAATTAGAAGTAAATGGGGGGATTTCTTTATTTGCTGGAAACAGTCTGTCTTTAGATAATAACCATTATAATCATGCTTATGTGCAATATGATCCAACAATATCTAATTCAAGGTTTAAATATTTTGGCTATTATGGACATAGGTTTGAAGATAGTGATGGAGTAACTATGGTCTTACAACGAGGAGGTAATGTAGGTATAGGTACTACTACACCAAGCGAAAAACTAGAAGTGGATGGAAATATAAAGGTTTCTGGTGTAACAGGTTATACACATTCAGACCTGCAGTTTTATCGTGCAGATGGAATAAAATTTGCGTCTATAGGTCAAGGAGATACTAATGTGGCTAATTCGACATTTGATATTCAACATTTTAACGGCAATGATATTAGATTTTTGACTAACAACTCAGAACATTTTAGAATAAAAAGCTCAAGTGGTAATGTAGGTATAGGTACAGCAAATCCAAACGGTTGGAAACTAGCTGTCAATGGAAAAATTCGCGCCAAAGAAATAAAAGTAGAAACAGGTTGGAGTGATTTTGTGTTTGAAAGTGATTATGATCTGCCAACACTAAACGAGGTAGAACAACACATTAAAGCTAAAGGGCACTTAAAAGATATTCCTAGTGCTAAAGAAGTCGAGGCTAATGGTATTCTTTTAGGAGAAATGGATTCCAAATTATTACAAAAAATAGAAGAATTAACCTTATATACCATTGATCAGGAAAAACGCATAAAAAATTTAGAAACTACTAATAAGAAACTATTAAAACTCTTGGAGAAATTAGACAAAACTAATGATTAATAATAAAGGGAAAACATATGCATTATTAGTAGTTGTTCTAGCAATTTGGGGAGTTGTAGGATACCAAGTTTTCTCAGGTTTAAACCCACAGCCTGTTATAGAACAGTCTGCAAAAATAAGTGCAGTTTTTAAGCTTAAACAATATACTGAAGTAGATACATTTTCAATTGACAAATTAGATAGAGATCCATTTTTAGGAATAATTTATAAGCCACAGAAAAAAAGACTCAAAAAAAGAAAAAAGCAGCCTGTTAATTGGCCTCAAATCAGTTATCAGGGTATTATATCTGAGCAGAAAGGTGAGCAAAATTTATATGTAATAACTATAAATGGACAACAAGAACTACTAAAGAAAAAGGAAACGTTTAATGAAGTTACGTTAGTAAATGGAACTTCGGAGTATATTCGTGTAAAGTATAAGAGTGAACAGAAAAAGATTGTTGTTCAGTAATGAAAATAATAAAAATAAAAGCTGGTGCTCTTCAACTTGTAATGTTTATAACAGTAGTTATAGCACTACTTTTAACTTCATTTGTTGTTTTTGTAAATAGTCATAAGCGTTTTAGCGCTCAAACAGATTTCTTGGTAGATGTCCTTAAAAACACCAATAAAGGCATGCAGTATGCCTTAAAAACGTCTGTTCCGCTAAATAAAATGACGACATTTAATGAAGGAGACTTTTTTAAGGAAGTAACTGTTAAAAAAGAATTTTGGGGAATCTTCGAAAAAATCACCGCAACTTCTTCAATAAAAAATAAAACTCATAAAAGAATAGCTTTAGTTGGTGTTAATTCAGGTGGCGAAGAACGAACAGCATTATATTTAAACGATAACAATAAACCGTTGGTTGTAGTTGGTGATACAAGAATTAAAGGTGATGTGTATTTACCAAGTCAGGGTGTAAGAACTGGAAATATATCTGGAACTTCTTATTATGGATCAAAGTTAATATATGGAAACACTAAGTTAAGTCATGAATTCCCTCAAGTTTTAAATGAAGTTAGCGAAAACATAAAGGGACTTCTAGAGAACATTCAAATTTCTGAATCAAATAATTTTATTGACTTAATTGATGGCCTTAAATACGAAAGGTCTTTTCATAAAACTACAAGTATTTTTTACGACACTAAAGACATTCACTTGCTAGATGTAACATTAATAGGAAATATCATAGTTAAATCTGCTTCAAAGATTGTTGTCGATGCCTCTTCCAAACTTAGAGATGTTTTATTAATTGCTCCAGAGATTGTTATTAAAAACAATGTGCAAACTAGAGTTCAGGCAATTGCATCAAAGCGCATATCGGTTGGAGAAAATTGCCAATTATATTATCCTTCAGCATTGGTTCTAAAAAACGATGAAATTAATAGTGTAAACAAAAACAATGAGAACAGTAACATTGTTGAAGTTAAAAGCAATACAGTTGTAAGTGGACTCGTGTTTTATAAGGGACGTTGGGAAAAGAATAATTTCAATCCACAAGTATTAATTGAGAAGAATGCTACCATTAAAGGAGAACTATATTGTAATAAAAATATAGAATTAAATGGAACAGTGCTTGGGAGTGTATATGCCAATAATTTTATTGCAAGACAATCTGGATCTATTTATCAAAATCATATTTATAATGGAGTAATCGATATTGATAAGTTACCAGAACAATATACAGGACTATTGCTTAATGCAAATTCAAATAAAGACATTATAAAGTGGCTGTACTAAAAAAAATACAAGCTTCAACACTAATGGAGACATTGGTAGCAACTATACTAATCGTACTTATTTTTATGATAGCTAGTATGAGCTTAAACAACATTTTTTCAAATTCTATAAGATATAGTACAACAGATATTGAGGCATATTTAAACGAATTAGAGTATTTAAATATTAATGAGAAACTTCTGTTGCCGTATAATGAAGCGTATAAAAATTGGAACATTTCAATAGACAGTGAACGTATAGATAGCGATGAACTATTGCTTACTGCTATTAACAAGAAAACCCAACAAATAATAACAAAACAAATAGATTAGAAAACCAGAGAAAATACCTGCTTTTACACTTAGCGAGATAAGTGTGGTTTTAGTGATTACGGCAATTGTAATTGGTATTGCCTTTTCTATATTGTCCATTGTACAAAAAAACATGTTTGTTATACAAAATAATTATAATCAAGCAGCCAAATTCAATACTCTTAAACAATCACTTTGGATTGATTTTCATAAGTATACAGATGTTAGGTATGACAATAAAAATGAACGTTTAATTTTTTCGTCAGAAGTTGACTCTGCAAGCTACCAATTGAACATGAAAGAGATAATTAGCGAAAGAGATACTTTTAATTTACAAATAGCTAAAAAAACCTTGTTTTTTAATGGTAATCCAGTTAATCAGGGAAATGTTGATGCGATCAAGATAGAACTCACAAAGGAGTTTCAAAGTAAAACACTATTTGTTTTTAAAACCAATGATGCAACTGTATTTATGAACTAATGGCTTTTCAACTAGATAATTCCATAACTCAGAAGAAATCTGAAAAAGAAGACAATAATATTGATAAACTTCTAAAGAAGGACATAACCTTATTCCAAAACGCTTTCTCTAATAAAACAAAAGAACAGTTTTATACAGAATTAAGTGTATTGTTAAACGCAGGGATTAATTTAAAAGTAGCATTAGAATTAATTGAGAGTTCGCAAAAGAAGAAGCCAACAAAAAAAATAATTGAAGCTATTCACAAAGAAATAGTTCTAGGCAAAAGCTTATCTGAAGCTTTAAAATTCCATAAACAATTTACCGAATACGAATTTTATTCCATTAAGATTGGAGAAGAAACGGGTACACTTGCAAAAGTAACCGCCCAGTTAGGGGAATTTTACATAAAAAAGAATGAACAAAGAAAACAACTAATAAGTGCATTAACATATCCAGTAATCATTTTAAGTACAGCAATTTTGGTAGTCGTTTTTATGTTGAATTTTGTTGTGCCTATGTTCCAGGATATGTTTAAACAACAACAAGTAGAATTGCCGGAAATTACAAAAGCTATAATTAATCTTTCGGAATTTTTAAAAGGAAATGGTTGGTTTATTGTATTGTGTTGCTTAACCCCATTTTTACTAAAACTCCTATTAAAAGATAGCCATAGATATAAAAAACTTCGAGATACTACATTAATTAAAGTACCTTTTTTGGGCAAGTTTATAAAAACTATTTATTTGGCACAATTTACTCAGGCAGTAGCATTACTTACAACATCAAAAGTACCTCTTATTAATAGCATACAATTGGTTAAGAAAATGATTGATTTCTATCCATTAAAACATGCTTTAAGTCAAATTGAAAGTCATGTTTTAAAGGGTAATTCTTTAAGTTCAGGACTCAAAGCACATAAGTTATTCGATTCAAAAATGGTAGCGTTGGTTAAGGTGGCAGAAGAAACCAATCAAACGGAATACATCTTTGAGAAACTCAATACACAATATACTAACCAAGTACAACAGCAATCTAAGATGTTGTCGACATTACTGGAGCCTTTTATTATACTTTTTGTAGGCACTATGGTGGGTGTGATTTTAGTTGCCATGTATATGCCTATGTTTAAATTAAGTAGTGTTCTTTAGTCTGTTTTCAACTTCAATTAAAGTACACATAAAGCTTATTATTAGTAATCATTTTGATTACTTTAAGTATTGTTTTTAGCTTACTAATTGTAAGCTAAAGTGCTTCTATTTCTAAGCTAATTCCTTAGCTGTTTCTCTCAAGTTGTTTGTAGGTTTAGTCCTGATCAATCAAGGTAAAGTATTACTTAATTATTTCGTTTAACTAAAATAGGGTTAAAGAGCCTTATAACTAAAATTCTAATATGAAAACAACCATTAACAGTTGGATCTTACTACTCTTTGTAATGGCGGTAGAGATGTCTTTTGGGCAGAACTATAACTTTGACGAAGAACTAAAAAGAATGCTAAGAGTACCTAATACTCCGGAGGCAGCTGCCTTTGAAAAATATGGAAGCACTCCTGTAGATATGTATACAGGTAAACCCAATATCTCAATACCTATTTATACAATACAAGGTAAAGAACTTAACTTACCCATTAGCTTAAGTTATGACGCTTCTGGAGTTAAAGTAGGGCAACTAGCTACAGGAGTAGGCTTAAGTTGGAATTTAAATGCTGGAGGTCGAATTAGTAGAACCGTAAATGGTATTGTTGATGATATTAAGTCTATATCAAATGGTTATTTGCACAAATCGGTATATAGTACAGATACTATCTACTTTCAAGGGGACTCTATAAAGAATAAGCCACTTAAAGATATCATTGAGTATTATAAAGATCCACCACAAGTTTTTGAAACACAACAACAGGTTGAGGATTATTTTCAGTTTTTAAAAGATGTTAGCGATAATAAGCTAGATACACAACCAGATTATTTTTCATTTAGTGCCTTAGGTATAAGTGACCATTTTGTATATGATATGGAAAATGATGAGTTTGTAGCTTTAAACAACCCACGTATAAAGGCAACAGCTGTTTTTAATGCCTCTCCTGAATATATTACAAATTGGATTGTTACTGGAGAGGATGGCACAAAGTTTTATTTTGATCAGGCAGAAACGACCAAGGTAATCAATCCAGATACAGGGTCACAAAGTACAACTAATGCTGTGGTACAAAACTATAACTCTTCTTGGGTACTTACTAAAATTGTATCACCAAATGGCTTAGATACTTTTGAGTTTGAATACGATGATTTTAACAATATACTCATTGAAAATCAACCATGGATAAAAACAAGTTCTGTTACCAACGAGCTAGATCATGATAGTCCAAATAGTACTGCAGCAACTAATGTGAGTACACAATATACAGAGTATAAGCTATCTCAATTAGCTTTGGTTAAAGTAAAGCACAATACCAAAACCATTATAGATATAAGCTTAAAAAGTCGTAGTGATTTTGGAGTGCCATCTGCGATCGATCAAATTGACATTAAAAACTTTGCAAATTCAGGTATTGTAAAACGTTTTAAATTACATCATAGCTATTTTGGGACAGCAAGCTCAAATGCATATAGCCAACGATTAAAACTAGACAGTATTCAAATTAAGTCTACCAATAATACTCTAAGCAGTTATGTTTTTGACTATTTTTCACCTCAAAATGTACCGACCCGAGCCTCATTATCACAAGATTTCCTAGGGTTGTATAACGGCAAAAATAACACCGATTTATATCCAGCAGTGACTATTAGTGGTATAAGTTTTGATGGAGCCGACAGATCGCCAGATTTTAACAAAGCCATTATTGGGACCATGAAAAAAATAACCTACCCTACTGGCGGGTATACAGAGTTTTTATTTGAGCCTAATAAAACCCCTTATATGAATGAGGATATTACAGCCTCTGTTCAGGATGTTACTTATGCAAATATTAGTGTTAATGGTAACGGAGGAAGTAGTAGTGCTTGTGGCGCGTGCTGTATTGACCAATATGGAAACACGCCTGATATTGATGAAATTACATTCAATATTACTGAAGCAGGACATTATGAAATAGATTATACCAATGATAGTGGCAGTAGTGCGGAAGCTTATTTGTTTAAAAGAAGTTCGATTGTGAAATCTACACCAATGCCAACGATTCCTTACGATCAGGTGGTAGAACAAAGTAGTTGTAACGAATTGGTCAATATGATTTGGACCCACTATACAGGGCCATTCTCCGGATCCATATATTTAGATGTTGGGGTATATCAAATAACAATGGCTAAAGGAGTCAACCAATCAAGTAGTGCTACAGCAACCGTAAGAATACATCGTGAAGAAGTAATAAATAATAGTACTGTAGGTACCGGAGAGGTAAATAGAGCTGGTTTTAGAATTAGTACAATTAAAGATTACAATCATGACGATACTTTGGTTAAGGAAAAAGAATATATCTATAGAAATGACATAAATAGTTCTACATCGTCAGGGATTATATTATTCAAGCCAACATTCTACACTACACATCAATATACCATGCATTCAGAAACTATTGATTATACCATGAATCTAACTCAAGGTATTAATACAAGAAACCAGTTAAGGCGCGGTAGTTCATGGTCTGGTGGTTATAGGCCTTATATTGCCTATGCTACTGTTATTGAAAAAGAAAAAGGTGGACTTGAAAAGAATGGTCATATAAAACACATCTTTAATACGGGTGTAAATGCTGGAGTATTTTCTACAGGTGTTAGTCCAAATGTAAACCTTTATAGAAAAGATTTTGGTGTTGGTCAAAAAAATGGTGCAGCGGTTTATAAAAATATCGGGACATCGGCAAACATTCAAAAAGTTAGTAGTGAAGGAACACAGTTTTTTAGTGATCGCTATTTTGGAAATACCACCTTGTATGTATATAACAATCCAACAAGAAATTTTCAATATGTTAGAATTTATCAAGGTGCGAATAATAAATTCTATTACGATTATGTAGATGCCAAATTTACTGGATTTGGAGGGCCTTATGCTCCTGGAACAGCGATCAATCCAGCGCCACCGGCCGCTTGTGATTTACCAAATAAATGTTTAACGCTTGAGTATTCTACTTTTCAAACCAGACTTACTTACGCGCAAGGTAGAGCCGGAGGAGTTTCAGCTAAAAGCAGTAAACGATTTTTTGATAATGATTCTATAAGTACTTATCAAAAAAGCATATACGATAGTAGTAGCTATTTATTAAAGGAGTTACGATCTTCTACTACTCATAATGACACCCTGACTACAAAATATTATTACCCGCAAGATTATGCTGGTACTACTGTTTACGATCAAATGATTACTAAGAACATGTTAAATGTTCCTATTAAAACAGAATCCTATAAAAAAGTAGGAGCTACTGAAACAAAACTATCGACTCAAGAAACCTCTTATAAGTATTGGGGAGCTGGTATATACAAACCAGAGTTGGTTAAAACAGCAAAAGGAACTGCAAGTTTGCAGGAACGTATGAAAGTACATAGTTATGACAATGGGTATCCAAAAGAAGTTAGTCAAACTAATGGTGCTCATACAGTTTATCTCTGGGGATATAATAAGCAATATCTAGTAGCTAAAATTGAAAATGCTACCTACTCAGAAATTGAAGCACTCCCATATTTTGGTTCAAACTTTATTATTTCTCAAGGCCTTAACCCCGATCAGGAAAATAGTTTATTAGATAATTTACCAAATGCTATGGTAACTATTTACAGGTATACCGATCCACATATCGGGGTGTCAAGTATTAGAGATGCTAATGGTAATACGGTGTCTTATGAATATGATGAGTTTAACAGACTCAAACGAGTGAAGGATACTAATGGAAAAATTATTAGTGAAAATAATTACAACTATAAAAACTAACCATAAAAATTTTAAAAATGCAATATATAAAGCACATTATAATTTGTTCCATGTTGCTAATGTTTAGCACAACAGCTTTGGGGCAGTCTGAGACTTTGAATTTTACATTAGAAAGTAACAGTGTAGAGTTGGATGGTGATAATATAGCTCTTGAATCAAATCTAGTTAAAACAGGAGATCAATTTGTTTGGAGTCAGGAAAATAGTGGAAATGCCATAAGTACCACTTATGTTATAACCAATAAGGTAGAAAATTGGAATACAGAGACGTCTACAGGTAGCATAGAATATACCTTAGAGAATAATGGTTATCAAAGCACTTTAACTATAAATGGAACTTCCAATGGTGTATCAGCAATATTATCATCTGTGACCTCAAATGGTCAAACAGAAAACCTTGTATTTAATATAAGTACCACAACCTATAATTAAGAAACTCAAAAGTTATGAAAACAACAGTTATAAATATAAACAATATGAGAGGGCTTATTATAGCGTTATTATTACTAAGTGCTCAAACAATCTTTGCGCAATTAAATACCGTTACAGGACCTTCTCCTGTAAATGGTAATACAACACATACCTATGAGTATTCAGATGGGTTAATACATTCTAATCGCCAATGGGTTGTATCAGGAGGTACCGTTGCTTCAGAGTGGTATACAAAGTTTCCTACCACTTATAAAGTGTCTGTAACTTGGGCTAATGGTACATCAGGTACGGTAACTTTTAAGTCTAATGGAATCACACGAGGGTCTAAATCCGTAGTCATAAACCCTGTAGCTCCACCATCAACGCCTACTAATTTAAGTGATGAAAATTATATTCATAATATAACTCCCCGAATAGCAACTACAGATGTGTCTTTGCTTGATACCGACGAGGTGTTAGAGAATGTGTCGTATTTTGACGGATTAGGACGACCTGTACAATCTAATGCTATTCGTGGTGGAAGTGCAGAAGAAGATATTATTACTCATGTAGATTACGATGTATTTGGCAGACAAACTAAAGAGTATTTGCCCTATACACTTGCTAATAATGGTGGTGCCTATAAAACCGATGCTTTATCGGCAACCAAAAGTTATTATGATGCAACCAAATACAATGATGATTTTCCTGGAATGACTACAACAAATATCAATCCTTTTTCTGAAAAAGAATTTGAACCTTCTCCACAAGGCCTTGTTTTAAAACAGGCTGCACCAGGTTACGATTGGCGTTTGGGTGGTGGCCATGAAATAGAATTTGACTACCAAACCAACGACACCCTTACGGTAAGGTATTATAAAGTGTCTTTAAGTTTTGCTAATAATACCTATACACCTACATTAATGGCTAATGCAGGGTTTTATAATCCTGGAGAGCTTTCTAAAACCATTACTTATGACGAAAACCATAGCTCTGGTAACAACCATAGCACCGAAGAGTTTAAAGACAAGCAAGGGCGTGTGGTATTAAAGAAAACATACAATGCAGGTATAGCTCATGACACCTATTATGTATATGATGATTATGGTAACCTCACCTATGTTTTGCCGCCAAAAGTGGTTCATGATAGTGATATTTCTGGTACCGAACTTAGCGAATTGTGTTACCAGTATAAATACGATCATAGAAATAGGCTGGTTGAGAAAAAAATACCTGGAAAAGATTGGGAGTATATAGTGTATAACCAGTTAGATAAGCCAGTACTAACACAAGATGCTAATTTAAGAGCTCAAAACAAGTGGTTGTTTACTAAGTATGATCAATTTGGAAGGGTAGCTTATACAGGAGAAATGAGTTTAAATATTTCTAGAACAAGTTTACAAACTACTGTTAATGGTGTTAGTAGTAACTATGTTACCAAAAAGGACCCTTCAATTACAATTGATGGCACAGACATTTACTATACTAATGCAGCCTATCCAGTTACCAACATATCAGAGATTTATACTATTAATTATTATGATAATTATACCTTCGATAAGGTTTCTGGAAATTCTGAGTCTTCCTATGGAGTTACACCTATTACTAATGTAAAAGGACAAGCTACTGGTACTAAAGTACGTGTATTAGGAACCAATAATTGGATTACTACAGTAAACTATTACGATAGCAAGTACAGACCTATTTATGTGTATAGTCATAATGCTTATTTAAATACCACAGATAAAATAAAAAGTAGTTTAGATTTTTCTGGTACTGTATTAGAAACCACCACCACTCATGCAAGAACAGGCTTTAGTACCATTACTACGGTTGATGCTTTTGAATATGACCATATGAACCGTTTACTGGAACATAAACAAACCATTAATGGTGGTGATGAAGAGCTTATTGCACAAAATACTTATGACGAACTAGGGCAGCTTATTACCAAAAAAGTAGGGAACACTACAAGTAGCCCATTGCAAACGGTAGATTATAAGTACAATATAAGAGGTTGGCTAACACAAATAAATAACCCTAATGCTAGTTTGGGTAATGACCTGTTTGGTTTTAATATTAACTATAACTCAAAAGATCATAGTGGAACAGGTGTGGCTTTATACAATGGTAATATATCTGAAACCGAGTGGAAAACTGCCAACGATAATGTGCTTAGATACTACCAATATGCTTACGATGCTTTAAACAGAATTACCGATGCAATAAGTTATAATGGAAACTATGATGTATTTGATATTACTTACGATAAAAATGGTAATATAAATACATTAAAACGTGATGGAAAGAATCATGCAACACTTAATACTTATGGAATAATTGATAATTTAACCTATGTATACGAGTCAAATAGTAGTAACAAACTTAAGAGTGTAAATGATAGTGCTATTGAAAGTATTGGATTTTCAGAAATTGCTAATACTAGTGTAGAATATAATTATGATGCCAATGGAAATATGACAGAAGATGACAATAAGGGTATTACCAGTATAAGTTATAATCATTTAAACTTACCAACTAGTGTTTCTATAAACAATGGGGTAAATGTGGGAACAATTTCTTACATTTACGATGCTACAGGAGTGAAGCTTAAAAAAACAGTAAGCAGTACTGGTGTTTCTACTTACTATGCTGGCAATTATGTGTATGAAGGAAGTTCATTGAAATTCTTTAACCACCCTGAAGGGTATATAGATGCTAGTGGTAGTGCATATGAATATGTATACCAATACAAAGACCATTTAGGAAATATCAGGTTAAGCTATAAAGATGTTAACCAAAACAACCCTTTTGGTGTTTCTCTTCAAATTCAAGAAGAAAACAACTACTATCCTTTTGGCTTAAAACATAAAGGGTATAATACGGTTGTTAACTCTACGAATATTGCTCTTAAGAGAATGTTTGGTGGTAAGGAGTATCAAGGTGAGCTTGGTTTAGGTTGGTATGATGTATCTGCTAGGAATTATGACCCAGCATTAGCAAGATGGATGAATTTAGACCCATTAGCAGAACAAATGAGAAGACATAGTCCATATAATTATGCATTTAATAACCCAATATTTTGGACTGACCCTGATGGGATGGCTCCGTCTGATGAGTGGAATAAAAATGCTGATGGAACTTTGACATGGGTAAGTAATAAAGGAGGGGATAATGTTGATTATGTTAACAATTTGGATGAAGGAGGTAATATTGTTTCTACAGATGAAATCAATGTTGTCAATTTAGAGTCAACATGTAATACTTGTAGTAAAGAAAAGAGTACCAAGTCTCCAGGGATTAGGTCAACTCAAAAAGTTGGTCAAAATAATGTTGAACCTATGAGTATTTTGGATATGGGCGCTACTGTTACAGATGAAGTGGTTACAGGGGTTGGTGAAGCATTAGGTGTTGATGAAACAGTTTTAGCAGTAGTTTCATTAGTTTTGAATCCTAAAAAAGCAGGGAAAAATATTGATAAACTTGCAAAACGAGTTAATCCTAAAAAAGCTGCACGTGAAGCAGCAAAGAAAAAAAGAGCTCAACAGCCTGCATCAGAAGATTATGTGAAATATAAAGCGAAAAAACTTGAAAAGAAAAGAGGAAAGGATGCTAGGAGAAATGCACATGATAAAAAGTCAAAAGGACAACCAGATAGAAGCAAGAAACAAATTGATGAAGACTATAATACAAATAACCATTAAAAACCTATTATGATAGATGATGAGCAGTTAAAAGATGCTATCTGTAATAATGATATTGATTTTTTGAAAGAGCATAGACATGATTTTGATATAAATCATCGCTTTAGTGATGAGGACAATGACACTTTGTTGTCTTATGCTATCAGTGACTCTGACTCTGAACTTTATTATTATCTTTTGAATGAAGGAGCTGATATACATTTAAAGAATGACGAAGGGGAAAATATTTTACATAGTGCTATATATTCGGGTAGAATTGACAGAGTAAAATTAGTTTTGAATGAAGATAATATTGATGAAGAGACAAGAGATGGTACAACTCCCCTAATATTAGCTTTAGGTTTGGAACATGAGGATATAGCTAGTTTTCTAATTGATAAAGATGCAAACATTGATTGTTCAGATAGAGACGGAAATTATCCCATTCATTTGGCTGCAAGCTTAGGGTTAAAGTCTATAGTAATTAAATTAATTAGTAAAAGAGTTTACTTAAATGTAAAGACAAAACTTGGAAATTTACCAATTTCACTTGCAGCAAATAATGGTCATGCTGACATTGTAAAAATTTTATATAAACTAATGTATGAAAGCTAGGGTCACGCCTCAAATTAGTGGATAACACTTTTGAGCTGGTTAACTAATTAAAATTAATAAAAGCAGGTATACTTTGGTATATCTGCTTTGTTTTATAATGGAAGACATTAAACAAGAATATAGAGTAGAAATAACCATGTATGCTGGTCATAAGATTAGTTTAGGTGATAATACCTATGTAGAATTAAAATTTAATTACAAAGATGTATATATACTACTATGGCTTTTTATTTTAAACAAGATGTTCATTCTTTAAATTAAATTGGGTTAACTTAGTTCATACAATTATCATTTATAAATTATCGTTACTGGGTCATTGCTCAAAATTGTGGGTGATCTAGTATGAAAAACTTGAGTAGCTTGCTTTAAAGTTCATTGAAATACAAGAAGAAATCGCAGAAGACAATAGTCTTCAAGATTCACCGAACACCACTTAAAATAAGTGTGGAGTGAGGTAAAACAACTACTATCCTTTTGGCTTAAAACATAAAGGGTATAATACGGTTGTTAACTCTACGAATATTGGGCTTAAATATCGTTACGGAGGAAAGGAAATGAATGATGATTTAGGTCTTGATATGTATGATTTTGGAGCTAGATTTCAAGACCCAGCATTAGGAAGGTGGTTTGTTGTTGATGCTTTGGCAGATGAGCCTGAACAAATAGATAAATCTCCTTATGCTTATGCTTGGAATAATCCTATCTATTATACAGACCCTGATGGTAATTGTCCAAGTTGTTGGGAATTTCTAAAAGGATTTGGGAAAAGAGTTGGAAATATTGTATCGGGAATTGCTGAAGGTTCTACTCCAGTACAAATTGCTAACTTTGGGAATACTCTTAAACAAGGTAAGCAGAGGATACAGAATATTAAGGACGCATATGCTAGCGGTGGATTTTCGGGAGCTGTTAAACAGTATGGAGAAGAACTATATGATAGCTCAGGTGCTGGAGATTTAGTTGATAGGGTTGAAAAGGCTGGAAATGGAGATGCAGAGGCTATAGGAGGGCTTGCTGCTGACGTAGTGGCTGTTGTGGCAAGCAAAAAGCTTCCTAAAGGAAAGGCAAAAGCTAATAATGCGGCAGCATCTGCAAATATGTTAGATGATGTTCCTGTAACAAATGAAGTATATAAGCGTCCTAATAATGCTACAACTTCTGCACAAAGGGCTTCAGTTCAAGACAAGCCATGTGTAGATTGTGGAAATACAACAACACCAATGGTTGCTGACCATAAAACACCGTTAGTAGTTGAACATTATACAACAGGTAATATAAATAAAGCAAATATGCGTACATTAGGAGCAGTTCAACCTCAGTGTACAGCCTGTTCTGCACAACAAGGTGGACGCATGAGTGCTTATTCTAAGAAAATGAAGGCGTTGATACAATCAGGAGTTGTAAAACCATTACTAGATGATTAATAAAATGAATATAATAGAACAACAAAAAACAATTTGTGAAAAATATGGCGCTAATTTTATAGAATCTCCTCTTGAATTAAAAGTTGGAATTTCTTTAAATGTTAAGGAGGGTATAGAGCCAATTCATGGGTTAAGGCATTTTCCCTCTGGTGATACCACAGGTTGGTACATCTGGGCTGGAGAATATTCTGATGACCCAAATTTCTTTCAACCCCTTCATATAGAGCATTTAGATGATTGGAATCAATTGATAGCCCCATTCCTAGGTTTAGAACCAGGCTATAGATTTCTTATTGCTGAGAATGGTAATTATGTTGATGTTTGGGAAGATTTAAGTCTATTAGATTCTATAGATTAATTTTTATTACCAACAACTAAAGGGGCATATTTTATGTCCCTTTTTCT
>JASBUG010000010.1 GCA_030148025.1 Flavobacteriaceae bacterium | reverse complement strand
TCTCCACTACATCCTCGCAAGTTTACACAAACAGCATCTACATTATTTGCGTTAAATAGTTTAGCAGAACCTAACATATATGGTCGTTTGGCATCGCCTTCTAACCCGTGAATTAAGATGATTAGCTTATCTGTTTTTCCTGAAGCAAAGCTCCAATCAAGATCCAGAAAATCACCATCATTTAAATTAATACGTTCTCTTTCCTGGTGCACACTATTAACTTTTCTGAACAAACCAGAATATACAGTAGATACAAATCCGTTTTTAAAAATGAATAAAGGCTTATAGTGTGATGCTACTAATGGCATATTAATCTAAACTGATCTTTAAAATGTTTTGGGTTTTAGTAGTGACTTTAAATCGATCATCAGCACGATGGTTTACAATCCAAACAATATCATTACCAGAACATAATAACCAAGTGTTTTCTTTATCTATCAATGAAAATTTTTCGTCCTTAAAATATTTACTAACCTTTTTTCTCCCTTTCATTCCTAGGGGAAAAAAGAAATCCCCTTCTTGCCATTTACGAATAGTTAGAGGAAAGTTCAATTTATCCTTATCCACAAAAATAATATTGGTGCGTTTACCAAAAATGGCATCAGCTTCATCAAAATGCAAAACTCCTACTGGAGTTGTGATTTTCTTATCTATCTCGTCTATAGATAATTGCGTGATATCTTCTTCTACAATTTCAGTAAGAATCAATGATTCGCGATCTTTAATTAAACGATGTGTATTTGATAATATTTGTTTCCCTGATTGTGCGTCCAATAGATCTTCAACATCATTCCATTCTGTAAAACCATAATCCTTCAGGAGTTCATATAGATATGCCTTTGGACTATTTAACCTTTTTATTTTTTTAATATTTAACTGAATGTCATTCGGTGACACATCAATTATATCATCAGAAACAACATCGATTCTATCATCAATAATGTGTTGAGACTCTTTTAAATTAGATATGGTTTTATTGAAATTTTGAAGTAATTGCGGGTTAATTCCTTTTAGAATTGGAACAACTTCATGACGCAATTTATTTCGTAAATACTTTACTGAAGCATTGCTACTGTCTTCTCTCCAACTAATCCCCTGCTCTTTAGCATAATCTTCAATAGTTTCTCTTGAAAAAGGCAATAGAGGCCTAACAATATTACCATTAACCACTGGAATTCCTGTTAACCCTTCTAATCCCGACCCACGAGACAAATTAATTAAAAATGTTTCCAGATTATCATCAGCATGATGTGCTGTAAGGATATAATCAAAATCTAATTGTTCTGATAGCTCATTAAACCAATCATAACGTAATTCTCGGGCTGCCATTTGAGTTGATAGCTTTTCTGATTTAGCATAAGCCTCGGTATCAAACCTTTGAATAAACACCTCTAAGTCCAATCTCTGGGCTAAAGCTTCAACAAATATTTCATCACTATCACTTTCAGTTCCTCGCAAATTAAAATTACAATGCGCTAAAGCAATATCTAAGCCTAAATCTTTACACAAATAGGCAAGTATTACACTATCTAATCCACCAGAAACAGCAATAAGCAGTTTACTTTCTTTTAGGAAGCTAAGGTTTTGATCTATATTTTCTTTGAAGTTATTAATCACATCTAAATTTACACTAATTCTCCAATACCTCTCGCATGGCTTTAGCCTTTATTAAGCACTCCTCATATTCCTTAAGAGGATCACTCTTTGCTGTTATAGCACCTCCAACTGAGTAAGACACATACTCCTTAGTCTGATTGTATAAAATACTTCTAATAACTACATTAAAATCGAAGTCACCTTCTGGCGTAAAATAACCAACAGAACCAGAATACAATCCACGTTTAGTAAGCTCTAAGGCTTCAATAATTTTCATGGCAGAAATCTTAGGTGCTCCGGTCATACTTCCCATTGGAAATGTCGTTTTTAAAACCTCAACAGGATGAATATTATCTTCTAAAATAGCAGTTACAGTAGATATCATTTGATGCACCTGATCAAAAGTATACACTTTACATAGCTCATCAACAGTAACGGAACCTTTTTTAGCCGTTTTTGAAAGATCGTTACGCACTAGGTCTACGATCATGATATTTTCACTACGCTCCTTAATATCCTCACTCAGTTCTTTTTTGAGCTTAATATCTTCTAGTTCATCACTTGATCGTTTTGCTGTTCCTTTTATTGGTTGAGAAATAATACGATCATGTTGCTTTTGAATATAGCGTTCTGGTGAAGCAGATAATAAGAATTTGTCATACACCTTTATAAATGACGCAAAGGGTGGTCGCGAAATGGCATTCAACTTCTTATAAGTTTCTACAGGGTTTATACTGGTTTCTTCGGCGTAAAATTCCTGACAAAAATTGGCTTCATAAATATCACCACGATGAATATGAGCAATCAACAACTTAACCTTTTCAAAGTACTCATCCTTATGCATTCGCAAATGGATCTTTACATCATTTTTATGATGTTGTGGTGATAGCTCCTGAGTTTTTATTGATTTTAGATCCTCTTCAAACTCATCAGCACACATATTTAAATAATGTACATTTAATCTATTTCCTTTAATTAAGAACAACTTTTTAGGCTGAAAAAAGTACAGATCAGGAAAGTTAAGTCCATCATAATTGTTAGATTCTAAATCCTCAACATCATTCTTCAAATCATAGGATAAATACCCAAAAATCCAGTCTTTAGTAGATTCTTGATATTCTTTTAACTTATCGAATGCTCCAAAATAATCAGTTTGTATAGAGGTCATCGCGTCCACAGCTAATACTGCATCATACTTCGAATTAAATGACTGATAATTATTAGAATCTAACCAAACAACATCATCAAACTGCTGGCTCCAAAGCAACAATTGTTCTTTAAATTGACTTGTATCTTTTAATAAAACCGAGGTATGTGTTCGCAATTATGTAAAGCTATAATTAGGCAGCAAAGGTAAACAGATAAATATAATTTAAAAGCCACTTGTTAAGAGAAACCCTTACCTTTGTCGCTAAATTTTAATTGTGACTTTTCAAGAACTAAATCTTACCACGCCTTTACGCAATGCTATAGACGACCTTGGCTTTGAAAAACCTACGCCTATACAAGAGCAATCGTTTAACGTTATTGGTTCTGGTAGTGACGTGGTTGGTATTGCACAAACGGGAACTGGTAAAACTTTTGCGTACGGATTACCTATACTTAAAAATCTTCCTTATTCTGAACAAGATAATCCTCGTGTTTTGGTTTTAGTACCTACTCGTGAATTAGTAGTTCAGGTGGTTGAAGAATTTGAAAAAATAGCAAAATATGTCAATGTTAGAATTCTTGGGGTTTATGGTGGTACTAACATTAATACTCAAAAACGTGCTATTGCTGAGGGCTTAGATATATTAGTGGCTACTCCTGGTAGATTGTATGATCTAGCCTTGAGTCGTGTGTTACAATTGAAATCTATTCAAAAACTGGTAATTGATGAAGTTGATGTAATGTTGGATCTTGGATTTAGACATCAACTACTTAATATTTTTGATCTACTACCACAACGTCGTCAAAACATCATGTTTTCGGCTACTATGACGAAAGATGTAGATGCGTTGATCACTGATTATTTTATCAACCCGAAACGCATTTCCATTGCTGTTTCTGGAACACCATTAGATAACATTAAACAAGAGCGCTATAATGTTCCAAATTTCTATACTAAGGTAAATCTGCTAAACCATTTATTAAACGATATAGACACCTATAATAAGGTATTGGTCTTTGTAGCTTACAAACGAATGGCAGATCGGTTATTTGATCAATTAGAAGAGTCCTTCCCTGGTGAATCTTGTGTAATACATTCAAACAAAACGCAAAACTACAGATTACGTAGTATCAATCAGTTTGAAAATGGTGACAACCGTATATTAATAGCCACTGATGTGATGGCGCGCGGATTGGATATTGACAACATAAGCCATGTCATAAATTTTGACACTCCAGATTATCCCGAAAACTACATGCACCGTATTGGTAGAACTGGTCGTGCCGAAAAAGAAGGTCATGCCCTAGTGTTTTCTACTGAGAAAGAGCAAGAAGCATTAGAGAACATTGAGCAATTAATGCAAATGCAAGTGCCTTTGCTGGAGCTTCCAGCTATGGTTGAAATTTCTACTGAACTCATTGAGGAAGAGCGCCCACAACTTAAGGAACGTTACAATCCACTAAAGCATCGTGATGAAGATGCACCTGGACCAGCATTTCATGAAAAGAAAGAGAAGAATAAAAAGACCAATCAAGGCGGTTCATACAGACGTGAAATAGCTAAAAAATATAAGAAACCTAAAACCAGAGGTGATAAGAATTATAATAGACGCAATAAAAAGAAACGTAGATAAAATTGTCATTCCTGCCTACGAGGAATGACAAAAGCAAAAAACGTAGGTAGTCACTAATTAAGATTCCACAAGCGCCTTAATAAGCTCACTGCAACCATTATTTTTCACAAAATTTGTATGATCTTCAATGTTTTTAAACTGTTTATTTATAATCTCTGAGCAGGAAATCTTTCCATTAGTTGCTTTATAAAATGCCTCTAATGTTTGTTTAGCATATGGCGTTTTAATTACCATTTTCTTATCATTTTCTCGATACCATTTTAGAGATTTCATCCAAATAGCAGCACTTAGTACTCCACAACCACCACCGCTTAAACCTAAACCACCTGCAAAACCAGCAACCATAATCATTTCCTCATCTGTACCTCCCATTCTTCTAACTACTTCTGTAGCGCAACTCATGGAGTTGTGATATTGGTGTAGTTGCTCTTCTGAAAGCTCTTTAATTGCAATTTCTACTGCTTCTGGAGCCCATTGCTCTACTAACTTAAAACAATATAAAAATCGACCAGAGACCATATACTTTGCAAAGCTCCACTTATTATTAAAGTTACATCTGGTTATGTCTTTACAGTTAATAGTCTTTTCTCTTTCTTCAAAAGATGCCATTATACTTTGTGTTGCTTTAATTGCTACAGCAATTGCCTGTTCTTGAGTATCACATCTTTTATAAGCTTCTGTTCCTACTGCCAAAGAAGCTCCCCAAAGCATTCCGCATTGTTCACCTTCTTGAAATATCCCACCTGCTAGTGAATTGGACGCAAGTTCTTCAAGTTCTTTATCTGAACCTAATTCACGATTAACTATATGAAATAATGTTCGCGAACAAGTACCTAGTTTCCAAAACAGTTTTCTTGCATCATTAGGATAAGACCCTAGATTTTTCTTTTTAGTTTTCATTTTGATAATGTGTTTCTAAAAAGATACAAATACTCTTAATCCTATTTTATGACATAAATCACTTAATAACAATTAGTTAACCAACACAAAGACGCTTTTAGTTTATTACAATTATTTATTACATTGTATCACACTAAAACAAATTAGAGACATGGCGAAAAAAATAAAATGGAATACTGAGCGTATTTTAGGTATTTCAGCAATGGGTATTAGCTTTATTACTCTGGTCATTTTTATTTATCAAACCAACTTAATGAGTAAGCAAAACTACTTATCAATCTTGCCTTATTTATCTCTTTCAACTTCTGATAACGCTCAAGACAACACCTTTTCTCTAACTCTAGACAACTATGGCGTTGGCCCTGCCATTATAGAAAGTGTAAACTTAAAATATCAAGGCGAAAATGAAGATCTAATAAAGTATGACGACGACATATTTGCCTACTTCAGAGCTAAATCTTCTATTTTAGATAGTATAAAAAATGTATCCTACTCTACTCTGGATGTAGGACTAGCAATTCCTGCTGGAACTAAATACAATTTAATTTCAATAAATAAATCTGCTAAAGATTATGAACTCTTTAAAAAGAACCTTGAAGATTTTTTAGAAAAAGGTTTTTATTTTGAAATATTTTATAAATCCATTCAAGACGAACATTGGAAAATTAGCAATACTTCTCAAGGCCCTATAAAGTTAGACTAATTATAATCTATAAAAGTTACCTTAGTAAATTCCTATACATTTTCAACTTTAGGCCATTTCCATGCTTGGACTATAATTATTACAAAGATTACAACCTCTAAGATATTGAATATAACAAAGAAGGTTTGCCATTCATTTCCTATACTAGACTTAATAATTAGCAAAGAAATACAAGTATATAGCACTGCTATTATTATATTCAACCATTTATTTATTTGTGGTTTTAGGAACACAGAAAGAAAAATCATTAAAGCTGGAATAATTAAAATCACAGAAAAGGTAACTAAAAGTCCTGGAGTTGTTGGTCCCATAGGCGTTTTTAGCTGTATCATTTTCTCCAATTTCTCAGGAGTCATTAGTCGAAAATAATCGGCATATATGTACAAAAACATTAATGACGTCCAAAGGGCTGCTAATTTAATTTTTATATCGACTTTAAAGTTTGAAAGTGATTTAGGGTTGGTGTGATTTGCACTCATTTTTGATTGATTTTATTTTAGTAATTAGACTAAATCTACTCAAAATAGTTTAAACCAACTTTAAAAAACTTTTTGATAAACAAAAGATCAATATCTATTATTTAATTGAATCTTTTCGCGCTTCTTCAAAAGCTTTACTACGTTCTATTTGTTCTTCTAAATTCCATTCAAAATCAAACCGTGCTTTTAAAAACTCTTTAATTGGCCCCAAACCAATAGCTGCACGACGTTTATCTATGTTTTCAGGATCATACACTGGCCATACATTAAAGCTTTTAGTTTCAGGATAGTATTTCATTTGCCCGCCATAAATTTGTAGTTCTCCTTTATCTGTTGCTATTCTATCTTCTGCCCTAACCAAAAAACGCGCTTCTAATTGTTTATCTTTTACTGCTTGTTGCATCAAAGGAATATATTTTTCACGCACTTCTAAACTAGAATGTTGTAAGACATTAGCAATTGTCCAGTTTCCTTGTTCTCCTATAATGTCATGTTTTGGCCAACCATAAGTGTCTAATATATAACGTACTTTTTCCTCGTTAACAACATGGTTTTTTTTATAAATAGCATGATACTTGTTAAACTCTTCAGAATCTACTCCATGAATTCTCCTTGCAGAGTCACGCTTTCTAATAGGTGTTTGTTCGGTGTTCCAAACAGTATCTAATACTGCTACAAAATCTTCCACTTTTATTAATGGTTCTGATTTTTTTGTTTTCTTCTCGTTTCCACAAGACACTACAATAAAAATTAATAGAAGTAATAGTTTTTTCATTTTAGTTGATTTGATTGATTATGTTTTTAAAAGCTAGAATTTATCAAAAACTAAGCCAACTAGAATTATTATACAAAAAAAGGTAAACTAGAAAGTTTACCTCTATTCTTTTTATATAATTTTAATACTAAGACTTAAGTCGCCATCTTAAAATAAAAATGCCTATTCTTCCTATTATAAACACCAGAGATCCAAAAACCGTAGTTAATAAAGATACTTTAAGTCCTCCTGCAAACATCCCAGAGTTTGCCATACCATCTATAGCCTCCAGCGAATCAAATGCTGTAATTAGTCCAATAATTGACGCAAAAAAACCTAATACTAATCCTAACAAACTTGCATCTGTGGTTAAGGCGATCATTTTTTTCACTTTCACTTCATTACCACTATTTAAAAACCCTTTTACAATAAAGAATAGTGATAAAATTAAGCAGATAAGTATAAGTGTCATTGCTACTGGTCCTCCTTCTTTAAATCTTTCTACAAAAGGATTTGCTGCTAATAATGGGGTTGCATTAATAAGTAATAGTTTCATAATTATAAATTTATTGTTTTTTAATGAATTTTATAGCTGGATTATCGCCTTGTTTAAAAAGCAGTGTATTCTCTTTTAAATTAAAGTTTAGTTTTATTGCTAAAGCATCTAAAGCAAATTCATCTTCTTTAGTTGGTACAAGGTCTTTTAGATTACTACCTTCTGGAGCACCTTTTAATATTTTTCCATTAGCTTCAAAAACTAAATCATATGGTACTTCGGTACTTTCATATACTCCAACATATTTCTTTACTTGTTCCGCAGATATATCAATACCTTCAAATACTGGCATTTTAATATCCATTCCCATACTAGCTTTAAACGCAGTTTGAATGATGCCCATTTTCCCATAGCTCATTCCGTTTGAGGTTAGTGCAATACCCATTTTTAAACTTGGAGCATATAATAACATAGACTGAAATCCATCAATGCCTCCATCATGTCCATAGATGTCTATTCCTTGAAAGTTGCTATGATGTATTCCTTTTCCCATTCCGCCCTCTGAAGTTGTTGTCATTTGTTTTATACTATTTTCAGATACTAACTTCCCATTAAATAAAGCTTCGATGAACATAACTAAATCGGAAGATGTAGACACTAAACCTCCTGCGCCTCCTGGAAGACTCATATGTGTTTCTCCAGATTGCTCCCATATGTTATTTCTAAAATGATACGATTGACATTCGTTATCGTGAATATTTACAGCACCTCCATAATAAGTGTTCTTTAAATTTAGCTTTGTAATAATTCGTTTTTGAACTGCTTTAGAATATGGTTGACTATCTAACTTTTCAATAATATATCCTAGTAATAAGTAGTTTGTATTACTATACTCTTCCTTTTCACCTGGTAAGAAATTTGGCTCAAACGTTTTTATTCTCGACACCATAACCTCTCTTGTTGCTGGTTTGCTTTTCCAGGTACCAAATTGTGCTGCATTAGTAATATTAAACAATCCGCTACTATGCGTTAACAGATGATTTACAGTAATTTGTTTAGCATTTTTAATCTTTGGATAAAACTTTGATAATGGCGTTTTTAATGATAATTTCCCCTCTTCTATAAGTTGGAAAATCATTGCTGCAGTAAATGTTTTGGTTATCGATCCTATTTTGTATTTAGAATCACTGCTAGCTATTTTTTTATCGTTATAATTAATGTATTGATAGCCAACAGATGATTTATGCACAATAGTGCCATCCTTAGCTAAGGCTAGATTTCCCATAAATTTATTGTTTTGAAAAAGTACATCTAAATACCGATCAAACTTTTCAAAATTTGGTATTTGAGAAAACCCTAATGAACTTAGGAGTAAAAAGAAAATAACTATTCGTTTCATGATTGTTGTATTTGATTAACAGTTTCAAACTTAAAAGGTTTAATCGCTCTAAATTTTAAAATGCGATAAACGACTATTTTAGTTACCGATTTAACATGGCTTTGTTAAATCCAATGCTTAAACCGTTATTCATCTACAAAAACTTGAATACCTGAAGAAATGTACTAATATTGTATGATCAAGAGAATTATGATCAATAAAAAGCTGTTATTAAAATATAGTCTGAAATTCATCCTACACGTACTTTTTTGGTTTGCTGTATTACTGTTTTATACTTATTTTTTTGCTGTAGATAGCACAAACTTTAATTATGTACTTTCCTTTTCTATATTCTTAATGCCTATTACCATAGCTACAACCTATGTGTCTATTTATAAGCTTATTCCAGATTATTTAGCAACTAAACGCTACATGAAGTTTGCGCTGTATAGCACTTATACACTTATTATTTCTGCTTATTTAATTATTATCTCAATCTTTTTTGGACTCGTTTATTTGTCAAACTTTAAATATCAAGATATGGCTCCAATAAGTAGAAGCCTATTATTGGTAATGATCGCTGTTTATTTAATAGTTATTATGGTAAGTGCATTTAAACTCTTGAAGCTAAATTCGAAAAATACAGAGAGAGCCAACAGTTTAGAAAAGAAAATACTTGAGACTCAATTAAAGTTAAAAGAGCAAGAGCTTAACTATTTAAAGATGCAAATTCATCCTCATTTCTTGTTTAACACTTTAAATACGATGTATGGATTTGCTTTAAAGAAAGCTGATGAAACTCCTGAGATTATTTTAAAACTCTCTAACTTGCTTGATTATCTTTTGTATCAAATTAATAAACCACATGT
Source organism: Flavobacteriaceae bacterium (assembly GCA_030148025.1). Taxonomy (GTDB): domain Bacteria; phylum Bacteroidota; class Bacteroidia; order Flavobacteriales; family Flavobacteriaceae; genus JASBUG01. The sequence goes on along the minus strand of JASBUG010000010.1, from coordinate 150,850 downwards.
ATTGTTGAGTGATGAAATTGCACATATAAAAGATTATATAGATTTAGAGCAGATACGCTTTAATGATACATTAAAATGTTCATTAGATATTGATCTAAAAAACGAGCACTTAAAAATAGCACCAATGTTATTTATTCCTTTTGTTGAAAATAGTTTTAAACATGGAAATATTACTGATGGTTTTTTGAACATTGATATAAACTTTAGTAATAAGAATAATGAAGTCTATTTTAAAATAACAAACAGTAGTTCTGGAAATAGTACTAAAGAACACGGCTTAGGGTTAGATAATATTAAGAAGCGCTTAGAACTTTTATATAAAGACAATTACAATTTAAACATTAACAACAGTAATACATCTTACGAAGTAGAGCTTGTTATAAACACCTAAAAAAATGGCAATTAACTGTATTATTGTTGATGATGAATCTGTAGCAAGGGAGGTTTTAGAGTCTCATTTATCTAAAATAGATAATATCTCTGTTGTAGCAAGTTGCAGCAATGCTTTGGAAGCTTTTAACGTATTAAGTTCTCAACACATTGACTTGATATTTCTTGATATAAACATGCCTGAAATATCTGGAATTGCCTTTGCAAAAGCAATTAATAAAAATTCAAAAATAATTTTTACTACTGCTTACCGCGAATATGCTATTGAAGGTTTTGAATTGCAAGCAGTAGATTACCTTTTAAAACCTATCTCATTCGACCGACTCTTAAAAGCGGTAAACCTCTATTTTGAAGTTCATGCAAAAACAGATATTGAAATAAAAAAAGATACAAATGATAATGATTTCACTTTTGTTCGTTCAGACAGAAAGATGATCAAGATTGACTTCAAAAATATCGTCTATATTGAAAGTTTAAGTGATTATGTCAAGTTTCATCTCAAAGATAAAACAATCACAACAAGAGATACTATTTCTGCAGTAGAAGCTAAACTTCCAAAAAATGAATTCATTCGTATTCATCGTTCGTTTATTGTTGCCTTAAAAATGATAACATCCTTTACAAATGAAGAGATTGTTATTAATGACACATCACTTCCTATAAGTAGAAGTTACAAAGAACAAGTATTAAATAAGCTTAATAACTACTAAAAAACCCTTCTCAAATTAATGAAAAGGGCTGCAAAATAATCAAATATCTAATTAGGGTCTTCCCTAACAATAACTTATCATAACACAAGTTTAAAACCTAATTTCAACTTGACTATTTACAATATCTTTGATAGGAACTATTAATTTTCCTGTTGCTGTTTTTAACGTTACAGATATGTCATCTATTGTAATGATCTCTCCTTCTATGTCATTAAATTTTATATGCTGACCTATTTCATAGGTTCGTCTTGTATAAAATGTTCGTAACAAATCACCCACTACTTCTTTGGCTCCTAAACCAATTGCTAATGCAAAAGCCGCTAAAAATGAACCAAATATAAGATTTAGATTACTAGTAATTATTTCTGTATTTATTCCCGCCTGGTTTAAGGCTGTAATAGATACAATTGCTAAGATTATAAAAAACACTAATTGACTAATAATTTTAGATCCTGAAAGGTCAAACGATTTAAAGAATGTTTGAATAGACTTCTTAACAAAATTGGCAAGGAATAAGCCTATCATGAATATTATCAAGGCGCTCAATAACTGTGGTAAATAATGCAGTAGATTTCCTATTTCTTCAGAAATGATTGTTAAACCCATCATTTCTGAAACTACTATAACTAATACAAGTAACAAAGACCACTTTACAAACGACACTATAACCTTTGTTATATTGATGTTGAGCTTTTTACCTTCAATTATTTCAATATCATTAAGCTTTTTGGTAAGCTTGTCTACTTTAATAAACTTTAAAGCACGTTTTAAAATAGACAATACAACTTTAATAAAAAGCCATCCAAAAATTAAAACCAAAATGGCCTTTAGAATGTTTACTCCTGTTGTTGAAAAGCTTTCCATTGCTAGATTCTTATATTCTTCCAACTTTTCCATGAAATAGTGTATTTATTAATTAATCTGTAGGGTAAATTATTTTTGTTTATTATCTCGCTGTTTCATTGTACGTTCTATCACGCTACCAACATTTAATGAGAATAAGCTAGCCAATTCCATTAAAAGCTTTGCCGTGGCAATATCTTTCATAACCTTAGACTTTAACTCTTCAGGCACATCCTTTAAAGGTTTGTCTATGTATTTAAATGGATTATCTCTCATTTTCGCTAGTTATATATACATTAATGAGTTTTTCTTTTGCTCTTTTAAGCCTCATTTTAACAGCACTCTCTCCTATATTCAAAATTCCCATGAGCTCCTTTATACTCATCAAATCTTGATATTTTAGCAATAGAATCATCTTCTCCTCTGGAGTAATTTGCTCTAAAGCTACCTTCAATTTATCAACTTTTAATTGGCTAAAACTACTAGTGTCATCTTCTTCATTGTAATATGTATCCTCCAGATTAGTAGCTTCAACCGCCTTTTTCTCGATCTTTTTGTTATTATTTCTATTTACATAATTCACACAATGGTTATATGTAAATGCATAAAGCCAAGTTGAAAATTTCGACTTGCCTTTAAAAGTACTTAGCTTAACAAAAAGCTTAAGAAATATATCTTGAGTTAGATCTTCTGCTTCATCATCACTCTTTGAAAATCCAACACATTTATTATATACCACTTTTGCATAACGATCGTACAAAATTTCAAAAAGCAAAGTATCATTAGAAGACACAATATCTTTCACTAAATCTTCATCAGATACATTTTTAAAATCTCGACTTACTTTCAATTGCTGCTAGGGTATTTGTAATTTAAGACACAAAACTTTTTCCTAAGTCACTCTTTGCATTATTAAATTACAATAATTGTTAAGAAAAACACAAAATTAAATGTAATTCATTGATTTTCAGTAATCATTTTTTTTTTAATTTTAAATCAGACTTACCAACAGCAATAAAATGAAACGATTAATTCTATTTTTCACCATTTCTTTTCTTCTTGTTGCATGCAAGAATTCTAAAGAACCTCAAGAAATAATTATTGAGAAACAGGTTAGCTCTAAATATGCCTGTGTTCCTCAAATAACAGATACTGAATGGTACAAAAAAGACAATGTAGCACCACTTTTAGAAGGCTTAGATGCTGTTAATTATGTTATTACAACAAAAGATACACTGGTACAACGCTATTTTAATCAAGGAATGACCTTAGCCTATGGTTTTAACCATGCCGAAGCAGCTAGGTCTTTTTATTACGCCACCAAGCTAGATCCAGATTGTGCCATGGCGTTTTGGGGTTATGCTTATGTACTTGGACCAAATTATAACGCTGGAATGGAAGATGACAATTACCAACGCGCCTATACTGCCATTCAAACAGCCAAAAAGTTATCTATAAATGCAACCGAAAAAGAAAAAGATATGATCGATGCAATGTCTATAAGATATGCGTCCACTCCTCCAGAAGATCGCTATCCACTAGATATAGACTACTCTAAAGCAATGAAGGCACTATACGAAAAATACCCTAGTGATTCAGAAATTGGTGTATTATATGCTGAATCCTTATTAAACTTACATCCATGGGATCTATACGATAAAGAAGGAAATGATAAAGAATGGACTCCAGAAATTGTGTCTTTGTTAGAGTCGCTTATTGAATCTCACCCAAAACATCCTGGAGCACATCACTTTTACATTCATGCTGTTGAAGCCTCAAACAGACCTGAACGATCCAATATTTCGGCTAAGGCTTTTGATGATGGTCTAGTACCAGGTTCAGGACATTTACTACACATGCCTTCACACACCTATATTAGAACAGGTGAATACCATAAAGGAACCTTATCAAATATTGCAGCGGTAAAAGCAGATAGTAGTTATGTTACTTTGTGCCATGCGCAAGGAGCTTACCCTTTAAGTTATTATCCACATAACTATCACTTTATGGCTGCAACAGCCACACTTGAAGGAAATAGCCACTGGGCCATGATTGGCGCTAATAAAGTCTCAGAACATGTACACCCAGAAATTATGAAACAACCCGGTTGGGGAACACTACAGCACTTCTATATAACACCATATAATGTCGCTGTGAAATTTAGATTATGGGATGATATTTTAAATATGAAGTTAGAAGACTACGGTTTAAAATATGTTCAAGCTATTAAACATTATGCAGAAGGAATGGCTTATGTAGCAAAAAACGACATTGATAAAGCCAAAAATGAATTAACTCAACTAACAGCTTTAAGTAAAGATGAAAGCCTTAAAGACATTACTATTTGGGATATTAATTCGGTTTACGACTTGGTTCAGATCGCTTCAAAAATACTGGAAGCAGAAGTCTGGGCTACTAATGGTGATCTTGATATTAGCATTACTCTTTTAGAGCAAGCCGTGTTAATTGAAGATGCGCTTAATTATAACGAGCCTCCAGATTGGTTCTTTTCGGTTAGACATCATTTGGGAGTTATTCAAAATAAAGCAGGTTTGTTTGAACAAGCTATTAAAACCTTTAATGATGACTTAAAAAATTTCCCAAAAAACGGGTGGGCACATCATGGTTTAAAAATTGCTTATCAAGGATTGAAAAATTCTGAAAAAGTAGCAGAAATGGATTTGCTACTAAAACAAAGCTGGGTAGATGCCGATATAGACCTGTAAAATTTTAAGGTTAAATTAATAGTTATCGTTAGATAGTTGTTACAATATTCTTTTTCTTTGCCTTATTAGTAATATCTAAAAAGGTCTATTTTGAAAACTAAAATTCTATCTGTTTTAATACTTCTATTTTTATTTAGTACACCTAGTAATGCGTCAAAAAGATGGGGACAAACAGGACATCGTGTCGTTGGTGAGATTGCAAATGACTATTTAAAGCCAAGGGTACGTCGCAAAATAAAAAAGTTACTGGATAGTAAATCGTTGGCATTCACATCAACATTTGCCGATGAAATTAAAAGTGATAGGCGTTATAATGAGTTTTTCACCTGGCACTTTATTAATATGCCTTTAGATAGTAACTATGAAGCTTCTACTAAAAATCCGAATGGTGATCTGGTAACAGGTATTAATTACTGTAAACAAGTTATTAGTGATAAAAATTCATCAGACGACGATAAAATATTCTATTTAAAAATGCTAATCCACTTAGTAGGAGACTTGCATCAACCTATGCATATTGGTTTACAAGAAGATAAAGGTGGTAACGACTTTAAAGTACAATGGCATTACAAAGACTCTAACTTACATAGAGTTTGGGATTCTGAGATGATAGATCAGTTTGATATGGGCTATATCGAACTCGCTAAAAATGCTGATATACTTTCAAAAAAAGAGGTAAAGAAAATTCAAGAAGGAACTGTTGTTGATTGGGTAAATGAAACACATGAAATAACTAAAAAAGTCTATGCCAACGTAAAACCAGAAGACAATTTAAGGTATCGATATTCTTATGAAAATTTTGGTACGGTAAGACGCCAATTACAAATTGCCGGAATACGATTAGCAAAAGTTCTAAACGATCTTTTTTAAATTGAATATTGAGTTACTCAATCACAACCTTTGCATAGAATTGTGAGGGTGTTTGCCCTGTAGTTTTTTTAAAGTATCTGTTAAATGATGACTTTGAATTAAAACCGCAATCGTACGCAAGCGCCAATAAGGTAATGTTTTTGTTCTCTGGTTTTTCTAATAATCGTTTGAATTCTTCCACCCGATAGCCATTTACAAAATCGTAGAAATTCTTCTCTTCTTTCACATTTATAACTTGCGATAAATGATTAGGATGTACTTTAAGTTGAGAGGCCAAATCACCAATAGAAAGCTCTCTGTTTTTGTACAAACCTTGTTCATCCATCAACAGTTTTAAATCTTGGTAAAGCTGCTGAGACACCTCTTCTTTTAAACCAGATTTCGCATATTTCTTTTGAGACTGTAATTCAGTTTCTATACCCTTAGAGCTATTAACCTCATCATTAGCTTTAAAAATACGCTCTTGTCTTACACCGTTAAATCCAATTAAAAACACAAAAACAACCACCGCAGAGAACACTACCGTAACACCTTCTGAAAACACAACAATCACCCAAATGGCACCTATGCCATACACTAATTGCTGTAACCAACGAAGGTTAACTTTATCTAAGTTAGAAAATCGTGCTTCAATTCGTCTTTTATGTTGTTTTAATAACATACTAGACCAAATAACATATACAACTCCAGATACTGATATTGAGACAGATAATATTTGCATGAATGTTTCATAACCTTTACCATCATGTTCAAAGACATAAATTTTATCTTCTGCTGGCAACATAAAGAAATGAAACATGTAGACATACACCGCTAAAATGGGTATGAAATGTAGCGCTAACACCCACTTCTTTTTTGGTAACTGTTGCGTTACAGAGCCTACGTAAAAATAGAGCATAACACCCATAAGTAATGGAAGCGGAAAGTCTAAGCCCAATAAAAAAGGGTACTCATAAATAACTTTGGTGTGTGTTAGATAGAATAATAACAAGTTGAGAATGATAATTCCCATCCAAGCCACAAAAATCCTGTCGGCTGCAGATTTGTTCTTTTTACTGAATAGTAAAAAAATTATAAATAAAGCAATGGAAATTCCACCTATATATACCATTGTAAACGCAATAATCTAGATGCACAAACTTAACTATTTTACACCAAGATTATTGCGTTTCTATTCAATTATTGAAAGGTATATGTTGTTTTAACAACCTGAGTTAATCTAAAATAACCATAGGCATACATATCGGGATTGGTAGTGTTAATACAATTCCCTTTTAATGGTACTGGTACAGCACTAAAAGGGTCGCCTGAACTACCATATTGTTCTATAAGTAATTGCATATAATTGTAATACTGCTCTGAAACACCAAAGAATTCAATATCTACAATATCTCCAGATTCGAATTCAGTTTGATTGATATCTTCGTCTTCTTCTTTTTCATAAAAGACCTTCATTTGATTACCATTGGTAAATTCGTCTGAAATGTCTAATAACTCAGGAAGTATGTCTCCTTGTTCCTGAAAACGAAATAAATAATAGTTCTCTTCATCGGCTGGATCATCAAACAGCACATTTACCTCTAAAGCTTCATCGTTAAAACCATCTTCAACAGATTGATTTACTTCAGCTATATCTGTAACCGATGTTAATGTTTCCCGAGCTATAAACACTTCTCCGTTATGCACTATCTCTAAAGTATACGATTGCCCTAGAACTGGCACAAAACCAGAGGTTGTGTAATTACCATTGCCTTGGTCGGTAAACACAAATTCTTGTCCATTAGTATCATTGGTGATTTTTACTGAAGCTCCAACAACTTCGTTGTTTATTAATTGATCAAAATAAGGCACTGAAGTGCTCAGTTTAATTACCTGGTCACTTCCTGAAGTTCCTTTTTCCCAATCGATAGATGCTTCAACTACCAATCTTGGTGCTGCTTCCGGTACGTCTACATCCACAACATCGGTGCAAGCAAATGTTATTCCTACAATAACTAGTGATAATAATTTATATATAGATTTCATGATTTTTTAGAATTTAAAATTATAGGTTACAGATGGTACTAAACCAAAAATAGCTGTACGTGTGGCTTCATTAATTCCTGTTTCTCTATTTTGTCCAAAAGAAATTGACGCTGCATTTTTTCTGTTATACACATTGTACAAACCAAACACCCATTCGCCTTTCCATTTATTATTTGGTTTTCTGTTCGGTCTGTAAGTAGCTGATAAATCTAACCTATGATAAGCAGGTAAACGACTAGAGTTTCGCTCAGAATAGTTTGCAATAGTCAGGTCTTCATAAGCATATTGTGCATTTGGATAAGTTACAGGACGCCCAGTTTGAAAAATAGCATTAGCGCCAAATGTCCATTTATCATTCAGTTTATAGCTACCTGTCATGGAAATATCATGCGTTCTGTCAAATGCCGAATTATACCAGTTACCGTTATTAATTCCTGGTCCTCCTGAAGCACCTCCTAATGTTCGCTGTTCAGCTTTTGAAATGGTATAAGCGATCCAACCTTTAAAATCGCCTTTAGATTTTCTGAATAGTAATTCTAAACCATAAGCTCTAGCCTCACCATTTAGAATTTCGGTTTCTATGGTGTTCTGTCCAATTAAATTTGAACCATCTACATAGTCTATTCTATTGTCTACAGTTTTGTAATAGGCTTCAACTTCCAAAGAGTATTTTCTATCGCTAAAGTTTCTAAAATATCCAACAGCGTATTGATCTGATATTTGTGGCTTAATGAACTTTCCACTTGGTGTCCAAACATCTAATGGTGTTACTGAAGTGGTATTAGACAATAAATGGATATACTGCGCTGTACGTGAATATCCAGCTTTAAAAGACGTATCATCATTTAGCTGATATGCAAAAGAGATACGAGGTTCGAAGGTTCCAAAATTTTTGACACTTTTTCCTTTTTTATAGTATGTTTCTCCTATCTCAATGCCTTCTTCATAAATTCCTAAAGTAGAATTATAAACTACAGGAAGATCGTTTTGATAATCTACTAAATACTGACCACCTAACCTGTTAAAAATACTATAGCGTAAACCATAATTAGCAGTAAGCTTATCGGTTAATTTATGCTCAGCACTTAAATATAAGCCGCTTTCGTAAGCTCTTTTCTGTTCTAATTTTAAAGGATTGATTGCAGAAGTTTCAGAAGTTGGATTGATCTCTCCTGGATCGAAATGATAGTAAATTCCATTTACTCCAAAGTCAAGCTTCAATTTATCATTTACATAATAACTTAGGTCGTATTTAATATTGTAATTGGTTATGGATGACACCCAATCGAACTCGAAGGAATCAAATTCCAGTTCATAATCATACTTGCTATAAATAAGTGATAAGTTTGAAAACAAGCGATCATTAAAAATATGATTCCAACGTAAATTCCCCGATCTGTTACCATAACCACTTTTAAAGTTTCCACCAAAATCGAATTCATCACGACCAAAATAACCAGATAAGTACATGCGGTTATTTTCATCTATTTTATAATTGGTCTTTAAGTTAGTATCGTAAAAATAAGCACTGTTATCCTCTCCTGCAGCTTTTAAAAATAAGTGTGCATACGAACCACGACCTGCTATTAAAAATGATCCTTTATCGTTAAACATAGGTCCTTCTGCAGCAAGTCTACTAGAGATTAGTCCTAATCCACCTGTTAACTTAAATTCTTTACTATTACCATCTTTTTGACGAACATCTAAAACTGATGATACACGACCTCCAAATCGCGCAGGAATGCCTCCTTTGTATAGCTTTACATCTTTAATTGCGTCTGCATTAAAAATGGAGAAAAAGCCTAGTAAATGAGATGTGTTATAAATTATAGCTTCATCTAACAAAACAAGATTCTGATCTACAGCTCCACCTCTAACATTAAAGCCACTAGAACCTTCACCATTGTTTACTACTCCTGGTAATAATTGAATAGATTTCACGATATCTACTTCTCCTAAAACCACAGGAATTTGTTTTATAGTTTCTACTTTAATTTTAGAAACACTCATTTGCGGACTACGAATATTAACACGTTCTGATTCTTCGGCTGTAATGACCACTTCTTCTAACTGTGTTGAGGATTCTTGAATTTCAAGATCTATTTTTTGATTAGTATCTAATACAATATCTCGACTCATTTCGGCATACCCTAAATAAGAAACAATCAAAGTATAGTTTCCTTTTGGAGCAGTTAGGGAGTAGAATCCATATTCATTACTTACGGTACCAATAGTGGTTCCTTTTAAAAATATAGATGCTCCAAACAAGGTTTCTCCATTAGCTGCATCTTTTAGGATACCACTAACAGTAACATTGTTCTGTGCTTGTGCAATTGTTACCAAGAGTAAAAAAAGCACTAATAATTTTTCTTTTGTTTTTTTCATTGTTTTTTGATCGTTGATTTGTTTTTTAATTGATTTTGCAAACTTAAATATTAGCAACGTGCTAAATAGATTTTAATTGGTTATAAAACTCTTAAATTGGTATTTCCTTGTAAGTTGACACTCCATAACAACTATTTTATTAATACATATGACAGCTAAAATTAGCTTTGGTTCATTTTTTTTCTGAACATTTTCGGGACAATAAACCCGTCTGTTAGCTTTGTCAATTCTTTCGCTATTTGAAGAAGTTTATAATCATTCCATTTTCTCCCGTGAATTTGTATGCCTACTGGGAGCCCCTTTTTTGTGATTCCAATTGGGATGACAACAATAGGATGTCCTGGAATAGTTGAAGGAAAATTAAAAGGAATGAACCCTTTGGTATATCCTTTTTTCCATCCGTTAACTTCTAATGGTTTTCCAGGGTTTTGGTGTTTAAAAGCTGAGGCTATAGAAACTGGTGTTATCCATATATCATATTTTTTAAAAAAATTGATAAAAGAATCTGAAATGTCATCTTTTAATTCCAAAGCCTTAGCATAGTTATATGCAGAACTTCTTGAACCTTGGCGCATTCCTTTTGCCCATTGTTTATCCTTATATCTAGATTTTATAAAGAAGTAAGATAGAATGCCTTTAAATGGTATTTTATTTAGTGCAACTGCCAAATCATATCCTGATATTCTACCCCAAAGATTAACTAATGTATTAGAATTATAACTGGGTTTTGTTTGAATAAGCTCATAATTTGATTGCTTAATCTTTTCTAAAAATGCCTTGTATATATCTTCATAATCTTTCTCTAAAGTCAGTCCATCAAGTGTTAACGAGTAGGCAATTTTCAACCTCTGCCCTTTATACTCATTTTGTTTAAAAGGCACTGGAGGGTTTTCTGAAAATTGTTGTTTTCCATTCCATAATACTTCTGTTGCTAATAATAAATCGTCAATATTTCTCGCTAATGGTCCGTTACTCAGCAAGTAACGGCCTAAGCGTGGTAGTTTTGGAGTAACCATATTTCCTCTGTTTGACAGTGCCGATTCGGTTGTGCGAATTCCACAGACACCACAAAAGTGAGCAGGTACACGAATAGAACCTCCTGCATCTGTACCTAATTCTAATGGTGTAAACCCAGAAGCTAAGGCTGCTGCTGACCCTCCTGAGCTACCGCCAACGACATGCTCAGAGTTATACGGATTTTTAGTCTGACCAAACCATGGGTTGTTTGTCTGCCAATCGAGAGCATATAAAGCAACGTTTGTTTTACCAATAATAATTGCTCCTGCTTCTTTTAATCTAATGACCAATTCAGCATCATACTCAGCTATATTTGATTTTAATTTTGGATTCCCATTTGAAGAAATTAACCCTTTTACATTATAAGTATCCTTAACCGTCATTGGTAAACCGTGTAATGGCCCTAGTAAAATACCTTGTTTTAATAATTCGTCTTTATGTTTGGCTTCTGTAATTATGTCTTTATAGTCTCTTAAATCAGAAACTGCATTGATCGTTTTATTATGTGTTTCAATATGATCTAAAAACTGTTTTACAACACCTTCACAGGAAATCTTTCGATCTCTTATTTGTTTAGTAATTTCAACAGCACTTTGAAATATAATAGATGTCATGATTTAGCTATTTTAATTATTCGTTTATTCCTTTGCAACATATTTAAAATGCTGACCTCCTAGTGAGGCTTCATACATTAAACCTCCTTTACTCATAGTAAAAATTGCAACACCTTTTTGATAAGCCAGATCAATTGAGGTTCCACTTTTTATAGCAACTGCAGAGGCTTGAGCATCAAACTTTAGTTTTCCATTGATGAATTTTTCAAAGGCTTCTTCGTTTTCAAAAAAAATGACTTCGCTATACTGTTGACCTCCAAATTGCAATCCAACTGTCGCTTGCTTTAACTTTGACACTCCAACAACTTCATGTTCCTTAAATACAATTCCTTTCCCAGCTGCTCCTCCTATACCTATAGCAGCTTTGGTAACCTTTGGAAAGATGACATAACCATATGATTCCTCTTGAAATATTTCCAGTTTAGGTGTTTTTTGAATCATAAGCTGTAAAGTTTCTTTGGAATCGTTTGTTAATCTAGGATTCCATTCGTTTACTTGCGCGTTCATACAATTGCTGTATAGTGCTATTAATGCTATACTAAATACAACTGTTAATTTAAATACTACTGTTTTCATAATTTTTGTTTTTTGATTATGGAACAAAAGTAGAGGCACTATGCTTATATAGAGTACCAGCTTGTAGGCATCATGTGTTCGCCTACAAGGAAGAACTAATAATCTCTTTATTTTAAAGAGATTGAAAGGTTTTTAAGAATTAAAATTGAAGTGCGAGATTACAAGGAAAAATGGGTTAAATCTGTTCTTTCTTGAAAAATTCGGTAGGTGTTTTTCCCGTATTCAATTTGAAGTGTTTGTTGAATGTAGATTTAGAACTGAATCCACAGTCATAGGCTAAAGATATCATTGTATACTTTTTGCTTTCTGGCAATAAAGCAAGTTTGATAAACTCTTTAATTCGAAGTGAATTAATATAATTATAGAAGTTTTTTCCTTCCATTTCATTAATTACTTGCGATAAATGGTTTGGGTGTATTTGAAGTTGTTTTGCTAACTCAACAAGTGTTAGGTTTTCGTTTCTGTAAACTTCATTAGTAGTGACTAAGTCATTAAGATTTGTATATATCTTGGAAGCCATTTCTTCATTTAACCCAGATTTTTGATACTTTTTTAATTTAGTATTTGTTTCAGTAGTATCTCGGTTAATAGAATTTGATGGTTTTTCTATTTCAGCATTAGTGGTTAAAACTACATTTGAATTAAATATATTTAGTTGATTAATTCCAAAAACAGCCATAGTTAGTACCAATATTACTACTGCTCCAAAAATGATATCGCTCTCAAAAAGTATTGCTAAAATCCATAGAATTCCAAATCCAATTGATATCAGCCGAAGCCACTGTAGGTCTTTTTTATCGGTGTTCGAGAAACTATCTTGAATACTTATTCTATATTTCTTAATTAAGCGTAAAGACAAACTGGAATACACTAACCCAGAAACAGTTATAAAAAGTGAATTAATTATCATATACCAAACAAACCCTTCTCCTTGATTTTTAAAAACATATAACTTTTCTTCTCCAGATAATATTAAAAAAGGAATCGTGAGAATTATTAAAATTAGCATTGGAATGAAATGTGCAAAAGCATACCATTTTTTTTTGAATTTACTCCCTGTCATTTCCATGACATACAGATAAAGAAAAACACCATGTATTATAGGTAATGGCATTTCAACTCCTAGCCAGTTAGGATGCTCAAAAAAATACCCTGATAGATAATAATAATTATAAAGTTGATGGATAGACATAATGAACAACCATACCATTAAAATTTTATCTGCTCTGGATTTATTCTTTTTAACTAGTAGTAAAAGAACCAGAAATAGCGCAATAAAAACTCCAACTAAGAAAAACATCTATTCTTTATAATGTATCAATACAAATTAACAGAATATTTTTTAAGATTACACACTCATACATAACAGATTAGCTATAAAAAAATACATGGATTTATTTATATTTACTTTATGGTATTCTGGCTGAAATATAATAGACAAATACGACAAATTGTAGTCTATGGAATTATATGGCTTTTATTTGGACTCATCTACGTGTTATTGGAATATGGCTTATTGGGACATCTTACAGAATACCCTACAACTGGCAACAAATACAGCCTAAAAGATTCTTTTCTTATTGTGAGCTTAGGGAGCTTTATTATGGGAATACTGCAAGGGTGTATTGAAGTATTATGGATGAAAGCCTACTTTAAAAAACTAACCTTATGGAAAAAGTTTATTTATAAAAGTGTTTTTTATCTCATATTAGTTATTCTCCTTTTATCATTATTAACTTTAATAGTTAATTCTATTTTATTAGACAGTCCAATTTTTAGTCAACAAGTTATCGATAGCTTATTGAAGTTCATGTCTACCTTTTCATTTTGGGTTATCATAATATACACAGGAATTATACTTGACCTTGCTCTATTCTATTCTGAAATTGAAAATTATTTGGGTAATAATGCCTTGATGAACTATCTAGGGAGATATCATAGACCTAATCAAGAAAAACGGATTTTTATGTTTTTAGACATGAAATCATCGACAACTATAGCAGAAACCATAGGGCATCAACGTTATTTCGAATTACTAAAAACATATTATGCAGATATGACCAATGCCATATTAGAAACTTCAGGAGAGGTTTATCAATACGTAGGAGATGAAATTGTGATAACTTGGAAAGTCAATAAAGGGCTTTATAAAAATAACTGTATTCAATGCTTTATTAAAATTTCGAAAGCTATTGAAAAAAGAAAAGATTATTATTTAGAGCAATTTGGATTAGTTCCTGAATTTAAAGCAGGATACCACATTGGAGAAGTTACAGCTGGTGAAATTGGTATTATTAAAAAAGATATTATTTATACAGGTGATGTTCTAAACACAACTGCACGAATTCAATCTGAATGTAATTCTTATAATTCAAAAACACTAATTTCGGAAGAGCTCTACAATAAATTAACTAAAGAAAATGATAGTTACTCTTTTATTAAAATTGACAAATTGTTACTTGAAGGAAAAAAAGAATCTATTCAATTATATAACGTAAATTATATTTAGTTATTTATTTCATTTAGGACTTTAGACAAAACTCTATCATAACCATTTTTAAAATCTTCAAATGATGGGCTAATTAAAATATCTGGTTGTACACCCATAGTATTCATGTCTTGGAAGCGAAATAATCGCTTGGTATAAGTTACTAACAACTTTGAATTTGGCAGATTAAAAGTCCCCATATCCTGATAACCATTAGGATTGGCTCCTGTTGGCTCTCCAACAATTTTAGCATTGAGTATTTGCTTAAATTGTATAGTGTTTACCATAGCTGCCGAATACGTTTTTCTGTTAACTAACACATATACATTTGTACTCCATTTAATAGAGTCACATGCATTTAACCAACTTGCTAATATTTGTCCCATAAAAAAATCTCCTCCATAATTATCTCTTAAATCAATAATTAAACTACTGGATTTATGTTCCTGAATATAATTATAAACATCTTCCGAAAAGTTATTCATATCTTTTTCAGATGGATAATTTTTAAATTTAATAACTATGGTTTTTTTATTATGTAAAGGTGTGAACCATAAATTTGGAAACTTAGCATCTATTGGAGTTTTTATTTCAGGATGTAGAATAGAATACTCCGAATATTTTAATGCAGTTAGTTCACTTTTACTATAGGATTTTAAAATCAGTGTTTCCAATATTCCTTTATCATCCATAAAAGTAAATTTTGCTTCATTCTCTTTGCCAATAATATTTAATCCGTTTAATATTTCAGAAACAATCATATAACTACATGTTCTATCCATAGAAGACTGTTTATTTTCAGTAAAAGGCGTTAGTTTAGAAACCTTTGAATACACTTCTTTAATTGAAACATCATTAATACTTATAAGTTGTTTTCCTAGAATATGTTTATGTTCTTCTGTTACTTTAATAACTCTTAAGTCATTCTCAAAATCAAACAGCTTTATTGGAAATTCATGAAGACTCATTCCCCACAAAGGTATTGATGTATGTCCATCTCCTTTACCCTCTCCAACCCTCTGAGTCAATTTCATAAGTTCAATGATTACCTGAAAATCTTCTAAGTTTTGGAGTGATTCTTTTATTTTCTTTATTTCTAAGTCAAACTGTTGTTTGGATATGGTGTGATATAGGTCAATATGGTTTTCTTCTAGTTTTCTTTTATAAATATCAATATCCTCAATCCAAGAATTAACATTAGAGTTTTGCGCATTACTAACCGATATCATGACAAATAATAGGCAACAAAATGGAAAAAAGGATCTCATAAAAATGTTTTGAACTAAGTTATATATACAAAGATAAATTAGCCATTATTTAATTTACTTTTTTTAAAAGTAATCCTGTTCGACCTTGCAAGTACGTACCAAATTCACAACAATACTTACTCAAAAAAGTTCTTTATTAATTAAATCAGTTACTTTATCTATTTTACCAATAGCTTCATTATAAACCTGCTCTTTTTCATTCATGACTTGAATTAAAGAAATTATAAGATTCTGAAACTCGTAATTGTAAATTTGATCTGGTTTTTGAATTTCTCCATTCGAAAATTTAATAACTGGGTTGATGGCAAGAATGATATGCTTCATCATGGCATCGTAATGAATATTCTCCATCCTATTTATGTATAGGTATTTTTCTTCAAGAACTCTAATACCATCTACTATATCTTTATTTTTTAGCAACTTTATTTCACCACTATTAACCATGGTCTCATAAATATTTCCCTGTCTGTCAAAATCTGAATACTGAGTTAGGTTTCTTATAATTAATCCAAGAGTATCAACCCTATTTCTATCATTTAATTCAATTATTTGATTGGCATATTGAAACTGTTGTAAATAACTATTATTGAACATTTTTTGCTCTTCTATCAATGCTTTATCTCCAACCAATTGATCCTTGATATTCTCGTAATACTTTACCTCAATGCTTTCTTTAATTCTATTCTCATTCCAATTATCGAGTTGAAATGCCAAACTAATACCAATCATTACTAAGAAAATCTCACCTATGGCATATATCAGATAACGTTTTAGATTTCCTTTATTGATTAGGGCTTCTCTTAAGTTTCTAAATAGTTTCATGACTTATTTATCTAATGCAATGACAGCTTCTATTTGTTTTGGTTCACTAGTTTGCTTCTTTTTCATTGGTTTCATTCCAAAGACAACTCTTAAAACATTTACTTTTTTAATGATCCAATAACTGGTCAGTATTGCTATAAGAGATAATACCGTTATTAAAATTGCCTGTAGTCCATACGAGATATCCCATTTTAACACTACATATCCAACAAAAATTAACATAGGCTGGTGTAACAAATAGAATGGATAAATAGCTTCGTTAAGTATTGCTCTATATTTATGATCTTTATTGAAATATCTTTTGAAATATCCTACGGCTGCAACTCCACAGGATAAGGAAATAACAATTTCCGTAATACCTCTTGTATAATTTCTCACTATGGAAGAGTCTTCTAAAAGTGAAGGAATCGTAAACAAAAGCACTGTAAATATTATGGTTTGGTATAGATACAATCTTCTATCTCTGGTAAGAGATTTAATAACTTCTTTACTTGTAAATAGCATAAAACCACTTATAAAGAATAGTAAATAGTAAGCGAAATACGCCCAGTCGTTATACAATGCATGTGTGCTTCTTGGGAAATATTGACGTAAGATTAATTGGGAAATTAAAATTATAGGCAATAACCAGTTTAATCCCATTCGTTTAGACACTACACTAATAATCTTTGCTCTTACCATGTTGTAATGATTGCTTTTAGTGTAGTTTAAAAATGGCGCAATTATCAATGAAATAAGAAACAGATATAGAATGAACCATAAATGATGCCACGATATATTACCTACCGGATAAGGTCCTCCGTCAAACATATGTGGTATAAAGTGCCAAAGTGAATCGTAGTTATCTATACGCTCTACATAAACCATTAATGGCACTAACGTAAAAAAGCCTACTGAAAAAGGTATGTAAAGCCTTTTAAAACGTTCTTTTACGTATTGCCAACTAGTTCGATGACCAATGGCGTAATAAGTTCCTACACCTGAAACTAGAAATAGCAATGGCATGCGCCATAAGTGTAACCACCACATAATTGGGTCTAAAAATTCGAATGACTCAGCACTATTTACATGCCATTGTTCAGGCCTGAATATCATTCCAACGTGAAAGAAAAATACACTTATAATTAGCCCTATGCGCAACCAATCTATAAAGTACTGACGTTGTTTTTTAGTTTCTACTTGTGAATTCATAACTGTTCGTTTTTTAATTATGATCCAAAAGTAGATGCAGATGCTATGTTCTAACGAATTTCCCTATAAGTGAGGTGTTCTAACTTATAAGAAAGTACAAATATTTGCTGATTATCAACAAGTTACGAGTCTCTAAATTTTGAAGGTGTTTGTGAGGTAAGCTTTTTAAAAACAGTATTAAATGCCGATTTAGAGTTGTACCCAACTCGTTCTGCTACCTCTTCTATGGTGAGTTTTTTTCCTAATTCTGTCTTTAAAATTGTTTTAGCTTCTTCAATTCTATAGAATGCAATCATTTCAAAAAATGTTTGATCTAACTTTTCATTAACCACTTGAGATACATGGTGTGAACTTTCACCAATCGCCTTTGCTAAACCAGACAAAGATGCTGTACTTTTTAAATAGTACTTTTCAATTTTCATTTGATTAAGAATGGCATCAAGTATCATCTCTTTATTTTCTTCTAAAAGCGAAGATTTCTTATACTTTAAAACAGGACCTTGCAAAAAGGACGATGTCTGTTTAAAATACGACGATGTGTTCATTATTTGATAAGAGGTCAAGAATATCATAAATGTGATATATAGAAAAATTAAATAATCGCCTACATCACTTTGAAAAGTTGACTTTACAAGAATTAGAATTACTGTAATAATCAAAAAGTGGTAGAATGAATTTCTTAATGATTTTAAGATGTCACTTTTTGTATTAAAGAAGGTCTCTCCTCTTTTTTTAGCAAAAAGAAATTGTTGCTGTGTCATAAAGAAAAGATAGATAAGTATATGAAAAATAGTTGCTTGATTCACGTAATTTCGTATTCCTAAAGGATCACCTGTATATTGTTCATTTGTCGTGAGCTGAGGAATGTCTAATTGCATTGCTCCCAAATTATCATTGTACTTAAACTCATTTGATAATAAAAAGAAGAACACACAATATATTAACCAAATAACAAACGGTATAAAATGTAGCAAATGCTTTTTAGAGCTTTTGCTTCCTAGCTGTAAGCTCACAAATAGATATATAGATGGAGCTATTACAAAATTTAAAGGCTCTGAAAAATTGGTTAACCACAACACTTTAAAAATATAGTTGGTATAGTTTAACCAACCTTCAAACATTATTAGCGATAAAATAAAGATCAAGATGCCCATATATAGATTTGGAGACATCTTTCTTATTGATTTTTTAATCAAAAAAAATGAAACGAATACGCCTTGAATAACTCCAAATATTAAAATTAGAGCAACAACATCTAGTTCAATTGGAATATCTTGCATACTCCAAAAATAGTAATTTAATAAACAGAAAATCTATTTACTAAAACCTATATACTCTAAAAACTTAGTTTTATAGACCTTACCTACAGGAATTATCGCGTCTAATATATGTACTTGATTTCCAGAAAGTTTATCAATTTTATTAGTATTCACAATATACGATCTATGTGTGCGCATAAAACCATTATGGGCTAATTTTTCTTCCCAATTACGTAAACTGTCTAAAATTAAAATGGTTTTGTCTGCCATAACAACACTTACATAATCGACTTCTGCCTTTAAAAATAGTATGTCGTCAATCAAAACCTTATAAATAGTTTTATCTGAATACAAAAACACATGGCTATTTGTTACTTTGTTCTCTGTTTGTATCTGATTTCTAACTCTACTTACTGCTTTAAAGAAGCGTTCATAAGAAAAAGGTTTTACAATATAATCTACTACATTTTCTTCAAATGCCTCTATCGCATAATCTGAATAAGCACTAGTAACAATTACTTTAGGAGGATGTTCTAAAGTTTTAAGAAAGTTCATGCCATTAATTTCTGGAAGCTGAATATCTAGAAACATCAAATCTGTCGTACTAAGAATATTTTGAGGAATATCTAGTCCACTTTCAAAAACACCAATACATTCAACAAATGGTGTTTTGTCAATATAACTCAATATCACTTCCTGAGCTGGTTTTTCATCCTCTAAAACTAAACAACGTATCATAAGTGTATTTGAAGTGTTACTTTAAAAATATTATGACTTCTATCTATATTCAAAATATGTCTTTTTGGATATACATGCAATAGTCTTTTTTTTGTGTTCGATATTCCAATTCCACTTTCTTTAACACTCTGATCATTTTTTTCTATTACATATGGGTTCTCACAATAAAAACTAAACATATTATTCTTTAGTGCTATTCGTATTTTAATCAAGTGATCTTTCCCTTTTAAAAAACTTGTATTCTTAAATGCATTCTCTATAAATGATATTAGTAATAGTGGAACTATTTCTTGCTTTTTGTTATCAATTTCAGTCAAAAATTCAACTATAACCTTATCTCTAAGGCGCTCCTGCTGTAAACTTATATAATCGTTTAAATGATTAATCTCTTGTTCTAATTTAACTGTTTGTTTTTGTCCCTCATGCAACACATATCTAAAACTATCTGATAGTTTTAATATCATTTCAGGGGTTTTATCATCTTTCTTTAAAGCACTTGAATAAATAGTATTTAGCGTATTGAATAAAAAATGTGGGTTGATTTGAGATTTTAAACTAGCCAATTCTGCTTGATGTCTTTCCAAATTTGCCTTATCCAGTTCTAAACGATTTTTATATCCCTCTTTTAATGAATACAGTACATAAGCAAATAATGCCAAAATCGTATAGGTTGAAATATATCCTAATGAATAATACCAAAATGCCTCGGTATGCGTTCCTTCAAAAATCCAATTATGCGTTTTTAAATTTAAATACCCAATACCGCAAAAAGCGATCAATAGCACAACAAAGTGGTAAGATTTCCTTTTAGAATACGCAAACAAAGTATAGGAAATATAAAATACGATGATGCCAAAACATAAATCATTTAATTCGTTATAGAGCTTAGGATAATTTCCCTTACCAATCGCTTTTAAAAAAGGAAATGAAAAATAAATAATCCAAAAAGCAATATGTACAAAAAATTCATTTTTTTGTATAAACCTAACAACCTTTAAATTATCGTTTGTTTTCATTTTAATTAATCGATAGGTACTTCGTTATAATGACGTAATTTTCGGCTTCTTCTCTTTCCTTTATTTTCAAATAATCTATACCTTAAACTTAATAAATAATTAGTGGTTTGAGCTTGAAAATCCCAATTTGTAGTTTGTGTGAGGTTAGAAGTCACACTTTTCCTTCTATATCGATAACTATTTAAAATATCAACCACACGTAAGTTCACCGAAAGTTTATCATTTACAAATTTCCCTCTCAATGATAGGTCCAATCTATTTCTAGCCTGTATATAATTAAAAGGGTTTTGTCGTTTTGGCAAATAAAGGTATGTGATATCTGCAGTAAGTTTTTTGTTAATAGTAAAGGTATTTTTAAATCTAATCGTAGAAGAATTAACCCTACTCCAGGTAACATAGTTTTCCTTATCAATATTTGTAACATAATAATTGGCACTTAATCTGGAATTCCAAAATGATGTAGGTTTACCAGATATACTTCCTTCAAATCCGAAGGAATTATGCACTCCCGTATTTTCATATTTAAACACCTGCGAATTATCACTTGCAGATTCTGTCCATAAGATGACATTTTTTCTATGTCTATAAAAAGAGGTTATATCAAAATCAAAATATTTGCCCCGCCTTTGATAACTAAGCTCGATATTATCACTAAGCTCAGGATTTAGATCTGGATTATATTCCCATATATACAAAGGATTTACTATTTGAAATGCGTTTACATGATGAAAATTTGGTCTTGAAACTCGTTTGCTGTATCCAAGATTTAAAGAGCTATTATCGCTAGTAACGTATGATAGATGAATTGATGGGAAAAGATTAGAAAATCTTCTTTTTAACTGCATACCTGTATCATCATTTTTTGAAGTTGACTCAAAATACTCGTATCTCAATCCTGCTTGCAAGCTAAATTTATTAAACGATGCTTTACCAAGAGCATAAAAGGCCAGCAAATCTTCATTATAATTAAACTCACTTAACAAAGGAGTTTCATTTGTTATTGTATAAACACGTGTACTCTTTAAGTCTTGTATATTCCAAGATGTTCCAGATTCAATATGAAAATTTTTAGTTATCGGGAAAGTATAATCCAAAGCAACTGCCTGAAGTATAAAATCTTCGGTTAAAAATTGCTTACTTAAAAAAGTGTTATCAATAGCATCGGTTAAAGGGTAGTCATTATTACTTATATTAATGTTATAATCTAACTCCAAAAAATGGTCATCGCCGTTTAAGTTTGCCCTGTAATTTGTATTTACAATAGTATTGTAATGAAAATGTTCACTATCTCTAAAATAAAGATAGTCATCAGAGTCTTTAACATTAAAAAAGTTTGATGTACTTAAAAAGCTATGGGTATCCTCTGTAAAATCTAACCCAAGAGAAAATTCATGTATATCGTTCACAAAAAAATCGGCTCCTGTAGATATTTTATAAACATTTCCATCCAATACATAAGGCGTGTAAATTTGTTCAAAATGGCCGTTGGTAAAATTTCGAGTTATAGATTGTTTATTATTGATCTCACTATTTTCTACAGAACCATTCAACCAAAAGTTTATTGAGCCAAAGTTATAATTCCCTTGAACGCCATAACCGTGACGTTTTGTTCCTACTGAAGTATTAAGCACCATATTCAACCCCATGTTAGCATTCTTTTTTAGAACGACATTTATGATGCCCGATATTCCATCTGCTCTATGTTTTGCTGAAGGTGATGTTATAATTTCTACCTTACTAACACTTGAAGCAGGAAGTTGTTGTAACATCTCTGAAGCGATTAAAGCTGAAGGTTTTCCATTAATTAAAACCTGTATATTATCACTGCCACGAAGCGAAATAGTTCCTGTGGCCAAATCGGTGTCTATTTCTGGAATTTGATCAAACGCTTCTAAAGTATTTACACCAGCTTGCTGAATATCGTTTCCTAGATGAACTACTTTTCTATCGACTTTTAATTGACTGGTCGTTGTATTTCCTTCTACAACAATTTCTTCTAAATAACTATCATTCAACTCTAAATGTACTACAATATTACCTGGATCTTTTATTTCTGAAATGTCAATTGTATATGTCTTATAGCCCATAAAACTAACCACCACAGAAGTGAATTTTTTAGGTGTTTTTAACTGAAACATTCCTGATTCATTAGTTATAACACCATCTACAATAGTTTGATTATCAAATAAAGCTATAGAAGCATAGGCAACTGGTTCTCCAGTAACCTGATCACTTACCTTTCCTTTAATATGCTTTTCTTGCGCATGAAGTTTTATATTACTAATAAAGAGTAATATTATGACGAGAATTAAATTTTTCATTTCAACATTGTATTTTGATTTTACAATGCAAAAATGTTATCGCAATATATTTAAATGAATTTTATTCTGTCAACGTACATCATTATTCTGTTAACATAGCTTCAAAAAATGACATACTTAAAGTAAGTAACTAAGTCCATTACCTTACAATAATACGCTTTATATACTTTGCTCCTTCAAAATCCAGTGTTAAATAGTACATTCCAGTCGATAAATAAGACACATTTATTTGATTATCTCCTTCATGAACAAAAGTCTTTAATATCTTCCTACCAGTACAATCAAAAATCTTCAATTCACCATCATATTTGGTGTCAATTAATAGTGGTTGATTTTTTATAATTGTTGGATATAGTTTAAAAAAAGATTCAGCGAGTGTCTTATTATTCGATAAAGCTTCTCCCTTTATATAAACATCTATAAGATTAAGAGATAGCGCCATTTTACCATTATGCTCAATAAATTTTCTGCCATGAACATTTCCAGGAACATCAGTTGGCAAACCCACATCATCAATTACTGGTGTTATTGTTGGGAAATTGGTTGAACTTATAACATCAGGCGCTGAATTAGCTACATCATTATCAAAAGCTGCGTAAAATAAGTTTCCTTGACTGTACAATGCCATTACCTTATGAAAATCACTTAAATGATTTGTAGCAGCTACCATTGATAGATCCATTTGCGACCAATTATTTCCACCATCATCACTATAGTACAATCCATAGTTAGCTGCTATGTTCCCACTAAAGTTTGATTCACCAGACAAATAAATTCTACCTGTAACTTGATTAATTTCTAATATTTCAGATTGTAAATCTGTTGGTAAACCATTTGACGATGGCACTGTCCAATTTGTTCCAAAATCGATAGAACTATAAAATGTTTTTGCACCTGCATTATCGTAAGTGTACAATACGCCGTTATGAAATGCCACAGGATCTGTTCCTGCATTTAAACTTGTTACAGTATCAAACTTTATAAATGAATTTGCTAAGTTGTTAATATCCTTTGCGTAATATCCATCTGAACCTAAACCGATCACCAGCATATTACCCAAAGTTTGCACACTAGTAATTATTACTGCTCCACCTCCTATTCCTGCAGGCAATCCAGCTATATCTTGTGTAAAGGTAGCTCCGCCATCTTCAGAATAGTATAGAATTCCATGAAATGTATTGTTTGATGACATATAAAGTCTGTTTCCAGCTGATGCCATAAACTGTGGAAATCCTACAACATTTGTCATAGTCTGTGTAGACCACGATTGTCCGTCATTGGTTGATGCTTCAAGCGCTCCTGAAATACCCATGTTTACTGTTGCAAAAAGTGTCCCATCATGACTATGTATATCTGTAATAGCAAAAGCATTGGAAATTGTGAGGTTAGTTGCTTCCCAGTTTTGTGCATTACAAAAGAACACACCAGAAAAAAATAGTAGAGTTATTAGAATTATCGATTTCATTTTATTTTTATTTGAATTAATTCTTTTATCAATTCAAAACTAAAATGTAAATCAAAGCAATAACATACGACATTCGTCGTATATTTTTTTAAAAAATCAGATCATAAAAAAAAGGCTTGACATAGTCAAACCCTTTAAGTAAATAATGTTCTAAAATAGCTATAGTTATTATAATTCCTCAAACAAGTTTGCTATAGGCTTTCTAACTTTAGCTAAATATTGTGTTTCATCCTCATCACTCCTATAACCTATAGTTGCAATTACAGATGCATTCAATCCTTTTTCAGTCAGTCCAAGTATTTTATTATACTCCTCAGAATCAAAACCTTCCATTGGGCAGGCATCTATTTTCAATGATGCACAAGCAGAAAGTAAATTTGCCAAAGCAATATAAGTTTGATTTTTACTCCAATTAAATTGCTCTTCCGGTGATTTTTCATCAATTTTTGTTTTCATAAAATCACCATATCCCATCAATGCTTCTTTATCAATGTTTCTTGTCTTTGCTATTAACTCTATATAATCATCTATCATTCCGTGTTCTCCATTAATATAGTTACAAAAAACAACCAAATGCGAAGCATCGGTAATCTGGCTTTGATTCCATGAAACAGGCAGTAACTGTTTCCTTATATCTTCATCTTCAATAATAAGCACTCTATATGGTTGTAATCCATAAGAAGAAACAGATAGTTGTATAGCTTGTTTTATATAAGCTAAATCCTCATTTGATATCTTTTTTTTCGAATCAAATTTTTTAGTGGCATAGCGCCATTCTTGATTTTTAATATAATTCATAAGTCATTTTTTAGTGTATAATTTTCCATTATAAAATCGATGGAAAATCCCATTTTTAAATATATGTTTTTAGCCATTTCTGATGCTTGTAATGTCGCTAGTCTATGATTTTGTTCAATAGAATTATTTAAAACATAGTGCATAATCTCTTTAGCTAATCCTTTTTTTCTTTGAGATGGAAGGATTCCTAAACTGTGAATTCCAATTACATCATTGGTTATTAGCAAAGCAATAGTTCCAACAATTTCTTGCTGATGGTATACTAGAAAATATTGAACCTCTTTACTAGTTTTAATTATAGTTTCTACACCTACTCTATATTTAAATGCCTCAAAAAATGTGGAACTCCATAGAAGTGCATTGACTTTATCATTAACTCTTACAAAATCTATATTCTTTTCAATTTTAAATTTAGATTCAAGAGGCAAACTCATTCCATATTGTTTAGACTTAAGCGTAAAACCATCGCCAGTTAATAATGCGCTTTTTTCGTTTCCTTTATTAAAAAAAGAAAAAGTTAATCTTTGATCTTTCTCCATTTCTAATTTTATTTCATCAGCAGCGTCTTTAGTTAAAACTTTATTTGTCCATATTCGATTTGGCCATTCTGAATTTTTAATCAAGGAATATTCATAGCTTGAATTTTCTTTATATCCTTCAAATGCCTCACCAGCAACTTTCCATAGATGCGTTACATTATTAATATTGAGTGCTGTATTCTTCATTTTGAATTGATTAAAATAATTCCAAATATCATTGCTAAAGCTCCAGCAAGACGTTTTGCTGTTAAGGGTTCTTTAGGCAGGTTTAACCATCCATATTTCCCTGCTATTAATGAAAAAATAAGTTGCCCACATAAACCTAGCGCAATCATTTTAGAGATTCCTATTTTAGGAATTGTATAGAAATAAAGAAAAATCCCAATCATACTAAATAATCCTCCAATAAACCATAAATACCAAGGTACTTGACTAAAATTTTGCAACTGAATATTTCCCTTATTTAAAATCACAAAAAGAGCCACTCCAAAAACCACACTAGCTATCGATGTAGATATAACAGCTAAAATTGGTTGCTTTAGTATATTACCTAACTGAGTATTAAACCCTGCTTGTATAGCAAGAAATATTCCTCCTAGAAACGCAAGTAGATATATTAATTCTGTTTTCATAGAGCAAATATCTGCTTAAAGAAGAATCTTTTACTCTACATATGTTGATTGTGGGTGTTTTTTTTTATTTTTTTTCGAATTCTACTTAATTGCGTAGGCGTAATTCCTAAATGTGAAGCTATATAGTGTAAAGGAACCTGCTTCTCTATTTCAGGGTGAGTTTTAATAAAATCTAAATACCTTTCATCTGCATCTTTTAATACTATATCTATTTCACGCTTTTCTTTGTCAATGACCCAATTATTTTCAAGATAGGAAATGTAAAAATTTTTAAGATCAGTGTGTTTATCTATTAATTCACGATACTTCTTATGGTCGATGCTAACAAGAATAGAATCTTCAATAGCTTTAAGTGCGAAATTTGAAGGCTCACTTATTAAAGCGGAAACTGTAGAACCAACAAAATCATTCTTCAAAAATATATTTTTATGGTATAAATCTCCTTTATCACTAATAAAATAAGAAACTATGGCGCCACTATATAAAATATGCTTCTGTTTTGAGGTTTTTCCAATCTCGAGCAACATTTGTTCCTTCTTCAAATGCTGAACTTTAGAAATTGAAAGTATTAAAGAAATAGAGGCATCTGTAACACGACTATATCTATTGAAAATCTTTGTAACGAATGGTCTATATACTTCTATTTCACCCATTGAATAATACGATGCTTTTCTATAGCATTTAAAGATACTTTTTTATAACTAATCTAAAAATATAGTTTATCATAAAAAAAGCGAACCTAACTGGTTCGCTTTTAGATCCTGAATCAAGTTCAGAATGACATTATTTTTTGTTATTGAATCATAAGATTCCCACTTTCGTGGGATCTAGATATGCAATGCTCTATCATCGGTAGCCGCTAAAGCCGCTTCTTTAATAGCTTCAGTAAATGTTGGATGCGCATGAGACATTCTAGAAATGTCTTCAGCAGAAGCTCTGTATTCCATAGCTACAACCGCTTCAGCAATCATATCGGCAGCACGAGCACCTACCATGTGTACTCCTAAAATTTCATCAGTAGATTTATCAGCTAGAATTTTTACAAATCCATCTAAATCCATACTTGCTCTACTTCTACCCAAGGCACGCATTGGAAATTGTCCAACCTTATATGCTACTCCTGCTTCTTTAAGTTGTTCTTCCGTTTTTCCAACGGCAGCAACTTCTGGCCATGTGTAAACAACACCTGGGATTAAGTTATAATCGATATGCGGTTTTTGTCCTGCTAATGTTTCAGCAACAAACACACCTTCTTCTTCAGCTTTATGAGCTAACATAGCGCCCTTCACTACGTCACCAATAGCATAAATATTAGATGCAGATGTTTGTAAATGCTCGTTCACTTCTACTTGTCCTCTATCATTCAGTTTCACTCCTGCAGCTTCAGCATTTAATCCGTCTGTATAAGGACGACGGCCAACAGATACCAAACAGTAATCTCCTCTAAACTCTACCTCAACTCCTTTTTTATTAAGAGCTTTTACGACTACTTCATCGCCATCTCTTTCAACTGAAGTTACTTGATGAGATACATTCATTTTGAATTTTTGCTTCTTAAGAACTTTATTTAATTCTTTAGACAAACCAGCATCCATCGTTGGAATAATTCTATCCATATATTCTACAACAGAAACATCTGCTCCCAGCCTTTTATAAACTTGACCAAGTTCTAAACCAATAACACCACCACCAATAACAATTAAGTGTTTAGGTATTTCTTTAAGTTTTAACGCTTCAGTAGACGTGATGATTCGCTCTTTATCTATATTGATAAATGGCAAGCTAGAAGGTTTACTTCCTGTCGCTATAATGGTGTTTTTGGCTTCAATTTCAGTAGTTTCCTCTCCAGAAATTGTAATATGCGTAGCATCTTTAAAACTTCCTAACCCTTGATACACATCAATTTTGTTCTTCTTCATTAAGAAATCAATACCTCCAGTAGTTTGATCAACAACAGCTTGTTTACGAGCTATCATTTTTTCAAGATTTACTTTGATATCTCCAGGAACTTCAATTCCGTGATCTTCGAAGTGCTTTACAGCATCTTCGTAATGATGTGAAGAATCTAAAAGTGCCTTACTTGGAATACAACCAACATTTAAACAAGTACCACCAAGTGTTGAATATTTTTCAATAATTGCTGTTTTCATTCCTAATTGTGCACAGCGAATTGCTGCTACATAGCCTCCAGGACCAGAACCGATTACGGCTACATCGTATGAGTTCATAAGATTTTTTTTGTAGTTATTTTTTAAAAATCGAATACAAAAATACGAACATATATTTACATAGAGAACTAATTTAAAGATCGAATTTTTTAAATCTTTTTTACTAGTTATTTTTTATTTTGACCAATGAATCGGCAGTTTTCAAAATCATCATAACCCCTTGATTATAACACTTTATTTAAAATTTCGTATCTTAAGTAGCCACCTTAAAAAATGTTAATTATGGAAGATCATGTGTACAAAAAAATTGAAATTATAGGCACATCTGAAGAATCTAGTGATGATGCTATAAAAAATGCATTATATAAAGCATCTCGGTCTGTTCAAAATTTAAGATGGTTTGAAGTTGTAGAAACCAGAGGGAATATTGTAAACGGTAGTATAGAGCGCTGGCAGGTTACAATTAAAATAGGATTTACAATGAAAGATTAAATTGTGTATATTTAAAACAACAAAATTATAATACAATAAGATTAATCTATGATATTATATTATTCAAAGTCAAACTTATTGTATCTTTGCTTGCTTGATTTTATGTTTACAGCATCAAATATATAATCAGCAGTTTATAAAAGTATATAGAGATTATGGGAAGACCTCCAACAAAACCTTTAGATTTAAGAGACGGATTCTATATTGAGATAAGAAATAGAGGGTCAAAAACAGGTATAAAAATAAGAAGAGATAATAGACGACAAATGGAATTTGCCATTAAAGAATACGAAAAAACCAAAGACGTAATAGTTCTAGGTGAGTATAAAAATGGGAAAAGTCTAGATAAAGTTTCTTAAAACCGCTGTAACTTCAATAAATGCATTTATGGTATTGGATGGTAAACACCGAAAACACATCCAAATTGGTAAGAAAGTAGAGATCGTTAAAAAACAAGATCAGCGTACTGGTAAGCTTACCATAGGTGTTATAAATAGAATACTTACAAAATCGTCAACACATCCTCACGGTATTAAAGTACAACTCGAGTCGGGAGAAATTGGTCGTGTAAAACATGTTTTAGACGTTTAATCTTATGACATATTAACATGACATTTGCTGAACTTAATTTAGAGAAATCTATACTAAAAAAACTAGTTGAACTAGATTATACTAACCCTACTCCTGTTCAAGAAAAAACAATTCCGACAGTTATTGATGGAAATGATGTTATTGTTTCGGCAGAAACTGGTACAGGTAAAACAGCTTCTTTTGCCTTACCAATTATAGATGTATTGATAAAAACGGTAGATCACTCTAAAAAAAGGAAGCAAATAAAAGCTTTGGTTCTAAGTCCTACCAGGGAACTTGCTGTTCAAATTTCAAATAATTTTAAGATCTACTCTAAGTATAGCAATTTAAGAACATCGGTAGTTTTTGGAGGAACCTCTATTGAGCCTCAAAAAGATATTCTTAAAAAAGGAATCGATATTTTGGTAGCTACTCCTGGACGCTTGCTTGATTTACATAAACAGGATCTGGTAAATCTAGATTATGTAGAAACATTTGTTTTGGATGAAGCAGATCTTATGCTAAGCATGGGCTTTATAGATGATGTCAAAAAAATTGAACGTCTTTGCCCTAAAACCAAACAATCCTTATTATTTTCTGCTACAATTCCACCAAGCATTGAGCAACTTGCCAATGAAATTTTAAATGCTCCAAAAAGAATTGAAATTTCTAAGCCTTACACCCAAAATAATAGCATTGAACAACAACTCTATTATGTTCCAAAACCTAAGAAAAATGAATTGTGTTTGCACCTATTACGCAATACTGTAAAAGGGCATATCATTATTTTCAGACGTACTAAATTTGGTGTAGATAAGCTTGAAAAAACCTTATTAAAAAACAACTATAAAGTAGATAGTATTCATGGCGATAAATCGCAAACAGCAAGACAAACAGCCTTAAACAGGTTTAAAAATAAAGAGGTAAACATTCTTATTGCTACCGATGTTGCTGCCAGAGGAATCGATATTGATAAGTTAGATGCTGTGATAAATTTTGATCTTCCAAACATCGCTGAAACCTACGTACATAGAATAGGTAGAACAGGAAGGGCTGGTAACCTGGGTGCTTCTTATTCGTTTTGCTCAGCTGATGAAAAACCGTATGCTAAAGCTATTCAAAGTTTAATGGAGGGCGTTATTACAATAGTAGAGGATCATCCTTATCCTCTAGATCCAAAAGCAAAACCAGAAATACATAAAAAGAAAGGCAGTAAATACAAAAAAGGACGTAAATCTGTCGCTTCAAAAAAGAAAAAGAAACGCTGGTACTAGAAACATATCTATGAAGGGAATCCTAGCATATTACCCATTCCTACTGTAAAAAGCCAACATCCATAAATAGCATGCTCTATTGATACCAAAAGTGTAGATCTTGTTTTGTAATAGGATAATGCAAAGAATACGCCTCCAACTAAGGTTAAAAACAATACCAAAACATTCCAGAATAATAGATGTGCTAAAGAAAAAATAACAGCATTTACAGCAATAAATGTTGTTTTACTTTTAAATAAAGCCTCATAACGCTGGAAAAAAAATGTTCTGTAAATTAACTCTTGTGGATATACAGACGTAATACTGTAAACAAATAAAATAATAAGCCACAACAATGGTTTATTAAAAAGCACCCCAAACAAATTGTCTCTATCTACAAAAAAAACATAGATTGTTGTTATTACAATAATAACAGCTAACTTCACAAAAGTCTCTTTCCAGAAAAGTTTCCAGTTCAAATTGGGCGCTAACTTAAACTTATTATTGTAAACCTTTAACAATACAAAAACAATGTAAACAAAAGCCAGTAAGCTTAAAATTACTTTTGTCCAGCCAGAATATTCAAAAATAAAACTAACTGGTAACACTATAAATAATGTTATTAATTCAACTATTTTAAAAGATGTTGTTTCTATTAATTTAAACATTAATTGCCGTTGTATACTTTACCTCGTTGATCATAAACGCACTATGAGTACTCCCAATATGACTAATAGTTGTTAATTTTTTAACCATAAAGTCTCTATACGCCTGCATATCTTCAACGAGTACTTTTAATAAATAATCGTAATCGCCACTTATGTGGTAACATTCTACCACTTCACTTAAATTAGCGACTTCCTTTTCAAACTTTACAACATATTCCTGAGTATGCTGAATTAGTTTAATATTACAGAATACCACAAATGGTTTATGCACTTTTTCTTTATCTACTAACGCAACATACTTTTTAATAACGCCTGCTTTTTCAAGCTTTTTAATGCGTTCATATACAGCGGTTACAGATAAAATTAACTTATTAGACAGTTCTTTATTGGTTTGCTTACTGTCCTCTTGTAATAATTCTAAAAGATTCTTATCGATAGCATCAAATTTCATAATCGTAGTTTTTTTGGTGTTGATAATAGCAATTCTAAATTTACTTATTAATATTCAAATAATAGCAAAAATCATAGATTTATTTTCTAATCATAAAGATATCTATTGATTTTTAATCGGATTTAACGGAACTTTGAACAATAATATTACTTAAAAACTATAACGATGTCATTTAAACCAGCAAACAACATACAGGATTTACAATATTTTGGTGAATTTGGAGGCGTAAACCCTTCTATTTCAGACTCTTCAACCTACACCTTTCTATCTGCAAAAACAATGTTCGACACTTTTGAAGGAAATGCAGATGGCTGCTATTTATATTCTCGTCATACATCGCCTTCTAACCTTTATTTAGGGGAAGCTTTAGCAGCTATGGAAGGTACTGAAACAGCTAACGTTTCGGCTTCTGGTATGGGAGCAATCACGCCTGTGTTATTACAGCTTTGTCAATCTGGTGATCACATTGTTTCTAGTAGAACCATTTATGGAGGAACCTATGCATTTTTAAAGAATTTCACCCCTAGATTAAACATTGCCACCTCTTTTGTTGACATCACAAAGCTTGATGTAGTTGAGGCTGCAATTACCAAAAACACTAAGGTACTTTACTGCGAGTCTGTTAGTAATCCGTTACTAGAAGTTGCAGATATTGCTGGTTTATCAAAGCTTGCAAAACAATATAATTTAAAATTAGTTGTAGATAATACCTTCTCGCCACTATCTATTTCTCCAGCAAAACTTGGAGCAGATATTGTAGTACATAGTTTAACTAAATTCATAAACGGATCTAGCGATACGGTTGGTGGCGTTGTTTGTGGTACTCAAGAATTTATCGATGCTTTAAGAAATGTAAATGATGGCGCATCAATGCTTTTAGGTTCTACAATGGATAGCTTAAGATCTGCATCTGTTTTAAAGAATATGAGAACCCTTCACATTCGTATGAAACAGCACAGTAAGAATGCCCATTATCTTGCTGAAAAATTTGAAAATGACGGTTTAAAAACTGTATATCCAGGTTTAGCTTCACACCCTTCACACGAGCTATTTAAGAGCATGATGAATGATAATTATGGTTTTGGAGGCATGTTAACTATAGATGTAGGTTCCTTAGAAAAAGCCAACGAATTAATGGAGCTTATGCAAGAGCGTAATTTAGGATACCTTGCAGTAAGTTTAGGATTTTATAAAACACTTTTTAGTGCTCCAGGTACATCAACATCATCTGAAATCCCAGAAGAAGAACAAGCTGAAATGGGACTAAGCGATGGGCTTATTAGATTTTCTATTGGTCTGGATGAAGATATAGAACGCACATACAACATGATGAAAGAATGTATGGTAGAATTAAATATTCTACAACCAGAATTGGTCTAACGTCCTTTTATTCTATCAAAAAATACTTTTAGATCTTCACTAGATGGAGGTTTACCATTAAACGGGAGAGTGTTCCAACGCTCTCCTTCTTTTTTTATAGTAAAACTAAACACAGACGAGTTAGGATCATCCTCATTTAGCAAAGGATACCTCAAATCATTATACCTAAACGTATTTGCTTCTTCCTGAGGTATTAAGTTGTAATAGCCATTACTAAACCATGCTAGTGTATTTAAATCATGATTATCATCAGAAATCAAATGATGATTTTTGGGTAATTTTTGCCAATTAGTAACTCCAGAAGCCGTGTCGAATAACGAATAAAAACCAACATAATAATGTTCTTTATTCTCTGCAATACCATACCAAAGTATATTATTAAATATTGTAGGTTGGGTTTGAAAACGTTCAAAAACAACACCCTTTTCATCTAGCGATTTTTTGTACACCGAATTAATATACACCTTATTAACTAAGGTTAACACCATATAGAAAGAGCTAATATAAATTCCTGCCCAAGTAACTTTTTTTCGCTTTTTGCTAGTCCGTTTATAAAACATCGCAATTATAAGGCACAACAAAAATGGTAATGTATAAAAGGGATCTACAACCGAAATATTATTAAAAGCCACTCGATAATTTGAAAATGGCAGAAACAATTGCGTACCATAAGGTGTAAAACTATCTAAAATTGGATGCGTAAAGATTGAAAGAAAAAACAACCATATCCAATCCATCTGGGTAGTCGTACCAAATCGTTTTCCGCGATTGTATAACCAATGAGCTATGGGGCCAATAATTAACGGAATAAATAACGCAAAAACTAAAGAGTGCATAAACCCTCTATGAAAAGCCATAGCGTCTATTTCGTTAGCATAGAACCAACTTCCAATTATAACATCAAGATCTGGAATAGTGCCACCAATAGCGCCAAACAACAAAGCTTTATTGCCTATTTTTTTACCTAAAGCAACTTCGCCACAGGCAGCTCCTAATACAACTTGAGTTAATGAATCCATAAGTATCTCAAACAAAAGTACGTGAATTATTTTATTGATAAATTATTGATAATTCTATAAAAATAATTACACGGACTAACGAAGTGGTTACTAATGTAAAATAAATTTTGCATTATTCATGTGAACAAAATTTAGTTCTTACAGAAGAAATGTGCATAACTAAATTGATTTGCATAGCATTCATGAAAATCGTAACATTACGCTTCTAAAAAATTAAATATGGAGGATAACAACATTTCAAAGATTGATGCAGACGGTCAAAATATTATTGAAAACAAAGAATTAAACTTCATAGAAGCTATTATTCCTGTGGTGTTGCTTATGGCTATGTTAGCCTACAATATCTTTTTTGCCGATGGTGAATTATTAGGGGAATATTCAAACCATTATATTCTAATTACTGGAGGTATTATAGCATCTATTGTTGGTTTTTATAATAAAGTTTCAATTAATATTATGATATCTGAAATCTGGGAAAATCTAAAAAGTGTTTTTATACCCATCATGATACTTTTATTAGTAGGTGCACTTGCTGGTACCTGGTTGGTTAGCGGAATCATTCCTGCCATGGTATATTACGGATTAAAAGTATTGAGTCCAGAAATTTTTCTTCCTGCATCAGTAATAATTGCTGCGCTTATTTCAATAGCAACTGGAAGCTCATGGACAACCTCTGCCACTGTAGGTATTGCTCTTATTGGTATAGGTAGCGCCTTAGGTATCTCAACAGGGATGATCGCTGGTGCTGTTATATCTGGTGCGTATTTTGGTGATAAAATGTCTCCTCTTAGTGATACTACTAATTTAGCTCCGGCAATGGCTGGAACCGATTTGTTTACGCATATACGATATATGTCTTTAACAACTGTTCCTACAATTATTATCACCCTAATAGTGTTCTCTATTATTAGTTTTACTAGTGATACTACAGGAACGGCAGACCTAAGCAATCTCTTAAATACTATAGATACCACATTTTATATCAGCCCATGGCTATTTATTGTTCCTGGAGTGGTAATTGCATTAATACTTTTAAAAACCAAACCGCTAATAGCATTAGGAACAGGTGTTACTTTAGCTGCAGTTTTTGCTTTTATTTTTCAACCTGAAATATTAAAATCTATTTCATCATCTAGTCTTAAATCAATAATCAACGCTGTTTTTGTTGATACTGAAATCGTTACTGATAATGAAAAACTTAACGAACTATTTACCGCTGGTGGTATGAAAGGAATGCTATGGACTATATACTTAATTATAAGTGCTATGGTTTTTGGTGGAGTTATGGATGCTATTGGAGCTCTTGCCAGAATTACTAAAGAACTATTAAAACTTGCAAACACTATTTTTGGTTTATTTGCTAGCACTGTGGTAAGTTGTTTAGGACTAAACGCCATTGCTAGTGATCAATATCTAGCCATTGTTATTCCTGGAAAGATGTTCAAAAAAGCTTACGAAGATAGAGGTTTAGCTCCTGAAAACTTAAGTAGAACACTTGAAGACTCTGGTACTGTAACTTCGGTTCTTATACCTTGGAACACCTGTGGTGCTTACCAATCTGGTGTTTTAGGAGTTGGTGTTTTTGAATACTTTGGCTATGCTATTTTTAACTGGTTAAGTCCGTTTACAACGCTATTCTTTGCTGCCGTAAACATTAAAATAAGGCAATTAACTTCTAAATAGATTAATTTTATCACAATCAATTTTATTTATAGATAAGATTTATAATTAGATAAAAAATTATAATCTAATTTCTATTACATTTTTGTGTTCTGTTTTATCTTTGTTATCAAGTAAAATTTTAAACTTAAAAATAAAAAAACAGATGTCATTAGTAGGTAAAAAATTCCCAGATCTAAGTGTTGATGCAATGAACGACATGGGAGATACATTTAAAGTAAATGTATTAGAAGAAGCAAAGAAGAATAACAAAAAAGTAGTGTTATTCTGGTATCCAAAAGACTTCACTTATGTTTGTCCAACAGAGATCTTTGCATTTCAAGATGCTTTAAAAGATTTTGAAGCAAAAAACACTATAGTAATTGGTGCTTCAGTTGATACTCCAGAAGTACACTTTGCTTGGTTAAACACTCCAAAAGATCAAGGAGGTATTGAAGGTGTTACTTATTCTTTATTAGCTGATACTAACAGAAACCTATCAGATGTATTAGGAATCAACCAAATTGGTAATGAAGTGTACGATGAAGAAACTGATACTTACACAATGGACGGTCCTTACGTACCATGGAGAGCAACATACTTAATTGATGAAGAAGGAACAGTATTTCATGAAAGTGTAAATGTTGAGCCAGTAGGAAGAAACGTAGCTGAATACCTAAGAATGATTGATGCTTATACACATTTTCAAAAGCATGGTGAAGTTTGTCCAGCTAACTGGGAAGAAGGAAAAGAAGCTATTTTAGAGAATAGAGATAGTGTTTCTGAATATTTAGCTAAGCGATAAAAACCTATCCCATGCAAGAGTTAAGTCAAGACAATTTACAAGAAATTGTAGATGGTAATGAAACCGTTGTTGTGCAATTTTCTGCAACATGGTGTGGAAACTGTAGAATAATGAAGCCAAAATTTAAAAAACTGGCTTTAGAGAACGATACTGCTAATTTTGTATTAGTAGATGCTGAAAAATTTCCAGAAAGCCGAAAATTGGCAACCGTAAATAATTTGCCAACCTTTGCTACTTTTAAAAATGGGAATTTTGTAAATCAGGTACAAACCAACAAATTTGAAGTACTAAAAGACCTAGTAAATGAAGTTACCAGTAATTAAACATCTCACACAGTTCATTGAAGAAAATGATGAAGACTATCTAGTTGAAACAATAGAAACGCTGGAAGCTTTAACTGAAGTTCCTTCGTTAAAAGATGAAGAATTAGATGTAATTGGAGAGCTTATTTCAAATATGTATGGTGCTATTGAAGTACAAAAAATGATCAAAGATGGTACACCAAAAAAAGAAGCGTTAAATAGTTTTATGACACGCGTTTTGGGATCCATTGATACATAATAAATAGATTACGTTTTATTTAAGAACCACTTGGTTAATCAAGTGGTTCTTTTTTTGTCTAAAATTTAAAAAACACACTTATAATTCATAATTTTATATTTCTTTAAAATAAACACAATGGCAAACGTTACCTTACTCGGAAACCCTATACAAACAATTGGTGAATTACCTAAACCTGGAACTAAGGCTCCAGATTTTAAACTTTCTAAAACCGACCTTACAGATGTTACTTTAGAAGATTATAAAGGATCAAAACTTATATTAAATATATTTCATAGCATAGACACAGGAACTTGTGCCAAATCTGTAAAACAGTTTAACGAAGAAGCTTCAAAACTAGACAACACGAAAATACTGTGCATATCAAAGGATTTACCGTTTGCACAACAACGCTTCTGTGGAGCAGAAGGCATTGAAAATGTTGAGATGCTATCTGATTTTCGCGATGGTAGTTTTGGAAAAGATTATCAACTAGAATTTGCAAATGGTCCAGTAAAAGGGCTGCTATCTAGAACTATAATTGTTTTAGACGAAACTGGTACTATTTTGCATACTGAACAAGTGCAGGAAGTTACTGAAGAACCTAACTATAACCTGGCTTTAGAGGCTTTATAATGGCAAAAAAGGATAACTTTTTAATTAATCGACTAAAAAGTATTACCTACGCCTTTAAAGGGGCTATACTTCTATTAAAAACTGAAGCTAGTATACAAATACAATTTGTTATTGCTATACTCATAACTATAGCTGGTTTTTATTTTGATATCTCAACAACTGAATGGATATTACAAACATTTGCCATCGGATTAGTAATGAGTATTGAAGGTTTAAATACCGCCTTAGAAGCAATGTCAGATTTTATTCACCCTGAACGCCACAAAAAAATTGGTTTTATAAAAGACATTGCTGCTGGTGCTGTTTTTATTGCCTCGGTTGCGGCTGTAATTGTTGGTTGCATAATTTATTTTCCTAAGTTGAGTTAGTAATTGTATGAAACAATTTACTGTACTCTTTTTCTTTTTGAGTTGCCTGACAATTTCTGCTCAAGAACTTGGAACAAATCAAATTAATTTATCTAATGCAGCCATTTCTTTTACTAAACAACAAGTTGTATATGACCCAAGTTATTTTTCTATATCGTATCCAAATGGAGACGTTCCTAAAGGTAAAGGTGTTTGTACTGATGTAGTGATACGTGCTTACAGGCAATTAGGAGTCGATCTTCAAAAAGAAGTTCATGAAGACATGAAAGCCAATTTTTCAGTATATCCGAAAATTTGGGGATTAAACTCGACCGATAAAAATATTGATCATAGACGCGTTCCTAATCTTATGACATTTTTTGAACGACAGGGAGCTGCGTTAAGCATAAGTGACAACCCACATGATTATCTACCTGGAGATATTGTTTCATGGAACTTAGGAGGAGGGACAACACATATAGGTATTGTAGTAAATCAAAAATCAAGAGACAGTAAACGATATTTGATAGTTCATAATATTGGAGCTGGACAAGTTATGGAAGATTGCCTATTTAAATTTAAAATAACTGGTCATTATCGCTATTTCAAGTAATTTTATAACTTTTTTTGATCCAAACATTAAATACTATATGCATTAGGATAAACGTTAGTTATTTGTATTTTTGTTTTGATGAACCCAATGTAAATGGCAAAAAGAAAACCAACTAAAAAAAAGGCAAAGCCAAAAGTTAAAAAACTTAGTTTTTCGTTGTCCAACCAACAAAAATTAATTTTTGGGAGTTTGCTACTTATTTTAGGCATTCTGCTATTTATAGCTTTCTTGTCTTTTTTCTTTACAGGACAATCAGACCAAAGTATCTTAACCGAGTTTTCTTCAAGAGATGTCGAAGCCCAAAACTGGATGAGCAAATTTGGCGCATGGGTAAGCGACCTATTTATACATAAAGGAT
Source organism: Flavobacteriaceae bacterium (assembly GCA_030148025.1). Classification (GTDB taxonomy): domain Bacteria; phylum Bacteroidota; class Bacteroidia; order Flavobacteriales; family Flavobacteriaceae; genus JASBUG01. The sequence continues at coordinate 111,198 of JASBUG010000010.1, read as the reverse complement.
TTGGAATAGCTTCTTTTATTTTTTCCGGACTTATCTTTCTATCTGGAATTCATGTGTTATTAAACATTAATAAAAGTAAACTTTGGCGTCATTGGTTTTGGGGAACACTTATTGTGATCTGGACATCAATACTATTTGGCTTTTTAGCAAAAAGCAATCCGCTTTTAGGTGGTACCATAGGTTTTGAGCTAAACGATTTTCTTCAAGACTATATTGGTAAAATAGGAACGGCATTATTATTACTTTTATGTTTGATCTCCTATTTGGCCATTCGTTTTAAAATGACCGCTCAACACATTGGTGGCTTCTTTAGCTCGGCGAAATCCAATTTAAAAAAGGAATTCAAAAAAGAAGAGAAAGAAGAAGCACCAGTTTCTGACGAGTTTATTCCTGTAGACAACAATTTATCGGCAGAAGCAGAAGATATCAAATCGGCCTTTGAAATTCCATTAGAAAACTTAGAACCTACCATAAAACATCACTCAAGTCTCGAAACCAAAAAAGAAGAAAAGATTGAGGTAAAGACCGAGCTTGAAGTTGAAGTCTCAACAATATCAGAGCCTAAAGAGGATACGGTTGAAATGAAAGTTGAAACAGTTACTGAAGAAACATCTGAAACAGATAATCTGGCCGATAAACTAGTTGAAGATTTTGGGCGCTTTGACCCTACTCTTGAATTAGGAAAATACCAATTTCCACCTTTAGATCTACTTAAGAAATATTCTAGTGAGAATATAACTATAAACCAGGAAGAACTTGAAGAGAACAAGAACCGAATTGTAAATACTTTAAATAATTACAAAATTGGAATTGCCAGTATTAAAGCTACCATTGGCCCAACAGTAACACTATACGAAATTGTACCAGAAGCTGGTGTTAGAATTTCTAAGATCAAGAATTTAGAAGATGACATTGCTTTATCGCTTTCTGCACTAGGTATTCGAATTATTGCGCCTATTCCAGGTCGTGGTACCATAGGTATTGAAGTGCCTAATAAGAATGCTACTATTGTTTCGATGCATTCGGTTATTGCGTCTCAAAAATTTCAGAAAGCTGAAATGGAGTTACCAGTTGCCATAGGTAAAACCATTAGTAATGAAACCTTTGTTGTAGACCTTGCTAAAATGCCTCACCTTTTAATGGCTGGTGCTACAGGACAAGGAAAATCGGTTGGATTAAATGCTGTGCTAACATCATTACTTTATAAAAAACATCCGGCAGAAGTTAAGTTTGTATTGGTCGATCCTAAAAAAGTAGAACTAACGCTTTTTAATAAAATTGAACGCCATTATTTAGCAAAACTTCCAGATAGTGAAGATGCTATAATTACAGACAATACCAAAGTAATTAACACGCTTAATTCTTTGTGTATTGAAATGGACAACCGCTACGAGCTACTAAAAAATGCTTTTTGTAGAAATATTAAAGAGTATAACGAGAAGTTTAAAGCCCGTAAACTCAACCCTAATGACGGACATCAATTTTTACCTTATATTGTTTTAGTAGTTGATGAGTTTGCCGACCTTATAATGACAGCTGGAAAAGAAGTGGAAACACCTATTGCACGCTTAGCGCAATTAGCTAGAGCGATTGGTATACATTTAATAATAGCTACACAACGTCCATCGGTAAATGTTATTACAGGTATTATTAAAGCAAATTTCCCTGCTAGAATAGCTTTCAGGGTTACCTCAAAAATAGATTCGAGAACAATTCTGGACGGTTCAGGAGCCGATCAGTTAATTGGTCGTGGTGATATGTTATACACTCAAGGTAACGATATGGTACGCTTACAATGTGCGTTTGTAGATACACCAGAGGTAGAGCGAATTACCGAATTTATTGGGTCTCAAAAAGCGTACCCAGATGCACATTTACTGCCAGAATATGTAGGTGAAGAAAGTGGCACAAGTATTGATATAGACATATCAGACAGAGATAAATTATTTAGAGAAGCTGCCGAAGTAATTGTAACCGCACAACAAGGTTCTGCTTCTTTATTACAACGTAAATTAAAGTTAGGATACAACAGAGCCGGAAGATTAATAGACCAATTAGAAGCTGCTGGAATTGTTGGTCCGTTTGAAGGAAGTAAAGCTAGACAAGTACTCGTGCCAGATCTCATTGCACTTGAGCAATTGTTAGCGAATGAAAAACAATAGTAACATGAAAAAAATATTAATAGCCTTAGTTTTTATAAGCACTAGCTTAGTATATGCACAAAATGCCAATGAAGCAAAAGCGCTTTTAGATGAAGTAAACACTAAGGCAACTGGTTATTCTAATATCTCAATAGACTTTAAATATGTGTTAGTTAATACCGAAGAAAACATCAAACAAGAAACTCGTGGAGATGTTACTATGCAAGGTGACAAGTATGTTTTAAACGTATTAGGAATAACACGTATCTTCGATGGTAAAACATTGTACTCTATAAGCCCTGAAGATGAAGAAGTGACGATTTCTAGTGACAATACTGAAGATGAGAATACCATTACACCAAGTAAGATGTTATCATTCTACAAAGAAGGATATAATTACGCCATGGATATTGTTCAAAATGTAAACGGACGAAAAGTTCAGTATGTAAAACTAACACCTATAGATTCAAAGTCTGAAATAAAAAGTGTACTTCTTGGCATAGATATAAAAACTAAACATATCTATAATTTAATTGAAATTGGAGCTAATAACACCAAAACAACCTTAACCGTTAATTCTTTTAAAACAAACCAGACTTTATCAAAAACCTTATTTACCTTTGATGAATCAAAATATAAAGATTATTACATCAACAAAATAGATTAAGGTTTTCTCTGTGAAAATACTAGATAGATACATATTAGTAACCTATTTAAAGACTTTTTTTAGCGTGTTTATTATTCTCATGCTGATCTTTATTTTACAGTCTGTATGGCTATACATTTCTGAATTAGCTGGGAAAGATCTTGAAATAGATATTATTATAAAGTTCTTACTTTATGTGTCCCCTAGAATTATTGTATTGGTTCTCCCGCTCACAATCCTACTCTCCTCTATAATGGTTTTTGGTCGATTTGCCGAAAATTATGAGTTCGCAGCGATGAAATCTACTGGAATTTCGCTACAAAGAGCAATGCGCAGTTTGAGTGTTTTTATTATAGGATTAGCCATAACCACCTTTTTCTTTGCTAATAATGTTATTCCTTCGGCAGAGTTTAACTTTTATAACCTAAGGAAGAATATAGCCAAGAAAAAGCCAGCAATGGTAATAGCTAAAGGACAATTTAATCAAATTGGAGAGCTCATTAACATAAAGGTTAAAGACAAAAGTGGTGATCGTGGTCAGTTCTTAGAAGGTGTTACCATCCATAAAAAAAATAAAGTATCAGACGGGAATTATACAGTTATTGTTTCTAAAACTGGTGAGTTAAAAAGTAGCGAAGACTCCGATGTATTAAAACTGGTGTTATACGATGGTAATTATCATGACGAATTGCAACCAAAAGATCAAATTCAGCGCACCAAAAACAAACCTTTTGTAAAAAGCTCTTTTGAAACCTACACTTTAAATATCGACCTTTCAAAACTAAATGAAGTAGATTTTGATCAAAAAGATGTAAGCACAAAATACTCCATGCTTAATGTTGAAGAGTTAAATTATACCATAGATACATTAAAGATGGAGAAAAAAGAAAGTTTGGATAAGCTATCTTTCGATATGTACGCACGTTCTTCGGCTCCTACCTTAAATATTAATGTAAATCCTAAAGAACCTAAAGACGCCAAACAAGCAGATTCTATTGATCAAACTAAAGACTTCATAGATCTCTTTAGAACCAAACAAAAAGTACAGCTTGTAGAGTTAGCAATAAACTCAACAAATAGTACTTTACAAATAATTAGTGCTAAGAAAAAATCTATGGCACGAGCCGAAAAAGACCTCAATAAACACATTATATCGTTCTACGAAAAGTTTGCTTTAGGCTTTGCCTGCATCATTTTATTTTTCATTGGAGCACCATTAGGAGCTTTGATAAAAAAAGGAGGAATTGGTTTACCTATAGTAATTGCAATTATTTTATTCTTAACCTATCATTTTATAGGCATTTTTGCGAAAAATAGTGCAGAGGATAGTAGCATCAATCCTATTCTTGCAACATGGCTTTCAACTATCATTATGCTTCCCTTGAGTATTTACTTAACAAGTAGAGCAACAAAAGATAGAAGTTTAATAGATCTTGATGGTATTTTAATTCCGCTTAAAAATATTTTAACTAAAGAAGCTGTATTACCACCTTTAAACACTAACGTGTTCTTAGAAAAAAGCTCAAGCGATTATCAGACTATCGAACGTTATTCTGACAAAAAACTTATTGATATTTTAAAGAATTACCGTCAATATGATATGGAAGAAAGCTTTAGAAATACAGCATTAAAACTATTAAATGACAGAGGTATTTCTGAAGAAGAACTACGTTTTGGAGGAAATTTACACAATCAGAACTATGAAAATGGTTTACGTTATAAAATGGCTTTTGATGAAAACTCTAAACTATCATTCAAATTATATTTTTTAATGGTAATACCTATTGTTTCTGGTTTAGTTTTGAACAATAATGGTTTCCCAACGCTTGGAAAGATTATTCTGGTTTTAGGAATAATTGGAGGCATCCTCTTTTTAATAACTTTAACCAGAGCGTATTTAAATCAGGTAAACTTTAATAAACTACTCGCTAAAAATACGGCTTCAAATATTTTCATTCTAATTTTAGTAGGTATCCCTCTATATTTTCTTTATCATAATTTCTATAAAAAGAAAATGAAAGAAGACATAAAACAAATTAGATAGGTTTTAAAAATACAATATCTTTGCACGATAAATTTAAGGTATGACAACTACAAATACTGATACTACAACCAGTAATAACAAAATACAACTTAATACCATTGAAGAAGCCATTAACGATATAAGGCAAGGTAAAGTAATTATTGTTGTAGATGACGAGAATAGAGAAAATGAAGGTGATTTTGTAGCCGCAGCAGAAAAAGTGTCTCCCGAGACCATAAACTTCATGGCCACTCATGGTCGTGGATTGATCTGTGCGCCATTAACCGAAAACAGATGTAAGGCACTAGAACTAAACATGATGGTGCATAACAACACCGACCCTATGGAAACTGCATTTACGGTATCTGTCGATCTACGAGGGAATGGTGTAACTACAGGTATTTCGGCAAGTGACAGAGCAAAAACCATACATGCTTTAATAGATCAAGAAACCAGACCTTTTGAATTAGCACGACCAGGACATATTTTCCCGTTAGTAGCAAAACAAGGTGGTGTATTACGTAGAACCGGACATACAGAAGCAGCTATAGACTTTGCGAGATTAGCAGGCTTAAAACCTGCAGGTGTTATTGTAGAGATCATGAATGAAGATGGTACTATGGCACGACTTCCACAACTTGTAGAAGTAGCTAAACGATTTGATCTTAAAATTGTATCTATAGAAGATCTGGTTGCTTATAGAATGGAACACGATTCTTTAATAGAAAAGAAGGAAGACTTTCAAATAGAAACGCGATTTGGCAGCTTCAGATTAAGGGCTTACCAACAAACCACCAACAATCAGGTGCATATAGCTTTAACCAAAGGCTCCTGGAATAGCGGTGAACCAGTACTTACAAGAATTAATTCAAAATTGGTTAATAACGATATTCTAGGTACACTTACTAATAATGCCGATAAGAAACTAGATGATATGTTTAAGGTCATTAATAAAGAAGGCAGAGGTGCTGTATTGTTTATTAATCAACAAGCGCAATCTAGAAATATATTAAGCCGTCTAGCTGTTTTAAAAGAATCTCAGGTACCTAATAAGGTCGTAAAAGCTCCTAGAATTGAAATGGATATTAAAGATTTTGGTATTGGCGCACAAATACTTCATGATCTAAACATTCATAAGCTCAGACTTATTTCTAATAGTGAACAGACCAAACGTGTTGGTATGATTGGTTATGGTTTAGAAATTACAGACTATGTAAATTACTAAGCCATTACGCTTTTAATACTCTCTACCATTTTTTTAGCTCTAGAGCTTACTTCTTCCTTACTCCAAGAAAGTTTAATTAGGCAAGAAATATTTCGGCCTATATAATTATCAGATTGAGTAAACGTTTTCGTTTTTAAATAGCTTAAACCATCCATCACTTCTTGCGAAAGTGGATATAACGTTTTTAGATTTGTTAGGTGCTGCCATTTTCTAATATAATGCCAGTTATTATCGTAATAATGAAAACAAGCATCAAGGCCATTTTCTTTAAATGCCTGCATCACTTTTCTAGTAGTTTCAAGATCAGGTAAAAAGAAACTCAAAAAAGAATAGCTCTCTTCTCCTCCATCTGGTACACGTCTAAATTCTATTTCAGGAATTTCAGCTAAAGCTTCTCTTAAAACAGTATAGTGTTCTTTTTGCTTTTCAACAAATTCATCTAGGCGTCTTAATTGAGCAATACCAACGGCTGCATTTAATTCTGAAATTCTAAAATTATATCCTAAAAAAGGATGTGTTTCTGCGCCTCTATCTGCACCAACATGATCATGACCATGGTCGCTATAATGATCTGCATTTCTATAATATGCCTCATTATTTGTTAACACTGCACCTCCCTCTCCACACGTAATTATTTTAACATAATCTAGTGACAAACATCCCAAATCTCCTATACTACCAAGTGGTTTCCCTTTATAAGTAGCACCTGTTGCCTGCGATGAATCTTCGATCAATAGTAAGTTATGTGTATCACAAATAGCTTTTAATGCTGTAAGATCTGCCATACTACCGCACATATGTACAGGCATAATAGCCTTTGTTTTTGGAGTTATAGCGTTTTCAACTGCTTCAGGGTCTAATGTTAAAGTATCGTCAATATCAACTAAAACAGGAATTGCGCCTAACATCATAATAGCTTCGAAGCTTGCTACAAATGTAAAGTTTGGCATGATTACCTCATCTCCTGAGCCTATTCCTGCCGAAGCCAAAGCTATACTTACAGCTGCAGTTCCACTAGATACTAATTGAGCATGATTTACTTGTAATTTATCTTGTAGAGCTGCTTCTAATTCTTTGGCTTTCCAATGTCCGTTACGCATCCCATCAAAGCCATAGCGCATTAAAACACCACTTTCTAATACATCGTTTACTTCTTTTCGCTCAGCGTCTCCAAATAGTTCAAATCCAGGCATAGTATATTTTTAGGTCAAATCTACAATTCCATGGTGCTTTCAGCAACACTTTTTCTCACTTTTTTAAGATCAGCAAACATATCATCTTTTGCTCTATATCCTATTGGCATAACCAGTACCGATTGTAGCCCTTTTTCTTTTAAATTTAGCACATTATCATAGTCTTCAGGTATAAATCCTTCCATAGGGCAGGCATCTATACCTTCTAAGGCACATACTGTTAACAGATTCCCCAAAGACAAATAAGCTTGTTTGGTACAATAACTTGTGATCTCTTCAGGTGTTTTTTTAGAAAAACTATCTAATAAATATTCCTTAAATGGATCTAGAATATCATCAGGTGTATTTCTAATAGCTTTTACTCTATCAAAATACTCATTAATGGTAGCCTTAGTAATATTTGAAATACAAAACACCAATACATGAGATGCTTGACCAACCTGTTGTTGGTTCATAGAATGAGTAACAAGTTTATTTTGTAAAGCTTTGTCTTTTATAATAGCCAAAGTAACTGGCTGCATTCCATAAGATGTTGCAGTTAAATTAAATGCTTCTTTTAAACGTTCAATTTTAGCTTGAGGAATTATTTTATCGCTATCAAATTTTTTAGTAGCATAACGCCAGTTTAAACTTTCTAATATATCCATACCTTCATTTAGTTTCTAACGCAAAAATAGACACTGTTTTAAAGTTGATCTTTAAACTTCAATAAATAATAACAATTGCTTTATAGACTCTTTTAGAAGAACCATAATTTTATGGCCATAAGTGTTACCATAACAATTAAAAAGATTCTTACTACACCGTCTCCTTTTTTTACAGACCAACGACTGGATATCCAGGCACCAGTAATATTTCCAATAGATAAAATAAGGCCATATTTCCAGTTTATCTTATCATTTAAATAGAACATTATAAGAGCCCCAATAGTATATATACAAACCACAGTTACCTTTGTAGCGTTAGCTCTAACTAGACTCATTCTATTTACATATGGAAGAAATAATAGCATTAAAAAACCTATTCCTGCATTAATGAATCCGCCATAAATACCTAAGAAAAAAAATGCAATTATAGATACCCATAAATATCTTCCTGAAGTTCGTTCTTCTAATTCTTTTAAATTTATTTTAGGCTTAAATACAATTAGTATTACTACGGCAATCATTATTATTGCCAAAATGCGATTGAATGTATCGCCCTTTATATCTACAGCAATTTTTGCTCCAATGAACGATCCTAGTAAAGCCGATATCCCAACATATATACTAAAAGGATAGGTTGAAACACCTTTTGATTTAAAACCTGCAACACCTGTAAAAGTTTGCAAAAAAATAGCAATTCTATTGGTTCCGTTGGCAACTGCTGGAGGTAACCCCATAAAGATTAACGCTGGCAAGGTCAATAGTGTACCACCACCAGCTATAGTATTAACAAATCCTGCTATAAAGCCAGCTCCAATTAATAGTAGAAGATTATAATCGAATTCTAACAGTGTTTCCAAACTAAAAAATATAAGTTGCAAAAATATGAATAAATAATAAGTACAATGGTCTGAGACAACTACTGTACAAGAAAGAGATATTTTAAAAAATAAATAAGAAAAGGTTTGATAGAATTAAAAAAGGATTCTATATTTGCATCCGCATTCAGCAAATAGCTGATGAGACACTCTAGGAGAAGTGGCAGAGTGGTCGAATGCACTGGTCTTGAAAACCAGCGAGGGTCACACCTCCGGGGGTTCGAATCCCTCCTTCTCCGCGAAAACAATGTTTCAAAAGAAACATAAAATTTCAAAAACCCTTTTAACCCAGTGTTTAAAGGGTTTTTCTTTTTTTAGATATTTTCAAAGAACACTTAAAAACGCATAGAACAGTTACCCTATTGGTTACCCTATCATTTTTTAGGTTCGATTCCAATCTTGGGGTAACTACTTTCTTAAGAATTCGCTGCGAATTCGGCGTTATTATTAGGCTTTCAAAATGTTTTTAAATCAATTAGTACTAATTTAAAAACTAAGCTATGCTTAAAATTATTTATTTTATTAAATCAGAAAAGTCAAATAGTAATGACGAATGCCCTATTTATGCCAAAATTTCGTATCACGGCAAAAGTATAACCATGAGCACCGGTAAATATATTACCAAAGAAAGATGGAACTTTACAAATCATCTTAGAAATACATTGAAAATTCAAAAAGAAAAAGTTATTAAAGCATCATTAGACTCTTTAACAATGTTGTTTGAAACAAAATTTAATTTATTACTAAAAAACAATGCTAACATAAATCTTAGCGAGATAAAAGTTGAAATTCTTGGAAAAAATCAAGTTAAACCTAAAACAAAAAAAATTGGCTTGCTTGATATATTCGATATTCATAATAATGATTTTGAAAGGAAAGTGAAATATGGAGAACGTTCACCAGCTTCTTTACAAAAATACTACCGAGCTAAAGACTTAGTTGTAATATTCTTACGCAAAAAATACAAGATTGATAATATCCCTGTGGAAAAAATCACAGGAGCCTTTATACATAATCTTGAATCCTTTTTAAAATATGAAAGTGAGTATAAAGGGAGGGTTGGGATAAAGAATAATTCAGTAGTAAAGTATTTCAAAACCTTTAAGACCATGTGTAATTTTGGAATTAAACTAGATTTAATTGTGAAAAACCCCTTTTCAAAATATGATGGTAAATTACAGAAAAAAGATGCAACATTTTTAACGGAAGAAGAATTGAATAAAATTGAAAACAGGGTGTTTAAAATTGGCAGATTAGAAAAAGTAAAAGACATATTTCTTTTTAGTTGCTATACAGGCTATGCTCCTATTGATGCTGAAAACTTAACATCGAAGAATTTGATAAGTGATAATCATGGAGATTTATGGATAATTACTGATAGAATTAAAACTGGAATTAGAGCTAATGTTCCTGTTTTGCCTCCAGTTCAAAGGATTATTGAAAAGTATAGACACAAGCAAGAAACCTTAATCCCAAAAATTTCTAATCAAAAAATGAATGCTTATTTAAAAGAAATTGCAGATATATGTGGAATTACAAAAAACTTAACTTGGTACGTCGCGAGGCACACTTTTGCCACAACAATAACTTTAGGGAACGGAGTAAGATTAGAAAATGTTTCAGCTATGATGGGGCATTCAAATATTAAACAAACTCAGCATTATGCTAAGGTTTTAGATTCAAGTGTTAATAATGACATGAAAATTTTGAAAACAAAATTCAGCTAGTGCAAAAGTAATATCCATGCTTAATAGAATGTAAGAATATATTATATTAGTGTTTAATCATTTAACTTATGGATTACGCTTTTCAAACTGACAATGCTATCAATGAACTAACTAAATTTAAAGTTAGTTATAGTGAAACCTTTAATACTTATCAGTTTAACAATAAATGGATCAATGAAATTGATGAGTATTATTACTATGATAAAATTGATAACATCAAAAAGTTATTACACAAGCAATTAGTAAATGGGTTAAAGCATGTTGAATACCTTCAAAATCTACTCGATTTAATATGGGATAAAATTGAACATATTGAGAAGTATAAATGCCATTCTCCTAAATTCTTTAATCTTTATTCCGAGAAAATAAGAATTATTGATAATTACAATAAAAAACCAGCTACAAATATTGGTTTATTTGAAAAGTTTAAATCAGGTTCTGAGCCTATTGATTCAAAAGAATCTGGCTTATTCAATTTCCTAGAATTTCACTCTGAGAATATCAACAAATTCGAAACACAATTCGATTTTGAAAAAGGCATGCTATTGCATTCAGTGCATATGTACTGTGAAGCTTTAAAAAACTTATATGATTTTATATACTCTATTCATATGAATGCTGAGTTTATAGATTTCAAAAACCTCAAGCTTGAAGATCTGGAAGAATATAGCCCTAAAAAAAGAAAAAATAGGGTTTGTCATGTAAATTTTAATAAGAAAGGTGTTGCTCTTCTATTTAGTATTTTATTAGAAGAAAAAATATTCGTTTTAGATGAATTTAATATGGAAAAAAACCGATATGAATTGAAACAATTTGTTGAAGAAAATTTCACATATAGAAATGCAAACAACGAAAGACTACCAATAAAAACATTCAAACGGGAATATTCTGAAGCTATTTCTGTTGATAGTAAAGAAACAAAAAAGCAAAAAGAATTCCTTGACAAACTGATTTTTAAATTGCAAACTAGAAGAAACAATACTAAAGATTAAATTCGCTCCAAGTTCGCCATTATATTAAACTTATTTCAATTAAACTATTTTTCTTTACGACATATTAAAATGAAAAAATATGTCAGATCACTTACAAGAAATAACAATACCGACAATAAAGGCAATAGAAAATTTACTTGAGCCTATTTTATTAAAATTAGATACAATTAAGAATTGTACTTCACAAGTGCCTCCAAATTCTAAGGCGAGTAAATATTATCGAAATTCTGATTTAAGAAATCTATTTGGTATTTCACCAAATACTATTATCAAATATAGAGAAACTGGAGTACTTCCATATACTAAACTAGGTGATGTCTACCTCTATGAGGTTAAGGCTATAAATGAAATATTAAATAATAATAAAATCAGTATCTAATATGGAAATTGAATACAAAATAGATCCACTTACCAAAGAAAAGTTTATCCCCAAAAAGACAAGTCAAAAATTCGCTACTCCGGCTAATAGGATCAAATACAATAATAAAAAAGCAAGCAAATTAAATCAGGAAAGAGCATTCTTTGATATACCTTGTAAAAAGAGTCACAAAATTTTGAAATCACTCTTTGAAATAAACTCAAAACAATTATATAATATGCACTTTCTTCATGGTAAAGGAATCGATTTTACTGCTTATAATCATATAGCAAATACAGATTTAGGAAAACTTCCTGCTTATTATAATTATGCTCTTAGAAACATTCCGAATACAGAGAATTACCAAATTATTAAACTATGATTGACTTTAGAGATATTCAGGTAGTTGATAATACTTTTGAATTAACCGAAACAATTACCGAAAACCAAGAATTGGCAAAAAATAACAGGCACCTCTTTTATTTGGTAATAGTCTCAGCAATAACATTAATTACGGCAAGTCTATATTTTTCCAAAAAGGAACATGTTGAAGATTCAAAAAAATAAATTGTTTTCTAATATAATTATTGTTTTTAAAAACAATTTTATCCTTTTCAAATACTAGAATATTGTTTCATAAAACAATATTCTAGATTTTTTTCAAAAAAAGAGATGAAAAAACAGTAACGTTAATGCAAATTAATTCGTATTAATAGGTATTAACATAAATTAAATACATCAAAAAATCACTTTAATCACCTATTAATTTGACTAAGTATTGTTGGGTCTTTTATTTTTTCATCATTAGCTAACAATAAAGCTTTACTAATGATCATTGATAACATCGAATCACCTTCAAAAGGCAGAAAAACTGATTTGTCACTTTTTCTTCTATCAGCTACAATACATAAGTATTGATCATTGGGCTTCATTAAAATATTACCACTACCTAGATGAATTTTGTATGTTCGCTTCTTTCCATTTACGACTAAGAAGTTACCCTCAAATTCACATTTATCTTTTATCTCAAGTTTAGGAATCAATATTTTTAAAAGATTTCCTCGTTCTTTACCAGAAGTTGTTAAATCTCCAAATGAAAAAGCATTCCAATAACCTTGAAATCTACCTTCGCCATTATCTGTCCAGTTTGGATCTGCTCCTATACTACTTACACCAACAAATAAATCAACATCTCTCATAACTTCAGAAAACACTAAAGGAGGTACCTCAGCCATTTCTAATTGCCCATTGTTATCATAAAACCTAACTTGATCTGTTTGAACATAATTTAGAATGCCTATATCATTTGCAAATTCATGTACTCCTTCAGTATCAACCCAAAATTCTATTTTATAATTCCATGATGGAATATTAAGCACTGGAATATTGTGAGAGTCCCATTGTCCTTGTAAATTATAAATCCAACCTCTTTCCTTGCACAAGGCATTAAAAACATGCTGACGTAAAATATGAGCAGCAAATCTGTTAGAATACGTATTAGTTTGATTTTCGGCATCAGTTACAATATAAACCTCTCTATGAGCTTGCTTAAAAGGTTGCTTTATTTCATGTTCCATAAGCCAGTGACGCCATTCCTGAACCTCATTTACAGTACTCAATGCTGGATGCCAAATTTCAACATTAGATGTATCAAACTCAAAATCTACAATACCCTCTGGGTTAACAAATTGGTCGTTTATATAAACAGCACTAACAACCTTATCATTATATGAGAAATTCCAAATAAGCTTAGTTCCAAAAAAGGCTAACAGGTTATTATCTATGTATAATTTTTTCCATTGACTGAAAGACCATTTTCGTTTTGCTAAAAACATTCTTTCAATTCTTTTACTTTGTGCACCTAAATTAGACTGGGCTTCTTTTATTTGCTTTTTAAAAGCTTTTAATTCTTCAGGGAAGTTTTCTTTTACATGTTTCGGAATAGATTTAATTTGTTTTCCATTTTCATTTTCCCAAAGTAGAGCAACAGAACTACTACTAATAACACTCGCGATACCTTTGTAATTATCAAACTTTTTAATTAATTGGTAATCCTTATTCAACTGAAAGTCCTGAACAGCCAACTCTTCAATTTCATCCATTGATTTACCTTCACTTTCTGCTACACTTTTAATTGCTTTAGAAATTAACTTATGAACTGACGGATACTTTATTTTTGCTCTAAACTTAGTTAGTCTAGACACTCCATCTTGGTATGGTAATTTTGAGAAAGCATAAATGCATGCATTACCCAATTTAGCACTTACAGATCCATGACCAGATAGTTTTTTAAAACTCCATAATCCCAATTCTTCTACAGTTTGATTAAGATCATCATCATTAAGTACAGCACTAGTCCAAACCATAGAGCGTAGTAGTTGAATGTTTCTACTAGTTAAAAAAGTAAACTCCCATAGATTAGTTTTATGAATTTCTCGTAACAATTGAATTACCACGTTAATCCAATTCGTGAAGTTCTCTTTTAATTCCTGGTCATTAATATTTAGCAACAATTCATCTAATTGTTTGAGCCAGGTTTTAGTTGGAGTACTTCTATCTAGACCCTTAGAAAAATGAATTAAAAGATTCATCCAGTGTTCTTGATTTTCTTTAGATAAGCTTTTAACTGAAGTGACAATTTCCCTTCCTAGTACATCACCTTTATCAATATTAAATTCTTTGTGACCACCTTGGATACGTTCAATTTGTTCTAGTATCTTTTTCTCATCTACATAAACATACCTTTGAGATTGGATCATAGATTTAATTTTTCCTAAACCACGCTTTATTTCGGGTGATAATGAATCTTCTTTAGCTATTTTTTCAATTCTTGACAAAAGAGGTACAAATGGCCATTCTGAAGTCATAAAATATCCATGCTTCTTTGCTAAAAGAAGTTTTATTAAATCTGAAAGTTCATTTTGATTTAAGGTTATTCTTTGTGATCGTACTAGTAAACTAAGAAGTTTAGTAACTGTATCTTTTACATAATAGAAATCGTTCTTCCATTTGTGCTTTTCACCTTTGAAATCGAGATTCTTTAATTCAAGTAAATAGATTATAACATCCTTATTAAATTTTATTGATCTATTTTTTAGTTCTTCATAATGTTGTAAATCACTTAACTTGATTGAATAACCTTCCCTTTTTTCTAGAGCTTCTGATATCAAATCATTTATAAACTCATATATCTCGCCTTTTAAATTAAGTTCACTTATTGACTGAGTACTATCTGAACTAAATATCTTTTTTAGAAATCGTTTCATAGTTAACCGCCTATTAATGGAGTTAGCTTAATAAAGTGTACAGAGGTGTCCTTACTAATTAGAACTTCCTGTTCAAGCTCTGTAGCTTGCTCATCATCTATAAGAATGAAATAACCGTTTTTCTGAAATGCATCATAGGCAATTAAAATTTGCTGTTCAACATCAATCTTTTTTTTCTTTTTTAGTCTGAACCCATTGAGAATCTTTTCCGTTTCGGAAGGTTGAATTAAGCCTTTAAAAACCTCTGGTTGTTTTTCGTTAAAGGATGTTACTTCAGATGTTACTCTTGCAGCAATTAGCTCTTTTACAGTAGTTCTTTCGTTTTCTACTGCTATGGTAATTTGATTGAGAATGTCTCCTGTTAATGTGGTGTCTTTAAGTACAAGTTTCATATTTGTTTTTTTATGCCATTATTATTCCATCATCATCCTTCTAGTAAACTCTTTAAAGCTAACACATCTATTGGGAGGAATAGCGGCAGCTATCCAATTCTTCCCGCGCCCTTTTTCAATACCCGGATCTTTTTTAAGAGGCTTATTTAGCTTAATAGGATCATCTAGAAAATAGTATGTGTAGATTCTATCTTCCTTATCTAGTTTAACTCCTTCAGCCCACAACTTTCTTAAATTTTCATTTTCACTAAATTTTGCAAGTTCCGTAAAGACATTATTAGCTTCATTTGGTCTCATGGTTAAAGTCCCTAAGACTTTTGACAAATAACTTATGCCAATTCCTTCTGGTTGATTTGCATTCCTTGTAAAGTGTGGAGCAAAATATAGTGGTATTCCAAAGGTTTCATTCCTTCTATAAACATTAAAACTTTTATACCTGTCCATTTCCTGTGGATCAGATAAATCCTGAATTAAAATCTCTTTTTGTTCATTCATATTATATGTTCTTAAAGCATATTGTGAAAATTCCTTTATTAGAGGGATCGAATGGAGTTTACGAGAAGTATATAAGTTAATAATCTCTAGCCAACCTAAATAAAAAACGTCAACATTATCTATGTTTTGTTTTATTGAATCTCTTTCTTGTGTAATAAAACATAAAATGTTTTGCGGACAGTCATGATCAAAGTCTCTAATGTATTGTGTACGCTGTTCAGTTACTTTCCCCTTTTTTACTTTACACTCGATAATTATGTGAAATTGATTAGGATATGTAATTTCTATATCAGTTCTATTTCTATCTCTTTTACGTTCTACTTCAATAAATATTTTTCTAAAATTTTGTTCAGTGTTTTTAATTCTAATTCCCAAACGCCTTAAAAGTATAAATAAAGCTTCTCTTTCTTTACCAATTAGAAAAGCAAAACCTTTAGATAAAGCTACTTCGTTCTTACCTAAAAGGGAAAAGCGATTTAAAATTGAATAGTCTTGACCAGTTTCTTTTATAATCATTTATATTCAGTTAATTTAATATCATACCTAGCTCTTCAAGAATATCCCTTTTCATTTTACTTAAAGGTCTTTTTAAAAAATTTTCCTCTTTATAATGTGTGCCAAAAGCCAATCTATAGAGCTCTTCCATAGAAACATTATTGTCCACAGAAGAAAGAAGATGTTTTAGTTTTAACAAATAGTCTACAGAGTATAATTTCCGCAGTCTTATTAAATCATTAATTTCATCTCTATGGGTCTCATATATTTCTTCTATTTTGAACGCTTGAACAGTATTGTGCTCTTTTGAGGGGAAAGGTCTTTTTATATAAAATAAATATTTGTTTAGACTTTCAATCCAATAACTAAATTTTAAGTCAATTTTCTCAGGAATGTAAGGATGTAAAAAGTCATTAGTGTTCATCAAAGTGGTAGATTTAACACTGCTATTGCAAATATGACAACTTGGAATTAAATTGTAAAATGACAAAGCCAATAAAGGATAAGCGCTTTTGGGGTACCAATGATCAAATTCAGGTCTTGTTATTTTTGAAGGTTTAACAACTGTTTTAGTATAAATTCGATTGCAATACACACAAGAGTTTACATTTAATTTTTCGGCTAAATCATAAGCCGAATAAGGGGATTCCTTTTTAACAAAACCTTTCGTATATTTAAAAACAGATTGCACTTCCTCTATGATAGAATTGTGGCTTAAAATAAGATTAGCTTGTTGAACAGTCCTATGCCGTGGCTGTCTTTTTTTTGCCAGAAGGTATTCTTGCCATATCTGTAAACTGGTAACATTTATTGCATTCAGCCAATCTTCATGATGTCCCACTAATTTATCAGGAAAATCAGATATAATTCTCCTGACTCTAAATTCGTTAAGGAAGTTTTTTAAATCCCCCATAGGTAATGCATCGACTCTAGAAAGAACAACCGGTAATAATTTTTCCATATGCTGTTTCCTAGCTTCGACAATTTTTGGGCTGTAAGGGTCTATGAAAATCACCTTTTTCTTCTTTTTAAAACATCATTTAAATAATCTGATTGCTTTTGAATCATATTTTCAATAAATTCATTATCTACCTCTATATCACTTAACATATCGGCTAATTTATTCCTCAAAACAGGCTCTTCAATTGTGCTGATTATTTTTTTTGCATCTCTGAACTCGTCAGGATTAAAGTCGCCATTTTTGTCTCTGTTATCATTTATCCATTTAATTACAGATTCAATTTTCGAATTTGCGAAATCACCAATTAATAAATCTTCTAAGAAGAAAGAGTGTCCTAATAAATCATTTACATTAGCAGCAAATGTTGTTCTAGGCCTGAGATCACTTTCCTTGTCCAAAACCCTCTTTGGACTATTTGAATGAAGATATACTACATTTGTGTTTGGTATGTCACTTAACGAGATCGCATCATGGGTTGTGAAAATAATCTGAATCTTCGCTCCAATCTCTTTAAAAAAATCTTTTGAGAATTCTATAATTGAATTCACAAATGAGCGTTTCCAAGAAGGGTGATAACCTAAATCCGCTTCATCAAGAAATAATAAATAATAATCTTTTTTTTGTACAGCCTTATAGTTTATAATGTGCCTAGAAAAGTAATCATAGATTCTACTATAAAGATTTAGTAAAGCCGTTTCACCTGAGCTTAGTCTTCGATCCGCAAATTCTGGACTTGCAAAATGTTGTAACTCACTAACCGACAGAAATTCATATCTATCTTCCGTTTCATTTTGCAGATAATATTTATTTAATGCAATTAATAATTCCTCATTTAAATCTAATAATTCATTGAGTTTTTCCTCTTCAAAAAATAGAGATTGAGATGACCAGTTTAAGTAATTACCTTCTTTAGAAAATGTTAAACCATCAATGTATTCATATAAATAGTCTAGTATTTTAATAACTTCTCTATCAGGTAATGGGTTTCTATCCCATTTAGAATAATAATAATTATCCAACCAATACTTTAGCATGTCGATTGCTTTTGGTTCTTCTTCTATCAATGATTTCATCTCTAATTCATCAATAAAGTGTCCCTCATGAAGAAAAGTATTATGCTTTTCCATTAATTTTATCAACAAGCAAAAAATATCCATTAATAGAATATTTTTAAACTGCTTCTTGTTTAACTCGTAAAGATCAGAATCTTTAGACCAATTACGATCAAAAGAGTCATACTCATCTTGAATTTTAACATAAAGTATTTTTAAATAAACTTGGAAGTCCAAGGGTGTATTTTCGAGCGAAAGACCGTCAGTCCTATTTGCATTAATATGATGCCTTGTAAAAACAACTCGATACATTTCATCATTGAATAGACCATATTCCTTTTTAATTTTACTTGAGAATTTAGATTTTTGAAAGTTTATAAATCTTTTATAGTCTGCCCTTTTAAGCCTTTCAGAAATTATAACTTGTTTATTTGCATCAAAAGTTGAATGAATATTTACTAGATCTTCTCTCAAATATCTATCCGCACTAATGTCAATTCCAATAGCATTTACTTTATGATCTAAATAAGGTGAAAAATAAATAGTACCAACTTGTTTATTAGTTTGGTATGAACCTCCTTCCCAATTTCCTTCTAAGTGAATATTGGGTACATTTAAATTGTAATTATTGAAATAGCATTTTTCATCTTCTTCCCAAAAAGCAAAGCTTGGTTGAAAATCTTCGTTCAAAGCTTTTAAAACCTCATAAATAATAGTTGTTTTTCCACTGCCATTATTACCAACAATGGCAGATACATTTGTAACAGTACCGGTTTCATCAAAAAAATTGTTTAAAAAATTTTCGTTACGGCTTCTTTTTATTCTTGTAGTTCCATCTCCAAATTTCAAATCATAGTAGAATTTTCCACCAAAATTTATAGTATATCCCCCATGGTCATAATCGTGATTTTCTATAAAAACTGCCGCTAATCTCATACGTATTATTTTTTAGTTATTGATGTTCTATAGGTTAACTCCTTAAAAAACACCTTGTCCAGCTTTTTGGTTAATTGCTCTTCATCGTCAAATCTTATAACCTCAATGCATTCCTTTTTTAAATAAACACTAACACCTTTAGGTAACTTTATGTCAGTTATCAATAATATTTGTGCGTTGGAGTTCTCACTTCTTATTCTCTTTAAAAGATTGCCTATCCTCATTTCCTCCATATAGTGAATGATAAAAATTAAAGCATCATTAAAGATTATTTCTCCGGTATAAGGCCAACTCTGAGATAACTTTTTTTCATCTGGGGGAACTAGGTCATTTTTTTTCATATAATCTTCAGTTATATGAACTTGATTAACCCACCTCAACAGCTTTGCAAAATTCTCATAATCATTTTCTATAATCTTGAATGTCTGTTCGACTATTATTAATATTCCAAATAACAATACCATACCAATAATCAGGATAAAGTTTATAACTGAATGATTAAAAGAATCAAGAAGGAAATAATATATCAATAGGAAAGTAACATAAAGATTGAATAACTCAAAAATACTTGTATTTTTAATTTCAAATACAGCAGCATGTAAGTCACTTTTTTTAACCCTTTTTATAAACTTCATTACCATATGAAAGTTTCGTCCAGGTTCAGGTACTTTAGTAATTTCCTTTTCTACTTTCAAAACCCCAAAAAGTTTAAACATGGAGACATATTCTTCCCCGTTAAAAGTAGAATTTTCTTTCTTACGAATGAATTTTGGAATAAGATGTAATATAAAAAACGTAACTGTTGATATTAGCTCTAGAATTATATGTTTTGAAAAAAGGAATACACCAATTACAATTAATACTCGACCAGTAACAAAGAACTCATAAGCATCTCTCCAAAAATTTTCATCTCCAATTAATATGGGTTCAAAAGAGCCATATAAATAACTATAAATTCTTGTTGCAATTAATATAGAAAGGATGATTTTTAAAAAATAAATAACATATCTTCTTAGGTTTTCTGGTTTCTCTATTAGTAGCTTGAGAATTTCTGTCATTTATTGGTGTATAAAAATTATTGAATTTCCTTTATAAAATCAATCATAAGCCTAGTTTCTTCTGGATTAAACTTCTCAGCTTTGTTTTGATATCCTTCTTCACGCATCTCCCAATTTTCCATTTTAGTATAAATTGCATCAAAACTATCAGTCTCTAAAACATTCATACATTCCAATACTGTATTAAGAAGCTCTATACGATTCATATCTTTGTTTATCAATGATTTTTGATAAATATTTAGCATGTGTTTTACTTGAGAAACAAACTCTTGATTTTCTTCTGCATTTATCCAATTTGCAACTTCTTTTATGTGTTTATAATTAAAGTTAATGACACTCATATCGTCATTTATATCTTCAAAAATTATAAACCTTTTATTCTCAATAGTTTTTGTTAGAATAGGGCAATACATGCCCCAACCGTTTTCTTGAAATTCTAGATCTTCAAATACTGGTAATGATTCAAAAAATTGAATATTACTAAACATTTTATGAATGTATTTTTTGCCAAATGTTCTATTTAATATTTGTCTAGTCAATAAAACAACAGTTGCTACTTCATAATCGTAATTAACCGAGTTATATAAATTATCTAAAGAAACTTTGTCTTTTTCATAAATTGTTCCTGGTTCAGCAACCATCCTCAACTCTTCCTTAGCCTCACCAACCGTAACCTGCCCATTCATGAGCATGGGTAACAACCAATCCCGTAAGGCTGCTAGTTTTTGGTTTTCTAAAAGGTTCTTTTGTTTCTTTTGATGGATAGTTTTTACTTTATTGTAAAACTGTTCTACAATTTCCTTTGGTGATTTTACAACTTTAAAATTTGTAATAAAGTTTTCAAACAGTAGGTTTTTTATACCACTAGTTTTTCCTTCCCAACCAAATAACACTCCTGCGTCGTACATTCTGTTCCATTTATAAACAAAATTGTATAAATACATTTTATCTTTTAGAGTAACAGCTTTACAGAAATTGGAACAGATTAACGGATTTTCAAATCTATCTAATGTTTCTTTTGTTATGAAAGCCAAACGTCCTGTAGATTGTGTTGGACTTCCTCCTGAAATTTCAATAATTAAATCTCCTACTTCAAGAATTTTATGATTGTTTTTTTCTAAAATATATCGTGTTGGTGACTTAACTTCTCCCTTACCATTTAAACCATTTATATCTGCACCACGAATACAAGACACTTTTTCTGTATAATTTCCTTGTTCTTCTTCTTTTCCCCAATCTCCATTTTTACCATTTTCTATCCAATCTGAAATTGTAGACACTTCCCAACCCTCAGGAATTTCGCATTTTAGTTCTTGGTTGTAGACCATTTTACCACCAGAGGATTTATAGGGTTTGCCATTAGGATCTGGAAAATCAAACTGTACAAACCAATAGTCGTAAATGGTTTTTGCCATTTTCTCTAACTCTTGGTTGATTTTGTTATTGACCTCTATTTTGGCATCTAAATCGGATAAGACTTTGGCGATTTGTTTTTGGGTTTTAATTGATTCAGGAAGTGATATCTCAAAATTCTTAATATCATTTGAATTCAAGTTTTTTCGAACTCCTGAAGATAGATTTCTTAAATTTTCATATTGTGTTTTTAAAAAATAATAAACATACTCATAATATGCTTTTTCTTCATCTATTGATAAGTTGCAACAGGCTTGATTTGTAGTTGTTTCAGTTCTTAGGATTGAAACACTTCCTCTCGTTTTTCCTTCTCCATACATTGCAATACTCAAAGTATTTGATGGATTAAGTTTTATTGTAGTATTATTTAGTGCATAATCTGTGATTTTCTCATTTGAATCATAGATATATTTATTTCCTAACTGTTCTGTTTTAACCCAAGGAATATTTCCGCCTTCCCAAAATTTACTATTTGACCTTAAAGGTGTTAATCCACTACTTATTGATTTTGATATTTCTTTTAAAGCAATCCTATTCATACTTTAAGGATTTAAAATTCCTTTGTATTTGACTTTCCAACTTATCACTTTCAGTAAATAACTTGTCTAAATTATTTTCAAAGCCTTTTAGTTTAGTATCAAATTCTTCTGCTGTAATGTCTATATATTCAATTTTCACTTCAAAATATTGTCCTGCACTAAGGCTGTATTTTTTGACTTTAATGTCGTCGTACTTTACTACTACTGAGAAATCTTCAATTGCTTCTTTATTAATAAACGTATTTATAATTTGGTACTCTTCGTCTTCGCTTAATAGTGTTTTTTGGTTTTTATCTTCCTTAACGGTTGTGCCTAAATTTGAGGCATCTATCAATACTACATCTTCCTTATTTTCTTTATCTAAAAACACAATAGAGACATTGGTTCCAGTAGTCGCAAAAATATTAGATGGCATACTTACTACACCTGCTAACATCTTAGTATCTACAAGTTTTTGACGTATTTTTTTATCAATACCGCTTTGCGCTGTAATAAAGCCTGTTGGCACCACAATGGCAGCTTTTCCTGTATCGTTTAAGCTATACATAATATGCTGTAAAAACAGCGTGTAAATTGCCATTTTGTCTTTAGCTTTTTTAGGTACATTGGGTATGCCTGCAAAAAAGCGGTCTTTGTTTTCCTTTTTTTTAAGTATTTCTACATCGTCGCTAAAATCGAGTTTAAATGGTGGATTGGATACTATATAATCAAATGTTCTTAGCTTGCCCTCTTTTTTGTGATAAGGATCTGTCATGGTATTACCTTGTATCACGTTTTCTATACTATGCACTAAATTATTAAGCACCAAATTTAAACGTAACAAGTTGGATGATTTTTGTGAAATATCCTGTGAATATACTGTACATTTATCTTGTCCAATGGCATGTGCTAAATTCATTAATAGCGATCCTGAACCTGCACTTGGATCGTAAATAATCTTATCCTTTACAGGATTTGGCACTAAAATATTAGCAATGATCTCGGAGACTGCATGTGGTGTGTAATACTCTGCATACTTTCCACCAGCATCTGAGTTATAATCTTTAATTAGATACTCGAAAATGGTTGAGAAAAAGTCAAAACCTTCTCCCATAATATTTTCAAAATTAAAAATGGTGAGTTTATTAAATAGTGCTACAGCAAAGGCATCGCGTTTGCTACTTACAAACTCTGTAATACGATCAAAGAGCCGTATTTTTTGGCCATCTTCGGTTTTTACCGCAAACAAATCGTTGTTAGTTGCTGATATATCAGCTAAGGTGTCGTCAACGGTTTTAGCAAAATCGGGTTCGTTTTGCCTGTCAAATAAATTTGGAATGAGCTGATGCGGTAATAAAAAGGCTGTGGCGTCAC
This sequence comes from Flavobacteriaceae bacterium, assembly GCA_030148025.1. GTDB lineage: Bacteria > Bacteroidota > Bacteroidia > Flavobacteriales > Flavobacteriaceae > JASBUG01. The sequence continues at coordinate 87,411 of JASBUG010000010.1, read as the reverse complement.
TCATTTGATAACGTAGCATTTGGTATTCGTTATCCTCCATTTTAGCCAATTCTTTTTCCCAATGTTCAACCTCAGCTAATTCTGGTTTTACTTGTTTTATTTCGGAAGCGAACTTATCGTTGAGAAACTTATATAAAAATATCTGACTGATAATTTTAAATTCGTTGCCATCGTTACCCAAACCATAACTAGCACAAACGGCTTTAAGCTCGTCTATTAAAGTCTTGGTTTTTATTACAAAGGGTTTGTCATTTATCTCTTTCGTCATCTGTTAAGCGGTTCTTCCGTAATATTCGTTTAAATACTCTTCTACGATTAAATTCTTTATAAATTCTACAGTATCTACATCCATAGATACCTTTTGTTTACTAAATTCTTTAAATACCAATCGTGCTACGAGTTGTCCAAAATAGTGTTCGTTGTTTAAACTATCTTGTCGGTTCAAAACTGCTATATCTGTTTCTTCTTTAATGTGTTGTAAGGCTTCAATAATTACTGTTTTTAATTTTGAAGGCTTACCAGCTTCTACCAATCGTTTTTGTACACGGGCGTATTTAGTGTCGCCTTTATACTTATCTCTTAATAAGTCATTTTTACGATTGAGCTCTTTTATCTTTTCGTGAATCTCTATTAAAGAGTTCATATTACGCTCCATCTCTTCTCGAGTCACTTCACTTAAATTCTTATTATCAAACAAACGTTTGAGTTCCTCATACAAACTTATCCATTCTGGATCCTTAGGATCAAAATTACCACCTAAAGCTTCACGTGTTTTTTTAAGTAGGTCTTTTAAATCATCAGCTAACACTAACTCCTTCTCTCCTACCTTTTTAAACATAAAGAGCACATCTTCTAATGCGACATTGAGCAAGTTGCCAATTTCTTCGTTAGTTTCCAAAGATTTTTTGGCATTCATTAAGGCTAAATGATTTTCGGCCTCAATACGTAAAGTATTTAATTTTCTAAAATCGATTTGTTCAAGCAATTCATATTCGCCAACCAAACGAATAATATTATATAGTGAACGTGCATCATCTAATGCTTTTCTAATTTGAAGCATTTCTGCATGATTATCTATTTGAGAAATCTGCCTTGAAAACTCTTCGGCATTTTTAAAATTGAAATCAGCAAGTTTTTCCTTAATCTCTAAAATGGTTTCTTCCATTTCTTCACGTGACATAAAGAGGTTGGAATAGCTTTCCATTTCGTCTCCTAAGACTTCCTGTAGTTCATCAAAATACGCTTTATTAGTTTTATCAAACTCTTTAGAAATGTCTGCAAAGTCAACTACATAACCAAAACGATAGTCTTTATAAGTTCTATTCACACGTGTTAAAGCTTGTAACAAATTATGTGCTTTAATTACACGACCTAAATAGATTTTCTTTAAGCGTTTGGCATCAAAACCTGTGAGTAGCATATTATACACAAAGAGTATATCAATCTTACCTGCTTTAAAATCGTCTCGCCATTTTTCCAACTCGTCCTTTGAACCACTATCATATAAAATTAAGGCTGCTTTTTTAAGCTTATAACTTTCTTTTTGTTTAGTTAAGTACTCAAATTTTGGTTCAGCAGCCAATGGGGGATGTTCCTCATTATCATTACTTGCTTTTAATGTATTAAAAATATTAAACATTTCGCGCGCTTGTTCAGCACTATGGCATATTACCATTCCTCCTGTTGTAGCATCAATATTTCGTTGTCTAAATTTTTCTAAATCTTCAACAATATAATCTAACATTGGTGCTACAAAAGAAGGATGAGCTAAGGCCTCTTTTTCGTTTAAATCACCTTTAATAATATCAATACTATCTAAAGCTTGCTTTAATAAAACTTTGTACTCAGTCTCAATTTCTTCTCTAATAAGTTTTAAGGTATAACCATCTGCAATAGATTTGTTGTAGTAGTACTTATGGATGTAACCTCCAAACAATTGTGTTGATTTAAGACTTGTGCCAATTAAAGGTGTTCCTGTTAGTCCAATTTTAATAGCGTTTTTGTCTGATTGCTCCAAATTAGCTAAGAAACTACCTTCTGGATTGTAACTTCTATGTACCTCATCTAAAAAGTACACACGTTGAATATTGATGTTATAATCAGTTTCACGACTTACTTCAGGTTCATCTTTGAACTTATGAATATTAACAACCGTTATTTCACGTTGACCTTTATCGTTATTTACAGCAGTAGTTTTTTTTAGGTCTTTAACAAACTCGTCTCGAGAACTTACTGTATGTACTTTTAGTCCACGTGCTGTAAACTCATCTCTAGCTTGAGTCAATAAATCCAAACGGTCTACTATAAAATAGAATTTTGGAATGGTATTTTTCTTCTGAAAATAATCGGTTAAGAAATGTGTATTGTAGTAAGCTAAAGCTGTCTTTCCTGAGCCTTGTGTATGCCAAATTATGCCTTTTCTTTTGTCTTTATCTAAATGGGCTTTTATAGCTTTTGTTGCAAATAACTGAGGATAACGCATGATATGTTTTTGCAAACCTGAAGTTTCTTTTACATAAGCTAAAGCGTACTGTAAAACGAACTTTAACCGATCTTGCGACAATAAAGAGGTAAGCATACTATTTGTAGGACTCTCAGGATTCTTATTGGTTATGTATTCAGGACTATTTTTTATTGAAGCATAGTTGGTATCCTTTAATATAAAGGCTTCAACCGATTCATCCAAAGGTCTTAAAACTTGCGATGAATTAAACCCAATTTCTTCTCTGAAATAGTTAAAAATAGGTTTGTAATATGATGATGAGGCATAAAATGCACCTTGCCAGGGCTCTATTTCATTGTCATCATATTTCATGTTGTTTGAGAAAATCATAAACTGCGTTATGTTAGCAAATTTTCTAAACTTCTTATTCTGAAAACGTGTGTATATACGCTTGCGTTCTGCTAAAACGCCATCTCTATTATTTGGTTTTTTAACTTCAATGAAGACTAATGGCATTCCGTTAATTAGACAAATAACATCAGGTCGAAATTCATCTTCACCATTTTTATAGGTTAGCTCTGTAACTACATGAAATTGGTTATTATCAAAATTCTCGAAGTCAATTAATCGTGTTCCTGAACGGTTAATTAGTTTATCGTAAAAGGCTTTTCCTAAATCTTCATTATCTAAATCCAGCGCTACATCTTGATATAATCTATCAATCTCAACATCTGATAAATCAGGATTAATGCTAGATATTGACGATTTGAAAATATTCGTAAAGATGTTGGTGTCTTCATCCCAAACAGCGTCTTTTAATGAGATATAGTTATAACCTAATTGGGTTAAGTGTAAAATAGCAGGTAGTTTTACTCTGGAGTCTTCGTTGAATTTCATTATTGTTAGTTAGTTATTCTAAATTATAACTAATAAATAGGGAGAGTTTAAAGTTAAAAAACATTATGATAAATATAGCTATTTAGCTTCTCAATTAATTATTATTGGCACTAAAATGATTTATTCACTACTTATAGCATCAATAACCATAATATTAAAAGTACTGAACGATTCTGGCGGATAGACCTTGATAGAAAAACTTTCAGAAGTATTAGGGTTAAAAAATTGATAAAGAATAAATGTTTTTTCAGAAATAATTGATTTAGTACTTGAATAATATGTGACTTTGAGTTTAACATCCTTAAACTTAGCCAAAGAAGCTCCATTTTGAATATATCCATTAATCACAGCTCCATCATCTACGTATTTTGCTTTTTTGAATAGTCCAGCCTTTTTAACTTTTTTTCTTTGTGGTGTTAAAGTAGCTTCAGTAACTGAGATATAATTTAAAGGCTTTAATTGTTCGTTTTGCTTTAGTTCCTGTCTTAATTCGTCAGGTGTCTTTTTACGAGGTTGATTTTGTTTACAGCTAATACTAAAAAGAATTACTAAGACTAATAATACTATCTTATTTGTTCTCATCTTAAATAAAATGTTTTTGTTTCACCAAAACCCCTTGATGAGTTAATTGAATAAAAAAAGCGTGGGGTTTCAAACCTTATTTATTCTGAGGTATCGCCAAACACCCTATCACAAACAAGTACTAACCCACGCCCATGCGTGAGCATTAGTAAATGTTATCCCTGTGATATAAAAATTGGCGATTTTCAGAATAAGAATAACAGCTAACGCTTTATCAATATGTTGGATTTAAAACTATAATCTTATAAGTTCAAAATGTATTTATAATGTTTAGATAACGAAAATAATCAATTTATTGTGACGATGAATTAAATGCCTAAAAATAGCATGTAATAAATAGTAATAGAACTAGAAGTTCAAAGATTATTAAAAATTAGTTACCCTTTTAGTTACCCTACGTTTTATTAAAAGAGTAACCCCTTGATAACACTGGTGAAAATCAAGTAGGTTCTGGATGATGGGGTTTTAAATAATCAAAACTATCAAATTAATAAATACCAATACAGAGAGTAAAACTTATAGCTATTCTAAAATTGAAGTATAGAAGGTACAAATTTGATATGAGTAAAATCTAATAAGATTAAACTAAATCAATTAATTGATCCATAAATGAAAATTGCAACTTACACTTAAATGATTTATAAGGTAGTCCAGTAAATAATATTACCAGATATTAACCACATTTATTGACTTCCTTATAATTAGATATTAATTCTCATTTAATCTTTTCAAATGGTAGGTTTCCATCATAAACCAACCTTATATTATTCTCTATCTTCTTAAAGTCTACTGGATATTTAAAATAATAGCCGTTTTCTGATTCTTCATAGTAAAATGACCAGTCAGTCTTTTGTAGTAACACCCTAGTTATACCTTTATATTTAAACTTGAGTTCATTAGATTCCCAAAGAATTTCAATTTTGTCGCTTTTAGAAACATATTCACCAGTTAGTAGTTCAATATCTGATGCTGATAGCTTAATTGTTTTTTTCTGTTCAGGCATATCAGAATTAATATGATTGTACTTGTAACTATTACCGTTTTCAATCCAAGTCAAAGATTGCCCACCTTTAAAGTCAAACTTTATAGTAGGACCAAACTGGTCAAAATAGAATTTGTCGAATGTTTCTGCTTTTAAGTAACGCTTACTCGGCCCAATAAGCATGTATAATTGTTCTTTATCAACTCCTATTCGAATTTGATTATTACCTTTTTCGTGCTGATAAGTTCCTACAAACTTTCTTAATAACATCGAAGGCACTTTTACAGAACTTTTGGGAGATGTTAATTCTACTGAATTTCCTAAGGCAATTGACCCCAAATCAGCAGCAATTTTACGTAATGGTAAAGGTGAATTATTAGCTAAAATAATCACAAAAATGTCGTCTTCAGGAATCGTTAGCATTTGCGTATTAAATCCGGTTACACCACCAGTATGCCCAAATCCTATTTTTCCTGAAATTGGAATATACCCCCATCCCTTATAATACTGCATAGGCTTTCCTGAAAAAATATCATCTACACCTTCTTTTGATAATAGCTTATTAGATATTAGATTTTTATACCATGATACCATATCGTTTGTAGAACTATATATGGCTCCTGCTGAATACAAAATAGAAGGTGTAAATAGCTCTACTTCTTTCATATTTTCATTACCATCAACAATCGATGCACTCAGTAATTTCGATCTTTCAAAAACTCCTGAATTGATCATTTTTGCCTTATTCATAATATCAGCTTCTATAACCTTTTTGAAACTCTTACCAGTAACTTTTTCAATTATAGCTCCTAGTATGTAAAATCCGGTATTACTATATTGATATTGGCTACCAGGATCGAACGTTAGTTGCTCTGCACAATACTTAATTATAAACTCTTCTAAACCAAAGTCTTTTTGTTTTATCTCAAAGTGTTTAGCTGTGTAATCAGGAAGTCCACTACGGTTATTTAACAAATGTTCTATGGTAATACGCTCTCCAATTTGTTTTGGATAATATGGCAAATAATCACTAATAGTTTTATGAATATCCAGACTACCATCTTCGATTAACTGAAGTATTTTAAGTGCTGTAAAAGATTTTGTTAATGAAGCAATAGCAAATTTACTATCGGAAGAAATAGGACGATTACTTTTAATTGATTCAATTCCTTGATTAAATGTAAACAGGTTTTTGCCTTTGGCATATACTTGAATACTTCCGCTAAATTCAATAGTTTTATTTATTGCATCTATGTATTCCTGAAAGCTTTTTGTTGTTAGGGTTTGTGATCCCTTGTATGCTATAGAAGTGTCTTGTCCAATACAATAAGATAATGGCATCAAAAACACTAATAGAAAAAATCTTTTCATGTCAACAAAATTTAATTAAAATTCTAAAACAAACATATTGAGCCATCTTCCAGAAATCGACCTAAAAAATGTAAAGGCAAAATTCCGAACGTTTCTTAACACCAATTAACAGTCTTCACTGTTTTTTTGCCTATTAAACATTGTTTTTTAGATCCTAAAAAGATTAACTTTGAATACAAAATCACCAATTACAATAGGCATTGTTAGAGATTACCAACATATTACAAATCATCACCATTTTTAATTTCATATTATACTCTGTTTTGATTGTGATAATGCGAAAAAAACTTAACGAACCCATTTATGTGTTTTCATTTTTTTTATTGGGACTTGGTTTGACTCTTATTGGAGATTATTTTTTTGCTAATGCTTCCACTCATAGAAATAATCATCTTATCAGTTGCGCCAATATTTTAAACTCATTCTATTTCTTTTATCCACCTTTTTTATACTTCTTTGCGCTATCTATTAATAAAGTTAAATTTAAAAGGAAACAAGTAGTAATTCATTTAATTCCTTTTGCTTCGTTTCTGGCCTTTAATACTTCTATTGTCATAATGTTTTATTCTGGATATTCGGATTCTAGATTATTTGACTTCTTCATTAAATTGGTTCCAAAGATCTTTTATTTGTATTTCATCCAGGTTATTATTTACACTATAGTTTCTTTTAAGATCATCAAGAAGCAGGTGGTTGATAACACAAAGAATTCTAAACAACAATGGCAAACGAAATTTATCTTGATGTATAATATTGTTTGGTTTTTCTTCTTGCTATCGTTTATTAATGATGTGTTTCTGAATGAAATGAAAACTTCAACCTCTTTTAAATTTTTTGCAATTCTTTTTCTACTTATACTATCAAATCTATCGATAGTAATGCTAATGAAAAGCCCAGAAATATTTTTTAGTAATTTAAAATTAGATCTTGGTAAAAACATCGTAAACAAAACACTTACAGAAACTAATTATCAAAAATTATGTAACCTTATTCAGGATTGTGAACTTTTTAAGAATAGTGAATTAAAAGTGACTGATTTGTCAAAAGAAATGAAAATTTCTGGCCGGAATATTTCAGCTTTAATCAAAACATTTAACGGCACTAATTTTAATGACTATATTAATACTTATCGTATCGAGGAAGCAAAACGTTTACTTCAAAATTCAGATCCAAGTGTTACCATACTCTCAATTTTGTTTGACTCGGGATTTAATAGTAAATCTGTCTTTAATACAACTTTTAAAAAAACAGTAGGGCTTACACCTACTGATTACCGCAAACAAAGCTTATCAAAAAAGTTCTCATAAATAATTACAAAAAGTAAACCCAAAGCAATTACTCACTTTGGGCTTCATTAAATCAACCATCAATCACTCATTCATGATCCTCAAAACAAATCAAAATCACTAATCATTACACTCTGGTAATTCTGTTCTTTTTTTTAATTCTTTTTCATATAATTTATTATTAAAAGGAGTTGTAACTTCAGCTTTTAGATTTTTCTTTTCTCCTAAATATATGATGGCATCAGTTTGATCTTTCAATGGGTGTACTTTTATAAATGGTGTACTAAGCCTAAGGTTCCCTAACCAATTGTCATTAGTAGTTATAACACTTCCTTTCTTTAAACCCTTAAGTTTTTCATAAGGAAATGAGGAGGCGGACATAATATTTAAAAGAAAAATATTATTGTTAGATTTTGGCAAAAGAAATGTCACAGGATTGTTAGTACCTTTTTTAACCATTGATTCTGTTTTCATTTTATTAAAATGTGAATTACCCATTATTATCAATGCTTTTTTCTTCGGCTTTACAACATGTGCCATAACCACATTGGCGTAAAAATCATCTCGTTTTCCCAAATATTTATAAAACTCTTGTAAGCAGTTGGTTTTTGCCCAATCAATATCTGGATCACCTGCTACTACTCTAATTTTCTTATCTGAATTTTGATTAATCTCCCTAACTTTTTTTAGAAACCTAATGAGTCCTGTATTATCACTATTATTTAACATGCAACTTGTATGGTCTCTCCACAACTTATATAGTTCTTGTTGATCAACATTTTCACCATTAATATAGTCGTCCAAAACGTCTTGGAACAAATGATTCCCCATTTCAATTACAATAACATCTACTGATTTCTGAAATGATTTATTATCTAAAAGATCGATGTAAAAATCGGTCACCTCAACTTTGTCATGAGTTTCTCCAATAGCAACAATATTGTGTGTTTTAAATTTGCTTGCAACAAAGTCAATTCCATTAAACACATTACTATTTGATGGTTGTGCATAAAACAATTGGGGCACTAGAAGTGCTAATATCAATAAGCTCTTTGTATTTCTATTCATTGTTATTACTAAAATCTATTATTAGTTATTAATTCAAACGTTTTTCAAACAGAAAGCCTGTTGTTAATTCATAGTTCAATCTAAACTTTAACACACCTTTGTTTTCTTCTGAATTTATAATTACAATCTTAAATAGGTCATCTATATAATACTCTCCTTTTAATTGGCTTACAGGATACTGTTTTAATCCATTAACATTTACAAATAATTCACCTCCTTCATTCACAAATTCATATTCAGTATTTATTTCTTTGCAATAGTATTTACCCAAAATTGAATTAGCCATTGAATTAATTTTAACTGGTATAAATGTTGCTTGTAACCGTGGCTTCCTCTTTATATTTTGTGTTTCCTTTAAGAAATCTTTTAAAACAATATCTGCTATCTTTGGTCCCATTCTTACAGGAGAAATCTTGGAATTATTTGCAAGTATGATGATACTCGTCTTTCTTTCTGGAAATCGCATAATGATAGATTTATAACCACCATAGTATCCGGAATGTGTTTGAAGCTCTAGACCTTTATATTTTCGGATATATAAACCTCCAGCATAAGGTATATTGCTACCATCTAACAACTTCCCTGGTGTTATCATTAGCTGATTATAAGATGATACATTAAGTTTATTGGAATAAAAATGCTGATCCCATTTATACAAATCATCTAAAGTTGTTATGATTCCACCATCTCCTACAATATCATTCTGTGACATTAAAATCTCGAATTCAGCTTTTGTTTTGTTATAACCGAAAGTTCGGTTTGCAATGACTTCTTTATGGTTATCCAGAAAGAATGTGTTTTTCATTTCTAGAGGAAAAAACAAATTCTCTTGAGCAAACTCTCTTAACGTTTTACCTGTAACATTCTTAACAATTCTGGATAGAAGATAATACCCTGAATTACTATAATTGAAATTTGTCCCTGGTGTAAACTCCAATTCTGTTTGTTGCTTTAAAAGCTCATATAAATTTAATTCACTATATGAATAATCATCATCATGCCCTTGTAAATAATGAAGTAATGTATAATCTCTTAACCCAGATGTGTGGTATATTAAATTAGCTACGCTTATTTTATAACCATAATCTGGAAAGTCCATTAAATACTTTCTAACATCATCATCTAACGAAATCTTGTTTTGCTCAACTAATAAAAAAATACAAGCTGCGGTAAACTGCTTTGATGAGGAAGCAATGCGAAATTTATGGCTTGGGTTAAGTGATACATTATTTTCTATACTAGCCAAACCAAATGCTTTTTTATAGTTGAAGTTTCCATTTTGAATTATACCAACCACAAAACCTGGCTCATCAGTATTATCATATTTACTAAGATACTGATCAATCTCTGTAATAACAACCGATTGAGAAAGAACCACAATTGATATGCTAAAAAAAATAAAACTAAAAATGTATTTCTTCATTTGAATCATCAATGATTTCTTTTTATAAAAACTTAAACAATCAATTTCTTGAATCTATATTTCCCATCGTATAACTCTTCCATTTTAAGCGTTATAAAACTTTTTTTATCAATCCAGAATTCACTTTTCCCATGACCCGGATACTCTACATATAGTACCCAGCAATCATAAGCTTGCTCATTTAAAAGAATTGATTCACTTCTCACAACACTGTATTTATAATATTTAGGAGGTGTTTTAGATCCCGGGTGATAGAATTTAATGTCAAAATCAACACCTTCCTTTAAAGGTAACATACCAAATGTTTCCATATCCATTTCCCAATTAAAGGCATTACCAGCATTTTCCTTTTCGAAAGTTTTTCCATTATGAAACTTTGGATTAGCATGAGTAGTCATATTTCCATTTTCATAAATAAAATGTCTCTTACTAATATTATTTAAGTTCTCTTTATCATTATGTAGAAGAATTTTTTCACTAATTGGTTTAAAATTTTCTGAGCCAGCTTCAATCTCATAATTTATATAAGTGCCTTTAGAAAAAAAACGATCCCAACTAAACTGATACACATTACGAGATTCATCTTTTTTTATACTTCTCTCCCATAATTCCATATTATATTTTGGTCCGTCTATTGAATCTTGGAAATAGACTAAGTAAACATTTGTACCTTCTTTGAGTCTATCCAATTTTAAAATATTATTGGTCGGATTAACCTTTATAGTTTGTGCAATGGCAGGAAAAGAAATTAGTAAAATAAAAATGAAGAGTTGCTTTCTCATAGCTAGTTTAGTATCTAAATAATTAATATTTTTTTTTTAACATCTATTCACTGTACATATTGAATAGTTTTTTATGTAATTTATCTAATGCCGCAATATGGTTTTGTTGAGCTGTATTCATAAGCATCACAATAGCGATCCCTTTATCATGATAGATTACAACATCACTAAAAAAGGTTCCAGAACTTCCAGAGTGCATACTTTCTTTACCATTTTCAGTATTACGATTTCCCCAACCATAACTATACTTATCGCGATCTAAATGGAGCATTTCATACCCTTTAGCCGAAAGCTGTTTTGGGTCACCTGACAAACCTTTTAAATGATTCTGAACCCAGTTTGAAAAATTAACAATATTCATAGACATATTACCTGCAGCTAGACTATAGTCATAGCCATTATAATAGTGATCGGGACCTAATGCTTGATAAACATCATTTTCTACCCAATGTCCCCATGGTTCTTCGGTTTTTTCCCTATTTGGAAATCCAACAATGTACGATAAACCTAAACCTTCTATCGTATTTCTAAGTAGTACTTCAAAGCTTTTTCCACTGGCCTTTTCTAATATATAACTCGCTATTATATAGCCAGCATTTGAATAAGTGAATTTATCAACTGCCTTTTCAGATAACACAAACTTGGTAAAGCTTTTTCTTTTGTCTGTTAGGTTACCTTCAAGTTCTGGAAGCTTATTAAATTCCTGCGTTCTTTGATATGGCTGGAGGTAAGCCTGATGCGATAATAAATCTGCGACTGACACCTCATGAAAAGCTTTATTGTTATTAGACTTTATATCTGGGATAATTTTAAAAATTGAGCTATAGATATCTATCAGCCCCTTTTCATGTAAATCCATAGCCACATATCCAACAAATGCTTTGGTTGTTGAGCCTAAATGATACAGGTTTTTAATAGATACTCTTCTGTTTCCTTTAATTTTTGTAGTTCCATTAATCCCATATAGAATAGTATCCTTAGTAATTACACCTACAGCCATAGATGGAATTCCATTCTCTTCAATTGTACTATTTATCAGGCTATCAATTAATTTGTGAGTCTGTGCTTGGCTTAAAACCAAATCTGGCCTTAGGATACTTACTCCAAAAATTATGACCAATATTCTAAACTGTACTATTTTCATTCTTCTAATTCTAGTATGAAATATTATCTAACTTTTTACAATTCGTGCAACCCCTTTACCTCTTGGAGTAGTTATTTGAATAAAATAGATTCCACTTTGATAATCTTTCATATTAATACTAAATTGTTGTGTTTGATTACTAGTCTCATAGAGTTGCTTTCCTAGTGTATCAAATACCTTAATTGTATTATTGTTACTATTTGTTTTGAAATATAAAATGTCTGATACTGGATTTGGTGACCAAGACACCTCTAGGCTAACATTAAATTTCTCAATACTTAAAGGGGCATTAGAAAATACCTGGACGCGATGATTAAAACGATCTCCTACATATAATTTTCCAGTTGAATCAACATTAATATAATCGATACGACTAAATTGATTATTAGCTGAACCGCTTCCATTGCCTCCTATCGTTGTTACATAGTTATATGATGAATCAAAAACTTGAACACGGTAATTAAAAGAATCTGCAACTAAGATATTCCCATTTGTTGGATCAATTGCTACTGATCTTGGTTGATTAAAATGGCTATTGTCTGAACCACTAACACCTGTTACTCCCAAAGTAGCAACATAATTACCGCTTGAATTAACTATTTGTATTCGATGATTATTGGTGTCAGCTATGTAAATATTACCAGCGGCATCAGCTGCAACTCCTGTTGGGTTCGAGAATCCATTATTACTTGAAGTTGCTACTCCTGTTCCAAATGATGCAACTTGTGAAAGATTACCATTAAAAGTTCTAACTAAATGATTGTTATAATACGTTGCATAAACATTAGTTCCGTTCGACGAAATATCTAACACCCCATTGTGACTAATTTTAGTGACATAATTAAATCCAGAATCATACTTAAAAATGTCTTCAGTATTATCATTCAATACGTAAATATTATCGGATGCATCAATAGCTACTCCTTCAACAAAATTGAAGTTGAAATTACCACTACCACTATTAAAGCTATTCGAATAAGTTCCATTAATGTCAAAAATTTGAACTCGCTGATTATTACGATCTCCAATATATACATTATCTGAACTATCAAAGGCAATGTCAGTTGGCTGATTAAAATGACTATTATCATTACCAGATACACCAGTTGTACCAATGGTATAACTATAATTATACGTTTGTGAAAAACCACTAAAAGAAATAGTAAATAGACAAACTAAAAAGATCCGTCTTAAAAAAGTGTCATGTTGTGTCATTGATATAAAGTTTTAGTGTTATTTAAGATTCTTCTAAGAATAGAGTTGTTAACTTGAATGCGATTTGTTTAACCAGATTTTCTGAATTAGAGCTATTAGCAAGCACTACAACGGCCATGTTTCGAGATGGAATAATTGTAAACATGGTACTGGCACCAGATTGATGACCATCGTGGTACGGTATCGTTCCTAGAAATTGATTATCGTCAATTAACCATCCTAATGCATAGGGCATTCTATCTTCTTGTTCTAAATCCGGAACTTCAAACATTTGTTTTTTTGCCATACTACTTATTAGATTATTGTTTAGTACCGCATTAGCAAAACGCAACATATCCCCTGTTGTTGATTGAACTCCACCACCAGGATACTTCACACTTAAGTTAGTTTGTTTATCACGTCTAAATCCTCTTCCGGTCTTTTTGTAGAGTTTTGCTTTATTTGGATAGTCTTTGTCAAATATTTCAGTGGATGTGCTCAGCATTTTGATAGGCTTCCAAATAGTTTTTTGCATATAATTATTATAAGAAAGCCCTGATACCTTTTCGATAATGGCTCCAAGAACAACATAGTTATAGGTACTGTAATGGTATTCTGCTCCCGGCACACTTTTTAATCCTCTGCTTCTGAATAACTGAGTGGCTTCATTTAAATTCTTATAAGCTTTTGTTGGTCTATTTTCAAAAATTCTATAACCTTTTATACCTGAAGTATGATTTAACAGTTGTCTAATTGTGATTTCGCCTTCAGGGTGTACTGGAAAATCAGGCAAATAGTTTTGAATGGACACATCCAATTGTAATTTTCCTTGTTCAACCAATTGCATTATCGCAACTGCTGTCATAGGTTTAGTAACAGAAGCCAATCTAAAAACTGTGCTAGAGTCTACCAAGGCATTTATATCTACATCTCGAAATCCAAACCCTTTTTGCCATATAATTTTTCCATCTTTCAAAACACCAGCTGACACACCCACAAGTCGAGAAGATTCTACAAAACTTCCTACTAAAGAATCTATCTTATTATTATACTGATATTCAATATCTGGAACTTGAATCGCATCACATCTAACAAATAATACAATAACAAATATTAATGCGAGTACCGATTTATATAAATAAAGGGGTTTAAACATCTTTCAGACTTGTTTTAATTTTATTAATGTATTGGATTCCAGATGGCATTTGTTTTGGTATCTGCCGCATTGAAATAAGTTACTGACGATAGTTCATCAGCACTCTTATAGTCATAAACCATACGAGCCACTTGCCAAGTTGCGTGATTAACTAGTTCACCTTCCGTATTTAAAAACTGTCGCTCAATAAGTCGTCCCTTATTATCATACACCCACTTTTCTATGGCATAACCTACTGACGAGTCTACAACGACTTTTCTTTCTAAATTGTAAAAAGATCTTTTTATGGGGTGATTGTTTGAATCAAAGTCAGTTTTTACTTCATGTAATTGCGTTCCATTTATTTCAACAGGCTTGCCTTCTTTATTATAATAGTTCCGAATAGCTTCGTATCTACCATCTTTTGAATACGACGTTTTAATTAACCCAACTCCATTAGCTGCATTGGTTGGTTGCTTTTCTGTATTAAGGAATCGTCTCGTTGTCGCATTCCCATAATTATCAAATGTATATTTAACGATATGAGCTCCCCAATTGGTGGCTTGTGGTTTACCATCAGCATCTATAAATGTAGCTGACGAATGTTCATACAAAGGAGCAGGTCTATATCTAATCTCGGCAATATTACTCATACCTCTCTTAGAAGCATATGAGATATCCAAATTTAACCACTGAACAAAAGAAGCATTAGAATCGTAGCCAATTTTGGTGTGTGCTATTCCTGCATCATCTGTTTGAACGTTAACTCCATCCTTACCCAAATTAGTCATTAATCGTAATAAACCTTTATGGTCATAAGTAAATTTGGTAACATAATATCCAAATCCTGGTCTGTTACGTTGTATTTTATTATTTATATCATATCGTTTTTCTATGACTGTTCCATCAATATTAGTCATCCAGTTATAAGTGGCAATTCTAAAATCGTTTTCAATATGTTTACCATTAACATCGTAAAACTTCAACGATTTACGATCACCATTCCTTTCCCGCTCAATTCTTACCTCATATACATCTCCAGATACTACTGTACGATGACCATGTTCGTTAAAAAAGGTTCGAATTTCATTGTTTCCTTGATATTTGATTTTAACTTTTGGAGCTCGAACAAAACGATTACTAAATGGTTTTAATTTACCATTCAGTAAATATCTTATCATAATTAATCGCCCTTTTTTGTCGTAATCAAATTGAAAGTGGTTTACCCCTTTCTTTTGAAATTCTGATAATGGTCTAGTTCCTATAATATCTGCATAAGGTGTTTCTCTAAAAGCAATTCCTGCGAAATATTCACTTCTATAGATTGGATCATTAAGTTTTATTTTCTGTATAAATCCTGATTTAGCAAAAGCTATACTGAAAAGTAGTTGTCCGCTGTTATTATCATAAAATAATCCATTAGGGTTAAATAACTTAGTTTTCTTAGCTTCACCTACAGCATTTCCAGGTTCGCCAGTTCCAGCCAAGGTTTCAATTTTTCCATCAAGACTAACTTTATAAATTCGGTGATCCATTAAAGCACTCACATAGATTACATCGCCAATTATTTTAAGATGTCCTGTACGCCATTCTTTATCACCTGGAACAGTTGCAATTACTTGTTGCTTTCCCTTAGAATCTACCTTAACAATATTTGCATTATTGAAATTGGAGACATAAAGATTACCGTTACTGTCAAAATCAATTCCACCTGGATTTATTAAATGCTGTCCTTCTGAAAAAATACTAACTTCTCCACTCAATGTTACTTTACTAATATATCCAGTACCATCATTAACATTATGGGTCACAAATAAGTTTCCATTAGTATCCTGAGTCATTGGTCCAGCCCCCATTTTCACAGAAACAAACTTCTCAACCTTTCCAGTTTTACTAATCCTTGACAGTTGTGGTGCATTCCACTCAGACACATAAAAATTATCATCTTTACCTTTAAGAATGTCAATTGGTCCTTTTAAGCCTTGAGCAAATACAGATACCACTCCTGATGGAGAAATAGTATAAACTTTATCCCCGCTCCAGCCTTCGGTTGCATAAATAGTTCCATCTGAATCAACAAACAATCCATCGGTTGTTATAACTTCATCTAAGTGTAATTTAGACACATCTTGTCCATATACGCCTAAACATATTAGGCATACCATCATTGAAATAATATGTTTCATATTTTATTTAAAAGGAATTATTCTTTTTTAAAAACTTCTAGTATAGCTTTAGCTGCCCTATTATTTGGAAAAGCCTTTTGATAATTAGTGGCCTCAGAAACAACAACATTATGTACTTCTTCTGGAAAAATTGCTTTAGCAAGGATACTTAACGATTTCGCTTCCTCAGCATCATCTAAAAACATAGCATAGAATACTGCGGCAAAGGTGTTTGGATCGAAATTATATTGTTCGGCACTAGTATTCAGTAATTCATTCCATAGTTCAACGGCAGCCTCCAACCCTTCTTTCTTATAACTTTTAGATACTGGAATAAAAGCAGATATCTTCCTTGAGGTTAGCTCTTTATTCAGTAATATTTTCAAAATATCTCCAGTAATATATGACACAGGAGCATCACTAACATTACAAAGAACTATAACTCCCAAATTATCTTCAGGAACAATTACAAAATTGGTAGTAAAACCTAGATCTCCTCCACTATGGCTGTATAGTGTCTTTCTTTCAAATTCACCTATAAACCAGCTCAATCCTAAATAACGGTCTTCTCCACGTGTTGTCCAATGTTTCCAAAGTAAATCGTAGGATTGTGGCTGTAAAATTGTGTTTCTTTGAAAGATTCCCTTGTTTAAATTTACTTTAGCCCAATTAGCCATGTCCAAAATATTAGAATGCAAGGTAGAACTTGGGGCGTGCTTACGGTTATAAGGATAAGTTTTCCAGGTTTTATTGTAAGAAAAACGCATGTGTGGAGATGCCCAGTTGTTTGGTAAATTCTCATCCTTTAAAAAGGTACTATTACTCATATTTAATGGCTCAAGAATTTTTGTTCTTTGATAATCTTCAAAAGACATACCAGACACTTTAGCAATGAGATCTCCCAACACTTCGTAAGCTATATTACTATAGGCATACTTTTCACCAGGCTTACTATTCAAACTTAAACCTGTTATTCCTTTTACATAATCCTCTAATGCCTTATCATCATATCTAGGTTTTTCCCACTCGTAATTATCAGTATCTGGCATTCCAGACACATGACTCAACATTTGCTGAATGGTTATATTTTTATAACGTTCATCATTTAATTGAAAATAAGGCAAGTGTTTTACCACTGGATCATCAAGCCGAAGCTTTCCTTGTTCTCTAAGTTGCATAATTGCAGTTGCCACAAATAGTTTTGAGACTGAAGCCATATGAAAAACAGACTGTAAAGTCATTGGCTTGTTATTATTGACGCTTTGTTCTCCAAAAGCCTTAGCATATACCAATTGATTATTCTTAACAATACCTATTGTTAATCCTGGAAGATCATAATTTTTGATCACCTCTTTTAAATGCGGTGTTAATTCAATCTCCAGCTTGTTCCCTACTTCCCCTACTACTATCTCTTTTTTAACTCCTCCATTTTTTTTCTGAGCATTACATGAGGTTAATGATAAGCTGAATAACAACATCAAGAAAAACTTGAAGTATAGTTTTTTATTAAATATGTTGTCCATGGTCAGTTTCATTACAATTCACTATTAATTTGTTAAGTAATCGTTTTGTTTGCTCTAATTCTTTATTAGTGATATTTTTTAAAACTCTCTTTCTATTTAACTCTGTTATTTCCATTATTTTTTTAACTGCTACTTTTCCCTTATGAGTTGGTAAAATATTATAGGTTCTTCTATCTTCCTGATTAATATATCTACTTAAATAATTATTCTTGATTAACAATTCTATCATCCTTGTTACCGATGCATTATCCTTAAAGGTTAAACTTCCAATTTCAGATTGTGAAAGCTGTGGCTGTTTTATAACATATAATAACACCAAAGCCTGATCAATAGTTATATCGGTTAATACAGAATTCAATCTTTTCTGAGCAAATTTTCGATACTCTTTAATCCCTCTTTCTATACTATAAAAAATTGTTCTGTGATGCAATTCCAATATATCATCCATATAATTGATAAAACTATATTTGATATAGCAAACATATTGAAGTCTCACTATTAATGCGACCTGATAATTGCTTTCGCAAAAATCAGAACCTACTTTTAACCAATTTTAACATAAGAATATAAAATCGGGCAATTCCAGTTAATATAAAAACTTAGAAAAAGATATTTAAGTGATGACCAAAATTCGAGTTATTCAGATTTCAATATATAATATGCGATTTGCAGATTTTCAAAAAAGTATTATATCTTCAATAATCGAAGTTACATATGGATACAGAATCTATTTTGTCAACAAATCAGAAACGCCAAACCTAACAAGATACAAATGAGGTACAATTAGGCTTAGGACAAATAATTACCATACTCCTATTCATAATATTTCAATTAAAAGTTACAAATACAGAACAATTCGTATTATCTAAAATGGCGCTTTCGTTACTTTTTAAGTGCTAATGTCCCTTTAAATAGCAAAGAAATGAATAAAGGAACCCTATACGCATCAGCTTACAACGAGATCTTTTTAAATGCACAAGGTGCCACTTTTGACAGAAACAGAGTTTACGGTGGTCTTGGTTATAAAATAAATAACAATATACGTTTAGAGCTAGGCTATATGAACCAACTCTTTGAAAACGGAAATAGAGATCAAATAAACACTATTGTACTTGTGAATTTTTAGTTCACAAACCTTGGGTAAGTGTTAGACTAAGGTAAGGCGAATACCATTGTATTCGCCTTTTACATTTTTGTACTAAAATTGGTTTTGGTTAATAAACTATAAATACAGCATCATTTCTCACAGCTTAGATGCGCATAATTTTATATAAAATGAAATGAGGACTAAATTGAACCTAGGTAAAAAAATTACAGACCTAAGGGTATTTAGTTTTAGCTATTACCTACATATAAAAAAAAGCCAGAACAATTGTTCTGACTTTTTTGTTAATACGCATTTCTTGAAAAACTATATTAACCTATTTATATAAACAAAATTTGTGTTCCTTCTATATCGGCTTTATTATAAAAATCGCCTATAGTTAATATACCATCAAGGTCATCAATCAAATCTTTCTCTTCTAAATGGAACATGTCTACGGCCAATTTACAAGCCCATAAACCGCAACCAGAATCAGATAAGATTTCCAAAAATTCATCTACAGGAGGCATATCCAGTTTTTCCATTTCTTTTTTCATCATTTTGGTAGCCAATGCCTCCATTCCTGGTAAACCACCAATCATGGTTGGAATATGCATTGCTGGATTACCTACTGTTGCTACATGCAAATTGTTAAGTTTCTTTTTTTGAACAGCTTCCAATCCGAAAAACGTAAAGAATATATCGGCATCAATGCCTTCCATACGTGCTCCATTTGCCATTACAAAAGCTGCGTATACATTTTCTATAGTTGCTTTAGATAAGATAAAAAGCATCTTTTTTACTTTCGTTGCCATAAAATTTGTTTTTTAGTTATTAAATACAGCTTTTTGGTTTTGGTATACCAGCTATCATTGTTGATTTTTTAAGAGGTCCGCCTGGGAAAAGGTTATAAAATTCTTTAATATTTATAACACCACTCTTTTTAATACCTCTAATAGACAATGGTTCTTCATTTTTATATTTATCTTGAATATAATCTATCACTTCCCAATGCTTATCGGTCATATCTATTTCTTGCTCTTTAGCAATCTCAGTTCCTATTTCTTGAGTCCATTGTGAAAAGTCGTTTAAATACCCTTCATCGTTAACTTCTACCTGTGTTTGTCCAAATGTTTTAATCATGATCTTTTGTTTTAAGTGTTATTATTTTTTTACTGTATCAAATTTTTTCCCTTTTTCTGTCATTGTTGCAGACACAAATGGAATATGGATTCCTTTTATTAACATGTTCCAGTAAATCCATCTAAAGGCCATTTTACCAAAATGATTTGTTCTACTTTCCTTAAGTAAGCTTAATGGACCTACATGAGGAAATGGAAATGTTCCTTCTACTGGTTCGTGTGTATAATTAAAGTCTATTAATAAAGCCTTACCATTTCCTGTTTCAATAAAACAGTTTGCATGACCATCAAATTCTTCTTTTAAAGGCTCTCCTTTAATATATCTAAGTATATTTTCGGTTAATATTTCTGCTTCGAAGTGCGCTACAGATCCTGCTTTTGAAGCTGGTAAATTTGTAGCATCTCCAATAGCAAAAACATTCTCATAATCGTTTGTTTGTAACGTAGCTTTATTTGTTGGAACAAAGTTTAGATCATCTCCCATTCCTGATCTCTCAATTAAAGCGTCTCCCATATTTGTTGGAACGGTAACCAATAGATCATAGTCTACTTCTGTATCGGCATAATCAATAATCTTGTTGTTTTCGTAATCAACACGCTCAATATTAAAATCGGTTACTTCCTTAATATTCTTCTCTTCTAATAAATAATGCAGTGTTTCAGTTGCCTTAGGCTTAGTAAAAGCCCCTCCTAAAGGTGTTACATAAGTAATATCTACCTTATCTCGCATACCTTTATTCTTAAAATAAGAATCAGCTAAAAAGGCAAACTCAAGTGGTGCAACAGGACATTTAATTGGCATTTCTGTAATATGAACTACTAATTTTCCGCCTTCCCATTCTCGAAGCTTATTTCGCAATGCTTTGGCGCCTTCGTAAGTATAAAAATCAAATACATTCTTATGCCACATTGGTCCATCCATACCTTCCGTTTCGTCTGGTGCAATTTTAGTACCTGTTGCTACAATTAGAATATCATAATCTATAACTTGCTCATCCTCTAAGATCACCTTATTATCTTCAGGTTTGATTAATTCGATCTTCTTTTGAATATATTGAACCTTTTTAGGAATAAATTTTTTACCATTTTTCTTAACCTGACTCGTTGTATAAATATCAAAAGGAAGGAATAAAAATCCTGGTTGATAGTAATGCGTTTTATATTGATCTACAATAGTGATCTGCCATTCACTCTTCGGTAATTTAGAAACCAAGTGGTTCGCCATCATGGTTCCAGAAGTTCCCGCTCCTAATATTAGTAATCTTTTCATGTCTATATAATTAATACGTTTAGTGTTTTCTCAAATTTCTTAGGTAAAATTATAAGATTTACCCGCTGAAAATCATGACAAAAATCATGAAACGGCTATATGTAACACTAGTTACATTAAAGATTGTCAGTCAAATATGATATTCTTTTAAAGGGAATTATGAGTTCAAATTATTTAAATATTCTTTTAGACAGTTTATAATGAAAACATTGGTTTTAACATAATTTTTAATCCATTTAATTCATAATTAGTACATTTGTTTAACGGAATGAAGACTTTTTTAAGAAATAGCGTCGCAATCTGTTTAGCATTTTTAGTGCTGTTCTCAACTATGTCATTAACAATTAATGAACATTATTGTGGAGACACTCTGGTAAATAGCACCTTATTTGCTAAGGCTGAATCTTGTGGTATGGAAATTAAAAATCCATCTCCTAGTGAGCGCTGTACTATTAAAATGAAAGATTGCTGCAAAGATGTATCTAAACTTATTGAAGGTCAGGATACTTTAAAAATTGATTATTCAAAATTAGATTTACAGCAACAAGTATTTATTGCAGCTTTTATACATTCATATATTAGTCTTTATGAAGGTGTAGAAAATAAGCCTATTCCGTTTAAATACTATTCTCCCCCACTCCTGGTCAAAGATATTCAGGTTCTTGACGAAACATATTTAATTTGATTTTAAGTAACTAAACAAGTTCTCTTTTATAAAAATCATTATAAAGGATTAATTTGTCTTGCATTCAATTTGCTTATATTGTTCACTTAAAATCAAATTATATTCATGCTAAATAAAAGCATCAAATTTTTAATAGAAAATAAACTGGTAGCAGTATTGTTACTAGCATTATGTATTGGATGGGGAATTACCAATGCGCCTTTTAATTGGGATACAGGATTCTTACCAAGAAATCCTGTAGCTGTCGATGCCATACCAGACATTGGCGAAAACCAACAGATTGTTTTTACCAAATGGGACGGTAGATCACCACAAGATATTGAAGATCAAATTACCTACCCTCTTACCTCAACATTGTTAGGTATTCCTGGAGTAAAAACTATTAGAAGCTCTTCAATGTTTGGGTTCTCGAGTATCTATATCATCTTTGAAGAAGATATAGAGTTTTATTGGAGCCGAAGCCGTATTCTAGAAAAATTAAACTCATTACCTAGTGGTTTACTCCCAGAGAATGTACAACCTAGCTTGGGACCTGATGCCACTGGATTAGGGCAAATATTCTGGTATACTCTGGAAGGAAGGGACAATAAAGGCAATGTAACTGGAGGTTGGGACTTAAATGAGTTAAGAAGTATTCAAGATTATTATGTGAAGTTTGGTTTATCCGCTGCTTCTGGCGTGTCAGAAGTGGCTTCAATTGGTGGCTATGTTCAAGAATATCAAATAGACGTCAATCCTAATATTTTAAAAGAATACAATCTATCATTACAAGAGGTTGTCAATGCTGTTAGAAAAACCAATAGAGATGTTGGTGCTAAAACCATAGAAATCAATCAAACAGAGTATCTTGTTAGAGGTTTAGGATATGTAAAATCTATTAACGATATAGAGAATACAGCCGTAACTTCTATTAATGAAACTCCAATACTTATTAAAGATATTGGAACAGTAACATTAGGTCCAGAAGAACGCAGAGGTATCTTAGATAAAGAAGGTGCCGAAGTTGTAGGTGGTGTAGTTGTAGCTCGCTATGGTGCCAATCCTATGGAAGTAATTACCAACGTTAAAGCGAAAATCAAAGAAATTAGTGCTGGACTTCCTTCAAAAACTTTAAGTGATGGTACAACTTCACAACTAACTATTGTTCCGTTCTATGATCGCACCGAGCTAATTCATGAAACTTTAGATACCCTAAATGAAGCACTTACGCTAGAAATACTAATAACCATTTTGGTAATCATCATAATGGTTTTCAATTTAAGGGCTTCTGTACTTATTTCAGGGTTGTTACCTGTTGCTGTTCTTATGGTTTTTATAGGCATGAAAGCTTTTGGTGTAGACGCCAATATTGTGGCTTTATCAGGTATTGCTATTGCTATTGGAACCATGGTAGATGTTGGCGTAATCCTCTCCGAGAATATTATTAGACATATAGACAATAACTCTACTAATGAACCAATAAACACTGTAGTATATCGTGCCACAAAAGAAGTATCTGGAGCCATATTAACTGCTGTAATGACAACCATTATAAGTTTTATTCCTGTGTTTACCATGATTGGCGCCGAGGGAAAACTATTTCGTCCGTTGGCAGCAACAAAAACTATGGCACTAGTAGCCTCTATAATTGTTGCCTTATTTTTAATTCCGCCATTTGCCGCATGGATATTTGGATGGAAGCCACCTAAGCGAAAAATTGGTGTATTTATAAACATTACCATGGCAGTAATTGGTATACTAGTCTTATTTTATGGTATCAATCTGGGTGCTATACTTATTGCTTTTGCTATAGTTAATTATTTAAAACTTAATGAGTTTATTAATTCAAAAAAGGCAAATTATATAAACATTGCAATATCTACTTTAACTATAATATTACTCTTGTCTGTGTATTGGCGTCCGCTAGGTGTAGATTTTAGCCTTGTTAGTAATATTGTATTTGTAGCCCTTATTTGTTTTGGGCTATTAGGCATATTTGTGATATTTAGAAGGTATTATGTAAGAATACTAAGTTGGGCTCTTGAAAACAAATTATTATTCCTTTCTATTCCAACAATTATTTTATTCTTTGGTATCAATATTTGGCGTACAACAGGTAAAGAGTTTATGCCTTCACTAAATGAAGGATCATTTTTATTGATGCCTACCTCGTTACCTCATTCTGGAATTGCAGAAAATAAACGTGTATTACAACAATTGGATATGGCAGTTGCCACCATTCCTGAAATTAAAACAGTAGTTGGAAAAGCAGGTCGCGTTGAAAGTGCTTTAGACCCTGCACCATTATCGATGTATGAAAATGTAATTATTTATAGACCAGAATATAAAACAGATGATGATGGCAACAGACTTACT
The DNA here is from genome assembly GCA_030148025.1 of Flavobacteriaceae bacterium. Taxonomy (GTDB): domain Bacteria; phylum Bacteroidota; class Bacteroidia; order Flavobacteriales; family Flavobacteriaceae; genus JASBUG01. The sequence goes on along the minus strand of JASBUG010000010.1, from coordinate 62,880 downwards.
TTTAAAGTTAATAACGACGGACTCTTTGAAACTACATCTGGGAACTTTATATCTCAAGGAACTAAAGTAGAGACAAAAGACCTTATTGAAGATACTAATGGTGAATACTACAGAAACTGGAGGTCTCATATAAAATCACCAAATGATATCTGGAATGAAATAGTTTCTGTAACGAAACTTCCTGGAGTGACTTCAGCTCCAAAATTGCAACCTATAGAAACCCGTTTAGTAATGCTACAAACTGGTATGAGAGCGCCTATGGGAATAAAAGTTAAAGGACAAAACTTAAAAGACATAGAATCTTTCGGATTACAGCTAGAAACCATTTTAAAACAAATTCCTGGTGTAAAAAAAGAAGCTGTTTTTGCAGATAGAATTATAGGAAAACCATATTTGCTTATTGATATAGATCGCAATAAGATTGCTCGATATGGTCTAGCTATGGAAGATGTTCAAACAGTAATAGAAGTAGCTGTGGGTGGAAAAACATTAACTAAAACTGTAGAAGGTCGTGAACGTTATGGAATAAGAGTTAGATATCCAAGAGAACTACGGTCTAGTCCAGAAGATCTTAATAATATTTATGTCCCTACGCCAAAAGGAACACCTGTATTACTTAAAGAATTAGTAACAATTACATACGAACAAGGTCCACAAGTTATAAAAAGTGAAGACACTTTTTTAGTTGGTTATGTGCTTTTTGATAAAACAGATGAAGAAGCTGAAGTTACTGTAATCGAGCGTGCACAAAATAGTATTCAAGCTGCAATTGGTCGTGGAGAACTTATAGTTCCAAAAGGTATCAGCTATCAATTTACAGGTACTTATGAAAACCAAATAAGAGCAGAAAAAACCTTATCTGTCGTGGTGCCTCTAGCCTTGATCATTATTTTCCTGATCCTATATTTCCAGTTTAGATCTGTGGCAACCTCACTAATGGTTTTCACAGGAATAGCAGTAGCTTTTGCTGGAGGTTTTATTATGATATGGTTGTACGGCGAATCTTGGTTCTTGAATTTAGACATCTTCGGAGTTAACCTTAGAGAACTATTTCAAATACACCCCATTAACTTAAGTGTTGCCGTTTGGGTTGGTTTCATCGCTTTATTTGGTATTGCTACAGATGATGGTGTGGTAATGGCCACTTATTTAAAACAAACCTTCGATAAAAATAAACCAAATTCTATCTCAGCAATTAGAAAATCTATTATTGAAGCTGGAGAAAAACGTATTAGACCATGTTTAATGACTACAGCTACTACATTATTAGCCTTATTACCAATTCTCACCTCTACAGGACGAGGAAGTGATATTATGATTCCTATGGCAATACCAAGTTTTGGAGGAATGCTAATTGCCTTAATAACCTTATTTGTAGTGCCAGTGCTATACAGCTGGAGCAAAGAAATTTCATTAAAAACAGATCGTCATGAAGTATAAAAACATATATATATTGCTTGGCTTTTTTGCTACCTATTTTGTAAATGCTCAAACCTTGGAAGATTATTTACTAATAGCTAAGACTAATAGCTCTGAGATCCAGGAAAAGAAGTATGATGAAGCTATAGCAAAAGAACAAATCAACGAAGTTGGTAATTTAAATAATACTGATATTTCATTAGGGTATTTTAGTTCAACACCAGAAACACGTGTCGGATCACAAATTACAAAGCTTGGAATTACACAAGAATTACCATGGTTTGGTACTTTAGAAGCTGAAAAGGCAGTTGCAAAATCATTGTTCGAATCTAAGAAATTTGATATTGAGCTCACCGAAAAAGAACTCTTATACAAAGTTAAAGAAGCCTATTATGAGCTTTTCCATAAACAACGTATTACAGCCATTTTAAAAGAAAATAGAGAGATTTTAAGCACTTATGAAACCATGGCACTTTCGGCTTTAGAGAATAATCGCGCTACTATGAGTGATGTGTTGAATATTAGAGTTCAAAAAAATGAATTACACAGTAAAATATTTAGGAACCTTAATGAAGTAGCTGCTTTAAGTAAAAACTTTAATCGTCTTTTACAGCAAGACCTAAACACACAATTAGTAATTATTGATAGTTTAAATGTATTAGATATTTTAATTCCAAAAAACAGCGTTTTAAAACATCCAAGTATTGCCAAAATAGAACATTTAAACGCTATTTATGATTCAGAAAATACGCTTATTCATAAAGATAAGCTCCCAAAACTAAATTTTGGTTTAGAGTATATACTTGTTGATGAACGAAGCGATATAAAACTATCTGATAATGGTAAAGATATTGTTATGCCAAAAGTATCGCTATCAATTCCAATTTTTAATAAATCTTACAAATCAAAACTTCATAAAGTTCAATTACAAAAGCATGCCTTAACATCTAAAAAAGATAGTCAAATAAAGCAATTACAAATTGCCTTAGAGCAAGGTGTATTAGAAATTGACAATGCTATACTAAGTGTTGTGGCGGCTCAAAAAAACAAGGAAGAAACACAATTAGCAATAAATGTAGATCTCAAAGCTTATGAAACTGGAATTTTGAATTATGACAAGATCTTAAAACTTCAGTTACAAAAGATTAAGTTTCAACTTATGGAAGTTGAAGCGATTAAAAATGCATTTGTTGCAAAATCTAAAACAGATTACTTAACAGAATAATATAATATTATGAAAACCTATATAACTTATATCGTCATTTTAATTGCTGGTCTATTTATTGGCTGGTTAGTTTTTGGTGGTTCAAATAATACTGCTAAAATGAGCGATCACGAACATAGCTCAAATGAAAATACTATGTGGACCTGTTCTATGCATCCACAAATAATGCAACCTGAAGCTGGAGACTGTCCTATCTGTGGCATGGATCTTATTCCGGCTGAAGCAGGAGCGGACGGCTTAAGTCCAGATCAATTTAAAATGACAGAAAATGCTATAGCTCTGGCTAATATTGAAACTACAATTGTAGGAACGTCACATGACGAAAATTCGAATAGCTTAACGCTTTCTGGAAAGATCATGACCAATGACAATGCAACAGCTCTACAAACGGCACACTTTGGTGGTAGAATTGAAAAGTTATTTTTCAAAAGCAAAGGTGACTATGTAGAAAACGGTGCACTGATTGCTTCAATTTATTCTCCAGAATTGGTAACCGCCCAAAATGAACTTATAGAGGCTTTAGAAATTAAAGAAGCGCAACCAGAGCTTTATGAAGCTGTTAGAAAGAAGTTACAATTCTGGAAGATTTCAGAAAAACAAATTCAAGATATTGAAAGGAACAAAAAAGTGATCTCCAACTTTAATATGTATGCCAATACCAATGGCTATATAGAAGAGGTACTTGTCCAGGAAGGACACCATGTTAAAGAAGGTAGCCCGTTATTTAAAGTAGCCAATTTAAAAACTGTTTGGGCAAATTTAGATGTCTATGAAAACGATATAAAAAATCTAAAAACAGGACAGTTAATAACTATAACTCTAAATGCTTATCCCGATAAGCAAATTGAAAGTAAGATCGATTATATAGACCCTACCATAAATAAAAATACGAGGACTGTAACTGTTAGAACAACATTAAACAATAAAGAAAATTTATTTAAACCTGGTATGCTAATTAATGGCATTGTAAACCTAGATGCGACAAGTCATACTGCTTTAAGCATTCCAAAATCTGCGGTAATGTGGACAGGGAAACGTTCAATAGTATATGTGAAATCTTCAAAAACTGAGCCTGTATTTGAAATGCGTGAAGTACAACTCGGTAATGCAACATCTGCATATTACAATGTTATTAGCGGTATTGAAAACGGAGAAGAAATTGTAACTAACGGAACTTTTACCGTAGATGCAGCAGCACAGTTACAAGGAAAACGTTCTATGATGAATCAAGAAGAAAAAGAGCAAAATCCGGAGGAAGAGAAAGTTACCCGATTTAACGTTTCTTCTAATTTTCAAACACAACTTAAAGCAGTTTTCGATAATTACATTCTACTAAAAAATGCGTTAGTTCAAAGTGATAATACAGCTGCGACATCAAGCTCAAAATCATTTGAAAAAAGCCTTACCAAAGTTGACATGACCCTATTAAAAGAACAAAAGGCACATGAATTCTGGATGGAGGCTTTAAAAGAAATAAAGCTTTCAATATCAGGTATTATTAACACTAATACTTTAGAAACACAACGAAAACACTTTAAACCCTTATCTCAACATTTTACAAATGCGGTAATGGCCTTTGGTATAAACCAAACAGTTTATTCTCAATTCTGTCCTATGGCCGATAATGATACTGGAGGTTATTGGCTAAGTCTTGAAGAAGAAATTCGCAATCCATACTTTGGTGATGCTATGCTAAAATGTGGAACTGTAGAGGAAACAATTAAATAATAAATACTAATCAAAATTCTAATAAAAATGAAAAAATCAATTTTAATTCTATTTGTAATCGTTGCATCAAATTTTACTAGTTGTAAAACTGAAACAAAAACTAATTCAACAGAAAACACAAATGTTTCTAACTCTAAAGAGATAGCTCTTGTTGAAACATCTTTTGGTGTTCGTGGAAATTGTGGTATGTGTAAAAACACCATAGAAAAAGCAGCTAAGGCTATTGAAGGTGTTGAAATTGCAGATTGGGATAGAAACAAAAAAAGCATCAGTGTGTCTTTTGATGAGTCTAAAACAGATGAACTTAAAATTCATAACGCTATTGCAGCCTCAGGCTATGATACCGAAAAAGTACTCGGAGATCTGAATGCCTATGAAGGATTACCTGAATGCTGCAAATACGATCACGAAATGGAAATGAATCAATCTGGAGAAGTCACATCAGATGATCATGGGCATTAGAAGTTTTTTGCAATCAATCCTATTACTTGTATTGATTGGCTGTAAAGGTGAGAAAAACATTGAAATAAATGGAACCATTGCTGCTTATGGTGATCAGCCATATATAGCAAAAGATCTTGATGGAACCATAGGTTTAGTTTTTGGACAGGATGACAATATTTACTATTCTGAATCAAATATTGGAGACTCCTTTAGCGAACCAACTATCATAGGTAATTTAAAAGGTTTAATGCTAGGTTACTCTAGTGGCCCTAATTTGGTCTTTTCTAACGATTACTTAACTGTAACTGCACCTGATAAAAAAGGTGACTTATATGCTTGGACTAAAAACAAGAAAGAAACAGTATGGGAAGGCCCTTATAGAATTAATAATATAAAAGGTTCGGTTGGTGAAAGTTTATCTTCAATAACCAATACACCTGACGGCACATTATTTTGCACATGGATTGATACACGATTCATAGAACGGACATCTAATGTTCATCAAAAAACAAAAGATGTTAAAACTGACACTGATAAAAAAGAAGATCTTAATAAAATGACTCCTTTAGGTATTTCACAGGGAGAGCTTTTTTCTAAGATTGGTAATATTCCTTCCAATGCAAAATTAGCATTTCATACAGATGAAGCTGGTAAGTTCTACTGGGTGTTTTTAGATGATTCTGGTGAAGCTATTAAAGCTGAAAACTATGAAGAATATAAAAAGTTTAGAGCCAGAAATGGTAATCGTGTAAAGATACAAGGCAAAATTTATGTAAGCTCTTCTAAAGATGGTGGTAAAACCTGGGAACCAAGTTCCTTGGTATATCAATCACCAGATGGATCGGTTTGTGAATGTTGTAAACCTTCTATTTTGAGTAACTCAAAAGGAACACTGTACTTAATGTTTAGAAATAATATTAATGGTTCAAGAGACTTACACCTAACAGTATCAACAGATAATGGGAAAACCTTCTCAGAGCCAGAAAAATTAGGAACAGGTACTTGGAAGATAGACGGTTGTCCTATGGACGGAGGAGGTATAACTTATAACGAAAACTCAGGATTCGTCTCTGTTTGGCAGCGAGAGGGTGAAGTGTTTTCATCAAAAAACCAGTTTGACGAAAATCAAATCGGATATGGGAGATCTCCTTTCATTTCATCACATAAAAATAGAATTGAAGTTGTTTATACTTCTGGTGAAAATATCATAGCAACTCGTTTAAACGATTCTTTTTCAAAAACTATTGGAACTGGTTCTTTTCCTAAAGTAATAGCATTAGAAAATGCTTCTCTTTATATCTGGATGAACGAAAAAGGAATACATTATAATAAAACATACATAGATAATCTTAATTAAGATTACAACCTGCACACTCAACTTAAAGCAAGTAGTTGGGTGTGCTTTTTTTATCTATTCATTTCAAATTAAGCTACTATAATGTAACTTAACAATATTTTCATACATTTAATCTAACTTATTCCCTACTATTAATAATCTTGTATATTTTTGATTACAAGACTTTTTAGTCTTTTATTGTAATCAACTTTTTTTGCCTATGAAATCTAAACTACTAACCTCAGTTATGATATTGGTTTCTATAATTGGATTCTCCCAAAACCCAATTATTATTCCTTCAACTATAGAATCTACCAACGTTAACCTATCCTTGCAAAATGGTACGTTTCAATTCTTCCCAGGAGAAGACACTGCCACTATGGGTGTAAATGGCCCTCTGTTAGGTCCTACTTTAATAATGAATAATGGTGATAATATGAATATTAATATCACCAATAATTTGGGACAAGAAACTACCATTCACTGGCATGGTTTGCATGTCTCTGCAGCAAATGATGGTGGCCCTCATACTGTTATCGATCCAGGAACTACCTGGAACCCACAGTTTGAGGTTTTAGATAAAGCGGGAACCTATTGGTATCATCCCCACTTATTAAATCATACCGACGAACATGCAAGTAAAGGTATTTCAGGGTTTATTATAGTTAAAGATACAGAAGAAGCCGCTTTAAATTTACCAAGAACTTATGGTGTTGACGATTTTCCTTTAGCTGTACAAACTAAAGCCTTCGACACTAATTATCAGATAAAACATAGTGTAAACGACGATACAACATTAATGGTAAACGCAACAATAAACGGGCAATTAGATGTGCCTGCTCAAGTGGTGCGATTACGTGTACTAAACGGTTCGTCTCAGCGAACCTTTAATTTTGGACTTACTGGAAATAACACCTTTCATCTTATAGGTACAGATGGTGGTCTGCTAAATGCACCTGTTGCTTTAACCAGATTACCTCTTTCTCCAGGAGCAAGAGCAGAGATCTTAATAAACTTTACAGGCTTACAAGGTCAAACTTTACATTTAATGAGCTATGCTTCAGAGTTAACTAATGGTAATTACGGAGCGACAGTACCAGGTGTCTCCCCTACTCAGGTTTTAGATGGTTATAATCCCAATCCTTTAAACGGTGCAGATTTTAATATACTGCAATTTGATGTAGTAGCACAAACAGCAAGCCCTATTACAAGCATTCCTGCATCTTTAGCTAATGATGTTCCTCTTGCTGAATCAAGCTCTGACGAAGCAAGAACATTCACCTTCACACCTTTAACAGGAGGCTCAGAACAGCTTAATGGTGATTTTGCTATTAATGGTGTAACTATGGATATGAATACCATTAACATTACCATTCCTTTAAATAATACAGAAATCTGGACGCTTCAAAACTTTTCATCTATAGCACACCCATTTCATGTGCATGACGTACAATTTTATGTGCTTGATATTAATGGCAGTCCTCCTCCGGCTTATTTACAAGGGCGAAAAGACACATTTATGGTACCTCCTGGTACAACTGCAAGAATTATTACAAAGTTTGAAGACCATGCTGATGATACCATACCATATATGTACCATTGCCATATGCTAAAACATGAAGATGCTTTAGCTGGAATGATGGGACAATTTGTAGTGGTTGATGAAACCGCTGGATTAGACGACCAAGAAATAAATAAAGGCGCTTTATTATATCCAAACCCTTCTAAAGGATCTTATATATCTATCATATTGAATAACAAATCTGAAAGGATTCTCGCTTATTCGGTAGTCAATCATTTAGGACAAATTATTTCACATCATAAAATACATGAAAACGAAATAAGCAATATCTATTCGTTTCCAGTATTTGAATTATCTCAAGGACAATATTTTGTAAAAGTATTTACAGATAATGGGATAATTACTAAAAAGTTTACGAAAAATAATTAGTGATTAATTGGTATAAAGCTCACCAGTATTTTCCATTACTAAAAATGGCACATCAATTTTAAATGCAAAAGTTTCAACTAAGTGACGTGCAAATAAACGCTCTAAAAATGAGTGCTTTCTACGCATCATAGCTAACATTTTAACATCATTATTGATGATATAGTTTCTTACAGTTTCAAAAATATCTTTCTTTTCAAGATCAACAAATTCATGCGTAAGATTCGAAAAAATGGTATCTAAAAAAGCTCGGTTATTTTCTTGATCTTGCGACAGTGTTTCATCATTGGTTAAATGCAAAATATCAATCTTTGATGTATATGCATTCGAGATATCTAATAAAGGTTGCAGCTCTTCCTTATTATACAAGGTTAAATAGTTAGACGTAAATACTATCTTGTCCATCCCCTTAAACTCACAACCTTCAGGAATTGCCAAGACTGGTGTACTACAACGCTGCATAATTCTGGCTGTATTACTTCCAAAAATTACCTTTTCTGCTCCAGAGGCGCCCGTAGTACCCATAATGATTAGGTCGATCTCCTTGGCTTCGCAAACTTGATTGATACCATCTACAAAGTTATCGTAGTCTACAATAGAGTAAAATTTATGCAAATTGTTATTGTGCTTGTCTTCTATTGTATTAATTAAATTTTTAATAGAACGTTTTGCCGCATCTATAAGTGTTTGATAAATAGTTGCCGATGACGACATCGTCATTAAGTCGTCAGACACAAATGATGATGCTTTTTGAATATTAATTACATAGAACTCGCAAGCCTCATTTTTAAAAAGGTTCATAGCATAATCTATGGCATTCATAGAGTTCTTAGAAAAATCCGTAGGTAATAATATAGTTTTCACAGGCTTGCATTTTTTTAGTGTTAACCCAAAAGTAAAATACCTGCTTTCAAGAAACTATGACAATTGTCAGTTCGAAAGCTCAAAAAATTCAATTAATTAGTTTCTTAAAAAATTGCTTTGTATTTTGGTATAATTATTTGATAGTAAAAACGTTGTATAATTGTTTACCCCAAGTAATATGAAACACCTCATTATTGCCTTCTTTTTAGTAGTTTCTACTGGAATAGCAGCTCAAAATCAAACGATATCTTCAAATGAAAAATTAGTGTTTACCGCTTCTTATAATATGTCTGGTATACTAACCGATCTGGCACAAGTTACTATGGAAACAAGCGAGGTAAAGACTTCGAAAAGTACTTTATTACGTTTAAAATGTAAAGCGAGGACCTTTACAAAATGGGACAATTTTTTTAAAATTAACGATCTCTACGAAAGTTATGTAAGCCCAAAAACCTTAAAACCTTATTTACATAAAAGAGAAATAAGTGAAGGCGGCTATTATAAATTCATGCAGTACAATTACCTCTACAAAACGAATACTGTTAAAAGTCTTATGCGTAAAAGGCGTGGTGATGGTACTTTTTGGGTTGTAAACAAGGAACTTGCTCTTACACAAAACACAAAAGATCTGGTAAGTACCTTGTACCAAATTAGAAATTTAGATATTCATAAAGCTGCAAAAGGAGACAGCGATACCTATACAATTTTATTAGATAATAAAGAATCTAAGATCACACTAACCCTTCTAGGTAAAGAAACTATTTCAACCAATCTAGGTAAAAAGGAATGTTATAAACTTTCAATTAGCATGAACAATAGTGATTTATTAAAAGGGCAAAATAATAACCTTTTATGGCTCACTGCCGACCAAAACAAGATTCCTGTTTATGCCAAATTTAAAGTACCTGTGGGTAGTGGCGAATTAAGAATAAAAAGTGCAACCGGTTTAAAACATTAAATTATGAGACTTCTATTAACAATTATTGCGTTAATTTCTGCAACATTAGGGTTAGCTTTATCCATCCTACCCTTCCAAAAAATAGCATTGATTCCTATTGTTTTGGCTTTCGTGTTAGGATTCATTGTTTTTAAAATGACTCAAAAAGAAGGAAAGAATACTAAGTTTGTTAAAGTTATTTTTCTAGTGACTATAGTCGCTTTAAGTTTATCTATTTACCGATCGATATTTGATGAGAATATTGTTGAGAACGATGTAGAAACCATAAACAGAGATGCACAATCTGAAGAAGATGCTGTAGAAGAGTTAGAGTCTATCGAAATTGAAGATTAGTATTTTTTTACGTTATTTGCAGTATATCAATTGCTTATTAATGAAATTTTTAATCTATGCTACGGCGCTTAGCCTAATAGGGTCGTGTGCAACTTTAAGTCATAAAGAAAAAGTTCAGGCTATCAAAGACAATGTCACCATTGTTAAGCCAGAGCAATTGCTAAAATATTCACAAACAATAACACCTGAAGAATTAAAGGAGTATTTATACCAGTTTGCTGCAGACGAGTTTCAAGGTCGCAAAACAGGGACTCCTGGACAAAAATTAGCATCCAATTTTATTAGAGACTATTATAAAACACAAGGCATACCTTCTCCAGAAGGAATTTCTAATTATTTTCAACCAATTCCAAGCAGCTATATAGGTGACAATTATGGCGATTCCGAAAATGTACTTGCCTACATTGAAGGCTCAGAAAAACCTAACGAAGTAATTGTGATCTCTGCACATTTAGATCACGAAGGTGTTGATAGTAGTGGAGATGTTTATAACGGTGCAGATGATGATGGCTCTGGTACGGTTGCACTTTTTGAAATGGCAGAAGCCTTTAAAGAAGCTAAAAAAAATGGTCATGGACCCAAACGCAGCATTTTGTTCTTGCATGTAACAGCAGAGGAAATAGGACTTCAAGGATCCAGATTCTATACTGAAAATCCAGTGTTTCCGTTAAAAAAAACCATCGCAAATCTAAACATAGACATGATTGGGCGTATCGATAGAAAACATGAAAACAACCATGACTACATCTATTTAATAGGCTCAGACAGACTAAGTACAGAACTACATTATGTTTCTGAGGTTGTAAACGATACTTTCTTTAATTTCGAATTAAATTATACTTACAATGCAGAGCATGACCATAATCGATACTATTATAGATCAGATCATTACAATTTTGCTAAAAATAATATTCCAGTGATCTTTTATTTTAATGGCGAACATAAAGACTACCACCAACCTAGTGATACTGCCGATAAAATAAACTATACCATTCTAGCTAAACGCACACAATTAATATTTGCTACTGCATGGCAACTAGCCAACCAAAAAAAGCGCATTATTGTTGATAAATCTTAGTACTTCTAAATGTTAAAATTTGTTAAAAGCTGTATTAAAAAAACTACTAGCACTTTCTTTTTTGTAATATCGTAGCTCACTTAAACATAACATTTCTAACAAAATGAAAAAATTACTACTATTTGTAGCAGTAAGTTTAATGGTTTTTTCTTGTAAAAAGGAAGCTACTCAAGAAGACATCATTACTTACTCAAACTCTATTACTCAAGATGAGTTAAAAGAAAAACTTTATGTATATGCCTCTGATGAATACGAAGGTCGTGAAACTGGAGAACCAGGTCAGAAAAAAGCGGTTGAGTATATCGAGAATCATTACGAAGCTATTAATATACCAGCAATTAATGGTAACTACATCCAAAATGTACCTTTAAATATCGTAAAAACACCTAAAGTTACTATGAGTGTTAACGGTACAGCATTTAACTATTTTGATGATTACATTTCGCAAACTGCAGCTGCAACAGGAAACTTTTCGGCAGATGAGATTGTATATGCTGGCTACGGAATAGATCATGAAAAATATAGTGATTATACAAACCTTGATGTAAAAGGAAAAATTGTAGTAGTAAAAGGTGGCGAACCAAAAGACAAGGCTGGAAATAATGTACTTACAGGGTCTAAAGAAGGCTCTAAATGGTCTGGTAGATCTGGACTGTCTTCAAAAAGAAATGCTGCCAGAGAACTTGGTGTAAAAGCATTATTTATTATGGATACCGAGTTGTTTGCACGCTACTCAAAATTTTATCGTGAAAGAGAAGAAAAAGGTGGAAGTAAAAGTTTATCCTTACCAAAACAAGCAGATAAAGGTGAAGAAATATACCAATTCTTAATTAGTGAAAATTTAGGAAAGGCTTTGGTTAGTAACATTACAGAATCTGCTGAAGCAACTCCTGTAAAAGCCTCTGTAGCTATAGGTTACGAAAGTATAACAGTGCCTCAACCTTCAGAGAATGTAGCAGCCATAATTAAGGGAACAGAAAAACCAGATGAGTATGTAGTTATTTCATCGCATCTAGATCATATTGGTATTAACAGTGAAGGTGAAATTAATAACGGTGCCGATGATGATGGCTCTGGTACAGTAGCTATGTTAGAAATTGCCGAAGCATTTAAAGCTGCTGTCGATAAAGGTCACGGACCAAAACGTTCTATCGTATTCTTACACGTAACTGGCGAAGAAAAAGGGCTTTTAGGTTCTAAATATTATACCGATTACGAACCATTAGTACCACTTGCAAATTCGGTTGCCAACCTAAATATAGATATGATTGGTCGTGTAGATCCTAAGCGTGATAGCGATAACCGTAACTACTTATACTTAATTGGCAGCGATAAGCTGAGTACCGATTTACACAACCTATCGGAAGAAGTAAATAAGAAATACACCAATATAGAGTTTGACTATAAGTATAATGATGATGACGACCCAAACCGTTTTTATTACAGGTCTGACCATTATAACTTTGCAAAGAATAACATTCCTATTATTTTCTATTTTAACGGAACCCATGACGATTATCACAGACCAAGTGATACTGCCGATAAAATTGAATACGATTTGCTAGAAACACGTACCAAGTTAATTTTTCATACTGCCTGGGAAGTTGCCAACCGCGAGCAACGTGTGGTGGTAGATAAAGCTGCTGAATAAAATTATTAGTATAAATAACTACAAAAAAGCCTCCTTTAACTGGAGGCTTTTTTTGTATAAGTTATTGCTTGTAAAACTTAAAAAGCTGCGACATAACTCCCTGTAAAGTAGTTATATATATGTTCAAGAAAAATTTTCTAATTACACTAAACGAATATGTAAAACTAAAACAAGTTAACCACGCCATTATAAATCTTAAAGCTAAAAAGTACAGCGGTTTAACACCCAAACAATTTTTAAAAGGGGTTAATTCTGTACAATTTTAAAGTGCTATTATTGCATATTTTTGCATTCAACATTAAAATAAAGAACAGTTATGGATAAAAAAGCAAAGTATTTATCGCAACGAGTTTAGACGGTTATATTGCAGATAAAAATGGCGGACTTGACTGGTTACATTCAATACCAAATCCTGAACATTTAAAATTTGAACTTATAGAGTCAAAGGTGTTTCTGAATCAAATCATACAAAGTCACTACAAGCGTGCAGAATAATATACGAAATACCAATAATGTATAAAAGTAATAGCGGTTTAAGTGCAAACTCAAACTGCTATTTCATTTTATTTAAGCATCTTAGAACCCAAAAAGCAAATGTGTTAAATCCGCTGCTATTATTATGCAAAACCGTTGGCAAACATTAAAACCACTTTTTTAATACTTCTTAACTGTATTTAACATAGAAAATCGGAAATAATAATGAATTTTCCAGAAAACAGAAATATAATGAAACAAATAATTACAACTTTATCTTTGGTATTCATCATCTCTGTCCATTTAAATGCGCAAATAGCAGAAATTCCTTTTGAATTAAAAAATGATTTGATATTACTTAAAGTAAACATTAATGATGATTCTGAATACAAGACTTTTGTTTTTGATACAGGAGCCACATCTGATTTGCTAGATTCTACAACCGCAGACAAATTAGGATTGAAAGCAAATTACAAGCAAGATGTTTCGGGTGCTGGTGGCACAAAATCTTACGATATAATTCTTCATCAAAAGCTAACTCTTCAAAACAAAATTGAAATCGATAGCACTCATTTAGTTCTAACTGATTTAACTAAATTAAAAAATGCACTGGAAAAAGATTTCGATGGTATTATTGGATACAGTTTACTAAAGAAGTATATTACAAAAATTGATTATGAAAACAAAAAAATGCTTTTGTACGATAAAATTCAAGATGTAGATACAATAGGATATCGAGTTATACCTTTTGAATTTGAAAATGGTATTCCTATTCCACAGTTTAATATTGGTATTACTTTAAGAAATGGGGAATCATACACCGATAAAATTTTATTTGACAGCGGAGCAGGGTTAACGTTTCTGATAAACACACCCTATAATGAAAATCATGAATTAAGTAAAAAAGCTGGAAAAAGTCTAATTTCAAAATCTGAAAATTTACACGGAGAATCTATTTCTGAAAAAATCCCAATTCAATCAATGAATATCGGTGGATATGAATTGGATGAGATGGTTGTAAGAATAGCACACGATAAAAATGGAGTTAGTAGTTACGAAAACTATTTAGGCATATTAGGAGCACAAGTAATAAGTAGATTTAATCTAGTTTTAGATTATTCAACTTCCACATTGTACCTAAAGCCAAATAAAGCATTTAGTAAACCTTTTACATTTCCAGTTAGCGGAATAAAACTTAAACAGATTGATGGTAATATTGTAATTGATAGAGTAGAGGAAATAAGTTCAGCCTATAAAAAAGGAATTAGAAAGGGAGATAAATTGATTTCCATAAATAAAGATTCTTCAGGAGACATTACAGTCTATAGAGATTTGTTAACAAAAGAAAATGAAAAGGTTTGCCTAACAATTATAAACTCGGAAGGGGAAACGAAAAAAATAAAGTTCAAACTAAAACGATTATTATAAAACGTTTGCTAACAACGTATATAAAAATAGTGGTTTAATCGCTAAAACGAAAAAAAGTAAATATAAAATCGAGAATGAAAATCAAACAATCATTAAAAATTACTATTTATACGCTATCACTAGTATTGTTAATTTTTTCCTGCCAAAAAACAAAAAAGGAAAGCATAAAATCACAAGAAATAATAAGTGTGGAATATCCCGAAACCTATGAATTAGCAAATATTATTCTTGCACTTACCGAATATGGAAAAACCGATAAGTGGGAGGTTAGACAAGGTTTTGATTATTACAACAAAGTTCAAGAATACTTTAAACCAGTAAATGAACATCCATTATTAGATTCTGTAAATTATTCAAGAGAAAAATGGCAAGAATATTTAAGCTTTAGAACGGATGCTTATGCGTTCGAGTTTGATAAGAACAATCAATTAAAAAGAAAGTTTGATTTCTATGCAAATAAGGGTTTTCAACCTTTTGATGATAATTTAAGCTTAATAAACGACTTTGTTCAAAAATCTAATTTCAGAGAGTTCTTTAAGCAAAACAAGAGCTATTACAATGCTGTATCGGACAAGTATAAAAAAACGCAGTACTTAAACGAAATGCGTGAATTCCTAACAAAAGAATTTGGTGAGCAGTACTCGAGTGATGAAAAATACAATGTTGTTCTATCGCCTTTTGTTTATAGAATGAATTGTCATAGAAAAATTGATTCAATTACAGTTGCAGATTTTATCACAATCCCAAATTATGTTTTGTCCGATACAATTTCAACAAATGAAAAAGACATTGCGACTTCAATTCACAACCTATTCACAGAAATGGATCATGGATATGTAAACCCAACTACAGATCAATACAAAGAACTAGTTACCAAAAATTTTGAGGCTAGTTTATGGGATCATGAAAGTGGGTACAATGAAAATAAAGGATTTGGAGTATTTAATGAATATATGACTTGGGCAGTTTACGACATTTTCCTAAAAAAGCATTTTCCAAATTACGCAAACGAAATTGGACTTAACTGGAGTTTTCAAAATGACAGTAGAGGTTTTATATATTCTCAACTTTTCACACAACAGCTTTTAGCACTTCATAATCAAAAAGAAGACAAGGAAACCTTAAAGGGCTTATATCCTAAAATGTTGGAATGGACTTCTTTAATCCAGAATAATTTATCAAAACCAAAAATAATTTCACCAAAAGATTCAACTTACATTAAATTTTCTGAGAAAACTAAAATCACTATTTCATTTTCAGAACCAATGAAAAAATCAGATACAATAACAACGATTTTACAGGACGGAAAAAAATTAAAACAATTTATCAACTTAAATAGTATTAAAAATAGTCTAAACTGGACAAAAGATGGGAGGTCTGTTGAATTTATAATTAATTTACCCAGTGAAAGAAATGCTTATTATTTACAGTTTAATTGGTGGGGAACAAAGCATCCACTTATAAGTGAAAAAGGAGTGCTGATAAAAAGTGGTAGTTACTTTAAAATTATTGATAAATAAACACAGTTGCCAAAAAAAGTAGAATATAGAGCCTTTGAATCGGCTAATAATTTAAACGAGTTTTTTAACGCTATCATTAATTCTGAGTACTCTAATGAATTACTAACTCTAGCTGGAAAACATTCAAAAAAACATGGTTTTGTAATATACAATGATCGCTCAACAAATTTGCTAAACTTCAGTTTTGGGTCCTTCATGATGGCTCGGGTTATAACAGTAAATACAAATTGGTCAGCCACAGCAAGTAAAATTTCTTTTTTACCAAATAAAGGGAATTTTTATTTTTTCCAATTTTATCTGGCTATTCTTATTGCTGGTGGTATATTTTTTGAAGAAATAAAAGAACTTGTCTTTTATGAAAAATCTTTAAACTATGAAAGATACATCATCCCATTAGCATGTATTATATACATTCTATTACTTCAACTTTGGTCAATCCATGCTTTCCATAATTTAGTAAATAGAATTATTAATATTCTAACTTCTGAAGGCATAGATACCGAAAAACTCTAACATCTAAATTTTAATAAATTCCACAAAAAAAGCTTCTCTAAAAAGAGAAGCTTCGTACTTTTGGGTGGAAGATCGGTCTCGAACCGACGACCTCCTGAACCACAATCAGGCGCTCTAACCAACTGAGCTACAACCACCATGTTAATACCACCTTTAAAAGGCGTGTGCAAATGTAATTTATTTCCGTTTTTCTACAAAGAGTTTTTTACAATTATTTTAAGTTATAAAGGCTTTCTACTGCTACATAACGCTCTACAGTAAAACCTTCGGCATGTTCTACACCTATTAAACGTCCAAGATCTCTAGCACGATATATAACACTATCGGTAAAATTACTGCTAGATATCGGGGTTTCAGGCTCTTTGCTATTAGGGTCGAAAAATTGTGTTTTATACGCCATGACAGCATCTATTTTTTTATCTATAAACCCAGTAACATCCACTACAAAATCTGGTTCAATGTGCTTCCATTGTATATAATGGTATACATGTTTTGGGCGCCAAGGTTCTTGCCAACCATCATCATCAGGGCATTTTGTATCTATTTTCAATAAACCACTTAAAAAACAGGCATCACTTACCAGCTTACTTCCCTTACCATGATCTATATGTCTATCATCTATCGCATTACACAATACAATGTCTGGACGAAACTTACGTATCATTTTTATAAGTTCTAACTGATGTTCTTTATCATTTACAAAAAAGCCATCGGCAAACTCCATATTCAAACGTATAGGAACATTTAATATGTTAGCCGCTTCAGCAGATTCAACATCTCGAGTTTCAGCAGTACCTCGTGTTCCTAACTCACCTCTGGTTAGATCTATAATACCTACTTTCTTCCCGTTAGCAACCTCTTTTGCAATGGTAGCACCACAGCCAAGTTCTACATCATCAGGGTGCGCTCCTATAGCCAGTATATCTAATTTCATTATGTTTTAACTATTAACTAATTTTTGTTTGATCGCAGCTTGTATTGCCTGTTCAATATCTGCAACCAGATCTTTTTTATTTTCTATTCCTACCGAAAAACGAATTAATCTATCACTAATACCTTGTGCTAATCGTTCTTCCGGAGTTAACAATGCGTGAGATGCAACTGCTGGTAATAACATGGTACTCTCTACACCTGCTAAACTCATAGATGGCTTTATCAATTTCAACGATTGTAAAAACAATTCGGCATCAACATGCTCTTTTAGATCAAAGGATAACATAGCTCCGTAGCCTGTCATTTGTCGTTTTGCGAGCTCATGATCAGGATGACTTTTAAGTCCCGGATAATACACCTTACTTACAGCATCATGCGAATTTAAATACTTGGCCATTTTTTTAGCATTACGCTGCTGTGCTTTAACACGAATATTAAGTGTTTTCATGCTGCGTTCCAGCATCCATACGGTAAAGTCACTAAGGCTGCCTCCCAAATTTTTTGCCAGATCCCAAATAGTATCCATATGTGTTTGAGAGCAAGCCACTGCTCCTGCCAAAATATCGCTATGTCCACTAAAATATTTGGTAGCACTATGTATTACAATATCAATACCCAGCTCTGAAGGACGCTGCACAATAGGCGTTGCAAATGTGTTATCTATAGCTGAGACAATTCCTTTTGATTTAGCCAAAGCAGATATAGAAAATATATCGACCAACTTTAACAGCGGGTTCGATGGTGTTTCTATATATATCATTTTAGTGTTTGGCTGAATACAAGCTTCAAAATCTTCAGTTTTTAAACCTTCTGTAAAAGTGTATTCAATATTATATTTTTCGAAATGCGCTTCCGCTAAGTTACGTGTACCTCCATAAATATCCTTTTGCAGAACAATATGATCGCCAGCATTCAAAAATGCTAATAATACCGTACTTATAGCAGCCATTCCCGAACCAAATATCATAGCAGCTTCTGTATGTTCAAGAGCCGCTATTTTTTTTGATAAGAACTCTTGGTTTGGTGTATTAAAATATCTTGGATAACGTTTTACATCTACATTCATAAATTCATATGACGTAGATAAAAATATAGGAGACACAGCACCTTTAAACTGTGTATCTTCTATTTCACCAACATGTGTACATATGGTATTGACACCTAATTTCTCTTTTGTCATTCGATTAGTTTAGTGGCTCTAATTTACAAAAATAGGTTTTAGAAAACTATACTTTTACGGTTTTCCATGTGCCTTTTTTAAACCACAAAATTCCAATAATTGCAATCATAACTTCGGCTATGGTAATTGCCCAAAACACCCCTTTTGGTCCAGCATCAAAATATATAGACACTAGGTAAGCAAATGGTAATTGGATGAGCCAAAAACAAATAAAATTAATAATGGTTGGCGTTTTTGTATCTCCCGATCCGTTAAACGACTGGATAACAACCATTCCATAAGCATAGAACACATAACCTGCTGCAATAACTTGTAAGCATAAGCTACCATACTTAACAACATCTGGCTCAGCATTAAAAAGCAATATTATTTGTTTAGAGAATATTAAATAAAGTATAGACACAAAAGCCATAAAATAGGCATTGTATTTACCAGTAACCCAAACCGATTTTTCAGCACGATCTGGTTTGTTAGCACCTAAATTTTGGCCTACTAAGGTAGCAGCCGCATTACTCATTCCCCAACATGGCATTAAAGTAAACATCATGACGCGAATTGCAATGGTATAACCTGCCAACACATCACTGCCAAATTCACTCATAATTCGCATTAAAAACACCCAACTTGAAGTGCCTATTAAAAATTGCCCAATACCTCCTAAGGATACCTTAATAAGATTGACCATGACACCAACTCTTAGCACCAAATCTTTAAAACCTACTTTAATTTTACTCCAACCATAAAAAAGCACTACAAGCTGAAAAAGAACGGCCGTACCTCTACCTATAGTAGTAGCGATCGCTGCACCTTCTACACCATAAGCTGGAATTGGTCCGAAACCAAAAATAAACATAGGGTCTAAAATAATGTTCAATCCATTTGATAGAATAAGTGTCCACATTGCAATAGACGCATTACCAGCGCCTCTAAACACAGCATTGATCAAGAATAGTAACATGATAGTGATATTTCCACCAAGTAATATCTGGGTGTAACCATATCCTTCACTAATTAAATCTGGTTCTGCTCCCATTAATGCTAATATCTCTTTTGGGTATAAAATTCCAATAACACTAATAATAGCTGCAACAACAACACCTAGAATAATAACTTGTACTGTTGCTTGTGATGCGCCTTTAAGATCCTTTTCTCCTACTCTTCGCGCGACAACCGCAGTTGCAGCCATACTTAATCCAATAGCTACAGCATAAACTAAAGTAATTACAGATTCGGTTAGACCAATAGTTGCCACGGCATTAACACTAACTCTTGAAACGTAAAAAATATCAACTATAGCAAAAATAGATTCCATGAGCATTTCAAGAATCATAGGAATCGATAGCATGAATACAGCACGACGTATGCTTCCAGAAGTAAACTCTTGCTCTTTTCCGGTTACTGCAATTTTAAAATATTTGAATAATTGTTTTATTGATGGTATGTTCGATGACATAATGTATATGATTATAAATAAGACATAGCTATACACTAGGTGTTAGCTCTAAATGAGTCGGACGAATGTCGACAAAACCGGAAGTGAGTTATACAATCATGGCAGCAAATATGATAAAATATATTGATATCTACAATTATATTTTTTTGATACATTGCACTTTCAAGCTACATCATGTCAAAATCCATCAAACATCAACACTATATTTTACATAAACCGTATGGTTATTTAAGTCAGTTTGTAAATAATCAAAATAAACGCAAGAACAAACGCCTTTTAGGGGAACTGTATAATTTTCCAGAAAATACGATGGCTATTGGAAGGCTGGATGAAACTTCTGAAGGGTTGCTTTTATTAACTACAGATGGAAAAGTTAGCGAGTACATAAGAAGCAGTAAAGTTGAAAAAGAGTATTATGTACAGGTAGATGGCATTATTACACAAGAAGCCATTAAACAATTACAAAAAGGTGTTGAAATTGGGTTTCATGGAAAAAAATATACAACTAAACCTTGTATCGCTTCAAAAATATTGAGCACAGATCATATTCCTATGGCAGATAGAAAGGTTCGAGATGAACGACATGGGCCAAAAAGCTGGGCATCAATTACACTAACAGAAGGTAAATATAGGCAAGTACGTAAAATGACTGCTGCTGTTGGTTTTCCAACATTACGTCTTGTACGAATTAGAATTGGAGCCATTAAGCTAGAACAATCTTGCGGAAAGGTTATAGAAGTTCCAGAGTTTAACATATAATTAAATACAGAAAAAGCACGTTTCGAAAACTAAGTTTTCTTGACGTGCCTTCTATTGTTCTCCCTAAGAACTAATTAATTACACAATTATACAGCCAATAAAAATTAGTTCTTTACGGAATTCCGTAATTTGGAAAATATTTTTTTTAGATGAGTCCTAGATCTTTAACAATAGCCACTAAATGTATGGCATTATTGGCCTTAAATTGTACTCGTAGTTTACTTAATCGTTTTTCTATAGAACTTACACTACTTGGTGATACATCATTAATCATAAAAAAAGCACTTATTTCATCCTGCGATAGTCCTTTAGATAATTGATTTACAAGTTCAATATCATAATCATCGATCTCTAAGTCTGTTCTAGGTTTTAAGGCTTGTTCTACTTGAGGAGATAGGTAAATCCCATTTTTAAACGTTCGTTTAATAGCTTTAGACAATTCTATTAAGCCCTGTCTTCCTTTACAGACATAAGCATCTGCCTGATATTTATTAACAAGTAATCTTACCTTTTGCAACCTATCTTCAATAGAATAGATAATAACTTTAATTTTAGGATACTCCTTTTTAAGTACTTTTAATAGTTCTTCTCCAGAAGAGTATTTTTGTTCTCTATAATCGGCTTTAAAAGATAAATCTGTGATGACCAAATCAAATGCATGGTTATCTAGTGCAGCCTTTTTTACCTTTAAATAAGCATCATCACAATATTGAACCTGATCAACATCTTTAACTCCTAGCGTATCTAATATTGATAATACACCTTGATTAATACTTCCCAAATCGTCTGCAACTAAAACTTTTTTATACATACTAAACTTTGATTGTAGCTTTAAAGCCATTGTTAATTTCAGATTCAAAATTAATAGTTCCGTTAATAGAACGCATACGGTTTTCCGTATTGAGCAAACCACCTTGTTTTTTAAGGTTACAGCCTACTCCATTATCTTTGTACTCGATAATTTTTTTCCCTCTTAATTCTTTAAAACTTATAATAACTATAGAAGCTTTACTGTGCTTTTTCATATTAACCATAAGCTCCTGAACCACCCTGTATATCATGGTTTTCTCAATTTCAGTAAGCGATTCCCAATTCATTTTTAACAAGTCTCTGGTAATAATAGACACCTCATTTTGTTTAAATCCAGACAAAAGATCGTTTAACAACTCGCCAAAATTTTCTTCAACATCTATAGCTGTATTCTCTTTAGAAATATCCCTTGTTTTTTCATAAATATGCTCTAGATCATCTAATACATCTTCTTTTAAATCACTGTCATGTTGCAGCTTTGTCATTACGTGATACACATCATTGGCAACTTCGTCGTGTACCTTTTTAGAAATGCGGGTTTCCGTATTATAAATTTCTAAAAGACGTCGTTTTTTATATCGCGACTTCAACATAAAATAAAAGAAAACAGATAGTACTAAAACCAAAATACCTCCCATTTGATAGCGTATTTTTTGCGTTTTCTCCTTTTCCATTAAAAGTTGATTTTCTAAAGCTTTTTGTTGTTCTTTAGATAAATTATACTTTGAACTAGCATATTTATTTTCAATTAATAATTTTTTATTCAGAATTCTTTCGTTTGTTATAGCATATTTAATAACTAATGAATCCTCACTTAATTTCAACAAGTTTAATAAGGCATCTTGCTCATAGCTATCTCCATATTTTACAGCTTCATTATAACCCAAGCCAGCATAATACCTTGCTTTTTTTAGGTCACCAATATCCTTAAAGGATTCTGACAGATGTTTATAACTAATATAAAAACGTCTAGACTCACCCACTTTTTTCCTCATCTCTAATGCATTTAACATATCTTCAAAGCCCTCAATATTTCCTAGCTTTACTTTCACATATCCCCAATTATCCAATGCATGAGCAATTTTCCTTGTGTCATCAAATTTTAACCTTTCCTTATAAACAAATCTATATTTAGATTCTGCTAATTGAAATTTTCCCTGCTCAGCAAATATATTTCCAATATTCAAATGAGTAGTTAAACTATAACTATAATCATTTGAAGCTTCCAAAGATTCATTATATATATTTAAAGCTTTATCATACTCTTTTAGTGACAAATAAATATTGCCCAAACTCATAGCTAAGCTCATTCGATCACGCACTAAAGAACTATCAATTTCTTTTATATTATCAATAAGATTCAAAGCCTCTACAATAGAACTTTCACTTTCATAAGGAAGTTCTAAAGAATTTTGAGCAAAAACAATCATTCGTAAGTCATAGATCGCTTTTAAAGTATCTTTTTCAAATAAATGTTTTTCTTTAAGACTATTAAAAAAGGTATAACCCGAAATCAAATCGTAGTTACTCTTAGGGTTAATTATAAGGTCATAATAATATCTAGTACTATCAACACTTGGTTGAGAAAAAATATTACTATTTAAAAAAAAACAAATACAAAAAAAGAGGAACGAGTTTTTAATTGATTTCATTCCTCTAAAGTATAATTTATTCTGAGATATTACTCATTAATTAACCATTGTCCCCTGGAGGAGGAGGTGGTGGCGGTGGATCTCCTCCATTATTTCCACAACAAGCCTGTGTAGAACTAGCAGGTTCTTCTAAAGGTGGGGTTGAACAAGAAAATAATGCCAAATTGAGGAAAACCGTAAACAATATTATAGATATTTTTTTCATTTTGTTGTATTAAAAAATTAGACATGAGTGTTGCTGTCCGGTTTTTAAAACCAGATACTGCAAATGCGAACAACACTTGAAAACATTGAAGAGAGAGCTCTTCTTCGGGAAGTATGGAGAGCCAAAAGTGAAGTGTATTAATACTTCCCAAAGACAATACAAACCACTTTGCTGCTCCTTAAATTAGAATTGAAGTTCGCAAGCTTTATTGCGAGTAAAGCGGCCATCAATTCTTAAACAAATGAAATGATAATTGAACAGAAAACTTGGAAATGTTTTGGAAGTGTTTTGGAAATTAATTTCCACAGTTTATCCAATAAAGAACAACAATAACAACAACAACTAAATAATTCCCTGATGCACAAAAAAATAATAATAAAGGCCTTTGATAAGGCTCGAAAAGAAGCTCAGAAAAAGGGAATCAATCATCCCTCTAACAATAGCTTAGCAAAAATTTTGTCAGATTATATATCTATAGAATTCAATACACCAATTGGTGAACGGCGGTTAAGAGATTATTATAAATCAGCTATAAGAAAAGGTATAAATAATGAAGGTGATATTAACATAAACCAGCTTAATGTAGTAATAGGGCTTTGTAAATATTTAGGATATGAGGGTTTTGAAGATTTCGTGCTACACAATAGCACAAAAAACATAAGTATCTCAGAAACTGAAGAACTTCATATTGACACTGTTTTTGAAAAGGAAAAGTTTCAAAGAATTAATGAACGCATTAATATTTATGTAAAGAAAAATAGAATTGTACTGTCTATTAGCATGGCTATTCTAATTTTATTTTTAACCATAATTTCTTTAAACAGACAGCGTTGGATGAAGTGGCAAAATGACCATTATGTGGAAGTTACATTTAACTCTGAAGAGTTTAAAAATGGAATTTTAAAGATTTATAAAGAAGAACGGATTGCGCTTTTTAAGAAGGTAATTCCCGATTGTAGCACGTTATTTTTTTTAAAAAACGGTAATGAGGCCATTTGGTATGGCAAAAATGGAAATGGAACACTTGAATATTTTACGGCTTTGGGTTTGCATCCTGAAACTGGAACCACATTAAAAAAAATAACGCCTTATATCATAAAGAAACATATCTGTCCTTCTTATTAGTTTTTTCAACTACTCTCGACTTAAATCGGCTTCTGCAGCTATATAACCAAAGGCAGACCAATTTCCATTTTTCAATATTGTATTAAACATATTTTTAGCAACCTCAATCTCGCCATTGTAATAATGCCAATTGGCTATTCCGTACTGTGTGGCTTCATTTGCACCAATATTACCATTTTCAACCTTTAGCAGTTGATCTTTAGTTCGCTCTCCTTTATAAAACAATAATAAATCATGATAAGCCATGTTTTCAATGATATTCATGTCTTCAGAAATTGGCTCTAATATAGCTGTAGCTTCTTCATCAAGTTTCATTCGTTTTAAGGTCATATAAATCCAATGTCTAGTAGCAACCTGCATATCATCATTTTTAGAAGCGTTCAAACAATTGGTATAAGCTGTTAATGCATTTTTAAAATCACCCTTCAGGTAATATGCCAATCCTAGGTGATAATAAATGTTAGTATGTAAACTTGAAACAGGCTGATTTAAACGATTTGGGATACCGTCAGGTTCAGTAATATCGTCTGTATCTTTAATAAGAGTACTTGCCTTTTCAAAATCTGCTATGGCATTATCCAGCTGTCTCGTACTTATAAATCTATGTCCGCGATGCCTCAAAAATCGAGCATCATCAGGAAATTTATTTATTCCTTCTGTATAAACCTCTATAGCCCTTTTAAAATCTCCTAAATAGGCTGTGCGCCTACCCAACCAAACAATATTATCTGCCCAATCCTTATTGTTATTATAATTATCTAAGGCACATATATAATTATCTATTTGTAAAGAATCCTGCTCAGGATTTACCTGCCTTTTAATAAGTGGTGTGTTTAGTAACGAAAGCCCTTGAGCCGTATTTATTTTTACATCTTCAGGCTTTGGATTTTGATTACAACTAAATAATAAGATAGCTGCTAAAAAATTGATTAGTAGTGTTTTCATAAGTTAAATATAATAATATTTAGCTTATGCATAGCGACAAGTTTTAAACTAGAATCAATATCTATTTTCTATAATACTTAGCGTATTTTCGGTATGCAAAAAATGACAAAATAGCTATAATTAAAGCTGCAGAAATAATGTAAGGAATACTAATCTCCTGATCGTCCTTCGCATAAGAATGTAACCCAGCTAAGTAGAAATTCACACCAAAATAAGTCATTAAAATACTGGCAAAAGCTACTATAGATGCTACGTTAAAACCAAAACGTCCACGAAGACCAGGAACCAAACGCATATGTACTACAAAAGCATATACCATGATACTAATTAGAGCCCAGGTTTCTTTAGGATCCCATCCCCAATATCGTCCCCAACTTTCGTTTGCCCACATACCACCAAGAAAATTCCCAATGGTTAACATGGCTAAACCTACGGTTAAGGCCATTTCATTAATAATGGTAAGTTCTTTTATATTAAGATCCATTTTTGGCTTATTCGCGTCATTGGTCAATATCATTAAAAACAGTGACACAATACCTAGTATCATTCCCAGAGCAAATGGACCATAACTACCTACAATAATAGCTACATGTATCATTAACCAATAACTATTTAAAACAGGTTGAAGATTACCTATAGATGGATCCATCCAGTTCCAATGTGCGATCATTAATATCATAGCGGTTACAAAAGCTGTTGAAGCCATTGTAATTTCACTTTTTCTACCAAATATTAATCCAAATAACATGGTTGCCCAAGCGACATAGATCATAGATTCGTAGGCATCACTCCAAGGTGCATGTCCAGAAATATACCATCTAGCTGCCAAGCCTATAGTATGCAAAACAAAAAGCCCTAGAATAATAAACTTAAAAGTTGTAACTGCCAGACTAATTCCCTTGCTCTTTTCTTTAAAAATTTGAACAATAAGCAACACAAACATCAATGTACCAGCGTACATGTACCAGCTAAATAATTTTTTAAATATATCATACTTATTATAAAGTACCTCGGTATTTATTTTATCTTCACTAAGCATCACCTCAGCACCATATTTATGCTGTGTCTTTTTTATTGCGTCAATAAGTTTATTACTCTCTGCAAAATTTCCAGATTGCTTATCCTGATTAAGCATAAACAAATAGGCCTTAAATCCGGTATTAATAAAATTACCATATAAAGAATCTTTAAATTTTAATCGGTCTTTACGGTAATCATAAGAGGATATCCACTTATTATTTTCATCATCAGGAATAGGAAAAATTCTTAAAGTACTTCTTTGATTAAGCGTATTATATAATAAATTAACACGTTGATCTGCTTCTTTAATTTTCTTTTGCTTTGCAGTTGGCACTGTTACTTTATATACTTCTTCTAGATAAGGTGCTAATTTATAAGCTCCTTGATCTGTAAAGAAACTTGCCAGAGTTGCATATTTTACAGAAAGGTCTACACCTATGATTTCTCTAACATTATCAGCTTCTTTTGGTCTTAAATAAATAAGCGGTACGTTATACCATAAAAATGAATTTTCCTGCATCGATAAGAACACCTGATTTGCATCAAATTCCTCATACATGTCATTTTTACTTAACTTACGTAATAATTCTGAAGCATAGGTGTTCACTGGCTTCATACGTCCGTCAAAATCCTGAATTACTAAACGGCTAAAGGCATCTGCTTGTTCTTTTGGCGCAATATTAGCTCTTAAAATAGAATCTACCTGTGCTTTTGTTGGTCTAATTGGTACGGCAGTACTATGATCATGACCATCATCTTCAGAATGTGTTTCCTGTGCTTGAACTCCTAGACTATGTATTAGAAATAAAGCAATAACAACAGCTACTTTTTTTGCTTTTATTTTTCTTAATTGCTTACGTAAGTCATCAAATCGCGTGTTTTTTGCAAATAGAATTGCTAATAGTCCAAAATACAATAGGAAATACCCAAAATACGTAATATTAGTACCCCAAAAATCGTGATTTACAGAAAGGATAGTCCCTTTTTCATCTGGATCAAAAGACGATTGAAAAAAACGATAACCTCGATGGTTAAGAATATTGTTCATATAAATATGGAAGTCAAAATCGCCTTCCTGATCATCTATTACTGTCACTTTACTTTCGTAGGCCGAATAACTATTTTGTGTTCCAGGATAACGTTCTGCAATAAAGTCGTTCAACTTAATACTAAAAGGTAGTTCTAGAACCCTAGAACCGTATTTAAATGCAAAATCCAATCCACCAACACTTATTTGTTTAAAAGCATTATTACTTCCTTTTGCTCCTAAGATTTTTATGGATTTTGACTCACCATTTGTTGTTACTTTCAAAGAGAGTCCATCTTCATCATTTCTCAATAATTCAGATTTTTTAACCACATCAAATACGCCTTTAATAACTGGTTTTGGGAACACTAACGATTGGTTTCCTATAATATATCTTGAACGCAAAATAAGAGGTTGCACACTATCTTTCACTAATCTGCCTTGGGCACGTGTTGCCATGGTCATGTACTCACCTTCAAACGGCGATTGAATAGTTAATGTACTATCTGTATAAGTTATATTTATAGCTCCTTCTGTTGGCTTATTTAAGGCATAAAGCACATTATGTATACTTTGTACCTGACCTTCCTTTAAAAAATGGTTATGTGGTCCTGCAGCTCCAGCTTCAACAACTTTTAGATAATTTTCACCTGACTCGTCTGGTACAATATCTTCTTCTGCTCCAGCTATAAATTCTTCCAATTCAATAGTGATTGGTTGATTGTTATAATCGGTTGTTCTTTTAAACTTATTCTTCAGCCTAGGAGAAAAATCGGTTTCATATTGATGCACACGTCTTTGTGGTTGTCCATCAACAATATAATCACCATCTACATAAACTGTTAAATAGGTTTTCTGTGATAAAAAAGCATTTTCAGTAGCGCCTTCTCTAATGGCCATCATGCCTTCAAAACTCATATAACGTGTTACGAAGGCTCCAAATAAAATGAAAATAAAGGCTAAATGTAAAATTAAAGTTGCCCATTTTTCTTTTCTCCATAAACGATATCGTGAAATATTTCCAATAAAGTTTATTAAGAAAAGTGCCATAATAGCTTCAAACCACCAGGCATTATAAATTAAAGTTCTAGTATAAGGTGTTGGTGACGTATCTTGGCCAGCATCCATAAAGGTACCTATAGCCATAGCAGCACCAAAAACAATAAATAAAATAGCGGTAAGTCTGGTAGAAAACAGAATATTAGAGAGTTTCTTAAGCATATCGAAAAGCTTCTTTTTTGAGTCGTGCAAATTTAGTGTTTTTCTTTGGAACGTTAACGGCTAACTCAATCTTTTAACAATGGTTTATTAAAGTTATTTATTACGTGCCTCAAATACTTTTAAGTATAGAAATGTTCCCATTTTTCTGGCACGTCTTTTAGCATTTTCGGCGTAATCGCCTTCAAATAGCTCATCAATAGTTTCATACCATAAATTTAACCACAATCCAAAATGTAATTCTGATATCTTGTTGTTATTCTGATTATCGGCCTTCACATGTGCCTGAAGCGGGTCGCCGTAATATTTAGTTTTTAAAAATAAGCTAGATTCCCAAAAAGTGGTTAATCTGTCTAGATGTTCATCCCAATCTTTTATCTCACTAAAAAAAGGGCCTAATACCTCATCTTTTCTAACTTTAGTATAAAATTTAGTAACTAAAGTAAGTACATCTTCTCTATTTGAAATATCTTTTTTCATAAGTAATTACAAAGATACGTGTCTGAGTTTTTAAATCATATATTACTTAGTTATTTTAGCATTTATGAATTCGATAGTGATTTTAGGTGCTGGAAATGTAGCAACCCATTTGTATAGCGTATTACAAAACTCAGAAAACACCTCTGTAATACAATGGTATAACAGGAAATTAGATCGCATTCAATCAGTTCAAAATGAATGCCTTATTACTGATGATTTAAAAGCCCTTGTGGAAGCAGACATTTATATTATTGCTGTTAGTGATGATGCCATAGCAGATGTTTCAAAAAATATTCCATATCAAAATAAATTGGTAGTTCATACTTCTGGAAGTGTTAGTCTTCATGATCTCGATAAAAAACATCAAAGAGGCGTATTTTACCCTTTACAGACCTTTTCTAAAGATGCTACTATTGACTTCTCTGAAGTTCCAATTTGTTTGGAAGTTGACAATAAAACTAATTTACCTTTACTAAAAACCATAGCTCAAAGTATTGGTAGTCCCTATTATAGGGTAAATTCAGATCAACGTGCGGCACTTCATCTAGCAGCTGTGTTTGTCAATAATTTTACAAATCAATTATATAGAATTGGTCACGAGATCACCGAATCTAAAAGTGTTGATTTCGACATATTAAAACCACTAATTAAAGAAACTGCAAAAAAGGTTGAAACCTTATCGCCTTTTATGGCGCAGACAGGTCCAGCAAAACGAAACGATAAAAAAACGATTAAAAAGCATCTTAAAAGCTTAGATAAAGACATTCATAAAGATATTTATGAATTACTAACAAAATCTATTAAACAAACACATGGAAAAAAGCTATAAAGAATATCTTGAACATATTACCACTTTTATTTTTGACGTAGATGGTGTATTAACCGATGGTACCGTAACAATAACAACTAAAGGAGAAATGCTTAGGCGCATGAACATAAAAGATGGTTATGCTTTAAAAACTGCTGTTGATAAAGGATATAATATTTGTATTATTTCTGGTGGATCTAATGAAGGTGTTCGTTTGCGATTAAAAGGATTAGGTATTCATGATATTTATCTGGGAGCTCATGACAAAATAAAACAGTTTGAGGAATACCTGCATATTTATAGTTTAAAACCAGAAGAAGTATTGTATATGGGTGATGATATTCCTGATTATCCCGTAATGAAATTGGTTGGTTTACCTACCTGTCCACAGGATGCGGCTCCCGAAATAAAAGAAATATCTAAGTATATCTCACATAAAAATGGTGGAAAAGGAGCTGTACGCGACGTTATTGAACAGGTCATGAAAGTACAAGGAAAATGGGATGCCAATTTTGATGCTAAATATGATTAATTTTTTCAAACTCATACGTTGGAAAAATCTTCTTCTTATTGCATTAGCGCAAGTACTAATAAAATATGCACTATTTGAATCACTAGACATTACTCTTGCATTAGATCAACTTCAATTTACACTGTTGGTTATAGCCACAATAAGCATTGCTGCAGCTGGTAACATTATAAACGATGTGTATGATATTGAAACCGATAGTATAAACAAACCTCAAAAAGTAATTGTTGGAAAATATATTAGTGAAAAAAGAGCAATAACTCTGTTTATACTTTGTAATATTATTGGAGTTGGTATTGGCTTTTACCTTTCTAATAGCATACAAAAAAGTGGTTTCTCTGTATGCTTTGTTATTATTTCTGCTTTACTCTATCTATATGCAACTCACCTTAAGCGCACCTTGCTTATTGGGAATATTATTGTGTCATTATTGGTTGCTTCCAGTATTATCATTATCGGTATTTTTGATCTTGTTCCAGTGATAGATACTAAAAACCAACCAGAACAACTAGAAGCTTTTAAAACAGTAATGGTCTATGCCACTTTTGCCTTTATTATTAACCTTCTTCGTGAAATAGTAAAAGATATAGAAGATATTAACGGCGATTATAATGCTGGCATGAAAACCTTCCCTATAATAATTGGAAGAGATCGTGCTACAAAGCTAGTGTTCACACTATCACTGATTCCCTTATTTTTAACAACATATTATGTTATTCAATACATATATAGCAGCCAATTAATTGTGATCTACTTTCTTGTTTTTATAGTAGGGCCAATGCTTTATTTTACCATCAAATGTTTTACTGCAGAAACTAAAAAAGAGATACAACATTTATCTCTTGTTTTAAAATGGATCATGTTATTTGGAGTGCTATCTTTGTTACAATATCCAATTTTACTATAATATGCTAAACGAATCTCTAAAAGAATACAATATCATTCTTGCCTCTGGATCACCTAGAAGGCAACAATTTTTTAAAGATCTGGGTTTAGCCTTTAATATTATCTTAAAACCCGTTAAAGAAGAGTACCCTGAACGATTAAAGCATTTTGAGATAAGTAATTATCTGGCGCAGCTAAAGTCGTTACCTTTTGAAGAGAGTCTTAAAGAAAAGGATATTTTAATTACCAGCGATACTATTGTTTGGCATAACAACACAGCTTTAGGGAAGCCAAGAACAGAAATTGAAGCTTTCGAGATGTTACGCTCTATGAGTGGTAAAGCTCATGAGGTTATTACATCTGTATGTTTTAAAACAACTAGCTCACAAAAAACAGTGCATAGTATCACTAAAGTGACCTTTAAAGAATTTACAGATGAAGAACTATGGTACTATATAAACAACTTCTCTCCTATGGATAAAGCTGGAGCTTATGGTATACAAGAATGGATTGGTTATATAGGTGTTACAAAACTGGAAGGTTCTTATTTTAATGTAATGGGGTTACCAATACACATGGTTTATAAAACACTAAATGATATGGTGTCAAGCAACTAAGGTTATACATTTAATTTATAAAAATGGAGCTCATGAAAAAAACAATCACACAAAACATAGTCGTTATTTCTCTAACAATATTGTTGATCAATTCTTGTAAAGAAAACACAAATAACAGCTCTATAAATGATAACACTAATGAAGCAAAGGAGAAGTCTAGAAACTTGTCACAAGAATTTAAAGATTATTGGTTTGCTGGCGAAGCCGAAATTACCTCATACAAGTTAGAACAAGCTAGATATGGTGAACTTCGAAATGGAAATGCTGTGCTTATATATGTTACAGAAGATTTTTTACCAAAAACTCAAGTAAAAGCCAATCATCAAAATCCAGAAAATGTACCTGTTTTAAAACTTAATGCTACTAAAAACTTCAACACTGGAATTTACCCTTATTCTATAATGCAAAGTACCTTCTACCCTATTTCTAAGGAACAACATGCTTTAAAAATTTCAGCCTCAATGCAAGAATGGTGTGGACATGCCTATATACAGCTCAATAATAAAAAAGATTTTGAAATAAGATCGCACTCTTACTTTGAAGGAGAAGCAGACCAAAATTATCATCTACAAAAAGCTATTCTTGAAAATGAACTTTGGACACAGCTTAGAGTCGATCCAAAACAATTACCTACAGGACATTTAAATATCATTCCTTCTTTTGAGTATGTTAGACTAAAGCATATTGAAATAAAGCCCTACAAGGCCATGGCTAAATTAACAGCCAATACCTACTCTATAAATTACCCAGAGTTAGAGCGAACTTTAACTATTCATTTTAATGATGCTTCTCCTTATGAAATTTCTGGCTGGACTGAATCTTTCAAAAGCGGTTTTGGTAATAATGCTGAAATTTTAACTACAAAAGCTTCAAAATTAGCGAGAATAAAATCACCCTATTGGAGCAAAAACAAGAATAAGGATAGTATTTTAAGAGAAACTCTCATGCTTAAATAGCGTTTTAGATGACAACTTTTTATATTTGTTGAACAACTCTAATAATGTCTGATTTTTTTAGTACATATCAACCGGAAATAATAAATACCTTAATTGTATTTGGTGCCTTATTTGTAATTCAATTTATTGCTAAACTTCTGGTTACAAGACTCGGTAAGTCTAAGCATAAACACAAAGCCCGTATTAAATTGGTTGGTCGCTATGTTACGGCTACATTTTTACTTATTGCCCTCCTTATAGAAACTCTGGTATTAGGTGTAAAGCCAGAAGATATTATTGTTCTGTTTTCATCAATCTTTGCTATTCTAGGCATTACCCTTTTTGCAAACTGGTCTATATTAAGTAATGTTACCTCTGGAATTGTTATGTTCTTTTCGTTTCCTTATCGCATTGGAGACAAGATTCATATTCATGATAAAGAGCATGAAACTGTGGGTGTTATTGAAGATATTCGCTCCTTTCAAATTCATATTCGTAAGGAAAATGGGGAATTAATGACCTACCCAAACAATCTTCTTTTGCAAAAAGCAGTAACCTTGATTGAAAAGGATGCCTTCGATAAGTAAACGTTAAAATGTCGTTTTCGTTTAGTTAAAGAAACATTAAAACCACTGTTAGCCCTTAGTATCTTTTATATATTTGGATTCTAGCAAACCAATTATTACCATGCAAAGAACTAAACTAGGCGTATTAGTTGCTCTCTTTTCGGCTGCTACGCTTCTTGCTCAACAACCAAAGAAACCTAGTGTCTCAGAAATATACGAGTCTGTACAAAAACTAAATGTATTAGGTTCTGTATTGTATGTTGCAGCACATCCTGATGATGAAAATACACGCCTAATTTCTTATATGTCTAATCATGTAAAGGCTAGAACTGCCTATTTATCTATTACCAGAGGTGATGGCGGACAAAACCTTATTGGCCCAGAAATTAGAGAACTTCTTGGTGTTATTAGGACGCAAGAACTATTAGCTGCCAGACGTGTTGACGGTGGTGAGCAGCGTTTTACACGAGCTAACGATTTTGGATATTCTAAACATCCTGATGAAGCCTTTGAAATTTGGGATAAAGAAAAGGTTCTAGGAGATGTAATTTGGGCTATTAGACAGTTTAAGCCAGATATTATTATTAACAGGTTTAACCATAGAAACCCAGGTACAACCCATGGTCACCATACGGGTTCTGCCATGTTAAGCATGGAAGCATTCGATCTTGTTAATGATAAGAACAGCTATCCAGAGCAACTTAATCATACCGAACTATGGCAACCAAAACGACTATTTTTTAACAC
This sequence comes from Flavobacteriaceae bacterium, assembly GCA_030148025.1. Classification (GTDB taxonomy): domain Bacteria; phylum Bacteroidota; class Bacteroidia; order Flavobacteriales; family Flavobacteriaceae; genus JASBUG01. Next base: position 28,067 of record JASBUG010000010.1, on the reverse strand, counting down.
CTCTTGGTGGTTCTATGGAAGTCGTGAAAACTTTGAGAAAGCTGATAAAAGTAATATGCTAAACTTTGATGTTGGCGTATTTTACCCTCTTAAAGGCCTATCTAATAACGAAGTTGCATCTATAGCCAGTAGTCAACACTTGTGCCAGGGCTTTGGTCGTTTAACAACAAGAGGGACACAGCAAGAATATGTAGAGTTTTTAAAAGGTGATTTTCCAGAAGACAAAAATGACATATTCTCAGGTATAGATACCTCATGGAATCGTGTTTCTGGAGGAAAGGCTATTGGAGATATTCTATATGCAGTTGAAAACAATTTTAATTTTAGAGATCCGTCTCAACATATACCCGACCTGATTAAAGCATATAAATTACTTCAGGAAATCGATGACGATCATTGGAAAAAAGTAAAAAGCAAAGAACTAAAAGCTATTATTGAAGCATGTACAGGATTATATTTAGAAGTATCTGCCAATACACCAGTAGCTAGTAGCGGAAGTAATATTAGTTTAAATATTGAAACTCTTAATAGAAGTAATACAAGTTTAAAGCTAACATCCTATAAAATTTCTACAAATGATAACAGTATTGTAAAAGATATTCCTCTGTTAGAAAACATAAAAGAAACGTTTAAGCAAGATCTAAAGTTGCCAAATAATATTGCGACTACAACACCATATTGGCTGGAAGAAAAAGGAACATTGGGAATGTATCAAGTTGATAACCCACTGTTAATAGGAAAACCAGAAACACCAAGAGGTGTTATTGTAGACTTCAACCTTGAGATTAACAATATTCCTATAACTATCTCAAAAGATGTGATATATCGCTACTCACTGCCAGATAAAGGTGAATTGTACAGACCTTTTGAAATTATTCCTGAAGTATCTGCAAGTATTAGTGACAAGGTGTTCATTTTTGAGAATGATCAACAAAAAGAAATTGAAGTAACTGTAAAAGCTGGACGTGATGACCTTGAGGGAAGTATTAGTATGGATCACCCTAGAGATTGGAATGTGTATCCACAACAACAAAAGGTGTCACTTAAAAATAAAGGAGAAACACAAACATTAACGTTTACTGTAATTCCTCCAAAATTTCAAAGTGAAGGTGCTTTGGTTCCAAAAGTTAATATTAATGGAAAAATATATACCAAAGAACTTGTTGAAATAGACTATAGCCACATTCCGTATCAAACAGTATTATTACCTAGTGAAAGTAAAATTGTACGACTGGATATTCAAAAACGTGGTGAAAATATAGCCTACATTGAAGGTGCTGGAGATGTAGTTCCAGAAAGCTTGCAGCAAATTGGCTATAACGTTATTAAAGTTAAACCAGAAGAAATCACACCGGAGAATTTAGAACGTTTTGATGCAGTAGTCGTTGGTATTAGAGCTTATAATATTCTAGATGGTTTAAAATTTAAACAAGATATTCTATTCGATTTTGTAGAAAAAGGTGGAAATATGATTGTGCAATATAATACTAGCAGACGAGTAAAAGTTGACAATCTAGCGCCTTATCACTTAAAACTATCCAGAGACCGTGTTACCGATGAAAATGCTGAAGTTAGAATTATAAATCCTAACCACGAGCTTTTAAGTTTTCCAAATAAAATAACATCAAAAGATTTTGAAGGATGGACACAGGAACGCGGATTGTATTTTCCAAATGAATGGGGAAAAGAGTTCACTCCTATCCTATCGTTAAACGACAAAGGAGAATCTGCTAAAGAGGGAAGTTTACTAGTTGCAAAACATGGTAAAGGTCATTATATATATACTGGATTAAGTTTCTTTAGAGAATTTCCTGCAGGCGTTTCTGGTGCTTATAGATTGTTTGCAAATATGCTATCTATAGGAAAAGACAACATTAATCTTAATAAAAAATTAAACGATTAAAATGAGCCAAAAATCAACACCAAAGAACCTCTGGAGTAAAGCCTACACTCTAGTTTTAGTAGCTAATGCTGCCTATATAATATTGTTTTATTTCCTAATGAAAATATTCTCATAATATGCAAAGTTTAGATTGGATAGTTTTAGTGGCGACACTATTGGCAATTGTTGGTTATGGTACATGGAAAACTAGAGGCAGAAATAGTGTTCAGGATTATATTAGAGGAGGAAATGAATCAAAATGGTGGACTATTGGTTTGTCTGTAATGGCTACTCAAGCCAGTGCTATTACCTTTTTGTCAACTCCTGGTCAAGCCTTTCATGACGGAATGGGCTTTGTACAGTTCTATTTTGGAGTACCAATTGCCATGGTGGTGATTTGTATGATCTTTATACCACTCTATCATCGTTTAAAAGTATATACTGCATATGAATATTTAGAGCGTAGATTTGATCTAAAAACACGAAGTCTTGCTGCTATTTTATTTTTAATTCAACGTGGTTTAGCAGCAGGAATCACAATATTCGCACCTGCTATCGTATTATCAGCAGTTTTAGGTTGGAACCTTACTATTTTAAATATTATCATAGGTATTCTGGTAATTATCTATACTGTTTCTGGAGGAACTAAAGCAGTAAGTGTTACTCAAAAATATCAAATGGGTATCATTTTTACTGGTTTAATCATTGCCTTTATCATTATAGTCAATGCACTTCCTGAAGGTATTACGTTTACAAAAGCATTAGAAGTTGCTGGAGCTAGTGGAAAGATGGATATTCTGGATTTTTCATTTAGTTTAGATAACCGTTATACATTTTGGAGTGGGATTATTGGTGGAACATTTTTAGCGCTTTCTTACTTTGGGACAGATCAAAGTCAGGTACAACGATATCTCTCAGGAAAATCCTTAAAAGAAATGCAATTAGGATTGATCTTTAACGGAATATTTAAAGTACCAATGCAGTTCTTTATTTTGCTAATTGGTATTATGGTATTTATGTTCTACCAATTCAATGCATCGCCACTTAACTTTAACCCAGAAGCCAAAGAAGCCGTTGCCAAAACACAATATATTGAAGAATATAACACTCTTGAAAAAAATCAGGAAAAGATCTTTGTAGAGAAACAAAATATTATTAATCAATATCTTGAAGAACCGAGTGAAGCTATCACAGCACAACTTATTGAAGCTAATAAATTAGACCGTGAAAATCGTGATGCTGCAAAAGCACTTATCGCTAAAGCATCTGAAGAGCAAAATTTATCAGTAGAATCAAACGATAAAGATTATGTGTTTATTCACTTTATTTTAAATAATCTTCCTCGAGGATTGATTGGGCTATTACTTGCTGTAATACTAAGTGCTGCAATGTCTAGTACTGCAAGTGAATTAAATGCTCTGGCATCTACTACTACTATAGATCTATATCGAAGAAACTTAAAAAACACTAAGGACGAAGCTCATTATGTGAGTGCAACTAAGTGGTTTACATTCGCTTGGGGAATTTTAGCAATATTAATTGCTTGTGTTGCTTATCTGGCTGAAAACTTAATAGAGCTTGTAAACATTATTGGGTCTATATTTTATGGTAATGTATTAGGTATCTTCCTAATTGCTTTTTTCTTCAAACATGTAAAAGCCAATGCGGTATTTGTAGCAGCATTGATCACACAATGTTTTGTAATTGCTTTGTTCTTTTTAAACAGGTTTGACTATATTAACTTACCATATCTATGGCTGAATTTTGTAGGCTGTGTTATTGTAATTTTTATAGCATTACTACTATCTTTTAATTCACTTGATAGAAAAGGAAAGCTTCCTTTGTTTATCCTCACAGCCTTTTTAGGAGCAATTGCTTATACAATTTTATAAAAGAACCGAATAATCTATTAAATAAAAAAGGCACAACTTTTAGTTGTGCCTTTTTTATGAATCACAAGATTAGATTACTTCATCCACTCTGCAATAGACTCCTTATTCATCTTAACATAAGCAGCATTTCCAGCTTTTTCCGCTTTAGCTAATGATTCTTTAGCTAATGCAATGGCACCTTTTTTATCACCAGCTTTAGCATAAATTAAAGACTGTTGACGTAATTGCCAAAAACGTGGATTGTCAGTCATTCCCATTGCTTTATCGATCCACTTTTTAGCTTGAGCTATATCTTTTCCAGAACCGTAATAGTATGACGCAGCAGCATAATAGTCGCCAAATCCTGGACCTCCCATAACACGATCGATATTAGCAGACACCTTAGCATCTGTTGGTACTTCAAAAGGAATTGTAATATAAGTTTGCTCCCAAACTAAATCAATGTTTGCACTAGAGTTTCTTATATTATTTATATCAATAGTAAATGTTTCAACAACAAAAGGAATTGGTTGTACATTAACAGTTGTTTTAACTGCTACCTTTGAGTCATCCCAATCACGTGGAGCTCCATTACCTTTATATTCTGTATAAAAATACACCTCCCAAGTTTCTTCACCTGGCTTAGTGAAAATTGCATAAGTACCAGCTTTTAAGGTTTGTCCTGCAATAGTAACATCGTCACTAAATGTTATTTTAGTTCTAGCATTTGCTCCAGTTCTCCAAACAACACCATAAGATTCAAGACCTCCAAAAATCTTTCTTCCTTTTACTCCTGGTCTAGAATATTCAATAGTAATATCAGTTAATCCAACTTTTTGCTCCACTTTAGAAAATGGACTAGCTGCTGGCGTATCTATTTGCGCGTTTACAGCATACGACATGGTAAACGCCATGGCTATTAATAATAATTTTTTCATTTTGGTTTAGTATTTTGATGATTAATAATAAAGAGTCATAAAATTACGCATTACATTTTCCTCCAAATGTTAACAAACCCTTAAAATAAGAGATTGTATATTTACCAAAATTTTTGAATTACGAATGAAAAAGTACATCGCCGAAAGTATGGGAACCTTTGCTATGGTATTCTGCGGATGTGGAGCTATGGCTATCAATGAAATAACTAACGGAGCCATTACACATCCTGGTGTTGCAGCTACTTGGGGCTTAATAGTAATGGCCATGATTTATGCTTTTGGTGAAATATCTGGAGCTCACTTTAATCCTGCTGTTACTATTGCTTTTGCTTATGCTAAAAAGTTTTCCTGGAAACAAGTACCACCATATATTGCTGCTCAATTTGTAGGTGCTATGCTTGCTGCATTGTTATTACTATTTCTATTTCCCGAAAGCGAAACTTTAGGCAGTACCTTTCCAGCAGATGGCTTTTCACCATATAAAGCTTTTGTTCTAGAATTATTACTCACATTCTTTCTTATGGTAGTAATTATAAACGTATCTACTGGAAGTAAAGAAATAGGAACCATGGCCGCCATTGCCGTAGGTGGTGTTATTTTATTAGAAGCCATGTTTGCTGGACCAATGACCAAAGCATCTATGAACCCTATACGTTCACTGGCTCCTGCTCTGGTTTCTGGGAATTTACAACATCTTTGGCTGTATCTTACAGCACCAATTATTGGAGCTGTATTAGCAATATCAAGTTGTAAACTAGTTAAAGATGACGATTGCTGCGATAAAAACTGTTGATTTACAAAAGATTAACTTCCTCAATATATCTTACTAAAACCAAATGGTTTTTATGTGCTTTTAAAATGCTATATTTAAGAGATTATTAAAACCAACCAGTATGAAACTTAAATTTTATATCGTATTAGCTCTTTGCTTTACGATTAGTATGTCTTTTGCTCAAAAAAAGAAGAAAATGAGCAAGAGTAAAAAAGCAATTATTGCTTCCGTAGAAAAACACAAAGAGAATTTAATTAAAATAAGCGATGACATTTGGGCACTAGCCGAAACCGCGTTTGAAGAACATGAATCGGCCAAAATTCTTGCTGATTATGCTGAGAGTCAAGGTATGACGGTAGAACGTGGTGTAGCAGGTATGCCAACAGCCTTTGTTGCCAGTTATGGCTCTGGAAAACCAGTCATTAGTGTTTTAGGAGAATTCGATGCATTACCTGGTCTTTCTCAAAAAACCACTCCAGATAAAAACCCTTTAAAAGAAGGTGCTGCTGGTCATGGTTGCGGGCATAACATGTTTGGGGCAGCCAGCTTAGGAGCTGCTTTAGCAATTAAAGAACAAATAGAAGCTGGAACCATAAAAGGAACTGTAAAATTCTTCGGAACACCTAGTGAGGAAAAATATTTTGGAAAAATCTGGATGGTTCAAGCTGGACTTTGGGATGATGTAGATGTAAATATTAGTTGGCATCCATCTTCTTCTATTGAAGCAGATGTACAAAGTACGCTTGCACTAATAGATTTTAAAGTAGAGTTTTTTGGACAAGCAGCTCATGCTTCTGGTGACCCTTGGAATGGTCGTTCAGCTTCTGATGCTTTAGAATTATATACAGCTGGTATTAATTATTACAGAGAACATGTAAAACCAACTGTAAGAATGCATTATCATATTCAAGATGGCGGACAAGTTGTTAATGTAGTGCCAGATTACTCAAGAGTATGGATGCGTGTTAGAGACACTAAAAGGTCAGGTATGAAACCTGTTTATGAACGTGCTATGGCAATGGCAGAAGGTGCTGCTATTCTTGCAAATGTAGATTATAAAGTATCTCTTATCTCGGGGATTTATGAAGTTTTACCCAATCGTGAAGGTGGTAAGATCATGCAATCTAATTTAGAATTACTAGGTAATATTAACTATACAGATGAAGAAATAGCCTTTGGCAAAAACATTCAAAAAGCAACTGGTAAACCTGAAATTGGATTTGACAGTACTATTAAACCCCTTAGAGAAACTCAAGAACATCCAGGAGGTGGCTCAACAGATGTAGGTGATGTAAGTTGGAATGTAGCAAACATCAATCTTGGTGTTACAGTTGCACCAAAAGATACGCCTTGGCACTCTTGGGCTGTGGTTGCTTGTGGAGGTATGAGCATTGGTCATAAAGGAATGATCTATGCGACCAAAGCTATGTCTATGACTATGCTAGACCTTTTTGAAAATCCAGATTTAGTAGCCAAAGTTAAAGCTGAATATGTTCATCGTAAAGGTGATGTGGTTTACGAACCAATGATCGATGGTCCTCCGCCAATTGACGCTAAAGGAAATTAATTCTATATAAAAAACCACTTTCAGCATTTTTTGAAAGTGGTTTCTTCTTATAACATCTGCAATATGAAATTTAAAAAACTTCATTTAACAATAACACTTTGTCTTTATGCATTTGTAATTAATGCTCAAGATACAGTTCAGTATAAATTATTTTATTCTGAAAATTCTTCTAAAGTAGCTATTGAAGTTTATTTTAAATCTATTGAAGCAAAAGAGACAGTACTAATGATTCCTAGGAGTGCTCCAGGAACATATGAACTTACAGATTACAGTGCTTTTGTCGGTAATGTAAAAGCAATCACTAACACAAATAAAACAATAAACGGAACATTAGGAATGGGATCTTTTTTCATTTTTAATAGTTCTGAATCATTACAAGCTGTTACCTATGAAGTAGATATTAAAAAAATGGAGCAGGAACTTCTTGGTGCTTATGCTAGCTCTAAACTGCGTAATAACTATTTAGGTATTTTGGGATATTCAGTTTTCGGATTCATTGAAGGACTAGAAAACAAGCCAATAAAACTGGAACTACAAGTGCCAAAACATTGGCCTATCTTTAGTACACTACAACCTTCTGTAAATAGAAAAAAAGGAAAAGCTACGTATGAGGTTGCTAATTTTTCATTACTAGCAGATGCACAATACTTATTGGGTAATGATGTAAAAGTTCAACAAGTGAACAATGCTCCTATACCGTTTTATATTGCTGCTTATAGTGAAGCAGAGATCAATATTGAAGAAATTGGAAGAAGAGGTTTATTAGCCCTTAATGGTTTGAATAATTACTTTGGCTTTATTCCTATGCCGCATTACACGATATGTTATGAGTTTATAAAGCCAATATCTAATCGTCATGACTATGGTTTTTCTATGGAACATCTTAATAGTATGACGGCAAGCATGCCCATTACAAAAGCAATTAAAACATTCGATCCAAAAGCTAATATTGGTAGCACAATTCATCATATTGGGCATTCATGGTTACCACTTCGTTCCTATGGTACTGGCTATAAACCATTCGAGTGGCAAACAGCTCCTTTAATTGAAACTATTTGGCTAAATGAAGGGTTTATTTGGTATATCTCTTACTATCATGTTTTAAATCGAAAACCAATTTTAAATTTCTTTAAAAAGATACTTAATTCTGCTCCAGGCTATATAAAAGAAAAAAGTCTAAAAGATTTATCACTGCTAGGTTCTACGCAATATTCATTAGACTTTAGAATTGGAAGAAATCTATTTTCCAGAGGTGCTTTATTAGCTTATGAACTGGATGAAAAAATAAAAAAAGACACCAATAATGCTAAATCGTTTAAGGATGTGATTATCGGACTTATGGAATGGACCAAAAAGCACAAAAGAGCCTTCAATTATAATGAAATTGAATCTATCATTTCAAAATCTGTTGGTGTTGATGTTTCTGATGTATGGAAAAAATGGCAAAAGCCTTTAAACTAGACTCTTTCTATTTTCGCACCAATAGCTCTTAAACGTTCATCAATACGCTCATAACCACGATCTATCTGTTCGATATTATGAATTGTAGATGTACCTTTTGCAGACAACGCCGCTATTAACAATGAAATACCTGCTCTAATATCTGGTGACGTCATTGTTGTTGCTTTTAACTGACTCTTGAAGTCATGTCCAATAACATTAGCTCTATGAGGGTCACATAATATGATCTTCGCTCCCATATCTATAAGCTTATCCACAAAGAACAAACGACTTTCAAACATTTTTTGGTGTACTAACACACTGCCTCTTGCTTGTGTAGCTACAACCAAAATTATACTTAATAGATCTGGTGTAAATCCTGGCCATGGTGCATCGGCTACAGTTAAGATTGACCCATCAATATAACTTTGTATCTCATAACCATTGTCATGCGACGGAATATGAATATCATCGCCTTGACGCTCAACAGTAATACCTAATTTTCTAAACACATCTGGAATTTGACCTAAGTTTTCCCAACTTACATTTTTAATAGTTAGCTCACTTTTAGTCATTGCAGCTAGTCCAATCCAACTTCCTATTTCAACCATATCTGGAAGCATTGTATGCTCTGTTCCTCCTAATTCATCAACGCCTTCAATAATTAATAAGTTAGATCCTACTCCAGAAATTTTTGCTCCCATCCTATTCAACATCTTACAAAGCTGTTGTAAATAAGGTTCGCAAGCAGCATTATAAATTGTAGTTGTACCTTTGGCCAAAACTGCAGCCATCACAATATTGGCTGTACCTGTTACTGAAGCTTCATCAAGCAGCATATATGTTCCTTGAAGTTCTTCGGCTTCTACACCGTAAAAATAATCTTCTCTGTTGTAACGGAATTTCGCTCCTAGTTTAATGAATCCTTCAAAGTGGGTATCTAAACGACGACGACCAATTTTATCGCCACCAGGTTTAGGAATATATCCTTTACCGAAACGTGCTAAAAGCGGACCAACAATCATGATAGAGCCTCTTAAGCCTCTACCATCAATTTTAAATTGTTCAGATTCTAGATAAGGTAAGTTAACTTCATCAGCTTGAAAACTATAAGATCCATGGCTTAACTTCTGTATTTTAACACCTAATTTCTCTAATAGTTTGATAAGCTTATTTACATCAACTATATCTGGAATATTGTGAATAATGATTTTCTCTGGTGATAATAAAACAGCACATAAAATTTGAAGTGCCTCGTTTTTTGCTCCTTGTGGTTGGATTTCACCTCTTAGTTTATGGCCTCCTTCAATTCTAAATGTTTTCACTAAATACTTGGATAATTTTAGTAACGTTTGCGGTTACGGTTGTTACTATTCTTTTTATGAGATTTTTTATTGCTAGAGAACTTACGCTTATTACGCATTAAACTTGTAGAGTCTCTTAAGTCTTCTTCAGAATCTTTAAGGTTAATCTTCCCTCCAGAAAGTTCAAATAAATGGTCAAAAATCACCGAATCTTCTACGGTATCCTTATTCCAATTTAAAAAGCATTTTTTCATATGATTTGCTATAGTATAAATCAATGCTTCTTTCATTTCTCCCTCTTCCCAAGTATTTGCAACATCAATCATGGTTTTAATATTGTTTCCATAAAAACGATATTTTGGGTGATTTTGAGGATATTTTAATGGCTCAGGTCTTGCTTCTAAAACTTCTTTTGATGGTTTTTCAAAAGGAGAATCGGCATCCAACTGAAAATCTGACATGATAAAAAGTTGATCCCATAATTTATGTTGGAAATCTGGCACATCTCTTAAATGTGGCTGTAAATTACCCATAACCGAAATAATAGCTTTCGCTAATTTATTTCTTTCTTCTTTGGTTTCTCTAGATGTAGCATAATTAATCATTTTCTGCATATGACGTCCATATTCAGGAATAATTAAATGCTCGCGTTCTGTATTGTATTCTAAGTTATCTATCAAAATAAAATATGTGTAGAATTAAATGTGTTTACAACGAAGTTTTATAATACTGCCAAAGTACAAAAAATAAATAATAGTAAACTTATTTAAATAGTTTTTGACTATTGATTTAACCTTGTATTAATCTATAACGAAATTACACCTTCAACATTGTTTGTTACTTCTATATACTTTGCAATAACAGCATCTGGATCTTTCATAACAACATTAATTGAAATACTTGTATACTTACCATTCTTAGACTCTATAGTATTAATGACCGCTCCTGTGTTATCAAAAACAGCTTCAACTTCGGCGATCTTACTTTTATCAGATTTTACAATAAACTTGTATAAATATTCTGATGGCCAAGAAGCAGTTTCTAACAGTTGCTCTTTTAACTTTTTATAGAATTCCTCGGCATTAGGAGTATTGCTCATTTTCTCTTCATTTATAGAACTGCAAATATACAGTTTTGTATATTTTTTATTTCCCTTTTTAATTACGATTTTTACACCTAAAATCTCACCTATTTTGAATTCTAAAAAGATTGTTATTACTGGTGGTCCAGGAACTGGAAAAACAACCATAATTAATGAGTTGATAAACCGTAACTATATATGCCTTGAAGAAATATCGCGCCAAGTAACTTTGGAAGCGCAACAAAGAGGAATTGAGCAGTTGTTTCTAACTGAACCATTGCTGTTTAGCGATATGCTAATGAAAGGCAGAAAAGAGCAATTTATAGAAGCAAAAAGAACAGATAATGATTTGGTGTTTTTAGACAGAGGGATTCCAGATGTAGTTGCTTATATGGACTATTACAAAACTGAATACCCTAAACGTTTTGTGGATGCTTGCAGAGAGCATAAGTATGATCATGTTTTTATACTTGCGCCATGGCAGGAAATTTATGTTAGTGATAACGAACGTTATGAGAATTTTGATCAGGCAGTAGAAATTCATCATCATCTAATGGCTGCTTATGCCAGATACGGATACGCCTTACATGATGTGCCTTTTGGGCCTGTAGATAAAAGAGCCGATTTTATTTTAAATATTGTTGAAAGCATGTAATGCAACACCCAATACAAATATTAGAACGCTATTGGAACTATACCAGTTTTAAACCGCTTCAGGAAGATATTATCAATGCTATAATTGAAGGAGAAGACACCTTTGCACTTCTGCCTACTGGAGGAGGTAAATCGCTGTGTTTTCAAATTCCTTCATTAGTTAAAGATGGTATTTGTATTGTTATTTCACCCCTAATTGCCTTAATGAAGGATCAAGTAAACTCATTAAAACAAAAGGGCATTAAAGCCATGGCACTTACCAGTGAATTTAAGTATTCTGAGGTCGATACTATGTTGGACAATTGTATTTACGGAAACTACAAATTCTTGTACCTCTCTCCCGAACGACTTCAACAAGAAATAGTACAAGACCGTATTAGACAAATGAACGTGAATTTAATTGCTGTTGATGAAGCACACTGTATTAGTCAATGGGGTAATGATTTTAGACCTGCATATAAGAACATACAGCTTTTAAGAATGCTTCAGCCAAATGTAAATGTGGTTGCCCTAACTGCTACAGCAACACCAAAAGTAGTGGATGATATTATAGCTGAACTCGATTTTATAAATCCCAAGATTTTTAAAAAATCATTTAAAAGAGATAAACTTGCCTTTATGGTATTTCACACTGAAGATAAATATCATAAAATTGTACAAATACTTAAAAAGAACCCTCAATCTTCAATAATTTATGTACGCAACAGAAAACAAACTATTGAAATAAGTAACTATCTAGAAGGTCAAGGATTTGGAAGTACTTATTACCATGGCGGATTAACTAATGACCAAAAAGAAGCGCATTTTAATTTATGGATGAATAATCAAAAACAGGTCATGGTTGCAACCAATGCCTTTGGTATGGGAATTGACAAAGCAGATGTTAAAACCGTAATTCATATTAATTTACCTGAAAGTATCGAAAGTTATTTTCAAGAAGCTGGTCGTGCAGGTAGAAATGGCAAAAAGGCCTTTGGTATTATATTAAAAAATGAAGGCGACCAAGAGGTGGTGAAAAATCAGTTTTTGAATGTGTTACCTTCTGTAGAATTCATAAAACAAGTTTACCGAAAGCTATGTAATTACTTTCAAATATCTTATGGAGAAGGCGAATTTTCTACTTTCGAATTTAATTTTAATTCTTTTTGCAAAACATATAACTTTAATACACATACTACTTATAACGCTCTACAAGTTTTAGATAGAAATAGTATTATTAGCTTATCACAACAATACCATAATTCTTGTCAGGTGATGTTTATTGTTAATCAAAATACTCTCTTTTCGTACTTAAACAAACATCCAGAATTAGGACTTATTTCAAAGTCTATTTTACGAACTTACGGTGGCATTTTTGACCAAACAGTAAAAATTAACACCTTACTTATTGCTGGAAAGATATCAATAAAAGAAGATACTGTAATTGCAGGTTTAAAACGTTTAGAACAAGACGAGATTATAACGCTAAAACTCAATAAAACAGATGCTGAAATCACATTTTTAGAGCCAAGAGAAGATAATAAAACTATTAATAGAATTGCAAAAACAATAGAACAGCAACACCAGCTCAAACAACAACAAATCGCTGCTGTTATTGATTATATTAATAATGATACCATTTGCAAAAGTGAACAACTGCTTGCCTACTTTGGTGAAGATGAAACAAAACCTTGTGGAATATGCTCAGTTTGCCTTGGATTACATAAAGAAACTAGTATTGATAAATTACCCTCAAAAATTGATGAAATAATTTCAGTTTTAGAAAAAAATCCGCTATCATCTAGATTAATTGTAGAAAAAACAAGTATTAAAGAATCTGAGATTACACAAATACTTAAAGAAATGCTCGAACAAGAGCTTATAGAAATAACCAATACAAATTCATACAAAAAGAAGCACAAATAATGAAGAACGATTTAAGGATTGTATTTATGGGTACTCCAGAATTTGCAGTAACCATTTTAAAAAAATTAGTTGAAAAACACTATAACATTGTAGGAGTTATCACTGCTCCAGATAAACCAGCTGGCCGTGGTAGAAAACTTAACGAATCGGCTGTAAAGCAATACGCTAAATCAGTTGACCTACCAATTTTACAACCTACTAACCTTAAAAGTGAAGAGTTCATTACAGAGTTAAAAGCACTGAATGCTAATTTACAAATAGTAGTCGCTTTTAGAATGCTTCCAAAAGTAGTTTGGCAAATGCCTGAACACGGCACTTTTAACTTACACGCGTCACTGCTCCCAAATTATCGTGGTGCTGCACCAATAAATTGGGCCATCATAAATGGAGAAACTACTACTGGTGTTTCTACGTTTTTTATTGATGAAAAGATTGATACTGGTGAAATGATCCTTCAACATGAACAAGAGATATTACCAACAGATACTGCAGGCGACTTACACGACAAGCTTATGTATTTAGGAAGTGATCTTGTTATTGATACCATAGAACTTATAAAAAAAGGAAATGTTATTACAACACCTCAACCCGAAAACACAAACATAAGAACAGCTTACAAGTTAAATAAGGACAATTGTTATATTAACTGGAATGACACTTTAGACAATATATATAATAAGGTAAGAGGACTAAGTCCATATCCTGCAGCTTGGTGTTTACTACAAAATGACGGCGAAGAGCTAAATGTAAAACTATATGCTGTCGAAAAAGAAGAAGAGCCTCACAATTATAATATTGGTCAAGTAATATCCAACAAAAAAACACTTAAAGTAGCTGTAAACAAAGGCTTTATAATTTTAAAGGATATTAAATTACCTGGAAAGCGCAAAATGGATATTAAATCGCTTCTAAATGGTTACTCTTTTGATAGTGATGCTAAAATGCTGTAAACCCTTGGTTTTACTGATATTACAATTATTTACAAAAAATCCTTCTCCTTTATTAACAATTGGGTTAAGTTATTAACAAAAACGCGCATTTCCCTTGCTATTACTTGCGTGAATGGATTATCCGTATAATTTTGTGTAGGATTTAACAGAAAAGTTAACCCAAATAATAACAATTTAAAAATTTAATTTTATGAACAAAACAGATTTAATCAATGGAATGGCAGAGAACGCTGGTATTACTAAAGCTGCTGCTAAGAAAGCATTAGATGGTCTATTAATTGACATTGAAGGAGCATTACAAAAAGGAAATAGAGTTTCTTTAGTTGGTTTTGGATCTTGGTCAGTTACTAGAAGAGCTGCTAGAGAAGGTAGAAACCCTCAAACTGGTAAGACTATTAAGATTAAAGCTAAAAATGTAGTAAAGTTTAAAGCTGGTTCTGACTTAAGTGACGCTGTAAACTAATATTATACATAAAGTATTTTACAAAAAAGGCTCGTTTTTACGGGTCTTTTTTTTATACACAAAACCATAATCTTTTGCTTTTTACATAAATTAATGTTAGATTTAAGAGTAAAACTAGAGAATATGGTTAATCTAAATCCCGAAAAAGGCCATTTACTCATTGCCGAACCTTCCATACTTGGCGACGTGTCTTTTAACAGGTCTGTCATTTTGTTAGCCGACCATAATGACGAAGGTTCTATTGGATTTATTTTAAACAAACCGCTCGATTATACCATCAAAGATCTCATCCCAGAAATTAAGGGATCTTTTAAAATATACAACGGAGGTCCTGTTGAACAGGACAATCTTTATTTCATTCATAAAATCCCTGATCTAATACCTAATAGTATAGAAATATCAAATGGTATTTTTTGGGGTGGTGATTTTAACTCTGTTACCGAACTTATAAACAATGATAAATTAAACGAATCTGACATTCGCTTTTTTCTTGGATATACAGGCTGGGATACCAAACAATTAATGAATGAATTGATTTCCAATACATGGATTGTTGCAAAAAACATTTACAAAAAGTCCATTATTGAAAAAAATGATGTTAGTTTTTGGAAAGAAAAAATGCTCGAGCTTGGTGGCGATTACAGCATTTGGTCTAATGCTCCAGAAGACCCTAGCTATAATTAAGACAATCTTACCTTTACATTGAGCTTTGCTAACAAATCCTTAGACACAGCACCAGTATATTTCTTTTTTCTATATTGTGATATTGGTTGAATCCCAAATATAACATTGGTTAAAAACAATTCATCAGCCTTTTGTAATTCGAAAGGAGAAATTGATGCTTCTTGAATTTCAATATCTGGTATCAACTTAATTATATCTATAATTTGTTTGCGCATCACTCCCTTTATACATCCATCACTTAAAGGTGGTGTTTTTATGATATTTCCTTTAACTAAAAATAAATTGGCATTAAGTGCTTCTACTACATTTTTGTCAGTATTTACAAGCAAACAATTATTCAACCCATTTTCTTGTGCATACACACCACCAATAGTATTTAAAAGCCTGTTATTACTTTTTATAGTTGACAGCAAACTAGGTGAAATATAATGATCCTTATAAAGGTCTACTATATATGTATTGTTATTAAACTCATAAAAATCGATATCAAGTACTTTACTTGTTATGGCATATTCAATATCATTAGTTTCTGGTGTATATAAGCCACCTTCACGTCTCCAAACTATCAATTTAATTCTAAGAGTTTTATCTTGACAATCAATAGCTTCAATTAATTTCAATATTTCAGCTTCTAAAAACTCTAATGTAAAGTTCATGGGAATTTCCATTCGTAACACCCTCATAGATGCCATTAGTCTAAAATAATGATCTTCCCAAAATAACACCTTAGAATGTGATACTTTAATTGTTTCAAAAACAGCGTCACCATAAGTAAATGCTCTATTAGAAAGGCTAAGCGAAGTGTCTGCTTCTTGTAAAATGTGTCCGTTAATATTAACCATAAAAAAGTCCCGAATAAATCGGGACAAATATACTTTAATTAAAACTAAAATCTATGCAGATCCTAGTACGTGTTTTAAATCTGCAATTTGATTTTCCCATAACATTTTTGCTTCATCAACTTCATCCTCTTCAGCAAAATCTGTTACCATTAACGACACATCTTTTGTAATATCATCAACCTGGATTCTAATTTCAAAATAGGTAGGTTCATCATCTTCACCATTCAACCATTTAAACTTAACTCTTTCTCCACTTTTCTTACTCAATAATTTGGCTTGTTCTTCACTTCCATCCCAAATAAAAGTAAACAACTCCCCTCTCGAATTCACATTGTCTGCATACCATTCAGACAATCCCGAAGGTGTTGATATATATTGATATAATAGTTGCGGTGATGCATGTATTGGAAATTCTAGTTCATATTTAATTTTGTCGTCCATAAATCCTAAAAATATTAAAACGTCAATATATACATTAATTATTTAGTTTTAAAATGAAAATTAAAAATATTTTGTTCAACTTATGTTTGCTCTCAATAATTTTGTTTTTATATTTGCAGCCGCAATAAGCTGGCGAGATAGCTCAGTTGGTTAGAGCGTCGGATTCATAACCCGGAGGTCCCGAGTTCAAATCTCGGTCTCGCTACAAGTATTAACAATGAAAAGCTAAGATTTTATGTCTTAGCTTTTTTTATTTACTCCAATTTAGGTTGAATTATATTTCTTAACTAAAGTCAATGAGAATGATTTGATAGGGCAATAATTTTGTGGATGTTTAATACACAGATTTATGAAGAAAGTTGCAAAAGTTTCTGGTCTATCTTACTTAATAATTTTTATATCTGGATTCTATGCCAATTTCATAGTACTTGAAAATTTAGCAAATTTTACTAACCCATCTATTGTCGCAACAAACCTCGCAAATAATCACTTAGAATTTGGTAGCGGTTTACTTGGATTTTCAATCATGTTGCTATTTGACTTATTATTGGTTTGGTTGCTTTTTATCCTAACTAAATCAACAAACAAAAATATATCCATTATAGCCTCCTTTTTTCGTTTGTTGCATACTTTATTTTTTGGTGTTGCTCTATTTAAATTATTTCAAGTTTATAAAATAACATATAGCACGCCTATTCTTTTAGAGTTTGAAAATAAGGTGATAAAGAAGTTATTAGTAGATTTTGATTTCATTTGGACAATAGGTTTGCTGTTTTTTGGAGTCCATTTAATGTACATGTGTTGTCTAGTTTTTAAATCATCATTCATTCCTAAAATATTAGCGCTTTTATTGCTTCTAGCAGGAATAGGGTATTTAATTGATGGAACAGCAAAATTATTTATAACGAATTATATAGATTATAAAAGTGTTTTTGAAATCATTGTGATTTTGCCATCAATAATTGGTGAGCTATCGTTTACAATCTGGCTATTGCTATTTGGGTTTAATGTTATAGATAGAACTACAATTAAAAACCCTCAATTAATTAAAACTTTACAACACTAATACAACATGAGAAGAATATTAATTTTAATAACCAGTTGTCTTTTAGCTATAATTAATTTAGAGGCTCAACAAAATGAAGCAGATAATGTTGTTGGAAAAAACCATGTTATTAATTCAAAGATTTTAAACGAAAAAAGAGAGTTCCAAGTTTATCTTCCTTCAGATTATTCAGAGACTGCTAAAAAATATCCTGTACTCTATATATTAGATGGACAACGGTTTTTTCTTTATGGTGTAAGCTTATATCAATCCTTCAGTCATTTTAAATTAACTCCTCAATTTATCATTATTGGAATTAAAAATAGTTACCCTGAGCGATTTAGACATTTTGGAAAAGATAATGACCAGTTCGTCAAATTCATTGAAGAAGAGTTGATGGCTTTTATTGACAACAGATTTCGAACAACTAATGAAAATCTTCTGTTCGGTTGGGAGTATGGCGGAAGTTTAGGTTTGCATATAATGACTTCTAAATCAAAATTGTTTGATGGCTATATTTTAGCAAGTCCCTATCCTATTGAAGAATCAGTTAAGAGTCTGGATAATATAACTGAGTTAAATAAAAACTTATACTTTTCTGTAAGCCCAGATGAGTATGCAGTAAAACAAGGAGTCATTAAGTTAGACTCATTACTCTCAACTAAACAAATTAAGGGTTTAAGTTGGTTTCATTTAAAACTTGATATAGAAAAACACCGCTCAACAGGATACCCAACATTATATCACGGCTTAAGAAATTACTTTAAATACTATCAAGAATTTGAAGTAAACAATCTTCAAAAATTTATAAATGCTGGAGGCTTGGATTATGCACATAATTATGCAAAAGAAAGAGCAATTACATATGGTTTTTCCCAAAATCTTTCGCTATGGTCAAAATATACTATAGTACGCAGTGCTTTTAGAGCCGAAAATTATAATTATTTTACGAAATTTATGGAAGCGTTTAATTCTGAAGCATTTATAAATGAACTAATTAAAGGCAATATGGACTATGGAGCTACTTTTATTGCAGATTTTTATAAAAAGAATAAAGATCACAATAAAGCTTTACAGATATACGAGCAACTATTAAAAAAGCATCCTAATTCAGAAAGACTTAAAAATAAAATAGAAAGCGTAAAAAAAAGTAACTAAGAATGACAGAATAATTATGAAACAAGTTATCATCACAGGGTCAAGTAGAGGTATTGGATTAGCAACAGCCAAACTCTTACTTCAAAATGAAGAAGTAAAAGTTATAGGAACTTCAACTTCTGGTGAAAGCAGTATAAACCACCCAAATTTTAAGTGCTTTCAGTTAGATCTATCTAGTAAAAATTCAATTATTGATTTTATAGGTAAGTTAAATCATAAAAAAATAGATTTTATAATTAACAATGCAGCTATATTATTAGAAAATAATAGCACAAGTACTATTAATATCTCACAATTAAGAAAAACATTTGAAGTCAATGTTTTTGGAACCATTGAACTAACAGAAGCACTGTTGTCTCAAACAAACTCTGGAGGGCATATTATTAACATAACGTCTAGTTGGGGAGCGTTTAGTGAGACGGACTTCACACAATATCAACCTCACTACAAAATGTCCAAAGCTACTCTAAATATGTACACCAAATTATTAGCAAAAAGATTAGAAAGCAACGCAATTAAAGTTTCCTCTTTAGATCCAGGATGGACACAAACAGATATGGGTGGATTTGATGCTAATAGGAAGCCAAATGATGCTGCTATGGATATTATATCCTTATTAACCGATAATGTTGACAGTGGATTCTTTTGGCATAGAGGAAAGATTAGAAACTGGTAACAATACAAATTCTTTAAATAAAATAAAACTATGATTGGTAACAAAATAAAGAGTTTAGGCGAGATTATACTAAGGGTAAATGACATTAAACTTATGACAGATTTTTATCAAAATTCCTTAGGTCTAGAATTAATTAAAGATGTTGATAATTATAAGTTCTTCAAAATTGCTGAAGGCTATGGAGGACATTACCAAGTATTAGCATTGTTTGCAAAAACAAACCCAAATGCTTTTGATGAAGTTTTAGGATCTATTGATTCTAACAATTCGTCTTTACACCATTATGCATTAGAAATTGATAAGAATGATTATAACTACATCATTAAGCAGTTGAAGAATCAACATATAGTTTTTAAAACTGAAGTCTTTGAATGGGTAAAATGGAAATCTATATTCATCAAAGATCCAGAAGAAAATATTATTGAATTTGTTTGTTACGACAATGAAATTCAATAATTACAATCTAAACTTACATAGAAAACCCCTCAAATAATTAATTTAATAACAGTTATGTTATCGAAATATAAACGGTAATTAAAACAAATTAAACATTGAAAAATACTATAATTAAATTCTCAATATTCGTGTTTTTTGCATTTTTAAGTGCTTGTAATATTGAGAAATCAGAAACAAAAAAGAGTGGTTCTTTAACAGAGGAAAATCTTTATTTCGGATATAAACCACCAGGATTGATCCCTGAAATTTTTGTTCCAAAAAATAGCACTTCATCAGATTGGAAAATAGGGAATGAAGACTCTCTGGACATGAAAGAGTTTTACTTTACGTATTCTGGAAACAACCCCTTTGAACCTCCTGTAGTTGTCTATAAGAATGAAGGAAGTTATTACAGAGTAAATAAGTATACCTTTAAACATAATCCTGGAAATAGCAACATCTTATATTCAAGACATAACTATATTGAACGTACTGATTCTGGTTGGTCAAAGATAAAAAGTCTAGGACCAATGTTTGATAGGGAAGATTGGGGTATTATGGTGTTGTCAGTATCTAACAAAGGGACTATTGTTTTTGACGATTATAAGAGTAATGATGTAATTCGCATATCAAGGATTAAAGACGGTAAACGGGAAGAACCAAAACTACTTGGTAAAGAGATTAACTCAGGAAAATGGACTGCCCATCCCTTTATAGCACCAGATGAATCCTTCTTAATATGGGGTAGCGAGCGAGAAGATGGATATGGTATGTCTGACAACTATATTAGTTTTCGGCAAGAAGATGGTTCTTGGGGATCTGCTATTAATATGGGAGATAAGATAAATTCCGAATTAGTAGAAAATGGTGCGAGCTTGACATTAGATGGAAAGTATTTGCTGTTTGGAAGGTCTGAAGAAAAAGTAAGGGAAGATGGAAGCACATATTGGGATACAAAAAATTATTGGGTTGATGCAAAAATTATTGAACAACTAAGACCTCAAAAATAATTTCATGTAAAATTTGAGAGTATCAAAACAACTATTTCTTAGAAGTCAGCCTTTTTCTAATCCTACTTAATGATTCTGGCTTAATACCCAAATAACTGGCTAAGTGGTATTGTGGTACACGTTGTAATAAATCTGGTCTTTTTTCCAGTAAATCTTTATAACGAGTTTCAGGGTTTGAGGTTATAAACTTTGATATAGCTTCTTGTTGATCGCCAAAAGCACTTTCCATAGACATTCTACACAAAGTTTCGTATTTCGGAACACGCTTAAACAATTCCTGTTCCTTATTGTAATTTAAAACCGCCAACATACAATCTTCAATACATTCAAAATAGTGATTTGCTGGTGTTTTATTCATGTAACTTTGTAACGAAGCAACAGATTCATCTTCAACATAGAACTCTGTTGTACGTTCGTCGCCTTCAATGATATAATACTTCCTTACACAACCTTTAATAACGAAGTAAGAATCTCTTGATACTTGTCCTTCTTTTAAAAGTATTTCCCCCTTTTTATATGTTTTAATTGGAATACATTCTTCAAAGGCAATAGCTTCTTCATCAGTTAATGTAAGAAATCGAGATATCAACCTAGATATTTCATTTCCCATTTTTAAACTAGAATAATTACTTCACTAAAGTAAAAAAGCTTTATTAAACCTCAAAAAAGAAAAATCATTATACAGAGGTGCCGAATTTAAATCTCGGTCTCGCTACAAAAATGAAAACCTGATACAAATTGCATCAGGTTTTCCTTCACTTCAAACAGGTTTTTAAATATCTATACATTATCGTTTACTAGTATATAATCCTTGTCAATAGACAATTAATTTTGTTATACATTGTTATTGCTTGATAAATATGTAAATATCTGCGACACCATTTTGCTCCAATCCTAATTGGTTTTTACCAGGATCAAATAGAAAGTTTGCACCAATCTCCTCATTAGTAAACTTGTGGTTTCCCTTGTATACCAGTGGCTCTTTTGGTAACTCATTTAACTGTGTGTACAAGGTGTTATGTTCTTTGGTTATTGTAAATTTTCCAGCTCCTTCCCTAGCTGTATAAACTCCTACATACTTTTCTAACTCATCACCTGTGATTTCAACATGCTCAAAATTGGGAAGCTCAAATGGCTCATTAAAATAACACTTTAAAATGTCTGTTAACAAATTATCCATATTGTAATCAATAGCATTTGATGCTATAGCAACAGCTAGTTTTTCTTGAGGTAAGTAAATGGAAATTGCATGGAAACCATCAATATGCCCGCCATGTCCAAATCCTGTTTTGTCTTTATGTGGGAATGGTAAAATACCCATCCCATAATTATCCTCAATTGTGGTCATTACATCTAAACTTTCTTTAGAAATTATTTTTTCATTAAAAAGTGCCTCAATAAATATATTTAGATCACTTGGGTTCGAAACTATATCTCCACTTCCTATAGCAATAGATAAGTTTGTTTCGGGAAATTCAACCCATTTATCAGAGAAAGTATAAGAATATGATTCATTGTTTTTTATAGTTACTTCATTACTCAAATATGTGTTTTTTAATGCTAATGGTTTTGTAATTTTCTCTAGTAAAAGGTTTTCATAAGATGTATTATAGATTGTCTCCAGAATTTGAGATAATAAAAAATAATTTGAGTTACTGTACTCATTTTTACTTCCAGGCTCAAAGTTACTTTTGTAGTTCGTAACAATTTCTAGCATCTCTTCCTGAGATTTATGTTCGGTACGATAATCAAAAAATGTTTTATCCTTTGTGAAACTGGGTATCCCACTTCTGTGGTTTAATAAATGACCAACTGTTATTTTGTTAGCATTTTCAATAGCTAGGAAATAATTATCAATGGTTTGATTTATATTCAACTTATTTTCTTCTATAGCTTTTAAAACTAATGTTGCCGTAAACATTTTGGTTATTGAACCAATTCTATATTTAGTCTTTATTGTAGATACTTTTTGATTTTCTACATCGTCATAACCCAATGCTTTTGAATAAATAATAGTTCCGTCATGCGATAAAGTGACATTACCCATAAACTTGTTATTTTTATGGAGTACATCAAACAAATCATCCAGTTTATTTTTATAAGTCTTTGTATTCAATGATTTCTCTACATGTTCAGAGTTACTTGTATTACCACATGAGAATATTAAAGTAACAATTGTTAGTAAGATTATTGTTTTTTTCATTTTTTGCAGTTTTGATTGATTTTGTTTAATGTCTCTTTTAAGTTATGTAAGTCTTCGGTAGTAAGCCCACACAATGCTTTTTTTCTATTCTTTTCAATTATTGGAGTAAGCTGCTTCAATACTATGTCGCCTTTTTTTGTAATATCAAAAACTGATACGCGTCTGTCTCTTTCATTAGTTCTTTTTATCAAATAGTCTTTTTTTATCATTAAGGCTATAATTCGTGTCATAGAAGCATAATCTTTGAAAATTAGATCTGCAATTTCAGTTTGCGTTAGGTGTTTATCGTTTATCATTTGAAGCACCAAAGCTTGGTCTACCGTAATATCTGATATTGTTTTTTTAATTTCTTTTGAACTCAGTTTCCTATATGTTTTCATAGTTTCTTCAATGGCATAAAAGATTAAGGTAGATGGTTTCATGATAATTGATATATCAAGTAATAGTATATAAAGTCAGATGTATTGAAACTTTCTATCACAGTTTTATATTGATAATACAAAATTGATGAGCTTTTAATGATCAAACTTGTTCATAAAGAATAAAAATTTGTTCGAAAAGTTGGATAGAGAGAGACGCTTTAAACAAATACACGTAATAACTTCATAATCAACAGCTAAAATTTAACTAGAGCTGAATCTACAAATCTTATAATAAGATAAAAATAACAGAACTTGATTTTTAAATTATTATTTTTTAAAAGTCAAATTACTGATTTTCAATATTTTAATTATTTACACTAAATAGAAAAATGCATTTCATCGGATTTTTTTGCATTTTATGGAGTAAATATGTAATATTGCTCCGTCAATTATTATTAATTCAAAATAGCCCCATGAAAAAAATTACGATTCTCTCGTTATTAACCTTTGTGTTCATTCAGTTTTCTTATGCACAAGAAACACACAAAAGAGTAAAAATTAATGGCAACTCACAAAGCACTGTAAATCAACTTTTAGAAATTGGCATCGACCTTAGATGTGGTGCAATTTTTAAAGATAACAGTATTCAATTAGAAGCAACAGAAGATGAAATAAAGCAAATTAAAAATTTCAACATTCCGTTTACAGTGTTAGTTGAAGATTTACAAAGTCACTATGAAGAAAGAGTTACTAGAGATTTACCTTTAGCTAAAGCTCAATTAAGATTAGAGCAAACTAAATCTAAAAAAACTTCAAATGCCTCACAAAATGAAAGGTCAATTTCCAGTATTGCTCTCGACAATTATTTGCAATACACAGGAGCTACAGAAGTGAATTGGGCAACTCCAACAAATTATAATCTTGGAGCTGGTTTTGGAGGGTGTTTAACCGTTGATGAAGTATTATCAGAGCTAGATGATATGAGGACTTTATATCCTAATTTAATCTCAGCTAAAACAGATGCTTCACCAACAAATCAAACAACATGGGGAAATCCAGCCACTACTATTACTAATAATGGTATGACCTATTCAGGGCAAGGAACTGGGCTAAAGTGGGATCCACAAACCATATATTATGTTAGAATTACAGGAGATCAATCATCTCCTGAAGGTAGTAAACCTCAAATTCTGTATACCTCAATGATTCATTCAAGAGAGGTTGCAAGTTTAATGAGCAACATGTTTTTTATGTGGTATGTTTTAGAAAACTATAATACTGACCCAGCAATTAAACATTTAGTTGACAATAATGAATTATATTTTATTCCTATTGTAAACCCAGACGGTTTAAAATGGAATCAACACATCGCTCCTAATGGTGGTGGTATGCAACGTAAAAACTGTCGCCCAAATACAGGTAGCACTAGTAACACTACAAATAGAAGAGGTGTTGACGTAAACAGAAATTTCGATTATTTATGGGGAGCTGATGGTGCTTCAAATGGATCTAGTAATGATCCTTTTGATGATACCTATAGAGGTCCAAATCCATTTTCTGAGCCTGAAGCACAAATTTTAAGAGATTTTGTTTTGGCCAGAAACTTCGAAACGGCATTAATGCATCACTCTGCTGCCAATGCCATTCCACATCCATATGGAGGAATTCCAACTAGAGTTTCAAATCGTGAAGATGAAATGCATAAATGGCATGAAGATATGACTCGTTATAATCGTTATATCTCTGGAGCAACAATTTTTACACCTGCAAATGGTATTGCAGACGACTGGATGGTTGGAGGAACAGCTGATGCTGGTAATATTACAAATAACTCTAATAACCCATATCCAAATGACACTAGTGGTCCTTCTGTTGGATCTGGTAGAAACATTCTTGCTTCAACTCCAGAAAATGGCGATTACGAAACTAATGGTTTTTGGCCTAACCCTTCAGACATAACTCCTATTGCTAAAAGAGCAGTACGTATCAATCTAATGAATGCTTATCATGGTGGTAAATATGCTACATTCCATGATTTAACACAATCAGATATTTCGGCATTAACTTCAAATCTTAAATTCGGAATAGAACGTATAAGTCAGTCTGCTAGTGATTACACTTTAACTATTACTCCTATTTCAAGTAATATTACATCTATTGCATCAATTCCTACTCAAACAGGCATGACTGTTTTAGAACAAAGAGATGTTACTGCTCAAATGGTTTTAGACAATAGTATACAACCAAATGACAAAATAGAATATAGAGTACAACTTGCTAATGGTGATGGTGTTATATTATACGATGCTAACATTGAAAAATATTATCAACCTACTGTAGCATTATCTGATAATCCTGATACAGATTTATTAACTAATTGGAATACTACTGGAACATGGACAGCATCTACAAATGCCAGTGCTATATATTCTGGTACTAGAGCCATTAAACTTGGAAGTAATGGAATTACCTCATATGCTAATAGTAATACAAGTACTTTAACTACAGCTTCTTCATATGATCTTTCTGGAGTTAGTGAAGTACTAGTACAATTTTACGCTAAATGGGATCTAGAACGTAATTTTGATTTTGTTGAGATCTTAGGGTCTACAGATGGTAGTAACTGGCAACCATTATTAGGAAAATATAACAAACCCAACGCAACTACTATAACTACAGATGAGCATAGAGAAAAATCTACAGCTAACTTCCAATCTAGTAATAGCTCTGGTCTTGTTTATGATGGAGATACTATGGACAAATGGGTTATGGAAGAAATTCATATTGACGCAAGTAATAATAGTTTCTTAAATGGTGCAACAACAGCTTATTTTAGATTTAGATTCCGATCAGATTCTAACAATAGATTCGAAAACTATTCTGCTAATGCCGAAGGTTTCTTTATAGACGATTTTAAAATTGTAAAAGTTCAAATACCTTGTGATAATACTAATCCGCCAACAACCATTACAGCAGATGTAACTACTACTGCCCTATCTGCTATCATTAACTGGGATGCTATTCCTTCTACCACTTACGATCTAAGATATAGAGAAATAGGTGCGCCAGCATGGACAGAGGTAACAGATATTGCAACAAACACATATACCATTAATGGATTAACTAACGCAACTAACTACGAAGTACAGGTTAGAACAAGATGTACTAGTAATACATCTAGTTATAGTGCATCTGTGAACTTTACAGCTACTGCATGTACTGGTACTGTTATAAATACATTCCCACATTCTGAAAGCTTTGAAAATGTTGACTTAGGAGGTTGGGAACAAGATAATACAGATGATTTTAATTGGTCAAGACAAATACAAAATACAGGCCAAACTAATGGTTCAACAGGCTCAGTTGATACTGGTCCAGATGGTGCATCTAATGGATCTTATTTTCTTTATACTGAAGCTTCATCTCCTAATCATCCAAGTAAAACAGCTATACTTATTAGCCCTTGTTTAGATTTCTCTGGAAAACAAAATGCAAATTTTGCGTTCGATTATCATATGTATGGAGCCTATACTGGAGAGTTAAAAGTTGAAGTTAGTACAAATAATGGTACAAATTATACCACACTTAATACGTTAACTGGACAACAAAATACAAATCATACTGATCCATGGAAAACACTAAATGTTGATTTAAGTGCTTATGATGGTCAAATTATTAAATTAAGATTTCATGCTACAACACATTCAGATTCTGGCAACGGATGGCAAGGAGATATATCGATAGATAATATAAATATTACGGCAAGCGATGTTGTACTAACAACATGGTACCAAGATTCAGACGGAGATACCTTTGGAAATCCAGCTGTATCTCAAGATGCGGTAACGCAACCTGCAGGTTATGTAAGTGACAATACAGATTGCGATGACACAGATGCCAATATTAACCCAAACACTGTATGGTACATTGGTGTTGATAATGATGGTGATGGTTTCTTCGGATCTACTAACTCAATAACACAATGTGATAGTCCTGGTGCTGGCTATTCTACAACACAACAAACTGTAGATGACTGTGATGATAATGATAGTGATGAGTTCCCTGGTCAAACTTGGTACATTGGTGTCGATAATGATGGTGATGGTCACTTCGGTTCGACGAACTCTACTACAGCCTGTGAGCAACCTGCTGGATATTCTCTAGTGGCACCTGCAACACCTGACTGTGATGATAATGATAGCGATGAGTTCCCTGGACAAACTTGGTACATCGGTGTTGATAATGATGGTGATGGTCACTTCGGATCAACGAACTCTACTACAGCTTGTGAGCAACCTGCTGGATACTCTCTAGTGGCACCTGCAACACCTGACTGTGATGATAATGATAGTAATGAGTTCCCTGGTCAAACTTGGTACATTGG
>JASBUG010000047.1 GCA_030148025.1 Flavobacteriaceae bacterium | reverse complement strand
TTATGATTCTTCTTTACTTTTTGCTTATCTTCATCCCATTCATTAGGCTGTAATTTTACACTTAATGAAATGAATTTAGTTTTTCTGTTTTTGATTACTCGTAAATAAAGAGGTGCAAGTCCAGCTTTATCTATCTTGTTTTTTCTTAATACTACTTTAATTGAAGACATAAAACCCTGATTAATAGGCGATGCAAATGAGTGCAACGCAATACGAAGGTACAACATTAGGTACAACAAACCTAACTTTTAGTAGCATTTTAATGCATTATTATGCATTTGCTAAAAACAAAAACCCTTATAAACAAAGGGTTTAAAAGCAATTTAATGAAAATGAGTGATAATACTATATAACAATGTATAACCGCAATTACGGCGGATTCGACTACGTCCGAATCCACTCGGAATTGCTAACATCTGTGCTTAATCGAAAATTGACGTATATTAACCCTTAACTGACGGTTATATGAGACCGATAAGCGTAACTTTTTTCTCATTTTGCTACGCCCATTTTTTAATGATACATAAAAAAACAGCTGCTCAAAAAATATGAACAGCTGCCAATTATAGGTTTTGCTCCAGTAATTACAGATTCGGAATGATTAATTCCTGATCAGGATAAATTAGATCAGGGTTTTTCAATATATCTGTATTTGCCGCAAATATATCTTTATACTTCATAGCATTACCATAATAGTGCTTTGCTATTTTTCCTAAAGTTTCACCACTTTTTACAGTATGTCTATGGTACACACTTTCATCGGCAACTTTAATGTCTGCCATGATATCGGTTGGATTTTCACCACCAATCTCTTTTATTTTATCCCAAAGTAAGTTCTTTTCGTATTGCGTGTTAGTAGTTCCCCATACTTTTAGTTGTCCATCTTCCTCACGTACATCGCCATTTTGCACATTTAGTTGTTCACCAAGATCTAACACGTCTTGATATTTATTTTTCATACTCATAAATGCTAAGTTTTATAATTAATAACTGTTTTAAAGATAAGGATTTAAGTACCAAAAAAGAGGTTGTTATGGTAAAATAAATGTTATCTGTTGACTTAGACACAAGTTTAAAATTAAGTCACATTAATTTATTTGATCATTTTTAGGTAATTATGTTGATAATGTGTACTTTTGCACTCCTTTTAGCGAATAATCGGAAAGATAAAAGGACTTTAAATAATTTAATTTTAACACTTCTGTGTGTTATCGCTTAATACTTCCGTAATCATACAGAATACAAATTTTTATCAGCAATGGCTGAAAATAAAGAAAAAGCAGCTGAAGCAACTACAGTAGAAGCTCCTGTAGTAAATGAAGCTCAATCAAATCCAGAACAATTTCTAAAAGACTTTAACTGGCACAACTACGAAGAAGGAATCGACCCAGTTGAAGACGCTAAATTAGAAGAATTCGAAAAATTAGTAGCAGAGAACTTTGTAGACACTTTAGATGACGAAGTAGTAGAAGGTGTTGTTGTTCACATTACAGATCGTGATGCCATTATCGACATTAACGCTAAGTCTGAAGGTGTGATCTCTTTAAACGAGTTCCGTTACAATCCTAACTTAGCTGTAGGAGACAAGGTAGAAGTATTAATTGATGTTCGTGAAGATGCAACAGGACAATTAGTATTATCTCACCGTAAAGCTAGAGTAATTAAAGCTTGGGATCGTGTAAACGCTGCTCATGACTCTGGAGAAATAGTAAATGGTTTTGTTAAGTGTCGTACTAAAGGTGGTATGATCGTTGACGTATTTGGTATTGAAGCATTCTTACCAGGTTCTCAAATCGATGTGAAGCCTATTAGAGATTACGATCAGTATGTAAACAAAACTATGGAATTCAAAGTTGTTAAAATCAACCACGAGTTCAAGAACGTAGTAGTATCTCACAAAGCACTTATTGAAGCAGATATCGAACTACAGAAGAAAGAAATTATTGGTCAATTAGAAAAAGGTCAGGTATTAGAAGGTACTGTTAAGAATATTACATCTTACGGTGTATTCATGGATCTTGGAGGCGTTGACGGATTAATTCATATTACAGACCTTTCTTGGTCTAGAATCAACCATCCAAGTGAGATCGTTGAATTAGACGAGAAATTAAATGTTGTAATCTTAGACTTTGATGAGAACAAGTCAAGAATTCAATTAGGTCTTAAGCAATTAAGCAAGCACCCATGGGATGCTTTAGGTGAAGAAGTAAAAGTTGGAGACAAAGTAAAAGGTAAAGTAGTTGTAATTGCAGATTACGGTGCATTTATTGAAGTTGCTGAAGGTGTTGAAGGTTTAATTCACGTTTCAGAAATGTCTTGGTCTACACACTTACGTTCTGCTCAAGATTTCGTAGCAGTTGGTGATGAGGTTGAAGCTCAAATCTTAACTTTAGATAGAGAAGATCGTAAAATGTCTCTTGGTATCAAGCAATTAACGCCAGATCCATGGACAGATATTACTACTAAATACCCAGTAGGCTCTAAGCACTCTGGTGTTGTACGTAACTTTACAAACTTTGGTGTGTTTGTTGAATTAGAAGAAGGTATTGACGGATTAATTTATATCTCTGATTTATCTTGGACTAAGAAAATTAAGCACCCATCTGAGTTCTGTGCAGTTGGTGATAAGTTAGATGTTATCGTATTAGAGTTAGATGTTGAAGGACGTAAATTAAGTTTAGGTCACAAACAAACAACTGAGAACCCTTGGGATAAGTACGAAACTGAATTTGCTTTAGATACAACTCACGCTGGAGCAATTGAAGAGATCGTAGATAAAGGAGCAACTGTTAAGTTTAACGATGATATCGTAGCATTTATTCCTTCTCGTCATTTAGAGAAAGAAGATGGTAAGAAACTTAAGAAAGGTGAAGAAGCTGACTTCAAGATTATTGAGTTCAATAAAGAATTCAAGCGTGTTGTAGCATCTCACACTGCTATCTTTAGAGAAGAAGAAGCTAAAAATGTAAAAGCTGCTGCTAAAAAAGCTGCTAACGCTGCTGCAGAGGCAAAACCAACTTTAGGTGATGCTAATGATGCTTTACAAGCTCTTAAAGATAAAATGGACGGAAAATAAGATTCCTAAAATTTATATACTTAAAAGCCTTCCATTTGGAAGGCTTTTTTTACGCTTAAACATAAGTGTGAATTGACTTTTACTTTTAAATTTTTCCATTACCTTTGTACTCCAAATACGTTTGGATAGTATATGAGTCAAAAAGTGTTACTTAATGCAAAAGAGGTAAACATCATTCTTCATCGATTGGCTTGTCAACTTATTGAAAATCACAACGACTTTTCGAATACCGTTTTAATTGGAATCCAACCTCGTGGAAGGTTTCTGGCTGAGCGTTTAGCCAAAATGCTACGAGAGGAATATAAAATTAAAGATGTGCAGTTAGGACAACTAGATATTACATTTTTTAGAGACGATTTTAGAAGAGGAGAGAAGCCTTTAGAAGCCAATACCACAGAAATTGATTTTGTGGTAGAGAATAAGAAAGTAGTTTTTATAGATGATGTATTGTATACAGGACGTAGTATTCGTGCAGCATTAACAGCTATTCAATCGTTTGGACGACCAGACGAAATAGAGCTACTAACACTAATAGACAGACGTTTTAGCAGACATTTACCAATACAACCAGATTATAGAGGACGACAGGTAGATGCCATTAATGATGAAAAAGTAAAGGTAAACTGGATAGAGAACGAAGGAGAAGATTCGGTTTATTTAATAAATAAATAGAAGTATGAGCGAATTAAGTGTAAATCACTTACTGGGAATAAAATATCTTAATAACCAAGATATTCAGCTTATTTTTGAAACTGCCGATCATTTTAAAGAAGTTATTAATCGTCCAATTAAAAAGGTTCCTTCGCTTAGAGATATTACCATTGCCAATTTATGTTTTGAAAACTCAACCCGTACTAAACTGTCGTTTGAACTGGCTGAAAAGCGCTTGTCTGCAGACGTTATTAATTTTTCTGCGTCCCAATCTTCAGTTAAAAAAGGAGAGACTTTAATAGATACTGTAAATAATATTCTATCAATGAAAGTTGATATGGTAGTCATGCGTCATCCTAATCCTGGTGCTGGTATCTTTTTATCAAACCATATCAAGGCAAGTATTATAAATGCAGGTGATGGAGCACACGAACATCCTACTCAGGCGCTTTTAGATTCGTATTCTATAAGAGAACGTTTAGGAGAAGTTAAGGGAAAGAATGTGGTTATTGTTGGCGATATCCTACACAGTCGTGTAGCATTGTCAAATATTTTTGCATTACAGTTACAAGGGGCTAATGTTATGGTTTGCGGACCTAAAACTTTACTGCCTAAGTATATTGATAAATTAGGTGTAAAGGTAGAAACCAATTTAAGAAAGGCTTTAGAATGGTGTGACGTAGCAAATATGCTAAGAGTACAGAATGAACGTATGGACATTAGTTATTTCCCATCAACTAGAGAATATACACAACAGTTTGGAGTTAATAAAGAATTATTAAACTCATTAGATAAAGAGATTACAATTATGCATCCAGGACCTATTAATAGAGGTGTTGAGATCACTAGTGATGTAGCAGATTCAGACCAAGCTATTATTTTAGATCAGGTTGAAAATGGCGTTGCTATTAGGATGGCAGTAATTTATTTATTAGCTTCTAAAATTAAATAATTCAGTATGATTTTTGATAAGAAAGGTAATATTTCAATTATTACCCAGGAAAAGGTATCTATTGTTGAGCTTGTTAAAAAATTACAAGTTATTTATGCACGATTTAAGAATGATAATCTCATTATCAATCTTACAAGTTTAAAACCTATAAGTACTAGTGAGATTATAGAATTTCTTGAAATATCTAATACACATAGAGCAGCAAAACATTCGTTTGTGATAGTCTCAAATAAAATTGATATAGACGATATTCCAGATGAATTGAATATTGTACCAACGCTTCAGGAAGCGTATGATGTAATTGAAATGGAAGAGATTGAACGAGATCTAGGATTTTAATATGAAGTTAACCATTCTTGGGTGCTATAGTGCAACACCCCGTATTAATACTAATCCAACCTCACAGGTTTTAGAGATACGTAACCACCTATTCTTGATTGATTGTGGTGAAGGTACTCAGGTGCAACTACGCAAGAACAAAATAAAGTTTAATCGCATTAAACATATTTTTATTTCTCATTTACATGGAGATCATTATTTCGGGCTCGTTGGTTTAATATCGACCTTTCGATTATTAACTCGAGAAGCTGATTTGCATATTTATGGACCGAAAGGGCTAAAAGAAGTTATTACACTACAAATGAAATTGGCAGACTCCTGGACCAATTATAAATTGATCTTTCATGAGTTAAATTCAAAAGAATCAGAATTGATCTATGAGGATGATAAAGTAGAAGTACACACTATTCCTTTAGACCACCGTGTATATACCAATGGGTTTTTATTTAAAGAAAAGCCACATGAGCGCCG
Source organism: Flavobacteriaceae bacterium (assembly GCA_030148025.1). GTDB lineage: Bacteria > Bacteroidota > Bacteroidia > Flavobacteriales > Flavobacteriaceae > JASBUG01. Next base: position 3,156 of record JASBUG010000047.1, on the reverse strand, counting down.
ATTAAACCTAGGTGCTGCACAAGATGCTAATATTCATGTGTCGTATTTTAATAAATTAAAACAGGGCTTTGATGTTAAGAACGAAGATGGTCTGTTAATTAAAAATGATACCGTTACTTTGCCTGGACCACCTGCATTGAGTTATGCATTTTGTAGTGATACGGCTTATAATGAAGCTATTATACCCATTATAAAAGAGGTAGAAGTGTTATACCATGAATCTACTTTTTTAGAAAAACTGGCTCATTTAGGACAAAAAACAAAGCATTCAACAGCTAAAGAAGCAGCAAGCATAGCTAAACAGGCAGAAGCCAAAACACTTATTTTAGGGCATTTTTCTACTAGATATGATGATGTTGAAGAATTTAGAACAGAAGCAAAAGAAATATTTAACAATGTAGAATTGGCTAAGGAAGGAAAAGTATTTGAATTTTAAGGGTTAAATTTTCGCGCTGAAAAGCCCATGATACTAATTCCTAAGATAACGATACTGCCAATAATGAAAATTCCGTAATGTTCTTTAATATTAAGCAAGTGAAGAGAAATACCAGTAATAAAGCTTAAAACGCCAATTATTATTAGTCCATTCTTCATTAAGCTAGATAATTTTTCTATATCAACCTTTTCTTTTTCCTCGTTACTTAAGGTATTATATCCAGCAATTAAATTGGGGTATGCTTTACATAAAAAACCGGCAACAATCAATAAAACACCTATGGTACTACCTGCTAATATCATATATCTTGAATTCTTTAAGGTTTAGTATCCAGTTTATAGCTTGTTCTAAAGAATCACAACGTTTAATACTTTTTGGAGAAAATTGCTTTTCTATTGTGGCATTGATAAAACTAAAATCATTATAAGAAACAATAGCACTAGCAACCATGAATTCATATTTTTCGCTTACTTTTTTCCATTGCTGAGGATCAATAGAATACGAATTAATCCTATTGGCGATATAGCCAATTTTGAAATCATCTTCATAATACGGTAGCGCATGAGCAATCACTTGTTCGACTTTATCCCAGTCAAAATGGACACTTTCTTTAATCTCTGCTACAATAAAACGTTTTAGTAAATAAAAATCACCAAAAGGAAAAGATATCTTTTTGCTCTTTAGAGACTCAAAAAAAACTGAATCTTCAAATTTCATAATAGGTCGGTTAACTTGGTAGTTTAAAAGTAAAACTTTTTTTAATCATGACAAAAATGATCATAGATTTTGAATTTAATCTGTTTAAATAATAGATATCTTTACAAGACATTCTTTAAATTTGAACGATGAATAAAGATTTAAGTGATTACAGGAAATCCTATGAAAAAGGAGAGCTGTTAAAGAGTAATATCCCTGAAAACCCAATGGAGTTATTTCAGAAGTGGTTTTATGAAGTAGATAGTTCAGATACTATTGATGAAGCCAATGCTGTAACGGTTTCTACTATAGGTTTAGATGGGTTTCCTAAAAGTAGGGTAGTGCTTCTAAAAAAATATACCTATGAAGGTTTTATTTTTTATACAAATTATAAAAGTGAGAAAGGAAAATCTATAGAACATAATAATCGTGTGTGTCTTTCTTTTTTCTGGCATGCTGCAGAGCGACAGATCATTATTAAAGGGAATGCAGAGCGTATACTTGAAAATTTAAGTGATGGTTATTTTGAATCGCGACCAAGAGGAAGTCAACTAGGAGCTGTGGTTTCTAATCAGAGTGATGTCATTGAAAACAGAGAGGAGTTAGAAGATGATTTAAAGCGTTTAGAGCTCGAATACGAAGGAAAAGATATACCTAGACCAAAACATTGGGGAGGATACATTGTAAAGCCTGTAGAGATTGAATTTTGGCAGGGAAGAGCTAACAGACTTCATGACAGAATAAGGTACGCTTTACAAGAAGATTATAATTGGAAAATAGACAGATTAGCACCATAAAAAAAGAGTCACTAAAAAAGTGACTCTTTTTTTTATATAATATCTTATGAAATGATATATTGATTTATTTCTTTATGAAAATGTTAGTGAAATACCATTTTCCATTTTTGTCTTTTTCAGCAGAAATGTCAAAATTAGTATAATCTCCTTCTATTACTGCCTTATGACCAGGGCTGTTTAACCAAGCATTTACAACAGATTGTGCTGAACTGTAAGCATAGGCTACATTTTCTCCTACATTTACTGCCCCTGGGTTATTTTTTAAGCTAGTACTTCTTTGCATGAAATTATCATGAGAAATTTGCTCATTATCAATCATATAATCTGTATGACTATATGCTTCTGCTTTAATTTTACTCATACTGTTTAGAGCGTTTAATCCCATTGTAATTCTATGGTTATTAATTATCTCTAAGATTTCAATTTCAATTGCCTTTGTTTCTGGGACATAAGTATTGGTAATTGCTTCAACTTTTTCACTTTCTACAGAATCTGTAGAACAAGATGTAAAAGACAGTAAAGCTAGCAGTGCCATTGCTGGCAAATAAGTAGAAAATTTCATAAGTAGGTTATTTAGATTTGGGACTGTAAAATTAACCTGCTTCTTAAATTAAACTGTTAAAGAAATGTTAAAATCGATGAAAAACATGTATTTCATCGAAAAATAAAGACATGTAATCGATGAAATGCACGTTTATGGGTGTTTTTTTGTTTTTAATCGAGGTTTTTAATGCTTAGAGATAGTTGTTTTGTGATAAGGCTATATAAATAAAGGGATTATGAGATGGTAGGCTTCGAACGTATTAAGCTCTAATTTTTATTGTTTCTAAAAAATAATTTTAGCCTTTTTCTTTATATTTACAAAGTCAATTTGTTATTGTCAACTATAAATGGGGAGAGCGTTTTTTAAACGTTGTTATTTTACAGCATTTACTCTCTCCATTTTGCGACAATAAAGCGTAAGATTTCCTTTTTACTTTCCTAAAGTTTTTATTTCATTTTCAATTTTTGTAATTCTATCAGTTATAATTTATATATATAACCAAAAAACCCCACTCAATTAATAAGAGTGGGGTTTTTAAAGGATGTAATATGGTTAAAATTTACAACCAACCAATACGTAAATTACGCTTTTTTAAATACCAGAAGTAGGATTAAGCGTTAGTTAACCATATTACGATTTACTTTTAACAATATAGAAGTAAGATCTTCTATTTTTTTGATGTT
>JASBUG010000040.1 GCA_030148025.1 Flavobacteriaceae bacterium | reverse complement strand
GTTATCCACATATTATATATACATAAGTTCTTTTTCTTTTAAAATTTAAAAAAATAATGATGTTTATTATTGTTTGTTAATTGTTAGTATAACTTTTATAGATTTTATTTTGATTCTAACTTATTATTACTTTATCAAGATATATTAACAAGATATTTACTATTTAAAGTTTTTTAAATAAAGGAATTACTAAGTTTAATTAACAGTTATCAACTATTGTTATTAACATAGAAAATTTGATAATTTATTTCCATTTTTAATGTTTATAAAAGTGATTTTATACTTAATAAGATTTCAATTTATTTCTATAAATATTTTTGGATTTTACAATTTGATTTTTGATTAAGTATTTTTTAAAGAATTCAAAAATTTAGTTATTAATATTAACAAATAGATATTAACAACTAATTAAAAATACTACTAACAAGGTTTAACGTATCATTATAGCATTTTGTAATTTTACCAAAACAAACAACACATACTATGAATATTTCTATAGGAAACGATCACGCAGGAACTGATTATAAATTTGCAATAATACAGCACCTAGAATCTAAAGGAATTACTGTGAAGAATTATGGAACAGATGCTAATGATAGTGTAGATTATCCAGATTTTGTACATCCTGTTGCTCAAGATGTTAGAGATAAAGCTGCTGATTTTGGAATTTTAATTTGCGGTAGTGCTAATGGTGTAGCTATGACAGCAAATAAATATCAAGAAGTACGTGCTGGTTTATGTTGGAATAAAGAAATAGTTGAATTAACAAGACAACATAATAACGCTAATATTTTATGTATTCCTGCGCGTTATACAGCCATTGCTCAAGCCATTGCTATGGTAGATACTTTTTTAAATACTGAGTTTGAAGGTGGACGCCACCAAAATAGAGTAGATAAAATTCCGGCTTGTTAATTATATTTATGCATCTTTTTATAGATTAAGAAGTCTATAAATTACAATGCATCTTAATTTATGGGTCATCATCATTCACATAGTCATACTCACCAGCATGGAGATCTTAAAGGAAGAAATCTATTAATATCAATTGCTTTAAATATACTAATAACCACTGCTCAGGTTATTGGTGGTTTAGTATCTGGAAGTTTATCATTATTAAGTGATGCACTACATAATTCAAGTGATGTAATTTCCTTAGTAATAAGTTATATAGCTGCTAAATTCTCTAGAAAAAATGCCTCATTACATAAAACATTTGGTTATAAACGTGCCGAAATAGTTGCTGCTTTTGTGAATTCGGCAACTTTAGTAGTAATAGCTATTTTTTTAATTATTGAAGCGATTGAAAGGTTTCAAAACCCTCAAGATATTGAATCAAATCTAGTGATTTGGTTATCACTTCTTGGTATTCTTGCTAATGGTTTTAGTGTGTTATTATTAAAGCGTGATGCAAATAGTAATATGAATATGAAGAGCGCTTATTTGCATTTGTTTACAGATATGTTAGCAAGTGTTGCAGTGTTGATTGGTGGTTTACTTATGAAGTATTTTGAAATGTTTTGGGTAGATAGTGTATTAACGCTGGCTATTGCTGTGTATTTAATATTTGTTGGGTACGATCTTTTAAAGAATTCATACAAAGTATTAATGTTATTCACTCCAGAGAATATTCATATTAAAGAAATAGTAAACGAAATCCAAAAATTTGATCTTATTAAAAATGTACATCATGTACATGTTTGGCAACTTAATGAAGACGAAACACATCTTGAAGCTCATATAGATTTCACCAAGGATATTTTGTTATCTGACTTTGATAAAATTCTAGTAGAGATTGAAGAAGTATTATACCATAAGTTTGATATTAATCATATTAATATTCAACCTGAATTTGGTAAATGTGATGCTAAAGATGTTATAGTTCAAGATTAACACTTCGACTCCGCTCAGTGTGACATTTGTTAATAAAGAGAGTAGATTATGATAGAAATAAAAGCAAAACAATTTAATGAGCTTTCCATAGACGAATTATACAATCTATTACAACTTCGCTCTGAGGTTTTTGTAGTAGAACAGGAATGCGTATATCAAGATGTTGATGGAAAGGATCAAAAAGCAATTCATATTATTGGTTTTAAAAATGGTAAAATAGTGGCATATACCAGAGCTTTTAAACCTGGAGATTATTTTGAAAATGCAAGTATTGGTAGGGTAGTGGTGGCTAAAAATGAACGCCAACATAAATACGGATACGATATTATGAAAGCATCTATTAAAGCTATAGAAGATAAGTTTAGTGAAACCACAATAAAATTATCTGCACAAACCTATTTAAAAAAATTCTATAACAATCTAGGATTTAAAGAAGTAGGAGAGGAGTACCTGGAAGATGGTATTCCACATATAGTAATGGTTAGAGAAAATTAATTTCCAGTATTATTAGCAACTCTAGTCACCACAATTTCAACACGCCTGTCGTATTTAGGGTCGCCACCTAAAGGAAACTTACGTTGCATTCCAGTATATCTCATTCGTTTTTTATTAACTCCTTTTCTTGAGAGATAGTAATAAATATATCGTGCTCTGGCTTCCGATAGATTTCGTTTTTTCGTTTTTCTATCTACAGCATCTCTAGAGCCTTTAGTACAACATACATGACCTTGAATAGTGAAGTAAACATTATTTCGTTCTTTAAGAAGATCTGCTATTTTTTCTAATGTTTCCATAGATTCTGGAAGTACATCACTATAACCTGTTTTAAAAAGGATATTATCTAATACAACTTTATCACCTACTCGTAGATCACCTTTTAGGGTAGATTCCATAGTTTGCTCCTCCTTTTTAATTTCTGGACGTGGCGGAATGTATACGTAAGCAATAATTTCTACTTTTCGGTTTAAACCTCTTATAACATCTGCATCTTCAGTACTTACAGTTTTTAAAAGTACTTCTCCTTTACCATCAACGTTTTTAAAAAGGGTATTATCTATTTCATGTTCAGAAAAAATAGATTTTATAGCATCGGCTCGTTGTTGCGATAAAAGCATGTTATAATCGTCTGTTCCACGATCATCACAAAACCCAAATATTGAAATATGTTCTATATCCTGGTTTTGTATATCCCTAATAAAGAGTAGTAATCTATTTTGCTCAGTTTCTGTAACTTCATATTTATCAGTAGCAAAATAAACCTCGTGTTTTAACTCGGTTTGAGCAAAGATATAGTTGGAACTAAGCAGTAATAAAACAAGAATATTTTTTAACATAACCGACTTTAAAGACCCTTATTAAAGTATATAAATATAACTTATTTTTTACTTTTTAAGTGTATAGGTTTTCTTTATAAACAGTTAAATTAGTTAAGGTAACTATTATATTTACTGGTGTTACTTAAAATTTCTGTAGCTTTTTTTATTTCAGTATTATGAGACAAATAATACTCATATAAACCCTCTCTGTAGAAGTATCTTTTAATAATCTCGTTTTCCAATAAACCCGTAAGCTGCTTTTTATTAGTATCTATAGCTTTGTTTTTATAGCTGTTTAAATTAGAAATTAGCTTATTATAATCGGAAGTGATATTTACATCTAATTCTTCATCTTTAGCGACAATCATAGCTTCAGAAAGTGCTTTTTCTGTCTTGGTTTTAAAATTAAAGTTGTTAGCTTTTAAAAATGTTTTAAAATCTTTAAAATCGCTATCAGAAAATGTAAAATCTTGAAGGTTTGAAAAAGTATTTTTATAGTAATAGTTAGTAGCAAAATTAAAAATATAATCGTTTTTAACAATCGCTTTTGTTATAGGTGTAGGTTTAGATTCTATCATTTCAATATCTGGCTGCACGCCACCACCATCAAATACCGAGCGCCCATTTTTTGTTTTAAATTCATTGAAATTTTCCTGTTTTACACGAACAGCATTACCATCTTTGTCTCTATTCCAGTAATCCAGAGCTTGAATACATCTTCCAGAAGGTGTATAATATCTAGATATAGTTACTTTTAGCTGGGTGCCATAAGTTAACTGTTTTGGACGCTGAACCAAGCCTTTACCAAAACTTCTGGAGCCTATAATAACAGCACGATCAAGATCTTGTAAAGCCCCCGAAACAATTTCGCTAGCTGACGCACTTCCACCGTCAATTAAAACTACCAATGGAATTTGTGTATCTAATGGTGAATTTCGTGTATAATAGGTTTTATTATACTTTTCAACTTTAGATTTTGTGGTTACCACTAACTGTCCTTTAGGCACAAATAGATTAACTATGTTTACAGCTTCCAATAGTAAACCTCCAGGATTACCTCTTAGATCAAGGATTAGTTTTTGAGCGCCTTCAGCCTTTAATTCTCGCATAGCATCAGCTACTTCTCTTGAGGCAGTTCGACCAAACTTTGTTAATGTGATATAACCTGTTTTATCGTCTACCATGTCGAATAATGGTACTGTTTTTACTTCAACCTCTTGTCTTGTTATTGTTGCTGTTTGTGTTTTACCTTGTCGTGTATAAGTAACATTTACTTTTGATCCAGGAGCGCCGTTTAATAAATCTCCGGCATTTTCTTTAAAAGTAGCCACAACTACATCTTCAACTTTTATAATTTCATCACCAGCTTTTAGTCCAGCTTTATCTGCAGGATAATCTTTAAAAGGTTCGATAATTACTAGCTTATCTTTTAAAGTTTTTACAGTGGCTCCAATACCTGTATAATCTCCAGTATTATTTATTCTAGCTTCTTCAACATCCTGCTCGTTCATAAAAACCGTATAAGGGTCCAGATCGTTTAACATCCCTTTAATAGCAGTATTCATTAAATCTCCAGGATTGGTTTCATCAACATAGTTCATGTTGAGTTCTTTAAACATGGTTGTGAATATTTCTACTTGTTTAGCAATTTCAAAAAAATCACTTTGAAAAGCAGCACCAGTAAAAAATATAGTTAAAGCCAGTGTTGGAACGACTATTTTCTTTTTCAATAAATTTCGCATCACAGTAATAATAATTAATTACCTGAAACCGATTTGTGAAACTTTTCAAATAAAAGTTTCATTTTAGTTTCAAGTTGAACTAAAGTAGGTTTATGGTTTCCAATGTACAAAATCATAAACGCATATTGTGTTGTAATGTTGTTAAAATACACATCCTTATGTAAGCGGTAAGCTTCTCTTAATAATCGTTTTATATGATTTCTATCAACAGCTTTTTTAAAATGTCTCTTACTTACTGAAACACCTGTTTTAAACTGTGATCCATCATCAAAAGAAGTTTCTAAGTATACTAAACGTAAAGGATAAGCGAGAACAGAATCGCCTTCATCAAACATTTGCTCGATAAGTTTTTTACTTTTTAGCTTCTCTTTACCAGAATAGGTTTGCTTCATTTTATAGGGATAGGTCAACAAAAATACTAATATCCAACCGAAAGATACGATACAGTTTTTAGGTATGATAAAAATCATGTTTTAAAAATCTAAGGTGTAGTAACTTAACGTATTAAAAAACCTGTAAAACCAACACTTATGGGAGAATTAAAAGTAACTAAACTTTCAAGTAAAGAAGATAAGGCGAATTATATTTTTCACTTATTAAAAGACATTGAAGCGCTCGATTTGATGATTAAAAACGATCAAATCGAAAGAGCACCAATACGCATTGGTGCAGAACAAGAGTTTTGCTTAACAGATAATGAATTTTTACCTAGTTGTAATGCCTTAGAAATTTTAAAAGATATAAATGATGATCACTTTACCACAGAAATAGGAAGTTATAATTTAGAGATAAACCTTGATCCATTGGAGTTAAAAGATGATTGTTTTTCAAAACTACATGAGCATCTTTCACAGCTCTTAGAAAAGGCAAATAACAGTGCAGAAAAAGAGGACACCAAAGTGCTACTAACAGGCATTTTACCCACTATTACCTTAAAACATATTGGAGTTGAGAATATGACGCCTATTCAGCGTTATTTTGTTTTAAACGAAGCGATTAAAGAATCTAGAAAGCAAGATTTTAATATTCATATTAAAGGTGTAGATGAGGTTAATTTATTACATGATTCCGTCATGTTAGAAGGCTGTAATACAAGTTTTCAAATGCATTTACAAATAGATCCAGACGACTTTATTGATAGCTATAATTGGGCACAGGCCATATCTGGACCTATTTTAAGTATTTGTACTAATTCACCAATGTTGTTTGGTAAGGAACTTTGGAGTGAGACCAGAATAGCATTATTTACCCAAAGTGTTGATACACGTGCAAATTCATTTTTGTTAAACGAAAAACAATCCAGAGTAAGTTTTGGAAATGAATGGGCAACTGGAACAGTAGCCGATATTTTTAGAGATAATGTCTCTCGATTTAGAAGTTTAGTAACTTCAGAATTTACTAAAGATAGTGTTGAAATGTTGTCGCATGGAGAAATTCCTAAGCTTAGAGCATTGAACCTACATAATGGTACAGTGTACAGGTGGAACAGGCCATGTTATGGCGTTGGTGGTGGCAAACCGCATTTACGAATAGAGAATAGATATATTCCTTCTGGACCAACTGTAGTTGATGAGATTGCTAATATGGTATTTTGGGTAGGCGTCATGAAAGGAAGACCTAAAACGTATAAGAACATTCATGAGAAAATGGACTTCAAGGATGCAAAAACCAATTTTTTTAGTGCCGCACGTTATGGTATGAACACCCAATTTAATTGGAATGGAAGCTTAGTACCAAGCCATTCGTTAATTCTAGACGAATTACTACCAATGGCATACAAAGGGCTATATAAAATGAATGTATCTCCTAAGGATGTCGAATACTATTTAAAAATAATTGAGAATAGAGTTAAGTCACACAACGGTTCACAATGGATGAGTAAAAGTTATAGAAACCTCTTAAAACCAAAAAAACGCTTTGAAGCTCTACAAACCCTAACCTGTAAATTATATGCTAAACAGCAAAAGGAATATCCAATATCAACATGGAATGTTTTAAAACAAAATGCAGCGTCAACATTTATTGAAAAGCGTATTATTAAACATGTTATGAGTACCGATATTTTTTCGGTTGATGAACATGATAGTGTTGAGTTGGTAATTAGTATGATGAAATGGAAAAATTTTCATCATATGCCTGTAATTAATACTAGAAAGGATCTAGTAGGTCTATTATCCTGGTCAGATTTAATGGACTATTTAAACAAAACAGAAAGCCATCAGGAAACAGTTAAAGATATAATGCAGACCAATATTATTACTATTAATCAATTTGCAAGTTTGGACGAGGCTAAAGAATTAATGAACAAACACAATATTAATTGTTTACCGGTTGTTAGAGATCATCGATTGATTGGTATGATAACATCTAATGATATTTAAATAGATGATTAAAATATATAACAAAGCCCTAAATAAGTCTATCTCAATAAATAGACATATTGGAAAAATACAAGGCAAGCAACCTGGACCCACTATTGTATTTTTTGGTGGTATTCATGGTAATGAAACTGCAGGTGTTTTTGCATTGCAGAACGCTTTTAATAAAATAAAAAAAGAAAGTGTAAAAGGTACTATTTATGGTATTTCAGGCAATTTAAAAGCTTTAAAGATTAATCAAAGATATATTCATAACGACTTAAACAGGTTATGGCTAAATGGAAATCTTGAAAGTTTATATCTTAATGATGAATTAAGTAATGAAGAGGAAGAACAAAAAGAAATCTACCACCTCCTTAAAGAAATTATTAAAGATAATGAGGGACCGTTTTATTTTATAGATCTTCATACTACTTCAAGTAGAACATTACCTTTTATTACTATAAATGACGCTTTAATAAACAGAAAGTTTTCTAAGTTATTTCCAGTTCCTATTGTGTTGGGTATAGAAGAATATTTAGACGGCCCCTTATTAAGTTATATAAACCAATTAGGCTATGTGTCTTTAGGGTTTGAATCTGGACAACATGATGAATTGAGTGCGGTTTCAAACAGTGAAGCCTTCATTTTTTTAAGTCTTGTTTATTCTGGTGTATTAGAAAAAGATCAGGTAAACGAATTTCAAAATTATTACAACACCTTAAAACAAGAAGCAGAAAACATCAGTAAAATTTTTGAAGTGGTACATCTTCATAAAATTAGTGGCAATGAAGGCTTTAAAATGAAACCAAATTTTAAAAGCTTTCAAGATGTATCTAAAGGCGAATTATTAGCTACTAGTAACAAAGAGCTTATTAGATCTACGTATAATGCGAAGGTATTTATGCCTTTATATCAAACAAAAGGGAAAGAAGGTTTTTTTATAATTAAAGCAATTCATCCATTTTTTTTAAAACTGTCAGAGTTTATTAGAAACATAAGGTTAGATAACTTACTAGTGATATTCCCAGGAGTATCCTGGAAAAATAGGAAAAAAGGCATTTTAAAAGTAAACCTAAGGGTGGCCAGATTTATGGTAAAACCTATTTTTCACCTTTTAGGATATAGAAATAAAGAGGTAAATGAAAAAGATATTTATCTTTTTAACAGAGAACGCACCTCAAAAAAGAAAATGTATAAGCGCTTAAAATGGTATCAACAAAGCCACTAGTTAAGTGACTTTGTTGATGTTTTTACTTTCCCGTTTTTTGACGAAGATTTTGCTTTTACAATTGCAGGAGCAACACGAACAATGTTGTTATACTTATTTACATCTGCCATTTTGTTTTTAGGGTCTATGGTAACCGATTTAATATCAGATTTTGGTCGATTAATAGCAAATCTGTATGAAGGATGTGTCCAAGCCCAATCTTCTAATACTACAGTGTCTTCACCTACTGGCTTTTCACCACGCATCATACGCAATGGTATGTAATACTGTTGTTTTGTGCCGTCAACATATTCTACTTCAATATCAATAGGCATAGGCATTAATCCTACACGTTGTAAACTCACCACAGAAACATCTCCTCTACCACCTACACTTCTTACACCGTAATCAATAGTATTGGTTGTTTGTGCAAAATCAATTAAGTACCAATCAAGCTCAAGGTCTGTTACTTTTTCTGCAGAACGAATAATATCAATAGGTCTTGGATGTTTAAAACTAAAATCTTTAAAGTATTTTTTAATTGTCTTCTTTAAATTATCTTCCCCAATAACATAACCTAATTGTGAAATAAACACCGAACCTTTACTATAGGCAGAAGTACCGTAAGCACTATTAAATTCGTAACGATCGGCATGTGTGGTTAGAGGTTGTTCTTTTCCAGATAATGCTAGTTTAATGTAGCTTTTATAAGCTCCTTCAGTTGGGTGTGCACTATGTCTGCCCATGACTTCATTCATTGCTAACCCACTAATATAACTTCCAAAACCTTCATCCATCCATTCGTGTTTAGCTTCATTAGTTGCCAGTAAAAATTGGAACCATGTATGTGCTAACTCGTGAGCAGTAACACCTACTAAACTCCCAAAACTACGTCTACCAGTGATTAGTGTTGACATGGCATATTCCATACCACCATCACCACCTTGAATTACCGAATATTGCTTATAAGGGTATTTACCAACATGCTTACTAAAATACTTCATCAACTCAGCAGTTTTAGGTTGAAGGTCTTTCCAGTATTTTAAGTATTGATTGTCTAAATCTTTTTTATAAAAGAAATGAAGCATTGGTCCATCTGGAACTTGAAGGCTATCGTGAATGTAATTAGGGTCTGCAGCCCACATAAAGTCGTGAACATTAGGCGCTACAAAATGCCAAGTTAATTTTTCTTTGTTGTTCTTTTTTACCTTTTTAGTTTCATAACCGTGACCTACTTCATTTGGATTTTGAAGATATCCTGTACCACCTACAACATAATCTTTATCGATAGTAAGTTTTACATCAAAGTCACCCCAAACACCATGAAATTCACGTCCTATATAGGCATCAGCATGCCATCCTTCAAAATCGTATTCAGCTAACTTAGGGTACCATTGTGCCATAGATAAAGCAACGCCCTCTTTATTATTTCTACCGGTTCTTCTAATTTGAACAGGTACCTGCCCATCAAAGTCCATTTTAAAAGTAACACTTTCCCCTGGTTGAATTGGCTTATGAAGCTTTACCTCCAGAACAGTACCTACAGTGTCATAGCTTAGAGCCTTACCATTTTGAGTAAGTGAGTTTACCTTAATATACCCTATTTCATTAGGCTTTAATTTACTTATTCTATCTTTTACTCGACCATCAGGATCTAGAATTGTTCGTGATCTAACATCCATTTCACTACCTGGTTGAAAGGCATTGAAATACAAATGATAATAAACTCTTGTTAGAACATCTGGAGAGTTGTTTGTGTAAATCAGGGTTTGTTTCCCTTTATATTGATATGAGTTCACATCCATATCGATTTCCATCTTGTAATCTACATGTTGTTGCCAATATGTTGATGTAGGCTTATCGGTAGATTTTACCTCTTCATTTGGGTCTGTTGTCGCATAGGTTAACATAACAGAGAGGCTAAAAATAGACATTAATAATTGCTTCATAATCATTTGGTTATCGATGTTATTAATTCTTTAAAAAGCGTAAATTTAGTTTTTTGAAACTTTATTTGCTAAAATAAGTGCATTATATGCATTAACAAGTTTCGCAGATTTTGATAAATCGGCAAAAGGTTTAACGTTATTAGTATCTCCACCTACAACTACTTTTGGTTTAAGAGGCAGACCAGAGTCCATAATAATTTGCTTCACTTGTGGCGCTGTTAATTTTGGATAATACGAGCGTATTAAAGCAGCAATACCTGCAACTGCTGGAGACGCCATAGAGGTTCCGCCAATCGCTTTGTATTCGTTTTCTGGGAATGTGGAATAGATCTTAGATCCAGGCGCGAAAACATCCACGTTCTTTTTTCCGTAGTTTGAATACCCAGCAATCATTTCAGCACCATATTTAGGCTCGGTTGCTCCTACAGATAAAAAGGCATCGTTTAATTCGCCTCCATTAGCATTATAATCGTTAGGAAAGTTCAATTTTTTATCGATATCTAACCCTTCGTTACCAGCAGCATGAACTATTAACACATCATTTTTTCCAGCGTATATAATGGCATCCTTAACCCATTGTGTGTTGGTGGCATAGTATTTTCCAAAACTTCCGTTAATAATACTTGCGCCATTGTCAACAGCATAACGTATCGCCAGCGCAATATCTTTATCATACTCATCACCATTAGGAACAGCTCTTATTGCCATTATTTCTACATTATTGGCCACACCATTAACGCCTTTACCATTATTGCGTTCGGCAGCAATAATTCCAGCTACGTGAGTACCATGACTTTCTCCTTTTTCGGAATGCTTTACATTTCCATTTCCATAGTTGGTTTGTGTAATATCATTAAGATCATCTCCTGTTTTACGACCTTTAAAATCTTTATTAAGATAAAAATTAACGTAATCGCTAATTTGAGATAAATCGTTGTTTAGAGCTTCTTTTGCCTCAGTTACCGATTCAAACCCAAACCCATAAGTTTGTTTGATAACAGATACATGCTGTTGAAGCATTTTATCATTTGTTTTAATAGACAACACCTCATCTTTACTGTAAACATCTTTTCCTAAATGTTTTGCAATAGCTTGATCTGAAATGTTTACTTGCTTGATAATTTGATCGTACTGTGCTTTTAATCCGCTATATTTTTGCCAATCTTTTTGATGCTCAGCTTGGGCCTCAGCATATTGAGGGTGACTTGTATCACCAGAAGCTAAAATACGAGTTAGCTCCATTTGTTCGTCGTAAGTATCTCCAAGGAAATTCCAACCATGGATGTCGTCGATAAATCCATTGTTATCATCATCTTTTCCGTTGTTAGGAATTTCATCATTGTTAGTCCAAACAACATCATCCAGATCTTCATGATCTATATCAATACCCGAGTCAATAACCGCAACAATTACTTTTTTACCTTTTCGGTTTTTAATAATCTCGTCATAAGCCTTATCAACACTCATTCCGGGAATGGTATCTTTTACAAGGTCTAGATGTCCCCATGTTTGTGCTTCTTTTTCAGAAAGCTCATTGAATTTTACAGGTGTATTATCAATGTTTGAAATTGGAGTAGAAATAATTGCTGTTGACTTACAGCTTACCATAACAGACAAAGTTATAGCTCCTAACATTAGTAGTTTTAAGGGCTTCATGGTCATTTTCATATTTTATAAATCGTTTAAGGTATATGTTTCTTTTAGCCGAACACCTTTTTCGGTATGCTGAACTGTAATAAGTTCGTTATGAGCATCATGTTCTAAGAACAAATAAAAATTATTATCTGCCGCCATATTCAAGAATTTTTCTTTCTCGTCTAGCGTAAGTAATGGTCTAGTATCGTATCCCATTACAAAAGGAATTGGTAAATGCCCAGCGGTTGGTAATAGATCTGCCATAAAGGCAATGGTTTTCCCTTTATAGTTTATTAAAGGGATCATTTGCTTTTCGGTATGACCGTTAGCAAAAAATATATCGAACCCTAGCTCAGAGTTTGATAGAATATCGGTTTCTGGAAGACCAACAAACTTTAAATGTCCGCTTTCTTCCATTGGAATAATATTTTCTTTTAAGAACGATGCTTTTTCACGCTTATTGGGTTGTGTTGCCCATTTCCAGTGATTTTCATTACTCCAAAAGTGCGCATTCTTAAAAGCAGGTTCAAAACCTGTTCGATCTTTGTTCCATTGTATACTTCCCCCACAGTGGTCGAAATGAAGATGTGTCATAAACACATCGGTTATATCATCACGGTGAAAGCCATATTTTTTCAAGGATTTATCTATGGTATCGTCGCCCCATAAATAATAATACCCAAAGAACTTGTCGCTTTGCTTATCTCCCATCCCTGTATCGATCAAAACCAATCGATTACCATCTTCAATTAACAAACAGCGTGCCGCAATATCAATCATGTTATTACTGTCTGCAGGATTTGTTCTTTGCCATAAAGATTTAGGAACAACACCAAACATTGCACCACCATCCAACTTAAAATTTCCAGCGTTTATTGGGTATAAAGTCATATTGGCTAGCAAAATAACAAAATCACTAGCTTTTTTAGAGTATTATTAAGAATATTTTGTGTTTTAAGAAGGTGTTTTGTAAATCACTTCTCGCAAACGCTTACCAAAATTTAGTAATGTTTTCACTTCTTTGTTGCTAGCTAAACGCTCTTTACTAAATACAAGTAGACTATTTCCGTTAGATTCTACATGATAATAAGGGTTACATTCAAAGAATTGTACAAGAT
The DNA here is from genome assembly GCA_030148025.1 of Flavobacteriaceae bacterium. Lineage (GTDB taxonomy): Bacteria > Bacteroidota > Bacteroidia > Flavobacteriales > Flavobacteriaceae > JASBUG01. Next base: position 7,190 of record JASBUG010000040.1, on the reverse strand, counting down.
CATTAACAAAGAAATTTTTAATAGCTTTTTCATCCTCGCCTAGTAAGTAAAAGCGTTTAGAAAAGTCACTATGTTGCTCAAAAGGAACATCCTTAAAACCAGCAAACGCATATACCTTCTCTAAAAACCCTTCTTTATCTAAAGTAAACTGTGGAATAGTTCTATGTAAATCAATATGCAACATGGTACTTCTTACAACCTCTTTAGCAATAAATTCACCTTCAGAAAACTCTATATCAAACATAAGTAGATCTTCTTTTTCGCCGGTAATCTGGTTATAAATATGATTGATCTTTTTAGTTTTAAAGAACATAAAGTTATCCAGAAAGTGGGTGTCTTTTCTTTTGGTAGAAGTATAATTTAAACTATAATCTTTAGCTAATGCTTCAAGATTGGTTTGACGCTTGGTGAGATTACTTTTAAAAATATTTGGTACTGGAAGTAAACGCCTTAATGCAAATGGATGAGCAGAATCTGTGTCATGCATATCTAATCCAACTACTTCAAAATGCCCTCCTTTTTTAAGAAATAACTCTTGATAATCATGTAGATTTTCCATTACTGTATGGTCTACAAACTCACACATTGAAAAATCTACAACAACGTCTTTGTCTTCTGGAATGGCATCGAGCTTGTATTTTAGTTTATTATAGTTCAAGAAACTACAAAAGTGTTTCACACTTACATAATATGTACCGTTTTCATCACTCTGCTCCTTAAACATTAATACATTAGGCTTTAAAATGTTTCTAAAGAACATTCCAAAACTTTTGTTTATAACTATATGAATGATAAACGTAACACCAACTCCAGCAACAATTCCTGTTATTAATCCTATTTTTAGTGTTACTAGTAGCGTTACAAAAAATATGATCAACTGTTCTTTTCCTATATAAAATATCTTTTGAACCTTTTCCGGAGCCGCTAGTCTGTATCCCGTAAATACTAAAATTGCCATTAAAGCAGGAAGCGGTATTCGTGTTAGTTGAGTACTAAACAACAAGATAAACACCACTAAAAATGTAGCATGAAAGAAGTTTGAAGACCTATTACTACCACCATTATTCACATTTACAGAACTACGCGCAATAACTGTAACAACATTTAAACCACCTAAAAACCCACTTCCAATAGTAGCTAAACCTAGTGCTTTGATATCTTTATTTACATTAGAACGACGTTTTTCGGGGTCAAGCTTGTCTACAGCCTTTATACTTAAAAGCGACTCTATACTTGCAATAAGTGTTAGTGCAAATACACTACTAATAAATGAGATGCTTACCACGCCTCCAAAATCTGGACGAGGTAATTGCGTAATTATTTCATTCAGAGTTGGAATACCAGAAAGCATATAATCTGGATGAATTGGATTTGGCTGTTGTAGTACTAATTCGTAGTAATAACTAAAACTTATAGATAGAATTACAATCCACATTGGAGCAGGAATAAGCTGTAGATATTTATTCCTGATCTTAGGGTAAAAAACCATTATAGCTAAACTTAGCACACCAGCAATTGCAGCATAGAGCAAGCCTTTGTCTTCAAAAACAAATACGTCACCTATAGTAGAAGGAATTTCAAGCAAATAATCAATACTTGTTTCTCTGGAAATTTTATTTCCAAGCATGATATGGAACTGTTTGCCTAGAATAATTAAACCTATTGCAGCCAACATACCTTGAATCGCAGATGACGGAAAATAATCGGCTAATTTCCCCATTCTTAAAAACCCAAGAATTAACAATAAACCACCCGAGCATATTACAGCAGCATAAGTACCATTTAACCCAAGTGTCGTAACCGCAACGAGAAGCACACCTACTAATCCGTTTCCAGGACCAGTAATGGTAACATAACTTCCACCAAAGATCGACACTACAATTCCACCTACTACAGCGGCAATCACACCAGCAATAGGAGGCGCTTCACTAGCCATGGCTAGTCCTAAACAAAGAGGTAAGGCAATAAGACTAACCACAAAACCAGAAAAGATGTTTTTTGGTAAGGCCTTAAAGAATTCTTTTATGTTATTCTTTTCTTGGCTCATCTAATTATTAAAACATCAGTTGGTAATTCGGTTAAAATATGTTCTATATCGTGCGGAAATAATCTATCCCAGAACGACGTTTTTACAGGAGCATTCATTACTAATAAATCTGCTCTAACTACTTGTGCATAATGCCCTATAGAATAACCGCGTTTTCCAAAAATAGGTTGCGTATTTATTGCAAGTGAACTTTTATATTCACTAGGTATATCGTCTATGATTTTTTTAACTCTGGTATCTTCTCTTAGTTTAAGCCGTTCTTTTACAATAGTAGACTTTCTAAGTGATTTATCATCATCTACATTTACTGCAACTTCTTGTTGACTTATTTCTTCTACAATAGTGATTTTATCGGAGCTTAATTTATGAGCTACATAAAAAGCAGTGGTAACGGTTTGCTTAGTTTTAGGGTCTTCTAGACCATTTACAACTATATGCTGACAAGCAATTCTATCTACCGAAGGGTTTATTAATAACAAGACAGAACATTTTGCTTGTCGCGTTATTTTTCTAGCAATAGAACCAACATAATATTTGAAGAAAGTCTCACGCTGAAGCGCACCTAAAATAAGAAGATCAATATCTTTTTCTTGAGTGGCACTAAGAATAACATCGACAGGGTCACCAGTTTTAAAAACGATTTCATAATCGATATTTTGATCGATGTAAGGTTTTAAAAATGTTTTAAAAGCATTCTCCTTATCTGTAGTTTTGTCTCCAACATGTATTAATACCAATTTAGCTTGAAAAAAAAGTGATAACCGTGCAGCTTCACTAATATTAGCTTTTAAATTTGGAGAAAAGGTCACTCCTATACCTATGGTAGTGAATGGTTTTAAATTCAAACTCGAGACTCTTAGTTGAGGCGGAAAGATAGTATTTTTTATATATATGCAAAACACTTTTTGTGATGGTTAATCTTTTTGATTGCTCGTATTTTTAAAATTTAGTATTTTAACTCAAAAATGTTCTTATGGTAGAATTAGCAGGTATCGTTATTCTTGGAATTTTAGCACAATGGGTTGCATGGCGTTTTAAAATTCCAGCTATTCTCCCATTAATACTTATTGGTTTACTTGTAGGGCCTATTGCAGCCGAATATCTTTCGGAAGATGGAAATAAATGGATAGAACCTATTTGGAATGGAGAAAAAGGATTATTTCCCGGTGAAGGATTGTATTATTTTGTTTCGCTAGCTATTAGTATTATACTTTTTGAAGGAGGACTAACCTTAAAACTAAAGGAAATTCAAAATGTAGGATCTGTTATTACCAAACTAATTTCTTTAGGTTCTCTCGTAACATTTGTTTTAGCAGCAATAGCTGTTTATTATATTTTCGGTTTAGATTTAAAGCTTTCTTTTTTGTTTTCGGCCTTAATAATTGTTACTGGACCTACTGTAATTACACCTATTTTAAGAAACATTCCACTAAAACAAGATGTGTCAGCTGTTTTAAAATGGGAAGGAATTCTTATTGATCCAATAGGAGCTTTGGTGGCTGTTTTGGTTTTCGAATTTATATCTGTTGGAGGCGGAGGTGCATTTACAAAAACTGCCTTAATTGAATTTGGAAAGATTATTTTATTTGGTACCACTTTCGGATTTACCTTCGCTCACGCCTTAAAGTTTGTTATAAATAAAAAACTTGTGCCGCATTACTTATTAAATGTGTTTTCGTTATCAATTGTGTTACTGGTCTTTGTAATGTCTGATGTTTTTGCACATGAATCAGGACTTTTATCAGTTGTAGTTATGGGAATGGTTTTAGGAAACAGTAAGGTTGAAAATTTAAAAGAGCTTTTACACTTTAAAGAATCCTTAAGCGTCCTTTTAATATCTATACTTTTCATCTTATTAGCTGCTAACATTAGTATGGAAAACCTAATGTTACTAGCTAACTGGAAAACAGCAGCACTATTTGCAATTGTTGTTTTTGTGGTTAGACCAATAGGTGTGTTTTTAAGTACACACAAATCTTCGTTGTCATTTAATGAAAAACTATTTATAAGCTGGGTTGGTCCACGAGGAATTGTAGCCGCTGGTATTGCTTCGTTATTTGGCAGTAAGCTGATGACTAAAGGCGTTATAGGAGCCGAATATATTACTCCTTTGGTATTTATGATCGTTTTAGGAACTGTTTTGCTTAACGCTACAACAGCACGTTTTTTTGCAAAAATAGTCGGTGTATTTTTACGTAGTTCAGAAGGAGTTCTCATCATTGGAGCATCTAACGTATCACGATTAATAGGTGATTACCTACGAAACAATAACAGGCATGTTGTTTTAGTTGACAGTAATATGGAGAATATTAAAAAAGCTCATGAAAGCGGGCTTAATGCTATTAATACCAATATTTATTCAGACTCCATTTTTGATGATATTGAGCTAAATGATGTAGGCTATTTAATGGCTTTAACAGCAAACCCGGACATTAACACCTATGCTATTGATAAATTAGGTGAGCAATTTGGAGAAAACGGATCTTTTAGACTGGTTTCAAAAAGTGAAATGCTTGATGAAAATAACAACCCAAAAGAAGGACTCTTTAGTCACACAGACGATTATCATTCTTTACAAAATACTACAGAAGCGTATCCTTCAATAAATGAAATTGAGATTTCAGATAAAAACACCTATCTAAAACTAATTTCATTAACAAACAAGGATGATAATAAAATACCACTTTTTATAAAAGATCAAAAAGGTGAATTACACATCATACCTTCATCTAGTGAAACTATAGATGTAGAATTAACAGATGCTCATTTGGTATATTTAGGAAAACCTTTTGAGGATTAATTCACGATGAGTTTTTTAGAGATGGTTTGATTTTCATCAGTCTGCCCTTTAACAATATAAACCCCTTTTGCCAAGGCTTTTACAGAAAAATTGTTTCCATTTTTTTCTAAAACTATTCGTCCATTAATATCATATACTTTTACAGTTGTTATTTTGTTGCTAGAAAAAGCAACCTGATCATTAGATGGGTTTGGGTATAATGATGTATCCTTATTATATCCATAGTTTTTATTACTTAAAGTTATTGACGAAATATCAATTCCTGTTTTAATGAGAAGGCCAAAATTTGTTAGAAGAACCATTGTCGCATTTGTTACTGAGTATTGGTGTAAGTAGAAATCATAAATAACAAAATCAGTTGGAACAATATTCATAGCAGCCCCAGAAAGAACTTCTGAAGAAAGAGTTATAGAAGATGAAGAACTATTTCTTGTAGATGAATTGGTATCTTTTTTTAAAACAGTAGGGGTAGGACCAGTTAACTGACCCCTGAAGTACATAATAAGAACTTTTGCAACAATTTCACTAGAATTATTCCAATCAGGCTGATTTGAGGGTACAGTAGCTTCATCCGGATTGGAATCCATATCAAGATCTTCTTGATGATCTATGAGTTCTAAATTGTTTGTGTCAGGATTACGGAAACCACAAGTTAGAGTTGTATTATCCTTAGCAACTAAGAAAGCATTTGTATTAGAATCTAATGAAAAAGTAACAGGGTCTGAAATTGGGTTAAAAAGAAGCGATTCATTAATTATAGTTGTTCCAGGAGGCGTAAAAGGAGAATCACTCTCACTACAAAAGATAGTTGGATTTGCTTCACCTTGAATTGGTATGAGAGTGCAGACAGATGATGTGTTTGTAACACCATTATTAGCTCTTTTAAACCCATATCTAAACCCTTGTGTAGGATTAATATTTTTAACTGATGGAAAAGTCATTTCTTGTAAAGGTGTACTCGTATTTGTATTTAAATCTATTTGATTAGTAAATAGTTTATGATCGCCATTTAAGGTGCCTCTTTGTACAATTTCAACGACACCTGGATCACTTGGGCCATCAGGTGTTTTAATTTTTAAACTTTGATATCCTGCAAGCCCGTGGTCTATTTGTGCTTCTGTGCCATTTGGATGGTTTAAAAGAATGCCTGTATCAGTTTCAAAAAAAAGGACATCATTACTTGCATTTACATCCCAAAGTGAGTTTCCAGGAGGAGGATCATAGGTGTTTGTATTAAGAATTGAACCATTAAAACTTAAAGGATCAATCTCTACTGAAGAGAAAGAACCGGGGTCATTATTTTGGAATACAACCTCAAGAGCATTTCCACCTCTACTTCCGCTTCCTACGGGTTTACTTCTTACAGCAAAGGTGCTAGCATAAGTTCCAATGTCAGGACCATTTAAATAATTAATATCCTTATTTGAACAGGTATCGGTTGTAGGGATAAATTCTAATAGATTGCTATATCCAAAAAATTCAAAAGGAGAGACATAAATATTGTCGTTTGCCCCATAACAAAGGGAACCAATAGAGTTTTTATTTACACAATTAGCATCATTTTGTTTATAGTTTGTCCACGTGTTAGTAGATAGGTCAACAACACAAAATCCATTAGCATACGAAGTATTTGGCCGCGAACTATTAACTAATATATCTCCGCTGCTATTTTCAGAAAAACTAAAAGCCGCAAAAAAATTAGTTGCATCTTGAAAAGTACCCCACACACCACCACTATCAATAGTGTTGAATCCCTGGCCACAGCCAACAAAAATTGTTCCGGCACTATTTCTAAACAAAACAGAAGGAGTATTAGCTAAAAGATCAGAGTTAGAGGTTGTATGTGTTGTAAAACTTGTAGTTGCTTTTGTATATTCTTCTAAACCTGTATTCCAAGTAGCGAAGAAAATTTTTGTTCCATCTGCACTTTCTTCAATGTCTTGTGGGGGAAAAGTTAAAGCCACTTCTGGTTGAAATATACCACCACTAAACACTTGATAAGCATTTACATCAGACTTAAAAATATATAACTCTCCGGCTGGATTGTATTTTATTTTCAAATTTTGAAACCCTGACTGTCCAACCGTTAAACTAGAATTATCATAGGTGTATTTTGTTACTGCAGCACCGTTATAGACGGCTATACCATCAGTCAAGGCAATAGCAATCTCATTATTTGTTGGGTTAAGAGCTAATCCCACAGCATTACCTATGGCTGGGTTTTGACTAGTGATATTTAAGAAGTCCACAACTTGGCTAGTATTGATATTGTATTTTATGTACCCAATATTGGTGGCAATGTGTATAATATTAGGATCTACATCATCAGGAAGAATGGTATTA
>JASBUG010000037.1 GCA_030148025.1 Flavobacteriaceae bacterium | reverse complement strand
GCTCCGTCTATAGCTGGGGCGCCTACAGTTACATTGTCACCATCTGCTACAAGAAGTACATTATCGAAAGCTACTTTCTTTCCTTCTTCAGTTTGTAAACGGTGAACAAACACTTTCTGGTCTTTTTCAACTTTAAATTGTTGCCCTGCTATCTCTACAATTGCGTACATAGCGTAACGTTTTATTTATTAATTTGTTCAAAAAATGAGTGCAAATATACTGCTAATTAATTAAACTGCAAATCATTTAACCCTATTTATCGAAGGTTTCGACTGGTTTTAAATAACTGCATGAAAGATAAAGTAAGAACTACTGTTGTAGCAAAGCCCATAATGGCCACTAAAAAAATAATCAATCCAATACTTACGTCATATCCTCCCTTGTAACTTGTAAGGACATTTGACAAGAATGAGGTGTCAATTTCTGTTACATAAAGTGTGAAGAAAATTGTAAAGATTAGAGTAGCTATAAAACCTGCGACCAACCCTACTACAGATCCTCCTGTATAGGTAAATGCACCACCTCTTCTAAGTTTATACGATTTTATCGCTTCGTAAATTCCAAATCCAGTAATTATTACATTAAATAAACTATATACCGGATTTGTGTGTTGTTTAAATAGTGATAATATCAAAAAGAAGGCAATTAATGAACCACTAATTGCAATACCGAAACGAACTGGAAGAGCTACTCTTTTCATAACCATATCTGTTTTGTGGTCGAAAATGAAGCACCTTAAATTTCGGAAAAAAAATACGGTATTCCTAATTTTATTTAAACCTATTTAAAATTAACGCCCTGAAAATCAATTTCTTTTATTAGCCAAATAGATCCCTGCAAGTATTAAAATAGTCGCCATGGCTTGCAACAAACTAAAGCCTTCACCATCTAATAATCCCCAACCCACAGCTACAATAGGCATGCTATATGTTACCGATGAAGCAAATACTGGTGTAGCCATTTGAACTAACTTGTTAAACAACACTTTTGCAAGTGCTGTTCCAAACGCAGAAAGAATAGTAACATATAGTAAAGACATCATAATATCTGGTTGTTCAAAAGTAGTTTTAGAGAAAAACCCAGTTGCCAAAAGCACAATTATTGCTGGAATAATAATAGAAGTAAAATTTCCAACTGCAATGGTTATTGCTTTTACGTCTTGCAAATACTTTTTAATAATGTTTACATTAAACGCATACATAACAGTTGAAAGCACTACAAATCCAGCATATAAATAGTTTTGATGAGGATTTAGCTCTGCCCCTTTTAATATAAGAAGTGCTGTTCCTATAAATCCGATGATAACACCCCACATTTGTCTTTTCGTTGAGGCAATTTTAAATACTGCAAAACCAAATAAAATGGTGTTTAAAGGCACTAAGGAATTTAAAATAGAAGCTACGGCACTATCGATCTCAGTCTCAGCATAAGCAAACAAGAACGCAGGAAAAAATGTTCCCAAAAACCCAGAGATAATTAACCATTTCCATTGCTTCTTTGTAATAGTATTAATGGTATGTAAGCCAAAAATAAAAATGAAAAGTCCAGATATAATAATTCGCAAAGCACCTAACTGCAATGGCGTTAATCCTATTAAACTCTTTTTTATTAGTATAAATGAGCTCCCCCAAATAATGGAAAGAATAACTAAGTAGAACCATTTTTTATTTCCCGTATGCATAGTTATAAGTTACGACACCACAAAAGTGAGAATTTTAATCACAAGTAACAGTATTAATTAGTAATTTTGCATGCATCTTAATATTAAATACTTATGAAGACATTGAAAAATATTTTAGCTCTTGTTATGGTAACAGCTTTATTTGTTTCTTGTAAAAATGAAACAACCCCTGAAGTAAAATCGGTTGAAGCAAAAACAGTAGCTGTAAAAGCTGAAAAGAAATTAAACCCTGATGCTAATTTTATTAAATCTGAGTTTACAATAGATGGAATGACTTGTGAAGTTGGTTGTGCTAGACTTATACAGAAAAAGATTAATAAAATGGATGGTGTTAAGGATGTAAAAGTTGATTTTGAAAGAAAATTGGCTATGGTTGAATATGATGAAGCTGTTGTTAATCACGAATCTTTAGAAGCAACAGTAAACAAAACAGCAGACACCTATAAGGTAAGTGACATGAAGGTTGTTGAAGAATTTTCAACTAAAAAAGAATGTAAAGAAGATTGTGATAAAGCGTGTTGTAAAGACAAAACTGAAGCAGAGAAAAAAGCTTGTGCTGAAGATTGTAAAAAAGCATGCTGTGCTGAAAAGAAAGACAAAGCTTAATTATAAAATATAGTTATAAAAAATGCCGCTTTTAAGCGGCATTTTTGTTTTATGAATTCATTAATTCTTCTATCTCATCTGCATCTATCGGAATGTTTTTCATAAGATTTAATGGCACTCCGGTTTCCTGAACCACTACATCATCTTCCAAACGTATTCCCATATTTTCTTTTGGAATATAAATTCCAGGTTCAACAGTAAATACCATACCTGCTTTCATTGGAGTTTTCAATTCGCCATAATCATGAGTATCTAATCCCATATGGTGAGATGTACCATGCATAAAATACTTTTTATAAGCAGGCCATTTAGGGTCTTCATTTTGCACATCAGCTTTATCAATTAGCCCTAATCCTAATAATTCAGAGGTCATTATTTTTCCTACCTCAACATGGTAATCTGCCCAAATAGTTCCAGGAACTAGCATCTTTGTTGCTTCATCTTTTACACGGTGTACGGCATTATAAACTGCTCTTTGTCTATCAGTGAACTTTCCATTTACAGGAATAGTTCTTGTCATATCACTAGAATAGTTAGCATATTCTGCTCCAACATCCATCAGTAACATATCGCCATCTTTACAGGTTTGATTGTTTTCTATATAGTGAAGTACACAAGCATTAAATCCTGATCCTATTATTGGCGTATATGCAAACCCCTTAGAGCGATTTCTTAAAAACTCATGCATATATTCGGCTTCAATCTCATACTCCATAACTCCAGGTTTTACAAACTGTAAAATACGTCTAAAGCCCTTTTCTGTGATATCACAAGCTGTTTGCAAAAGGTCTATTTCTTCCTGTTCTTTTACTCCTCTTATATTTTGAAGAATAGGAAAGCTTTTTGCCCAACTATGAGCAGGAAACTTATCTTTTACCATTTTAATAAAACGGTCTTCACGCGTTTCCATTTCAACAGCCTGACGGTAATGTTCATTGGTATTAAAGTATATCGTTTCGGCTTCAGTCATCAGATCAAAAAACACCTTATCAAAATCACTTAACCAATACACTGTCTCGATACCTGATGTAGCAGTAGCTTGTGCTTTGGTTAATTTAGCGCCTTCCCAAATAGCTATATGATCATTGGTTTCTTTCACAAACAATACCTCTCTATGTTTTTTCTCTAAAGCATCTGGAAACAACAACAAAATACTCTCTTCCTGATCAACACCACTTAAGTAAAATATATCTCTATGCTGATGAAACGGAAGCGAACTGTCTGCACCAGTCGTATAAATATCGTTAGAATTAAAAACCGCAATAGCTTTCGACTTCATTTGAGCCGTAAATTTTCCTCTATTCTTTATAAATAACCTATTGTTTATTGGGTGGTATTTCATAGTCTTTTTGTTTAAAAAACAAATGTAATAATTACCTCTTAAAGGGCTCTTACCAATACAAATAATTAAACAACATTAACATTTTTAAGTTTAATTGCTTAGACAGTTTCTCTATATTTGGTTTCATTTCTATTTTCATTGCTAACCAACCAATTAAATAATGAAACATAAGCTGATTATCTTTTGCTTTTTATTAAGCATTTTTTCAATTCAAAATCATTCTGCTCAAGTTGATAACACTGTATTTAAAAACCTAAATTTCCGATTTATTGGACCCGAAGGAAATAGAGCTATTGCTGTAGCTGGTGTACCAGGAGATCCAATGATTAGCTATATTGGTGCTGCTTCGGGAGGTTTATGGAAAACTACTGATGGAGGTCTTAACTGGAAATCAATTTTCGACAAACAAGATGTGTCCTCAATTGGATCACTAGCCGTCACACCTTCTAACCCAGACATACTTTGGGTCGGCACTGGAGAAACTTTTATTATTCGTCCTGCGCATGCCATGGGCGACGGTATATATAAATCTGAAGATGCTGGTAAAACATGGAAGCACATGGGACTTGAAAAAACAGGTCGTATTGGTCGAGTTATTGTGCATCCAACCAATCCAGATATAGTTTATGCCGCAGCTTTAGGACATACCTTTGGTCCACAACAAGAACGTGGTATTTTTAAAACAACTGATGGTGGAAAAACTTGGGATAGAATTCTGTTTATAGATGAAAATACAGGTGCAGCAGACATAGAGATCGATCCAAAAAACCCTGATAATTTATTAGTTGGAATGTGGTCAATTCATATAAATACCTGGGGACTTAATAGTGGTGGTACCGGAGGAGGAATTTACAGATCGACTGATGGCGGAAAAACTTGGAAAAACATGAACGAAAATGGGCTTCCTGGAGGAAAAGATCATCCAGTAGGAAAAACTGGAGTAGCCATTTCTCATTCAAATCCAAATATAGCTTATGCCCTTTTTGAAATTGAAAGTCCAGCTTTATATAGAACTGAAGATTTTGGTGAAACCTGGACACTTATGACCAGAAATCATGACATTAATGAACGTGCACCTTATTACACAAGAATGCGTGTTTCTACAGATAATCCTGATGAAATATATATCGCCAATGTAAAATTCATTGTTTCTAAAGATGGAGGTAAAACACTAAAGGGAGGCTATTCAGCAGGAGGAGATAATCATGATATTTGGATTGATCCAACAAATGCAGATCGCATTATGGTAGCTCACGATGGGTGCGCCAGCATAAGTATGAATCGTGGTAAGACTTACCAGCGTATTGTGCTACCAATTGCTCAAATGTATCATGTAGCTACAGACGATCAAATTCCTTACAACGTTTATGGAAACAGGCAAGATGGTTACTCATATAAAGGTCCGAGCAACAGCTTACAAGGCTATATTCCTATAGGTTTATGGAAAGGCGTTGGAGGTTGTGAAAGTGGTTTTGCACAACCTGATCCGTTTGACAATAATATTGTTTGGTCTGGTTGTTATGATGGTGGTTTAGAACGCTATGATTTAAGAACTGATCACGCACAAGATGTTCGCGTATGGCCAGAAGCTGGTTATGGTTGGGCGCCTAAGGATATGAAATATCGCTGGTATTGGAATTTTCCTTTAACCTTTTCAAACCATGTAAAACATCGTGTGTATGTGGGTAGTCAATTTGTTCATAAAAGTGATGATAATGGTAATAGTTGGCAAGTAATTAGTCCAGATCTAACACTTAACATTAAATCGCATCAAGAAAGTTCTGGAGGAATCGCTATAGATAATTTAATGACTTGGGATGGTGCAGTTTTAATCTCTATAGAAGAGTCAAAATTAGAAGAAGGTGTTATTTGGACAGGAAGTAACGATGGGCAAGTTCATGTTACCAAAAACTTTGGAAAAGAATGGATAAATGTTTCAAAAAACATTCCCGATATACCAGAATGGGGAACCATATCAAATATTGAAATTTCGAGATATAATAAAGGTACAGTTTACATAACTGTAGATCTTCATCACATGGGTAATTTCGATCCTTTTGTATATAAAACGACCGACTATGGTCAATCATGGAAATTAATAAGCAAAAGTGTTCCAAAATCTATTCACAGTTTCGCTCATGTTATTAAAGAAGATCCTAAAAAGGAAGGTATGTTGTATTTAGGTGTTGATAATGGCCTTTATATAAGTCATGATGATGGTGAAAACTGGATGCGTTTAAAAAATAATTTACCGCCTGCACCAATTTATTGGTTAGAAATTCAAGAGCGTTTTGATGATTTAGTAATTGGCACTTACGGTAGAGGTTATTATATCCTCGATAATATTTCTCCATTAAGAGAATATGTAGATGATGCTCTAAACTCAGATGTACATTTGTTTAGTTTAAGGCAAGCTTATAGGTTTCACAACAAACAAAGCATAAAAACCGATGGACCAAGTATGAACTCTGGTAGAAATCCAGCTTATGGAGCAGAAATCAATTATTATTTAAAAGAAGATTCAAAAGAGAAAGTTGAAATTCAAATTTTGTCTCAAAATGATGAAATTATTAGAACATTAAAAGGAAGTAATAAAGCAGGAATTAATAGAGTAATGTGGGATTTACGTTATGAACCAACTTACAAACCTTATTTACGATCAACACCTCCTGGTAGACCTTGGGTGCAACTTAATGGTGAAGGTTGGAGACCATTGGTAACTTGGGATTTGGATTTATGGCGTGGACAGTTTGGGCCCAAAGCAGTTCCTGACACTTATAAAGTAAAATTAATTGTTGGAGAACAAGAATTTATTCGTGAATTAACCGTTCTAAAAGACCCAAAATCTGAAGGTTCTATAGACGATATTAAAAAACAAGTTGCTCTATCACTAGAGTTAAGAGACGCCATGAATATTGCGGTAAACATGATCAATACTGTAGAGATTATCCGTAGTGAATTAAATGTTCTTATTCCGAAATTAACTCGCAAAAAAGATATTAAAAATGCTCAGTTATTATTGCAAAAAGCCGAATCCGTTGCTGGTTCGCTTTACGATATTCATTTAACTGGAGCTCGAGAAGACGCCTTTAGATCTCCTATGAAACTCTATGGTCGTTTAAGTGCTCTGGCTAGCGATCTTGGTGGTCATGGAATAGATTTTAAACCAACGGAGCAACAAAAAGAAGTAGCTGCAATATTCAACGGAAGATTACAAGCTATAAGCAAACGATTTAACACTATAGTAAATACTGAAGTAGACAAACTTAATCGTCAACTTGAAAAAAGTAAGCTTAAAATTGAGCTAGAGAAAAAAATAAAAATGTAAACTAAATAACCAATCATAATTTCTTAAAATGAAAAAAACACTAATCGCATTTGCTTTGGCAGGAATTATTTTTTCCTGTAATGAGCAAGAAAAAACATTGTCAAATTCTGAATTATTCGCAAAAATTGATACTGAAGTAAAAGCAAACTCTGAAGCCTATAACAACTTAAAAGACGCTATAGAAACTATTGGACATCGATTAACAGGCTCAGAAAATGGTGCAAAAGCAGAAACCTATACGTATAACAAATTTAAAGAGTATGGTTTTACTGATGTAGAGTATCAATCGTTTGAAGTTGAAGCTTGGTCAAGAGGAGAAGTTTCGCTTCAAATAGATGGAAACGACACCAAAGTAGTGACTCTTGGTCACTCACCAGTTAAGGCTAATGTTACTGGAAAAATTGTTGATATGGGTAATGGACTAGAAGCTGATTATTTAGCTAATCCAGACGCTGTTAAAGGTAATATTGCGCTTGTCTATATTAGTATCTTAAAAGGTAGTCCAGAAGGTTTGACCAATTTACATAGAAGTGAAAAATCTGCTTTAGCAATAAAGTATGGTGCTATTGGCATCATTATTATTAATCAAGTTGACGATGGTGTTCTATTAACAGGAACCGCTTCTGTTACTGGAGCTTTACTCCCTGTTCCTGCTGTTTGTATTGGTAAAGAAGATGGTATGGCTTTAAAAGAAAAATTAAAAACCACTTCTTCTACAGCAACTATAAATATGACCAATAATAGCAACATGATCAAAGCAAGAAATGTCATTGCTACTTTAAAGGGCAGCGAACTTCCTGAAGAAGAAATTATTCTAGGTGGCCATTTAGATTCTTGGGATCTGTCTACTGGCGCTATAGATAATGGTATTGGATCATTCGCCATAGTAGATATTGCTCGCGCTTTTAAAGCTAACAACTTAAAGCCAAAAAGAACTGTAAAGTTTGTAATGTTCATGGGTGAAGAACAAGGTCTTTTAGGGTCACGACATATGGTGGCTGAAGCTATTAAAAACAACACTATAGATAATATTAAGTACATGATGAATCTGGATATGTCTGGTAACCCTGTTGGAATGAATGCTGGAGGAAAGCTAGATAATGAAGATTTCTTTAAAACTTTAGGTGCCACTATTAAAGATCAGGACTCCATTTATAAAAATAGTTTCTCAAACAGAACTGGATTACATAGTGACCATCAACCATTTATGCTAGAAGGTATCCCAATTTTATCTGTACATAGTAATTTAGATAGATCCATTTATAGTTGCTACCATTCTGATTGTGATGATTTCCATTTAGTAAATCCAGATCATATAAAAAATACAGCACGCTTTGGTACTATGATGCTTTATGGTTTAGCGAATGCTGAAACTTTGCCTGCAACAAAAATGGACAGCGAAACCACCAGAGACTTTATGATTAAGAATAATCTTAAAGAAAAACTTATTATTGGTGGCGATTGGAAATGGGAAGAATAATTTAATGTAAGTTAGGATATAGTTTTCTTAACTCGCTTTCTTTTATAGAAATCATATTTACATCTAAAGTAATTTTTGAAAGAGGTTCATTTATTGAATCTCTTTCTACATTTACAATAGCATCAACAACATCCATCCCTTTAATCACCTTTCCGAAAATAGTGTAATCTCCATCTAAACGATGCTCTCCTTCTTTATTTTGAACAATGTAAAACTGACATCTAGCAGATAATTTTTCTGGGTTTCCGTCTCTTCCTGCACCTAAAGCTCCATAAGTATGCGTCAATGAATCTACAAACTCAGGTTCCAATAAATATTCTGGATCATTAAATCCTTCGGGAGTATCAGGACAACCTCCTTGAGCCACAAAATTTGGTATCACACGATTAAAACTTAACGAATCCCAATACCCTTTATTTGCTAACTCAATAAAACTTTCTTTATGATTTGGAGTTTCATCATACAACCAAAGTAATATGTCTCCTTTTGGTGTTTTTATTTGTCCGATATCATATTGTTTTTCTGTAGTACAAGAAATTGTCATTAATAAAACAAATAGAATGGTTAGTTTTTTCATGTCGTTGTTGATTAGGTTTTAAAAGTAATAAATAATTGACTTTATGTTAAAGTTTGCCTTTTTAATTAGCAGTGTTTGACTAGTTCTTAAGTTTTAAGTAATTTCAAGGATTCTTAAAATTTCCAACCAAAATGAAATATTTTAAACAATTTTTAGCACTAGCTTTTTTAGCTATATTTTCAAGTAATGCACAACAATCTATTGTTGAAAATGTGCCCTTTACAAATATTGGTCCTTCCATAATGAGTGGTCGTGTAGTTGATCTTGATGTGAACCCAAAAAATCCAACAGAGTTTTATGTAGCCTATGCTTCGGGAGGATTATGGTATACAAATAATAATGGTACTTCTTTTACACCAGTAGCAGATAATGCACCTACTCAAAACATGGGCGATATTGCAGTAGACTGGAATAAAGGTACTATTTGGATAGGTACAGGAGAAAGTAACTCATCTCGTTCTTCGTACTCAGGAATAGGAATTTTAAAAAGTGATGATAAAGGAAAAACGTGGACAAATGTTGGACTTAAAGACTCTCAACACATTGGACGCATTGTTATCAATCCAAATAATCCAGACGATGTTACAGTTGGTGTTATTGGTCACTTATATACCCCAAATGCTGAGCGTGGTATTTATAAAACAACTGATGGTGGAAAAACCTGGAAAAATGTTCTTTTTATAAATGAAGGTACTGGAGTTATAGATATTAGTGTTTCGCCAACCAATCCAAATGTAATGTTTGCTGCAACATGGGAACGTGAGCGTAAAGCTTGGGATTTTGATGGTGACGGTGAAAATTCAGGTGTTTATAAAAGTACAGATGGAGGAAACACTTGGACAAATATGACTCCTGAAGGAAGTGGTTTTCCAACTGGTACTGGAGTTGGACGAATTGGTGTTGCTGCTTTTAATGATAACATTGTTTATGCATTTCTAGACAATCAATTTAGACGTCCAGCTGAAAAGAAAAGTACTCAAGGACTTCAAAAAGACGATTTTAAAACGATGTCTAAAGCTGACCTTTTAAAGCTCGACGATAAAAAACTAAATGGTTATTTACGCAGCAATCGTTTTCCTAGAAAACATTCTGCAGCAAGTGTAAAAAAACAAGTGAAAGAAGGCAGTGTTCAACCTAGTGATTTGGCTACCTATTTAGAAAATGCCAACTCAGTTATGTTTGACTCTCCTGTTATTGGTGCAGAAATGTATAAATCTACCGATGGTGGAAAATCATGGAAAAAAACACATGAAGGTTACTTAGACGGTGTTTATAGCTCTTATGGTTACTATTTCGGAATTATGGCAGTAAATACTTCAAACCAAAACAAGATCTATATTGGAGGTGTACCTCTATTAAAATCAGATGATGGTGGAAAAACATTCACCTCTATGGGTAAAGAAAATGTGCATTCAGATCATCAAGCAATTTGGGTAAACCCTAAAATGGAAGGGCATGTAATTAACGGTAACGATGGCGGTGTTAATATTACTTATGATGATGGTGAGAACTGGACAAAAAACAACCAACCTTCAGTTGGGCAATTCTATTATATTAATGTAGACAATCAAGAGCCTTATAATGTTTATGGTGGACTACAGGATAATGGTGTTTGGTACGGACCAAGTTCTTATTCAGCTTCAAAACGTTGGGAAGGAAGCGGTGAATACCCTTATAAAAGTATAGGTGGTGGTGACGGAATGCAAGTGCAGATTGATAGTAGAAATAATAACATTGTTTACGCTGGATCTCAATTTGGATTCTACTATCGCGTTAATTTAGAAACAGAAGAACGTATCTATATTAACCCTAAACACGAGTTAGGTGATTCTCCATACAGATATAACTGGCAAACACCTATTTTACTATCTCCTCACAATCAAGATATTTTATACATGGGAGCGAATAAACTATTACGCTCTATGGATCAAGGGGAAACTTTCGATGTCATTTCTGGAGATCTAACCACAGGAGGAAAAAAAGGAAATGTACCTTATGGAACATTAACAACTATTTCTGAAAGTCCATTCCAATTCGGAATGATATACGTTGGTAGTGATGATGGATATATTAACCTAACTACCAATAGTGGAGATACATGGACTAGAGTTTCTAACACCCTACCTCAAGGTCTTTGGGTATCTAGAGTCATTGCTTCTCAACATAAAAAAGACCGTGTTTATGCAACACTAAATGGATATAGAAATGATGATTTTAAAGTATATGCTTATGTAAGTGAAGATATGGGTAAAACATGGAAATCTATTACTAATGGTATTTCAAATGCTCCTGTAAATGTTATTAAAGAAGATACTAAAGATGAAAATATTTTATACCTAGGAACAGACAATGGTGCATATGTAACGTTTGATCGTGGTAACTCTTGGCATGCATTTTCAAACGGACTGACAAAAGCTGCGGTTCATGATCTAGTAGTACATCCAAAAGCTAAAGACCTTGTAATTGGAACTCATGGCCGTTCTATTTATAAAGCAGATATTTCTGCGTTACAAAATTATAGTAAAGTTGGGAGTAATGCTATTACACTTTTTGATATTAACCCGGTTAATCATTCTAGACGTTGGGGAAGTTCTTGGGGGCAATTCTATCCTTCTTTTGAACCTTCAACAACATTTGCTTTTTATTCCAGTGCAAAAGCAACACAAGGTGTAAATATTTTATCTGAAGGTGGTGTATTACTTAATTCTATTAAAGTGGATGCTACCAAAGGGTTTAATTATGCTACATACGACCTTACCATGTCTAGCGGCGGACGTAAAGATCTAATGAAAGAAAACACCAAATTAAAAATCCCTAAAGCTCAAAACGGTAAGTACTATTTACCTAAAGGAAAATATACTGTTCAAATTGGCTCTCAAAAAACAACACTTGAAATAAAATAACGCTTAGTTTAAAAAAAATGAAAGCCTGCTAGCAATCTTATAGCAGGCTTTTTTGTTTCCTAACTCAATATGTCTTTTTAAAACCATTCTAAATAGAAAAAAACATATCAATGTTTTTGCTAGAAACTTCACCCTGAAGTATTTTTGCTGGAACTAATAAATTTCAATTTATCATGGGTGGATTTTTTAAATCTTCAATAGGAAGAAAAGTAGCCATGGCACTTTCTGCATTCTTCCTCATGTTTTTCTTAATTATACATTTAGCGGTTAATATTACATCTCTCTTTAGTGTAGAGTTGTTTAACCAATTATCTCATTTTATGGGAACAAATCCTTTAGTACAATTGGCCTTACAACCTGTACTTATTATAGGGGTTGTTTTCCACTTTGTAATGGGCTTTGTTTTAGAGTTGAAAAACAGAAAAGCAATAGGCGTGAAATATGCAAAAAACAATGGTGCTGCTAATTCTACTTGGATGAGTAGAAATATGATCTATAGTGGTCTTGCCATTTTAGCCTTTTTAGTATTACATTTTATTGATTTCTGGATTCCAGAAATGGCAGTTAAATATATTGAAGGAGATATGACTGGAATGATTGCTGGAACTCAAGAGTTTAGATACTTTGAAGAATTACAGCATAAATTTGTAAGTCCAATTAGAGTTGGTGCCTATGTTATAGCATTTGTTTTGTTAGCATTGCACTTATTACATGGGTTTACCTCTGCATTTCAATCGATGGGAGTTACTGCTGGACGTAAAAAGTTCTTACAAGCCTTTGGAAAAGTATACTCATACTTAATTCCACTTGGTTTTATTATTATAGCAATTTATCACCATTTCAACCATTAATCTTAAATAATTATGGCTTTAGATTCAAGAGTACCAAAGGGTCCAATTAAAGATAAATGGACAACTTATAAAGATAAAATAGACTTAGTAAATCCAGCTAACAAGCGTTTAATTGACGTTATCGTTGTTGGAACAGGATTAGCAGGAGGTTCTGCCGCTGCAACCTTAGCTGAGTTAGGATATAACGTAAAGGCATTTTGTTACCAAGATTCACCAAGACGTGCGCACTCTATTGCTGCGCAAGGTGGTATTAATGCTGCAAAAAATTACCAAGGTGATGGTGATTCAACTTATAGATTATTCTACGATACTGTAAAAGGTGGCGATTACCGTTCGCGTGAAGCTAACGTGTATCGTCTTGCCGAAGTATCTGCAAATATTATTGACCAATGTGTAGCTCAAGGTGTTCCTTTTGCTCGTGACTATGGTGGGTTATTAGACAACCGTTCGTTTGGTGGTGTATTAGTATCACGTACATTCTACGCTAAAGGACAAACTGGTCAGCAATTATTATTAGGAGCGTATTCAGCAATGAACCGTCAGATTGCTCGTGGTAAAATTCAAATGTATAACCGTCATGAAATGCTTGATGTTGTAAAGGTAGGCGGAAAAGCAAGAGGAATTATTACCAGAAACCTAATTACTGGTGACATTGAGCGTCACTCGGCTCATGCTGTGGTTATCGCTTCTGGTGGTTACGGAAACGTATACTTCTTATCAACAAACGCAATGGGTTCTAATGCTACTGCTGCATGGAAAATTCATAAAAAAGGAGCGTATTTCGCAAACCCTTGTTATACACAAATTCACCCAACATGTATTCCTCGTTCTGGTGATTATCAGTCTAAATTAACATTAATGTCTGAGTCACTTCGTAATGATGGACGTATTTGGGTGCCTAAGAATATGGATGATGTTATGGCAATTCGTGAAGGTCGTAAAAAACCAACCGATTTGTCTGAAGACGAAAGAGATTATTACTTAGAGCGTCGTTATCCAGCCTTTGGTAACTTAGTGCCACGTGATGTAGCATCTCGTGCTGCAAAAGAACGTTGTGATGCTGGTTATGGTGTTAATGCTACTGGAGAAGCTGTTTACTTAGATTTTGCTTCTGCGATTGAGCGTTACGGAAAAGAGCAAGCAAAAATTAATGGTATCGATAATCCTTCAGCCGCTAAGATCACAGAATTAGGTGAAGCTATCGTAGAAGCTAAATACGGAAACTTATTCCAAATGTATGAGAAGATCGTTGACGAGAATCCATACAAAACGCCAATGATGATCTATCCTGCAACCCACTATACAATGGGTGGTGTTTGGGTTGATTATAACTTAATGACAACCGTTCCTGGTTTATACTGTATTGGTGAAGCTAACTTCTCTGATCATGGTGCTAACCGTTTAGGAGCGTCTGCATTAATGCAAGGTTTAGCTGATGGTTATTTCGTATTACCTTATACAATTGGTGATTATTTAGCTGATGATATTCGTACAGGAGCAATTCCAACTGATACACCAGAATTTGAAGAAGCTGAAAAAGAAGTTAGAGATCGTATCGATTTCTTTATGAATAACAACGGAACTAAATCTGTTGACCACTTCCACAAACGTTTAGGAAAAGTGATGTGGGATAAAGTAGGTATGGCACGTAATGAAAAAGGACTTAAAGAAGCGATGGCTGAAATCAAGCAAATTCGTGAAGAGTTCTGGAAAGATGTAAAAGTTCCTGGAGATGCTAACGAAATGAATCCAGAATTAGAAAAAGCTGGACGTGTAGCAGATTTTCTAGAATTAGGTGAGCTATTTGCTAAAGATGCTTTAATGCGTGAAGAATCTTGTGGTGGACACTTTAGAGAAGAGTCTGTAGAGTTAGACGGAGAACAAAAAGGAGAAGCAAAACGTAAAGATGATGAATTTGCTTTTGTTGCTGCTTGGGAATATAAAGGAGAGCCTGCAGATGCTGTGATGCATAAAGAAGAGTTAGAATTTAACGATATAGAATTAAAACAACGTTCATACAAATAAGAAAGTTATGTCAGGAAAAGGAATGAATTTAACACTGAAGATTTGGCGTCAAAAAGGCGCGAATGATAAGGGTCGTATGGTCGACTATAAAGTGAATGATATTTCAGAGCATATGTCTTTCTTAGAAATGATGGATGTTTTGAACGAACAATTAATTGCTGAAGGTGAAGAACCTGTAGCTTTTGATCATGACTGTCGTGAAGGTATTTGCGGAATGTGTTCATTATATATAAATGGTGAAGCTCACGGACCAGATCGTGGTATTACAACATGCCAGTTACACATGCGTATGTTTAACGATGGTGACACCATTACAATTGAGCCTTGGAGAGCTGCTGCTTTCCCAGTAATTAAGGATCTAGTTGTAGACAGAACAGCATTTGAGCGTATTCAACAAGCTGGTGGATTTATATCTGTAAATACTTCTGGAAATACGCAAGATGCAAACGCAATTCCAATTTCAAAGCATGATGCAGATGAAGCTATGGATGCTGCAACTTGTATTGGTTGTGGTGCTTGTGTGGCTACTTGTAAAAACTCTTCTGCAATGTTATTTGTTGGGGCAAAAGTAAGTCAATATGCTTTACTGCCTCAAGGACAAGTTGAAGCTGCTGATCGTGTGCGTAATATGGTTGCTCAAATGGACTTAGAAGGTTTTGGTAACTGTACTAATACTGGAGCTTGTGAAGTAGAATGTCCTAAAGGCATTTCTCTAGACAATATTGCTAGAATGAACAGAGAGCTTTTGAAAGCATCTTTAAAGTAAATAACTATTTTAAATATAAAGAAAAGCCCAAGCTAACGCTTGGGCTTTTTCATTTTAGACTAATTCATCATTTTTCATATAAATACTTTGACGCTGCATTTGCCATTTTCTTTTGATTATGACCTATTCCAGGAACAATATGTAATTTCCAATTAAACTGAGTATTCAATTGCTTTGCCATATTTTGACTTTTTGCAAAAAAGTTTTTACCTCTAGCTAGTCTATGAGTTCCTTGTTGATCTACCGTTGGTGATCGAAGTAATAAACCTCCTGTTTCATTTTCATTATCTAGCTCACCTAAAAAAACAACAAGTTTCTTTTTAAATGCATCTTTGAGGTTAGAAGATTTTAAATTTAAGTTTAAAAGCCCAAAAGGAGCCTTAACATTAAAATCTGGCAAAGTGTATGAACCGGAATTTGACGCTAATATTCTATTGGCCTTTGATTTAGGCAAGAATAATGCAAATCGATGTAATATTTGTCCTCCTGCTGAATGACCAAAAATATCGTACTGCGTTTGAGATGAGTTTACAGTTTTGACTACTACATTAAAAAGCCTATCAAAATCGTGATAGATCCATTGTTTTGAGTCGAGGTTAACATCAAATCTATCAACAGACTCATCCATATGAACCCTATTAGTCCCTTTTTCAAAACTGATTCCTGTTCTCATATCCAGATTCTTTACAATCCCTCCTAAGTGATATGCTCCATAATCATATTGTTTTTCTCCATATGAAGGAGACACGATCAGCACACTGTGTTTCTCAGAAGCTTCTATCCATGAATCTCTATAATCATCTGCATTTCTTCCAGCACCTGGAATTACCAAAAGAATTTTTGAATTTACTGTAAAGCTCTTAGGCTTATAATGATACACATTGATAGTATCCTGTTCATGTCCATCTCCTCCATTAAAGATGAAATGTCCTGAGCCTTCTTCTATAGTTATCTGTGCATAAGATTGGTCGATAAGAGTGATACAATAAATTATTGCTGCTACTATTAGTTTAATCTTCATAATATTTATCCTTTATAATGGTTTTTTTACTACGATGACCTTTATTTAGGTCAGTGAAAAAAGTTAATTTCTATTACTTTCTCCTGGTCGCCTTGTTTTCGTTTTTCCATTTTGATTAAAACGATACATAAACGTTAAGGTATATTTTGGCCCAAGTAACTTTCTAGTTGATTGGAAACTAAAATTGTCTCCCGTTCTTGTCATTATTTGTTCTCTAGAATCTAGCATGTTTCTAACATTAAAAGTTAGTGTTGCTTGTTTATTGAAAAAGCTTTTATTTAATCCTAGGTCTAGAGTATGATTTGCTTTAGTAACTGTTTGTGCACTTTCATTTCTTGCATTATAGTTAAAGCTAGTTTGTAAAGTGATATCTGATGGTAATTTAAATCTGGAGTTAATTCTTGTAAACCATCTGCTGTCCTTAAAATCAAAATTTACATTACTATAGGCTCCTTTTTGTTCAAACCCAAAATAGTTTAGCTCGCCTGATAATTGCATCCATTTTAAAGGTCTGTAATTTAACGATAGTTCAAATCCAATTCTGTTTTCAGTATCTATATTTATTGGTTTTGTCACTAAAATATCGTCGGCATTTCTTTCGGTAATAAATTGAAATGGATCATCCGTATTTTGGTAATATATAGAAGGATTGATTCTAAGCTTTCCTATTCGGGTTAAAAATCCAACCTCTAAAGAGTTTGTTAGTGCAGGATCCATATCAGGATTACCTTGACGAATCGTATTCAATTGTGCTAAACCTCCAAACGGATTTAAGTGCCAGAAACTAGGTCTGTTAATACGTCTGCTATAACTTAATTGCATGTTTGTTTTGTCTGAAAACGCATAAGTTAAATGTGCTGTAGGGAATAATTTGGTATACTCTTTCGTGTTTTTAAACTCATTATTAGTATCAGTAATACTAATTTTAGTAAACTCTGTTCTTAATCCAAATTGGTAACTTAATTTATTAGATTTACCAGCATATTGTGCATAAATACCTCCAATATTTTCTTCATAATCTAATTCATTTTCAATCCCATTAAATATCTGCCAATTATTACCGTCAAATGTTTCGGCCTTATAATCGCTGGTAATAACTCTGGTCTCACCTCTAAGTCCAGTTTCAAAAGTTGAGTTTTCATTAATTGGGTTTACAAAATCCAACTGCAATAAATAATCTTTACTGCTTTCTATATCACGAGTTCTAGAAAGTGCTTCTGCCAATTCTGTTGGAGCTGTTTTTTGAGTCACAAAAGTTTCATTCTCATCATCATCCCAAAAATCGTATTGAAAATCTATGGTTAATTTTTTTCCTTCTTTATCAAAGGTTTTTGCATAATTCAACTCCAATTGATTGTGATCCATAGGTTCATAATATTTCTCACCTCTAACAACAGTACTATCTAATACTCCTAAAGCATCAAAATAATTATAGTCATAACTCACCTTGTTATTTCTATCTATTAAAACCTTATAATACGCTGCAGTGAAGGTGTTTTTATCATTCAAAAAATAATCTAAGCCTACATATATATTTGAGACTTTTGAATTTCTATAGATATCTGATGACTGATCAAGAATAACAGTATTACCATTTACTAATGAGTTTTGGTGTACCTGTTCGGTCATTTTATTGTCCACAAATCGGTATCCCAATGTAGAAAACACATTAAATTTATTGGCTTTGTAATTTAAACTGGCATTTGTATTAAAATCTGCTCTTATAGAGTTGCTCATACTTAATGAGCCACTGAACCCGCCAATTTTATTTTTCTTCATTATCACATTTATAATCCCGGCAGTACCTGCTGCTTGGTATCGTGACGATGGATTTGTCACCACTTCAATACGTTCTATTTGCTGTGCCGGAATTTGATCTAAACCATTATTTGCTACTAAAACAGAAGGTTTACCGTTTATTAAAACAGTAACATTGGCATTACCTCTTAAACTAACACCTCCGTCTAGATCTACTGCAACTGAAGGCACATTCTCTAGAATCTGAACCAGCGATCCGTTTTGAGATAATAGATCCTTTCCTACATTAAATACTTTTTTATCAAGTTTCAGATCAACCGTAGAACGCTCAGCTACTACCTCAACAGCTTCTAAAGCTTCCATATCTACTTCCAAAGGTATTACTCCAAGATTTAGATTTTTATTTAAATCTACCTCTACTTCATGTTTTTTATACGAGATATATTCTACTCTTATTACATAATTTCCTTGTTCAGCTGAAATGGAAAATTCTCCTTTTTCGTTAGTAATAATTCCATCTACTAATTGGCCTTGTTTTATAATTGAAACTGTAGCAAATTCTAATGGTTCTTTAGTTTCAGCATCGATAACAATTCCTGATATCTTTCTAGCTAAATTATCATTTGCAAAACCTACTGTGGTTATTAAGCAAAATAGTACTGTAAATAAAATACGTGTCATAAACTGTTTTTTTTATTGATGCTTCAAAAGTCTATGATTAATACACGCAATTATTAAGAAGTAGATGAATTGTGTTTTATTCACGACATATAATGAGGTGTACATGATAAGTTAAATTGGTCATCAGCAACTTTAAATTGATAGGTAATAAATGGGTATTGGGCTATTGAGGTAAGTTTCAAACTATTTTCTATTTATTTTTGGAACATGGAAAACCATCTCTCTAAATTATTAGACTACATACAAGAAAGGCGCTGGATATCTCATGTGTTATTTTGGGCAACCTTATTAATGATACAATCATTAGGAATTGAATCGTTGTATAAAGCAAATGAAGTTTTTACACATAAAGCCATTATGCTAGTTCCAAGAATACTGGCAGCTTACACTTTAATTTATTTTCAAGTCCCTCAATTTTTATACAAGAAAAAGTACTTGCTGTTTTTGGGCTCGTTTATTCTTACCAGTTATATTTTTACTGTAACTGCAAGAATATTAGTGGTTCATGTTGTTGAAGAAATTGTACGACCAAAACCTTTTGAACAGGAATCTGTTTACGAAATCCTTACTGATATTGACGCCTTATATGCTCGTTATTATTTAGGTGTTTATTTTCCTGCCTTAATAATGTTAATGCTTAAACTAATTAAAGAAAAATTCAATAAAAAAAGTGAAATCGAGCAATTAGAAAAACAAAAAGTATCGGCAGAGCTTAACTTTTTCAAAGCGCAAATACATCCGCATTTTTTATTTAATACACTAAACAATTTATATACGCTTACACTACAAAAATCAGATAAGGCATCAGAAACAGTGTTAAAGTTATCTGATATTCTTGACTATATGTTGTATCAATGTAATGATGACAGAGTGACTATTGAAAAGGAGTTAAAACTCATTAAAAATTATATTGATCTAGAACAACTACGCTATGGCGATCGTTTAAATTTGAATTTCACAGAAGATATTGACAATCCAAATACACAAGTTGCGCCTTTAATTTTGATCTCTTTAATTGAAAATGCTTTTAAGCATGGTGCAAGTGGCGCTATTATGGATCCTAAGATTAAGATTAAGGTTACTGTAAAAAATAAGCAACTAAGTTTTTCTGTCTTTAACACCAAGACAAAGTTTGCTCAAGATGATAAAACCAGCTATAAAAAAGGTATTGGTTTAAGTAATACAAAAAAACAGCTAGAATTGGTCTATCCTAATAAGCATCAATTGGAGACTATAGAAGAGGATCTATCGTTTCAAGTAAAATTAAATATAGATTTAAGAGCATAACACATTATAAATAGAAAGAATAATTACCTTAGTTAAAACTTTTATCTGTGACTAAAAAATGTATCATAATAGATGATGAACCATTAGCAATAGAGCTAATTAAGGATCATGTCTCAAAGTTTTCGAACCTAGAGATTGTAGGTACATGCCAAAACGCCGTTGAAGGTCTGGAGCTCTTAAAATCAAAACAAGTAGACTTAATGTTTCTTGATATTCAAATGCCAATGCTTACTGGTATTGAGTTTTTAAAGTCACTAAGTAATCCTCCTAAAGTAATTTTCACTACCGCTTACAGAGAATATGCCATAGAAAGCTATGAACTTGAGGTAGTAGATTATTTACTAAAGCCTATTTCATTCGATCGTTTTTTTAAAGCGATTAATAAGTTTTTAAAATCTGATGAAACACATCAGCCTGCTATCAATGACGCTCAAAAAAAAGAAGAGGATGCCACGTTTATGTATATAAACATGAACAAAAAGCATTATAAAATAATGTTTACAGATATTTTGTATGCCGAAAGTTTAAAAGATTATGTACGCATTCATACAAGTGACACAACTATTACTACTAAAGATAAAATAAGTGACTTTGAACAAAAGCTGCCTTCATATTTTATTAGAACACACCGTTCCTATATTGTAAACACCCAAAAAATTACAGCTTTTACGGCTCAGGATATAGAAATAGATCAAATTGAAATTCCTATTGGTATTAGTTACAAACAGAATGTTTTAGAAGCCTTAAAGAGCTCTTAAATCCTGTTGTTTAACGCCATCATTTTTTGTTTCTTTACAGAACTAAAAATCCTCTGTGAATAACCCAATAGACTTTTACAAATCTCAACTAGCAAAACATCGTGAAACGCTAGATTCTTTTAAACTAAAACTTACCTTATTTAGCTTAGCTAGAATAGCTGTATATCTAGCTGGTGTTATGGGAATCTATATCTACTTTACCAATTGGCCAGTTGTAATTAGCATTTTTGTAATCGGCATGACCTTGTTTTTAATACTGGTTACTAAGCACACTAATTTAAAAGCTAAACATGATTTATTTAAAGCGCTCTTAAAATTAAATGAAGAAGAATTAGATATTGCTTCTGGAAATTTTCATAAACGTTATTCTGGTTTGCAGTTTCAGGATCCTAATCATTTCTACAGTTTAGATATTGACCTGTTTGGACGTGGTTCTTTTTTCCAATATATAAACAGAACTGCTATTGACGAAGGTACTTTTGTGTTGGCAGAAACGCTTAAAGCTAATGATATAACTAATATAGAGTTAAGACAAAATGCAATTAAAGAGCTTACAACAAATCCTGAATGGCGACAGTTATATACCGCAAAAGCATCGCTTGTAGAAACAGAAACACCTGCCATAGTTATTATTAATTGGCTTAAGGAATACAAACCGTTTATTTCTAACATCATGAAATGGATACCAATAGCTTTTGGTGTACTTTCTGCTGCAATAATAACCTTAGGTGCATTACAAATTATACCTGTAGCCTTTATTGCTTATTGGTTAATTTTTGGAATTACAATAACTGCTTTTTATGTAAAAAAGATCAATAATCTTTCAGCTCATACTACTAAAATAAAAGATACATTTCGCCAGTACACTCAACTATTGGATTTAATAGAAAATAAAGTATTTAGTTCTGAAATCTTAAAAGAGAAGCAACAACGAATTCAATCTGATAATATTAAGGCATCTCAAATTTTTGGTTCACTTTCTAAAGCATTAGATGCATTGGATAACAGAAACAATATGCTCTCTATTTTCTTAGGAAATGGATTTTTGCTGTGGGATATCATGCAGAGTTATAAAATAGAACAATGGATTCAATCTTATGCCAATAAAGTTGAAGATTGGTTTGATGTTGTCTCTTTCTTTGATGCTTATAATTCACTTGGAAATTTTGCCTTTAATCATCCTGAATTTGTCTACCCAAATATTGTCTCAAATGAGGCACAAATAAACGCTAAAAATATAGGTCATCCTTTATTAGACAAACAAAAACGCATTACAAGTGATCTTCTAATTGACAATGAACAATTTTTTATCGTCACAGGAGCTAATATGGCTGGAAAGAGTACCTTCTTAAGAACAGTTTCTTTACATATTGTTATGGCAAATGTTGGTTTACCAGTTTGTGCTTCATCTAGCAATTACAACCCAACAAAGCTTATCACCAGTATGCGAACTAGTGACTCGCTAACCGATGACAGTTCTTACTTTTTCTCTGAACTTACACGTCTAAAATTCATTGTAGAATCTATAAAAGATAAGTCTTATTTCATAGTGTTAGACGAAATCTTAAAAGGCACAAACAGTACAGATAAGGCTATTGGTTCACGCAAGTTTGTTGAAAAACTAGTAGCAGGTAATGCTACAGGAATTATTGCTACTCACGATTTAAGCCTTTGTGAGATAGAAAAAGAACTCGAAGATGTAAAGAACTACTTTTTTGACGCAGAAATAGTAAACGATGAACTATATTTCGATTATAAGCTAAAACGTGGTGTTTGCCAAAATATGAATGCCAGTTTCTTACTTAAAAAGATGGAGATTGTTTAATTCATAGCTTCTCTTATCTTTTCAATCATTAAAGGAGCATTTTTATCTTCAGAATCTATCGTTAAAACCTTATAATAATGTCCTAATGCTGCTTTATAATTTTTAGCATCAAAATAGGCTTCTCCTAAACTATCATAAACATTAGCTCTATAAGGAAATATCTTTGTATTAAGACCAAAAATATACAAGGCCTTTTCAGTGTTACCAGCTCTTAAGTTTACATATCCTAGCGTATTTAATTCTCTACTTCCTTTTACCATTTCTGAAAGTCGAGATACTAGAAGATCATCTTCCATATTTTTTAAAGCTTTAACACCATATTGCTTGATCATCATATCAAGATAATTTGCTGCCTGATAATTAGATCTATACTTCCCTTTAATAATATTGGCAATGTCTCTTTCAAAGGTTTCCTTAGGAGATTCAACAATTCTGTTTACTTCTTTACCGTCTTTATAAAAAACAAAGGTTGGAACTCTATGAATATTCATATCTTTTTCTTCCCCTGTTGGACTTTGCTTATAGGCTTCCTGAGTTCTGTCAAGCGCTATCACTTCCAATTGGTCTTCAGGAAAATTGGCTTGATCCAATAACTTATAAAATCTCGGCACTTCACGTTTACTATCACCACACCATGTTCCTAAAAACACTTTAATGGTGTATTCATTTAAATCTTTTTTAATGGTCTTTATAGCTTTATTGTTTGTTATATATGTTTCATAGTTCTTATCAAACCAGTTTTTAAAAGAGTTTTGTTGTAAACCTTCACGATTTATCTTTCCTAAAAGCTTTTCTTTCCCCTTATCATCAATCACCAATTGATTGACACTTTGAGAAAAAGAATAGTTGAGGCAAAAAAGGAATGTAATAATTGTAACTGTTTGTTTCATGATTAGTTGATTTTAATAAATTCAAAAGTAATCTCACCCCTTGTTCACTCATAATTCTCTTTACATAAAACCATATAAACAGTATCAACTTAAATTTTTACTTAACAAACAACATAATCGACATTGATCACTACAAGATTGCATTTTGTACATAAATTTTGACGGTTATACCTTTTCTGGTTACTTTCACAACATTATGACATTTTTAAGCAAATACACTTCCCAAATTTTAGTTCACATCCTATTTTGGATGCTGTTCGTGTTTGTATCGTTATTTGTATTTTCAGACTATTACTGGGCAGAAAACCCATTTCTGCAATACCTGTTTATTCTGGTAGTAATAGTTTATATAAACAACTTAGTGTTATTGCCATTTTTCGTAAAGCGACGTATGTATGTGCTTTATATTTTTGTGTTTGCTGCAATTTCCTTTTTTGCCACACAGTTATATTGTTATGTATTTGCACAGTGTGGCTGTTCTATCATGAAATGTTTGAGTGACTATTTATGGCAAACATTGGTACCGCTTATTTTCTTTTCATTTATTTGGGTACTTTACAGGTTTATCGATGAGCAAGAAAAAGTAGAGACTGTAAAAAAGGAACATACCGAAATGGAGTTGAAGTTTTTAAAATCGCAGATAAATCCACATGTATTATTTAATAACCTTAATACTATTTATTCATATTCCATTGAAAAACCTAATGAAACGCCTGAATTAATCTTAATGCTTTCTGATAATTTGAAACACGTACTTTACGAAAGTAATTCAAAAACAATATCACTGGAAAAAGAAATTCATTTTTTAGATAATTATATTAAGTTTCAAAGAATACGTACTGAAGGTGTTAAAGACATATTATATAGCGTCTCAAGTGATAAGACCAGCTATCAAATTGCGCCTTTACTATTAGTGACCATTATTGAAAACGCTTTTAAACACAGTATTGTAAATAGCACAATATCTATAACCATAACCGTTAAGGATGGTATTTTAGAATGTACAAGTAAAAACGAATATGATAGTGCAAAAACCTCAACAAACGATTTTAGAATTGGGCTTCAAAACCTCGAAAAACGCTTAGAGTTACTTTATGAAGATAAGTACGAGTTCCATATTTCTAGAAATGATGCTTTTAAAGTATTTTTAAAAATACATTTGTCATGACCTGTATTATTATAGAAGACGAAATACCAGCACAACGAATACTAAAAAGTTTCATTAGTAAAATTCCAGATTTAACTCTAGTAGACACTTTTAATGCTGCTATTCTAGCCAATGGTTTTTTAAAAAATAATGAGGTTGATGTGGTTTTTTTAGATATCAATTTACCCGATATACCTGGAATCGATTTTATTAAAACCGTTAAAAATCCACCTGCAGTTATCATGACTACTGCTTATCCTGATTATGCAGTAAGTAGTTTTGAATTAGATACCATTGTAGATTATTTGGTAAAACCCTTTTCTTTTGATCGTTTTCTAAAAGCCATAAATAAAGTAAAGGTTAAAACCCAATTAATTAATGACACTAGT
Organism: Flavobacteriaceae bacterium; assembly: GCA_030148025.1. Classification (GTDB taxonomy): domain Bacteria; phylum Bacteroidota; class Bacteroidia; order Flavobacteriales; family Flavobacteriaceae; genus JASBUG01. The sequence goes on along the minus strand of JASBUG010000037.1, from coordinate 150,560 downwards.
GAAGCTGAAAGTAAATCTATATTTATAAACGTAGATAAAACCCATCATAAAATTGTGCTTAATGAAATAGGCTATGTCGAGTCAGATCGCAATTATATTACAGTGGTTACCAAAACTCAAAAACTGTCATATATTGATTCGTTAAAGAACTGGGTAGAGAAACTTCCTTCCGATCAATTTGTACAAGTTCATAAATCTTATATTATTAATTCTAAGCTTGTAGATAAAGTATCTGGTAATGAAATTTATATCAATTCGAAGCGAATACCTATTGGACGAACTTATAAACAAAATTTATTAAAGCAATTAAAAATTGATTAATTTTCAGTTCTTAATTTCTTGTAAATGCAACACATTTCAAAACTCCCAAACTTAGAAACCACTATTTTTTCGGTTATGAGTGGTTTAGCTCATAAACATAATGCCATTAATTTATCGCAAGGTTTTCCAGATTTTAAAGGTGATCAAAAACTAATAGATCTCGTTAGTCATTATATGAACGCTGGTCATAACTATTATGCGCCAATGCCTGGAGTTATGAAATTACGTGAAGCCATTGCCAAAAAGTTTGATACGCTCTATAGCTCAACTTACAATCCTGTAAATGAAATTACCGTAACTGCTGGAGCGACTCAAGCTATTTATACTGCTATAACAGCTTTTATTCGCCCAAATGATGAAGTCATCGTATTTCGTCCTGCTTACGACAGTTACATTCCTTCAATTGAATTAAATGGCGGGAAAGCCATTTCAATACAACTTTATAAACCAGATTACCAAGTTAACTGGAATGACGTAAAAGCTGCAATAAATAAGCGTACAAAAATGATCATCATTAATACGCCTCATAACCCAAGTGGAACTGTTTTCACTAAAGAAGACATGCTCCAATTGGAACAATTAACAAAAGGCACAAATATTATTGTTTTAAGCGATGAAGTATATGAGCATATTATTTTTGATGATGAGAAACATCAAAGCGCCTGCTTATTCCCTGACTTAAAATCTAGAAGTTTCATAACGGCTTCCTTTGGAAAAACCTTTCATAACACTGGATGGAAAACAGGATATTGTTGTGCTCCAAAGGAATTAATGGACGAGTTTGTAAAAGTGCATCAGTTTAATGTGTTTAGTGTCAATCACCCTATTCAGCTTGCATTGGCCAATTATCTTGAGACACCAAGTCATTACTTAGAATTATCGGAACTTTTTCAAGGAAAACGCGATTTATTTTTAAACCTTATTAAAGATTCTAAATTTAAGTTCAACCCATCAAAAGGCACCTATTTTCAAGCTTTAGATTATTCAAATATGACTAATGAATATGATTATGATCTAGCTATTAGATTAACCAAAGAGCATGGTATTGCTTCTATACCAATTTCAGTATTTAATCATGATAAATTAGATGAAAAAATGCTCCGTTTTTGTTTTGCTAAAACAGATGACACTTTAAAACGAGGTGCAGAAATATTATGCTCTATTTAGTCGAAAGCTGCTTCAACTTTAGTCATAAACTCTCCAATCTTTGAAGGTTCCAACCATCTGGTTACTACAACTAAGTTTTTTTCTTTGTCTATCACAATAAAGTTTCCTCCAAACCCAGCGGCATAGTAAATGTTTTCAGAAAGGCCTTCCCAATGCCTGCTTCCTTTTTTATTAAGCCACCACATATAACCATAATTAGCATTGGGTGCCGATGGTGTGATTGCCTTATCAATCCAAGACTTACTAATGAGTTGTTTATTTTTCCACTTTCCATTATTCAGAAATAGCAATCCAAACCTAGCCATATCTTCAGCAGAAATGAAGATCCCTCCTCCTGAATGTCCTCCTCCTGTAACCGATTTCATTTTTATGCCATCAATATTTGTCCAGGCATTTTCATATCCAAACCATCTCCAGGTTGTTGAAGCTCCAATTGGATCCATAATGTGGTGTTTTAAAACTTGCGGCATTGGTTTTCGCCAAACATGAGTAAGGGAATATGCTAGTACATTTACTCTCACATCGTTATACTCCATGACAGTTCCAGGTTCTCGTAATTCTCTAAACTTCCAGTCATCGATCCCTCCATTTCTAAGTGGGCGATCTGCCCAATCTTTTCCTCCCCAAAGTTCACCAGTCCAATCAGAGTTTTGCTGTAATAAATGTGTCCATGTAATTTTACCATTATGTTCACCTCCAAAAGTTCCATCCCAAATGTAATTGACTACTTTATCCTCGGTACTTTTTATTAAGCCATTATCTACCGCTAACCCTGCAACGGTTGACAAAAAACTTTTGGTGACACTAAAGGTCATATCGACTCTTCTTGTGTCTCCCCATTTGGCAACTACATAACCGTCTTTTAGAATAATTCCTGCTGGTCCACCTCTTTTTTTAGTTGGTCCAAGGATTTCATGAAAAGGTTCCCTTTCAAAACCTTTTAAGATGGCGATTCGCAAATCTCTCGATCCAGAATACTCGTTTGAAGTAGCATACATTACTGCTTCAGAAAGTCTTTGTGGATTAATGTTTACTTGCTCGGGAGATCTTTCTTCCCATATTTCATTTCTATCAGGAAAGTATTCTATCTGCTGCGAATAAGATGTGCAGAAAATTAAGAATAAGGCAATGGATACGATTATTAATCTCATAGTTTGGTTGGTTTTCGAGAGTTATTAAATGTAATGAAATAAATTAGAAATCTAGCTTCATCAACCAATCTGTTTGTTTATCGTTACCTACATAGTAAGGGTGAGTTCCAGTTTTTTGAAAACCATAGCGTTCATAAAATTTTATAGCACCTTTGTTTTCTTCCCAAACACCTAACCATAAAAAATTAACCTTCTTTTCTTTAGCTATTTGTATAACTTCTTCAAGAATATGTTTCCCAATTTGTTGACCTTGAAATTCCTTCAACACATAGATACGCTCTAACTCCACGCTATCATCATTCTGAAACTCATTTTGGGCATCACCAGTATTCAACTTAATATAAGCCACCAAAACATTTTTCTTGTACACAAAATAAAATGTAGAATTTGGATTTGTTAGCTCTTTTGTAATTTGCTTTTCACTAAAGGCCTTTTCAATATATTCTTTAAAATCGCTTGGATCATTGTCTTTTTCAAACGCAGTAATAAAAGTGCTTTTAGAAATTTCAATAAGTTCTTCTAAATCATTTATATCACATATTTTAAATACTAAAGACATACTAATAATCTCAAATTTAGTTATTTTTGAAAGATGCAAGATACTCTGAAAATAGCAATAATTCAATCGGATTTGATCTGGGAAAATCCGAAAGAAAATCGAGAGATGTTCTCTAAAAAGATCGCTTCTATTTCTGATAAAGTTGATCTTATACTTCTTCCTGAAATGTTTACTTCAGGTTTCACTATGTCACCAGAAAATACTTTTGAGACCATGAAAGGCGATACTATTAACTGGATGCTAAAGATCGCTTTAGAAAAAGAGTGTGCTATTGGTGGAAGTATTGTTATTAAAGAAAATAATACATTTTTCAATCGATTTGTATTTGCAAAGCCTGACGGCACACTTGAAACCTACGATAAGCGTCATACGTTTACTCTAGCTGGAGAAGATAAAGTATATAACGCTGGAGAAAAAAAGTTAATTGTGAACTACAAAGGTTGGAAGATCTGTCCGTTAATTTGTTATGATCTCAGGTTTCCTGTTTGGGCTAGAAATGTTGAAGACTACGACCTTTTAATTTATGTTGCCAATTGGCCTAAACCTAGAATTAGTGCCTGGGATGCCTTACTTAAGGCCAGAGCCATTGAAAATATGAGTTATTGCGTTGGTGTTAATCGCGTTGGAAACGATATCAATGGCCATGAATATTCTGGTCATTCTGGAGCATATAACGGATTAGGTGAACAGCTCTCAACTTTTAACGAAGGTGAAGAAAATATCGCTATTATAAATCTGGAAAAAACTCATTTAAAAGATATTAGAACAAAATTGAAATTTTTAGCAGATAGAGATTCCTTTATAATAAAATAAAGGTAATTATTTGCTCTGAATAGGCTCTTACATCCAATTCATCTGTATAATAACTTACACGTTCTGGTTGTATTTTTTTTAGGAAATTCCCAGAATCGTATATCCCATTATTATTAGCATCGTAAACCACTCTTAAATAGTATTTCCCCGGAAGAATGCTTAAAAAATCTATAGGCTCATTTCTTAAAACAATTTTTTCGGTTTCAACTTTTCCTTGGGTATTTACTAATTGTGCTATAACAGGGTATGTTGCATTCTGTAATTGCACTCTTAGGTCGCCGTATTCGGTTTGTGCTCTTGTTCTAATATTTAAGTTTATACTATCTGTTTCTACATCAAAAATATCTGTAAAAGCACCTGGTAGCATTTGTATCTTATAGTTATTCTCTTCGGTTTTATCAAACTTTAAACTATAGACATTCTTGAACTTATCAAAACTAGTTTTAAATGGAATATTTGTAGAATCTTTATCTAATATACTTATCTTACTTTCATCAATACTTTTGTATGGTACATTAGATTCTAACTGAAAATCTTCTGTTAAACGAAGCGCTCTCGACTCTATGGGTCTTATGTTAATAGAGTCACGTTCCATATTTCTAATCTTTGCCGTAACCGTTTTTTCATAATTTGTGTTGGTAACTTTAAACACTAACGAATCGACCTCAAGATTAGGCAAGTACCAATAATTAAGCGAGTCTTTTTTAGGATCTTTTGTTATTACTTCTGTAAACTCATCTGGTACATCAGACACCATTTCTATCTGCATGTTATCTGCATTACCTTCGTAACCAAATGCTATCTTATTACCAGAGATCAAACTTGGTCTGGTAGCTTTAAAATCAAAAACTTCTTTAAATAGTTTTAACTCATATACCGAATCGGTAGGCACATCTATAAAAGAGCTATAAAAACCAATTTTATCTGATTTCTGCTGAAACGTAAAATTGCTGTTTTCATCTTTTAATGCTACCATCATATATTTACCAGCTTTTAAATTTTCTAATTTAAAAGTAGTTGTACTATCTAATGTATTGGTTATATATTTTGGCTTTTCATTATATACTATCGAATCATTGAATGTCTCTTCATTAACATCGTAAAGCATTATGGAAACAAACTCATCAGGTACACGCTCTAAAGCATCTTTTATATAACCATTGACACTTAGTGAATCTATATAACTGCCCGTTGAAAACACATAGCGATAATATGGATATGGGTTACTTTCATTATTATCAACAATACTTTCTCCAAAATTAAAGGCATAAGTTGTATTGGCCTGTAAGGTGTCGTGAATTTTTATAGTAATATATTTACTGGCCGTTCCAAGAGGTGTTATCTCCGGCTCAGGATCCATTGGAGGCGATATAATTAATTGCTTTCGCAGATCGTTGATCTTTATATACTCATCAAAATAAATACGGATCTCTTTAGATGTAAAATCTACCGAATAATTTTCAGGAACTGAACGTATAATAACTGGAGGCGTCACATCTTTTTCTCCTCCGGAAGGTGTTCCTCTATTCGCGCAATTGAATAGCATGATACTAACCAAAAAAACTAAAGCAAGATTTGAGAAATATTTGGACATCCAATCAATTATTTAGCGCAAATTAACGACATATTTAGATAAACGAAAAACTTATCAAGCAATTGCCATTGTGGCTACACTTATTTTAACACCTTTAGCTTTTAAAAGTTCGTTAGCACATGCTTCAATAGTAGCGCCAGTGGTAATAATATCGTCAACCAAAAGTATATGCTTATTCTTAATGTGCTGTAAATCAATAAGATTAAATATTTCATTCTCATTATTCCATCTTGATATGCGTGTTTTAAAAACCTGAGTTTTGGTTTTAGTAATTTTAATGAGTGCATCCTCTATAAATGGAACTTGTAAAGCTAGAGCAATTTCTTGTCCAAATTTGGTAACTTGATTATAGCCTCTTTTTCTTAATTTACGTTTATGCAATGGTACAGGCACTACAATATCAACATTTTTATAAGAGTCTGTTTCTTTTAATTCAGCTCCAAGCCATTTCCCTAGAAAAGCACCTGTAGACTGTTGCCCTTTATATTTAAGACCGTGAATTAAATGTTGCACTCTTCCCTTTTTTTGAAACTTTAACAACGCTGTAGCATTCTCTAATTTTACGCGCCCATAAAGCATTTTTTTTGCCATCTCATCATCATTAAAATGGTAGTTTGTCAAAGGCAATTCATGCCTGCATATCGTACAAATATGTATTTCGCCGTCTACCAGTAAACTACTGCATCCGTAGCATACTTTAGGAAAAAATAAGTTCAACAAATTTATTATCATTTTAACGAATAAAATTACGTAACACAAACTTAATATATATTTTCGCTCCCATAATTAATTACCCTAATAGAATAGTTATAATGATAGTTAACCCTCAAGTATTTAACTACCGATTTACTATAGGAACATTAATAATAGCATTCTCTGCTTTAAGTATTTTTAGCTTTACAAGTTATAATAATGCTGAATCTGAAAAAGAGTTTTTAAAGCAGGAAAAAAAATTGTTAGAAAATCAGATTTCAGAAATTATCTCTAGTTATGATAAGCTAGGGGAAGTTAATGAAAATCTTGCTTCTCAACTTAGCCAAACAAAGGTTTTAGTTGAAAAAGCAAATAATTCTGTTATACAATTAAAAGCGGATCTATCACTTTTACCAAAGTATAGAAATGAATTAATGTTTTTAAAAGAGCAAAAGCTCGATTTAGTTAAAAAAGGAGATTCTTTTTTAAAAGTTAATGAGATTCTTTTAAAAGAAAACACATTTAATGCTCAGGTTATAGATAAGCAGGAATCGCGTATTTCTAATCTCGAAAAAGAGAATAATAACCTTGAAAACGAGCTAAAAAAAGGCACAGTAGTTACCGCAAACTCTTTTGATGCTGCAGCTTACAGTTTAAAAGGCTCTGGTGAGATCATTGAAATAAATAAAGCAAATAAAGCTAAAAACATAAGAGTCGCTTTTGTTTTGGCCAAAAATGATTTAGTTCCTGTAGAAGAAAAAGAACTATATATTCAAGTTATTGGTCCAGACAACAATATTGTAGCAGACAAAGGTGCTGTGCATTTTGGAGAATCGACATTAATTTATAGCTCAAAAATAAAAGTAGACTATACTAAGGAAGCTCTTGAAGTTTGTACCAATGTAAAAACAGAAGAGCCCTTAAAAGCTGGCAGATATTATGTTAGTGTTTTCGAAAAAAACAGACGCTTAGGCGGTACGCAAATAGACTTATATTAATCCAACAAATAAATTTTTAATTAACCGTTCCAATTAGTTGGAACGGTTTTTTATTTTTGCACCATGGCAAATCAAGACGACAAATTTAAGAAGGTAATATCGCATGCAAAAGAGTATGGATATGTGTTTCAAAGTAGTGAAATTTACGATGGTTTAAGTGCTGTTTACGACTATGCTCAAAACGGTGTTGAACTAAAGAAAAACATTCGTGACTATTGGTGGAAAGCTATGGTACAAATGCATGAAAATATTGTAGGCTTAGACGCTGCTATATTTATGCATCCAACTACTTGGAAAGCGTCTGGCCATGTTGATGCCTTTAACGACCCTTTAATTGATAACAAGGATTCTAAAAAACGTTATCGTGCAGATGTGTTAATAGAAGACTATTGCGCTAAAATTGAAGGCAAAATTGAAAAGGAAGTAAAAAAAGCTGCAAAACGTTTTGGTGATGCCTTTAACAAGGAAGAATTTGTATCTACAAACCAACGTGTTTTAGGATATCAAGAAAAGATAAACACCATTTTATCTAGAATGGCAAAATCTTTAGAAAATGAAGATCTAGCCGATGTAAAAACATTAATTGAAGAATTAGAAATTGCTGATCCATTAACAGGTAGTAAGAATTGGACAGACGTTAAGCAATTTAATTTAATGTTTGGAACCAAGTTAGGTGCCTCTGCTGAAAGTGCAATGGACTTATATTTACGTCCTGAAACTGCTCAAGGTATTTTCGTAAACTTCTTAAATGTGCAAAAAACCGGTAGAATGAAAATTCCTTTTGGAATTGCACAAACTGGAAAAGCATTTAGAAACGAAATTGTTGCGCGACAGTTTATTTTTAGAATGCGTGAATTTGAGCAAATGGAAATGCAATTCTTTGTAAAACCAGGGACTCAAAAAGAGTGGTATGAAAAGTGGAAAGAAACCAGGCTTAAATGGCATTTAAGTTTAGGAATGGGAGAAGACCTATACCGCTTCCATGATCATGAAAAATTAGCACACTATGCAGATGCTGCTGCAGATATTGAGTTTAAATTCCCATTTGGATTTAAAGAGTTAGAAGGAATTCATTCACGTACTGATTTCGACCTAAAAGCACATGAAGAATATTCTGGAAAGAAACTGCAGTATTTTGATCATGAAGACAATAAAAACTACGTGCCTTATGTAGTAGAAACATCTATTGGTCTAGACAGAATGTTCTTAGCTGTGTTCTCTAACTCACTTCAAGAAGAAGCATTAGAAAATGGCACTACAAGAACTGTTTTAAAATTACCAGCTGTTTTAGCACCAACAAAAGCCGCTATTTTACCCCTAGTTAAAAAAGATGGTTTACCAGAGGTTGCTCGTAAAATTGTTGATGAATTAAAATGGGATTTTGCTGTTGCCTACGATGAAAAAGATGCCGTTGGTAGACGTTACCGTCGTCAGGATGCTAATGGAACACCTTTCTGTATTACTGTAGATCATGATACTTTAGAAGATAACTCGGTTACTATAAGACATCGCGATACTATGGAACAAAAACGAGTAAAAATAGACGAATTACGAGATATCATTAAACAAGAAGTTGATGTAAAATCCTGGTTGATGAAAATGTAATTCTTACCCCTATAAATAAAAAGCCAAACAATTTTTGTTTGGCTTTTCTTTTTTTACAAAACAAGGTTTAAAACCTATACCCAATACTAATGTTTACTTTTCCAACAAAGTCATTATTGGTTCGATTTGAATTAAATAAATTACGTCCAAAGCCAAAGCCAATTTCTCCTATAAAACCTCTATTGGTTACCCACTTACCTCCAACACCTATACCTAAGGCAAAATCGGTTACATTATCTTCATCGACTACCAAATCGCCACCAGGTTGACTTAAATATAATTCTTCGTCATTCACAGAGTTGAGCATTCCAAATCCTTCAACAAAAAAACCAGCAGCATGTTTCTTACCAAAATACATACGGTAATATGGTGAGATATAATAATTCACATCGTCTTTAATATCATCATCAAAAGGCACAAATAGTGTTATTCCAAATCCCGATTCTTCATTTAGGGTTCTTTCATAAGTAATATCAAAAGCTCCAGCAACCAGGTACAGCCCGTTCAATTTGAATTCGTTATAATTTTGTGTGGTATTCATATCGTCCTGAGCGTTCATAGAAATGGCACATAATAATAAAAGTGCACTTAAAAGATAGTTTTTCATGTTACGTTATTTGATTAATAGATTTATAATTGACACATCTGTATCAAGTATCATACCATTGTAAGATGTTTCCGTAACAAAAAGGTTGCGTTATTAATCATATTAATGATTTCCCCCTTCTTCACTATCTGTTAATAACATAAAAACTCCATTGGTCAATATCTTTTCATTTTCAAATTCATTAGCATTTAATACTTGAACGAACATTTCATTCTTTTCTCCCACTTCAACTTCAACTTTTTCAAAAGTATATTCACCTTCATTTTTATTTAAAACAAGAGCATAAACATGTCCATCTATTTCTGCAATAGCACTAACTGGTAAGGCCATTTGCTTTGATGATTCCGTAATTATTTGTGCTTCTACAAACATGCCTCTTATAAACGCTTTACTTTCATCTTCTTCATGTAAATGCCCATGTACTTGTATTGTTCTATTAACCTCATCAATTGATGTTCCTACCAAATACACATCTGCATTAAAAAGTTCATTAGATGCTTCTGGAATTTTAAACTTAATAGGCTGCCCTTTTTTAATATTTAAAATGTCTTTTTCATAAACAATCAACTCCAAATGAATATGATCTGTATCAACAATTTCTATCACTTCAGTAGAAGCAGACACAAACGATCCATTACTAACATTTACCTTAGTCACAAAACCGTTTATAGGTGCATACAAGTTAATCGTTGATGTTATCTTGCCTTGCTCAACATTTTTAGGATTAATATTTAGCATTTTAAGCTTCTGTTTTAACCCATTATGATGCGCCAAATTGCTTTTGTAATCGCTCTCAGCCTTTAAATACTTCTTCTTTGAGGTAATATTTTCTTCCAAGAGTTTTTGTTGTCTTTCAAATTCTGATTTTAAGTAATTCAGTTTTTCAGATATTTCTAAATAATTCTGCTGAAGCTCAACAAACTCTGGGTTTTCTAGAGTCACCACTTTTTGCCCTTTTTTAACCTCATCTCCAATTAATAAAGGTGTATGTTTTACATAACCAGACATAAAAGTACTTACACTAGCTTTATTTTTAGGTGGTACATCTATGTATCCTGTAGTTTTTACACTTTTGTTAAAGTCTTGTAGGGTTAGCTCTCCTAGTTGCATTTTTTCTGAATCAAATTGCGTTTTAGACACATGTATTTTGCTATCATGAGTATCCGTGTCTACAACTTGATCTTGTTCCTTTTTTTGATTTCCGCAAGCGACAATCAAAACTGAAAATATGATGATATATATATGTTTCATTGTACTATCTTTTTATAATATTAAGTGGTTAATTGCTATGACTGTTTGATTGTATTTATTTAGAACATCTAAGTAATTAAGCTCAATATCCTTAGCATTTTCAATGCTTTGTATGTATTGAAAAAAGTCTATTTCACCATGCTTAAAACTTTGTTGCGTTGTTTTTATAATATTACTAGCCAATTGCAAACCTTGGGTTTCGTAATAAGAAATACTCTCTTTATACTGCTCAATTTTAGTTAACAGAGAATTGTACTCTGCCTCATAGCTTTTTTTATAATCTATTTGCCTTTCCTCAGCTATCTTTGATGCGATTTTTGAAGCTTTAATTTTTGAGGTATTCCCACTAAAAAACAATGGTATTTTCACTCCTAGCTGATACCCATTAATTGAAGTGTTTAATGTGCTATTTGTGCCTCTAAAATATTCCACACTTAAATCTGGCAATAGACTTTGTTGCTCTAACTTTTTAGCAGAGTCATAATACAATTTTGCAGATTCGAGATATTCTAAACCAGCATTTTTATCTGACAAAATAGTTGTCAGCTCAAATGTCTGCAAAGGGGTTGTTTTAAACGAAGATAATTCGGCTTGAACTACTTTTTTTAGTTGTTCCTGGTAAAGGGTTACTTCGTTTAAACTTTGTTTGTACTGTACTTCTAATTGTTTGTGCTTAGACTTAGCAGTAATCATCTCTAAATAATTAGTTTCACCTAATTTGAAGCGTTTTTCAGAAGCTTTAGAAAACTCTTTATACAAACTATCTAAGTATGATAAGGTCTTTATTTTTTCATTGGCATAACTTAAATTGTTATAAGCCAGAAACACTTCTTTTTTTAGGTTTTGAAGTTTCATATTATACTTAGCTGCTTCCATATTCTTTTCTGCTTTCTTTACATTTTTCTCAGCAAAATACACTGTTGGAAATCTAAAGTCTTGAGATATCCCAAACACTTTTAAAGGCTTATTATTTACAGCTAAATTATTTTCATCATAAGCGTAAAAAACCGAAGTTTTGTCAAAGCTAAAAGCACTACCAATCAACACTTCTTTTTCTTCTACACTAAGCTTAGATGCTTTTAATCCTGAATTGTTCTCTATTGCTAATGCTAAAGTTTCATCAATAGTCAAGGGGTTTTGTTGTGCATGTATTTGAAATGATAACATTATAACTATAGCAGTGGTTATGGTATTCTTATTAATCTTAATTGATTTGTTTTCAAACCAAGTATATAATACTGGAAGCACCACCAGTGTTAAAATAGTTGCTGTTATTAATCCTCCTATAACTACTGTTGCTAATGGTCGTTGAACTTCTGCTCCAGCATTAGTAGATACTGCCATTGGCAAAAACCCTAAAGCAGCTGCCGATGCCGTTAAAAGTACTGGTCGTAAACGCTCTGTTGTACCTTTAATAACTCTCTCTTTTACATCCATAATACCTTGTTCTTTTAAAGATTTAAAATGTTCTATAAGTACAATCCCATTTAACACAGCAATACCAAAAAGTGCAATAAACCCAACTCCTGCCGAAATACTAAAAGGCAAATCCCGTATCCATAACAATAACACACCTCCAACGGCTGCTAATGGAATTGCAGAATACACCATAAGTGCTTCTTTTATAGATTTAAAAGCGAAGTACAGCAATATAAAAATGAGTAACAGTGCTACCGGAACTGCTACCTTAAGACGTTGTGTAGCATTCTGTAAGTTTTCAAATTGCCCACCATAAGTAATATTATAACCAGCAGGTAAGTTGATGTTTGCATTAATTAATGATCTTACGTCATCTACTACCGATTGTAAATCACGATTTCTAACATTAATACCAATTACAATTCTTCGTTTGGTATCATCTCTAGAGATTTGCGCAGGTCCAATTGTGTAATTTATTTCGGCTAACTCACTTAAAGGCACTTTTTCACCTGAAGGTGTGTCGACAAACATATTTTGCAAATTACTTATATCCTTTCTCTTTGTTTCATCAAGTCGCATAACCAAATCGAAACGCTTTTCGCCTTCAAAAACACTACCTAGTGCTTCTCCTGCAAACCCCATTGATATTAATCTGTTTACATCAGATATATTTAAACCATATCGCGCAATTTTATGCCTGTTAAAAACCACACTCATTTGTGGTAACCCTTCAACTTTTTCAACTGAAATATCTGAAGCACCTTCAACATCTTCAATTAGGCTTTTTATTTCATTAGCTTTACTTGAAAGTACATTTAAGTCTTCTCCAAATATTTTAATTGCTACATCTGCTCTTACTCCTGTGATAAGTTCATTAAAACGCATTTCAATTGGTTGCGTAAATTCTACTTCCATATTTGGAATAATAGAAAGCGCTTCCTTAAACTTATCGGCTAATTCATCTTTCGACGATGCAGAAACCCATTCATCTTTAGGTTTAAGTTTAATAATCACATCGCTTTCTTCCATAGACATAGGATCTGTAGGCACCTCAGCGGCACCAATTCTAGTCACTACCTGTTCTACTTCTGGAAACTTATCCAGTAGCGTTTTTTCTATTTTGGTGGTAATTTCTATGGTTTTTTGTAGTGAAGTTCCTGTTTTTAAAACAGGTTGTATTACAAAGTCTCCTTCATCAAGTGTCGGGACAAATTCGCCTCCCATTCTGGTAAACAAAAATACTGTTACAGCTAGTAAAATGGTTGCTAGTGTAATCACTATTTTCTTTTGGTTTAACGCCCAATTAATAATTGGTTGATACCAATTAGTTAGCCTTTGCATAAAACGATGTGAAAAATTCACTGTAGTTTTCTTAGACGGTTTTAAAAACATAGAAGCTACTACAGGCACATATGTTAAACAAAGTAACATTGCTCCTATTAAGGCAAAACTAAATGTCATTGCCATAGGCTTAAACATTTTTCCTTCAACCTCGCTTAATGATAATATTGGTATAAAAACTATTAAAATAATTAACTGCCCAAAAATGGCTGAGTTCATCATTTTTGAGGCACTGTTTAGCGTAATCTTATCTATTAATTTTTTTCGTTCTTTCTTAGGTTGTTTATTAAGGTTTGCACTTTGTGTTACAATTTTAAAGGCGACAAACTCAACAATAATTACTGCTCCGTCAATAATGATTCCAAAATCGATAGCTCCTAAACTCATTAAATTGGCATCTATATCAAAGAGATTCATCAAGGTAATTGCAAACAATAAACTTAATGGAATAACAGAGGCTACTACTAATCCCGAACGAAGATTCCCTAATAGCAATACCACTATAAAAATTACTATTAACGATCCTAGTATAAGGTTTTCGGCCACTGTTGAAGTTGTCTTCTTTATTAACTCACTACGTTCCAGAAATCCGTTAATATAAACGCCCTCTGGTAATGTTTTTTCAATTGAAGCGATGCGCTCTTTTACAGCGTCGATAACTTGTTTTGAATTTCCATTCTTGATCATCATAATTTGACCAAGCACTTTTTCACCTTCGCCATTTCCAGTAATAGCTCCAAAGCGTGTGGCACTACCATAACCAACTTTGGCAACATCTTTTACATAAACTGGAGTGCTTTGAATATTTTTTACAACAATATTTTCAACATCTGTAAGCCCTGAAATCAATCCTTCTCCACGTATAAAAAAGGCTTTATTTTCTTTTTCAATATATCCTCCTCCAGCAACACTGTTGTTTTTTTCTAAGGCTTCATAAAGTTCAGAAATTGTAACATTCATTGCTTTTAACTTAGTTGGATTAATTGCCACTTCGTATTGTTTTAAAAATCCACCCCAAGTATTAACTTCTACTACACCAGGAATTCCCGAGAGTTGTCGTTTTACAATCCAATCTTGAATTGTCCTTAAGTCTGTAGTAGTATATTGATCTTTAAACTCTGGTTTTACATCTAGTGTGTACTGATAGATCTCACCTAATCCCGTTGATATTGGCCCCATTTCGGGCGATCCAAATCCCTCTGGAATCTTTTCTGAAGCTGATTTTATTTTTTCAGCAATAAGCTGTCTAGGTAAATAAGTTCCTAATTCGTCTTCAAAAACAACAGTAACAACAGATAACCCAAATTTTGATACTGAGCGAATTTCTTTAACTCCTGGTAAGTTTGCCATTTCCAACTCTACAGGATAGGTAATAAATTGCTCTACATCTAGTGTCGATAAATTTCTAGAAGTTGTTAAAACCTGAACCTGATTATTAGTAATGTCTGGAACAGCTCCAATAGATACTTTTGTAAGCGAATAAATTCCGAAACCAATCAGAACCGCTGTTCCTAATAATATTATAAGCTTATTTTTTAAGCTATAGCTGATAATTTTTTCTAACATAATTCATACTTAATACAATTAATTAAAGACAAATCGATTAATCAAAATCGATATACCTAGCGTTGTTTAAAATTTTGAATTATGCTTGTTTGGGAGGCTGAAAAACCGATGGCTTTTCGAATAAAGAATGTGATTCTTTATAAAAGAAGTTTGCAGATTTATTTACATAAATCTGTTGTTTTATATCAAGATTAAAATCTAATACTGCAAAAGCTGTTGGTGGCTGGTGACAAGTTTGGTGCTCATGCTTAAACGGTAATTCTTCATGCTCATCATGTTCCATCCCATGCTCAAAATTATCAGACCCATAATGTTCTGAAATAAATTCTAAGAAACTATCTCCATAAGTTTCTTGATGATAAGCCGCATGTTCCATAAGTACATCTAGTTTAGAAAAGTCTTCTAAACTTATATTAAAACTCTGAAATAAGATCAGGTTTGCAAACACTATGGATAATAACTTCGTCATTTTCAATTAACAAAGCTAAACAAAAATCTTATACCAATGTAGCAACTAATGTTACATTAAAGGTTTTATCGTATTTAAAAATACGCTTTAAGCTGCACTGTTCCAGTATGTATCACTTTACTGGATTCGCTTTTTCTTCCAAAATAATTAAGGTTGAGATCTAAGAACTTCGTTATTTTTTTCTGAGCTAATAGGTTCCAGGTAAAATTGGTTCCAGGTTGTAAGCCTTCCATCATTTGGTACCCAACAGGTGCATTTGCATTTCCTTCAAATTCATTAGAAAAATAATTAAACTCGGCACTAATAGCTGCCTTTTGATTATTGGTCACTGCAAAAGAGACACCATACTTTTGTTGTTTTAATTCCTCTAGATTGCCTATTGTATTTTCTTTTAATGCATATTTATAAAATACATCAAATCGAGTATTATCATTAAACAGATATGAGAGCTTTGGTCCAAAACTAAATTGATCGATATTAAAATTCTTGCTAGCAAAATTCTCGCTGATGCTCTCGGTATTTTCAATAGCCGATTCAAGGGTAACTAACCAGGTTTTTGCTATTTTATGATTGAAATTAAGTTGATGACTTTTTAAGTTGTTTTCAACAAATCCAAAAGTGAGCACATTTCTAGCCTTGTTGGTTAAATATGTATACGATGTGGTATACCGCTGTTTTCCCCTATTAAAGAATAATACATTTCTAAAATTAAGCTGAAGCCCTAATTGCCCTTCGGCATTACTATCAAAAGGATTTAAATTAAAATTATTCCCATCACGTTTTACCTTTCTGTCAATTAAATAGGCTGTTTGATTATAAAAATGTGACCAAAACTGTTTGCTTTTTTCAGAACTTGAGGACCAAACGGAAGGATTAATCGTTAAGGTTTGACTTAATCTGTTTTGATGTGTTTTAATAAATACTTGATTAGGCAATAACACTCTTATAAAATTACCTTGGTCTTGAAACGGCGCTATTTCAAACTCTTCAAGTTCCTGTATACCATTATCGTTATAATCAATCCATGTATAAGCACCTTGTCCTGGCTCTACTTCTACATATGTAAATTCCTGTTGTGGTAAGGTTCCCGAATTGGTTTCAAAAACGGTATTCCATAAAACCATTTGTTTGAAAAATTTCTGACTGTACTGCAATCGAGAATTTAATGAGCGTTCATTATTAATGTTTTCATCTGTATGTTTAAGAGTTCTATAATTTACATAAAGCCCTAGGTTAGTATTATTATTTTGTACGAGTTTAGATTTTAAATAATACGTATTTGATGTATTAACACGTTGTAACTTATTACTTCGAATACTATCATTAACACGATATTTATACCCAACTTCTACAAAGGTTTTTGTGCTATCACCAATACCTGTAAACACTTCGTAAGATGAAAATTTTTGACTCAAAGCTGTAAATTCTTTGGTTGTTCTGTTTTTTTGCTCGTTACTTTCTAGTGCAACCTTAGTACCTGCCCACGCTTTATTAAAGCTATACCTCAAGCTATTGAATGATCTTAAAAATTCAGAATTGTTGCTATTTGAACTTGCCATTAAAAAACTTGAATTTGAATAGAATTGAACTTTGCCAAACCTTAAATCGCCCAATACTACATGCCTATTTCCATTAAAATTTTCGGAATAACCTAAATGCTCAAATGTATAGTTAGCTATTCCTTTCTTAGGATGATTTAATGTCAACCCAGATTTAAGTAACTGCTGATCACCAAGAGGCATTTCTAAATTCCAATCTCTATTAAACTCGGCATTATACAAGCGCTCGATAGTTCTAAAATTTTTCTGAATATAATCGCCATCAACAAAAGCATTTAAATTCCAAAGACTATCAGTTTTAATTACACCTTGGGTGATTTTGAGCTTTCCTGCAAAACCATCATTATTACCATCATCTAAGGGTGAAAATAAATTTAAATCGTTCTTGCTTCCAGATATCTCAAAATCGACAGTCGTATTTTCTGTTGGTTTATACGAACCATTTACAACAGCTAATTGTAATTTTGTTGGTGCAATTAACTGCACAATAGGCTCATAATCTCCTTGAGGCACTCCTGCTACTGGTGTTACATATTCATAAATAGTTGAGATGGCATTGGTATTGGCTACAACATAATTTCCTTGATTTGTCCCTACTTTGGTAAACTTTACATCAAACAGCTCATCCTCTGGATTATTTGAAAACACAAAAGCTTCTACACCAGAGATCACCTCCTTTTTATACAAAATTCTGTTTTCGTTAAACGCCTCTGGAATGGCAGATGGAGCTACCATTAATGCACGATCATCTCCTGCAGCTTTTAAAATATCAACCTGAGCAGACGATAAGTTTTGTTGTAATGGTTGATTTTTAGCATCGTTCTCAGTAAACACAGAAGCTGTTACCTTTAACTTTTCACTTTCGTAGCTCCCTCCAGCATATCCAACAAAACGGGAGTAATTTCTATCGCTGAACTGATAATCTACTGTGATTCGCATTTCAGAAGTAATAGGATAAGTTGCATTAAAAATAATTTCTCCTGCATTATAATCTATTATATAATCTTTATTCTCACCCCTTTCTAATGCAATTCCATTTACATAAACGGTTTCACTACCAGAGACTATTAACACAAATAACTCACCGTTCTGACCCTGTAATTTATAAGGTCCCTGATTACCTTCCTGTGCTAAAAACTGACTCCTACTAAACTGCCCTCTTACTAAAGCTCCTGCCGCAAAAAGATTGCCTTTAGAATCATCGCCATTTAAATTAGCATTCACCAATAAACCTTGAACCCGTTTAGAAAATTTACCAAAATATGAGCTGCTGTTCTGCAAATCAATATCTCCAGCTCGTATATTCCATGTATCGCTAAATAGTTCAATAAATATTTGATCGAATTCATCTAAACGTTGCGAATATCCACTTTCCTGTAGTGGTATATTAGCATCTTGAATAGAGGCTCTTAATGATACTTTATCATTAAGTTTCCCCGAAATTTGAAGATCTAATTCGCTATTTAAAACCGAGTTCTGATTATTTCCAACCGTTACTCCTCTAGAAATACTTCCTGAGGTTGTAAGCCCATCAAAAGGTACAAATCCCCTAGATTGATTTGGTTGCGAAAGCTTGTATACCTTATCTAAATTACCTGTGTTTTCAACAATAATACTTTCATCTAGCTGTTTATAGGTTTTGGTAAGAAAATCAGGAAATCGTAAATACTCGATGACAATACTATCTGACTCCACAGGCTTTGTAAATCTTAATATAGCTTTAGAAAAATCAACTTTATAATAGGATGAGTCTAACAATATTCCGTTTTTCAATCTCACTGAAAACTCACTAGAATTAATACTCACCGTATCTACCAAAACAGAAGCTTTAAGTGGAACTTTTTTAGTTCTGTAGTTAGATGTTTGTTCTTGCGAAAAGCCACAAAAACAAAGTAAAAGCATAACAAAGGTTAACGTTGATTTCATCTAGTATGATAAACTAAAAAGGCTGTAAAATATTTTGTTGATAGATTTCGTTAAAACTCCTTTAAAATAATAGTGTAAAAGTACAGCATTATTTATTTTAGCTAAAACCTAGATTTCAATGAAGATCATTTCATACAATGTCAATGGCATTCGCGCTGCAATAAACAAAGGATTTATTGAGTGGTTAAAGAGTGCAAGTCCAGATGTTATTTGTTTACAAGAAATAAAAGCCCTTAAAGAGCAGTTAGATCTTTCAGTATTCGAAAATGCTGGCTATAAATACCATTATTGGTTTAGTGCACAGAAAAAAGGCTATAGTGGTGTTGCTATTTTAAGCAAGACCGAACCAGATCATGTAGAGTATGGTACCGGAATAGAATCAATGGATTTTGAAGGACGTAATATTCGTGCTGACTTTGGTGATATTTCTGTTATGAGCATGTATTTACCATCTGGAACAAATATGGAAAGGCTCGAATTTAAGTTTAAATACATGGATGAAATTCAAGATTATTTAATCCAACTACGACAAAGCATTCCTAACCTAATAGTGTGTGGTGACTACAATATTTGCCATGAAGAAATAGATATTCACAATCCAAAAATGAAAAATGTTTCTGGTTTCTTACCAGAAGAACGCGAATGGTTAGGAGGGTTTATAAATACTGGTTTTATAGATTCTTTTAGATATTTAAATAAAGAACTGCAACAATATAGCTGGTGGAGTTATCGTGCCAATGCCAGAGCAAATAATAAAGGCTGGCGTTTAGATTATGCTATGGTAGCAGAACCATTACAAGAAAACATTAAGAGAGCCGTTATACTCTCTGAAGCTGTTCACAGCGATCATTGTCCAATTTTAGTAGAAATACAATAATACTTAACTTATGATTAAAAAAATTTCATTAATAGCTTTAACCGCGACACTTATAGTATCGTGTGTATCTCCTAAGGTTTATAAAGAATTAGAAGGTAAATATGCCAATCTAAAAAAAGAACACAGACAACTTACAGACGATAATGAAGCATTGCAAAATGCAAAAACCAAACTTGAAGGTAATTTAAAAGAGCTTCAAAAGAATTATGATGACGCTGTGGCTACTCGTGATAAATTACAAAGCGATTATAATGCTTTAAAATCGAACTACGATAATTTAACAGCCTCGTACGATGCTTTAGAAAAAAACAGTTCGGCTGCTATTGCTGATAATGTTAAGAAAAATCGCGAACTATTGGCACAACTTGAAGCTAAAGAACAAGCTCTTGCTGCAGAAAATGCACGTTTACAAAAACTTGAAAAAGACCTGGCAGATCGTTCAAACAGAGTAAACGAGCTTGAAAGTTTAATAGCTGCCAAGGATAAAGCTATGAACGATTTGAAAAATGCAATTTCAAGAGCACTTACCGATTTTGAAGGAAAAGGTCTAACCATTGAACAACGCGATGGGAAAGTATATGTGTCTATGGAAAATAAACTATTGTTTAGTTCAGGAAGTTGGGCTGTTGGCGCTCAAGGTCGTCAAGCTGTAGAACAATTAGGTGTAGTTTTGGGTGATAATCCAGACATTGCTGTGTTAATTGAAGGGCATACCGATAATGTTCCTTATAAAGGCAACGCACAACTTAATGGCAATTGGGATCTATCTACAAAAAGAGCAACAGCTATTGTAAACATATTAAGAGAAAATAACAATATCAATCCTGAAAACCTAACAGCTGCTGGTCGTGGTGAGTATGCGCCAGTAGCATCAAATGATACTGCCGAAGGAAAAGCTAAGAATAGACGTATTGAAGTTATTTTAACGCCTAAACTTGATGAGCTTTCTAAGCTATTAAGTGATATGTAGAATATTCCCGCAAAAGCGGGAATCTTATTGTTTTTAATTAAAAAATCCTGCTTTAGCAGGAAATAAATATGAAATACACAACACTACCACGTACCAACATTAAAGTCAGTAAAATTTGCCTTGGATCAATGACCTGGGGAAATCAAAATACTGAAGCCGAAGGACATGCCCAATTAGATTATGCTCTGGATCAAGGTGTTAATTTTATTGATACGGCTGAATTATATCCAGTTCCCGCCACTGCTGAAACACAAGGAAGAACCAGTGAAATTATAGGAACATGGCTTAAAAAAACCGGGAATAGAGATAAGGTAGTTTTAGCAAGTAAGATTGCTGGCGGTGGCGATTATACTGCTCATATTAGAACTTCTGGTTTTGTAAAAGGTATTAAAGATGCGGTTGATAAAGAATTAAAAAGATTACAAACCGATTATATAGATCTGTTCCAATTGCATTGGCCAGAGCGCCAAACCAATACCTTTGGTGTTCGCGATTATGCGCACAACCCAAATGACATCTGGGAAGATAATTTCAAAGAAGTTTTACAAACTTTAGATGAAGTTATTAAGGAAGGAAAGATTAGACATGTAGGTTTATCTAACGAAAAAGCCTGGGGCACTATGCGTTATTTGGAAGAATCTAAAAAGCATAGTTTACCAAGAATGATCACCATTCAAAATGCCTATTCATTATTAAACCGTGTGTTTGAAGGCGATCATGCCGAGGTATCAATGCGAGAGAATATTGGCTTATTAGCCTATTCGCCAATGGCATTTGGTGTGTTGTCTGGTAAATACATAAAAGGTACGGCTGCAGATAATTCACGTTTAAAACTATTTCCAAGGTTTGCTAGATATAGTAGTTTACAATCTACAGAAGCAACAAAGCAATACATGCAACTAGCAGAAGCTAATAATATGACACTAGCACAAATGTCTTTAGCATTTGTAAACCAACGTCCTTTTGTTACCAGTAATATTATTGGTGCTACAAGTGTTGAGCAATTAAAAGAAAATATTAGCAGTGTTGAAGTAGAACTAAGTAACGAACTTTTAGAACAGATCAATACTATTCATGCAGCGATTCCAAATCCTGCTCCTTAAATTTTACATATTATAATACTTCTTTTTCTTGTGAGAAAATAAATACGTATTTTTACATATTGTAGGAAATTTTTGTTTAATTTTAATTCTTTTAAAATTATTTACAATATGAAGTACGTATTAACCAATCGACTACTAATTAAATTCTTTTTATTAGCATTTACCTTAACACTTATTAATTGTCAAAAAGATGAGCAGCCCATAAAAGAGTCTATTATTTATACCAATAATTTATATCAAGAACGCTATATTTCTATTAACGAAATTCCTAATATAGAAAACTCCTTAGCTCGAATAATTAATAGTCAAACACAAAATAAAGTATCTGGTAGTAGTAACGATGCTATATTTGATTATGAAAATATTCTAGAGGTTATTGATACTCTAAATAATATAAATTATTCTTTCAGATTTCGTTTTCCAAATACACCAATAAGTGAGTTTTATAACTTAATTATTGGCAAAAATTCAGTTGGTGAAATAACAGAACCTTTTGTTTTAAAATATAAATGTGACGAATCATATATTAATCAATATATTACAAACGGCTTCAACTTTTCATATTTTAAAGGTGAAGTAGCATTACACAAATATACCGATTACTTCGACCAAGGTTATTTTAACCGAGGTGGAGACCAAAATTGTCCACCACAATTTGATGAAGTGGGTGATCCTATCCCTTGTGAAACACAACCAATAGACTTAGCTGGTGGCGGAGGGGGAAGTAATGATTCTTCAGGTGGTGGTCCTAGCTCTGGTGGTTCTTCTAGTGGCTCTAACGTAGGTAGTAATAACTGTGTAACAATAGTTGCGACTGTTCTTTGCACATGTGCTGGCCATGGATTTGGAGAAGGCTGTACCTGTGCAAACGGTCCATATTTGACCGATATCACTGTTTGTAACTCTAATATGACTAGAACCTCATCAAATTCTAAAGATTCAGAAGATTGCCCTAATTGTGACATTAGTACTGAAGGCGGTGTTGGAGTAAATACAGTTAGTATTACCACAATGCGATCTACTTTAAAAGGACTGGGTTTGACTGATGCTGGCATTAGTTGGTTAAGTAATGTAAATAATATTGAAAATATAAATATTCTTTATAACTATTTAATCTCCCACTCTACAGGTATATCCAATAGTTTTACATCTGAGGCAAAAGAATATGTAAAAAGTTCAATTGATGATGTATTATCTCCATCACTTTTAACCTCAAATATTCAATTAGATTATGAAGCGGCTATATTAAAAATGACTAATCATTTAAAACTTTTTGGAGAAGTTGAAGATGAGATTTATGCCGAATATATTGAAAGTTTAATTCCAGAATTTGATGCCATGACAATTGGAGAGGTTAGGGCTATTTATTTGGAAGTAAAAAACACTGTAAATCAGCTAACAATAAACTATGCTCTATCCATTACTACTCCAGTTGTAACTGATTTAATTATCCCTATAGTTTCATATGCAATTTTCGAAGCCACAGCTGGAACAGCAGTAAAACTCTTGCAAAAAATTCCCGTGAGTATGGTTCTTCGAGGCTATAGGCTAAATAGAATGGTTAAGAAAATTTCTCAACTAGGCATACAAGGGAATCAAGCTCATGTTAGAGAACTTCACAACATGACAGTTAATAAAGCAGATGAATTATTTAAAGCTATAACTAAAGATGCTGTTTCATTGAATAATCCTAATAGTTATACGACAGTAGCTAACATGGGTAACGGAAATTTTATTATGTTTAGGACATATTCAGGTGGACTTAGTGAAGGGACAATTGCAACTATTGAATTTAACTTTGCTCAAGTTTTGGGAACAAATTCTTATAAATTAAAGTTTTATCCATGAAAAAATCGGAGTTATATAATAAGCATTACATAGATATATTCTGTCCTAGCTGGACTGAGTATTTATGGGATATCATCTCTATAATAAAAAATAGTAATAAAAATATTTCCAATAAAGATATTAAAAAATGGACCTTAAACTATATCGAAGAAATGTTAGAAAATAATCTTATTCATGTTGGTAGTGAATGGGATGAAAATAAAAAACTAGTGTATTGGAATTTACCCAATAACGAAATACTAGAAGAAATAGATAAAATGTGGTTCGATGGGGCTGATTATCCTGATTTTATTGAAATGTGTTGGTTCATTTTCAAAGATTGGTATATAGAAACCTTAAAAGCTAATGGTTTTTTAAAAGAGCGAATATTATGGAAAGATTTTATAGAAGAAAATATTGGTGATTTGGAAAAATGGATAAATGACAATAAACCTCATAAAGAGTAAAACATGAAAAACATATTATATCTAATTATTATACTACTATATGTCAATAGTAATGTACAAGCACAATCAGAAGTCTCATTTACACTTCTAAAAGAAAACAACAAACTTACTTGGGTGTGTAAAAACAATGGTGCTTTTCAAAAAGAAGTTACCTTTATTTTAAAAGAACCCACAGGTTTAAAAGGCTATAATAAACCCATAACAAAGCTTATAAGTTCGGGAGCGGAAATGGTGTTTTTAACAGTAACGCATAGTGGCAGCTATGGCTATAAAGGCACTAGTTGGAAATCGAGAGATGCACCAACTAAAGAAGAACTAGAGATACAAAACCAGTTAAAAGCAAAATACTATACTACAGACCTTTCGAACCTTGATATAGGTATTTATGTTTTCGACAAAGAAGGATGTCCACGTTGTAAACGTTCGGTAGCTTATTTAATAGATAATAATTATGATTTTAAAATAATAAAAACTGGCAAAGGAACACCCGCTAATAAAAAAATGTGGGAACTTTTAAAAGAAAATGGTATAGACAAAAGTATTAACATGCCAGTATTTTTAGTAAATGGTAAACTAACTGCAGATCATAAAGATCTTACTGGTTTTTTAAAAACACTTCCAAAAACTAATAAGTAGTACACTTTTGCCAAATTAGATAAAACAAAAAAGCCTTTCCGATATGGAAAGGCTTTTTCTTATAATGAAATTTTGTTACCATTTTTATCATGAAAATGGTACTCTAGGTATGTGTAAGCATCTCTTGGTAATATTTTCAACCATTTTTTGTGTTCAAAATACCATTTTGAACGTATAGATGGAAAGCCTTTGGTTAAAAAGGCTGCTATAAAAGGATGTGTGTTTAGGGTCACCTTTTTATAGTCTTTTTGCATAATTAAGTCCAGATCTTGTTTTATTTTTTCAACTAAAACAATTGGTGCTTCAACTTCTTTACCATTAATACCATTAGGATCTTCCTCACGGGTTTTAATGTTCATTTCAGGTCGTACACGTTGTCTGGTAATTTGTATCAATCCAAATTTACTTGGAGGTAAAATTTTGTGTTTAGCTCTGTCATCTTTCATTTCATCACGAAGATGATTAAAGAGCTTTTTTCTATTCTCGGCACTAGCCATATCTATAAAATCTACCACTATAATACCACCCATATCACGTAAACGCAACTGTCTGGCAAGTTCTGTAGCCGAAATTAAATTAACTTCTAGTGCAGTATCCTCTTGGTTCTTTGCTTTGTTTGAGCGGTTACCACTATTAACGTCTATAACATGTAGAGCTTCGGTATGTTCTATTACCAAATACGCTCCTTTTGCCATAGACACGGTTCTACCAAAGGATGTTTTTATTTGTCTCTCGATTCCATATTTTTCAAATATTGGAACTTTAGACTGATACAACTTAACTATTGATTCTTTTTTTGGTGCAATTTCTTGCACATAATCTTTAATTTGAATGTAAAGCGACTCATCGTCCACAATTATAGATGTGAATGTGTCGTTAAAAATGTCTCTTAAAATAGAAGAGGCTTTATTCATTTCGCCCAACACTTTACTAGGATGATTTGCTTTATGTAGCTTTTTACACATTGCGGTCCAACGACCAAGCAAATTTTGTAAATCTCTGTCTAGTTCAGCTACTTTTTTGCCTTCTGCAACAGTACGTACTATCACTCCAAATCCCTTAGGAGTAATGCTTTTTAGCAATCGTTTTAAGCGGTCTTTTTCTTCGCGACTTTCAATTTTTTGAGAAATCGAGATGCGATCAGAAAAAGGTACTAATACCAAATATCTACCGGCTATGGAAAGCTCTGAACTTATTCGAGGTCCTTTTGTAGAAATTGGTTCTTTAACGATTTGTACCAATACAGATTGATTTGATTTTAGAGCGTCGGTTATGGCGCCATCTTTATCAATATCTTTTTCAAATGGGAAATCTTTTAAAGAGTAATCTTTAAGTTTACCTGTGCTTACACGTTTTACGAATTTTAAAAGGGAGGGAAGTTTAGGGCCTAAATCGTGATAATGCAAAAATGCATCTTTCTCGTAACCTACATTAACAAATGCGGCATTTAAACCTGGTACAGCTTTTCTTATTTTGGCTAAAAACACATCACCAACAGAAAAATTACTGCCATCCTCGTCTTTTTGTAATTCAATAAGTTTTCCATCTTTTAATAAGGCAAAATCAACATTGTTTGAACTAGAACGAATAATCAATTCTTTATTCATATAGTTAATTTTTATCCATACAATTAAGTACAGATGGATTATACATATTTTTTGATCACAGGATTTTTAATCCATAAAATTCTAGACAGTGTTAGGTAGTAACACGATCTGAATTTAATATCAAAGAACGATTTTCAATAAAATTGAAAAAGTAGTTTTAAAACTACTTTTTCAACTTATTTGTTTTTTTTGTGACGATTAGCTCGTCTTCTTTTTTTACGCTTATGCGTAGCTACCTTGTGTCTTTTTCTTTTTTTACCACTTGGCATAAATAATGCTTTTTAAATTAATACTTTTTTTAATGTTTACTTTACTTCAACATTAGCTTTTACACCTTCTACAAAAACCTTAGCTGGTTTAAATGCTGGAATGTTGTGAGCAGGTATTTTAATAGTCGTATTTTTTGAAATATTTCTACCTGTTTTTTCTGCTCTTGTTTTGATGATAAAACTTCCAAATCCTCTTAGGTAAACGTTATCTCCACCTTCTAAAGAAGTTTTAACTTCACTCATAAATGTTTCTACAGTTGCTTGTACATCTCCTTTTTCAATTCCTAATTTCTCAGAAATCTTCGCTACTATATCAGCCTTCGTCATTATTAATTATTTTTTAGGGTTATCTATTAATTATAAGGGTTGCAAATATATGTATTTTAAATTCAATATTTCAAGCCTAATTCATTAAATTTTAACCCAATAAACGTTTATTTTTGCGCTTCATATAAGTACAATATGAAATTTACAAAAACTTTAACAAACTGGTACTCAACAAGTAAGAGAAGTCTTCCTTGGAGACAAACTAAAAATCCTTATTATATCTGGTTGTCAGAAATTATTTTGCAGCAAACACAAATTAAGCAAGGGTTACCATATTATGAAGCTTTTGTAAATCAATTTCCCACTGTTTTTGACCTTGCAAATGCCGATGAAAATGATGTTTTAAAGTTATGGCAAGGACTAGGTTATTATTCCAGAGCACGTAATTTACACTACTCGGCAAAGTATATTGCAAACGATTTAAAAGGTGTTTTCCCGGAAACATATAAAGAGTTATTGCATTTAAAAGGTGTTGGTGATTATACTGCTAGTGCCATTGCTTCTATTTGTTATAATGAACCAGCTGCGGTAGTAGATGGTAATGTTTATCGCGTATTATCTCGATATTTTGGAATATCTACTCCTATTAATTCTACAAAAGGAATAAAAGAGTTTAAAACACTTGCTCAATCACTCTTACCAAAAAACAACATTGGTGATTATAATCAAGCTATAATGGAATTTGGTGCCATACAATGCAAACCAGCGAATCCTGATTGTAATACCTGCCCATTAAACAATAGCTGCTTTGCCCTTGCAAAACAGCAAATACTGGAACTTCCAGTAAAACTTAAGAAAACCAAAATAACGAAGAAACATTTTAATTTTTTGGTGTTTCTCTCAAGTGATCAAAAAACCATTTTGCAACAACGTTTGGGTAAAGGCATATGGCAAAACCTGTATCAGTTTCCCTTAATAGAAACAGAAAAGAGTATTACCGCCAAAACGCTTCAAAACAATAAGGTATTTAAAACTTTAGTAAACGGTGCTTCATATACCATTACCTTATATAATAGTATTGACATTATTCATAAATTATCACATCAGCATTTATATACCAAGTTCTGGATAATTGAAACTAACAAACTACCAGAAACTGGGATTTCTGTTTCACAGATAAGCACATATCCTGTACCTATATTAATAGGAAACTTTATTGATGCCTATAATTTTTAATGCTTTTTTAGTACTTTTAAATAAATCAATTTTAAAACCACTAATTTTGTGGTGAAAAACAAACACATATGTCGGGTACATTAAATAAAGTAATGCTGATTGGGCATTTAGGAGATGAAGTTAAAATGCATTATTTTGAAGGTGGTGGCTGTATTGGTCGTTTTCCATTAGCTACCAACGAAACTTATGTAAACAAACAAACTAATGAACGTGTTACCAATACTGAATGGCATAATATTGTGGTGAGAAATAAAGCCGCCGAAATTTGTGAAAAGTATTTAAGCAAAGGTGATAAGGTCTATATTGAAGGACGCATAAAAACCCGCAAGTGGCAAGACGATAAAGGTATGGATCGTTTTTCTACCGAAATTCAATGCAATGAGTTTACCTTTTTAACAACTAAAAATGAAAGTGCTGCCACAGGCACCGTTGCACCTCGACCTGAACCAACAACCAATTCAAACCAGAATGTAGTGAATGAGCCTATTGGTGACGAAAATGATGATTTACCATTTTAATATTAACCAACACTATTAGATTTGGATCCTGAGCCCATAAGTTTATTAATTTCTCTTTTTGCAATTAACTTTTCCCTGGTTTGGGGTTTTATATTTTTATTTGCCTTATTGTTATGCTCTGCATTAATATCTGGAGCAGAGGTAGCTTTGTTTTCACTCACTCAAACAGACCTTGACACTGCTAAAGAAGAATCGTCCAAACCTATTGAAATAATTACGAAACTTTTAGAACGCCCAAAAAAATTGTTGGCCACCATTTTAGTAGCCAATAATTTTATAAACATTGCCATTGTTATCCTGTTTGCATCAATAAGCGATGTGTTGTTTGAAGGCATCAATTCGGTTATCGACTTTTACTTTTTTCAAGTAAACTTAGTATTCTTTTTAAAAGTTATTGTAGCCACCTTTTTGATACTCCTTTTTGGAGAAATTTTACCAAAGGTCTATGCCAGTAGAAATAATGTGAAATTCTCAAAATTCATGGCATATCCGCTTAAAGTACTCGATACTATTTTCTCGCCTATAAGTTTGCCTATGCAAAGTATGACCCATGTTATTCACAACAAGTTGGGGAAGCAAAAATCAAATTTAAGTGTTGATCAATTATCGCAAGCCTTGGAACTTACCAGCGTTGAAGACACTACTACCGAAGAACATAAAATTTTGCAGGGTATTGTTTCGTTTGGTAATACAGACACTAAACAGGTAATGCGACCACGTATAGATATTTTTGCGTTAGAAAAAAGTGCTAAGTATGCGCAAATTATGCCAGAGATCATTAAAAATGGGTATTCTAGAATCCCAGTATATGAAGACAATGTCGATACGGTTGTTGGTATTTTGTATGTTAAAGATCTATTACCTCATATTGACAAAAAGTTATTTGATTGGACAACCTTATTACGTGAACCTTTTTTCGTTCCTGAAAACAAAAAACTGGACGATCTAATGCAGGAATTTCAAGAGAAAAAAGTTCACTTAGCAGTAGTAGTAGACGAATATGGCGGTACTTCGGGCATTGTTTCTTTAGAAGATGTTATTGAAGAAATTGTTGGAGATATAAGTGATGAGTTTGATGATGACGATCTTATCTACTCAAAACTGGATGACCACAATTTTGTTTTTGAGGGTAAAACAACCTTAAAAGATTTTTATCGCATAATAAAACTTGAAGATGAGTCTGTTTTTGAGTTAGAAAAAGGAGAAGCAGAAACCATTGCTGGATTTGTACTTGAAATATCGGGTAGCTTTCCTAAATTAGACAGCAAAATAAATTTTAAAAATTACGTTTTTACTATTGAGGCTCTTGATAAAAAACGTATCAAACAAGTAAAGATCACTATCAGCTAAATGAAAAATGTCGTTTTAATTTTATTAGTTTTTTGCTGTATCTCCTGTGGAGATGACCCTACACCAAAACCTAAAGCATATTTGCGTTTAGAATATCCAAATCAAGAATACATTTCAACGCAAACAAGTTTACCTTTTACTTTTGAAAAAAACATGTTTGCCACAGATGTAAGTAACCTAAGGGTATCGCAAGATCAAAACACCTACGGTATAGACATTACCTATCCTCCTTTAAAAGGCACTATTTATATAACTTATAAAAAAATAACCAATAACAATTTGGAGCTTTACTTAAGAGATGCTCAAAACCTTACTCAAAAGCATTCACAAAAAGCTGATGAGATTACTGAACAACCTTATATTAATGAAGAGCGAAAGGTCTACGGCATGTTTTATGAGGTAGGTGGCAATGCCGCTTCACAGTCGCAATTTTATGTTACAGATAGTGTAAACCATTTTGTAACTGGATCGCTCTACTTTTATGCTAAACCTAATTACGACTCCATTCTACCAGCAGCACATTACTTAAAAAAGGACATCCAACATATTATGGAAACCATTCGTTGGAATGAATAAAAAAAAGACTGTAAACTACAGTCTTTTTTAACTAAACAACTCAATTTAATTAAGCAATAAGCCTAAAAATATAGTCTTGTAATCGCGCCAGTGTTGCTACTTTTTCAACAGTAGGCACCAGCAATGATATATTATTGTTACTCCCCCCATACGAGATCATTCTTATTTTCACATCTTGTAATACCTGAAATAGCTTAAAGGTATCTGGGTGATGTACTATAGAATGCCCAACCAGACAAACTATACTTTGATTAGTGTCAACTTCAATAGCAGCAAATTTTTCAAGCTCTGTAACAATTTTATCAATATTGGAATCGTCGTCAATAGTTAAAGATATTGCTACTTCCGAGGTTGTAATCATATCAATTGGTGTCTCATACACCTCAAAAACCTCAAACACTTTCTTTAAAAATCCATGAGCATTTAGCATGCGCCCAGATTTAATTTTGATAGCAGTAATATGATCTTTAGCAGCAATGGCCTTAATCCCATTTTCAGAATAATTGTTTGTGATTAAAGTTCCATGCGCATCTGGATTCATGGTGTTTTTTAACCGTACCGGAATATTATCAGCCCTAACCGGAGTAATAGTTTGCGGATGCAAGATCTTTGCACCAAAATAGGCAAGTTCTGCTGCTTCATCGTACGATAAATTTTTTATAGGCCTGGTATTCTCCACATGACGCGGATCGTTATTATGCATCCCGTCTATATCTGTCCAAATTTGCACCTCATCAGCATTAATAGCCGCTCCAAGTATGGTCGCAGTATAATCGCTTCCTCCTCTTTGAAGGTTTGAGATATTACCAGCATCGTCTATACAGATAAATCCTTGAGTAATATATACTGTAGCTTCGGGCACTTTGTTAAACATCATTTCAAAATGCTGTTTTATATAGAAAAAATCAGGTTCGTTTGTTTTATCGATACGCATAAAACTAAGGGCAGGTAATAGTGCAGAACTAATTCCCTCCTGAGTTAAAAAACAATTGAATATATACGTTGACAACAATTCCCCTTGTGCTACAATTTTGTTTTCAAGTAATATGGAATGCGATTCGTATGTACTGTCAACCAAAAAATTAAAGATGGTATTAATGTAGTTTTTAACATCTTGATTTAAGGCTTTATCAGTTAACAAACTATCTACGGTTTTAAAATAGTGAACGTGTAATTCGTTTATTTGCTCAATTGCTTTTTCTGGACGACCATTTTTTATATAATTTGAAATACGCACTAAAGCATTGGTAGTTCCAGACATTGCAGAAAGCACAATAACCTTTGGCTTACCATCATTAATAATATTCTTAACATTATTTATATTTTCAATAGAACCAACCGAGGTTCCTCCAAATTTTAAAACTTGCATCTTCCATTTATTTATGACACAAAACTAATTACCATCTTAACTAAAGCGTTATTTTTAAATAAATTAATGTAAATTTGCACGTAATGTTAAATATTTAACACAATGAGAACCATTGCTAGCTGCGTCGAAGACATCCTAATAACACAACCCTATTTAGAAGAAGCCTTATCTAGAGGTATCATTAATTATAGTGCTCTTGCTGAAGAGTTGCAGGCTCCAATTGGAGAAATGCTAAAGAAACCTATAAAATCTGGCGCTATTATGATGGCGCTACGTCGTTATAATTCACCAATGGTACCTGGTCATTCTCTTAAAATGAGAAAGATAATTAATAATCTGGGAGACATTACTGTGCGTTCTAACCTAACCGATTTTACAGTAAAGAACTCACATACCTTAATACACAATCATTCTAAAATACTGGAAAAAGTCAAAGGGCAATCAAAACTGTTTTATACGTTTACCAGAGGTATTCACGAAAGCAATATTATTATCTCAAGTAGTTTAAAACCTTTTATTATGGACTGTTTTAAAGACGAAACCTTTATTGCTGTTCAAGGCGGACTTTCTGCTATTAGTATTAATCTTCCAGAAGAGAACTCAAAAATTGCAGGATTATACTATCACTTTTTTAAACGTTTAGCCTGGGAAGGTATTATACTATACGAAGTGGTTTCAACCACCAACGAGTTTACCATTTTGGTAGAAGACGATTTTGTAGACAAAGCGTTTTCGGCGATAAAAAGATTGAAGAAATAAAAAAAGCGAACCTTAAAGGTTCGCTTTTCCACATTAATCAATCTAAACAACTCTTTACTTAACAACTAAAGTATATTGAGGTGTTGGGTTTAAAGGGCAGAAATACACATATTCTCCCTTTTTAAGTTTCACCTTTTTTGATGTAGACTTTGAGTTTGTCTTAACCATAGATGTAACATATGCTTCTTTAATATGGTGTGCTTCATCTGTCATTCCTTTTGGAGCTAAAACAAATCCAACATCATGTCCTACGCCATTATTTGAAATCTCAAACATATAAGTTCCTTCAGATAGTGTAATAGATTTTTGAGTAAACTCTCCTTTGGTTTGCTCTAAAGACACTGTTTTTACTTTTTGAGCTGTAGCTGTAAAACTTACACCTACTACCAATAGTACCATTGCGATTACTTTTTTCATTTTCTTCATTATTTATAGTTAGTAATTATTTAGTTTAAAATGGCAAACTGTCCAGATTTAACTTCAGGAAAATCGATTTCAGTCTCAGCTATATGATTTACATAATTGGTAAGACTATTTGACACCACATTTAAAATGATCTCTAAAATATCACCATCATTATAACCTGCTTCTTTTACAGCTTTAATTGACTCAGAAGTTACTTGACCTCTATTTCTAGTTACTTCTTTTGCGAATTTTAATCCTGCTTGTTGCTTGGCATCACCCGAAAAACCTAATCTGCTTTGTTCTGTTTGCTCTTCGCTTAATCCATTCATTTTTCCAATAGCTGTGTGAGCAGATAAACAATAATTACAAGCATTCTCTTCAGCAATAGCCAAGGCTAATTGCTCTCTAAATTTATTTGAGAAATTCCCGCTTGATGTTAATTCACCTAAGCTTAAATACGATTTTAAAGTCGCAGGTGAATTACCAAATACCTTTATTAGATTTGGTATAAATCCTAACTTATTATTTACTGCATCAAATAATTCTTTTGCTTCACCAGTTGTTGTTTCTGGGTTTAATGTTTCAATTCTTGTATTCATAATTTTAATTTTTAATTGTTATTTATTTACATGCGCATAACTCTCTATCTGGATATGCTTCATCATACTCCTGATAACCCCAACAATTAGGGCATTGATTTTTGTGTATTGTTCTCATAACGCACTGTTTTATAATTACAATGCAAAGATGCAGTACCTATGTGCTTGAAAAAATGGACAAAAGTTCCTAATGCTTGGACAAACTAGAATTAGATACTTTTTTTAAATTGAAGTGGTGACTGTGAGGTTTGTTTTTTAAAAAATCTATTAAAATAAGCAGGGTCATTAAATCCTAAATTGTAAGCAATTTGCTTTACAGTATCATCGGCATATTTTAACTGTCGTTTCGCTTCTAGTATAAGTCGGTTTTTAATAAAATCGCTAGGTGTTTCGGCACCAATCTTTTTAAAATGTTTGGTTAACGACTTTGGGGAAACACCTAATCTTGTAGCATAATCTGTGACCGAATGTAAATTTTTAAAATTTTGCTCAACAAGAATGCTAAAATCTTTAAACAATTTAGTTTCTATAGCATCTTTAATTATATGATTCTCCTTTTTTATTCGAACCGAATGGATGATGAATTGTTTTAAGTACGATTGTAGCATATCGTATTGGGCAGCTTGGGAAGATTCAAACTCATCAATTAAATTTTCAAGTATAAAATCTAATTTAGCTATATCCTTCTCACAAGGTTCTACAAAGGGTGTTTCATAAATATTATTAAACAATACACCATTGCAGGACACTTCTTTATCATGAATTTGAATACAGTAAAAATCTTGAGCAAATGTGAGCTTATAAGCCAGTTTAATTTTTTCGGTATCGACAGAAAAGATCTGGCCAGGTGATAAAAAAAACAAGGTACTCCCATTGAAGGCATACGATCTAAAATCGACATTATATTGCCCCTTCCCGTCTTTGATCCAATAAATACTATAGGCATCTACTTGTTGCGATTCATTAACCACACATGCCTTTTCTAAATTGATAACACTTAAAGAAAACGTATCTCTAAAGGTGTAATTAGAGATATTTTGTACTGCCATTTATACTACTGTTTTTTCCTTAGTCGTATCACCTTTAAAAACATTAATTATAATAAAGGTAATTATAGCAGGAATAACCCAACCCATATGTTGAGATGATAATGGAATAATTTCCTTTATAGTTTGCAACCAATCTGCTTTAGTAATAAACCCTAATACATCTGGAAGGCTAAATATAAATGTTATTAAAATTACAGCTCTAAAAACTAATACTCTGGCATATTTTTCTGGAACCACATTTAAAAATATTAAGATGATTGTAATAGGATAGATAAACATAAGCACTGGGAGCGCTATAACAATAATACTATGAAAATCTAATTGTCCAACCAAGATTCCAATTGCACAAGCTATAACTGCAGTAGCTGTATATGCTCTCTGTGAGTTCCCGATAAGGTCTTTAAAATAATCGGCTGTTCCTGCTATAATTCCAACAGCTGTTGTAAAACAAGCTAGAGAAATTAAAACACTAAGAACCGTATTTCCAAAATTTCCTAAAGCGGCTGTACTAATCCCTCGAAGTAAATTAGCACGTTGCATATCATTGCTTAAACTGTTATCTATATTAATTTCTGAAGCATACAGTGCTCCAACATAAATTAATCCAGCGTACATTATAAAAAGTCCTAGTCCAGCAATAAAACCAGATTTAGAGATTAATTCTTTTTTAGCTTCAAAAGACTCATGCCCTCTTAAATTTAATGACACTATAATAACAGCTCCAACAACAACTGCTCCTATAGCATCAAAAGTTTGATACCCTTCAAGAATTCCACTAACTATAGGTACATCAAATGCTGTTGGCGTCATTCCTGTATCTCCAAAAAACATTCCTATACCAATTACCATTAACAATGTAATTACAATTAATGGTGTTAAGAACTTACC
This sequence comes from Flavobacteriaceae bacterium, assembly GCA_030148025.1. Taxonomy (GTDB): domain Bacteria; phylum Bacteroidota; class Bacteroidia; order Flavobacteriales; family Flavobacteriaceae; genus JASBUG01. Next base: position 114,749 of record JASBUG010000037.1, on the reverse strand, counting down.
TATAAAATCAAGGATTTTCGATCTGTTTAACACAAAAATCAATACCAGAATAAAATAAACTGAACTTGTTAATAAGGAGCTTGTACCAAATGCTGGATGAATTGCTATTTCATGTGTTGCTGAAGCAGTTCTTGGTGATGGTATTGTTATAGAGATTGCATAAACAATTACACAATATATCAGACTGAAATACGGCGACACTTTCTTTCCAAAATCGTACATCGTTCCTTGTAATCTTGCATGTGCCATAATTCCAAAAATTGGAATTACTACAGCTGCAATCATAAAACCAACAGTTACCATTAACCATTCACTACCAGCTTTATAACCTAAAAGGGGTGGCAACAATAAGTTTCCAGCACCAAAAAACATTGAGAAAAGGGCAAATCCAGTAATTAAAGTTTCTTTAGTTTTATTCATAGATCAAATTTATCTTTGCGGAAGATAGGAAATTTGACTGATGATGGCCGAAATTTTGTTCAAAAACACAAAAATTCATTATTCCGAATACGGAAAAGGAAATGCTGTAGTATTACTTCATGGGTTTCTGGAAAACAGCACTATGTGGAAAGATCTAGTTCCAGTTTTATCTAAAAAAAACAGAGTAATTGCTATTGATCTTCTAGGTCATGGTCAAACAGATTGCTTAGGTTATGTACATGCCATGGAGTTAATGGCTGAAACAGTAAATGCTGTCTTAACTCATTTAAAAATAAGACGATCTGTTTTTATTGGTCATTCAATGGGAGGCTATGTAGCTTTGGCTTTTGCCGATTTATTTCCAGACAAAGTAAAAGGCTTGTGCTTAATGAATTCGACTGCTAAACCAGACACTAAAGAGAAAAGAGCAAATAGAGACCGAGCTATAGAAGCCGTTAAACAAAACCACAAAACATTTATAAGAATATCTATTTCAAATCTATTTCGTCCCAAAAATAGACGACTATTTTCTAAAGAAATACAAGTGATCAAAAAAGAGGCTTTAAAGATGCCTTTACAGGGGATCGTTGCTGCTTTAGAAGGAATGAAAATAAGAGACGACAGAGAAGCTCTTTTACATTTTGGTCCATATAGAAAAATGATGATCATAAGTAAAAAAGATCCTGTATTAAATTACGACTCTTTAATTGATCAAGTAAAAAATACAGATGTACATGTTGTAGAATTTCCTGATGGACATATGTGTCATATTGAAAATAAAGAGGCTTTTTCGCACGAAATATTGCATTTCATCGAAAATTTATAGTATTTTATCGTTTAATTGTATTTTTTTTCTACATTTATTGTCCCAATAACCAATGGCTTATGAAAACTTCTACCTCTACTTCTGTCTCAAAACTGTACTGTAATATTTTTGGTCATCAATATGACGTTTCCAAATTAGTAACCAAACACGTTAAAGAATACACATGCAAATGTTGCAAAAAGCAATTAACTACAAACGGTAATGGTAAGCTAACAGAATTAACACCAAAATTTAAAGAAATCAACAGTACATTAGAAAGTATTTACGCACGCAGAATGTCAAGGTTAAAACAAAAAATGTACGCCACTACTGCAGCTTAATTTAATACTCTAAAAAACCACTTTTAGTTACATTATAACCAGACACTTAGATTCCATATTTAAGTTAACTCACTTCCATTTTTAAGTAAAATACGATTCGTTCAAAGAAAAAAATAAACGCTTCAACGATTAGTTGTAAGTATATACTCTTACTTTTGTAAAAATTTTTACTTTTAATACTCCCTCTTATTAACTAGCTAAAACTAAAGGTTTTGAAAAACATATATTGTTCATTTTTCGGACATGATTATACGGTAACAAAAAATGTTACTTACCACGTAAAAGAATACACTTGCAAACACTGTAAAGAGCAAGTTACTACAAATGGTAATGGTGGATTAACTTTGTTAACCCCAAAGCATAAAGAAATCAATTCAGTTTTAGAAAGAATTCATAACAACAGGCTTAGAAAAAAATCTATAGCTACAATGGATTTAAGTGAGAATCCGTTATTCAGATTCGCTAAGTGAGTTCCAGCCTTGGGCTTTTAATGGTATTTTTTCTTCCGCTCTAGTAACTAAATGCATTCCTGCGTTTTCTTCAGTCATATATCCTATAACCGTTAAATTTGGATTTGCCTTTATTTTAGGATAATCGTCTTGTGAGATAGTCATTAATAATTCATAATCCTCACCTCCGTTTAAAGCAATAGTAGTACTATCAATATTAAATTCTTCACACGTAGAAATTACCTGTGGATCTAAGGGAATTTTATTTTCATAAAGATCGCACCCTACTTTACTATGTTTGCACAAATGCATAATTTCTGAAGACAAACCATCGCTAATATCTATCATGGCTGTTGGCTTTACCTCAAGATCTTTAAGCAATTGAACAATATCTTTTCTGGCTTCAGGCTTTAATTGTCTTTCAACTATGTACGTATATGTATCTAAATCGGGTTGGTTATTTGGGTTTACCTTAAAAACTTCTTTCTCTCTTTCTAATACTTGTAACCCCATATAAGCTCCACCAAGATCGCCAGTAACCACTAACAGATCGTTTGGTTTAGCGCCACTTCTGTATACTATATCTTCCTTCTTGGCTTCACCTAAGGCTGTAATAGAAATTAATAAACCAGAAGTTGAAGACGTTGTATCACCACCAACTACATCAACACCATAGATTTGTGCTGCCGTTTCAATACCAGCGTACAATTCTTCAAGAGCTTCTAGTGGAAATCTGTTAGACACCGCAATAGATACTGTTATTTGAGAGGCCATAGCATTCATAGCATATACATCTGATAAGTTGACCATAACAGCTTTATAACCCAAATGTTTAAGAGGCATATAACTTAGATCGAAATGTACATTTTCAACCAAAAGATCTGTAGTTAAAACCACTTCTTTATCAAACTTCATAACAGCCGCATCATCACCTATTCCCTTTAATGTACTATCATGTGTAATTTTAAAGTTTTTAGTTAAATGATCTATTAGTCCAAACTCTCCTAATGAACTTAAAGGTGTGCGTTGTTGGTTTTTATCTTCTATCATGCGGCAAAGATAATGTAATTGGTTGTTTTTATAACAGTGAAACTTTAATGAAAGCATAACTAAAACCTATGTACCTATTAACTAATATAATGTTAGGTTTGCTTTAAAAACAGGACATAAATTGTATATTTGCACACTATTTAGATATAGTCTATATTAAAGGTATGATCAAAGTTTCAGAAACAGCTAAAACTAAAGTAGTTTCTCTTATGCAAGAGGACGGCTTTAACCCAAGCACCGATTATGTTCGGGTTGGGGTAAAAAGTGGTGGATGCTCCGGTTTATCCTACGACCTAAAATTTGATAAAGAACAAAAAGAAGAAGACAAGGTTTTTGAAGATAATGGTGTAAAGATCATTGTCGACAAAAAGAGCTTTCTATACCTTATTGGTACTACCCTAGAATATTCAGGTGGATTAAATGGAAGTGGGTTTGTTTTTAACAACCCTAATGCGAATAGAACTTGCGGCTGTGGCGAAAGTTTCTCTTTATAAATTACAATAATGAACAAGTATACTGAAGACGATTTAAGAGAAGAGCTTAAAACCAAAGAATATGAATACGGTTTCTATACAGATATTGAATCTGAAACCTTTCCTGTTGGTTTAAATGAAGACATTGTTCGTGCAATCTCAAAGAAAAAAGAAGAGCCAGAATGGATGACCGAATGGCGACTGGATGCTTTTAAGATCTGGAAAGAAATGGAAGAACCAGAATGGGCAAATGTAAATTATGAGAAACCAGATTTTCAAGCCATTTCATATTATTCTGCACCAAACAGTAAGCCTAAGTATGAAAGTTTGGACGAAGTAGATCCTGAGCTTTTAGCAACTTTCGAGAAATTAGGCATTTCTTTAGATGAGCAAAAGAAACTCGCTGGTGTAGCTATGGATGTTGTTGTAGATTCTGTATCTGTAGCAACAACCTTTAAAAAGACATTAGCCGAAAAAGGCATTATTTTCTGCTCAATTAGCGAAGCTATTCAAGAACACCCTGAATTAGTAAAGAAATATATAGGAACCGTTGTTCCTAAAACCGATAACTTCTACGCTGCCTTAAATAGCGCTGTATTTAGTGATGGGAGTTTTTGTTATATTCCAAAAGGTGTGAAGTGCCCAATGGAATTATCAACCTATTTCCGTATCAATCAAGCAGGAACTGGACAGTTTGAACGTACACTAGTCATTGCTGACGAAGGAAGTTATGTAAGTTATCTTGAAGGTTGTACAGCACCAAGTAGAGATGAAAATCAGTTACATGCTGCAGTAGTAGAACTTATTGCCTTAGATGATGCTGAAATAAAATATTCTACGGTACAAAACTGGTATCCTGGAAATGCTGAAGGTAAAGGTGGTGTTTTCAATTTTGTAACTAAAAGAGGATTGTGTGAAACCAATTCTAAAATCTCTTGGACACAGGTTGAAACTGGAAGTGCTGTAACATGGAAATATCCATCATGTGTATTAAAAGGAGATAACTCTGTTGGTGAGTTTTATTCTATAGCTGTAACAAATAATTTCCAGCAAGCAGACACAGGAACTAAAATGATCCATCTTGGGAAAAACACCAAGTCAACCATTATTAGTAAAGGTATTTCTGCAGGAAAATCTCAAAACAGTTATAGAGGTTTAGTTCAAATAAATTCACGTGCAGAAAACGCCAGAAATTTTTCGCAATGTGATAGTTTATTAATGGGTAATGAGTGTGGAGCACATACGTTCCCATACATTGAAGCAAAAAACAAATCAGCCCAAATAGAGCATGAAGCTACAACAAGTAAAATTGGTGAAGACCAAATTTTCTATTGTAACCAAAGAGGTATTGATACCGAAAAAGCCATCGCACTAATTGTAAATGGTTTTAGTAAAGAGGTCTTGAATAAACTACCAATGGAATTTGCTGTTGAGGCTCAAAAATTATTAGAAATCTCTTTAGAAGGATCTGTTGGTTAATATTAATATCATGAAAAAAACACTCTTATTATTAGCAATCATAGCATTTGTAGGTTGTAAGAACGATGCCAAATCGGAAGAAAAAGCACCTGCTTCAGAAAACAGCACTGAGAGAACAGAAAAGCAAAGCGATGGCCTAACCCTTTTAAAAGGTGATTTTATATACTATGGTGATGCTGCTGTATTACAAACACATCGTGAAGTATATGCTGTAATAGTTGATGATAAGATGCACGAGCTAAATAAACTAGCTTTAGAATATAAAAAAGAAGATACAGATATGGTTCCTGTTGAAATACGAGGAAAAATAACTCCAAAACCAGAGAATGAAGAAGGATGGCCATATCGCGTTGCAATAAAAGAAATATTAAAGGTGAGCAAACCAGAAGTAGGTTCTGGTGAAATGATAACTATAGGTAATGAGTAGTATGTTAAAGATACAAGATTTACACGCAAGTGTAGAAGACAAAACGATTTTAAAAGGTATTAACTTAGAGGTTAAAGCCGGCGAAGTACATGCCATTATGGGACCAAATGGTTCTGGCAAAAGTACACTTGCTTCAGTAATTGCAGGTAAAGAAGATTACGAAGTAGAAAAAGGAGAAATTGTTCTTGAAGGAGAAAACATTGATGAACTAGCTGCTGAAGAACGTGCTCATAAAGGTATCTTTTTATCGTTTCAGTATCCTGTAGAAATTCCAGGAGTGACGGTAACTAACTTTATGAAAACTGCTATTAACGAAACACGTAAAGCACAAGGACAGGAAGAAATGCCTGCAAACCAAATGTTGAAGCTTATTCGTGAAAAATCTGAATTGTTAGAAATTGACAGACGATTTTTATCGCGTTCATTAAATGAAGGGTTTTCTGGTGGAGAAAAGAAGCGTAACGAGATCTTCCAAATGGCAATGTTAGAACCAAAATTGGCTATTCTTGATGAAACTGATTCTGGTTTAGACATTGATGCCTTACGTATTGTAGCCAATGGTGTAAACAAACTTAAAAACAAGGATAATGCGACAATCGTTATTACGCATTACCAACGTTTGTTAGACTATATCGTTCCAGATTATGTACACGTATTATATAACGGACGTATTGTAAAGTCTGGTGGTAAAGAACTAGCTCATGAGCTTGAAGAAAAAGGATACGACTGGATTAAAGAAGAAGTGAACGCTTAAATTTTAGTAAACAGTTGCAGTAAACAGTAAGCAGTTTTAAGCTTGCTACTGGATACTGAATACTGAGCACTGAATACTGAAAACATGGAATTAAAAGAAAAATTATTATCGTCTTTTCTAGCTTTTGAAAACCAAGTGAATGTAGATTCGTATGTTCATGATGTTAGAAGTGAAGCTATAAAAACCTTTGAAGACAAAGGGTTTCCTAATAAAAAGGACGAAGCTTGGAAATACACTTCTTTAAACAAAGTTTTAAAAGAAGATTATAGCGTTTTTGCTAAAGATGCCGAGGCTTTAGATTATAAAGATGTAAAGCAATATTTTATTCACGACATCGATTCGTATAAAATTGTATTTATCGATGGTAAATATTCGTCTCACTTATCTGAAACGACTCACGACGGCATGGATGTGTGTTTAATGTCTGCTGCATTAACAAAGCCTAAATACCATGTAGTAATAAAGAACTACTTCAATAAAGTAGCGAAAGACGAAAGTTTATCTGCTTTAAATACTGCCTTTTCAAGAGAAGGTGCTTTTATTCATATTCCAAAGAATAAATTAGCAGAAAAACCTATTCAAATTATTCATTTCTCTACCGGAAATGAGTCTGCTTTAATGTTACAACCTCGTAATTTGATCATTGTTGATGAGAACTCGCATGTTCAGATTATAGAGCGTCATCAAAGCTTAACAGACAATGCTATTTTAACCAATTCGGTTACTGAAATATTTGCTAACAAACGTGCTATTGTAGATTATTACAAAGTGCAAAACGATAAGCAAACATCGTCGCTAATAGACAATACTTATATCAACCAAAAAGATCAAAGTCATGTGTCTGTACATACCTTCGCTTTTGGTGGAAAATTAACGAGAAACAACCTCAACTTCTATCAAAATGGCGAGCGTATAGATTCTACTATGAAAGGCATCACAATCATTGGTGATAAACAACATGTAGATCACAATACATTAGTACATCATATTGAGCCAAATTGCGAAAGTCACCAAGACTATAAAGGTATTTTTGGAGATAGCTCAACTGGTGTATTTAATGGTAAAGTTGTGGTTGAAAAAGAAGCGCAAAAAACCAATGCATTTCAAGCTAACAATAATATTTTAATAAGCGATAAAGCGACTATCAACACGAAACCTCAGTTAGAGATTTTTGCCGACGATGTAAAATGTTCTCATGGTTGCACTATAGGGCAATTAGACGAGAGTGCTATGTTCTATTTACGTTCACGAGGTATTCCAGAAAAGGAAGCTAAAGCGCTTTTAATGTATGCCTTTGCAAACAACGTTTTAGAGAGTGTAAAAATACCTGAACTTAAAAAGCGTATTAATAAACTAATCGCAAATAAGCTTGGTGTTAATATTGGATTCGATCTTTAAAAATTAGAATTTTATATATAAAAGAAAATCCCGCAGTTGCGGGATTTTCTGTTTTTTTGATTGATGGAATAATTGTTAGTCTTTTGATTGATGTGATGTTTCTACTTCTAAAAGTAATTTATCTAATGCCTTTCGATCAAGCCACTTACCTTTAACAAATACACCAACAATAGTTTTGGTATGTTTAATGTCGTCTATTGGACTTTTATCTAATAGTACTAAATTGGCATTCTTACCTTCATGTATCGTTCCCTCTTGCGAAATAGTATTTAAATAATGTGCAGGTATAATAGTAGCCGTTTTTAAAGTTTCATAAGTTGACAACCCAGAAGCATTGATTAACTCTAATTCTCTATGAATTGAAAACCCAGGAAGAAATAAACCATAAGTATCGCTACTTGCCATTAAATAAACACCTTCTTCATTCAATATTTTAGTGAATTTTTGTTGCCATTCTAATTCTGATTGTAATCGCACCAACGATTCTTTAGCAGTAAACCATTTATACTTTCTATAGTGTACACTATCTGATTTCCAATAATTAGCATAATAGTCTGGTAAGTACTTTATTTTTTTAGACGCTATTAGTTTTTTGTGTTTTTCATCATCAGCATAATTAGAGATCATATCATAAATCCCAAGAGTTGGAGACACATAAACACCACTTGCTTTTATTTGTTTTGCTGCATCCATTAGAAAATTACTATCGACCTTTTGCTCTTTAGTAAAGATGTTCATAAACTCTTCAATATGAGCTATAGATTTCATTCGCAAAGTGTATTCTAGCGGTAATTCTCGTTGTCCGTGACCAATAACTGGAATATCTGCTTTTTGGGCTTCTTCTAACAATGTTAAATAAACCTCTTTATCAAAATTATCAGCTAGCTTTATGAAATCGTACCCGCGATTCTTATGCTGTTCTACAATCCGTTTAGCATCTTCTATTGATCCTAGATCCTTCTTTTGTAAATATGGCCCTGTAGTATAATACAAAGGTGCTAGTTCTAGTTTCTTAGATAAGGCTTTATTAGCAATTTGATCTTGCTTTTTATCTTCTGCCATATTTCTGGCTGTAGTAACTCCATTAGCGATTAAAAGTTTAAACTCATTTTTAATATTTGTCTGATTGTGAAAATGCATTTCCGCAAAACCCGGAAGGAGATATTTGTTCATTCCATTTATAACCTTATTTGCATGATATGTCGAATCAGAATTATGAGGTGTGATCTTTGCAATTTTATTATCAATTAACAAAACATCATGATTGCTTAAAATTGTATCCCTATGCATAGGAATAACATTTACATTCTTTATTACAATTCTATTGCTTTGGGCTTTTACTTTAAATACTGCAATGCAGAAAAGCAGTACTATTAAATTATATTTTAAAAAATTCATAGGATAATAGTTTTATGGCAACAAACCTATGACTGTTAGTGGCTTTTAAAGTTTCAAAAAGTTAGAATCTGAGAAAATAGCACTTATTGATGCTGTTTTTTATAATCGTTTGGAGTTAATCCTGTGTGCCTTTTAAATGTATTGTAGAAACTAGTTTTCGAATTAAAACCAACTTCTAAACCAATTGATAAAATACTATAATTAGCAAACTCTGGATGAATCAATAGTTTCTTTACATCTTCAATTCGGTAATAACTTATCAATTCAGACAAATTTTTGAATTTAGTTGTACTAATTAGCTGCGAGAAATATCCTGGACTTATCCCTAGTTTTTCTGCAACAAATTCACGATTGAGTAATGGATTGTGGTGTAGTTTTTCCTTATTAATCAAACGAAACAATTCTTGTATATGCTCATTTTCATAATTAACATCAACCGTTTTTGGTTCTTTTCGAGAACGTAAAATTTGTCTTATTTCATATTTCTCATTTAATAGTTTAAAACGGTAAACACCTATATAAAGAAGCCAATACAGTAATATAGATAAAATAGCCCATAAATAAGTTAAAGGTTTTCGTTCTAAATATAAAAATCTATGAAATTCGAGTATAATTCCGTAGAGCTCAATAATGGTAAAGAACACCCAAAATCCTCTCAACCAATTAACGTCAATTTTAGTTTTAGTAAGAAACAATAAACGAAAAGACAATACCAATAACAATACTGGAAAAAGAATAGATAGAATACTTATTGTTTTATAAAACCCTGTAATTACAAGTTTATCTAAAAAAGGTAACTCAATAAATCCATAAACGTTATGAGCAGTAATGACAATGTTTATTACACTAAGAATTATAAATGGGACATATAGTAGTTTCTTATGAGGCTTCTTAAATTTTATCCCTAAACTCTTTACAAAGAATAAATATAAAGTTGCGGGATATAAAAATTGCCACAATGCTAAATCTAATACTCTTGAAATAATTGGATCTTGATTTAAATCCCAAAACCAATTATTAATACCAATAACTGCAATAATTAGTAGTGTAAAACCAAGATATTTATTTGCCTCACTTCTTAAATATTTTGAAGTAAGAACAACAATCCCTAAAAGGAAACAATGTATAATAGAGATAAGGACAAAAAGCTCTAAAAGGGTTAGGTTCATTACTAATTTACTACTTCAATCACGTCTCTCAACAACTCATTAAAATCCATCGATTTTAATCCCATACGCACTACAACTAAATCTTTATCTGGTATCATATACACACGTTGCCCTTGGTAACCATTAAACGAAAACACATTTTTAGGAACATCTGGTAAAAAGCCTCCAGCATTTAACCAAATTTGCGCGCCATAGCGTCCGTTAGACGAATTGGTTGGCGTTATTGCATAATCGCACCATTCTTTGGTTAATATCTGTTCTCCATTCCAGTTACCTTTATTCAAATACAATAATCCTAATTTTGCCCAATCTCTAGGACTCGCCCAACCATAACTAGAGCCCACATAATTTCCTGCCATATCTGCTTCAATTAACATGGTATGCATTCCAATTTTATCAATTAAATCGGTATACCAAAAATCAAGATACTCTTGATGCGAGTTAAATTGTTGTCTTAAAATTCCTGATAATAAATTGGTAGTTCCTGATGAGTAATACCAGCTTTCATTTGGTTTCCCAATTAATGGCTCATCGGCTTGTGAAGCTGTCATATCTTCGTCTTGGAAAAGCATTTTAGTAACATCACAAATGGTTTCGTAATTCTCTTCCCACTCCAATCCAGAATTCATCTGTAAAAGGTTATTAATGGTAATGGCTTTTCGGTCATCATCTTTCCATTCTTCAATTGGTGCAGGTTGGTTAACATCCATTTTTCCTTGAGTTTCTAGCACTCCATACATTGTACTTGTAATACTTTTTGTCATAGACCAACCTAAAATTCGGGAATCTTTATTAAATCCATTTGCATACTGTTCTGCTATAATCTGGTCTTTATAAATAACCAAAAGTGCTCTGGTTTGTAAGCTGTCTGCAAAGTACGCATCTATAACACCTTGTAATTTCTCATAATCAACATTCGAGAACACAGTGTCTTTTTGTGCCAAATGCCCATACGGATACGGTAACGATATCTTTTCTAAATTACGCTTGGGCTTTATATTGCTAGGTTTATAATCGTATCCATCAGGAATCAACACACTTCCTAAGCCATCTCTATAAACAGCTGTTCTGGTATTTAGTCCAAATACCGAGGCCGAAGCGCTTTTATTTTCCACATTCACCTCATCATTGGCGATATTTATAGGAGAAAAATTATTATCGGTACTATCGGTAAACTCAAAATCTCTTTCGGCAGTAAATACTGATGACGCCATACTTTTTGCTGAATATCCAGAAACAATGTCTAGACGTTCATAGTTTAAAAACACTACAACAATTATCGCTGCTAATACAACTAATAAAATCCATTTTAAACGTTTCATATAGGTATGATTTTTTGAAGTTTCTCAAATATAAGAATTCAATTGAATGATATGATTAACATAAGTTCAAAATAAAGCTGTCATTGTGAGGAGTATTTTGCGACGTGACAATCTCACCATAAAAACCAATAGATTCTTCACTTTGTTTCACTCGTTCTGAATGACATTACTACTGTTTTATAAAGGTGTGATTAATACTTTATAAATAATCTTTAATACTTTATCGACTAATTCAATACGCATATTTCTTATTAAAACTTAGTATTGCTACCTTTGCCTTTCGAAATTATAAGCTATGTTAGACGTTACAGCAATAAGAAAAGATTTCCCAATACTTTCACGAGAGGTAAATGGTAAACCATTGATATATTTCGACAATGCAGCAACGTCACAAACACCTAAGCAAGTGATAGATGTTATTGTAGATTATTACAGTAATTACAATGCCAATATTCACAGAGGCGTACATACCTTAAGTCAGGAAGCAACTGACAAATACGAAGCCGCTCGTAAAACCATTCAAACACATTTTAATGCTGCAAAATCGCATGAGATTATTTTCACTTCTGGTACAACGCATGGTATAAATATGATTGCCAATGGGTTTGCATCTCTACTTAAAGAAGGTGATGAAGTCATTGTATCGGCTTTAGAACACCATAGTAATATTGTGCCTTGGCAAATGCTTTGCGAAAAAACAGGAGCAATATTAAAAGTCATTCCAATGAATGAAAATGGAGAGCTTTTAATGACTGCATATGAAACACTACTTACTGAAAATACGAAACTGGTTTTTGTAAATCATGTCTCTAACGCTTTAGGAACCATTAATCCTATTGAAACTATTATAAATAAGGCTCACGAAGTAGGTGCAGCTGTATTAATTGATGGCGCTCAGGCATCTCCACATATAAAAGCCGATGTTCAAGCATTGGATGTAGATTTTTATGTCGTTTCCGCACACAAAATGTGTGGACCAACAGGCGTTGGAGTACTTTACGGAAAAGAAGAATGGCTTAATAAATTACCGCCTTATCAAGGTGGTGGTGAAATGATCGCTGAAGTAACTTTCGAAAAAACTACTTATGCAGATCTTCCTCACAAATTTGAAGCTGGAACTCCTAACATATGCGGAGGAATTACATTTGGAGCTGCCTTAGATTATATGAATGCTATAGGATTTGATACTATAGCAAGCTATGAAAACGAATTACTGGAATATGCGACTGCAAAACTGTTAGATATTGATGGTTTACGCATTTATGGAAATTCAAACCAAAAAACCTCTGTTATTTCATTTAATATTGGAAATGTTCACCCTTATGACATAGGAACTATTGTAGATAAATTAGGAATCGCTGTAAGAACTGGACACCATTGCGCACAACCTATTATGGATTTTTATAATATTCCTGGGACTGTACGAGCTTCATTTTCGTTTTATAATACAAAAGAAGAAATTGACATTTTTGTTGAAGCCGTAAAAAAAGCAGCTTTTATGCTTCAGTAGAGGATTTTCTCCCTAACTTCCTGATAATCATATTACAAAATATTTTTCTGAAATTATTTTCTGTCAGAATAATTCTAAAATATTTTGCCTTTTATCGAAAATTTAACATTTGAATTAACATATGTTAAAATTTTAACATAATTTTTTATATCTTCTTCGCAATTAATGACTAATTCAAATTTAAAGTATGAAAAAAGTATTTTTAAGTATGGCTGCTTTAGCCATGATGTTTACCTCGTGTAGCGAAGAACAAAATGCAGTTCCTCAAGACCAATCTAATATTGATATGAGCGACTTTTATGTTTACACAGATGCTGATATGGATGAAGGATCCAGAACAGCAAATGGCAAATCTTGCTACACAATGGTTAACCTTAACCGCATGTTAAACCAAAATCCAGGTCTTGAAAAAAAGATGTATGACATTGAGTATAATACTCGAAGGCTTATTAATGGAAAAGGTAAACCTCCAGGAACTGGTGGCGGCGGAAACGGCGGTGGCGGTGGAAGCGACGATGTAGACGTTTTACCAATTGATGATGGTATGGGAGTAATTAATATTCCAGTATACGTACACGTTGTTTATCCTGATGCTAATAGTATTAGTAACAGCCAAATACAATCTCAAATAACAGTGCTAAATAGTGACTTTAGTAGTACAAATGTTAATCAATTGCCAAGCGGGACAACTTTTGCAAATGATGCTACAGACGCTGGGTTTTCATTTACTCTTGCTGGCACATTCAGACATAATGATTCTAGATCATCTTGGGGAACTAACGATGCTGTAAAGCAAGCTTACCCACCAATTACTCCAGAAACACATTTAAATATCTGGGTATGTAATATAGGCGGAGGAATTTTAGGTTATGCACAATTCCCAGGTGGATCGGCAGCAACAGATGGAATTGTTGTTGGAGGCGATTATTTTGGAGTTACTGGCGGTAACTATGGTGGTGGAAGAACTACTACACATGAAATTGGACATTACTTAAACTTACGTCATATTTGGGGTGACGGAAGATGTAACAGGGATGATTTTGTTGAAGATACTCCAAAATCGGACAGATCTAATGGAGGATGCCCAACATTCCCAACAACTCATTGTAAATCTGCAGATATGACTATGAACTATATGGACTATACATATGATGCCTGTATGTACATGTTTACAGATGGACAACGTAATAGAATGCGTGCTCTTTTTGCACCAGGTGGAGCAAGAGCTTCAATGGTTGGAAATTAATTCCGCAATCACATAAAATTAAAAAGACGCCACAGTTTGGCGTCTTTTTTGTACATTAATTTTTTAAAAAAAATCTTGATATGAAATTTTTGATGACTTTTTTAATGCTTTTGTTTACTACAAAAGAATGTAATGATAACTCTAAAACAGATTCTGCGCAAACAGATAGTATTACAATTACATATCAGGCCACTTCAAGAGGGTCTTTTCAGGAGGTCTCAGTGTCAAAAAACAGCTTTACTTTATGCAACGATCTTGAGCGAAAAGAGAAAAGCACCTTTAATAATACTGAGGCACATTGGAAAGAATGTCTTGACCTTCTATCTAAAATAGATATAGAAGAACTTCCCGACATCGAAGCTCCAACTTCAATGAGGCATTATGATGGCGCTCCCCATGCGTTAATTATTATTAAAAATGGTAGTGAAGAGATTAGATCAAGTACGTTTGATCATGGTCATCCTCCTGCTAAAATTAAAACACTTGTTGAAAAATTGTTATCCTTTAAAAAAATAGCTTCAAAAGAATAGGAATTGTATTTTTGCACAAAATAATTTGTAGTGACAATACAAGATATACAAAACGATATTATTGACGAGTTCTCTATGTTCGACGATTGGATGCAACGTTACGAATATATGATTGAGCTTGGTAAGTCTTTACCACTTATAGACGACCAATACAAAACCGATGACAACATTATCAAAGGTTGCCAAAGCAAAGTTTGGGTTCATGCTAAAATGGAAGACGATAAAGTAGTTTTTACAGCTGATAGTGATGCCATTATAACAAAAGGTATCATTGCTATTTTAATACGTGTGTTCTCAAACCAGCATCCAAAAGACATTATAGATGCTGACACCAATTTTATTGACGAAATTGGCTTAAAAGAACACTTATCGCCAACCAGAGCTAATGGTCTGGTGAGCATGATAAAACAATTAAAAATGTATGCCATTGCATACCAAACACAATTGAACTAATGAGCACAACAGAAATAGATGTAAATGCACTTGGAGAAAAGATAGTGCGTGTAATAAAAACCATTTTCGATCCTGAAATTCCAGTAGATATCTACGAACTAGGATTGATCTATGATGTTTTTGTGAATGAAGATTACGACGTTAAAATACTAATGACGCTTACTACGCCTAATTGTCCGGTAGCTGAGACATTGCCTATGGAAGTTGAAGAAAAAATCAAATCTATAGACGAGGTTAAAACTGCAGAAGTTGAAATTACTTTCGATCCGCCTTGGAGTCAGGATTTAATGAGTGAAGAAGCAAAGTTAGAACTTGGAATGCTATAAGTTATCTTTTATGAAGAAAATTGGTATTGATGCTATTTCGTTCTATGTACCTTCTTTAACGGTTTCTATGCAAGCCTTGGCTAAACATAGAGACATTCCTTATGAGAAGCTAAATAGAGGACTTGGGCTAGAAGCAATGTCTATTCCAGATGTTAATGAAGATACTGCAAGTTTTGCCGCTAATGCCTTATTGCAATTATTTGAGAGTAATAATCTAGACCCTAGAGAAATTGGTCGTATTTATTTAGGTACCGAGAGTGCTTTAGATGGCTCTAAACCAACTGCTACCTACGCTGTAGAGGTTGTTGAAAATAAGTTAAAAGATACTTTTGGTGAGCGTTGTTTTAAGAATTGTGATGTTCTAGATATGACCTTTGCATGCATTGGTGCTGTTGATGCCTTACATAACAGCTTGGATTGGGTGAGAAACAATGAAACTAGAAAGGCTATTGTTATTGCTTCAGATCTATCTAAGTATGAACTCCAATCTACAGGAGAATATACGCAAGGTGCTGGCGCAGTTGCAATGCTAATTACACATAATCCTTCAATAATAACTATAGATGATACTTGGGGAGTAGCCACTAAAAGTGAAGGCGATTTCTTTAAACCAAGACGCTTGTATAACAAATCGTCTATTTTTAAAGAAGTAATAGAGCAATTGGATCTAAGTTATTCAGACGAAGAATTAAACAGAATACTAAACAGTTCCAATTCTGAATTCTGGAGTAATCCAAACGATTCGGTAGAAGTTTTTAAAGAAGAGCCAGTGTTCGATGGTCAATTCTCAAACCAGTGCTACAGCGAGCGCATTACGGAGGCTTTTGATCATTTTAATAGTATAAACAGTACTAATTTTTTAAATGATTGGGATCACTTTGTGTTTCACTTACCATATGCGTTTCATGGAAGGCGCATCATTTTTAATAATTGGCTCCAATGGGCAAAAACAAATAACACATACCAAAAACTGGTAGACGACATTGGTGAATTTGATGAAGGCAATAAAAAGGATTGGTTAAAAAAGGCGTCTAAATCTAACATATATAGAGATTTTGTAAATACTAGAATTGCAGCAGGTGAACGTGCCTCCTCTTTAATCGGGAATATGTATACCGCCTCTATATTTATGTCGCTTGTAAGTTTACTATGTGATGCTTTAGAAAAGGATATAGATCTAACTAACAATACCATTGGATTTATTGGTTATGGTAGTGGCTCAAAATCTAAAGTATTTCAAGGAATTGTTCAGGAAAACTGGAAAGCTAACGTAGAAAAAATTCAGCTTTTTGAATATTTAAAATCAAGAACAGAAATTGATATTGACACTTACGAAAAATTACACAAGTGCCAATTAAAACAACCTGTATACAATAACAGTCATGTAACCATGTCGCATGTAGAGTCGGGTGAAACTAATAAAGGATTGAGACGTTATTCTATTAACTAATGGCAGACGAAATAATAAATAGAGTTGCAAACAGTAAGCTGGTTACTATAGATCTTGAAGACTTCTACCCTGAAGGCAAACGCGTTGTGTTTGATATTAAGGGTTGGTTACTTGAAGGCTTAGTATTACGTGAAAAAGACTTTAGAACTCAAGCAAAGGAACACGATTGGTCACAATATCAAGATAATTACGTAGCCATCACCTGTTCTACCGACGCTATTGTTCCTGCTTGGGCATTTATGTTGTTATCATCCTGTTTAGAACCTTTTGCCAAACACATTGTTTTAGGCAACCTGGAACAATTAGAATCTTCAATATATCAGGATATCATTCAAAACATGGATGTATCTGAATATCAAGACAAGCCTACCATTATTAAAGGTTGTGCAAACAAACCAGTTCCTACAAATGCCTATATGATGCTTATAAACAAGCTAAAACCAGTGGCAAAATCGGTAATGTATGGTGAAGCTTGCTCTTCAGTACCACTCTATAAAAAATAACTTATTTTTATTGTGACCTGTTCTTGCCATAAGGTGTCTTACCTATAAAGATTTGGCAGGTATGACATTAATGGTATATTTGCCGACATTTTTATTTAAAAACTAAAAGGTATTATGAAAAAATTATTGCTATTAACAGCTCTTTTTATGGGAATTTCAACAACTTATGCTCAAGACAATACTGAGGAAGGCCCAAAAGATGGATGGACAAAATCTGGAAACATTTCTTTTTTATTAAACCAATCGGCGTTTGACAACTGGATCGCTGGTGGAGAAAGTAATATTTCTGGAACATTAGGATTAAACTACGATTTCAACTTATTAAAAGGAGACTGGACTTGGGACAATAAATTGATTGCTGCATTTGGAATTACTAAAATTAAAGGTCAGGATACGCAAAAATCTGACGATAGATTAGAGTGGAATTCTTTATTAGGAAAAAAAGCATCTGGTAATTGGTATTACTCTGCATTTTTAAACTTTAAAACGCAGTTTGCTGATGATCTTGATGGAGATACCGATGGCCCAACAAAATTCTTATCGCCTGCATTCTTACAATTTGGACCTGGTATGCTTTGGAAAAAAAGCGACAACTTAAAAGTGAATATTGCACCAGCTACATCTAAGCTTGTAATCGTAGACAAAGATCTTACATTACCAATGGAAGCATATTTTGGAGTAGAAGAAGGTAAAAGTACGCGTTTTGAATTTGGAGCTTCTGTAAGCGGTTATTACAAAGTTAATCTAATGGAAAATGTATCGATGGAGAATATTTTAAACCTATATTCTAACTACTTAGAAGATCCTCAAAATATAGATATTGATTACACAATGAATATTGTAATGAAAATCAACAAATACTTATCGGCTAATTTGGCTTTCCAAACTATTTATGACGATAATGCCTTTGAAGGATTTCAAACAAGAGAGGTATTTGGTTTAGGGATTAATTATGGATTCTAGATATAGACTATATACAAAATAAAAAAGCACCTTTAAAAGGTGCTTTTTTTATACTTCTTTTCCTGTTTCATCATATTCCGAATACAGGAAATGATTATACGGAAAACGTGTAATATGTATCTTTCTAACTTCATTATATACACGTTTTCTAAAATCTTCTAAGTTCTCTTTATTTAAAGCAGAGATAAATAGAGCATTATCTCCCATTTTAGACATCCAAGTCTTTTTCCATTCCTCTAAAGAATAATTAGCTTTGGTTCTTACAGCTATTAGATCGGTATCATCAAAAGGTTCTGCTTCGTAAGCATCAATCTTATTAAACACCATAATGGTTGGCTTATCTAAGCTGTGTATTTCACCTAAAATAGTATTGACAGACGCTATATGCTCTTCAAAATTTGGGTGCGAGATATCTACCACATGCAGCAATAGATCTGCTTCTCTAACCTCATCGAGCGTACTCTTAAACGACTCAACCAATTGCGTGGGAAGCTTTCTAATAAACCCAACGGTATCACTCATTAAAAATGGTAAATTCTTTACAACTACTTTTCTAACAGTTGTATCTAAAGTTGCAAAAAGTTTGTTTTCTGCAAACACTTCCGATTTGCTAACAGTATTCATTAAGGTAGATTTTCCAACATTGGTATATCCAACTAATGCTACACGAACCATCTTACCACGATTGCTACGCTGTACAGCCATTTGCTTATCGATCTTTTTGATCTTATCTTTTAACAAGGCTATTTTATCACGAACAATACGTCTATCAGTCTCTATTTCGGTTTCACCAGGACCACGCATTCCAATTCCCCCTTTTTGACGCTCTAAGTGCGTCCACATTCCTTTAAGTCGTGGTAACAAATATTGACATTGTGCCAATTCTACTTGAGTTCTGGCATAACTTGTTTGTGCGCGTTGTGCAAAAATATCGAGAATAAGGTTGGTTCTATCCAATACCTTACAATTAAGAATCTTACTAATATTACGCTCTTGTGCAGGAGATAATTCATCATCGAAAATGGCAGTTCCAATATCATTTTCTTTAATGAAGTGTTGTACATCCTCCATCTTCCCTGTGCCAATAAAGGTTTTAGGGTTAGGCATGTCCATTTTTTGAGTAAAACGTTTTACGACTTCTCCTCCAGCAGTATACGTCAAAAACTCCAACTCATCTAAATACTCTTTAGATTGTTCTTCGTTTTGCTCTTTGGTAATTATCCCAACCAAAACTGCTTTTTCTAATGCTATGTCTTTCTTTTCTATCATATAATGAAGATGCAAAGGTACAAATTGAAATGCAGACTTTTATAGCTTATAGGCTAATAAGATTTTAGTATTTTAGGCTCATATTTATCTTGTATGACAGAAGCACCATTACAAAAAGATTACTTTACAGTTGCCTTTTACAATCTAGAAAACTTATTCGATACTTTTGACGATAAACACACTCATGATGAAGCATTTTTACCTAATTCCGAAAAAAAATGGACAGAGAAACGTTATCGAAAAAAAGTTAGAAAACTGGGATACGCCATTTCTAAAATAGGTTCAAAAACTACAAAACATTACCCTAGTATTGTTGGTCTTGCAGAGGTAGAAAATAAATTAGTAATAGATGATCTGCTACAATCAAAATTTTTAAAAGACAAGCCTTACGACTATGTGCATTACGATTCTCCAGATGAACGCGGTATTGATGTTGCTATGATCTATGACACTACGGTATTTGAGGTAATTAACTCTGAAGTATTCCCTTTAGACCTGTTTGATGAAGATGGAAGTAGAGATTATACCAGAGATATTTTGTTAGTTAAAGGAACCCTTAATGGAGAAACACTTTATATAATTGTAAATCATTGGCCTTCGAGACGATCGGGAGTTGAAGAAAGTGAACCTACACGATTATTAGCATCTTCTAAAGTTATTGAGATAGTAAAGAAGGTGAAATTGAATGATTTGAACGCTAAAATTATTGTTATGGGCGATTTTAATGATGGCCCTTTAGATAAAAGTATTAAGCAATTAACACAGCAGGAGGATCTATACAACCCAATGGAAAAACTAAAGTCGTTTGCACGTGGTAGCTTAAGTCACAGACGTCAGTGGAATTTATTCGATCAAATATTGTTTACTACAAACTTCTTTGAGTATAAAAAAGGAAGTCATAGCTTCTCTAAAGCCAATATTTTTGATGAGGAGTTTTTACGACAATATAAAGGGAAATTTAAAGGCAATCCGTTTAGAACCTTTGTTGGGAGAAAATACAAAGGTGGATATAGCGACCACTTTCCAGTCTATATTCATTTAAAGCGCTCTTAAGCTTTTTTAAGCAATAAAATTGCTAATGCTATACATGCTAAGGGAATTAACCATAACACCCAAATATTATAAGATTGTGTTTTTCTTTTACCTCGTTTAGCGTTAAGAACATTACGTTTTTTACCAGTGAAACTCATCCAGTTTTTAAAATAAATAAGTATCACTGCAATTACATATAATGTCCAAGCTTTACTTAAGGACATCGTATCTACTTTCATTTGTTTAAAAAAAGTTGCAAAAAAAACTCCTAATAGAAGTAATATAGATGATTGTAGAAAAGAACTATAAAACACTGCAATAGCATTTGCTTTTTGCTTAAATCGTGCTTTATAATGGTTAAATATATGTAACGCTAGTTGGTCGAAAACTGTCATTTCAATGAATAAAAAAAGCCGTATCAAAAATACGGCTTTAATATTATTTTACTAATTATTATTAAGGTACAAATACCTTAACATTTTCTACGTGAATTGTACTGTTTTGGTTTGCAGTATCACTTCCTGTATACTTAAATGCAACATATAACGTTCCTGAATACCCAGAAATATCTATATTTCCAGAATCTACCCAAGTAAACCAATCTGGTGTATTATCTGGGTGAGCAATTGTTGCCATTACTGGCTCCCAAGTTGCCGTTGCTATACCAGCTTCAGTTCCATCAAAATCAGTAGATATAAAAACCTCTAATGGATAATGTCCAGCATCTGGATATGCGTATTCTGTTTGGAATGATAACATTTCTCCATCTTGAGCATCCATATCAATTCCAGGAGAAATTAACCACCCAATATTACTAGCATCTCCTGAATTAAATGCAGAGAATTCTGCATAACCATTGCCACTATAAACTTGCTCTGTCCAAAGCTCTCCACCTTCTTCAGCATAGTTTATCCATCCAGGATTATTTAAATTAGAACCATCAATAGCATCAGAGAATGTTTCTTCAAAAACAGGATCACATCTGTTTTCAGTGAAATCTACATCTTCAGTATCTCTAATGAATAACTGGTAACTAGAATTGTATTTACTAAATACAGCTGTAATAGACCCTCTTCCTTCAGGGAATAATTGATTTTTAAAATCTGAAAAACCACTATTTCTTAAAATAGTTTCAGACTCATCTGTACAATTCTTTAAATATCTATTTACCGAAAACGTATTGTCTACATTAGCATAAGCACTCCCTAAATCTTCGCTTCTTAATTGCATATCGTCAATTTGAACTAGCATATTTATTAGATCATCTGAAAATTCAGCAGGTGTTATTACCATAGGAGTTAAAACAGCCACCTCTGAAGACCTAACAATATACTCTTGGTAATCTGCACTAGAAATTCGTTCAACTTCACCATTTACAACCTCTCCAATGTGTAAAACACCGTTTTGCTCATCCATTCCTAAACCATCTAGTTTAATATAGATTTTACGTCCTGGTTTGTAAAATGAAAATAACGATGTAACATCTACATCAATTTGAATAGCTGCCGTTGGGTTTTCTGGAGCATCTTGAATTATTAAAGTTTTATAGAAGTTTCCAGACTCATCGTTAGACACTACATACCCAGAAACAATTAACCCAGCATTATCACCAGAAAAAGAAACTAAGTTTCCAGTAAACATATCTTTAATTAAACCAATATTGGTATTTGTAACCAATTCTGTATTGCTAACCGCTACTGGCGGAATACCATAATCATCATCTTGAACACAAGATGCTAAAGTGCCTAAAAACACAATGGCAATTACACTTAAAAATTTATTCATTTTGTTCATAATATTATTTTTTGTTTCATGAATGCTTAACATTCAAAAATTTTGTTTTTATAGTTGTTTGTTAGAATCTAAAATATACATTCATAAAGTATGTTGTTCCTCTACCATACCAATACTTTGGTCCGAATACACGCTTAGGTGCATTTACATCATCTCTTAATTGTCTGTAATTGGCATTTCGTCCTTGTTCAAACCCTCCTGTTTTAAATTGCTTGTCTAAAAGGTTATTTACACTTGCAAAGAATCCAACAAAGTAATCACCTATTTTCCAAGATTTACCACCAATTAGGTTTACAGTCATATAATCATCAAACTCTTCCTGTTTTAATAATTCTCTTGCCAATGCAGGGTCATAATCGTTAAATGGTAACCCGTCGCTATCTTGATAGAAGTTTTGTGTTCTTAAAATAGGACTAATATCTAAATAAGTATTAGAGAAGAAGTTTGTTGTTGCTCCAACCCACCAGTAATCTGGATCTCTATATTCAAATCCAACTGAAGCAGCATGTTGTGGCCCTCCAGCTATTTTATAATCTTTTATATAAGATTTTCCATAATATTCAAATCCGTTAGTATTTGCAAAATCATCTGAAGTAACATATAAATCCGGGTTATTATCGTAAGTATATTGTCCAATAGACGCTGCTCCTTTCAATTT
This sequence comes from Flavobacteriaceae bacterium, assembly GCA_030148025.1. Taxonomy (GTDB): domain Bacteria; phylum Bacteroidota; class Bacteroidia; order Flavobacteriales; family Flavobacteriaceae; genus JASBUG01. The sequence continues at coordinate 91,530 of JASBUG010000037.1, read as the reverse complement.
AATAGTTGGTGTTACTTGTGCCTCAATTCCAATTTCGGCGCCAATATGTTTTTTGTCTATACCTTGTAAAACCTCTTGAATAAATGAACTGTTATCACCTCCTAAACCATCTGCAAAGAAGAATGATATTTCATTAGCATCTTCCATTTTAGTATAAAATCCTGTTAATCTTGCTTTAACTATTGGAGACCTATAAATATAACTCGCATCGACTGATGTTATTTTTTCTTCGGTAATATCTTTTCCAGTAACACTTATACCATTACTAAACCCAACAATATTATGGTTCTCTCTTGAATTTGAGAAGGTATTTCTTAATGATGGAGCTTTTGAAATGTATGCTGCATTTACATCAAATAAATGCTTCCCTGTAAGTTTATAGGTAAGTCCTCCTTTTAAACCATAACCATTAAACTTAACTTTTTCTCCTTTACCAAATGAGTTGCCAGCATAAGCCTCATGTTCGTACAACCCTTCTCTTTGGTATTGTGTATTTGTATAACTTCCAGATAGATAAAAATCTACTTTGTTGTATTTAAATAGAGCTTGCGCATAAGCTCCAATAACATCAGCAAATAAATTATAATTGTACTTAAACTTATCGCCTCTACCAACAACTAAATTTGGGTTTAAAGTATTGTACTGTAGCCCATCAAAAGAATCTACATTTAAATATCCTTGACCTCCAAGAAGATCAAGTACTTCTGCAAAGTTCTCAGACTTTAGTTTCTTATAATTAATCCCTCCGTTAAAAGTTATATTCTCATTAATTTCGGTATTTAATATAGTATTTGCTTTAAATTCTGTATCATCACTTCTGTCTTCATAAAGCATGTAAGTAGAAAGTCCTCCCGTATTCTCTCTATTGGCTTGATACATGCTTCTCCAGTCTATCTGTCCATCATTAATAAAACGTTGCTCTTGCAAGTACGCTTGCTCATAATTTGGACCATCTTCCTGTGCTAACCAAAAACTAGGAAGTTTTTGATAATATGCTGGACTTGGGTTAGAGCCACCTCCAATAATAATATCATCTCCATTTAATCTTGTACCTCCATAATCTAAACGGCTATTCCCAAGTTCACCAAATTGATAAGCTACATTAGTATTTAAAGTGGTTTTATCACTAATATTCCAATAGTGATTTAACATAAACACAGGCTCTTCAATTCTCTTAATTCTTGAATTACGCTTTTCGCCATCTTGCCAGCCCCAATATTCATTATACTTAATTCCTTTTAAGTCATAAACCTCCTGAGTATTTGGAGACGACTTTCCTCTTCTATTAGGAGCGTAAAAACTAGTAAAGTTTAAGCTATGCTTATCGTTAATTCTCTTTTCAATAGAAAGGAAAAAAGAATTAGCATCATATAACGTTGCATCTTGATAACCTTCATTTCCCCAACGTCTTCCTAAAGACATCGAGTAAGCCCATCCTCCTTTAACAATACCAGAAGAATAAGATGCCATCATTCTATTTGTATAACTTCTATTAGATGATGAATAAGTAATACGTCCACCTTTTCTATACTTTGAAGCTCTTACATTCATATTTGTTGTACCAAGAATACCTCCAAAATTGTAAGATGATGGCGCTAAGCCATTTGTAAATTCTTGATTTCTCAACACATCATTTAAACCGCCCCAGTTGCTCCATTGTGGTCTTCCATTAAACATTTTGTTCATTTCAACACCATTAATAAGCACTGTTCCATTTTCTGAATCTAATCCTCTCACTCTAAAAAATGAAGATCCAAATTCAAAGGCTGCAGTTCTTAAAAACACATCTCTAGAAGACTGTAGCAATCCAGAAATATTATCTGCACCACTAGTATCGTCATTAAGTTCATCATCAGAAAGTGTTATTGTAAACAAATCAGCCGAATCAGACACATCAATATTTAAAGACATGTCTTCAATATTAACTGTTCTACCTTCATTAACCACAATTGGATATCGAGCTGTGATATATCCTGCTTTAGATACATTTAAAACTTGCTCGCCTAGTGGTACATTTGTTGTAAAACTAAACTCACCATTTGCATCTGTTTTAGTAGATTGCAAGGTTTCTTCAATCGTAATTTTTACATCGGGAATAGGTTGGTTAGTAGCCGCATCTTTTACACTACCTCTTACAATAGTTTGTTGCGCAAAAGCTGCAGAAACTGAAAAAATTCCTAGTAAAAAAATAAATAAGTTTTTTCTCATTTTCACTTTTAAAATTAATACTTCTTTTCCTTAAATTTCAAAAATTTTAAGGCTAACAAAGTTACGTTTTTTTATCATTAATAGTTACATTTGAAGTAAGAAATGATAGTATCTTAACAGATAAAATTTTAGCACGAAAATGAGAAGATTACAACACTTAATAATGATCCTTTCAATATTGTTTATTGTGAAGGTAAATGCTCAAGAAAAAAGAAAATTTAAAGTACATACAGTTGCATTTTATAATGTGGAAAACTTATTTGACACTATTAACGACCCGAATAAATTTGATGAGGCTAGCCCGATAATGGAATTAAGCTTTGATCGTGGAAACATCTATAAACAAAAAGTAAAAAACATGGCACGTGTTATATCGGAAATCGGTGCCGATGTTTCAAAAAATGCTCCTGCAATTATTGGCCTTGCAGAGGTTGAGAACAGACAAGTATTGGAAGATTTGGCAAATGATCCTGCTTTGCTTCAAAAAGATTATGGTATTGCTCATTTTGATTCTCCTGATGCTAGAGGTATTGACGTTGCCTTGCTATATCAAAAAGAGTTATTCGTGCCAACCAATATTAGCAATCACGAGTTAAAAATCTATGATGACAACACTAGGAAACGTGTGTATACGAGAGATCAACTTTTAGTTAGCGGAAAGTTAGAAGGAGAAATGATTCATGTAATTGTTAACCATTGGCCTTCAAGAAGAGGGGGTGAAGCAAGAAGTAGACCAAAACGTGTAGCCGCTGCTAAATTAAATAAACGAATTATAGACTCTCTTCAGGCCGATAACCCATACGCAAAGATATTCACCATGGGCGACCTTAACGATGATCCAACCAATGCAAGTGTAAAAGATGTACTAAAGGCTAAAAGAAAGAAAGAACAAGTACCTCTTAAAGGAATTTACAACCCTATGGAATCTTTCTTTAAAAAAGGATTAGGATCTAACGCTTATAGAGATGCTTGGAGTTTATTTGATCAAATTTTAATTACCAAACCTCTTTTAGAAAAAGATTATTCATCTTTTAGATTTTATAAAGCAGGAATCTTTAATAAGCAATACTTAACTAACAAACAAGGACGTTATAAAGGTTACCCTTTTAGGAGTTTTGCAGATGGCAGTTTCACAAATGGTTTTAGTGATCACTTCCCAGTTTATGTACATATTATTAAAGAAGTTAAATAACAACATAATATTACACTATAAAAAAAGGCTGCAATTACATTGCAGCCTTTTTTGTTGTTTTAATTTGGCCAAACATCCCAAGGAATTCTAGATAAGAATAAGACCAATGCTATTAAATAGCATATAGCTATCATTTTAAACTTTGGTGCAGATGTAAGTTTCTTTTTATGTTTTGAGTATCCTATTGTAATAAGTGCAATTGCTAAAATATTAACAAAAGGGTGCTCTACTAAATATAATCTAACAGAAGCTGTTTTCATTACTTCTCCTCCCATTTCTCCCCACAAATCGAACATTGGTGACACAAAATATAAAATGAGAGCAATTAGCAATTGTATATGAGACACAATTAACGTGAACAATGCTAATCTAAAATCTTTTGCAGTGTATTCTTTTTTTCCTAGTAGTTTAAAAAGTGCATTAAATGCGGTTATTACTAAAATAACTAACACTAAATAAGCCCAATAGGAGTGGAGCATTTTTATGGTACTATACATAGTTTATTTTTCTTTGTTAGGTTTCAAAAATAGTGAATTTTATTCATAAAAAAACCCGTTCTATTCGAACGGGTTTTTTTATATATCAATACTAAATTAGTTAAAAGTATATCTTAAACCAACTTGCATTTGCCATCTTGAACTTTGAATACCACTATCGTCATACAGAACAGCTCCGTCTTCGATAACTGACTCACGTAATCTAAATACTGGGTTTGGACCTGCAGTTGCAGTTTCCAAAATTTGCGTATTTCTGTTAGCAAATGTTTGTCTTCCCCAATCTTTATTTAAGAAGTTAGTGAAGTTAAAGATATCTACAGATAACTGTAGCGTATTATTCTTTTTAAGAGCATCAAAAGAGATGTCTTGTAAAAGTTTTAAATCTACTATATGACTCCATGGTCCTCTAGAACCATTTCTTTCTGCATACTTACCTCTTCTAGATCGTAAGTAATCATCATTTTGGATATAGTTATTTAAAATTGCCCATTCATCAGCAGTACCTGGAGCAGAACCAGATCTATCAACAAGTGCAATTTCTCCAGCATTTGCAGGAACATACATTAACGCATTATCTCTTGAATCATCATTTAAGATATCTCTTCCATCTCTATATGTATATGAATATGGGCTTCCTTGAGATCCATTATAGAATAATCCAACAGTTGTTTTAATTTTATCATTCCATTTATGCTCGTAAGACATGTTACTTGAAATTCTATGTCCTTGAGAGAAATCAGATCTAGTTACAGGCAATCTTGAGTTTTTACCATTAACTGTTTGGATATTTCTCCATTGAGAACTGTTTTGAGAAGAAGTACCATCAAAAATAGCATTAGCTTCACCATAAGAGTAAGATACCTGACCTGCAAAACCATTTTCAAATGGCTTTCTTAAAGTTACAGCACCATTCCAAGAGTTTCCTCCTCCAGTGTTAGATGCTAAAATTATACGTCCATAAGTATCATCAATTTCATCTCTTCTGTTATAAGTTGGTCTACTATCTGCACCTACTAATCTTCCTGTAGGGCCTTTTAAGTTTAAGTTCTCATAATATATATCAGTAATATTATCGTTAAAGATAACATCAGCACTTAAAATTAATCCCCATATAGGTAGTTTTTGATCTACTGCTAAGTTTACCTTAAATCTTGAAGGTAGTTTAAAGTTAGAAGCAAACAAATCAACATTTCCTCCTGTTCCTCCAGATCCTGGAGTTACGTCTTCAAATTGGTTGTTAATATCAGATTCAAATGCTTGATTTGTTCTAAAAGTAAATCCTCCTGTTACACCATTATTGTTATATGTACCTCCTGGCCATACTAATGGTAATCTAGATGTGAAAATCCCTAATCCACCACGTACTTGAGTTGTATTGTCTCCTTTTACATCCCAGTTAAATCCAACTCTAGGAGAAACGTGTACTGTTGGGCTAACACCACGACCTACTCTAGCACCTTGTAAATCTTTACCAGCTGCTTCTAATAAAGGAACTGTTGTATTGTTGAAATGATCATTTTCTGGACCATCAGACCAGTAAGGAATATCGAAACGTAAACCTGCTGTTAATTTAAATTTATCAGACATTGTTACCTCATCCTGTGCATAGAAACCTAATTGGAATACATCAAACTCTGACGCTCCAGCAGACTCATCACCTACAACACCATTTCCAACTAAAGAATAACCGTGCTGATATACAGCTGCAGGTAATCCTGTCATAAATTCTTGTAATCCAGATAATCCTGTTCCAGCATTATCATTTTCGAATGTATAGCTACCATAGTTAAATGCAAAGAATAAGTTTTTAACTTTTGCATATTCATTATGAGTACCAATTGTAATTGCGTGTCTTCCTTTAAATATCTCGAAGTTATTAGTAAATGTAAATACATCTTGATCTAAAAGGTTTGCTGTAGAGAAAGGCTCAGCACCTAAAACAATTCTACCATCACCATCTTGAATAGTTAAACTTGGGAATGGACTACCATTAGGATCTCTATCATCTCTTACTGTTTTATAACTAAGTGTCATGCTATTTGCAAACTTGTTACCGTAAGAAGAGTTCCATTGAACTGTAGTAGCATTTGTTTTATTCACAAAAAACTCAGATCCGTTAAGGAAACTAATTGTTCCGTTAGAAGAGTTTCTAGCTTCTAGGTTCTCTGTATCTTGTAATCTATGTGTAATAGATATTCTATGATTATCATTAATATTCCAATCTAACTTGGCAGTAACTAAGTTGTTCTCAAGTGTTGAAGTATTATTGTCATATATTCCAGGGTTATAACCATAATTAGAAACCATGAATTGTCTGAATGAATCTAAATCAGCTGCAGAAGAATTTCCTCTATAGTTACTAATATTAAATGGTTGTGGTGTTTCGTTATCTTGTCTTTCGAAGTTAACAAAAAAGAATAGTTTATCTTTCACGATAGGCAATCCAACACGTGCACCAAAAGTAAGTGCTGTAAATTCATCTAATTTTTCTCTTGAATCTCCAGAATTCAATAAGGCTCCTGGTGTTTTACCAGCTAAGTTTTCGTTTCTAAAGAAACTATAAATAGATCCTTCTACATTGTTCGATCCAGAACGTGTAACAGCGTTTACTGCACCTCCTGTAAATCCAGAAATTTTAACGTCGAAAGGCGCTAACTGAATTTGAATTTGCTCTAAGGCATCAACTGAGAACGGGTTTGCTCCAGTTTGACCTCCATCTGTACCTGATCCAGCAAGACCAAATACATCGTTACTTACAGCACCATCAACAGATACACTGTTAAAACGGTTGTTCTGACCTCCTAAAGAAATAGAAAACCCATCTGAACCTTCAGATATTTGCGCTTGTGGTGTAGCTCTAACAAAATCTGCAATAGATCTAGATGCAGCAGGAATTGTAGCTAAATCTCTTCTACTTACTGTAGTTTCAGCTCCAGTTCTATTAGCATCAAATACGTTGTTACGCACTGCAGTTACAACTACTTCTTCTAATTGGCTTGCAGATTCAGCTAATTGCTTGCTAAATGCTTTTGTTTGTCCAAGAGTTAAATAAATTCCTTCTTCAGAATAATCTGTAAAACCTACGTAACTAATTGTTAATTTGTAAGGTCCTCCAGGTCTCATGTTCGAGATTCTGTAGAATCCATCAAAATCTGTAGCAGCTCCGTAAACTGTTCCCGTTGGTCCGTGAACAATTACTACGTTAGCTCCAGGTAATGGCTCGCCATTAGTGTCTGTTATTTGTCCATTGACCGCAGAAGTTGTCGTTCCTTGACCATAGGCAAATGTCATAGCAAAAAATGCTACTGTTAATAAAAATTGAGTAATTTTTTTCATACTGAAAAATTAAATTGATTTTTTAGTTCCCGGCAAAATTACTTATTAATTCTTACAAATTATTAACTAAACGTTAAGAATTTTGCCGCCTGTGAAGATACGTACTATTATTGAATTTTAGCAACTTTTAACATAGAAATCTTTAGATTGAGCTTTTAGCAAAAACTATGTTAATTTTTATAAAAATCTATAAGATTTTGGGTAGAAGCATCATGTTTCGCTAAGTGGTTTTTATCAAAATCATTTAAGATATTTCCCGCTAATTGTTTACCTAATTCAACACCAAATTGATCATAACTATAAATATTCCATATTACGCCCTGAACAAATATTTTATGCTCGTACATAGCAATTAGCTTCCCTAAACTCTCTGGAGTAAGCTTTTTAATAAAAATAGTATTTGTTGGTTTATTACCTTCAAAAACCTTGAAAGGTGACAATTTTTCAATTTTCTCTTTAGAGTGATTTCCTGCTTCCAATTCATCTATTACTACCTGCTTAGTTTTGCCGTTCATTAAAGCTTCTGTTTGAGCAATAAAGTTTGCCATAAGCTTATCTTGATGATCTTTGTTACCATGTAAACTTTTAGCAAAACCAATAAAGTCAGCAGGAATTAGCTTTGTTCCTTGATGTATTAATTGAAAAAAAGCATGTTGTGAATTGGTGCCTGGTTCACCCCAAACAATAGTTCCTGTTTGGTAGTTAACCACATTTCCATTTCTATCAATGCTTTTACCATTGCTTTCCATTATAGCTTGCTGTAAATATGTAGTAAATTGATTTAGGTATTGCGTGTAAGGTATGACAGCTTCACTTTCTACTTCAAAAAAATTGTTATACCATACACTTAAAAAAGCTAGTATTACGGGAATGTTAAATTCGAATGTTTCAGTTCTAAAATGCTCATCCATTTTTTGAGCTCCTAATAATAAACTCTCAAAATGGTCATTTCCTATAGATAGACTTATGCTTAGACCTACTGCACTCCATAAGGAGAATCTGCCACCAACCCAATCCCACATCGGGAAAATATTTTCGAGATCAATACCAAATTCTTTTACTTTATTAATATTTGTAGACACTGCAACAAAATGACTAGAAACAGCCGTTTCGTTTGCCGATTTTAAAAACCAATTTCTAATAGTAGTTGCATTAGATAAAGTTTCTTGTGTAGTAAATGTTTTTGATACAATTACAAAAAGTGTGGTTTCTGGATTGAGTTTTTTTATAATCTCACTCACATGATCGCCATCAACATTACTCACAAAATGAGTTGTTAAATGGTTTTTGTAAAATTGTAGCGAATCTACCACCATAGCTGGTCCCAAATCTGAACCACCAATACCAATATTTACAATATCTGTAAATGGTTTACCTGTATAACCCAGTTTTTCCCCATTAACTACTTCATTAGTAAAACGTTTTATTCGTTTTCTAACTTCATAGACTTCAGGAATAATATTATTCCCTTCTAACAATACTTCTTTTGACTCTGAAGCTCTTAAAGCTGTGTGTAGAACAGCTCTGTTTTCAGTTTGGTTAATTTTATCTCCCGAAAAATAGCATTGAATAGCTTCACTTAAATTAACCTCATTAGCCAGCTCCCTAAATAGAGTCATTGTTTCTGGAGTGATCCTGTTTTTAGAATAATCCACAAAAAAATCGTCCCATTTAATAGTGAAACGATCTGCTCTATTAGGCGCTTCATCAAACCATTTCTTCATATGAACATCTTTAATCTCGTTAAAATGTTCATGAAGTTTTTTCCACGCTTGAGTTGTAGTTGGATTAATATTTGATAAAGCCATTCTGGTTTTATTTTGAGATCAAATCAACAGTATCTTTAATAATTTGATTATCTAAAAGTTCATTTTGTTCTAGATTCACTTCCATCTCATCTTCCAAAAATTTAATCTGATCTAGCTGCATTTTTACTGGTACTATAAACTCTAAATATTCTTTTTTCAAACTATCGGATATTGGTTCAGCCTCTGGTAATTTTTGTTTAAAAGGATCTACTTGTTTTCCATTCTTCCAAAAACGATAGCATACATGTGGACCAGCAGTGTTACCTGTCATACCAACCCAACCTATAATATCGCCTTGTTTTACAAATTGCCCAACCTTTACATTTCGGTTTTTCATATGCAAATATTGAGTGCTATAGGTAGCATTATGTCTAATCTTTACATATTTACCATTTCCTCTAGTATAACTAGATTTTGTAACTGTACCATTTGCTGTTGCCATAATTGGAGTTCCAACAGCCGCAGCAAAGTCGGTTCCTCTATGAGGCCTTACCTTATTACCATAGTATGCGATTCTTCTTCTTAAATTATATCTGGATGATAAACGTCCAAACTTAACTGGCGCCTTTAAAAACGCCCTACGTAAATTTTTAGCATCCTCAGTAAAATAATCTACAATACCTTTAACGCTGTCGGTTTCAAACTCAAAGGCATAAATTGGCTCTTTTTTGTGTTCAAAATAAGCCGCCTTTATTTTATGAACTCCAGCATAAATACTATCATCTATATACTTATCTTCATAAATTACCTTAAACTTATCTCCGGCAATTAACCTGTTAAAATCTATTGTCCATGCATAAATATCATCGGCCATCATATTAACTAGCACTTGGCTTAATCCCATATCATCTAAAAGTTGTGAAATACTAGATCCCGATTTTATAACACCCGAAGCTTCTCTTTCTACATATTTAATATCCTTTTTACTTGTATAAGCATGAATGGAGTCTTGAAAATTAATAACAACATAATCAACTTTGTTGGGTTGATATATAAAGCATTTAGGCTCTTGTAATGAATCTTTAGAACACAGTAAGGTATAAGGCTTACCAACTTGAAGTCGTCTAATATCGAAACTATCTTTTGCCTTTTCTACAATATTGTAAATTTTTGGATATCCAATTTTATTGCGTTCTAATATCTGTCCAAAACTATCTCCTTTTTTAATAGTGTCTCGAACAACAATATAATCGTTTAAGTTAAATCCAAACTCATGAACCTCAACCTCTTCTTTAATAGCAATTTCCTCTTTCGGCTCTTCAGCTTTTGGTTCATTTTTACACGACATAACACTCACTAAAAGAGCTATTATTGCCACGTTGAATTTAATATGTTTATTAACAAAAGGCATATTACACATCTTCACCCCAATTATCTAGTTCTTCTTGACTCCAAAGTTCTGGAAAAAATATTCGTTTTTGATATTTTGGATGCATATATTTTTGCCAATCACTACCTCCAGTAGCTTCACCATCGCCATCTGGCCCTAGAATATAATGTTTTGCTGCATTATAATGAGCCATTACCCATGTTATATTTACTGTATAATCGTAATGTCTCATTGCCTTAACAAGGTCTGCATCTTTTCTGTCTTTTTCTGGTAATTCTTTAAATCTTGACCAAAGGTTTTTAGTGTTATAAATTTTCATAAAAGTTATAAACTCTTCTTTATAACGGTCTTCAAAGTTAATTAGCAATTTAGATTTGCTCCCCGTTTTATAGTCTTTACCTGCAGCCTGCCAATATAAATGCTCAAAAGCATGTTCAAAAGGTGTATTTCTATCTATGGTAGCTCTAAACCTGTTATCGATCAAATTAATAAGCTCTGTAGATGCAAACTCGATCATTCTGTATTGTGCGCTTTGAAATCCACTTGCTGGCGTAAGTGTATGCCTAAACTTATTATATTGTTCTATCTCCATACCTTCTCTCATGATATCGAACGATGTAGTTAGCATATCAAAATAGCGACTAATTCGCATCAATTTTTGTTCAAAAAACTTTGCATCGATATCTTCCTTTTCAGCAACTTGAGAAATCTCCCAAAGAATCATTTTAAAGATCAACTCATTAATTTGATGGTAAGCGATAAATACCATCTCATCTGGAAAAATAGTACGTTGAGTTTGTAAACTTAATAAGGCGTCCGTTTGAATATAATCCCAATACGTAATGGTTTTTGAATAGAGCAAGCCTTCTAAGTAGTTTTCTGTATCCTCACTTAAGGCATCGTATTTTTGTTGAATTTTTTTTAGAAGGTGACTATAATCTGGCTGTTGTGACATGGTTAATTAATCAAATTGTATTTCAAATGAATGCTTTAAACCTCTAAACGCATCAAGATCTGCACGTAGCGATCCTATAGCGAGGTCTGCTTTAATTCGCAAAGGTATTTTATTTTTATCAGCACTTACCCATAAAGTTAAACTTTCTTCTTCTTTAAATACTCTTCCTGCCAAAACATAGGGTCTGAACTTTAAACATCTAACCTTACCAAATTTTGTTCTTATAGTCTCACGACCTAAAAACTTAAGCTTAAAGTTATAGTTCTGAAAGTCGAAAAACATATTTAAATTAACCTCATCTCCAGGCTGAATATTTGAAGTATCGTAGTTATTTCGAAGATAATAAAATGCAGACACCATATCTTGCACGCCTAACTCAATATCGTGAGTTGACTTTCTGTTCTTTTTAATATTGTTTACATAGGCTTTTTGATTTTCTTGATCAAACTCTATTTCCAGCTTTTTTGTGTGCCCTCCTTCGTTAATATCTCTAATAAATTTGTAAGGTAAATTGGTGTCACGATCAAAATAGCTTTCGTAGCGATCTTTTACTTTAAAAAACCATCTAATAGCTCCTGTTGTTTTTCCTTTACCAACAACATGAAATACTGGTTTTCCATTTAAATAATCATCCTTAACCTGTAATGTAGCTTCTCCTGCTTTCATCCAGCCACTATAACTCATCCTGAATTTAAACCATTCTCCAGATTTATAGGCAGATTCTTTTTGGGCAAAAGAAGTTTGCATTAGTAATAATGCTAATAATATAAGTAGACTCTTTTTCATAAACTAAGTAATTGTATTTAAACAACTGTTTTTAACAATTATTGTTACATAAGCTAAAGTTACAATTACTATTCCAAATGTATTAAAACCAAAAACCAAGTCAAAAATTAACCTTAGCCTTTTTATACAACTTATATTAAATCTTTGTTAAAAAGATTTAAGCTTTTGCTCACATTTTAAGTTTAATACGATGTCTAGCATATAAACTATTAATCATTAAAACTATGAATCTAAAAAATGTGTTTTTTACCCTACTAATTGTTATGTCTGTCAATGCAACTGGTCAAAATTTTAATTTATCTGGTACTGCTGGCTATGTTAATTTAGACATTAACTTTAAAGTAGATGGACAAAAAGAAGATCAAGGATATTTTAAAAAAGGAGGCTTTTTTGTTGGTGTACAATCTGAGTTTGATATTAATGACACCTTTAAATTACAACCAGAACTTCTATATGCCTCTAACGACAGTGGAGACACTTTATATTTAAATGCTCTTGGAAAGTATGAAGTTGTTGAAAACCTAAGTGTGTTATTTGGTCCTGCATTTAACTATGCCTTAGAAAAAGTATACCGAACTTACAGGAAGTTTGGAATATTTGGCACCTTAGGAGCTTCGTACAATATTACTCCCAAATTATGGACACAAGCGAAATACAACCTTCAATTAAACAACTTTTACAAAGGTAGTGCCGATGTTTCCTCAAAAATAAATGTGCTATTATTAGGCATTGGTTACAAATTCATGTAAAAGAAAAAGGGCTTTTTTAAAGCCCTTTTGTTTTTTATTACATCCTTTTAAAGTGTTCCTCTGTTAGCTTGCTCTCTTTCAATAGACTCGAACAATGCTTTAAAATTCCCAGCTCCAAAACCTCTTGCTCCCATTCGTTGAATGATCTCAAAGAATAAAGTTGGTCTATCTTCAACTGGCTTTGTAAATATTTGCAATAAATACCCTTCTTCATCAGCATCAATCATTATCCCTAAACTCTTTAATGTTTCAATATCTTCTCTAAGTTCATGATCATGTTCATGCAACCTTGCGGGAACAGCTTTATAATACTCTTCTGGTGGCGTCGATAAAAATTCAACTCCTCTTGCTCTTAATTGAGAAACTGTAGTAATTATATCATCCGTTGCTACTGCAATATGCTGTACACCTGGTCCTTCATAAAAATCTAAATATTCTTCTATTTGCGATTTCTTTTTGCCTTCAGCTGGCTCATTAATAGGGAACTTAATACGTCCATTTCCATTACTCATCACTTTACTCATTAAGGCTGAGTATTCTGTATGAATTTGTTTATCATCAAACGACAAGAAGTTTTCAAATCCCATAACATCTTCATACCATTTTACCCATTGGTTCATTTCTCCCCAACCTACATTACCAACCATATGGTCTATGTATTTTAATCCTAATGTCGACGGGTTATAATCTGACTCCCATTTTTCATATCCTGGTAAAAATGTTCCTTTGTAATTTTTACGCTCTATAAACATATGTACTGTTTCTCCATAAGTATGGATTCCAGCCTTTACTACTTCACCAAATTCATCTTCTTCCACCACAGGTTCCATATACGATTTTGCTCCTCTACTTGTAGTTTCTTTATAAGCACTACGCGCATCTTCTACCCATAAAGCAACCACCTTTACACCATCGCCATGTTTTACAATATGGTCATTAATTGGTGAACTACTATTCAATGGTGTAGTTAATACTAATCTAATTTTATCTTGTACCAGTACATAACTTGCTCTGTCTTTCACTCCTGTTTCTAGTCCAGCATAAGCTAATGACTGAAATCCAAAAGCAGTTTTATAAAAGTGCGCTGCTTGTTTAGCATTTCCAACATAGAATTCAACATAATCTGTTCCTAACAACGGAAGGAAATCTTGCGCTCCTTCAAATATTTTTTCTAAACCGTAGTTTACTGATTTTATTTCTTTACTCATGATCTAATATTTTGATGTGTCCTTGATAACTCAAGAACAGTAGTTGTGTTTATTTTTCTAACCAAGACTTAAAGTAATCTTCGTCAGCTATCTTTAAGGCATCTTCAGTTACCTGTAATGGTTTAAAAGTATCTACCATAACAGCTAATTCTAAAGTTTCTTTTTCTCCAATACTTCGCTCCATAGCTCCTGGGTGAGGCCCATGAGGAATTCCAGCAGGATGTAACGATATATGCCCTGCTTCAATATCGTTTCTACTCATAAAATCGCCATCTACATAATAGAGCACCTCATCACTATCTATATTACTATGATTGTATGGAGCAGGAATAGCTTGCGGATGATAATCGTACAAACGCGGCACAAAACTACACACCACAAATGCATCTGTTTCAAAGGTTTGATGAATTGGAGGTGGCATATGGATACGTCCCGTTAAAGGTTCAAAATCATGAATAGAGAATGCATACGGATAATTATACCCATCATACCCAATGACATCAAACGGATGAGAAGCATACACCATTTCAATAATTTCGTTTTGCTTTTTAACTTTCATTAAAAAGTCTCCAGACTCGTTATAGGTTTCCAATTCTTCAGGACGACGAATATCGCGCTCACAAAAAGGTGAATGTTCTAATAGTTGTCCAAACCAATTCCTATAGCGTTTTGGCGTATATATTGGGCTATATGATTCTACAATAAATAAGCGATTGTCTTCTGTGTCAAAATTTATTTGATAGATCATCCCTCTTGGAATGATTAAATAATCACCGTATTTAAAATCCAGATTCCCATACATAGTGCGCAACTTTCCAGATCCTTTATGAATAAAGATCATTTCATCGGCATCTGTATTCTTATAGAAATACGCTGTAAGAGACTCTTTAGGTGCCGACAAAATAATATTACAATCACTATTGGTTAGTACTGTTTTTCGGCTTTCTAAAAAGTCATTTTC
This sequence comes from Flavobacteriaceae bacterium, assembly GCA_030148025.1. Classification (GTDB taxonomy): domain Bacteria; phylum Bacteroidota; class Bacteroidia; order Flavobacteriales; family Flavobacteriaceae; genus JASBUG01. The sequence continues at coordinate 76,500 of JASBUG010000037.1, read as the reverse complement.
TGGATTAACCTGAAACCCTCTTAAACGATATGATTGCAAATTATTTGCCTTTGCAACTTTAGGAGCTACGCTATATTGTTTTCTAATTTCTTTTACCTGTGTTGGACGCTGCTCATGGTAGCTGTTTGTTGACATTCCGTCAAACCCAATGGTTCCAAACAGCTGTTCGTAATAGTAATCGCCGTTTGGTTTTTTAAATATTGTATGTCTTTTAGGAGGAATACTCCCTAATTTATGATAAAATGGCATTGTATTTAAATTTATAATTAACCCTATTGAAGATTTAGGGTATAAAAAATTAACGTTGTTTAAAGATACGAAAATGCCGCCTTATTCAGGATTTCTCTTGATAAGATAATGTAATAAGATTAAATATTCGGCCCAGAAAGGTTTCATACGTTTACAAATATCGTAAAATTTTTAAAACCAAAACCCTAAGTTAAAAAACCACTTACTATGTTTAGTTTCTGGCGACCAGGTATACTTTGCTTCAATAGGTCCCAAAAAAGTTTCAAAAGCATAGCCAAAAGCATAACCACTGTAATCTGGAGTAGTAAACCACTCACTATCATCAAAAATGCCATCAGCTATATTAGCATAATTTGCCGACAATGTTAGGTGATGCTTTTTAAGAAACTCATAATCTAGGTCTATAGAGCCTTTTACAAAACTATCGCCAGCAATAGAAAAGTAGTCATATCCATAAAACGAAATGAAATTGTTAATAAAGTTGTTGCCATAACCACCAAGGGTAAAATTTAATGATTGATTGGAATCGTCTCCAATCCTGAATCCTCCTTGTGAGCCAATTTTAGCAGACACTTCATTTGACAACCTAAAAGCATAACCTATATTAGCTTTTGCGTATGAAAACTGATTGAAGTTATTATTATAATCTGATGAAGATAGGAATAAGTGAAAATCGCCATCAAATAAGAATCCTTCTTTAGGGAAATACTTATTATCGAAAGTGTCAAATTTCAATTTTCCATAAACACTAAAAAAATCACTTTTTTCAAATGTTGTTTCTTCTATATCTGGGTCAGTATCATTTACAAAAGTTTCAGAAGTAATCTTTAACCGTTTGTGTTCTGCTCCAAGTGTTAAAGAAAAATCTTTTCGAAACAATGTTTGCAAATAAAACTGATTGGTAAAATCACTAAGTTCTACTTCTATTTTATTAAGGCTATTTGTTTCTGGCAACTCTTCACTCCCCACGAACAAGCTTGCTGCCAAACCTTTATGAAAGGTATTGTATCTAGATTTTAATCCAATACTCCAGTAAAACCCTTTATCTATATAATATTCAAAATTGTATCTTACATTGTCTCCAATAATAAAATCGAGAGAGGCAACATCATTATTAAATAGTATTTGTTTTTGAGTTACATTAATCAATCCTGCACTTTTATAGAGGTCGTCATAATGCACTCCCAACTTTAAAAATGTTTTTACTTCGCTTTCTCTCACGTATGCTGTAAGGTCATATCCTTCCTTATTTAACGAAGGCTTAAATTGGTATAAAAAACTACTAAAGTTGTTTGTTGCCACAAGATTATTAACCCCTTTATTAAAGTGCTGGTAACTAACTTTTTCATCAGATTTTAGCTTTAATTTTCCTAATATATAGGCTCTTGTATATTTCTCATTTCCTACAACACTAATCCCATTAATTTTTATGCTATCTGTTTTAGTGACTTTAACCAAATTTGTTTTTCTAAGCCCTTGTTTGCTCTTCAAAGATTTCAGCTCATTACTTAAGGCTCTTGCTGCTTGTTTACCTCGTTTAATAATTTGTTCTCCTTCATCAAAAGACACCACTGTAAACCCTTTTATATCTGGCTTTATATAGATATCTGTTTTAGGAGCTTTATCCTTCATGTCCTTGATCGTTCTAAAATTATTGATCTGAAGCAAGATCTCTGGTGCCGACTGCAAATCTTCTATAGAAGCCAATCCATCCTGCACATCCACGCCAATAATCACATCCATTCCTTTCGCTCTTAACTCGTCAATAGGATAGTTATTAACCACACCACCATCTGTTAAAGTTATATCATCAATAACCACTGGCTGAAATAAAGAAGGAAATGCACCACTGGCTGCAATAGCCTGCGGTAAACTGCCTTTATTTAACAAGACCGCTTCTCCAGTTTCAATATTAGTTGCTATACAAAAAAATGGAATTGGTAATTTTTCAAAATCATTAACGTCACTTACGTGAAGCGTTAATCTAGACAATAAGTTAAATACATTTTGCCCTCTTGAAATAGCCGACGGAATATGTATTTTAAAGTTGTTAAACGGAATTGACAAGGCATACTTCTCAGAGTTCTCTCGTTCGTAAAATGTTTTCGCTGCTCTGGGAATATTATCACTTATTATATCGTCAAAATTAGTTGATGTGAATATAGAATCTAGTTGTTTTCCTGAATACCCCGAAGCATAAAGCGAACCAATAATTGCTCCCATACTAGTACCAGCAATATAATCGACTTTCACTCCCAGACTATCCAGCACTTTTAAAGCGCCAATATGGGCCAATCCTTTTGCACCACCACCACTAAGTACCAAGCCAACTTTTAAATCTTTAGTTTGTTGATCCTGTCCTTGCATAGTAAATGCAATAAAAAGCATTAATATGATTATAACTTGCCTCACTCTGTCTTATTATAGTAATTATATATACGTTTCGCCCTCGAAATTCCTACCACATCTTCTAATTCATCCAACTTTGCATACGATATTCTTTTGGCGGATTTAAAATGTTTTAATAACTCAACAATGGTTTTTTCACCTACTCCCGGAATAGTTTCTAATTCAGTATTTAAAGCACTTTTACTTCGTTTGTTTCTATGATGTTCAATTCCGAAACGGTGTGCTTCATTACGAAGTTGCTGAATGATTTTTAATGTTTCACTTTTTTTATCTAAATATAATGGAATTGGGTCATTTGGATAGAATAATTCTTCCAAACGTTTTGCAATTCCTACAATTGCTATTTTTCCTCTTAATCCTAAATCGTCTAAACTTTTTAAAGCTGCAGAAAGTTGTCCTTTTCCTCCATCTATTACTATAAGTTGAGGTAGCGGTTGCTCTTCATCCATTAAGCGTTTATACCGTCTATAAACTACTTCTGTCATCGACGCAAAATCATCAGGACCTTCTACGGTTTTTATATTAAAATGTCTGTATTCCTTTTTACTAGGCTTCCCATTTTTAAACACTACACAAGCTGCCACAGGGTGTGTGCCTTGAATATTCGAATTATCAAAACACTCAATATGCCTAGGCTCTTCGGTGAGTCTTAAATCGGCTTTCATTTGTGCCATGATTCTATTTGCATGACGATCGGGATCTGTAATCTTTATTTGTTTAAGCTGTTCCAGCCTATAATACTTTGCATTTCTAATAGATAAATCTAAAATGTGTTTCTTATCTCCCAGTTTTGGGACTGTTACTTTTATTGCTTCGCCAATGTCTATTTTAAACGGCACGTAAACTTCTTTAGACATAGAATTGAAACGTTGCCTAATTTCTGTTATTGCTAAACTTAACAACTCTTGATCTGTTTCTTGTAATTTCTTTTTTAACTCTAAGGTATGTGATCTTATAATAGACCCGTACGATAGTTGTAAAAAATTAACGTAAGCATAACTTTCATCACTCACTATAGAAAACACATCTACATTGCTGATTTTTGGATTTACAATTGTAGATCTTGCTTGATAATTCTCTAGTATTTCAATCTTCTCTTTTACTTTTTGAGCCTCTTCAAACTGCATCTGTGATGCTAAATATTGCATTTGTTCTCTAAATTGATGTAAAGAGTCCTTGAAATTTCCTTTAAGAATCTCTCTAATCGCTTTTATTTTTTCATTGTATTCATCTGCTGTTTCAAATCCTTCGCATGCACCTTTACAATTTCCTAAATGATATTCTAAACATACTTTATATTTTCCTGCTGAAATCTTCTCCTGAGACAGATGATAATTACAGGTACGTAAGGCATAAAGCCCTTTGATTAGATCTAAAAGTGTATGTACTGTTTTTACACTTGTATAAGGGCCAAAATATTCAGAGCCATCTTTAATTAATCGTCTTGTTTGAAATACTCTAGGGAAACGCTCTTTTTTTATACAAATCCATGGATACGACTTATCATCCTTTAGCATGACATTGTATCTTGGTTGGTTTTTTTTGATCAGATTATTCTCCAACAATAATGCATCTGTTTCGGTTTCTACAACAATGTGCTTTATATTGGCTATTTTCTTTACCAGAACACGGGTTTTCCCATTATCGTGAGTTTTAGTAAAATACGAGCTCACACGCTTCTTTAAGTTCTTTGCCTTACCCACATAGATCAACGTGTCATTCTTGTCAAAATATTGATAAACTCCAGGGCTATTTGGAAGTGTTTTTATTTGTATTTCCAGAGGTGATTTGCTCATTATCTCAAAGGTATATTAATTCCTATGATTGTAAAAATTCGAATGGCATTTTTAGTATATTGCAGCTACAACACGCTACTTATTATAATATGAACATTGTTATCCTTTCCCGTAACGAAAATTTGTATTCTACAAGTCGGCTTATTGAAGAAGGAGAAAAAAGAGGTCATGAAGTAGAGGTTATCGACCCTTTAAAATGCGATCTAATTATTGAAAAAGAAAAGCCAACGATTTATTACAAAGACCGTTATTTAGATTATGTTGATGCTATTATTCCAAGAATAGGTGCCTCAGTAACCTTTTTTGGAAGTGCCGTAGTACGCCAATTTGAAATGATGAATGTGTTTACCACCTGCACCTCTGATGCTATAATACGTTCTCGTGATAAACTAAGAAGCTTTCAACGTTTATCAAAAGCGGGAATAGGTATGCCTAAAACAGTTTTTACAAACTATTCTAGAGATGTTGTTGAAGTTATTGAACATGTTGGTGGTACACCTGTAATAATAAAGCTATTAGAAGGCACACAAGGCTTAGGTGTGGTTCTTGCTGAAACTAAAAATGCTGCAGAATCGGTACTAGAAGCCTTTAACGGATTACAAGCACGTGCCTTAGTTCAGGAATATATTGCTGAAGCAAATGGTGCAGATCTAAGAGCATTAATTGTAGATGGGCAAGTGGTTGGTGCCATGAAGCGACAAAGCATTGAAGGTGAATTTAGATCAAATTTGCACCGTGGTGGTTCTGCTAATTATATTAGGTTAAACGAAGCAGAACTAGGTTTAGCTATGAAAGCTGCCAAAGCTTTAAAACTTCCAGTATGTGGTGTAGATATGCTACAGTCTAATCGAGGCCCTTTGATCATGGAAGTTAACTCGACTCCAGGATTGGAAGGTATAGAAAAAGCCACTCAAAAAAATATAGCACGAGCAATTATAACCTATATAGAGAGAAACAGAAGATAGAGAATGACGAGTCCCAAAAGAGACATATTAAACATACTAGGAGAGTCTATTGCTCTTGGAGAAAGTAGAGAGATCAATTTTAATGTAGCCAAACTACATACAACAACAACTGTTGAAGTTCCTGTACTAATAGAGCGTTCTAAAAAACCAGGACCAACAGTTCTAATTACTGCTGGCATACATGGCGATGAAGTAAATGGTGTTGAAATTGTACGACAAATAATAGCCAAAGGTATTAATAAACCTAAAAAAGGAACAATTATTTGTATTCCGGTAATAAATATTTTTGGATTTTTACATAGAGATCGTGAATTTCCAGATGGAAGAGATCTAAATCGTGTATTTCCTGGCTCTCCAAAAGGATCATTAGCAAGTAGAGTTGCCCATAAATTAATTACAGAAATTGTGCCTCAGGTAGACCTTATTCTAGACTATCATACTGGAGGTGCCGATAGATTTAATTCGCCTCAAATTAGAATAGTGAATAATGACAAAGCCTTAGATGAACTTGCACTAGCCTTTGGCGCTCCATTTGTACTTTATTCTAAAAGCATTACTAAATCCTTCAGACATACTTGCCATAAATTAGGTGTTCCTATGCTATTATATGAAGGAGGAAAATCATTCTATTTTGACGCAACTATTACCAACACTGGTGTTAATGGCGCTAAAAGAGTATTGCATCATTTGGGAATGCTACACAGTAAGTTTAAAACATCTACGCCCAAAAAAGATTGTGTATTTATTACAGAAAGCAGATGGATTCGCGCAAAATATTCCGGAATGTTTAGAGGCGATATTCGTATTAATGAAAAAGTTAATAAAGGCGATGTTATTGGTCATATTACTGATCCTTATGGGAAATTTCATCATTATGTTAAAGCTACCAATTCAGGTTATATTTTAAATGTAAACGAAGCTCCTTTGGTTTATAAAGGCGATGCGTTATTTAGAATTTCTACACAACTTAAATAATGACCAAAGCAGCACTTCGAAAAAAATACAAAGCTCTTCGCAAAGAGCTTTCCAGTGAAACAATAGATGCCTTAAGTTTGGAAATAGCCAATAAACTTCTGGAGCTCGATATTTGGAAGCATAGCTATTACCATTTATTCTTAAGCATCTTAGAACTTAAAGAAATTCAAACCGAATACATTCTGCACATACTTCATGCAAAAGACAAGGAAATTGTGATTTCTAAATCAGATTTTAAAACTGGAGACATGACAAATTATCTACTTACAGATAATACAGTTATTAAAAAAAACTCTTGGAATATTCCAGAACCTGTTAATGGCATTGAAGTTCCAGAATCTAAAATAGATGTGGTTTTTATTCCATTACTAGCTTTTGATAAAAAAGGTGATCGCGTTGGTTATGGTAAAGGATTTTACGATACATTTTTAAGCAAGTGCAAACCAGAAACAATTAAAATAGGCTTATCATTTTTTGAGTCTGAAGAACATATAGAAGATACTATACCAAATGATATTAAACTAAATTACTGCGTAACACCCAGCAGTATTTATAAATTCTAGCTTTCAGTAGTTGGAGTAACTTCAGTGGTAACGGTCTTTGGAAATGCTTTCCTGTTAAATACCAAAAGTGTTCCAACACCCGAGCTTATAGCTACATCAGCAATATTAAAAACCGGTTCAAAGAAGGTAAAATATTTTCCGCCTATAAAAGGAATCCAGTCTGGCAAATACCCTTTCCATAAAGGAAAATGAAGCATGTCTACTACCTTTCCATGAAGTAATGTGTCATAACCTCCTCCTTCGGGTAAAAATGTTGCAACCTGCCCATAACTATCATTAAACAAAACACCGTAAAATACAGAATCTATAATATTACCAAGGGCTCCTGCAAATATTAAGGCAATAGCTACAATAAGGACTCTTGATCCTTCCTTTTTTATTGAAGATACGAGCCAATATCCAATTCCAACAATTGCTATGAGCCTAAAAACAGTTAAAATTATCTTTGCTGTTCTATCTGAAATAAAAGACACAAAATCGCTAAGCTTTGCTCCCCAAGCCATACCATCGTTTTCAACAAATAGAATCTTAAACCAACTAAAGACCACAACATCTTCCCCTAGCTCGAAACTAGTTTTTACATAGATCTTAGAGATTTGATCTATTAATAGAACAATTATAATTAAAATTGATGCTTTTTTTAAAGACATTTTTCTGGTTTAAAAGTAGATTTGAGTGGCGACAAATATATTAAAATAAAAAACGCCTCAAAAAATGAGACGTTCTTATTATATACTGATTTTTATTACTTCTGCATATTCTTAGCTTCAATACTTAAAGTAGCATGTGGCACTAACTCCAAGCGTTTTTTATTGATAAGCTTTCCTGTTACACGGCATACACCATAGGTCTTATTTTCAATTCTTATAAGGGCATTTTTAAGGTCACGAATAAATTTTTCCTGACGAATTGCCAATTGCGAATTAGACTCTTTACTCATAACAGCACTACCTTCATCAAAGGCTTTAAATGTTGGTGCAGTATCTTCAGTACCATTGTTATGGTCGTTCATATACGCACTTTTTATAAGCTCAAGATCGTGTTGTGCTTTATCTATTTTTTCTTGTATTAGCTTTTTGAATTCTGCTAAATCTGCATCCGAATATCTATTTAGTTCATCTGCCATAATTCTAATGTTTTTGAATAAACAATTTTGTATTTACATTATCAAACGAAATGTCTACGCCATTGTTTATTTGATCTTTAATTTCTAATTCTTCAGTTAATGTTTCTGCTTTTATGTACTCTATATTGGTTGTTACAGCATTAACTATGTTGTCATCCTTTTGAAGGAGTACATCAATTCTATCGGTTACATCAAATCCTGAGTCTTTACGTAGGTTTTGTATTCGGTTCACGAGCTCACGAGCAATTCCTTCACCTCGTAAATCATCAGTTATAGTAACATCTAGAGCAACCGTTAAAGCACCTTCATTGGCTACTAACCATCCTTCAATATCTTGAGATGTGATCTCCACATCTTCAACTCCTAATGTAATACTTTTTCCATTAATTTCAATGTCTAAAGCACCACTTTGTTCAATTTTTTTTATGTCCTCAGAAGTAAACCTATTTACCGCTCCCGCAATAGCTTTCATGTCTTTGCCAAAACGAGGACCTAATGTTTTAAAATTAGGCTTGATCTGCTTCACTAAAATATCTGATGCATCTTCAAGTAACTCTACCTCTTTCACATTTACTTCATGCTTTATCAAATTAGATACCGCAAGAATCTCATCTTTCATTTGAGTACTGTCAACTGGTATCATAATTTTCTGTAACGGTTGACGTACTTTTATCTTTTCTTTAGCTCTTAACGACAATACTAATGAAGAAATTGTTTGCGCATTCTCCATTTTTCTTTCCAAGCTCTTATCTACCATGCTTGCATTGTATGTAGGGAACTCAGCCAAATGTACACTTTCAAAGTTTTCTTTTTGTGTCACACTTGTTAAATCTTTGTAAAGTCTATCCATAAAGAAAGGAGCAATTGGCGCACCTAACTTCGCTATGGTTACCATACAAGTGTATAAGGTTTGGTAAGCTGATATCTTGTCTTTTTGATAGTCGCCTTTCCAGAATCGTCTTCTGCTTAAACGTACAAACCAGTTACTTAAAAATTCTTGAGTAAAATCTGAAATTACTCTAGCTGCTCTTGTTGGTTCATAATCAGCATAGAACTCATCCACTTTTTTAATAAGTGTATTTAATTCTGATAAAATCCAACGGTCTATCTCTGGACGTTCTTCAATTGGAATATCTGCTTCACTATAATTGAACTTATCAATATTAGCATAAAGTGTAAAGAATGAATACGTATTATAAAGTGTTCCAAAGAACTTACGTTTTACTTCTTCTATTCCAGCCTCATCAAACTTTAAGTTATCCCAAGGATTGGCATTACTAATCATGTACCAACGCGTTGCATCGGCACCATAGGTTTTAAGGTTTTCAAAAGGCTCAACAGCATTTCCTAAACGCTTCGACATTTTTTGTCCGTTCTTGTCTAGCACCAATCCGTTAGACACTACATTTTTATAAGCTACAGAATCGAACACCATAGTTCCAATTGCGTGAAGTGTATAGAACCATCCTCTGGTTTGATCTACTCCTTCAGCAATAAAGTTCGCTGGGTAGAATTTTTTATCATCTATCAACTCTTTATTTTCAAACGGGTAATGCCATTGTGCATAAGGCATAGACCCTGAATCGAACCATACATCAATCAAATCGCTTTCACGATGCATAGGTTGTCCTGAAGCCGATACTAAAACAATTTGATCTACGATATTTTTGTGAAGATCTATTTTATCATAGTTCTCTTCACTCATGTTACCCACTTCAAACTCTGCAAAAATATCCTCACTCATCACTCCTGCTTCAACAGCTTTCGCCATTTCAGCTTTTAATTCTTCAACTGAACCAATACAAAGGGCTTCTTTGCCATCTTCAGTTCTCCAAATAGGTAATGGAATTCCCCAATAACGCGAACGTGATAAATTCCAATCGTTTGCATTTGCTAACCAATTACCAAAACGCCCTTCTCCAGTAGATTTTGGCTTCCAGTTAATAGTTTCATTCAATTCAAACATACGATCCTTAACATCGGTTACTTTAATGAACCATGAATCTAACGGATAGTATAAAATTGGCTTATCAGTTCTCCAACAGTTAGGATAACTGTGCTTATATTTCTCAACCTTAAAGGCTTTATTTTCTTCTTTTAGCTTGATAGCAAGTTCAACATCTACCGACTTTTCTGGAGCTTCACCATCATTGTAGTATTCATTCTTAACATACTTACCAGCATGCTCACCCATTTCTGGTCTGAAGCGTCCCTGAAGATCAACAAGAGGCACTAAATTACCATTCTCATCTTTCACCAACATTGGTGGTACTTCAGGAGTAGCTTGTTTAGCAACCAAGGCATCATCAGCACCAAAAGTAGGTGCTGTATGCACAATACCTGTACCATCCTCAGTAGTTACGAAATCACCAGAAATTACTCTAAAGGCATTTTCGGGATTATCGTTTGGTTGTGCATATGGTAGAAGCTGTTCATAACGAATTCCTACTAGATCTTTACCAACAAATTCATTTGTTATAAAGAATGGAATTTTTTTATCTGTAGAGCTATAATTATCAAGTTCTGAAGCATTTTCTACTTGGTTATACTTTCCTGTGAATTGCTTTCCAACCAAGTTTTTAGCCAATACTACATTAATCGGTTCAAACGTATATTGGTTGAATGTTTTTACAAGTACATAATCAATTTTCGGCCCAACAGTTAAGGCTGTATTACTTGGAAGTGTCCAAGGTGTCGTTGTCCAAGCTAAAAAGTGAACCGTTCCTTCATTTTGTAAGAAGTCTGGAAGTGTTTCATCCTTTGCTTTAAACTGAGCAACAACGGTAGTATCTGTTACATCTTGATAGGTTCCCGGCTGATTTAACTCATGTGAGCTTAATCCTGTTCCAGCTTTTGGTGAATATGGTTGAATGGTATAGCCTTTATAAAGCAAGTTCTTATCATAAATCTGCTTTAACAACCACCAAACAGACTCCATGTATTTAGACTTATAGGTAATGTACGGATCGTCCATATCTACCCAATATCCCATTTTTTGAGTCAGATCATTCCAAACATCAGTATAACGCATTACCGCCTTTCTACAAGCAGCATTGTATTCTTCCACTGAAATCGTTTTACCAATATCTTCCTTAGTAATTCCTAATTCCTTTTCTACACCAAGCTCAATTGGAAGTCCGTGAGTATCCCAACCTGCTTTACGTTTTACTTGATATCCTTTTTGAGTTTTATAACGACAGAAAATATCTTTAATAGCACGCGCCATTACATGGTGAATACCAGGTAATCCGTTTGCTGAAGGTGGTCCTTCAAAAAACACGTATTGTTCATTACCTTCTCTGGTAGTGATACTTTTATCAAAGATGTTGTGTTCCTCCCAATAGTTACCAATTTCTTCGGCTACTTTTGGTAAGTTAAGTCCTTTATACTCAGGAAATCTTGCACTCATTGTCTGTCTGTTCTAATAAGAGTGCGAAATTAAGGAATTTTAATAAAATTGTTGCAGTAGATTAGTTAAAAAGCACCTAATAAATATAGAGGTCTAAATAACCATTGTAAATCTTTAAAGGATTAATAATTTTAAACTAAGATTATTTCTTTTCAAGTAATTCAAGGGTCTTCAAGTACTGATCTTCAAGTTTGACCTCAAAACTCCCCAACTCTTGCCTTATTGACCACATAAGGCGCAAAGCATCTGAATATTTTGCTTCAGAATTGAAATCAAAAAACTTCTTTAAGAACGTATTTCTTGTATTATTCAAAGCTTCCTGAACAGCGTAAGTTTTCGAAAGTTCTGCTGCAATATCAATATCCATATTAGACAACATATTACTAAATTTTGCCATTTCGAACATGGCATTTGATAATTGACCATCTCCAATACCTCTCCAATTTGGAAATCTTTCATTGAAATCTCTATCAAATAAGTTTTCTTTTAGTAAATCTTTTGAAAGTAAAGGATATAAGCTATCTAAGGATTTATTAAACTTTTTCCTGTTTTCCTGAGCACCCTGAATTATTTTGAGGTTTGTTTCAATCTCAAGTTTTATGTTTTCCAGCACCTTTTTTTGATCGTTTTCTAAGTTTTTAGACGCATTCCATTCGGACGCTAAAATCCCTAAAAACACACCAACAACTACAAGAAGTAGTTGTATAAAATATTCTGAAAATCTGTTCTTTTTAGCCATAAATGAGATGTGAATTTAATGATTTTAAGGCAATTATCAATTATGCATACATACTCACCATCAGTTTCGGGTCTCTTTTAGAATCTAAAAACCTAAAATTTAAAAAGGCGCAGCAATCTAAAATTCGGTTTGTAATTCCTGGAATGCGTTTTTTTAAGTCATAACATTCGCCGAAATCAAGAAGTAACATTTCATCTGAAGCTCCTAATATGTCATCCATACAATCGATCCAAGCATCCATATTTCTCCCGTAATAATCTGGAAAGTCAAATAGTTTTTCAAAAATGTCATGAAAATCTCCCCAACTATTAATGTCTTCAGAGTTTATTTTTACAACTTTCATTCTAAACCAAGTAGCCAACTAAATCTTCAATCTTAGATACTAATTGAATTTTAATAGCTGTATTTTTTAAAGAAATTTTATTGTATTTAGACACAAAAATGGTTGAAAATCCAAGTTTTTCAGCTTCCAGAATACGTTGTTCTACACGTTGTACAGGGCGGATTTCTCCAGACAAACCTACTTCACCTGCAAAACACACATCTTTTGGAAGTGCTTCATCTTCATTAGACGATAAAATCGCTGCAACAACCGCCAAATCAGTCGCTGGATCGTCTATAGAAATACCTCCTGTGATATTCAAGAATACATCTTTTGCACCTAATCTAAAACCAGCACGTTTTTCTAAAACTGCCAACAACATGTTTAAGCGTTTTGCGTTAAAACCTGTTGCCGAACGTTGTGGAGTACCATAAACGGCTGTACTTACCAAAGCTTGCACTTCAATTAGCAATGGCCTCATGCCTTCCAAAGTAACAGCTATGGCATTACCTGAAAGTTCTTCGTCTTTTTTAGAAATTAGAATTTCGCTTGGGTTGGTTACTTCCCTTAACCCAGAACCTTGCATTTCGTAAATTCCCAATTCATTAGTAGACCCAAAACGATTTTTGTGTGCACGTAAAATTCTAAACACATGATTTCTATCGCCTTCAAACTGTAACACAGTATCAACCATATGTTCCAAAATCTTAGGACCAGCAATATGACCATCTTTGGTAATATGACCAATTAACAATACTGGAGTCGACGTTTCCTTTGCAAATTTGATGAGTTCACTTGTACACTCTTTTATTTGCGAAATACTGCCTGCAGAAGATTCTATATAATCACTATGCAAAGTTTGAATAGAATCGATAATTACAATCTCAGGTTCTAAAGCCTCAATCTGTTTAAAAATATTCTGCGTTTTAGTTTCAGTAAGAATGTAGCAATTATTGTTATCTGGGTTAATGCGTTCGGCACGCATTTTTATTTGTTTTTGGCTTTCTTCACCCGAAACATATAAGGTTTTATATTGCAATTTTAGCGAAATCTGAAGCAATAATGTACTCTTCCCTATCCCTGGTTCGCCACCTAATAATGTTAGCGATCCCGGAACAATTCCACCGCCTAAAACTCGGTTAAGTTCGGTGTCATGAGTCAACATTCTAGCTTCTTTGGCTGAATCGATCTCATTGATCTTCAAAGGTTTTGAAATACGTTTTGACGTATTTTGAGAAGATGACTTCCAGTCATTTTTCTCAACTTTTTGAACCACTTCTTCAACAATAGTATTCCATTGTTTACAAGCAGAACATTGCCCTTGCCATTTTGAAAATTGACTGCCACAACTCTGGCAGAAAAAGGTGGTTTTTACTTTTGCCATATTTATTTTCCGTGAAAGCGGAAATCTCAATTTAGATTATTTTTTAATGAGATACTTCGACTAGTTTTACTAGCTACTTTCAAACAACATAATTTTGTTTTCAGTAATGCTCAGTATGACATTCTTTATTGAATTAATATCCAAAGTCTCTTTTTATTGCATCTGCTCTGTCCATCATTTCATCTTTAGTATAACCTCCAATCTCTTCTAAAACATACGCAGATCTATAAGTGCGCATTGCTTTTTTTGGCTGTCCTTCTTCTTCGTAGAATCGTCCCAAATAATAATGCCCCAGAACCGTGTCTGGATACTCTTTTCTTGCAAGCTTACCTAAAGCTTCATACTCTTTAAACAGTTTATTCTTTTCAATTGCCGCTGCAATTGCTTTAAAATCGTTAACTAGTACTTGTTTCTTTAAATTGAATAACTCATTTATCATTTGGTATTTCTCATTCAAATAATCTACAGGCGAAGTTTCTAAGGTTAAAATATGTTCTTTATATTCCTTTTTGCTGATAGGTTGAAATACGAAGAATATATTTTCAAGAGCCTTAGGAATTGCATGAGCTGGGGTAGAATAATGGGTTGGTCCTTCAAACTCATCAAAATTAAATAACACTTGTTTATTCTCTATCGCTGACAACGATTTGTTTAAGACATTTGCATCTTCTCTTAATGGTTTAATATCATTAGTTGCAGTTGCTAAATAATAAAACGTTTTGTTTGGAATTTGTTTTAATCGTTCCGGCAGATTTTCAATCATTCCTGGTGCTAGATCAGGACTAAGTGTTATATATGCCTGAAATAAAGGGTCTTTTTTAAACAAGTAATAGTTTATAAAATTGGCTGTTTCACCATGACCAACTGCCACTTTAAAATTAGCCGTTCTATATTTATTATTTAAATGAGGAATGAGTTCCATCCCTATAAATTCAAAGAACTTTGCACCTGTTTCAGCTGGCAAATAGTTTTGTTCAGAGTAATAGCAGTCTGAATTTCTTGTTTCTACCTGATTAATCCCTACTATGATTGCTTCGGGCATATCTTCCCAATACGAATAATAGTCTACATTTCCAGCAACAACTTCAAATAAATAATCACCATCTAGAACTACAAATAAAGGATACGATTTCTCTGTATTTGCTTCATAATTTCTAGGTAACTGAATTTTAAGTTGTCTTGTTTCCCCGAGCTTGGAAGATGGGAAATCTTCATAAATTGTTTGAGAAAACACGTTGCCTATGCATAGCATCGCAAAAATTAAAATGATATTCTTTTTCATTTTTAAAACGATTTGAGATTTACAATGCCAAGGTAAACAATTACACTCTAAAAATGAAGTTGTTTAAGTGTCTTTCAACTCTTTCTTCTTAAGATTTCTATTATAAATTGGAAGATAGATAAGTGATAAACCTCCAAAAACGATAATCATTAAGGTTTGCGAAGACCACATGATCCAGCCAAAAGCGCGACTTGGGTCTTCTGGTAAATTGAACAGTAAAAATGCTACCACTACTGCTTCAGGATAGGATCCGACTCCACCATTTGTTGCAGCAATACTAAAGCTCGCTACAATAAACCCAATTAAAATTGCAGCAAATGGAACTTCCCCCAAATCTGAAACTGCAAAAGAAGTTATATAAAACATGAGCACATACATCACCCAAATAAACACAGTATGTCCTATAAATGCCCATTTTTGCTTCATTTTAAAAATGGTCATAATTCCTTCTATCAATCCAAAAACAAAACCTCTAATTTTTATGGCAATTTTTAACTGTGATTTTTTTATAAACAAGATTCCAATAACACATACTAATAAAAGTCCGACTAAACCAACTACAATTTTGACAGGATCAAACTTTTCAATAAAAAAATTGTATATAAAATCGAATTGAAAAAAGAAGGTAATTGCAATAATGACCATCATCATAACAAGATCTGCGACACGCTCTGCTACTATGGTTCCAAATCCCTTTTCAAAAGGTACTCCCTCATAATTAGTTATAATAGTTGCTCTGGTTACTTCTCCTGCTCTGGGAATAGTGTAATTTACTAAATAGGCAGCCATAACAGCCATAATACTATTTGGTAATTTTAAATTATATCCCATTGGTTCTATCATGAATTTCCAACGGTAAGCTCTTGACAAATGACTCAACACTCCCAAAACAACTCCTAAGCCAACCCAAGTATAATTGGCTTTTTCAAAATAGTCAGCTAACTTCTCTAAAGAAATTTGAGATAAGGAATACCACACCAAAACCACTCCTAACAGCAATGGTACTGTTATTTTTAAAATGGTCTTTAGTTTTTTATTCAATGTATTATTTTAAAAGATTGGTTGCTTCATCTGGAAACACCAAAGATGGCTTAAAGTTCTTTGCTTCTTCAATGTCCATGAATGCATAAGTAATAAGGATCAACACATCTCCAGGCGCTACTAATCTTGCTGCAGCTCCATTTAAAGTGATTTCTCCGCTGTTTCTTGGTCCAGGAATAGCATACGTGTCTAATCTTGCGCCATTATTATTATTTACAATTTGAACTTTCTCTCCTTGTATAATATTTGCCGCCTCCATTAGATCTTCATCAATAGTAATACTACCTATATAATTTAAATCTGCTCCCGTACATTTTACACGGTGAATCTTCGATTTTACTACTTGAATTTGCATAGGGCAAAGGTAATTAATTTAATGCGATGTTGTCTATCAATCTTATGTCTCCAGCATACGCAGCAACAAACGCACGATATTGTTTTTTATTTGATTTTCTTTTTATTGGTTTTAGAGTTTCAACATCGGCTATAACAAAATATTCAAGCTTCAATATTTTATTATTTGCAAATGTTTTGTTTACCCATTCTGTAACCTTAGTAGCACTTTTTGTGCCAAATTTACGTTTGGCAGTCTGTAATGTTTTATAAATAAATGATGCCTCCTCTTTTTGCTCTGGTGTCAACCTTTCATTTCGAGAGCTCATGGCTAAACCAGATGGCTCTCTGTGAATTTCACAACCTATGATATCTACTCCAAGGTCATATTTTTCAACCAGTTTCTTGATTATTTGCAATTGTTGGAAATCTTTTTCACCAAAATAAGCTCTATCTGGAGTAACAATTTCAAACAGTCTTTTTACTATAGTCCCTACACCGTCAAAATGTCCGTCTCTAAACTCACCTTCCATTTCATACTCAAGTCCATCAAAATCAAACTTGTTTGATGATACATTTTCAGCATATATATCTTTAACTGATGGTGCGTAAGTAAAAATCTTAGTTTTCGAAACGGTCGATAATAATCTAACATCGCGTTCTAATGTTCTAGGATATTGCTCTAAATCTTCTTGATTATTAAACTGGGTTGGATTTACAAAAATACTAACAAATACTACATCATTTTCACTCAATGCCTTAGTGATTAAAGACAAATGTCCTTTATGTAAGGCTCCCATAGTTGGAACAAACCCAATTGAATTATCATTTTGTCTTAAGCTTAAAATTATTTCAGCTATTTGTTCCTTTGTATTTGCTACTACCACTTTATAAAAAAATTAACAGCGTGCAAACTTAATATATTACTGTTAATCTGCATAATTTTTGTAATTTTGCGTGTTTTTTATTCTAAAATTTAAAGCATTCAAGCTTATGAAAGATAAAAGAATATTGTACGTATCTTCTGAAGTAGTACCATATTTACCAGAGACTGAGATTTCATCCATGTCATTTGAAGCGCCTCGTATGGTGAACAAGCAAGGAGGGCAAATACGAATATTCATGCCTAGATATGGTAATATTAATGAAAGAAGACATCAACTTCATGAGGTTATACGTTTATCTGGAATTAACCTAGTTATCAACGACCTGGACATGCCATTAATTATTAAAGTAGCATCCATTCCAAAAGAACGTATTCAGGTTTACTTTATTGATAATGAAGAATATTTTAAACGTAAAGCAACTTTAACAGACGAAGACGGTAATTTGTTTGCCGATAATGATGAGCGTTCAATTTTCTTTGCAAAAGGGGTTATCGAAACGGTTAAAAAACTAAACTGGGCTCCAGATATTATTCATGTTCATGGATGGTTGGCTTCGTTATTACCTTTATATCTTAAAGAGTATTACAAGGATGAACCTTTATTTGCTGACAGTAAAATAGTCACTTCAATATACAATCAAAGCTTTGATGACACGTTGAATAAAGAAATGATTGATAAAATCAAATTTGATAACATTGATGAAGAGACCATTAAAGTGCTTGAAAAGCCTTCATACAATAATATTATGAAAGTAGCGGTAGATCATTCTGATGCTTTAATTGTTGGTTCAGATGAAATTCCGTCAGATTTACAAGATTATTTAAAAAATTGCGAAAAACCAGTTCTAGAATATCAAACACCTGATGAGTTTGCTGAGGCTTATACCGAATTCTATAACACCCAAGTTTTAAGTTAGAATAACACACATGAAAAAGAATAAAACTATTTTACAGAACCTAACTTTGTTGGGAATAATCATTACTGTTTTTGTTGCCTGTGAAAAGGATTTTGCAAGCATCGAATCGGATGTTGTGAATTCTCAAAATTCTACAAATTTTACAGGAGACAAATTTGAATATGAAGTAACTGCTTATAACAAAGAAGTATCACCTTTTCAAACCAACGGACTTCCAGTTAATCTTTTAGGGCATTATAACGACCCTGTTTTTGGTAGTGCTACTGCTAATTTTGTTTCTCAAATGGTTCCAAGTGAGTACGCTCCAAACTTTGGAGATAATGTGGTATTAGATTCAGTCGTATTAACTATTCCTTATTTTAGTGCTGGAATAGAAACTGCTGAAAATGGGGATATTACTTATAGGTTAGATTCAATTTATGGTGAAGATCCTATAAAATTATCTGTTTATAAAAACAATTATTTTCTAAGAACCTTTAACCCAAATCTAGATTTTAATGATTCTCAACAATATTTTTCAAATGGATCTCTTTCAGAAACAAACTCTATAAACCCTGTAGAGCTAGAAGGTCAATTACTTTATAGTGACGAAAACTTTTTGCCTAGTGCAGAACAAATTCGTTTAACAACTCTCAACGATGAAGATGAGAAAGTGGAATCTGCAAAATTAGCTCCAGCCATTAGGGTTCACTTATTTGATAGTGAAGATCCAACAGATCTTTTTTGGCAAGAATTAATTTTCGACAAAGAAGGCGAGCCAGAATTAAGTAATCAAAGTAATTTTTCTGACTACTTCAGAGGTTTGTATTTTAAAGCAGAAACAACTGGAACTGATGGCACAATGATGTTGTTGAATTTTTCAGCTTCCAATGCCAACATAACACTTTATTATACAAGCGATAAAGAAGAGCAAGGAGAAACAGACACGGAAGTTACCCAAGAATCGGGAACTTATACTCTTAATTTTTCAGGAAACCTTGTTAGCATCTATGATAATAATTTTGCAGCTATCCCAGGAGGAAATTCAGTAGATGGTGACGAAAAACTATATTTAAAAGGTGGACAAGGTTCAATGGCAATTATAAATTTATTTAATGGTGACGAAAATGGTGAATCTATAGAGTTTACTAATTTTAAAAATGATTTCTTAGATGAAGATAAAGATTCTAAAAGATTAATAAATGAAGCCTTTATAGAGTTTTATGTTGACCAGAGTACTGTGCAAGGAACCGAGCCAGATCGTATCTTTTTGTATGATTTAAAAAATAACAGGCCGCTTATTGACTACACACTCGATCAATCTGTAAGTGACTTAACCATTAACGCTAAGGTTTTACACCTTCCACCATTAAAAAGAGTAGATGATGAAGCCGATGGTAAAGGAATCAAATACAAAGTGAGAATTACTGAACATATAAACAACATTATTCTAAGAGACTCAACCAATGTAAAATTAGGCCTTGTAGTTACATCTAATGTAGGAGAGGCTAGTTTTTATAGGTTGCAAGATCAAGACGATATTGTTGAATCTATTCCTTCTGGAACCATTTTATCTCCATATGGCACTGTTCTTTATGGAAATAATACTACAGAAAACGATAAAAAAGTTAAACTTACTATTTTTTATACTGAACCAGAAAATTAATACATATGTGTGGCATAGTTGGATATATTGGACATAGAGAAGCTTATCCCATAATTTTAAAGGGGTTAAAAAGACTTGAATATAGAGGATATGATAGCGCAGGTATTGCTTTATACGATGGTCAAGATATTAAGCTATCTAAAACCAAGGGGAAGGTTGATGACTTGGAGAGAAGAGTTGAAAACGAGATTTCAACTAATGGTTCATTAGGAATTGGACACACTAGATGGGCTACTCACGGAGTTCCTAATGATGTTAATTCTCATCCGCACTATTCAAATTCTGGAGATCTTGTGATTATCCATAATGGAATTATTGAAAACTATGAATCCCTAAAAAAAGAATTAACAAATAGAGGTTATACTTTTAATTCAGATACAGATACTGAAGTACTCATCAACCTTATTGAAGACATTAAAAAAAGTGAAAATGTTAAGCTTGGAAAGGCAGTACATATTGCATTAAATCAAGTAGTTGGTGCTTACGCTATTGCTGTATTTGACAAAAATAAGCCCAACGAAATTGTTGTAGCAAGACTTGGAAGCCCTTTAGCAATAGGTGTTGGTGAAGATGAATTCTTTATTGCGAGTGATGCTTCACCTTTTATTGAATATACTAATAATGCTATTTACCTTGAAGATGAAGAAATGGCAATTGTTAGAAGAGGGAAAGATGTTAAAATAAGAAAGATAAAAGACGATTCTTTAGTCAATCCTTATGTGCAAGAGCTACAACTAAATCTTGAGCAAATAGAAAAAGGTGGTTATGAGCATTTTATGCTCAAAGAAATTTACGAGCAGCCTCACGCTATTAAAGATACCTATCGAGGACGTTTATCTTTAGAAAATGCTATTATAAAAATGGCAGGTGTTGAAGATCATATGAAAAAGTTCTTAAATGCTGACAGAATCATAATTGTTGCATGTGGAACCTCTTGGCATGCAGGACTAGTTGCAGAGTATATTTTTGAAGATCTAGCTAGAATTCCTGTGGAAGTTGAATATGCTTCAGAATTTAGATATAGAAACCCTGTAATTAATGAAAATGATGTTGTAATTGCAATTTCGCAATCTGGTGAAACTGCAGATACTTTAGCTGCTATTAAATTAGCAAAATCTAAAGGCGCTTTTGTGTTTGGTGTATGTAATGTTGTAGGCTCCTCAATTGCAAGAGAAACTCACGCAGGTGCCTATACACATGCTGGTCCAGAAATAGGAGTTGCTTCGACTAAGGCATTTACAACTCAAATAACCGTATTAACATTAATTGCTCTCAGACTAGCACGTGCCAAAGGAACAATTTCAAGCTCTGACTTTAGAATGCATATGCTAGAACTTGAAATGATCCCTGATAAAGTTGAAAAAGCCTTGGCCTCAGATGATCATATCAAAATGATTGCTGACACCTATAAGCATGCGACAAACTGTTTGTACTTAGGAAGAGGTTATAATTTCCCTGTTGCTCTTGAAGGAGCTTTGAAGCTAAAAGAGATCTCATATATTCATGCTGAAGGTTATCCTGCTGCAGAAATGAAGCATGGACCAATTGCTTTAATTGATGAAAATATGCCTATTATAGTTATCGCTACTAAGAAAGGGCATTATGAAAAAGTAGTTAGTAACATCCAAGAAATTAAATCTAGAAAAGGTAAAATAATTGGAATCGTTACTGAAGGAGATTCAACAGTTAAAGAATTGGCAGATCACGTTATAGAAGTACCTGAAACGCTAGAGTCTTTATCTCCGCTACTTACAACTATCCCTTTACAATTACTGTCTTATCATATAGCGGTAATGTTAGGAAAAAATGTAGATCAGCCTAGAAATTTAGCAAAGTCTGTTACAGTAGAATAGATTAAATAGTATTTTTCTTATTTAAAATAAGTCCAAATTTACATTTTAAGAAAATCTCATTTTAAAAAGTCTTATATTGTAAGTCTAAATGCTATGCGTGCATAATTTTTTTTATTATTATATTGTGATAACGCATTGTAAGATATTGACTAACTCAAATTTTTTAAATTAATACCCAATATGAGAACTATTCTTAAGATTTTTCTATTGTTTTTTAGTGCTTATTCATTTGCACAAACTACAGTAAAAGGAAACGTTTCAGATGATAGTGGACAACCTCTTCCAGGTGCTAATGTCATTGTTATAGGAGCTTCAACTGGAGCAATCACCGACTTTGACGGAAACTACACATTAACTGTAGATCAAACACCTCCATTTTCAATTCAAGCAAGTAGTGTTGGTTTTGAATCTCTTATTAAAGAAGTGACTTCAAATAACCAAACAATTGATTTTGTTTTAAAAGAAGGAACTGAATTAGATGAAATTGTAATTTCTGCTTCTAGAACACCTGAGCGTATTTTTGAATCACCTGTTACGGTAGAACGCTTTGGTCTAAAAGAAATTAAAAATACTGCCTCCGCAGATTTTTACGATGGTTTAGAAAACCTAAAAGGTGTTGATATCAACACAAATAGTTTAACATTTAAAGCTATTAATACTAGAGGTTTTGCAACATTTGCAAATACACGTTTTATGCAATTGGTAGATGGAATGGATAATTCTGCTCCTGCTTTGAATTTCCCTCTTGGAAATTTACTAGGTATGACAGAAACCGATGTTCAAAGTGTTGAACTACTTCCAGGTGCTGCATCAGCTCTTTACGGTGCGAATGCCTTTAACGGTATTTTATTTATGACAAGTAAAAACCCTTTTGACCATGCAGGAATTAGTGGTTATTACAAACAAGGTATGACTTCTCAAGAAGCTGCTGGTGATAATACATATACAGATTTTGGAATTAGAGCTGCGTATAAATTTAGCGATAAGTTCGCCGCCAAAATTAACTTTGGATATTTAAAAGGAACTGACTGGTTTGCTGATAACAGAACAGGAAAAGTTGGAACTGGTGCTACTCGTGCTGATATCGATTATGATGGTATAAACGTTTATGGAGATGAGGTAAGCACAAATATTAATGGTGTAGCTCAAGCATTAGTTGGTTTAGGTATTTTACCTGCTGGTGCCGATGCCTTAGTCCCTTCTGTAAATGTTAGTAGAACGGGGTATGCTGAAAAAGATTTAACCGATTATAAAGCAGAAACTGTAAAAGCAGACTGGGGATTATACTACAGACCTTGGGGTAATGATTTCGAAATCCAATATGTTGGAAAAATTGGTGGTGGATCTACCATTTACCAAGGAACAAACAGATATGCTATCGATAACTTTTCTATGTCTCAACATAAGTTAGAGATTAAGAATGATAATTTCTTTGTTAGAGGATACATTACTGAAGATAAAGCTGGTGATTCTTACGATATGGTATTTACAGGTATTAACGTAAACAGAATATGGAAACCAGATCAAACATGGTTTGGTGAATATGTTGGAGCATATGTTCAAGGTACTTTAAGTGGTTTACTTCCAGCTCAAGCTCATGCTTTAGGAAGACAAACTGCAGATGCTGGGCGTTTTGTTCCTGGAACGCCAGAATTTAAAAGTGCATTCAATCAAGTAATTAACGATCCAGATCTTGCTACAGGTTCTAAGTTCCAAGATAACTCTAAAGTATATCATGCCGACGCTAACTACAATTTTAGCCATTTAACAGATGTCGCAGAAATACAAGTTGGAGGATCATATAGAAGATACGAGTTAAACTCATTTGGTACAATTTATACTGATAGTGATGGTCCAATTGATTATTCAGAAGTTGGTTTATACACTCAAATTCAAAAGAAACTCTTAGAAGATGGACGTTTAAAACTTACAGGATCTCTTCGTTATGATAAATCAGAACTATTTGATGGGTTCTTTTCACCTAGATTATCTGTAGGATATACATTAGGAGAAGAAGGCAACAGAAATATCCGCTTCTCTGTTCAAACAGGATTTAGAAATCCAACAACCCAAGATTTATATATTGGATTAGATGCAGGTAGAGCAATATTAGTTGGATCTGCTCCTAACAATTTAGATCGTTACTCTAGAACATTTGGTGTTAGTACTGCTGGACAAGGCTTAGGTGTTCCAGCGTCTATAGTACAAACTGGCGCTGCAGCATACAACAATTCTTATTCTGCTGCTTCTGTTGGAGCTTTTGCAGCAACTGGAGACCCAACCCAATTACAAGTTGGAAATCCTGAATTGGTAAAACCAGAAAAAGTAACATCGTTTGAATTAGGATATAGAGCAAAATTCAATAAAGTGATTTTAGATATGAGTGCTTATTATAACAAGTATAAGGACTTCATCTCTGGTGAAAATGTAATTGCTCCTTATTATGGGACTGTTGGTGATAATGCTCTTTCTGTTTTAGCAATTGCCAATGGAGATTACCAAGTATACTCTACATATACAAACTCTGATGCAGATGTAAATTCTTATGGTGGTTCTATTCAAGTCTCTACGAAAATATTTGGTGACTTTGATTTAAGCGGAAACTATACATATACACATCAAGATTTTGATCAGTCAAGTGCTCCAGATTTCAGAACTAATTTTAATACTCCAGAACATAAGGTTAAAGCTAGCTTTGGAAACACTAATCTATTTAAAGATTTTGGATTTAATGTGGCATGGAGATGGAGTGACAATTATTTCTGGCAAGCAACATTTGGAGATGGAAATGTTCCATCATTCCACACTCTAGATGCGCAGATAAATTTGAGAGTTCCAAGCTTAAAATCAACATTTAAAGCTGGTGCAACAAATGTTTTAGGAGATGAATATTTTACTGCCTTTGGTACAGGATTTATTGGTTCTCAATATTATGTTTCTTGGACAATCAACAACCTATAATCTCTAAAATTGAATACTATGAAATTAAAATATATCGGGCTTTTACTTATAGCTTTTACATTTGCTTCATGCGAGAATAATGACGATTCAGACAGCCCTGTAGCTCCTGTAGTTACACCAGATCCGGGGTCAGCAGACTTTTCTAACTATGTAGCTCTTGGTGCTTCTTTTACAGCTGGGTTTACCGATGGAGGTCTATTTATCGCCGCTCAAGAAAATTCATTCCCAAACATTCTATCTAAGCAATTTGCTTTAGCTGGTGGAGGTGACTTCAATCAACCTTTAATGAATGATAATGTAGGAGGATTACTTTTAGGAGGAACACAGATAGCTGCTCCAAGATTATTTTTTAATGGTGCTGGACCTGCGGTTCACCCAGGAACTCCTACTACCGAAGTTTCTAATATTTTATCAGGTCCATTTAACAATGTTGGGGTGCCTGGAGCGAAAAGTTATCATATGGTTGCTAATGGTTATGGAAACGTCGCAGGTGTTCCTTTAGGACTAGCAAACCCTTATTTTGCAAGAATGGCGTCTAATTCAAATGCAAGTATGTTAGAAGATGCTCTGGCTCAATCTCCAAGTTTCTTCACAATTTCTGAAATTGGTGGAAACGATGTTTTAGGATATGCAACCTCAGGAGGTTCTGGAGTAGACCAAACAGGTAACCTCGATCCTTCAACATATGCTGGAAATGATATTACCGATCCTAATGTTTTCGCTCAAGTATTTAGCAATACTGTTGCAGCGTTAACAGGTTCTGGAGCAAATGGTGTTGTAGCAACTGTACCAAATATTACAAACTTGCCACACTTTACAACTGTTCCTCACAATCCTGTGCCTTTAGACGAAGCAACTGCAGCTGCTGTTAATGGTGGGTACGCTGCTTATAATGGTGGTATTCAAGCTGCTCTTACTGCCTTAAGCGGAACTGGACTATTCACTGCAGAAGAAGCTGCAAGACGTATGATTAACTTTAGTGCTGGTCAAAATGCTGTTGTAATTATTGATGAAGATCTAACCGATTTAGGAGCTATTAACCCTGCTTTTGCTGCATTACCAAAATATAGACAAGCCACGGCCGAAGATTTATTAGTACTTCCTAGTTCTACATTTATTGGTACTACAGTTGGAGGAAACCCATTATTAATAAACGGTGTGAGTGTACCTTTAGCAGACAACTGGGTACTTACTCCTGAAGAGCAAACTGCAATACAAACAGCGACTACAGCATACAACAATACAATACAAGCTGTTGCTTCGGCAAATAGTTTGGCTATAGTAGATTTGAATGCTATTTTACAAGAAGCTTCGACAACTGGAATTATGTTTGATGATTTCACGATGAATACAAGTTTGGTGTTTGGAGGACTTGTAAGCTTAGATGGAATTCACTTAACAGCTCGTGGTTATGCTTTAATGGCCAATAAGTTTTTAGAAGCTATTGATGCTGCTTATGGCTCTAACTTTACTGAGGTAGGAGCTGTTGCAAAAGCGAACGATTATCCTACTAATTATTCGCCTTCACTATAATAAAATTTACATTATTTAAATATTTAAAACCCAGAATTTTGTTCTGGGTTTTTTAGTTTTATATGCTTTCTCACTAACTAAAAAATAAGCTTGCAAAAAACCTTTCATTTTTGATTCCAAATATGTGTGTTTTTTAATTAAAAAATATATCTTTGCAGCGCGAAAAACAGGCTATGTTTTCGAATAATATATTAGCAAAACAATAAATATATAAGTAATGTCAAAAGTTACAGGTAAAGTTGCACAAATAGTTGGTCCAGTTATCGATGTAGAATTTGGTGCTGGAGCTGAGCTTCCAAAGATTTATGATTCGTTAGAAATTAACAGACCTGATGGTTCTACTTTAGTATTAGAAGTACAATCTCACATTGGTGAAGATACAGTACGTACTATTGCAATGGACTCTTCAGATGGTTTAAGTAGAGGAACTGAAGTTCTTGCAACTGGTGCTCCAATTCAAATGCCAATTGGTGAAGATGTTTACGGACGTCTGTTTAACGTAATTGGAGATGCAATTGATGGATTAGGAGATTTACCTAAAACTGATAAAGATGGGCTTCCAATTCACAGAGAAGCTCCTAAGTTTGAAGATTTATCAACGTCTACTGAAGTTTTATTTACAGGTATTAAAGTTATCGATTTGATCGAGCCTTATGCAAAAGGTGGTAAAATTGGATTATTTGGTGGTGCCGGTGTTGGTAAAACAGTATTGATTCAGGAGTTGATTAACAATATTGCAAAAGGACACGGTGGTTTATCTGTATTTGCCGGTGTAGGTGAAAGAACACGTGAAGGAAATGACCTTTTAAGAGAGATGTTAGAATCTGGAATTATCAAATATGGTGATGACTTCTTACACTCTATGGAAGAAGGTGGTTGGGATCTTAAAAAAGTTGATAAAAAGGCTATGTTAGATTCTAAAGCAACTTTCGTATTCGGACAGATGAATGAGCCTCCTGGAGCACGTGCTCGTGTAGCATTATCAGGATTAACTATTGCTGAGTATTTCCGTGATGGTGCTGGAGATGGACAAGGAAAAGATGTACTTTTCTTCGTAGATAACATCTTCCGTTTTACACAAGCTGGTTCTGAGGTATCTGCACTTCTTGGTCGTATGCCATCTGCGGTAGGTTACCAACCAACATTAGCAACAGAAATGGGTGCAATGCAGGAGCGTATTACGTCTACTAAAAAAGGATCGATTACTTCTGTACAAGCGGTTTATGTACCTGCGGATGATTTAACTGATCCTGCTCCAGCTACAACCTTTGCTCACTTAGATGCAACAACCGTATTATCTCGTAAAATTGCTGAGCTTGGTATTTATCCTGCGGTAGATCCATTAGATTCTACTTCAAGAATTTTAACTGCTGACATTTTAGGTGACGATCACTATAACTGTGCTCAAAGAGTAAAAGAGTTATTACAACGTTATAAAGAACTTCAAGATATTATTGCCATCTTAGGTATGGAAGAATTATCTGAAGAAGATAAAATGGCTGTAGGTCGTGCACGTCGTGTACAACGTTTCTTATCTCAACCTTTCCACGTAGCAGAACAGTTTACAGGAATACCAGGTGTGTTAGTAGATATTAAAGAAACAATCAAAGGGTTTAACATGATTATGGATGGTGAACTAGATCACTTACCAGAAGCAGCGTTTAACCTTAAAGGAACAATTGAAGAAGCTATCGAAGCAGGAGAAAAAATGCTTGCTGAAGCATAAATTAGTTAGCAGTATTCAGTATTCAGTCCTCAGTGACTGCTAACTGTAAACTGCAGACTGCAAAAATTATACTATGCATTTAGAAATTGTAACACCAGAAGCCACTTTATATAGTGGAGAAGTAGATTCGGTTGCTGTTCCTGGAGTGAACGGTGAATTCGAAATGCTTAAAGATCACGCACCAATTGTGTCTTTATTAAAAGAAGGACAAGTAAAAGTTTATGGTAATATTCAACTAGAAGAAGAGGTTGAAGATAAGTTTACTAAAATTGATAAAGGTGTTTCATTGGCAATTAATTCTGGTACCATTGAAATGAACGATAATAAAATTATAGTTTTAGCTGACTAAGTTTTGTTACTTATAATATAAAAAAACGCGAAGCAATTGCTTCGCGTTTTTTATTATCTATACTTTAATAAATATCTTCTTCTTAAACATGAAAAACGAGAGTATTATATAAAAGGCTATAACTGTTAAGGCATATAGTAAAGATGAAAGTTTATCACTCAAAAAATCATGATTATATAAAGTTGAATAAAGCCAATAATGAATACTCTTCTCTTTAATTTTTAATAGGTAAAAAGTTTTTGCAATAAACCCAGACAAAAAGAAAATGGTAATGGCATTCATACCTGCGTATTTAAAAACACTTCCTGTTTTGATCTTCTTAATATCTGTAAAATAGTAGATCAATGACAATATAAGTGTTGCCCATCCACTGGTGACCAAAACAAAACTACTGCTCCATATTGCTTTATTTAATGGAACCCAAACACTAAACATATAACCACAAACAAGCAATATAATTCCTATTAATACTAATTTTTTGAGTTTCTTTAATCCATCCAGCATCTTTCCAATTAAAACTCCAGAAATACAAGTAACTATTGCTGGAAACGTGCTTGCTAATCCTTCTGGATCATAGTCATCTTTCCACATGTGTTCTCCTAGAATATTCAAATCGATATACATCGCCCAATTGTTTGCAGCTCTATCAAAGGTTGGCATTGTTCCATCTGGCAATGGTACAAAACCAAGTAAGATCCAGTACCCTATTAAAATAATAACACCTATCCATAGTAAGGTTTTCCAATTACAGTTTTTATATAAAATTGCTGTTACTAAAAATACAACTCCAATACGTTGTAACACTCCTGGAATTCTTACTACTTCAAGGTCTCTAAAAAAGGGATAGTATGGTAAGAACCAACTTAAAAAGAATCCTAATCCAAACAATTTTAAGCTTCTAATTATAATCTTTTTATAGGTTGATTTACTGTTTGGTTTATTCTTGTAAGCGAAATAAATAGAGATTCCAACAATAAATAAAAAGAAAGGGAAAATAAGGTCTGTTGGTGTCATTCCATGCCATTCAGCATGCAAAAGAGGCGCATATACATGGCTCCAACTTCCAGGGTTGTTTACCAAAATCATAGCAACAATGGTAAACCCACGTAAAATATCTACAGAAACTATTCTATTAGACATAGACATTCTATAGAATATTTGCTTTTATTTTCTTCCAAAGTTTAACTAATATAACACCTGAAACCACAGAAACTATTAATAGAATTAATGCATCAGAATAATTTCCATAAATAAGATTTCCTGTGGTAAACATCACACTATAAATAAGCACACAGCCAACAAGCATTGCTAATATTCCCGAAGGAACACTCCAACCTTTATTGGAATCAACAATTTCAACTCCATTATCTTTAGCTTCTTTTACTACCTTATTCCATCCAGGACCACCTGGTTGTGTTCTTTTATAAAATTGTTGCAAAATTTCTTTAGTTTCAGGTTGTGTTACATACGTTACTGCAATCCAAATTACAGTTGTCACAAATACCACAAAAGGAAATTCAGCCCAAGAAGGCATTAATGCATCTTCTCCAAATAATTTTGCACCAAGAGGTGTCAATGCAATTAATAACGAAATTATTCCTGATGAAAACATTGCCGAAATTTCACTCCAAGCATTAATTCGCCACCAGAACCAACGCAAAATAAAAATAAGGCCAGTTCCTGCTCCAAACATTAATATATACTTAAACAATTGAAGTGCGTTAGTAAGCGCTAAAGCTAATAGTGCACTAAATACCATTAATAGTACTGTTGATAAACGCCCAATACGAACTAATTCTTTTTCAGAAGCATTTTTATTGATCTGCTGCTTATAAAAATCATTTACAATATACGAGCTTCCCCAATTTAAATGTGTAGAAATAGTACTCATGTAAGCCGCAACTAAAGACGCTAAAACTAAACCTAATAAACCACTAGGCAATTTTGTTAGCATCGCTGAATATGCTAAATCATGACCTAATTTATCTTCGCCCACATTTGGAAATGCTTCTTGGATACTTGCCAAATCTGGAAACACAACCAAAGATGCCAAAGCCACAATAATCCATGGCCAAGGACGCAAAGCATAATGCATAATATTAAAAAAGAAAGTTGCTCCTATGGCATGATTCTCATTTTTTGCAGCTAACATTCGTTGTGCAATATAACCTCCACCTCCAGGTTCTGCTCCTGGATACCACGAACTCCACCATTGTACTGCTAAAGGAATAATCAATAATGTTATTAAAGCTTCTTTATCACTAAAATCTGGCAAAATAGACAACTTATCTACAACATTTTCGTTTTGTAATAAATTCTCCAAACCTCCAACTTCAGGCAGTCCTACCAAATAATATGCAGCGCCTATGGCTCCTGCCATTGCTGTAAAGAATAGAATAAAATCTGTATACACTACACCTTTAAACCCTCCAAGTGCACTAAAAATAACCGTTATAACTCCAGCATACACCACCGTTTCCCATGGTTGCAGCCCCAACATAATACTTCCTATTTTAATAGCTGCTAAGGTTACTCCTGCCATAGCTAGCACATTAAAGATAATTCCTAAGTAAACAGCTCTAAACCCTCTTAAAAAACGAGCAGGTGCGCCACCATATCGCAATTCATAAAACTCTATATCTGTATTCACTTGTGATTTTCGCCAAAGCTTAGCATACACAAAAACAGTTAGTAGTCCTGTTATTAAAAAAGCCCACCAAACCCAATTTCCTGACACTCCATTATTACGAACAATATCTGTTACCAAATTAGGTGTATCTGTAGAAAACGTAGTAGCTACCATTGAGACTCCTAGAAGCCACCAAGGCATACTTCGTCCTGATAAAAAATACTCAGAAGCACTTTTACCTGATTGTTTAGATACATAAATTCCAATGAATAATGTTATTGCAAAAAAGGTGATAATTAATGCAATATCAAACGTAGACAACTCTACCATATGTGTTTGCGTTTAGTTAGTCGTATTTATATAAATGATTTTCCAATCTTGCTGATTAGAATGATATGAATATAAGACTTTAAATCCAATTGCAAAATGAGCATTCATAGATCTTACATTAGCTTCATCAACTTCTGTAACAATCATATCAAACCTCGACTGCAATTCTTCTCTCATAAAATTATATAACCCCCTGAAAACACCTCGTTTACGAAAAGCTTTGTCAATACAAATCTGTCCCATTACCAAATAGGATTTATCTCCTTTTAGACAAGCATCGATTTGTTCGAACATTGGCTTTAAAACTTCAATATCATTCTTGAATTCTGGATGCATACATAAGGCATAACCTATTACCTTTTCTTTATAAGTAGCAATAACATGAGGGCACTTTGCATTCATTGCATTCAATATTTCAAATGTATGATGCACTGTTACAAAGCCTTCTGCTTCTTTTTCATTTTTAGAAATTGCTGATGGAATATTAGCGCGCTGAAGTGCTAGAATTTGTTGTAGTTCTTCTTTTGTTTGAGCTCTTTTATAAACAATATTACTCAACAGCTTTATACTTTTTTTATCACATTTGTAACAATTCCCCAAATAACAAAATTGTTTTCTTCTGTGACTTTTATAGGTTGGTAATTTTCATTTTCAGGTTGTAGCCAAACACCATCATTTTCAACTTTTAACCGTTTTACGGTAAACTCTCCATCTAAAAAACAAACAGCAATTTTGTTATGAGTAGGTTCCAGACTTCTATCTATCACTAATAAATCGTTATCATCTAATCCAGCATTGATCATTGATTGACCGCTAACACGTGCAAAAAAAGTTGCTTCTTTATTAGTTATCAGTTCTTCATCTAGTGATAAACGATGCTCTTTAAAATCTTCTGCTGGCGATGGAAATCCTGCTGAAATTCCAGCATCAAAAAATAGTGCTCCAGAATCCTTAACTGTTTCTGGTGTATAGAACGTGAGGTTTTTAGTTTCTTTTATTAACATATTTAGGTTTTTGTTCGGTTTGTCCCGCTGAGCGCAGTCGAAGCGCTTGAATCTTTATATTTACAATGTGTCGCATTTCTACATTCTGCTAAAATCTTAAGCATATCCCATTCATCATTAATTAGTGCTTGTTTTTTTGCTCTAGTCCATCCTTTAATCTTCTTTTCAAAATAAATTGCTTGAAGAACATCATTAAACTCTTGGCTAAATTCCAAAATTAGAGGTCTTCTGCTATAAGTATAACTATTTTTATCCAGTCCTTATTGATGTTCATTGAAACGTTTACTTATATTATTTGTAATTCCTATATAAAAGGAGTCATCATTACATCTTAATATATAAACATAATAAAAATTCATATTTCATTGGACTTCGACTGCGCTCAGTCTGACAGTTATTAGCATTTTACTTTTATAATATCTTTAATATTTGTTGTATATCGAGGTGTTAATCGTTCTTGACGCATTTTCCACGTACGCTCTAAATCTTGATTACCTAATTTTAATTTATAATCACCATACTTATAATTGAGCTTATCCATAACTCCCATTAAAGGTTTGTGCTTAGGATTTTCAGCGTCAAATAAATGCAACTGATGATTTTCTGTAGGCACTAAACCTGTAACAATAACACCTGCTCTTTTATATTTAACTCCTTGTTTAAAAATAGTTTCTACAGCTTCTACAGCAGCCTTACTTATGGTTAATGTAGAATCAGTTGGGTAGGATAATTTTACAACTTGACTCCCTCGATGTTGTTTTAAATTCCGCTTATGACTATCGCTACTTAATGTTACAATAATCATATAACAACTAGAGTGTTGCTGCCTCAATTTCTCAGCACAAGTTACTGCAAATGTAGAAACACGTTCTTTAATGTAATTAATATCATCATAAGTAAAATCAAAACTTCTAGTTGTAGCGATTGCTCGTTTAGTTTCTCTCATATCCAAGGTAAGCTTAGGAACACCTTCAAGGTCTTTTTTAAGCTTCCATTCAGTAATAGAAAACTGCTGACGTACCCAATCATCTGGTAATTGCACAAAGTCATACGCTGTTTTACAACCCTTTGCTGATAAGCGTTTATGCAACCTTCGACCAATTCCCCAAACATCTTTAAGCTGTATCCATTTAAGTGCTTTTACACGCTTTTCTTCTGAATCAATAACATAAGCCCCTTTAGTTTCTTTAGGAAATTTTCGCGCAATTTTATTGGCTACTTTCGATAATGCTTTAGTTGGAGCTATTCCAACACAAGTTGGAATTCCTGTCCATTTTAATACACGTTTTCGGATTTCGAGTCCATATGCATCAAAATCAACATAATCAAATCCTTTAAACTCTAAAAAGGATTCATCTATACTATAAACCTCAACATCTGGTGTAAATTGCTCTAATATTTTCATCACACGCGTACTCATATCTCCGTACAAAGGATAGTTTGATGAAAATACCTTAATGTTATTTGCTTTACAGAAGCCTTCCCATTTAAAAATAGGTGCGCCCATTGGCAAACCTAATGCTTTAGCTTCATCGCTTCTGGAAATCACACAACCATCATTATTAGATAAAATTGCAATAGGTTTCTGGCGTAAATTAGGATTAAATACGCGCTCGCACGAAGCATAAAAATTATTACAATCAACTAAAGCAAACATGTTATAAAGTTACATATTTGCTTTAGTATTTTCTGTAAAATTATTCGGTATTTCTAGAGTTGAGTAAGTGGATCGTATCTGTTGATTTTTCAGCAATGACATACAGTTTTTTATACTGCCAATCCTGAGTTTTATTTTCTCTTTCGGCAATTACAAAAACAAATCCTTTGCTCTTATTACCTTTTAATGGGATTTTAAAATCTGCATGTTGATCATTATCTATAGTTATTCTACCGCTGAATATTGATTCTGTAATAATATCATCTCCTAAAACTTCTTTTACTTTCAAATTGTTTGAAGCTTCTTCTACAGCATATTTATAAGGTCCAGATTCAAAAACAGTTTCCTTTAGGCCCACAAAAAACATGAGCGCTATACAAACCACAACCAAAACAACTAATAAACAACCTCCTGTTGGAAGTGCCCAAGATTTATTTCTTGAAAACCAACTTTTTCTAGAAATTTCATTATTCATTTTACTCTTTACTACTTAACCAATCGTCACGTTTAGCTTTTTGAGTATCTGATGCGTCCTTATTTATTTCGATAGTATACGATGGATTATTTACAAACGTGAGATTAGTTTCTTGTTTATTACCAAGACGTTCGTAAACAACTTTTGTTTCATCTCCAGGTTTGAAATTCTTTAAAATGTCACTGAAATTATCATTTAGAACATAATCTCCTATTTGAATGATCTTATCGCCTCTTTCTAATCCGGCATTATATGAGCTTGATCCTATTTTTGTATTTCCAGATATCATGTTATTTCTATTTAACCCAGCACCAAATAATACAACATTCGGGTCTTGAGTTAATGATACGCCAACACTTTCAAATAAACGCTTCATATCTGGCATCTCACTTTTATGGATATATTTATTAAAGAACTCATCTCCAAATTTGTCTCCAGCAAACTCATTTAACGTATTTTGAAGATCGGCAACAGTATATGGTTTTTCGTTTTTTCCATATTTGTTCCAAACCAATTTCATATAATCATCTAGATTCAAATCTTTTTCACGAAGTGATAAATCTAAAGCAAGCCCTAAAACACTTCCATAAGAGTAGTAAGAAATAAATGTGTTACTTCTGTTTACAGGATCTACAGAGCGTGCAGCATCAACAAATGGTGCTTGGTAACTCATCTCGATTGGATTAAAGAATTTACGCCCTGGAGAATTCCATACATAGTTAAAATTACCTGCAAGACCACTTACATAATCTTCGCGACTCATTATTCCTGCTCTACATAAAGTTAAGTCATCAAAATAGCTTGTGAAGCCTTCAGCAAACCATAATTCACCACTCATATTTGCTTCTTCAAAATCGAATGGCTCTAAGGATTCTGGGCGAATACGTTCAACATTCCAAGCATGGAAAAATTCGTGTGATACTGTTCCAATATTACGTTTTATACCATTATTTGCTAAACTTCTAGTTGTTGTTAAAATGGTAGAATTTCTATGTTCCATTCCATCTCCAGATGCATTTGGAATATAACATCCTAAGAAATAATAATCGCCGTAGTCGAACTTTGGCAATTCTCCAAAAATTGCTTTTTGTTGTAATACTACTTTTTTTACGCTTTCAAAATAAGTGTCAAATTCAGCTTCGGTTCCATTGTGATGTAATACAAAATGAATGTTTTGTCCATCAACTTCAAACCAACGTACACTATGGTTACTTATCTCTGTTGGACTATCCATAAAATATTGTAAGTCTCTTGCATAATAGGTGTTTCCTTCTACATGCTTTAACTGTGTGGCCACTTTCCAGCCCAAATCTTCACGTACATTAAAGGTTACTTCCATGGCATCATTTGATAACTCTGGCGCATACATAAACGTCGCTGGAATATTAAGATGTGCATGAGTTTCATCAACTTGAGCATAGGTTCCGCCACCTCTATTTGCGAATAAGGTATAACTCACTTTTACGGTTCCGTCATGTCCTTTTACTTTCCAAGAATATGGATCAGGTCGTGTAGTTTCTAGAACATTTCCAGCGCCATCTGTTGCCTTTACATTGTAAGCGTTTTTCATAAACTCGTGTAAAGCATAGCGCCCTGGCGAAGTACGGCTCATACGAAACTCCACTTCATCATTTTTTAGATTGGTAAATGTTGCTGAAATTTCAGCTTCATGATGTACTGCGTTTTCAAATGAAATTTGATAGGTCGTTGATACTTGAGTATCTGTGCTTGTTGATGTGTTACTTTTTTCTTCTGATTTTTTACAGCTAACAAAAGCCACAACACATAAAAGTACTAGTAGTTTTCTCATTGATTGATAGTGTTTAAACGACTAATATAGTGTTTTTGTTTAATCCTAATTACATAAGCAGACTAGTTGGGTAAAACTAATCCTTTACATACTCTAAAATATCACTCGGTTGGCAATCGAGTGCTTTACAAATAGCTTCTAAAGTAGAAAACCTTATAGCCTTTGCCTTCCCCGATTTTAGAATAGACAAATTTGCTGTAGTAATACCAATGATTTCTGCCAAGTCTTTACTTTTCATTTTGCGCTTTGCCAGCATGACATCAAGATTTACAATTATTGGCATAAATTAAATGGTTAAGTCGTTTTCTTGTTTCAAATCTTTAGCGTTTTCAAATGCTTTGCTAAATAGCAAAAAGAATAATCCAATGATTATCAAAAAAGTCACTGACAAATCTAAAGTTGACGTTACTATTCCTGCTATTTTTACGCTAGAAACTCCTCCAACAACTGGCATTTGCCCTTGCATAAGCAAAATTCCAACAATTCTAAAAACTACAGTACTTATACCAATAAAGACAAACAAAAAACCAGACCGTTTGAGGTTTACAATAATATCTGGACTATAAAAGTCAGAATTTTTAAATGGCTGAATACATTTTCGCAAATAAAAAACTGCTACAACAAACACTATAAAATTTAGAACAGTTGTAAATGGAATTAAAAACAACTTCCAATCAAACATCTTGAACAACAATGTATAACCTTGCAAA
The DNA here is from genome assembly GCA_030148025.1 of Flavobacteriaceae bacterium. Classification (GTDB taxonomy): domain Bacteria; phylum Bacteroidota; class Bacteroidia; order Flavobacteriales; family Flavobacteriaceae; genus JASBUG01. Next base: position 39,422 of record JASBUG010000037.1, on the reverse strand, counting down.
AAGAAAGGAAGCTCTTTGTCAAAAAATAGTACAGCAATTATAAAAACCCCTCCTAAAACTAGAGTTCCAATTAATAAAACAAATAAGATGTTTATTAGTGTTTTTAAAATATTTATAGTCTTCATATAATTATATAGTTAAATCATTTTCAGATTGTAATTCCAATCCTCTTTTAAATAGTAAAGAAAACACATATACAATACCTGCTATATAAACAAATTCACTAGATAATAAAGTTGCCTTTACTCCTGTACTTGCCTCTAAAACACCTACATGAATGTTATGTATCACCACTATTGCCCAAAGGGTTATAAGACAATAAGTGATTCTTTGCATCCATTTTAAAGCATTATTATTAAAAGGTTTTTGAATATTAAGATTACTCAATAGTTTTATAACTAAAAAAGCAACATATGCTTGTACACTAAATTGTAAAACTCTATACATTACAAGTATGGAGTAATGAGTTGTATTGTTTTGTTTGTAGGCAAAATAATTTATTCCTTCATATAAATCTTTACCAGCATTTTCATTACCAAAGCTTAAAAAATAAGACACAATAATAGCTCCTGCTTTTATGGATAACCCAATAAAAGCCACCCAAGCAAGTACATGCATTATTTTAAGTATACGTTTTGTTTTCATAACCAGATATTATTTATTCATAAACCAATGCACGTAACCACAATTATCGCATATATAATTCTGTGCTCGTTTGTTGGCCCAGTCCAGTTTAAAAAAAGTCATTCCTGGTGTGTTCATTAAAGTTTCTCTCTTCCAAAATGTATCATTATTGCAATGATGACACTCTAATTTTTTTCCTTTTACCCTAACTTGATTTGTTTCTTGGTTCCTTGACATAACACGTTTTTTTGATTGATTTTACGATTGATGACAATGCAAATATAATAAAATTATCGTTTTACAATAATTTTTTATCTAAAAAAGATAATAATGACTTGTAAGCTAATTAATGAAAAGGTTGAAAATCATTAATTATCTTTGCCTCAATGACACATTTTCCAGAAAGACTTCAGAGAAAGCTAGATCAGCGAAAAGCAACCAATTCCTTACGTGAATTGGGAGTTCAAAATGAATTGATTGACTTTTCAACTAATGATTATTTAGGGTTCTCAAAATCTGAAATCATTTTTAAAGAAGCGCATCAATATTTACTTGATCATGGATTTGAAAATGGAGCGACTGGATCACGATTATTAACTGGAAATCATAAGTTATATGATACCTGTGAAGCGTTATTATGTGAGTTTCACGATAGTGAATCGGCACTAATTTTTAATTCAGGTTATGATGCTAACCTAGGTCTTTTTGGAGCCATTCCACAACGTGGTGATGTTATTCTGTATGATGAGCTAATTCATGCTTCTATTCGGGATGGTATTACCATGAGTCAAGCCAAATCCTATAAATTTAAACACAACGATTTGGTCGATCTTGATAAAATGATCGATCGTGTTTCTAATGGGAATCATGATATTTATGTGGTTACCGAATCAATATTTTCAATGGATGGTGATACTCCAAACCTAGTTGCATTGGCTTCCCTGTGTAAAGATTACAACGCCTACCTAATTGTTGATGAAGCTCACGCTCTTGGTGTTTTCGGAAAGAATGGTTGTGGTTTAGTTCAATCGTTAGAATTAGAGCATGATATCTTTGCTCGCATTGTCACCTTTGGAAAAGGGCTAGGTTGCCATGGTGCTGCAGTATTAGGCAGTACTTTGCTAAAACAGTATTTAGTAAATTTCTGTAGAAGCTTTATTTATACCACAGGTTTACCGCCTCATTCTCTAGCTACAATTCATACTGCTTACAACCTATTAATAGGTTCTGAAGCAATTTCAAAAGTTCATAAAAACATCTCATTTTTCAAGTCCGAATTAAGAGCTTTGAATATTGAAAAGCATTTTATTGAAAGTGTATCGACAATTCAATCGTGTATTATTTCAGGAAATAACAACGTAAAAACCATTGCCAATCATTTGCAAGAAAACGGCTTTGATGTAAAGCCGATTATGTCTCCTACTGTTCCTGAAGGTGAAGAACGTTTACGATTTTGTATTCACAGCTATAATACCGAAAAAGAAATAACAAAAGTGTTGGCGCTCTTAGCTACTTTTGTAAAAGAAATAAATTAACTATGCAAGACAACTATAAAGTACTGGCTGTTTTTGAATACTCAACAGAAGCACAAGTAACCACTTCTAAACTGGAATCGGAAGGCATTAGAACAATGCTTATGGATGAAAAAACCATTGATTCCGATCCTCTTATAAGTCAAGCCATAGGAGGTGTGAAATTACTTGTTTTTAATGATGACTTTGAAAAAGCTGTAGATATCTACAACAACATTAGAGAGTATCAAAAAGACAAAAATGGTAATGCTTTACATTGTACAAATTGCAATTCTACGCGAGCATTGATTGCACCTCTAGAGCGTAAGAATATATTTTTTATGCTGTTCCCTTTTTTTGAAAAGACAAAATATATCTGCAACGACTGTAAAACCATATTTTAATGAAGCGTATTTTTATAACAGGTATTTCGACCGAGGTAGGAAAAACAGTTGCATCAGCTATAGTTACAGAAGCACTTGAAGCAGATTATTGGAAACCTGTTCAAGCAGGCGAATTAGATAATTGTGACACCCGAAAAGTTGAGAATTTTATTTCCAATTCTAAGTCAATATTTCACCCTAATTCTTATGCTTTGCATACACCTATGAGTCCGCATGCAGCTGCCAACATTGATAATGTGAGTATAGAGTTAAAGCAAATTAAGGAGCCTAAAACCAAGAACCACTTGGTAATTGAAGGCGCTGGTGGACTACTAGTTCCTTTAAATGATAAAGACACTATTCAAGATATTATAAAACCTAATTATCAAGTGATTGTAGTTTCAAGGCATTATCTTGGCAGTATTAATCATACACTTTTAACCGTTAATGCTTTAAAAGAAAAAGGGTTTAATATCTCGATTATTTTTAGTGGAAACGAACATCCAACAACCGAAGCTATCATCAAAAAAATGACTGATGTGACTGTTATTGGACGAATAGATGAAGAACCTTACTTTGATAAGAACGTGATTAAAGAATATGCTAATAAATTTCAAGAGATATTAAAGCAGTTATAATCGTCACCCTGAACTCGTTTCAGGGTCGCATCTATGCAAAATAGCTTTATTTACATATTAACCAATAAGTATAGAACGACTTTCTATATTGGAGTTACTACAAACTTATCCAAAAGATTATATGAACATTACGATGAGGTCGCATCAAAATTCACAAAAAAGTATCAAATTAAAGACCTTATTTATTTTGAGGAGTTTACAGATATTGAACAAGCAATAAAAAGAGAAAAACAATTAAAGAATTGGCATAAAGAATGGAAACTAAATTTAATTAGAAAATTAAATCCAAATCTAGAAACTTTGAACTATTAAATATGTGAGATGCTGAAACAAGTTCAGCATGACGAAGAAATGAAATCTAATATAACACAAAAACAACTCTGGTTCTATCCCATACTTTTGGGGTTTTTAGGAGCAGCAATTGGTCTTATTTTACGCTATGCTTTTACAGGCGAGCTTCCAGGGTTTCCTTTAAAAAATGTATTGCATTCACATTCACACGTAATGCTTTTAGGGTTTTTGTTCAATGCTTTGGTAGTGTTGCTATGGACAAATTTTACTGATGGCATTGACAAGCGTTCCTATAAATATTATCTAGCTCTACAGGTTTGTGTATTTGGAATGTTAATCACTTTTATTATTCAAGGATATGCTTTGTTTTCCATTGTATTTTCTACGCTACATTTATGGGTAAGCTATATCTTTTTAATACGCCTTTGGAAAAGAATCAATAAAAACAATCCATTAACCCAGTTAGTTAAAATAGGAATTGTTTTTCACTTCATTTCATCTATAGGTCCTTACTGCTTAGGTCCTTTAATGGCTATGGAAATGCAAGAATCACCATGGTACCAACAAGCCATATTTTTCTATTTACATTTTCAATATTTTGGCTCTCTTTTTATTTGGCTATTAGCAATACTTATTCAGCGATCTGCCGTTATCTTTAAAAAGGAACATGTGTATATCATTACCTTTTCTCTTATTGGACTTTACGCACATTCCTTAGATTATAGTTTTGATCACTGGAGCATTCAATTTATTGGATTTATAAGTTCGATAGCATTATTTGTAATACTTCTAAAATTTAGAAAAGCATTTATCCATACACAAAAATCATATCGGTTTTTATATGGTACACTTTTACTAATTGTATCTTGCAACATTATTGGAAGTCATCCATATCTGGCTGATCAAGTTGTTGAGAGTAGGTTTTTATTAATTGCGTGGTTACATCTATTATTCTTAGGTCTTTTTGTGCCTTTTATTTGGGTTGAATTAAAACATAAAGTCAATACAATTACTTGGGTATTCTATATAATTAGTTTTCTTTTTTCTGAAGCAGTTTTAGTGTTCCCAAACCTAAGCTACAAATTATTCAACACCTCCACAATGTGGTTACTATTTATTGGATATTTAGGCGTGTTTTTAAGTATGAGTATTGTTCATCTGAGCTATCTTTTTAAAAAGCAGAGAAATTCCCCCTAAAGTTGTCGCCTATTGGGATTTCAATTTTCCCAATTTCAACATCATTCTTGGTATAGGCTGTAATCTTATCTTTATTAATAATGTAAGAACGATGCACTCTAATAAACCTAGCGTCTAACTTTTCTTCAAAAGCTGATATACTAGACTTTGTTACGTGTGTTTCTTCTTCTAAATGTATTTTAATATAGTCCTTTAAGCTTTCTATATATAAAATGGAATTTAAATGCACCTTAACCTGTTTTCTGTCTTTTCTTATATAAATAAAAGCATCTTTATTTTCTGAAGTTGTAACGGTAGTTGGTTCCGAATTAGTTCCTTTTTGTAAAGCTCTAAACTTTTCTATGGCATTAAAGAAACGCTGAAAAGTAATAGGTTTTAAAATATAGTCAACAGCATTTAGTTCAAACCCTTCTACGGCATAATCTCTATAAGCTGTTGTAAAAATCACTTTGGGTTTATGCACTAGATTTTTAAAGAAGTCTGTACCTTTTAAAACAGGCATTTCAATGTCTAAAAACAATAAATCAATAGTTTCTTCTTGCAATATTTTACTTGCCTCAATTGCACTGGCACATGAGGCTATCAATTCAAAATCATCTAATTGTGATAAATGTGTTTGAATCAGCCCTCTTGCCAGTTTCTCATCGTCTATAATTAAACATTTATAGGTCATTTTACTGGCAATTTTAAATATACATTAAAGCGATTGTTCTCTTCATTGATGTTTAAAGAATATTCGTCTTGATATAATAAATCCAACTGTTTTTTAACATTGGTTAATCCAATTGGATTCTTATTTAAAGATAGTTTATTTTGAGCTATAGAGTTATGAATATCAAATAGAATATAGTTGTTCTTAACTGCTATGTTAATATGTATATCAGCTTTTTTGAGCTCTTGAGAAACGCCATGTTTAAAAGCATTTTCTATAAAAGTTAATAGAATTAATGGAGCAATATTTACATTCATTTCAATGTCTTTTTTAAAATGAATAGCTACCCTTTCGTCATATCTTATCTTTTCCAAAGCAAGATAATTGTCTATAAGTTCAATTTCCTTAGACAAAGGCACATATTTGTCATTACACCCATACAACATATAGTCTAGCATTTCAGAAAGCTTTGCAATAACCTCTGGAGCTTCGTCCGATTTATTTATGGATAAGGCATATAAGTTATTAAGGGTATTAAATAAAAAATGCGGATTTAATTGATGTTTTAAAGCTGATAACTCTGCCGATGTTTTTTGCTCGTTAAGCTGCAAATAGGCTTGTTTTTCTTTATAAAACTTAGCAATCACCAGTAAGATTGTTGGTGTTAAAAATTTTACCGATTTACCAGCAAAGGACCTTATTTTAAAAATGTGATCCCTAAACCCTTTAAGAGAATCAAAAACAGCAGAAGGATCTTCGCTTTTAAAATACTTTGGATTATAATAAAACTCCATAATACATACGAAAAGTGTATAGGTAAGAGCCAATAACAAAAACAACCCTAGTACAAATTGTACGTTTTTTTTAGGGGTTAAATATCTAGGAATTAAAACATAAAGGCAGCAGTAAGCTATAATAATTTGCATACTTACCAAAATAGCTCTGGACTCAATAGCTTCAGTATAGCTGCCGAAATACTGGATCTCGATGGTAATTATAAAATACACAAACACAGCCATCCAAAACAGGATGTGATTAACAGTTGGATTACTAAAAAAAGAGGATGTGTTTTTTGACCTGTTCATACGTCCACTAAAATACAATTTTAATAAAGCTGTACATGATAAATAGCTAAAACCTAATTTTTTGTAGCTAAAAACAGTAATATAGAAGACAAAACTTGATTTCTCCCAAATGTAGTTTTCTAAATGCAAAAAAGCTTCCTCTGTCTACTTTTTAAAACAGCAATAGATACTTCATATAGATTTGCCCGTCGGTGTTTTGCATAAGCCATAACATTGGAATTTTTAATCTATTTACATGAAAAGAATCATAATACTATTAGGGTTAATTTTAATAACATTACAAATTCAGGGACAATCTGAATTAGAAAAAGGACGTATTATTTTTAACGATACGAAAATTGAGTTAGACGGTCAATTAAATGAACCTATTTGGAATGAGTTAATCCCTGAAGGAGGTTTCTTTAATTATGTCCCCAACAATGGAGTAACTGCGTCCAATACTACAGAGGTGAAGATGTTTCACAATGGGAAAAATTTATATATAGGTGCAGTGTATCACGATAGTATTCCACGTGTACAAATCGGATCTTTAAAACGGGATCATATCCGTGTTACTGGAGGGGAAAGCGATTCGTTTGCTATCATGATAGATACCTATAATCAGCAACAGTCAGGTTTTTTCTTTATTGTAAATATGGGAGGTGCTTTAGTAGATGCATTGCTTGCCAGACGAGGAGATGGTTTTAGAGTAAGTACGAGTTGGAATACGGTATGGAATGCCAGAACTTCTGTGCAAGGAAACCTAAAAATATACGAAATAGAAATTCCTTTGAAAGCATTAGGATATAAAGCAGAATCATCAGAATGGGGAGTACTGTTTAATACGCGAAACATCAAATTGAATGAGTGGACTACTAATACACCTATTGATCGTAATTATAGTTTGTTTGATTTGCGATTTACCAAACCATTTCAGGTAGAAAATCTTTCAGAGAACAAATCTTCTCGATTTGCTGTCACACCTTCCGTAACTATGAATCACGCTGAAGATGTGTCGAATAATACCAAAGACGATATGGTAAAACCTAGTTTAGATGTTCAAGTTAATGTGACTTCTTCATTAAAACTAGATGCTACCATCAACCCTGATTTTTCACAGATAGATGTCGACAGACAAGTCACTAACTTAAGTCGCTTTTCAGTATTCTTTCCAGAACGTCGAAACTTCTTTTTAGAAAACAGCGACCTGTTTAACAATTTAGGTGTAGGGGGAGTCAATCCATTTTATTCAAGAAGGATTGGAGCTAATAATGAAATATCTTTTGGTCTAAAGCTCTCAGGAAATATTACCGAGAAAACACGGTTGGGTGTATTGAATGTAGCCACAAAATCTAATGGTGATACTGCCGCTCAGAATTACGGAGCTTTGGTAGTACAACAGCAACTCTCTAAGTCTTTTACGGCTACCGGATTTGTGATCAATAGGCAAGAAACAGATGGCTTATCTTTTTTGGATGATTACAACAGAGTGGGTGGAGTGAACTTAAACTACCAATCAAAAAATAAGAAATGGACTGGGCATGCAAATTTGGCAACCAGTGCCACTAATGGTGTTTCAAAAGATAACAATTTTTATAACGTAGGAGTATGGTATAATAACATCAATGCTTCGGGTTATCTGGGAATTAAAAAAGTAGAAAAGAACTATATTACCGACGTAGGTTTTGTACCGCGTTTGTACAATTTCGACGCTATTTCTGGCACTGTTATAAGAGAAGGGTACACACAGTCCAGAGGGCGTATCAGTTTGACTAAATTCTACAAAAACTCTAAGGTGATTGACAACCATCGCTATTTGAATTTGTGGAACAATACCTATTGGGACGATGAAGGTAATTTAAGTCAATCTACTGTAGTATTGAACAACGACTTGGTATTTAAAGATCAATCTGTTCTCTTTGGAGGTTTTCGATATGAATACGTCAATTTGAAATATGCTTTCGATCCATTAAAAAATGGCAATGCTATTGTACCTAATACCTACAATTACTTTGATGCTGGTTTAGGCTATTCTTCTGCAAAGAACAGAAAGTTGCAATACGGCGGAAACATAAGCTATGGAAGTTATTACAGCGGACATAAGAACCAGATAAGTCTAAACACTCAATATCGACTGATGCCTTTAGCTCGACTGCAGTTGCGCTACGAACGAAATGGAATTGACCTGAAAGAACTAGGTAATGAAACCTTTCATTTGGCACGTTTTACAGGAGAAGTTTTCTTTTCCAATCGTTTAAACTGGACGACTTATATTCAATACAATACACAGTTTGATAATTTCAATATCAACAGTCGTTTGCAATGGGAATACAAACCTCTATCGTACGTCTATTTAGTGATCTCGGACAATTACAATAAACATATAGCCCGTCAAAACTGGGGAATTGCTTTTAAAATGAATTATAGATTGGATTTTTAATTATGACTATTGTACATTTGACCCATCTTTTAAGAGGAAATAAATGTCATTACAAGAACGCGATAAAAAACATCTGTGGCACCCATTAACACAGCATAAATTACATCCAGATCATTTAGCGATAACTAAAGCAAAAGAAGCTTTATTGTTTGACGAACAAGGCAATGAATATATTGATGGAATTGCGTCCTGGTATACTTGCATGTATGGACATTGTAATGATTATATAACCTCTAAAGTTGCTGAACAAATGCAGCAACTAGATCATGTGGTATTTGCTGGATTTACACATGAACCTGCTATAAAATTATCGGAAGCTCTAATAGATATTCTTCCAAAGAATCAGGAAAAAGTATTTTTTAGTGATAACGGATCTACCTCTGTAGATGTGGCTATTAAAATGGCATTACAATACCATTTTAATAATGGTGAAAAACGTGGAAAAATTATTGCCTTAGAAGATGGGTTTCATGGTGATACCTTTGGAGCTATGAGTGTTTCTGGATTATCGGTTTACAATGGTCCTTTTGAAGAGTTTTTTATTGACGTTGCTAGAATTCCAGTACCAACTAAAGATAATTTTGAGTCAGTTAAACAACAACTCGTTGAAATACTTAAAACCGAAAAAGTAGCAGCCTTTATCTATGAACCTTTAGTGCAAGGAGCTGCAGCAATGAAAATGTATGATGCAGATCTCTTAGATGAATTGCTTGATATTGTCAAAGAATATGGTGCCTTAGCTATTGCAGATGAAGTCATGACTGGGTTTGGGAAAACAGGGAAACACTTTGCTTCAGAACATTTAACCAATCAACCAGATATTATATGTTTAGCTAAATCTTTAACAGGAGGCTTGGTGCCAATGGCAATTACATCTTGTTCTGAAAAAATATACAATGCTTTTTTAAGTGATGATATTGCAAAAGGGTTTTTTCATGGGCACACCTATTCGGCTAATCCAATAGCATGTACTGCTGCTCTGGCGGGAATCGAATTATTGCGATCTGAAGACATTCAAGCTAACATTCAAACAATTATTGAAGCTCATAAAACTTTTGATGTGCATATCAAAAAACATCCTAAAGTAGCTCGAACTCGTCAACTAGGTGTCATATACGCACTTGATCTAGATATTGAAATGGAACGCTATGGAAATTTGAGAAATAAGCTGTTCAAATTCTTTATGGATAATGGGGTTTGCTTACGTCCGTTAGGAAATACCATTTATATTTTAGCGCCTTTTGTAATTACAAAAAAGCAATTAGATAAGGTTTATAACACCATTGAAAAAGCGTTAGATTCCCTCTAATATTTTTTCTAATAGGTTAATTTTTTCGTTGGTCTCCTTTACTAATACATAGAGTTCCTCATAAACCCATTCGCCATCAATTCTCTCTCCAATTACAGTCAACGAACCTTTGCCTCTGGATCCTTTTAATGGAATTACAAAATTAACATCACCTCCATCATTATTAATAGAAATATTACCACTAAGCATCCCGTCTGTTTCTATTCGTTCACCTAAAGCATTAATAACATCAGGATCGTTTTGCGCAAGCTCAACTGCATATTCGTAAGGTGTAGAATTCTTTATAGCTTTAGTAACTCCAAAAAATATAGCTCCAATCCCAAAAATAAGGAGAAAAATAACTGTTAAACAACCACCAACAGGTAATACCCATGGCCAATTTCTTCCAATCCAACTTTTCTTCTTGACTTGTTCCATAAATAATAGCTTTCTATAAAGGTAAGTCATTTATACTATCTAATTGTTACATTTTTGCTATGCTCCTTTTTTAAATACCTGTATTTTTGCCGAAAGAAAAAACAAGTGCACAAACCTATTTCAATAACAGCAATTAGTTCGGTTTCTCCTTTAGGAAGTGACCTTGATACTGTTTGGGAAAACTATCTAAACAACTTACACTGTTTTACTGAGAATACATTCTCACACGGAAAAGCACTTGCTGCATTTTTACCAAATATCCTGAAAGAAGAAATAGAAGCACTCAAGAAGTCTGACAACAAATATAGATCCTTAGATAACTCTGTACTTTTTGCAATTTTTGCGTCCAGAAATGCTATAAAAATGGCCGGTTGGAATGGTAGTGACAACTTTGGTATTAACATTGGTTCTTCACGAGGTGCCACAAAATTATTTGAAGACTATTACAAGGAATTTTTGGGGACAAATAAAACCAACACTTTGTCATCACCAACAACTACACTCGGTAATATTTCTACTTGGGTAGCACATGATCTCCAAACCAAAGGGCCAGAAATTAGTCATTCTATTACTTGTTCTACTGCACTTCACGCCTTGTTAAATGGTGTGGCTTGGATCAATTCGGGGATGACCGATAAATTTTTAGTTGGTGGTAGTGAAGCGCCATTAACGTCGTTTACTGTGGCTCAAATGCAGGCACTAAAAATCTATTCCAAAGGATATAAAAATTATCCATGTAAAGCACTAGATACCGAAAAGAAAAAAAACACCATGATTTTAGGTGAAGGTGCTTCGGTTGCTTGTTTAGAGCAAGGTAAAAAAGTTAATGCCTTAGCCATAATTAAGGGAATTGGCTATGCTACAGAGGTATTAGAACACAATGCTTCTCTATCTACAAATGCACAATGTTTCCAAGACTCTATGCGTATGGCTTTAGGAGAGGTTCCACCTGAAGACATTGATATAATTGTAACCCACACACCTGGTACTGTAAAAGGTGATCTTGCTGAAATAAACGCAATTAAAACAATTTTTTGTAACAAAATTCCTGCATTAACTACTAATAAGTGGAAAGTAGGACATACTCTAGGGCCTTCAGGGATGTTAAGTATAGAACTCGCGATTCTTATGCTTCAAAAACAACAATTCGTTGCAACACCTTTAAATAATAGTCAAACTCCAAAAAACATCAACAACATACTAGTTAATGCGGTTGGGTTTGGAGGAAATGCTGTGTCCGTCTTACTTTCTAAATAACCTCATTTCGAGAAAGTTTTTTCTTAAAAATGTTGTGGATAAATTTTGCTTTACTTGAGCAAAGTTTCTATATTTCTAACACTTAAAATTTGGTATTATGGAACAATGGTTTTCTGCGCTTTCTGTATTTGAGAAAGCATATTGGATTATAGCTGGTATTGGGTCACTCCTTTTTATTTTCGTTTTAATTTCAACTATCATGGGTGCAGATGGAGACGATATAGATGGTGATGTCGATGCTGACATTGATGGCGATACCGGAATTGGCTTTCAGTTTTTTTCATTTAAAAATCTCGTAGCATTTTTTACAATTTTTGGATGGTCTGGTATTTCATGCATTGATGCTGATATTTCTAAACCGTTAACTATTATTATTTCTACAATTTGTGGTTTAGTAATGATGTTCATTATGGCATTTTTAGTGTTACAAATAAGCAAATTGAAAAGTAGTGGTACTCTTCAGCTAAAGAATGCTAAAGGTGCTATTGGAGAGGTTTACTTACCTATAGGAGCAAACCAATCAAAAATTGGAAAAGTGATGGTTAAGGTTCAAGGAGCTTTAAGGGAACTGGAAGCACTAACAAACCATGACATCGATTTAAAAACTGGAACCGTTATCGAAGTAACTGATATTACTTCAAACGGGATATTAATTGTTGAACAACTTAAAAAATAATTATATGCGTAACATATTTTTAATGCAAGGACTCGAAGGCTTTGGCTCACTTATAACTATTGGGTTTGCAATTCTATTTATTTTCATTTTAATAATAGTATTAATCCGTAGATATAAACGCTGTCCTTCTGACAGAATCCTTGTGGTTTATGGAAAAGTAGGTGGTGGTAAATCTGCTAAATGTATACATGGTGGAGCTGCTTTTATTCTTCCAGTCATTCAAGACTATGAATTTTTAGATTTAACTCCTATTTCAATAGAAGTAAATTTAGTAAATGCATTAAGTAAGCAAAACATTAGAGTTAATGTACCTTCACGATTTACCATTGGTATTTCAACAGAGCCAGGAATTATGCAAAATGCTGCTGAACGTTTACTTGGTTTAGGTCAAAATGAAATCCAAGAACTAGCTCAAGAAATCATTTTTGGACAATTACGTTTAGTAGTTGCATCTATGGATATTGAAGAAATTAACTCAGATAGAGATAAATTTTTGAGTAATATCTCTGAGAGTGTGGAATCTGAGCTTAAAAAGGTTGGTTTAAAACTCATCAACGTAAACATTACCGATATTGTTGACGAATCTGGATATATAGAGGCACTTGGTAAAGAAGCTGCTGCTCATGCAATAAACGCGGCTCGTAAATCTGTAGCCGAAAAAACCAGAGATGGTTCTATTGGTGAAGCAAATGCACTTCAAGATGAAAGAACTCAAGTAGCAGCTGCCAATGCAAAAGCAGTAGATGGAGAAAATACGGCAAAAATTGAAATGGCCAATTCCAATGCTCAACGTAGACAACGAGAAGCAGAAGCAGAGCGTTTAGCAATTGCTTCAGAGAAAGTACAAACGGCAAAAGCACTTGAAGAATCTTATGCAGCTGAACAAGATGCCGAAGTTGCTAGAGCAGATCGTGAACGTTCTTCTCAATTAGCTGATATCATTGTTCCTGCTGAAATTGATAAACGCAAGGTTGAAATTGATGCTGAAGCTGAAGCTGAAAGAATCCGTCGCCGTGCAAAAGGTGAAGCTGATGCGATCCTTTTTAAAGCACAAGCAGAAGCACAAGGACTTTATGAAGTATTAACAAAGCAAGCAGCTGGTTTAGATCAAATTGTAAAGGCAGCTGGCAACAATTCTCAAGATGCTGCATTGTTATTGATTGCAGACAAGTTACCTGAACTAGTAAAAACTCAAGCTGAAGCTATCAAGAACATTAAAATTGATAAGGTTACTGTTTGGGAAGGCGGCAATTCAAAAGATGGAAAAACCTCGACAGCAAATTTCCTTTCTGGCTTGTACCAATCGGTTCCACCATTACAAGAAATGTTTAATATGGCTGGCATGGAACTCCCTGAATACCTTAAAGGGAAACAACAAAAAAACAAAGAGGAAGAAGAAACTGAGAATCAAAGCTCAGAATCCGATTAATACCAAAACTCGCTTTAAAAGCGAGTTTTTTTATTTATACTCCCCAAAAAAAGAGCTCCTAAACTTCTGTTTTCTTATTTTTGCAGCATGAGTGAAATGAAACACAATTGGACCAAAGAAGAAATTCTAGAAATATATAATAAGCCACTAATGGAGTTGCTTTATGAAGCAGCAACCATACATCGTAAGCATCACGATCCTAATGTGGTACAAGTAAGCACATTACTGTCTATCAAAACTGGTGGTTGCCCTGAAGATTGTGGATACTGTCCACAAGCTGCAAGATATCATACCGACATTGAAGGGAACGACCTTATGAGCGTACAGCAAGTAAAAGCACAAGCTTTACGTGCGAAAGCTTCTGGAAGCTCCAGAGTTTGTATGGGAGCCGCTTGGCGAAATGTAAAAGACGGTCCTGAATTTGATCAGGTATTAGAAATGGTACGCACCATAAACAAGCTAGATATGGAAGTTTGTTGTACCCTTGGTATGCTTACCGAAAATCAAGCGCAACGTTTAGCAGAAGCTGGACTATATGCTTATAACCATAACTTGGATACTTCTGAAGAATATTATAAAGAAGTAATCTCTACTCGTGGATTTGAAGATCGCTTACAAACCATAGACAATGTTAGAAAAACCAATGTAACCGTTTGTAGTGGTGGTATTATTGGTATGGGTGAAAAAGAAGAAGATCGTGCTGGAATGCTCGTAGCTTTGTCTACATTAAACCCACAACCAGAATCTGTACCAATCAACGCTTTAGTAGCTGTAGATGGTACTCCAATGGAAGATGAAGAGCCTGTTGAAATTTGGGATATGGTACGTATGGTGGCTACAACACGAATTGTAATGCCTGAAACACAAGTACGTTTAAGTGCTGGTCGTACACAAATGACTCGCGAAGGTCAAGCTATGTGTTTCTTTGCTGGTGCAAACTCAATTTTTGCCGGAGACAAGCTACTTACAACTCCAAATCCTGATGTAAATGAGGATATGGATATGTTTAAGGCATTAGGGTTACAACCGCAAAAACCTTTCTTAAAAAATGTACACCCTCCAACAGTTGAGGCTAAAGACTCTAAATTTGAAGCGCTTGGCGAAAAACCAAAATGGTCCAGACCTGAACATAAAATAGAACGTAACGAAGCTGCTAAAACTAAGGCTAAAGCACTTAAGTAAACAGATAGCTTTTACAATACTATACAAAGGCATTTCAAACTCCATTGAAATGCCTTTTTTCATTCAAACCTCCCGCAATAATTTTACCTTTGGTAACGTTTTCTTAACTTTGAAACCTTATTACAATTAATAGCATTTTCAATTCGCTTTTTAAAAAGAGAAATATTAGATGAAATTAAATCTTCAAGAAGTTCCTAGAGTTAAAACCATTACAAAAGAGGAGTTTATTAAAAATTACTTTAAACCTCAAAAACCAGTAGTTATTGAGCGTTTTATTGAAGATTGGCCAGCTTACTCTAAGTGGAATTTGGACTATATGAAAGATGTTGCAGGCGATAAAACAGTTCCTTTATACGATGACAGACCTGTAGATTACAAAGATGGGTTTAATGAACCTCATGCCACTATGAAAATGAGTGAGTATGTTGATCTCTTGAAAAAAGAACCTACTAAATTTCGAATTTTTCTGTGGAATATTCTAAAAGAAGTCCCTCAATTACAAAAAGATTTTAAATTTCCCGATTTTGGATTAAGATTAATGAAAGGTTTACCAATGCTATTCTTTGGAGGTACAAACTCATATACTTTCATGCATTACGACATAGATTTGGCCAACATATTTCATTTCCACTTTGAAGGAAAGAAGCAATGTATTTTGTTCGACCAGAAACAAAACAAACATCTTTACAAGATTCCACATTCTCTAATTACTAGAGAAGATATAGACTTTGCTAATCCCGATTTTGAAAAATGGCCTGCACTTAAAAATGCTAAAGGCTATGTTGCAAATCTAGAACACGGAAATATTTTATATATGCCCGAAGGCTGGTGGCACTATATGCGCTACATCACTCCAGGGTTCTCTATGAGTTTACGCGCCATAGCAAGAAAACCAAAGAACTTAGGAAAAGCCATTTATAATATATTTGTAATGCGTCATTTTGATAATCTAATGCGGCGTATGAAAGGGCAAAAATGGATTGATTGGAAAAATCAACAAGCCATTATTAGAACAAATAAAGAACTTCAAAAAAATTAATCTTTCCATCCCCAAGGGGCTAATGGTGTTTCTATTTCTTTTGTAAGATCAAAGGTAACTCTAAATACTCTTGGTGTTCCCAGACGTCTCAAATTATAACTGAACACATGATCTTTTAAAGTCATCCACCAAACATTTGTAGATGCAGCTGGAATTAGCTGTTTAGTTTCTTCATCTGCAGGGAAAATTTGAATTGTAGCTTGCCCAGCATTAGTAGTTTTACCTCCATACATTGTGATGTTATCTTCAGTACCATCTTCATGTCTATGATCATGCTTTAATAAAATACGATCATTTTCATAGGTTAACACCCAAGTTCTGGATCTATCTTTACCCACAAAAAAGGGAATTTTAATAACGTTTTCATTACAAGAACGTACATGCATAACTAATTTCTTTCCTCCAAATTGCTCATCGTTTTCAGGTAATACTAGTGTGCCTTCAAATGATTTTCCACAAATGTTTTGAAGGGATTCCCAAAATTGTAACGCTTCACTTTTGTTTTGAGCAAAACTTACAGAAACGCTTAATAGTAAAATAAGAATAATGTAGTTTTTCATTTATATAAATATGTTAATTAGTATCGTGTTATTTTATTAATTCATTCACCTTATCGTATACCAAATGAGATTCCCACCCTCGATACAATAAATAATCGGCTAACTTCTTCTTTTTCTTTAGTTTATGATTCTCCTTAAGTGTTTTGTGGTATTTTTCGGCTAAATCATTAAAAATCTCGATATACTCCTCATTATCTATTTCTGTAAGTGCTTGATTTATATTAATTTTGGTGATGTCTTTTTTCTTTAATTCTAAAGTTAATCGACGTTTGCCCCACTTCTTAATTTTTAGCTTACCGCTTACAAATGTTTTGGCGAAACGTTCTTCGTTGAGAAAGTTATGCTTTAGCAAATGCACCACAATTACGTCAATTGCTTGTGGTATCATGTGCATACTTTTAAGTTTCTGGATAACTTCTTTATGACAGCGTTCTTGATATGCGCAGTAATACTCAAGCTTTTTTTTGGCTTCATCTACTGTGTAGGTCTGTTTTTGGTACATATACCAAAAATACTAATTGAAATATAAAAACAAGATTTTAAAATAGAATACCAAGTCTGAATTAAAACTTAACGCATATGAAAAAAATTACTTTTTTAATTCTCTTTTTAACGCTTAGCTTGAGTTATGGGCAAATTATAACCTATGATTTTCAAGGTGCTTTAGGAGACGAAGTGTCTGCTAATTCTAATTTTAACGACGCAGCATTAGGTGTTTCTACAATTACTAGAGGAGCTGGATTGGTCGCTAATACTAATCTTAATAGTTTTAGTGCTAATAATTGGGCTGTTACAAGTATTGCAAATGCTGTTGCAGGTAATGACTATATGGAATTTACGATAACTCCAAATGCTGGTTATGAATTTGAAATTTCAACCATTATTTTTGATATTCAAAGAAGTGGTGCTGGTTTTGCTGGAATAGCCTTAAGAAGTTCTATAGATGGCTACGCAACAAACATAGATGGTGAAAAGGCTATTGCAGATATTGGTGGCACACAAGTAATTTCATTTAATGTTTCTCAGGCGTCAAGTGCTGTTGCTGTTACATATAGGCTTTATGGATATGCTGAAACCGTTGGAGGGACTGGTCGAATTGAAGGACCTGGTGATAATATCGTGATTCATGGTAGTATCTCTTCAACAACTGGTATTGGATGTAATATCTCTGACAATTTTAGCAGTGCAACTATAGGAGCTGAATGGACTGATGTTGGTGGCAATTCTTCTCATGTTGATGAGCGATTAACTTTTGTAACGAACTCTTCCGTCGGTTTCGATTATTTATATCAAGACATTACTGGAACTTATAATTCGTATTTAAATACTCTATCTAACGTTATTTCTTGGGAATTTAACATGCGTCAAAATAGAGGAAATCCTTCTGGATTTAATAGCAGTGGTTACGGAATTGCTTTTGTTTTAGGGGCTTCTAATTCTGACTTAACAGAAGGTAATGGTTATGCCGTGACTCTTGGACAAGGAGGTACAGATGACAGAGTTCGATTAGTAAGTTATACTAACGGGCTAGACCTTAATGGTAATTTAAACCCTATAATTACAGGAGCAACAGATTATGGAAACGAATATTTAAGTATACGTGTTACTTATGATCCTGCAACAGACACTTGGGAGCTATTTGTTAGAGATGATGGTGGTTCATTTAGCAGTCCCGTTTCTTTAGGAGCTGGTGATTCGCAAGGTACAGTAGTTGATGCAGCTTTTACTGGAACTTCTTTAGATTATATTGCAGCTGTATATAATCATGGTACAAATGCAAATGCCACAGGTGTTTTTGACAATATCTGTATTTCAACCTCTATGACATGTACCTCTACAGTAACGTGGAATGGTGCTTGGAGTGGTGCTCCTGATTCAACTACAGCAGTTATAATTGATGCGCCTTATAATACTGGAATTAACGGAGGAAGTTTCAATGCTTGTAGTCTTACTGTAAATGCAGGGAACACATTAACAATAGGAAATAATGATTTTGTTGAAGTAGAAAACGATATTACCGTTGATGGTACTATAATTGTTAATCCTGAAGGTGCCGTTGTACAAAACAACAATAATGCTACAGTTACTGAAAATGGCTTAATTCAAGTAGTAAAAGAAACTGGATTTTTAAATCAATGGTATGAGTACACATATTGGAGTTCTCCTGTTAGCGGTGAAACCATAGGTGGTGGACTATTTGAATCTCAAGGAGATAGACGCTTTTTATTTAATGGTGCTAATTTCTTAGATGCTTTTTATGAGAATAATAATGACGGTACCCAAATTGCTGGAGGTGGCGTAGACGATATTGACGATAATGGTGATGATTGGACTTTTGTTGGTGACGGAACAGTTATGGCTCCTGGTGTTGGTTATGCAGCAACGCACTCACAAGCTTTTTTCTTTTTCCCAGCAAGATATCAATATATTTTTGAAGGTCCATTTAATAATGGAATTTATACTGTTCCTGTTTATAGAAATGATTCTGAGTTAAACGATAATAACTGGAATTTTATTGGTAATCCATATCCCTCTGCTATAGATGCTGATGCTTTTTTAGCTGCAAATAGTATTATTGCTACAGATGTTGCTCACAATGCCGCCTTAGATGGTGCTATATTTTTATGGTCTCAAAATACTGCTCCGTCGTCTACAGCAAATGGTAACGAAAATCTAAACTTTGCAGGTACTGATTATGCTGTTATAAATGCAATTGGTCAAACAGCTGGAGGCGATGGTACTACTCCTTCTCGTTTTATTCCATCTGGTCAAGGTTTCTTTGTTGTTTATTCTGATGCAGCAACTCCAGATTCAACTGTTGGTGATATAAGCCAAGGACAAGTGATATTTAATAACTCTATGAGAGTTACAGGAAATAATGATACTTTTTTTAGAACATCTGGTAATAGCGCGACTACCTCTAAAGGAAATGAAAATAAGTTGTGGTTAAACTTAACATCTGACAATGGAGTATTTAATCAAATTCTAGTTGCCTACGCAAAAGGCGCAACAAATGCTGATGATGGTATGGCCTATGACACCAGAAAAAATTTATCGGTAGATGCTTCTGCAGTTTTTTATTCAATAATTGATGATGTTCCTCACAAATTTGCAATTCAAGGAAAGGAAATAAATAGCATTAATAAAGATGAAATTATTAAAATTGGGTATTCTACAAAAATTGATGAACCAACAATTTTCACTATTTCTGCTCAACAATTTGAAGGAACGTTTTTAGCAGATAACCCTATTTATTTAAAAGATAATCTTTTAAATAAACTCCATAATTTAAAAGAGAGTGATTATAACTTTACTTCAGAAATTGGAGAATTTAACGAACGATTTGAAATAGGGTTTAGTGATGAAGCTTTATCATTAAATGAAACTGTAATCAACGAAAAAGACTTATCAATAATAGAGTACTCTAATGGATTAGTAGAATTTAATTTCTCTGGTAATGACACTATGGCTTCTATTAAAATTATAGATATTCAAGGACGTTTGGTCTATAATTTAAATGCATCAAAAAATAAGGAGTCTTATCGTTTAGATAACTTAAATCAAGCTCCTTATATAGCTCAAGTTACTTTAAGTAGTGGCCATACTATAACTAAAAAGGCCATTAAACGATATTAATATATAGAAGACAACAGTAAAAAAGGGAGGTAATTATTATACCTCCCTTTTTTTATTTATATAATTAAATTGTTATAAAGTATATTTTAAAGATGTTATTACATTTAAGCCTGGAGCAGCTATTCCAGAAGCATATGGTCGATATCTTTGATCTGTAATATTTTCAATGCCGAGTGTAACTGATGTAGTATCGTTAAGCTGATATTGAGACCTAAGATTTAACGTATACCACGATGGTGAATATGGATTTCCATTCTTGTCTTTTGCAAAAATATACTCGGCTAATGATGCGGCTAATTGATTATTTGACAAGGTTCCATTGTACTCCACAAAAGCATCAAACTTTAGCTTATTATTTGTCCAAATTAAATGTGTATTACCAAAACTTGGAGCTACATGCCTAACAGGTACCTCAATACCATTTTGGTCTTCTTCAGTACCTCCTACAACACTATATTGAGATGTTAGTTTTAAGTGTTCGTTAAAATTAACTTTCACACCTGCTTCAAATCCATATATCCATGCTTTAGAGGCATTTTGTATGGCTTGAATATTGCTTAACTCACCATCATATATCATTTCTGTTTGGCCATTAATACTAAAATCTCTGCGCACTAAAGCATTGTTTAAGTAGGTATAATATGTTGACAAATCGAATACAACATCATTATTGAAGTTTAACACCAACCCTAGTTCAGCACCATAGGCATATTCTGGTTTCAAATCGGTATTAGGTACAACCACCGAACCCGGCTCTGAATCAAAAACCTTTCCTATATCATCAATATTTGGGGCTCTAAATGCCGTAGAAGCATTAAACTTCCAAAGTAAGGTTTCATTAGGAGACCAATTAATTCCTGCCGTTCCTGTAAAAGCTCCTGTATTTATATTAGCCTTATTGAAAGGTAGGTTTAAAAACTCATTATTCTCTTCTAAGTTTGCCTTTATAGAAATATGGTTAAATCGAATACCAGATTGAAAAGTGAACTTCTTATTAGGTCTGTATTTATAACTTAAATATGCCGCTGTAGATTGCCATGTTGCGCCATCAGGATATCGAGATGCAATAGCTTCAGTAGCATTGGTATTTATATCAACCTGCTTACCATCAGATCCAACTGAGTTATAAATATATTCTGCACCGTAAAACACTTTTGTTTTATCAGATAGTGCCCTTTCAAAATCAATGTTTGCTGTAATAACATCTACATTTTCTTCTCTAATACGTCTATCAACTGAACTTAAATTCCTATCAATTCTGCTTTCTTGAAAGTTTTGATATGCAGCAGTGACCTTTATTTTATCATAAATATTAGAGTTACTACTTAACACCGTCATCTTTAGGTTACCCATAAACCATTTTTGCGGTCCATAATACCATTCGGCAGATCGTAATTGGTCGTCATCATACCTAATCAATCTATCATATCTAGGATAATCTGATGTTTTAGAATAATGTAATCCTAAGTCGAACCCTAATTTATCATCTGCTTGATAATGTATCTTTTCTAAAAAGTTAATTTGATTATATCCAGTAAATCTTTGAACTCTTGGGTTGTTGTTTTTTACAATGACATCAACACCGTTTGATGTTTGTACATACTCTGGGCGTAAATAATCGTCAGAGCCATATTTCCCCATTTTTAAATCTTCAAAATCGGTATAGCTAACACTGGTTAAGAATGCCCATTTTTTTAATCCGATATTGAAATCAATATGCCCTGTCTTTTCATTTGATGCACTAGCATATCTAACAATTGAGTTTAAATTAAAAGACAAGGAATCGGAACTAGATAGTACTGGTTTTTTAGTGTAAAAATTCATGACACCTCCTATGGCATCACTACCATAAATAACAGATCCAGAGCCTAATATGACTTCTGTGTTTTGTACAGCAAAAGGATCTATAGAAATAATATTTTGCACATTTCCGCCTCTAAATATAGCGGTATTCATTCTCACATCATCTACAGACAACAATAGCCTATTTGTCGAGAAGCCTCTAATTAAAGGGCTCCCGCCACCCAACTGACTTTTCTGTATAAATACCTGACCTCCATTTTTAAGCAGATCGGCACTTGTTTGTGGATTGGAAAGCACGATATCTGCTTCTTTAATACTTAGAATTTTTTGCGGAACTTCTCTTTTGGTCTGTTCAAATTTGGAGGCCGAAATCACAATCTCGTTTAAATCTTGAGCTTTTGGTCTTAAATACAAAACCTTTGGGATTTGCGATTTCACTAAAACAGTTCTAATATGTGTTATATGTTGAAAAATAACACGCTCATTTTCAGAAAAACCATTTAAGTCAACCTTTCCATCAATACTAGATACTGTACTTTTTGTTTTAGAACTGTTAAATACGGCAACACCTGGAATAGGTTCTTTTGAAGACGCATCCAAAACCAAAACTTCTTGCGCAGTAGAAACGACGCATGATAATACAAAAAGACACAACAAAAAGTGCTTCATAAATTAGCTAAAAACTTGATTTAAAACTGTTACAGATTTAGGTTGCTTAAAACCGTCCAAATGTAACTTAAAATAGAGTAAAATCATACTCAAAAACTCACGTTTTTGGGTAGTGTTAACTACTATTTGTTTACGATCATCAAATTTTGTACCCAACAGCTCTTTAAAGAGTGTTAAATTTTCACCTTTAATACAGTAAATCCCAGATTCTTTTAATTGAAACTTTCCATCTTCTAAATTAAAATAATTGGCATCCTTTATTGGTGGCTCAGGATAAAACCCTAGATATTTAGTTAGTTCTATTAGAAATATAAGGTGGAAATTTGTGTTAACTTCGGTTTCGTCAAACCATATCATTGTTGTTTCAAGAAAATTATACAATTGTATATTTTGTTCTTCTTCAACTAAAACATTTGTAAGAACTTCAGACAAAAACATAGCAATAGTACTCTTAATTACATTAGTATATAATGTTGTGTAATTAAAATTTAACTTCACTTCCTTGATATACTGAAGTGACCTTTTGTCTTTGTAATCGGTTTCAAGGTCAAGAATGCTTAAGGGTTGAAAGTATGCAGGTCTAAATTTTCCTTTTTTCGATTTTAAAGCATTTTTAATAAGATAAGACACGACTCCTTTTTCTTCAGTAAAACACTTAACAATAAGATCGTAATCTTTATATTTTAATTTAGATAGAACAATTGCTTTTGTTGTAATGAGCATTATCTGACTATCATTAATTTTAAAACTTTGGTTTCGAGTGTGTCTAAATCAGAAAGCATTACAAGGTAAACACCAGAAGCTACCTTATTGTTAGCCATATTTTTCCCATTCCAGTATGCAGTTCCTCCATCAATTTCAAGATTATAACCTCTGTGTCGTAAATTGGTTCTTGATTGTGCCTCGGCCACTAAATTTCCTTCTATATCGGTAATTTTGATGTTTACATTGTCTGTAATATCTTTTATTTTAATTTTTTGAGATACGGCATCAAATCCTGGTCTTACAGGGTTTGGATAAATATAAGCCTCTGTTAATTCGTCTGTTGGTGATGACCCTCCAGACCTAAAAGATAATAACCCTCTATCTGTTGCTATGTAAACAATACCATTAGTATCATCAATACTTAGGTCGTTTATATTATTTGAAGGTAATGGAGAATTATCTTTTGTAAAATGATAAATGGTTTGTTGTCCATCTGAAGAAAAATAGAACAATCCTGCGCCTATAGTGCCAATCCATTTATTGTTTGATCCATCTACTTTTATATCTGATATAAATTGCTCTTCTAGCAATTCTTTAGGAATTCCATCTTCAAGAATGACAATAGATTCTGTTGTTACAGCATCGTCTGTGAAAAATCCACTGGTATTATAGAGAACTCTTAAGCCAATATCTGTACCAATCCACAATTGGTTTCTTCTATCCAGTGCAATGGCTCTAACCGTTTTAACAGGAAGATTTCCTTCACCTTCTCTTACACTTTTTAATAGTTGATTTCCTCCATTTTCAGAAAAACCAATAACGCCATGAGAAAAAGATGCAACAAAAACTGTTCCTGAAGGTGAGATTGCAAGCTCTTGAAATCCAATATTATCATATATTGGATGTGGTATCAAATCTGAGAAATCATAACTTCTCCACTGATTCGAACTAGGATCGAAAGACTTCAAAGGTTTTTCAATTAATGATGTAATAGACCATAGTAGTCCATTATTATCAAACTCCGTTCCAGATACACGTATGCTTTTATAGTTGGGAGCAAAGTCTAAAAATAAAGACTCTAACCCACTATTAGTTTCATCTAGCCTTTGTGTAGGTTCTCCATTATTTATTTCTAACATTCCATCGTGGAAAGAACTAATAAAAACCTGTTGAGGGTTTGTTGGGTTTATTGAAATTGCATTTAAATTTCGCAATCCAAAAACACTATCGTATGGTATATTGTTCCATTCTCCATCATAAAATTGACTTACGCCATAGCTTCTAAATGGGCTTGGATCATAATTCAACGTGAAATCTCCATATGACACCCACACATTACCAAAACCTGCCTTTACTGAAAATACATTATTTCTTAACGGTCCATCAGGGTGAATTTCGTCAAAAGAAGTTATATCTGTTTGGGTAGTTTTTAAAACGCCATAACCATTAGATCCAATATAAATATCTTCATCAATAGCAGTGGCCGAAGTAAAAGTTGTATTGTATTCGCTAGTTACTGTAGGGTTTGCTAATAAATTAAAGCTGGAGTCGTAAACATACACATTATCTCTAGTTGATACCACCAGCATATTATTTGCGCTTTTTAGGTCTAGTGGCTGGCTAGAATAGTGAAATAGTTGTGTTAAAATAGTCCCGTTAATTTCAAAGATTCTATTATTAGTAGAGGTACAGTACAACTTATTTTCTAAGGTTTCAATCCCTAGAAAGTTTCCTGTTGTTATTTGTTCCCATTCCTGATAATCTATTAGGTTATTACTACTTAACGATCCTCTTTTTATGCCTTCACTATTTTCACATGCAGCATAAATATAATCTCCAAAAATTGTAGTTTGACTAACTTTTATTTGATTTCCTAAGGTGCCAATATAATATGTATCTCCGAATTCAAGTCTTGTTAAATCGTATACAGATATTCCAAAATCAGCAGATATATAAATTTTTTCAGAAGCTTCATTAAAGTGATTAATTCTTTTACTCCCAGGAGGAATTGTTTGCTTATCCAGAATATCTACTATAGTGGTAACCTCATCTGTTAATGTATTAAATATTTCAACTAGTCCATTTTCGTAACCAATAACCAAAAACTTGAATGCTTCACTATAATAAATAGTAGAAATAGGATCGCCTGATAAGCCTTCAACCGTTGAAATTTTTGACATTTCATTTGTTAGGGTATCATAGCTAAAAACAACATTCTCTGAGGCTGCATATATTTTATTATCTCCTTCAACAACATCCTTTATGTTTAAGTATGAAAAATGCCCTTCCCAAAGAGCAGAAAAATCTTGTGCTGTTATTAAGTTAAAATATAATACCGCAACTATTATAAGTGTAATTTTCCTTTTCATTCAGTAACTTTCAACGTTCAAATATATTTATAACTAACGACAAATACTTTAAAATCATATATTATAATAAAAAAAGCTCCCAAACAAAGTTTGAGAGCTTTCTATTAAATTTATAGTGGCTTTTAAACAACACCTTGATCTAACATTGCATCGGCTACTTTTACAAAACCTGCAATATTTGCTCCACGAACATAATCAACATGACCATCTTCGTCAGTACCATAAGCTACACAAGATTCGTGAATATCGCTCATAATTTGCTTTAATTTAGCATCAACTTCTTCTCTTGTCCAGTTATAACGCAATGAGTTTTGGCTCATTTCTAAACCTGAAGTTGCAACACCTCCAGCATTCGAAGCTTTTCCAGGAGCAAATAATATTTTTGCGTTTTGGAATACTTCAATCGCTTCTGGTGTAGAAGGCATGTTTGCTCCTTCAGCAACACAAATACAACCGTTTGCTACCAATGTTTTTGCTTCATCTTCATTTAACTCATTTTGAGTTGCACATGGTAACGCAACATCAGCTTTTACAGACCATGGTCTTTCACCAGCGTGGAACGTAGCAGAAGGATATTTTGAAACATATTCACTTATTCTTCCTCTTTTAACGTTTTTCAATTCCATAACAAAAGCTAATTTCTCTGCATCAATACCATCGGCATCGTGAATATATCCAGAAGAATCAGACAAAGTTACTACCTTAGCTCCTAATTCAGTAGCTTTTTCTGTAGCAAATTGGGCAACATTTCCAGAACCAGAAACTACCACTGTTTTTCCTTCAAAAGAATCGCCTTTAGTTTTTAACATGTTTTCAGCAAAGTAAACGTCTCCGTATCCTGTAGCTTCAGGTCTAATTAACGACCCTCCCCAAGCAGAACCTTTACCGGTTAAAACACCAACAAATTCGTTTCTTAATTTTTTATATTGGCCAAACATAAATCCAATTTCACGTCCTCCAACACCAATATCACCAGCAGGCACATCAGTATTAGCTCCTATATGACGGAATAATTCAGACATAAATGCTTGACAAAAAGCCATTACTTCTCTATCTGATTTACCTTTAGGATTAAAGTCAGAACCTCCTTTACCTCCACCCATTGGTAAAGTTGTTAAAGAGTTTTTAAACACCTGTTCAAACCCTAAAAACTTAAGAATACTTAAGTTCACACTTGGGTGAAAACGTAATCCTCCTTTGTAAGGTCCGATAGCAGAATTAAACTCTACACGAAATCCTCTATTGACCTGTGTATTACCATTATCGTCTACCCAAGGTACTCTAAATATAATAGTGCGCTCAGGCTCTACCATACGTTCTAGCAACATTTTCCCTTGATACTTAGGAGTTTTTTCAATAAACGGAATTACTGTTTCCGCAACTTCGTGCACCGCTTGTAAAAATTCTGGTTCGTTACCATTTCTTTCCTTTACAAGATCTAAAAATGCATCTATTTTAGCTTTCATCTATAAAATTTTGAAGTAGTAATAATTTTACTAATTTTTATGACGACAAATATACGTTATCTTTAAAAACTACTGCCTTTTTTTTATCATTTCGCAATATCTTTTTATAGATAGAAGTTATTATTAGTATTCGATGGGTTTTCTGTCAAAAAATGCATTTTATCGGATTTTTTTGTTATTTCGTCGAAGTTTTATATATTTGCCTCGTTAATGTGTCCCAAAAAACACTAAACCATATTATGCTTAACCTTAAACAATTATATTTAATCCTTTGCTTTTTAGCAGTTACGCAAACAGCATTCCCTCAACTAGGCTTCTCTCATGAGGTAGGTGTTATTGCAGGACCTGTAGAATTTAGATCTGATTACGGAGTTAGATTTAGCGAAAAAACCAACTTAGGAAATTCAGGATATGGAATAGGTATTGTGCACTATATTAATTTCGCTTATCGCGCAGATTGTAACTGTTATACAACTGACACTTACTTTAATGATCATTTTAAACTTAGAAATGAAATATCTTATAATAAATCTAAATTAGAACATTTAGGTAAATGGGTTGCTGCTAGTAACACAACAACTGATGCTGACAAGTTAAGAGCTCATTCTGGATATGCCGAAAATTTTGATATTGGTACTCAAATAGAATACTTCCCTAGAAGTATTCGTGATTTTCAAGGATTTGCTTATAAATATGCTCCATTTATTAGTCTAGGTGTACATTATACCTACTCTACCCCAAGTGTAGAAACAACATATGGAGACAGAGACGTATTAAATGCCAATAACTTTTACTCAGACTGGGATCCTGGATCGGTAGATGCTAAAGCTACTGGAGACTGGTCAATGGTTGCCAGTGTTGGAGTTAGATATAAACTAAACAAGCTCTCAGATCTAATGTTAGACCTTAGGTGGCAATATTACTTCAATGATTGGATAGATGGGCTTAATCATCAATTAGAGTCCAATAAATATAACGATTGGTTATTATGGCTTAACGTAGGTTATATTTATTATTTAGATTAATAAAGTTCTTGAATATTTAAGAACTCTTTTTAATTTTTAGCCTAGTGCTTGCTTTAGATCATTAATTAAATCGTCTTCATCTTCAATTCCCACACTTAATCTAATTAAGGAATCTACCACACCTATTTTTTCTCGTTCTTCTTTAGGAATACTTGCATGCGTCATGCTTGCTGGATGTCCAGAAAGTGACTCAACACCTCCTAACGACTCAGCTAGGGTAAATATTTTTAGTTTTTCTACTATTTTAATAGACGCTTCATAATCATTTCCTTTTGTTGTAAAAGACAACATACCTCCAAAATCTTTCATTTGAGATCTAGCAACCTCATGGTTTGGATGGTTTTCAAACCCAGGCCAATATACGTTTTCAATTTTTGGATGCTTCATTAAAAATTCTGCCACAGCCTTACCGTTTTCGCAATGTCGTTGCATTCTAACATGCAACGTTTTTATACCTCGCAACACCAGAAAGCTATCTTGAGGACCACATATAGCACCACTAGCATTTTGAATAAAATGTAATTTCTTAGCTATATCATCATTGTTTAACATTAAAGCTCCCATAACCACATCACTATGGCCACCAAGGTATTTAGTAGCTGAATGCATTACAATATCTGCCCCTAGATCTAAAGGTTGTTGTAAATAAGGTGTTGCAAACGTATTGTCTACAGCCAATAATACATCATGTTTTTGTGCTACGTTGGCAACAGCCTTAATGTCTATTATATTTAGCATTGGGTTTGTAGGTGTTTCAACCCAAATAAGCTTGGTCTTTTCATTTATATATGCTTCAATATTTGCAGCATTATCCATACCAATAAAATGAAACTTAATGCCAAATTTTTCAAAAACCTTAGTAAATAGCCTATACGTTCCTCCATAAAGATCGTTAGTAGATATTACCTCATCTCCAGGACTTAACAATTTTATCACTGCATCAATCGCTGCTAAACCAGAACCGAAAGCCAATCCATATTTAGCATTTTCAATACTTGCAAAAGCATTTTCTAAAGCTTTTCTGGTTGGGTTGTGAGTTCTAGAATACTCAAATCCCTTATGTCCTCCTGGTGTACTTTGGGCATACGTTGATGTTTGATATATTGGTGGCATTACCGCACCATAAGCAGGATCGTGTTTTTGGCCTCCATGTATTGTCTTTGTATTAAACTTCATTTTCTATTATTTTATAACAAATTTAAAGTTTAATTCGTTCTATTAAAAAGTATCTCATACCTTTAAAGTAAATAACCCAAAACGCTATTCAATTGAAAACAAAATTTCTTTTATTACTTGTCATTCTAGGGCTCTTTTCCTGTGAAGAAGCTGTCAATATTACCTTTGCAGAGATAAACAAAGAGTACAGTGACAATGCAATTATTGAGCTAAATATTCCAAATGCGGAAGGCTCTTCTGAAATAGCTAAAAAAATCAATACTAAAATTGATAATCATATTGCTAATATGTTGAACTTTGGAGAAGATGATTCTGATACTATATCTTTAGCGTATGCTGTTTCTAAGTTTGACAAAGAATATGCTTCTTTTAAAAGTGATTTTGAAGAAAGTGCTCTGGTATGGGAGGCTACTTTTGACGGAGAAGTTACATACCATTCCCCAGGCGTTATAACCATAGCTATTAATAGTTATTTAAATACTGGAGGTGCACACGGAAATACAAATGTGACTCTTTTTAATTTTGAAACAGCCTCTGGAACCTTACTGAATCTTGATGATCTTATTATCGACAAACTTGCTTTTACAGACATTGCAAAAAAACACTTTGAAGTAGCTACACAAGACAAAGATAAGGTAAGTTATGGCGAGTACTTTTTTGGAGAAGCGTTTCAATTACCGGCTAATATTGGCTATAACGACGACGGTGTCCTGCTATTCTACAACGTATACGAAATCGCTTCTTATGCAGCTGGAATAACAGAATTCACTATTCCTTTTGAGGAAGTTGATGATCTTCTTAAAATTTACTAGCTGTTATTTTTTGCAAATCGTTTTACTATAGGTTCTACAGTTAAACCTTGACCTATTATTGAAAATGCTACAATAATATATGTAACTACCAAAAACAATTCTTTGTGCATTTCTTGTGTCAAACTAAGCGCTAATGCAATTGAAATTCCTCCTCTAAGTCCTCCCCAGGTCATTATTAAATTTGTATTAGGAACAAACTCAAGCTTCCTGTCAAAGAATTTTATTGGTCCCCAAAGTGAAATAAATCTCGATAGAAGCACAATTGGTATGCCTAGTAATCCAGCTAAAATATAGTTGCCCTCAAACGTTAATACAAGCATTTCCATACCAATCATAACAAATAATATGGTGTTTAAAAATACATCTAATAGCTCCCAAAACTTATCGACATAGGTTTCGGTTATTTCAGACATTGCTGTATTCCTAACTGTATCATTCCCAACAATCAATCCAGTAGTTACCATTGCCAGTGGTGCAGACATATGCAACTTTTGTGCAATTAATGTGCCTCCCATTACGGCCGCTATAGTTATAATCACTTCTATTTCGTAATCGTCTATAGATCGCATCATTCTATAAGTAATCCACCCAAGTATTAAACCAAGAGCTATCCCACCAAGAACCTCAACAGCAAACATTTCTACTATATATCCAAAGGTAACTCCACTTCCACCTTCAGCAATTTTAAAGATTGTTAAAAATATAACCACGCCTACACCATCATTAAACAACGATTCCCCAACTATTTTAGTTTCCAACTTTTTAGGAGCACCTGCTTTTTTCAAAATCCCTAAAACAGCAATAGGATCGGTTGGCGAGATCAAAGCACCAAATAATAAGCAATAAATAAAATCAACATTCATTCCTATTAATTGAAGCACATAAAACATGATCGTTCCAACTAAAAACGTCGAAATTAAAACGCCAGCTGTAGCAAATATAAATACTGGCCAACGTTGTACTTTTAACTGAGCAAAATTTGTATGTAATGCTCCTGCAAATAGTAAAAAGCTTAACATAATATCAAGCAATACCGTTTTAAAATCGATCTGGGATATGAGCTCCTTTTCACGTACTAAAAGGGTATCGTCAAACTGACCAATAGCTACTACAACCAATGTGAAGACTATAGTTATAAGCATTAATCCAATAGTAATTGGCAATTTTAAAAAGCGCACATTAATATATCCAAAAACCGCTGAAAGCACAGTAAGTATGGCTGCTACCGAGAAGTAATCCATAATTATATTGATTTTTTAAGCGCTAATATATAGCCTAAATGTGTGCCTTCGTGAAAATTATTGAACTGCATCGCTTCTTCAACAGTACTAATAGTGGCATTTGTAGAAGTTGTATACGTGTTATACGTTTTAAAAAGCCCATTTTTATAATCTTCTCTTGTTCTTTCTATGGTTGACAACATTAACTCTTTTATTTCATCTACTTCTTCTTGACTTACATCGCCTTCTACTTTCGTTCCTTTTCTATATTTTGCAGCCATATCATCACTTATCATCATTGGCAATCCTGACAAATTATAAACCAACAATTGTTGCGTTACTATAACATGGGCAATATTCCATATAAGATTATTTTGAAATCCTTCGGGGATTTTATTTAATTGTTCTAATGAAAAATTATCTGCTATTTTTAATAGAATTCCTCTATTCATTTTGGCAATATCTAAAACGTAATCCATTTTATTTTAATTAAAAAAGTATTATTACAGCTATTTGATTTTCTTTGTAAAGTTAATCTTTGTTAGAAATGAAAAAAATATACTACCTAAAAACTTGTAATACTTGTATGCGAATTATTAAAGAGTTGGATCTTCCATCTGGTTTTTTATTTCAAGATATTAAAGAAGAGGCTATAACCGTAGCTCAATTAGAAGAAATGCACTCATTGTCTGGAAGTTACGAAGCACTGTTTAGTAAAAGAGCAAAACTATATAAAGAGATGGGGCTTAAAGATCAAACTTTAGAAGAACGTGATTTTAAGCGCTACATTTTAGAACATTATACATTTTTAAAACGTCCAGTAATAATTGTAAACAATTCTATTTTTATTGGAAACTCGAAAAAAACTATAGCTGAAACTAAAACCGAAATAGAAAATCTTTAAGCTGTAGGGATTTTTAAAAACTGCGACTAAACACTTACATGCACCAACTTAAAGCTACAACTTATAACACTATTGATGCTATTTCAAACGAGCAGTGGAAAACTCTAAATTGTAGTAGCAATGTCTATTTTAGCATTCCTTTTTTGAAGGCTTTCGAGGTCTCTAATCCACAAATAGATTTTAAATATATTGTTGTTTCAAATAAGGACGGTGCTGTTGCCTTAGCATTGCTTCAAACTATTGAGTTAAGTATTGATGTTATTTTGAAGAATATTAAAATATCTAATATTCTTAAGCGTATTATTAACTTTTTTTTCTGTAACAACATTATAAAAATCATGTTTCACGGAAATATATTTTTAAGTGGTGAACATGGTCTTTTTATTAATGATAGTATCGACAAAACTGAAGCGGTTCGAACCATTGGAAAAGAAATAAATAAGGTTGCAAAAAAAACCAAATCACTTCATGCCATTTTTATAAAAGATTTTTTACAAGACTCTTTATTGACCACAAACACGTTTAAAGAGTTTGGGTTTGCTGCTATGCATGTAGAACCTAATATGATCTTGAGACTGGATGAAAACTGGAAAAGCTATGAGGATTATAAGAATGTTCTTAAATCTAAATATCGTGTAAAAGTTAATAAAGCAGATAGTACCAGTACTACATTAACAGCAAAACTATTTGATGAAGAGGACTTTGCAAGCTATAAAGATCAACTTCAAGAATTGTATGAAAATACTATTGCTAATGCTAGTTTTAACGCCCAAGTTTTAAATCTGGATACGTATATCCATTTACGAGAGGTGTATCATGAAAATTTTATAGTAAAAGCCTATTTTCTAAAGGGTGAATTAGTTGGATTCCTCTCTGCCTTAGCAAATAATAATCATTTAGACGCACACTTTATTGGATTGAATTACGATTTAAATAAAGCACATGCTATTTACCCTCGCATTTTAAATGATTATATACGTATTGGTATAGAAAAACAAGTGTCTCATATTAATTTTGGGCGTACAGCTTCTGAAATAAAAACTACCATAGGAGCAATACCTGTTAATCTAACCTGTTATATTAAACATAAGCGTCCTTTTATTAATGCTATTATACAGTTTTTTATAAAACGTATTCAAATTAAAGAGTTTAAACAACATAAGCCTTTTAAAAACAAAAAAGAGGCTAAATAGCCTCTTGATATTCTTTAACACACGCTACTAAGTCCACGCATTAATCGTACCTCCCATTAGTGCCATAGTAACTATCCAATAGCCAACATTAATAAGTACATATCTAGCCGACTTCATTTCAAATAATGCATTGGTTGCAAAAACAGGTAGTACTATAAGTACCCCAACTACTGCACCATGTAATGCACCATGCTTAAAAGTTAAAAATGCTTCGGTACCATGAGGATCACTAGGAGCACCTCCTAACATTACTTCTCCCCAAAGTTTAAAGGCAACTAAAAAAGCAAATACTACTGCCAATCCATAAGTTTTGCCAGGGTTCATACTTTTTGCTTTCTCTTCAGTCATTCCTGTTTCTTTCATCCAGGCCGTTCCAAAAACTTTAGGATTATACCAAATAAAACCTGTCACTAAGGGAATGATTGCAGCAACTACCAGAGCAATCCAATTAATATCCATTCCTTCCATAATATTAAAAATTTAGTTAGTTTATATGGTATTAAGTTACACAATTTTTATTTTATAAGTAATTTCAAACCAGATCAATAGGTCTTTTCCCGTGCTTTCTAGTATCTTCTTTTGTCAAGGTTTTAAAGTTTTTTCCTTTCGGAAAACGTTTAATTTTTTCTGCTAGTTCACTTGGTACTTGCGCCAGTTTTCTAGTATTGAGATCGATCCAGGAAAAAAGCATCTCACAATGCGCTAAATGTTTCCCTTTATCATCATAAAAATTATGAGAGAACATAACAAATTTACAATCGTCACTGTATCCTGCTATTTCTAAACTCACCTTAATGTTGTCTTCTAAAAGAATTTCTTTAAAGTAATAGATGTGTTCATAAAATACTATAGGTCCTAATCCTAAATTTGTCATCTCTTTAAGCCCCATTTTATTCTCATCAAAAAAAGACATACGTACATGACTCATATAATCAATATATGATGAATTCCCCAAGTGTTTATTAGCATCTATATCACTCCAGCGAATATCAAATTCCTTTATATACATAATTATTTTATTTTGCCAATAAAGGTAATTCTTTTGGTCAATTATGTTTAGAGGTTTTATCTCTTGCATAATAAGTGATTTAGTTATCTTTGTGCAACTTTTAAATTTTGCAAATGATACAATCAATGACAGGTTATGGGAAATCTGTATTACAGCTCCCAACTAAAAAAATTTCAATAGAAATAAAATCTCTTAATAGCAAAAACCTTGATTTGAATGCGCGAATGCCTTCCATATACAGAGAAAAAGAACTTGGAATACGAAAACTAATTGCCTCAAAGCTTGTAAGAGGTAAAGTCGATTTTTCACTATATATGGAAATTACTGGCGAAGAAACATCAAGCCAAGTAAATAAACCTGTGGTAAAACAATATATCGAACAGCTAAAAGATATTGTAAATGGGGATGAAACTGAGCTTTTAAAAATGGCTGTTAGAATGCCAGATGCTTTAAACACAGAGCGTGAGGAAATTGATGAAGATGAATGGAAAACCATTGAAGACGGAATTAATTCGGCACTAGACAAAATTCACACCTATAGAACAGAAGAAGGTAATGCTCTTGAAAACGATTTTAGAAATAGAATTAAAAACATTGATGCGTTACTAGAACAGGTAATAGCTATGGATCCTGAACGTATTGAAAATGTTAGAGAACGTTTAAACAGAGGTATTGCCGAACTTAAAGAAAAAGTGGATGAGAATAGGTTTGAACAAGAGTTGGTTTATTATATAGAAAAATTTGATATCACTGAAGAAAAAGTGCGCTTACACAATCACTTAGAGTACTTTGAAAAGTCACTAGATTCTAACGATTCTAATGGTAAAAAATTAGGGTTTATTGGTCAGGAAATAGGTAGAGAAATTAATACCATCGGTTCTAAAGCCAATTATGCACCAATGCAAAAGTTAGTGGTTCAAATGAAAGATGAGTTAGAAAAAATTAAAGAACAACTACTTAACGTACTATAATATGAGTAAAGGAAAACTAATTGTATTTTCGGCACCTTCAGGATCGGGTAAAACAACTATAGTACGCCATTTATTAAAACAAGAAGAACTTAATTTAGAGTTCTCGATCTCTGCAACGTCACGTGAAAAAAGAGGTCAGGAAATAGATAGTAAAGATTATTATTTCCTATCGGCACGTGAATTTAAAGACAAAATAAAAAATGATGAATTTCTAGAATGGGAAGAAGTATATCGCGATAATTTTTATGGCACTTTAAAAAGCGAAATAGAACGTATTTGGTCTAAAGGAAAGCATGTTATTTTTGACATTGACGTGTCTGGAGGCTTACGTATAAAACGTAAATTCCCTGAAGAAACCTTAGCTATTTTTGTAAAACCACCAGATTTAAATGAATTGGTAAGACGATTAAAAGATAGAGGTGAAGAAACTGAAGAAAAAATAAGTATGCGAGTGGCAAAAGCACCAGCCGAATTAGCTACAGCTCCTTTATTTGATGAGATTGTGATTAATAAAGATCTGGATCAAGCTTTAGAAAATGCATATTCATTAGTATCTAATTTTATTAAAAAATAACTCATGAAGGTCGGACTATATTTTGGCACATTCAATCCAATTCATGTTGGCCATTTAACCATTGCCAATCATATGGCAGAATATAGTGATCTAGATCAAGTTTGGTTTGTAGTAACACCTCATAGTCCTTTTAAAAAGAAAAACTCCCTTTTAGATGACCATCAGCGTTTAGAAATGGTGTATCGCGCTACTAAAGATTATCAAAAACTAAAAGAAAGTAATATTGAGTTTGGTTTACCACAACCAAATTATACCGTAAATACACTAGCACATTTAGAAGAGAAATATCCAGAGTATGAGTTTGCCTTAATTATGGGAGAGGATAATTTGAAAAGTTTCCATAAATGGAAAAACTTCGATATTATATTAGCTCGTTACAGTATATATGTATACCCTCGTATCTCTGAAGGAAAAGTTGAAACCAGATTTGACGATCAACCTAATATTAAACGAGTAAAAGCACCAATAATGGAACTCTCGTCTACCTTTATTAGAAAATCTATTAAAGAAGGTAAAAATGTTCGCCCAATGTTACCAGAACATGTTTGGCAATATCTAGATGAAATGAATTTTTATAAGTAATAACTGTTAAACTTATTCTGGTTGAATAGAGTTACAATTAGTTAAACTATCTTCTATAAACATAGCCCAACTATTTCCTGAAAAGTCATCACCTGCTCCCCAAGCTGTTTCACCAACACCAGAACTTGAGATAACTTCGGCATGCGCTGCTAAACAATATACCTCTGGAATATCTTCCAAACTTATTGTATATACTACTTGATTAGTCCCATCAGAGTGGTTTGAGTGATATTCAAAATTTCCAATTTTAGGATTCCCAGAGCCTGTAAGTGGAATATCTTCACAAGCTCCAATATATAAATGAGTAGCGTTTATGGTCCAATCGTCATTGGTTGTGAAGGTTATAACTAGATTTTCACCATCATTATCAACACTTACATTTCCTGCAACAAAATGTTGGGCTGCTATTAAATCAATTGTATAACAAGAGTCTTGATCAGAATTACTTGAATTTGTACTATCAATTATGGCTTCAGAAACTGTGTATTGGCCATTTTCATTCTCCAAAATTTCTGCTTCCTTTTCACATCCAAAAAACATAGATGCAAATATCATCATTAAATAAATTATTCGCGTTTTCATAATACACAACAATAAATAGGTTACACGTAAATTTAAAACAAAGTCTAAGTAAATAGTATAATAATTCGACAAACTACCAATGGATGTAGTTCTTATATTACTTTTAATTAAAAACCGGCTTAGATAGCCGGTTTTTAACTTAATATTTTAAGGTTCTATCGAGGATCGCTACCACCTCCTTCTACATCACAATCAGACAATAAAGCTTCTACAAACATTGCCCAATTATTACCATCAAAAGGTGTTCCTTCTGCCCAAGCTGTTTCACCTCCTGTAGGGCCAACAACTTCTGCATGAGCAGCAAAACAATAGTTTTCATCAATAGCATCTTTACTAATTCTATAAATTACTTCATTTATACCATCGTTATGTGTTGTATGGTGTTCAAACTTTCCAACTTTTGGGTTTCCAGAACCAGTAGTAGGTATAGATTGATCTTCGCAGTTTCCAATACTCATATGTGTAGCTCTAATCGTCCAATCTTCATTGGTTCTATAAGTAATTATTAAATCTTCTTCATCTGTATCTACAGTTACAGTACCTGCTATATGGTGTTGGCCTGCAATTAAATTAGTTGTCATACAAGGATCTTCTATCGATTCTCTAGAAGTATTGAGAGGTTTGTTTTTTCTTTTAGAGAAAGATTGTGTTACTCTAAAATTTGGATCTTTACTCGCTGTTTCTTCAGCTAACTTTTCTGTACTACAGCCAAAAACAATAAAGGCACATAGTATGAAAATTGTTTGGGGGATTTTTTTCATAATATTTTAGTTAAAGTAGGTTCGTCGATAAACATATAATAAAAATCTTTAAAACGCGTAATTTTTTCGATGAAATGTAATTTTGTGTAGTCTTTTTCTTTTATTTTTTATGTTTTGACAATAAAAAACCAGCTCTAAGAGCTGGTTTTATTATCAATCAATCTATTATCAATCATCCAAATTTGGGACTCTTAAAACTTGTCCAGGATAAATTAGATCTGGGCTCTTTAACATGGGTTGATTTGCTTCAAAAATAATTGGGTATTTCATAGCATTCCCGTAATACTTTTTGGCAATCTTTCCTAAGGTATCTCCACTTACAACCATATAAAATTGTGCCTCAGGTTCTTTATAGCTTACCGTCATTTGATCATCTACTGTAGCAATTCCTTTTGAATTACCAACCACTAAAACCACTTTTTCCTTTGTCGCTTGATCATAAGCCATTCCTGTTATTGTAGCTGTATCTTCTACAATACAAACACTTAAATTCTCTACTTCTAATTGTAGATCTCTTACTGTTTGTTCCATATAGTTTGCAGCCATTGCTTCAGCTTTTTGTTTTGCTGCAAGAGCTTCTGCAGCTTCCTCTTCTTCAGTTTTTCCTATTCCTAAAACTTTAGCTCCTGCATTTTTAATAAAAGAAAATATACTCATGACACTTTTTATTTACAATTATTTAGACACCATATGTTTAAAAAGTCACAATTACTCCAAAAAAGAAACTGCTTAAAGAATATATCTCTAAGCAGTTCCAAAACTAAAATAACCAACCAAAAATTCTAGCTTTATCTATATGCACTAATTAGCTTCGCTTACTAACTCTAGGGTTTTCTTTCTTCGCTGTTTTTTGCTTTCTCTTCTTTTGTTTCTTTGATTTAGCTGCACTATCACCAGAATTTCTCATAAACTCAATATAGCCTTGCCCTTCAAATTCATAATACGTTCCCGATGTTGGGTGGTACAACTCTATTAGTTCGTCATTAATAACGTTCAATTCAAAATGTTCATTGTCGAAGAAATCGTAATCTAATGTTAAAGTTTTTAGATATGCATTTCCAGAAATATCTTGTACACCATAAACACCTGTATAATCCCAATAAATAGTATTTACATTTAACACATCAACATCTTGAGAGCTTCTAAATGTAGAGTCATTTCCACCAGCTAAGAACTGTAAATAGTTCTCGTTATCAAATTCATTTAAGGCGCCTACTTCACTTGTATATACCTTTTCCCAGGCTTCATATTCCTGCAAGAAATAGTGAATATTATCGTAGAACACAAAATCATAAT